>NZ_JACJFM010000089.1 GCF_014164585.1 Oceanospirillum sediminis | reverse complement strand
AGGATTGATGTGCGAGGCGCAATATAATTCACTGCGCAATAAAAAAGCCCCATAATGGGGCTTGCGTTTAACTGGTTTGCTCAGACTCTTCTCGCTGCTTCCACATCTGCTTCAGCTGGAAATAAATATACGCCTCATCGCCATCTTTCGCATTGCGCTCCATTTTCTCACACCATGCTGATGGCTTTGGCGGCTCACTCTGCTGGCAATGTTGCTGGTTCATCAACAGATTCCTCAGTCGCAGTTTCAACAATGCGCACCAGTGAACACTCAAGATTAGGTGCATTGTAATTACCAGCCAGAAACAGCACGCTACCAGTGCTAATCAGCACCTGCTTTGCGTTCGCCTGTGACAGATTCTGCACGATGAATTGCGCTGTTTCTGTGCCGATTTTCAGCACTGCACTGCCGTCACTATTGAGTGATACCAGTTGCGCGGAAGTGTCGGTAATGTTGGTAAAGTTCGCGTTTCGTTGCGCGATGGTGATATCGCAAAATGCCATTATTTAATCTCCAGTTCTTTTGCGCGAATTGCGCTGTCAATGATGTCCTGTAAATCCTGTTCGCGCGATTTGTGTCCGCGATCGCCAGCTTGCAACGCCTTCTTGATTAAGTGCTGCAATGCTGGGTTGGTGACATTCCACGCCATGAGTACATCGTACACGTCAATAAAAATACCAGGCTTAATCTCGTGCAGGTATTTGTTATCAGCCTCAGGGG
>NZ_JACJFM010000088.1 GCF_014164585.1 Oceanospirillum sediminis | reverse complement strand
GTACCTCCATCGTAGCTGATATTGATGCCCTGAAGACCGACCTCGAGCCCAAGCGTGCTGCCCTGAAGGAGGTCATCGACAAGCACATCGCTGAGTACCGCGCCCAGATGGACCCCATCATCGCCGAGTACACCGCCAAGCACACACAGGACATGGAAGCCCTGAGGGTCAAGCTGGAGCCCATTGTGGAGCAGCTGCGCACCAAGGTGGCCACCAACATCGAGGAGACCAAGACCGCCATGCTGCCCATTCTGGAATCAGTGCGCAACAAGCTCTCCGAGCGTATGGAGCAGCTGAAGGAGATGGCTAAACCCTACGTCAATGAGTACAAGGAAATGCTGAAGCAGTCCTACGAGCAGGCCCAGACCATCAACGCCGATGAGATCTCTGCCCTGAGGGAGAAGATCACACCTTTAGCTCAGGAGATCAAGGCTAAGCTTGAATCCATCTTCGCGGCCGTCCTCGCCACCGTGAACAAGAGCTAAATCCACCCAATACCCCATTCCTGTAACTAACCTCACCTACCTGTCAAGTCCTAGATCCATTCCACCTATTTTTCTCCATTCCTTCTTTCCTCACATGTGCAACCAGCTCCCTAAACGAAGCCAATGCCTAAGTGATGCACTTCTTTGCAACAAAATGGCAGGACTCTTGCTCTCTCTCTTCAATGCAGAACACCTTATTTCATGCACACTTGCTCAAACACAGGCAAACAAAGACAGA
>NZ_JACJFM010000087.1 GCF_014164585.1 Oceanospirillum sediminis | reverse complement strand
GCACCACAAATAGGCCTGGTAATTGATGGTGTTGAAACTGTTTATGAAATCAGTAAAGAAAGCGGTTTAGCAGAAGTTATTCTTAATCTGCAGGATGGTATACATTCTTATGATGTTAATCTGTATAACGGCAATATTCTGATAGGTCGAAGTAAGCAGGGGGCGCAAAGCCTGGATCTGGTCCAGGGAGATGATCTTATTATCGATATCATAAGCCTGCAGGCGGATATCACTATTGATTTTAATGACTCCCAGAATGCCCGGTTCTTAGTTAACATTCCTGAAGAGGCCATTACCGATGTAGGGGGAATGGACAATCTTAAACTTCTGGTACGTATTACAGATGGTGATGATGTCGGTGCTGCAGTTCAGGAAGCAGTGCTTGATGTTCAGGAAGTGAATGGACAATATTTTGTTGAACATATCTTTGATGAAACAACCAATAATGATATCACCACTTATATTGAATTCAGAGATGTGACAACGGGCACTCCTGAGGTTATTGCTACATGTTCGGATAGCGTCACTGTGCTGACTATCAATACAATGACTTGTGGGGTTGGAATACCTAAAGATTACATTATTGGCGGAAATCTTTTATCTACATTATCAATTAACGTATTGGATATGAATAAAGTTGCAGTGCCAGGTGCAGATGTTTTTGTTAATGGCGATCTGGTTGGGGTAACGGGTAGTAATTTTGGTACTGATGGTTTTATTAAAACTCATGTTAAAGCCGGTGAAGAA
>NZ_JACJFM010000086.1 GCF_014164585.1 Oceanospirillum sediminis | reverse complement strand
CAAAAGAGTTATTGACTACTGTCGTAACAATGGCCTGGCTGATGCCCTTAAGCCTGGTCCTGGATGGTACTACGTAGGTAATGGATTTTACGAACAAAGCACATGGACAGTATCAGCCCTTGATGCTAATGGAGTGGTATGGGTTGCTGCGCCTACTGGGTTTAACTTACATAAATGTGAAGCTTATGCAGTTGGTGGCGGAGGTCTTTCACAGGGACTTGGATTATTAGAGGTTCCATCCGCCACACTTATGAAGTTCATCTTACAAGGTGGGGATGCGACCCGGGGTATTGTACATAAATCAACGGTTGAACTCCAAAACTAAATGAAATCCCCCGCCAATAAAACAATAATTATCTGGTCTGAAGTGGCTAGTAGAGTGAGTTTCGTGTGCTGGTCAATACACAAGTATTGTTCGTGCTTCTGTGTAGACTGAAAAGTGATGTACTCAAGCGAGGGCATCCCTCCACTCAATCAGCCTCGCGTGCCCCCGTAGGGGTGCGCTGGAGGCATTACCATTAAAAGTGGCCGTTGGTTAGCAGCACATGGAAAAACGCGGCTGGAGCTGATGTCTGATTGCTATTAATAAACCCCGCTTCGGCGGGGTTATTATTATCATCAGAAAGTGAGATATGCACTAAGATTTATAAGCCCAAAAAAATCCATTCCTGCATTTAACGCCATTTTTTATTTGATACTCAATTGAATAACCACAGTCGCGCGCCGCTGAATTATATGATGGATATTCACAAATAAGATTGTAATCT
>NZ_JACJFM010000085.1 GCF_014164585.1 Oceanospirillum sediminis | reverse complement strand
CCATAGCTCCTCAGAATCTCATGAACAGACTTACATAAGGCATCAAAGCTTAGATATGCAGTTAGCGGCAACCACTCATGTTTCACCTTCTTCCATAGAATTTCTATTAGATTCAACTCTGGGGAATAGCTCGATAAAAAAATGACATATACCCGCTTATTGACCCAGTCATAGCAAGCCTTTCTGAACTTCTTTGCACGATGCATTGAGGCATTGAGGCATTGTCCAGTACGATTACAATGAAGCTTTCCGGGTCTTTCTGCTCAATAAACTGATTAAAGGCTTCAACCACAACATCCGCCGTCACCCTCTCAGTCGTTGAGTGATAAAACAACTTTCCTTGCTGGCTGAGAAAACCCAGTACATTGAGCCTTCGACTATGGCTGTAAGCTGGAACTTCCAGGGGAGCACCTATTGGGCTCCAGGCATAAGGCAGAGAGGATCGCTGAGAAAAGCCTGATTCATCAAAGTAATACAACTCGCTCTTACCTTCTTTTTCCCATTGGCTGAACTCTGATAGCATCCCCTGGGTATTGCGAAAATCCTCTTCATCTCGACGATCCTTCAGTGAGTACCTGATCCGTTTAAAGCTATACTCTTTTTTTTAATGCTCGTTTCAGAGTCATGGAACAGGAATGCTTGCCTGTTTCTTGTTCCAGTTTTGCCTGTGCTGTTTTCAATTGGTGGGGCGATTTCTGAAGCAGATCCACAAAGTCATCTATTTCACTTTCACTATATATAGGAGGACGGCCAGGGTGGGGCTTGCCCTCTAAACTATCTAACCCATTGTTTTCCCAGTTAGTAATCAGAATTCCGACTGTTTCGCGGGTGATATCAAGAATATGGGCTATTTGATCCATGGAGAACTGTTTATGGCTCAGTAAGATGGCGTGAGCACGGCGACGAGTTGCAGGTTTGTC
>NZ_JACJFM010000084.1 GCF_014164585.1 Oceanospirillum sediminis | reverse complement strand
TCGTTTATTTTTTCTGTCATCTATTCTGTTTGTTCAAATGTCTAGTCCTGAAATATGGCTACAGGTTAAAAATTGATTTACGCTGTTTTTAAACCTGCCTTGCCGGCAGGCAGGTATACCATATTTGGTGTTTTATAATCTAAAGATACGTGTAATCTTATTTGGTTGTAAAGATTAATTGCACTTTTTGTTGCTCTTTTGGCGTGTTGTACGCTATCAAAGGTTTGGTCGAGATAGAATTCGTCTTTCAAGATGCCGTTAACACGTTCCGCAATAGCATTTTCGTAGCAATGATTTTCTTCTGTCATACTAATTTTGATGTTGTTTCTCTTTAAAATTTGCGTGTATAGATTGCTACAATACTGTATTCCTCTGTCCGAGTGGTGTATAAGGTTCTGAGTGTTTTTAGCTTTATATAAAGCCTTTTTAAGCGCTCTGACACAACCGCTAAGTTCCAGGCTATCACTAAGGTCATAGCCAATGATTTTCCTTGAATACATGTCGGTTATGAGCGCCAAGTAACAAAATCCTTTTACAGTTCTGATGTATGTAATATCAGATACCCAAACCTGATTGGGTCTATTAACAAGTACATCTTTAATGATGTTTTTATGTTTATAGAACCTATGCAAAGAATTGGTAGTTCTGTAGCTGGGTTTCTTTCTGGTTATAAGCATATTGTGTTTTCTAAGGATATTAAACAAAGTATCTCTTCCGACTTTGAGATTGGCCTTGTTAAATTCATCATCCAATGATAATTTAAGTTTACGCACACCTTCTCTGGGAAGAGATCTGCGTCTTTTGTGGACTATTTGAATGACCTGTTGTTCAAGTTTTAAACGTTTGTCATCTCTATATTTATACTTATAGTATGCATCACGTTTAAGCCCGAAAGCCATACAGATAGTGGTTAAAGACGCAGATCCATTAGCATTGTCTTTAGTCTTACTTAACGCTCTATATTTAGCTTTTTTTTTAGTTCTGCAACAGATTTGTAGCCAAGATCTTCAGCGGCAACTTCCAGGTATGAATCTTGAATCATAGCATCTAAGTCTTTCTTTAACAACAATTTTTTTAGTTGTTCAATCTCTTTTTGAAGTTCTTTAATACGTGTTATTTCATCTTTGGTTTTCACG
>NZ_JACJFM010000009.1 GCF_014164585.1 Oceanospirillum sediminis | reverse complement strand
ATGCTCTTCAATGTCTGTTGCTATGCATAAACTGACAGATCTCAACTATTCGTCAAGGTAGCAAATAGTTGAGAGCGGGCTGAATAGTTACAATTAATCGTTGGATATATATGCTTAGTTTACAAAGGGATGCACTATGCCCGGTTTAACTCTGAAAACTCGTTTTTATATTATTATTGCAATTCTGATTACCGCTTTTCTTGCTCTGTTTATCATGCAAAGATCTTTAATTGCAGAACAGGAAACCAGTTGGCAACAGCTCCGGGATGATGCGCTTGCCCGTGAAGAAGCCTTACTACTTATCAGGGAAAACGCCGGATATGGTGCTATGATACATAATTTTAAAAATTATGTGTTACGAGGACAGGAAAAGTATCACGGACGCATTATTAAGAACCACGACGCTATCCAGAAAACCATCACGGAATACCGCTCAATTGCTTCTATTACAGCTGAAGAAAGAAAGGCGCTGGATGATATTGAAGAGGTTTACCAGAAGTATCGTCATGAGACAGACCGGGTGGCAGGTTTTGTAAAGCAGGGCATGACAGCAGAGCAAATTGATGCGCAGGTGAAGATTAGCGATGACCCGGCGGTGAAAGGACTGGAGATTCTGGAAAACCAGTACCGTGTACTGGTTGATCAGTATACCCGTGATTTTGAACAGATGTCTGATTCAGGTGCCAATGCATCTTTGGCCGGTGTTGTTATTGCGCTGGTCGTATTACTGGGCAGTCTGTTATATATGAGCAGCTATATTACTATCCGGGTACGTAAATTTGATGAAGCAGTGGTTAATCTGTCCCAGGGAGAAGCCGATCTGTCTCGTCGTTTACCGGAAGAGGGCGGCGATGAGTTTGAATCTATTGCCCGACATATGAATCGTTTCATGGAGAAACAGAGTGAGCTGATTGGCACTGTTAAAGATCTGTCTCTGAGTATTCAGGCAGGCCTTAATCAGATTGAGGCTAACGAAAATGGTAATACTCAGCGCTTTAGTCGCCAGCAGGCAGAGACTGAACAATTAGCGACTGCCGTAGAAGAGATGGCTGCAACTGCCCATAGTGTAGCCGACAGCACCGGCAATGCCGTTCAGGCCGTTGATGATGCCAGGCATCATTTTGACAATGGCGTTGCAGCACTGGAGTCTTCCGTTGATCGTATGGAAGCTCTGGCCCGTGGTGTGCATGGTGCAGCCGATGTAATTAATTCTCTGAAAGAAAAAACAGATGAGATCGGTAATATCGTTGATGTGATTGGTGGTATCGCCGAACAGACTAATTTACTTGCACTGAATGCTGCAATTGAAGCTGCACGTGCAGGTGAACAGGGACGGGGCTTTGCGGTGGTTGCTGATGAAGTACGCACTCTGGCCAGCCGAACTCAGGAAAGTACTGAAGAAATTCGGCGCATGATTGAAGAACTACAGAAAGGATCTGAAAAAGCGGTATCCGTTATGGATTCCAGTGCTACAGACAGTAATGAATCGGTTGATAAAGTGAAATTTGCCGAAGATGCTATGCGACAGATTGCTGAAGAGATTCATCGAATATCTGAGCTTAATATGCAAATTGCTCAGGCTGCAGAGCAACAATCAGAGGTGACTGATACGATTAACCAGAATATCCACCGCATCACGACACTGTCTGAAGAAAATGCTGATGCAATGGGCGAAAACCACCAGGCTGTTATGAGTCTGAATCAGCGTACTCAGCAATTAGCTGATATGGTGAAACGATTTAAGCTGTAATTACCTTTCTTCTGTTGTACAGGCCTGATTTGTTGTCTGGCCGATATTGATGCAGAAAAGCCGCTTTACGTTAGTTGAGCGGCTTTTCCAGACACTACAAGTCATATTTTCTGTCTAAAATACCTCTGCATAAATATTTCTTGCCTCTCCGGCCAACGGTGTAAATATTGTAATGCTTTCGTGCAGGCATGACATTGCACTATTGATTTTTCTGAAAGCCGGGCACTTTTCACTTTTGAAGTTACTTTATGGAGTGGCCTGGCACTCTGTTAACTCAGAAATAAATGTCGAATGTCATCTTTATGTCAGAAAGTGGTATGGCCTTATTGAGTGCCCCCAGATATTCTATAACAAAAAGTTACATGAAATCAGAAAGATAAACTTTTCTTATAGACTCTATTGATCTGGCTGATCATTTCATTCTGCTTTTACTGAGATCGGAGGGGACTCAATGAGGCATTCTGCTCGATATCTGGTGCTGATATATCTATCGTTCGTCACTTTTGTTCTTATTTCAATCGGAATACCTGTTCAGGCCGCCCAGAAACACCTGGCTGATGATCTGGAAGTGGTGGCTTCTCAGCCATGGAAAATTGCCTATATCATTAAA
This sequence comes from Oceanospirillum sediminis, assembly GCF_014164585.1. GTDB lineage: Bacteria > Pseudomonadota > Gammaproteobacteria > Pseudomonadales > Halomonadaceae > Oceanospirillum > Oceanospirillum sediminis. The sequence goes on along the minus strand of NZ_JACJFM010000009.1, from coordinate 160,882 downwards.
TCCGGAGAGCAGAATAATCCTTACTGGGAGCTGGTCAAACGCGGTGCTATTCAGGCTGAACGGGAGTTTCAGGTTCAGGTTGATATCATGTCCCCTCATAAAGAGAGGTATGATGTAGCGCTGCAGGTTGGGCTGATCGGGCAACTTAAAGAACAAGGATATGATGGTGCGATTATTGTGCCTATTGACAGTAATGTACTTGTTGCCCCGGTGGAGCGTCTGGTAGATAGTGGTATCCCTGTTATTATTCATGACACGCCTTTACATAGCAGCAAGGTACTGACACAACTTTCTTTTGATAATCATAACGCTGGCTACAGTGTGGCAGGTTGGGTAGTTGATCAGCTGGAAGGTAAGGGACAGGTTCTGATTCTGGAAGGATTGCAGGAGAGCCAGAATGCCGTTGAGAGACGAAATGGCTTTCTGGCTGGTCTGGCGCAATCTGAAATTGATGTGCTGGATATGCGTTCTGCCGGATGGTTGAGAACAGCTGCAACAGCGCAGGTACAGGAATGGTTAAAATTCTATCCGGATGTGGATGCTATTCTGGCTGCGAATGATGCGATGGCACTAGGGGCAGCAGAAGCGCTGGATTTAGCAGGACAAACAGCAGGTAATATTTTAGTGACTGGTGTCGATGGGAGTGAAGAAGCACTGAAAGCGATTAAAGATCAGGCACTGCATGCTTCGGTGGATCAATCTCCGTTGCAGCAAGCCAGGAAAGCCGTTCAGCTGATGGTGCGTCATCTTGAGCAGGGCGATACTTACCCCAGCTACTCTGTATGGCAACAGAGTCCTCTTATTACTTCTGATAATGTCGGCCAGTTCCTGGAGTAATTGATCTTGTCTATGTTCAATGTTTTTCTCTCCGGTATGAAAAGCTCTGGCTATTCTGACAGTGTGGCCCATGGGATCTATCTCAGGGTCTGTCTTTTGGGGGGGCTGGCACTATCAGGTATTCTGGGAATTATTGCTATTTCATCGTTTATGCTGTGGCAATCGATGCAGGACAGTATTTATGATAGCAAGCATCAGGGCTATGAGTTAACCCGGGATTTCTTTCAATCCCTTGAAGCGGATCTGAATCGACTGGCTGATTTTGTTTCAGTCACAGAGGATATCGATGAACTTCTGCTGACTTATATGGGGCGGGATCGGGCAATGATGAGCCTGAGTCTGGTTGATGCGGATGGCCATGTCCGTTTTCAGCAACCGTCATCAGGGGAGCACAAAGCAGATTTTTATCCGCAGCAACCCTGGTTATCACAAGTCCGGTCAGGGCAGACTTTTTTCCAGACCTACCAGCGCCATAAGCAGCCTTTACCCGGCTTGAGAATGGCGATTTCGGTCCCGGATAATAAAGGAAAATTCCGTCAGACACTGCTTGCAGAAGCCGACCTGTCACTGCTCTGGGCCGATCTCGGGCGTATTCGTGTTGGTGAGCAGGGGCATACTTTCCTTGCCGCTACTGATGGTCGGATTCTTCTGCATAGAAAGCTGAATTACACACTGAAGCAGCAATCCTTGCAAACACTGTTTTCAGTTGAAAGTGGGGATCTGCAGCACAGTGGTATCCAGCTGGTTGAGGATATTCATGGCAGCTACGGTTTGTTGTCCGTATCACCATTTAAGCAAGGACAATGGCTGCTAGTGGTTTTTCAGCCTTTGAAAGATTTTCAGATATGGTTTGTTCTGTCCCTGGCCATCGTTCTGATCTCTCTTACTATGATTGCCGGTCTGGTCATCTCAACAGGCCAGTTCACACGTTTACATCTGATGAGACCGCTGAGACAGCTATTAACCTCAGTACAGCATTTTGAACAGGGTGATTTTGACTACAGAGGTCAGTATCCGGACAAAAGTGAGCTGCACCATCTGGGATATACCCTGGATAATATGGCGAGCCGTCTGGGAAAAACACTGGCAGATCTGCATGACCGGCTGGAAGATCTGAAGCTCAGTCAGAATGCCGTTCAGGTCAGTCAGCGTCGTTATCAGGATATTCTGCATGCGGTACATGAAATCATTTTCCAGACAGATGATAAGGGGCGATGGGATTTTCTGAATCCAGCCTGGTATGAATTAACAGGTCATCGATGTGAAGAGAGTATGGGGTCTCAGGTCAAACAGTATATCTGCCCTGAAGACGTATCTGTTTTCTATGAAAACTATATGTCTCTTGTCAAAGGCGATGTAAAGCACTGCCATACAGAGATCAGAGTACAGCATGCCAGCGGCAGTATCTGCTGGCTGGAAGTATTTGCAAAAGTTCGTTTGGATGAAAAGGGTAATATCATAGGTACTGCAGGTACTATGATTGATATTTCTGACCGCAAGCATGCTGAAGAACAATCCAGATTGATATCTCAGGTTTATACTCATGCTCGAGAAGGTATTCTGATTACGGATCTGACCGGTAGTATAGTTGATGTTAACGATGCGTTCAGTCTGATTACCGGCTATGACAAAGATGATGTACTGGGACGGAATATCCGTAGTGTAAAAACGGGACTGGGGCTTGCAGAGAATCAAGGTTCAGATATCTGGTCCGAACTTCACAGTCAGGGCTTCTGGAGCGGTGAGCTCTGGAATCAGAAAAAAAATGGTGATAGTTATGCTGAACTGCTAACGATCAGTGCTGTTGATGATGACCAGAGCAACAGTGGCCACTATGTTGCCTTGTTTTCAGATATTACAGAACAGAAACGCTATCAGCAGCAACTGGAAATGATTGCTCATAATGATGCCCTGACAGGATTACCCAATAGATTAAGCCTGTCTGATTTTCTGTATAAAGCGATGGCAGAGACCGAGAAACATCGGCACCGCCTGGCCGTTGTTTATCTGGATCTGGATGGCTTTAAAGAGATCAATGATGTTTGCGGGCATGATAAAGGTGACTTGCTGTTGAAAGAGCTTTCCTCCCGTATGCAACAGTCTGTTAAAGATGGCGATATGCTGGCCAGACTAGGGGGAGATGAATTTGTTGCGGTACTCAGAGGTTTTCAGGAAACAGATGATGCCATAGCTATTCTGAAGCGTTTGCTGGCTGCCGCTTCTGCACCCGTGTATGTTGATGACCTGGAAATGCAGGTATCTGCCAGCCTTGGCGTCAGCTTTTTCCCTCAGGATGAACATCTGGATGCAGACCAGCTATTACGCCAGGCTGATCAGGCGATGTATAAAGCAAAGGTTGCGGGAAAAAACCGTTACTATCTGTTTGATGCCGCGAAAGATAAAGCTGACCGGGATGTTAATCTGTTCCTGGCCGAGATACGTCAGGCGCTGAATAATGATGAGTTTGTGCTCTTCTATCAGCCCAGGGTCAATATGCAATCAGGCGCGGTAAAAGGAGCTGAAGCTCTGATTCGCTGGCAACACCCTGAAAAGGGGCTGTTAGCGCCAGGGTATTTTCTACCGGCTATTGAAGATCATTCTCTTTCTGTTGAACTGGATCGCTGGGTGCTCAGAACGGCCCTTAAACAGATTGTTAAATGGCAACAGCTCAGCACGCCTCTGAGGGTCAGCGTTAATATTGGCGTACGCTATATTCAGCAAAAAGACTTTGTGACTCAGATTAAACAATTTCTGGATGACTTCCCGGAAGTTGATCCCTCCTCTCTGGAAATTGAGGTGCTGGAAAGTAATGCTCTGAAGGATATCAGTCATGTTTCTGAAGTTATTACTGAGTGTCAGCAGCTGGGTATTCTGTTTGCACTGGATGATTTCGGCACCGGTTATTCGACACTGACTTATCTGAAAAAGCTACCGGCTGATATCCTGAAAATTGACCGTAGCTTTGTCAGTGATCTGCTGTATGCGCCGGATAACCTGAGTATTCTGGAAGGTATTATGGGGCTGGCTGGTGCCTTTGGTCGCAGTGTGATAGCTGAAGGTGTGGAAACCGATGAACAAGGCGAGTTGCTGATTCAGTTAGGATGTGAACAGGGGCAAGGTTACGGCATTGCCCGACCTCTGCCTGAGGATCAGTTTCTGGAATGGCTGGACAACTGGCGGCCTGCTGAACGATGGTTACAGGCCAGGGATGTCTGTTCTGACAAGGTACCGGTCTTAATGGCAATGGTTGAGCATCGGGCCTGGATCAGACAGCTGGAACACTGTATCGAAGATGAAGGCTATCAGGTGCCGGTAATGGATCATCTGAACTGTCGGTTTGCTCGATGGCTGAAGGATGAAGGTGATAATGTCATTAAGAATTCTGCGCTGAGAAAGCTTGTGCACAGACAACATCAGATCGTTCATGAAACCGGGAATTATGTTCTGGATCTGAGAACTCAGGGGCAATACCTGTTGGCGCAAAAGGAACTGGTAGGCCTGTCAGAAGATAGAGAACGCTTGCTTGAGACGTTGCAAAAATTGCTGCATGACGATAATGATGCGCCTGTTCAGCCTGCCCTGGTTGATAACTTTTTTTGCTGATGTCTGTGATGTCAGCTCCTGATATCCGTTATGATGCTCCATCAGGAGTCTGTCATGGTTGTATCTGGATTGCTAAGTCATAGCTTTGTTCATGACCGATCTTCTTTTTATTTGGCAGATAATCTGGTTCCTTTGTAAGGGGCATCATAGTGTGACAGATATCGCTTCATGACTGACAGTATCAATCCCGGCAATACCTGTTACGTCAGCGGCAAGAGATGTCAGGCGTTGCCCTGAGTTCAGCCAGATTGCAGATAAACCTCCGGCAATGAAATTATCACAGGGGCCAACACTATTGGCCATAATTACAATCAGATCAGACTGCCTGGCAATTCGGGCGTAATGTTGATAAGCCTTACTCATTCCTGCATTATGTTTAGCAATTGATGCCAGATAAATACTGGCACCGGATTGTTTAGCACTGATCTGATGCTCATCTTGTAAGGATTCATAGCAGATAGCTGGTGCCAGAACTTCTTTACCACTGGGTATCAGCAGTTGCTCAGTACCAGGCTGAAAGAAAGGTTTCTCATCATTGTGCAGAATCTGTTTCGAATATAAAAGTGTCTCTTTATCAGGAATAAAGAACAGCAGGCTGATTGTGATGCTATGATCAGATCGGATTGGCGCACTGATCCCAATGATCATTCCATGCTGATCGCTAAGGGTCTGAAAGATTGAAAACCGGTGATCATCCTCTGTCATTGCAAGCTCTTCGGCTTGCTCAGGTTCATATCCTGTTAATGACAGTTCGGGAAAAAAGATCAGATCAATATTTTTGTCAGCAGCACACTGAATAAGACGTTTATATTGCGACAGGTTATATGTCAGATCAGCAGATTTTGTCTGGAACTGTGCGGCACAGACTCGCATGATGATATCCTCTCAGATTTTTCGGCAGCGAATACCTTGCAAAGAAAAGTAAGCTGTATTTGATAGTGTTCCTGCTTTTCTGACACGTTACAACTTCTCGTAACACCTGATCTTCATATTGGTAATCCAGGCAGTCAATAAAGATTAACAATTAGTGGAACAGCCATGAATGCTATCTCATCTGATACTGCAATAGACATAATGAACTTTGAAACTGAAAGGCTCAGAGTACGGCCATTTTCTCTGGATGATGCTGAGTTTGTTCTTAAGCATTTTAATGAACCTGACTTTATCTCAGGCATAGCGGATAAAGGGTTGAGAACACTGGATGATGCTCTCGACTATCTCCGGCAGGGGCCGATGCAGATGTATCTGAATAAAGGTTTCAGTCTGGGGTTGCTGGGTTGTCGGCAAACGGGAGCCTGCCTTGGAACCTGCGGTTTGATTCAGAGAGATTATTTACCTGAACCTGATGTAGGATACTCTCTGACCAGAGAGCACTGGGGCAAGGGATATATTCATGAGGCGGTGCAAATGCTGCTACAGCGCAGCCATGCTGCTGGATGGAAGACTCTGGCAGCCATTGTCAATCCGGATAATCGTAAATCAAGGGCTGTGCTGGAGCGTCTGGGATTTGCTGAAGAGGGTGAAATACACATTCCACCGGATAATATACGAGTGCTTCATATGCGTTGGAAGAATTATGCCTGATCCAGTGTTGCATCATTTTTCTGATGCTGATTAGCTTGCAGGCACTGGGTCAGTGCTGGCATGTTCTGAAAAAGGTCAGTCGTCAGGATTAACGGATAGTGATTGAAATAACACGGCCGCAAGAGTTGATACGTTTACGGCGTTTAGCTCTATCTGCACAAGGCCTGCTGAAATCTCAGCCTTATGGTCGAGGTTTAGCTGGGGCACGTAAAGCGATCAATCATATTGGTTACGTCCAGATTGATACTATTTCTGTGATAGAACGGGCACACAATCATGTGCTGTATTCCAGGGTTCCCGGATTCAGGCCAGATATGCTCCATCGTATGCTGCTGGATCGTGATGTTTTTGAATACTGGTCACACGCGGCGGCTTTTCTGCCGATCTCAGATTTTCGTTTTTCTCTGCCTTATAAAAATGCCATCAAAAGTGGTCAGGTCCACTGGTATAAAAAGCCAGACAGAAAACTGATGCAGGAACTGCTGGAGCGTATTCGTCAGGAAGGACCGATACGTTCGAGAGATATTGAAACCTGTAAAACAGATCGTGCGGGCTGGTGGGACTGGAAACCCGCCAAAAAAGCACTGGAGCAGTTATATATGGAAGGCGATCTGATGGTTAGCCAGAGAGAAGGCTTTCAGAAAGTCTATGATCTGACAGAGCGTGTCCTGCCATACGGCGTTGACACCAGAGTACCTTCAACAGAAGAACTGGCAGAACATCTGCTTGATCAGCATTTACGCTGTCATGGTCTTGCATCATTAAAAAGCGTTACTTATTTGCGTAAGAATACCGGTCTGCGAGCTGCAGTGAACAATCTGGTTAATGAACGCCTGACACAGGGTTCTCTGGAGCAAGTCAGAGTCAACGATGGCGAGACCTTTGTTGTGGCATCCGGGGCTTTTGATAGCCCATTGCCGAGATCAAATGCCCGTGTGCAGATTCTCTCTCCGTTTGATAACAGTGTTATTCAGCGTGATCGGCTTAAGGCTCTTTTCCAGTATCATTACCAACTGGAATGCTATCTGCCAGAGACTAAACGTCAGTATGGTTATTTCTGTCTGCCACTGTTGTATCGTGATGAGTTTATTGGCCGGATGGATTGCAAAGCCCACAGGAAAGAGGGACGACTGGAAGTCAGAGCGTTATACTTTGAAAATCACTCTTTTGATGAGGACGAGGTTATTACTGCATTAGCGGATGCCCTGCCCCGTTTCTGTCAGTTCCAGCAGTGTCAGTCTGTCTCCTTAACGAATGTTTATCCTGCATATCTGACTCATCGATTTTCCCGGCAGTTTTTGTCTTAATACTTATGCTGAGCAACTGATATTGAACCAGTCTGCTTGCGATGATGTCAGATAGCCGTACAATCCGATCTTATTTCTGACTACACAACTCGCTGTGTCACGTATTGTTTTACTAAAGGTTTTTAAGAGATATTAATCATGGGTACATTTAATAAACTGGTTATTGCTTCAGTTACAGTCATGGCTGTATCGACCCAGGTCGCCGTGGCAAACCCTTTCTCGGCTCTTGAGCCTGCCAGTAACTCTCAGCATGGTTATTTGTATGATGAAGAGAGTGATACTCAGGAAAACTCTGAGTCTTCAGAGCAGAATGAAATTTCTGAACCTGCCCGGACAGCAGAGCAGAATACAACGGCTGAATCTGAAACCAGTACTAAACCGCATAAACAACCGGAACCTGTTGTCGTATCAGAACAGAAGCAGGTAGCTACTCCGGAGGTTATCATTACTGAAGAGCCTGTCAGTGTTTCAGAATCGGTCAATACGTCGGAACGAGAAGTGAATGAACAGAAAAACACCGTGAAATCTGCGAGTGTGACTGAGCAAAAGAGCCCTGCTGAACGTACTGTGCAGCCTGTGATTGAACCAGAGCAGGACAATACTCGTTCTGAAGTAGCTGTTACCCGGACTAAAAAAGATCCTTTTGCAGCTCTTGAACCATCAGGCAACTCTCAGCATGGTTATCTGTACTCTGAAGAAGAAATGGAAGCTGAGTCAGTCACTTCTGCAGTATCTCAGCAACAGAGTAAAGCATCTGCCGCGACAGACAAAAAACAGCAGGACGATGGTGTTCTCAGCTCGCTTCAGAAACTTGATCTGGATTCAGCCGTTAAAAAGCTGACGAATAATCTGGATGAAATCACTTTTTCTGAAGGCGTTGATGAAGAGGTATTCAAAGGCCTGGAACCCGGACCCGGATCAAGATAAGGCTTCTGATTCTGTTCCATGTCGATTCATCTGAACAGAAACAGGTCTGAATTCTCCAGCCCGTTAGCCGGAGAATTCTTTTCCTTTTACAGAAGTGCTGCTCAGATACTTTGTAGTTTCTGCACTGCCAGTCGACCGGTTTCACACAGCTCACTGCCGTCTTCATCCATATAAGCAATAATTTGCTGTTTCATCGATCTGGCCCAGAACTTTTGCAAATGAGTGGCCGTAGCGTCAGCCGTCTGTTCCGGACTTCTGTCATAGCTGTTGTTATCAATAATCTGGTTCAGCATAACCAGCAGTTGTTCCCGTTGAGTACGCATAACTTACTCCTGTCCTGTCAATCAAACAGAGCCTGCTTGCTCTGCTTTAATGATTCTGTCTGATCTCAGAATGTTGTATTGTTCTGAGTATAAAGAATAAAACGCTGATTCCGGGCGAAAGCAATCAGGTTGATTCCACTTTGCACAGCTTGTTCTACAGCCAGAGCCGTAGGCGCAGAGATAGCTACCAGATTGCTGATACCGGCACTGGCGGTTTTCTGCACCATTTCATAGCTGGCCCGACTGGATATCAGTAAAAAGCCCTGTTTCAGGTCTGTTTTTTCTGTTACCAGATAGCCAATCAGTTTATCCAGTGCATTATGGCGACCGACATCCTCTCTGATTGCCAGAGGCTGGCCTGTTAAATCAGCCCACACGGCAGCGTGAGATGCTCCGGTCATTTTTTTCAGTGACTGATGGGCTGTCATTTCTGACAGGGCCTGTTCAATCGTATCCGGTGATGGCAACGGCGCAGCATCAACGGAAGCTAATGGCCGGATAGCCTGCTCCAGAGATTCTGTTCCGCATAAGCCACATCCCGTTCTGCCTGCAAGATTACGCCGTCTCTGCTTCAGTTCCATCATACGCTGGCTGGAAATTTCAATATTGACTGACCAGCCCTGGCACTGCCGAGTGACGTCAATATCGTAAATTTCTGATGGGGAGTGTATCAGTCCTTCGCTGATACTGAAGCCCAGAGCAAACTCATCCAGGTGATCCGGTGTGGCCATCATAACCGCATGAGAAATGCCGTTGTAAACCAGAGCAACGGGTTGTTCTTCTGCCAGATTGTCCAGCAAATCTTCAGAAGACCAGCCTGAAGCCGACTGTGACCAGCGCTGCACCGCTCTGGTGGTGTATCCCCGTGACGGAGTCGTGTCAGCCTGTTGATGATCTGATTTAAGCTGCTGCATACCCTGTGATCTCATAGAATCAGTCCGGGCAGAGAGTATCTCTGCCCGTAATACCCGGAAAATAAATCAGCGTACCCGTATCGCCTGAGCCTGTTCTTCACGGCCCTTACGCAGATGCTCGAGCTGTTCATCCTCAAAGCGGCGGAAGTTTTGCTGCCATTGTGAGGGCTGACTGACTTTCTCAACCTGAACGGCCGTTACTTTATACTCAGGACAGTTGGTTGCCCAGTCTGAACTGTCTGTTGTGATCACGTTAGCGCCACTGCCCGGATGGTGGAATGTAGTATAAACCACGCCTGGCTGCATGCGCTCACTGATGCTGGCTCGCATCACTGTATCACCGGCGCGACTGCGGATACCCAGCCAGTCGCCATCGCTGATACCTCTCAACTCTGCATCGGCCGGATGGATTTCCAGAATATCTTCATCATGCCAGGCCTGGTTAGCCGTGCGTCGGGTCTGAGCCCCCACGTTATACTGAGACAGAATGCGTCCTGTTGTCAGTAACAGCGGGAAGCGCGAGGTGGACTTTTCAGATGTCGGAACATACTGAGTGACCGCAAACTGACCTTCTCCGATTGGGAAATCCTCGACGTGCATGGTCGGAGAGCCATCCGGGAATTCCTCATTGCATGGCCACTGAATGCTGCCCATCTCTTCCAGTTTCTGATAGCTGACACCGGTAAAGGTCGGGGTCAGTTCTGCAATTTCATCCATGATTTCGGATGGATGTTTGTAATCCATCGGATAGCCCAGAGCATTGGACAGCATGACAGTCACTTCCCAGTCCTGCTTTCCACCCAGTGGTGTCATCACTTTACGCACCCGGTTAATACGGCGCTCGGCGTTAGTAAAGGTGCCATCTTTTTCCAGGAAGGTTGAACCTGGCAACAGTACATGAGCAAATTTAGCGGTTTCATTCAGGAAAATATCCTGAACAATCAGAATATCCAGTGCTTCCAGAGCTGCTTCAACATGCTGGGTATTCGGATCTGACTGAGCGATATCTTCACCCTGGACATACATGCCCTTGAATTCTCCGGCTAGTGCCGAGTCAAACATGTTTGGAATTCGCAGGCCAGGTTCATGATCCAGAGTGACTCCCCAGCGAGCCTCAAAACGCGCTCTGGCGATATCGTCAGCAACATGCTGATAGCCCGGCAGATCATGAGGGAAGGAGCCCATATCGCAGGAACCCTGAACATTATTCTGACCACGCAGAGGATTTACGCCCACGCCTTCACGGCCAATATTGCCTGTAGCCATCGCCAGGTTAGCAATGCCCATTACCGTAGTAGAGCCCTGGCTGTGCTCGGTTACTCCCAGTCCGTAATAGATGGCACTATTACCGGCTTCTGCAAACCAGAGTGCTGCTTTGCGAATATCTGACGCAGCTACACCGGTAACCTCTTCAACAGCTTCTGGTGAATTTTCCGGTTGCTGAATAAAGGCTCTCCAGCGCTGATAGTTATCATCATCGCAGCGCTTACTGATAAAGTCGGCATCTTCAAGACCTTCGCTAACAATAACATGAGCCAGCGCATTGATCATGGCTACATTGGTACCCGGACGAAGCTGAAGATGAACCGCATTGCCCAGATGAGGGGTTTTCAGCAGATCAATGCTTCGAGGATCGATCACGATCAGCTTAGCACCCTGGCGCAGTCGTTTACGCAGCAGAGAACCAAACACCGGGTGGGCATCGGTCGGATTAGCACCCATAACCAGTACGGTGTCAGACTGAAGCACAGATTCAAAGGTCTGTGTACCGGCAGCTTCGCCCATAGTGACTTTCAGACCGTAACCGGTCGGACTATGGCAAACACGAGCACAGGTATCTGTATTGTTATTACCAAAAGCGGCGCGGATCAGTTTCTGAACCAGATAAGTCTCTTCATTGGTACAGCGGGAAGAGGTGATACCGCCAATACTTTCACGACCGTATTTAGTCTGGGTTTCCTGTAGTCTTCGAGCGGAGAATTCAATGGCTTCTTCCCAGCTGACTTTTTTCCAGGGCTGATCGATAGAATCCCTGATCATAGGTTCAGTAATACGGTCTTTGTGGGTGGCATAACCAAACGCAAAGCGACCTTTAACGCAGGAGTGGCCCATATTGGCCTTACCACCTTTGTAAGGCACCATACGAATCACTTCTTCGCCTTTCATTTCTGCTTTAAAGGAACAGCCGACACCACAATAGGCACAAGTCGTCACGACGCTGTGATCCGGTTGTCCCTGCTCAATCACATTGTTTTCAATCAGAGTGGCCGTTGGGCAGGCCTGTACACAGGCGCCGCAGGATACACAGTCTGAGTCCAGAAAGTTCTCTTTCTGACCTGCGCTGATAGTGGATTTAAAGCCCCGGTTATCAACGGTCAGCGCGAAGGTGCCCTGAACTTCGCCACAGGCACGAACGCAGCGACTGCAGACGATACATTTGCTGGCATCAAAGGTGAAATAAGGGTTGGAAGTATCTTTTTCCGCATCCAGATGGTTGTCGCCACTGAAACCGTAGCGAACTTCTCGCAAGCCAACTGCTCCGGCCATATCCTGAAGTTCACAATCACCGTTAGCCGGGCAGGTCAGGCAGTCCAGCGGGTGATCTGAAATATACAGCTCCATGATATTGCGACGTAATTTCGCCAATTTCCCGGACTGAGTACGCACTTTCATGCCGCTTTCGGCTGGTGTCGTACAGGAGGCAGGCATACCTCTTCGACCTTCAATCTCTACCGCGCAGAGTCGGCAGGAACCGTAAGACTCCAGGTTATCAGATGCACAGAGTTTTGGGATATTAATATCTGCCAGTGCTGCGGCTCTCATCACAGAGGTGCCTTGTGGTACTGTGATTTCATAGCCGTCGATATCCAGACTGATCATCTGCTCAGACTGACTGGCGGGTGTACCATAATCTTTATCCGGGACTACGTTCAGTTCCAGATTCTGGCTTTTGGGGTCAAATATCTCGATCATGCTGGCTGTCCTCCGGTGTTTTGCTCTTGTGCGCTGTCTGAGGATGTCTTCTGAGTATAGCCGGACCAGTCATCCGGGAAGTGCTGCACGGCACTCTGCACAGGGAAAGGTGTCATTCCGCCCATGGCACAGAGGGAACCATGAATCATGGTGTCGCACAGGTCTTCCAGCAGTTCCATGTTGGCCTCAGGGTTTTCCTTGCTGCGTATCCGGTCGATCACTTCAACCCCACGGGTTGAACCGATACGGCATGGCGTGCATTTACCACAGGATTCTTCGACACAGAACTCCATCGAGAAACGCGCCTGTTCACTCATATCCACGGTATCATCGAATACGACAATACCACCATGTCCCAGTACTGCTCCCACAGCCGAGAAAGCTTCATAGTCCAGTTCTGTGTTCCACTGGCTTTCAGGCAGATACGCACCCAGAGGGCCGCCGACCTGAATCGCTTTCATAGGACGTCCGGATGCGGTGCCACCGGCAAAGTCATCCAGCAGCTGCTGAAGGGTGGTGCCAAACGCCAGCTCGACCAGGCCACCCTGCTGAAGGTTGCCTGCCAGCTGAAAAGGCAGGGTGCCCCTGGAACGCCCCATGCCATAATCTGCGTAGGATTGGCCGCCTTCCGCCAGAATATAAGGCACAGCCGCCAGAGAGAGTACGTTATTAACAATCGTTGGCTGGCCAAACAGACCTTCAATAGCGGGGAGTGGTGGTTTAGCCCGTACCAGACCTCGCTTACCTTCCAGACTTTCCAGCAGTGAGGTTTCTTCTCCGCAAATATAAGCTGCAGCGCCAAGGCGCACTTCAAGATGGAAGCGCTTACCACTGCCGCAGATATCATCTCCGAGAAAGCCAGCTTCGTATGCGTTAGCGATGGCTTCATTGAGAATCTGGTGAGCAACAGGATATTCCTGACGCAGGTAGATATAGCCCTGGTCTGCTCCCACAGCCAGACCGGCAATGGTCATGCCTTCGACCAGCATCAGCGGGTCGGCTTCCATCACCATACGGTCAGCAAAAGTACCGGAGTCTCCTTCATCGGCATTGCAGACGATATATTTCTGAGGACCTGCGCAATCCAGTACCGTTTGCCATTTAATACCTGTGGGGAATGCTGCTCCGCCCCGGCCCCGAAGACCTGATGCTTTAACCTCATCGACAATATTTTGCTCTGTCAGAGCCAGCGCTTTCTTCAGGCCTTTAAAACCGTCATGAGCCTGGTAGTCGGCAATAGACACAGGGTCAGTAATGCCTGCCCGGGCAAATGTCAGTCGTTGCTGTTTTTTCAGGAAAGGCAGCTCTTCGGCCTTCCCCAGAGCTAAATCATGCGACTGCTCTCCCTGGAACAAACCCGATTCAACCAGGCTGTCGACATCCTTCGGACTGACAGGTCCCCAGGCGACACGCCCTGTTGATGTCTGCACCTCAATCATAGGTTCCAGCCAGAAAACACCCCGGGAGCCGTTACGGATAATTTCAATCTGTGCTTCAGGATGATCTTGCTGGTATTGCTCTGCTGCCTGTTGAATCAGGCGTGCCACTTTATTACCTTCCAGAGCGATCGTGGTGGTATCTCTGGGAATAAAGACTTTAATTTGCTCAGACATTATTCTTGCTCTCCATCAGAGATCGGCTGCAAACTGACAGGTGCTGCGGATAATTCCTCAACCAGCTCATCAAATTTCTGATTGTCGACGCGTCCGATAATATCGTCACCAACCCGAATAGTCGGGCCGCAGGAACAGTTACCCAGACAATACACAGCATCCAGACTGAACTCTTTATCAGCCGTTGTGCCGTGATAGTCGATACCCAGTTTTTCTTTGGCGTGAGCTTCTAATGTGCGGACTCCGCGAGCCTGGCAGGCTTCTGCCCGACAGATCTGGATCTGATTTCGTCCGGGAGGTGTCTGACGAAAATAGTGGTAAAAGCTGATCACACCGTGAATCTCAGCTCGTGTTTGCTGTAGAGCATCAGCAATCAAAGGCACTGATTCAGGCGGAATATAGCCTTCGGATTTCTGAATCTCATGAAGAATAGGCAGCAGAGCGCCTGGTTTATCTTTAAGAGAACCTATAATCTCCTGCACGGACCGGAGATTCCACTCTCTATAACTACTCATATGGCTAACCTGTCACGTCTGAGAGCCCTGTCTGATCCGAAACCCTGTCAGCATCGGCATGAATGAAATATTCAGCAGCCTTCTACAAGCAGCAGAAGATAGGGTGTTTACTGAGATATTTATCTGCTCAATGCCTGGTATCAGTGTACGGCCGGTCCTGTGCTCTGACTGTTGTTATTTAATTATAAAATATGAACTTGATTTCATATATTTTTCTTTGGGATTTACCCCTGATCAGGCTAAAGTTAGCACCAACACAGGGTTACTGGAATATGAAATATTATGCCTATTAAGGAAGTACAGATTAAACCTGCCTGGACCTTCTGTGATGAACGGGGAAGACAGCTGGAACCACAGCTTTTTAATTTGCTGAGAGGTGTACATGAGTTTGGCAAATTAACCGCTGCTGCAAAGCAGGTCGGGATTTCATACCGGCATGCCTGGAATCTGTTAAATAAGTGGACGGATTTTTTTGGTGCTGAACTGGTTATCCTGCAAAAAGGTAAGGGTGCCTGGCTATCTCCGTTGGGTGAGAAGTTGTTATGGGCAGAGCAGAGAGTCAGTGCGAGGCTGGAACCCCAGCTGAAAAACCTGGCATCGGAGTTGAACCTGGAAATAAGAAAAACACTGGAAGAAAATAATCCAGTAATCAGGATTCATGCCAGTCATGGTTATGCGGTGGCACTGCTGCCCGAACACAATGATGGCTTTCAGATTGACCTGCAGTATATGAGTGCCGTGGATGCTCTGGCCTCTTTAGGACGAGGTCAGTGTGATATAGCAGGTTTTCATCTTCCGGTTAAGCATCTGAGTGAAGCTCTGTTTCATACGTATAGTCAGTTTATTAAAAAGGATCACTATCAGGTGATTCGTTTTATTACACGGCAGCAGGGTTTGATTGTTGCAGCAGGTAATCCCCTTGGTATCAAGGGGTTCCAGGATCTGATACGAGAAGATGTGACCTTCATTAACCGGGAAAAAGGATCTGGTTCCAGAGCCTTGCTGGATGAATTATTGTGCCGGAGCGCCATATCCCCAGAGCAGATTAATGGATTTAACGCTGAAGAGTTTACTCACTCTGCTATTGCTGCCTATGTGGCAGCAGGAATGGCCGATACCGGTTTTGGTGTTGAAGCCGCGGCCGCCCGGTTTGGTCTGGACTTTATTCCTGTTGAGCAGGAAAATTATCTTCTGGTCTGCCATCAGGATTTCTTGCAAGGTCTGGCGATGGAGCGTTTCCAGGCTATGCTGGCTCATGCTGACTTTATTGCTGCCATTGAAGCTTTGCCAGGTTACCGGGCTGAAGGTTGTGGTGATGTGATTGATATCGATACTCTGTGGGCTTCTTCGGACCGTCAGGCTTCTAAGGTTGTATGATAAAAATACCAAGGGCTAAGCAGATTGAGCCCTTTGGTTAAGTTGCTGGATCAAAGAATGAAAGAAACAGATCTCTATCTTCCTGTTAAACGCTATCTTCAGTCGCAGGGGTACGATGTAAAAGGAGAAGTTCAGCATTGTGATGTCGTGGCTATCAGGAGGGATGAACTGCCAGTCATTGTTGAACTGAAGCTGGCGCTGAATCTGAATCTGGTATTACAGGCGGTAGATCGTCTTGCTTTATCGTCAACCGTCTATGTTGCTGTTCCTTCAAGTAATCGCTTACTTCGACAGCAGCGTAAACGTGTGCTGAAGCTTTTTCGGATGCTGGGGCTCGGCCTGATAACCGTGGATACCGAGGCAGGAGCTTCGGAGGTGACTGAGGCTTCAGCGGTTGATGTATTACTTGATCCAGGGGCATATCAGCCCCGTGAGTCCCGTTGCAGGCAGCAACGCTTATTAGGAGAGTTTGAAAAACGGGTCGGTGATCCTGATCAGGGTGGGGCTGATCCCCGGAAAGGGCGGATAACAGCCTATCGCCAGCAGGCACTGGCTATCGCAGATTATCTTACTGTGTATGGTCCGGCCAAAGCGTCCGATATTGCTTATTCACTGAATAACCCGAAAACCCGGGATATTCTTTATCGCAATGTGTATGGCTGGTTTGAACGAGGCGAAGCCAGAGGGATCTACTGTTTATCCCCTCGGGGTGAAAGAGAGTTGCCTGAGTGGAAAAGTCGAGTGGGATAACTATCTTGCAAACTACCGGCTTGCAGGAGGTGCTTCCTTGATATTGATATGGATTACAAGGCCCTGGCGGTTACCCTCCGTGTCGTATTTATTACTGGCACTGATATCTCCATTGTTCAGGCGAACGCCTTCCCGAGCAATTGTCAGGCCGACGCCGATACTTTTACCCCCTGGCGTCCGGGCGTTATCTGCCCGGAAGAAAGGATCAAATAACTGTTCCAGCTGCTCTTCTTCTACTCCGGGCCCCTGATCTTCAATAGTCAGCTGTATGGAGCGATCCTGGGATTGTTTTATTTGTAGCTTTATCTCACCTGCCTCAGGAGAGAAGCGAATTCCATTGCGTAATATATTCTCCAGGGCGCGCTTCAGTGGCTTTTCAATACCGGAGAAGTTCATCACCGGTTTATCCGCGTTCAGTCGTATCTGAACATGCTTCTGATCCGCTTCTATCTGTAGCCTGTGTTTGATTTCAGTGCATAGTTGATGCAGGTCGAAAGATTCTGCCTGAATATCTTGTCCAGGGCTCTGCCAGCGTTGCAGAGTTAATAACTCCTCTACCAGTTGATCCAGTGTTTCAATTTCATCATCAATTCTGATAATCAGCTGATCCTGGTTTTTGCTCTCAGGGTGTTTAAGCAGTTCAGAAGCAACCCGGATTCTGGCCATAGGGGATCTGAGTTCATGGGATACATCTCTGAGCAGTTGTTTTTGTTGTTCAAGCAGAGTATGGACATTGGCGCTGAGAGCGTTCAGCTCTTTACCCAGGTCTCCCAGGGAGTCTTTGCGGCGTGCTATTCGGGTATCTATACTGCCGTGAAAACGATTGTCATGCCAGCTTCTGATATCTTTGCTCAGCCTTTTTATCGGGCGGGTTACAAAGAAAGCTACAAACAGGCTGATCGTAATAATTGCCAGCAGGATAGGCCATAACGGTCTGGGGGGCGGTGGTGGCATGTCCCTTTCTGGTTTAATCATCAGCCAGAATGATGTATTGCCAGCCTCCGGGATCGTCAGATCCAGCTTTTTTTCTTTATTCCAGTGTCGATCAAGCCAGGTGTTAATACGATCTCTGGGTTCCCAACGAGGTTTAAAACCCATGATGGCTAAAGGTGAGTGTGAGTCAACCAGCAGAATATAAGGCGCTCTGTGATTATTCTGCCTTACCCAGTGCCTGAGTCCACGAAGTCCCTGTTCTTTATATACGCTTTCTATCTGCTGCTGGTAATCTGAAATAATATCTTCATTCAGCATTTTTTCGTCGGTTTTATCTCTCCAGTATGCTGTCAGAGCACTGGTAACCAGTAATGCTGATAGGCAGATAAGGAATATGCGAATGAATAGCAGTATCATGAAAGTGTTTCTGCCGGGTTATATCTGTAACCAACACCTCTGACTGTTTCAATCGTTCTGGCAATACAGGCTGGAATTTTTTTTCTGAGATTGCTGATGTGCATATCAAGGCTACGATCGTAACTGGTCAGGGGTTTGCCCAGAATATCCTGCGAGAGCTGTTGTTTGCTCAGAGTGGTATCGGGCTGTTTTATCAGAGCTTCAAACAGATCAAATTCTGTCGCTGTCAGATGAATCTCCTGAGTATCGGCAAGTACTCGTCTGGCCTGGGAGTCAAAGACAAACTCTCCCTTATCTGTCGGTAATTTGAGCGTTGTATTCTGAATAGAGGCTGGTTGAGGAGCCACACGCCTGAGAATAGCTTTTAGTCGGGCAGACAGTTCTCTGGGATTGCAGGGTTTTGGCAGATAATCATCAGCACCCAGCTCAAGACCAATAATTCTGTCTGTATCTTCTCCTCTCGCTGTGAGCATCAGAACCGGAATCTGGCTGGACTCTCTGATCTGTTTCAGGACGTCCAGACCGCTGCAGCCGGGCAGCATAATATCCAGAACAATAACGTCGGGTGTCATACCGGAAGCCAGTTCAGGCACCACTTCGTTACCTTTATGCAGGCAACTGACCTGGAACTGATCAAGTTGCAGATACTGACTCAGCAGATCACACAAGGCGACATCATCATCTACTATTAAAATACGGTTCATAATCACTTCTCTTTTCTTCTGAAGCTATTTTAGCGTCAAAAAGGGTTTGAATTACGCTTTGACGGGAGAATTTACAATATTTTTACATCCTGGTGTTTTTTATTGATTGTATTCAGGGTGTAACTTTTTTAGCATCACTTTAAAGTATTGTTGTTAAAAGTTTTTTTGAAATTTTGTTGATTGCATAAAAAAAGGGTTTGAGGTGAATAGTAGAGCTTTTATTCTGAACTGGCTGATAATGGCTCTTGCAATGATAGGTGTGATCATCGCTGCTGTTGTTCTGGAATCTGAACTTACTCATCAGCAAAATCAGAAAAAGGCATTTGAAATACAGTCCAGGCTGTCGGAAGTCTCTGCAAGAATCGAAAGTGTTATCCACTCTAATGTCATTGGTGTCAGAGGGCTTTCTGCTTATCTGTCGATCAATGAACATTTGCCTGACGAAGAGTTTGAAAGTGTTGCCAGTCTGTTCCTGAGTAATAACCCCCTTATTAATAATATTGGTCTGATTGATCAGTCTTATAATGTTATACGGGTATTCCCCGAATCAGAAAATCAGGCTGCACTCGGGGCTAATCTATTAAACCACCCTGAACAGGCTGTATCGGCAAAAGAGGCAATGAGAACAGGTCTTGTTCGTTTTGGAGGGCCGGTAGAGTTATTCCAGGGCGGGCAGGCTTTTCTGGTACGAATGCCGGTATTTGATCCTGATGATGGCCATGTTCGACAACTGCTGTCTTTTCCTATCCGTTTAAACCGTTTGTACAGAAGTGTAGGTCTGACCTCTCTGATGGATGAGTACGTTGTAGCGATCCGAAAGATGGATGATTATTCCCCCGGAAGTGTTTTCTTTGGTCAGCCAGATCTGTTTCAGGGAGAGTATGTCAGTCATGAGCTGAATTTGCCTGGAGCGAAGTGGCAAATTGGGGCTGTACCTTATGATCGTTTTGAGTCCCCCTTAGAAAACAGAGAGTGGATCTATATTGTCACTGTTTTTCTGTTGCTGGTGATTGCTGCTATTCAATGGTTGAGAATCAGAGAGTTAAGGTCGCTTAACCTGATTGAGAAACAGCAGCTGATGCTGGATCAGGCACAAAAAGTGGGTCGAATGGGTAACTGGTCATGGCATATATCTTCAGATGAGACGTTCTGGTCAGAGGAAGCCTATCGCTTGTTTGGTCTGGATTCAGAGTCAACTGAGCTACTCGAAAAAGGTTACCTGTCTTTTGTTCACAAAGATGATATTGCCATGGTTCAGCTGGCATCGCAGCAAGCTATGAAAGATGGAGGGCGTTATCAGATTGATTTTCGTATTGTAAGGGCTGATGGTGAGTTACGCTGGATCCATAGTGAAGGCGTTGTTGAGCTGAATAGTACTAAAAAGCCTTTAAGGGTTTTTGGTACTTTTCAGGATGTTACTTCAGGTAAGCGCATTGAAAGAAAGTTGAAACAGCGCGAGTCGCAGTTAAGGGCTGTGACGGATGCTGCGCAAAGCCTGATTATGATTGTCCGCTGTTCGGATGGCGTTGTCCGTTTTAGTAATCCTTCCTGCCAGCGACTGCTGGGAATTACACCAGAAGCGTTAAATGGGTGTTCCTTGAGGGAGCTCTGCCGTAACCCTCAGGATTTCGATGAACTGCTTGAGCCGATCAATAATGGGCAAGGTGTATCCGGAGTCAACCTGACATTGATCCGTGTCGATGATCGTTCGCAGGTCTCTTTCCTTCTTGGTGGGCAAGGTATTGTTTATGAAGGTGAAAACTGTTTTGTTGCCGACCTGGTGGATATTTCGAATATGCTGAAAGCTCAGTCAGCACTTGAGGATAGTGAGGAACGATTCCGTTTATTTGCAGAGAATGCGCCAGGGGCTTTCTGGCTGGCCGATACCGAATGGAAAACAATCGATTTTCTCAGTAAAGGGTTTGAAAAAATTACCGGTTGTTCTGTTCAGGATGTGATATCTGGCAGAACAGGTTTTTTTGATTGTATTCACCCGGAGGACAAGGAGCGTGTATGGGATGTGTTTCGAAAGGCATCAGGAAAAGCTGAGATTATTGAGTACCGGATTATAAGGCCGGACGGTGAGTTGCACTGGGTGCGGAGTATCAGTTTTGCCACGTTTGATGCTAAAGGGCGATTGCGTAATATCGGTGGTATTGCTGAAGATATCACGGATTCCCATCTGAGTAATCAGCGTCTCAAACTGGCAGCCTCGGTTTATGAAAATACGGCAGAAGCTATTGTCATTACTGATAGCAGTAACCGGATTGTCTCCGTAAATGATGCCTTCAGCCAGATTACCGGTTATTCACTTGAAGAAGTGCTGGGTAAAAATCCCGGTGTACTTAGCTCTGGTAAGCAGGATAAAAGCTTCTATTCAGATATGTGGGCTTCGCTTCATCATTACGGTCGCTGGAAGGGCGAGGTCTGGAATCGCAGAAAAGGTGGTGAATTGTATGCTGAATGGCTCTCAATTACGGCTCTCAGAAATGAAGAGGGGGCTGTTGAGAATTATGTTGCTGTTTTCACCGATATTACTGACAGAAAACAAAAAGAAGAGCTGATTCGATATCAGGCAAACTTTGACGCGTTGACAGGTATTCCGAATCGGGTTCTGTTTCATGATCGACTGGAGCAGGCAATCGCTAATGTTGGACGTCATGGTGGCAAAGGGGCTTTGATGTTTATTGATCTGGACCGGTTCAAAGAGGTTAATGATACTCTTGGGCATGAAGCGGGAGATGATCTTCTGAAAGAGGTGGCATCACGGTTGTCTGGTCTCGTTCGGGAATCTGATACGGTAGCCCGGCTGGGAGGGGATGAATTCACGATCATGCTACCGGACTTTGAATTACTGGATGATGTGAATCGGATTGCGGAAAAAGTGATTGAGTGTTTATCTCTGGAATATCAGCTAGGGGATAATAAGGCTAATATATCGGCCAGTATCGGTATTACTGTTTTTCCTGATGACGGGGCTGATATTAAAGCGATCCTGCAGAATGCCGATCAGGCAATGTATGCCGCTAAGTCTGCCGGGCGGCAGACTTTCCGGTATTTTACTTCAGAAATGCAGGCAGCAGTGCTGGAAAAACAGCTGTTACAGCAGGATATGCGTCGGGCAATTGAAAGAAAGGAATTCTCGCTATTTTATCAGCCTATAGTCGATAGTGAGCAGCAGGTTGTGAAGCTGGAAGCTCTTATCCGATGGATTCATCCGGATAAAGGCTTCCTGCCACCGGATAAGTTTATTCCGCTGGCAGAAGAGAGCGGACAAATTTTGCCGCTTGGGTTGTGGGTATTTGAAGAGGCAGTCAGGCAGTTATCAATCTGGAGTGATGATAAGCCCGGTTTATCTATGGCAATTAATCTCTCTTCCCGGCAAATCTCGACAGATGAGCGCCATACAGAGTGTTTTGCCCGTATTCTGGAGAAATATAATGTATCAGCGGAGCGTGTGACGCTGGAGGTGACAGAGTCTCTGTTTCTTGATCCGGCAGGTGAGGCCGTTCAGAAGCTTGAAGCGTTGCGTGATTATGGCTTCAGAATTGCAATAGATGATTTTGGTACAGGGTATTCATCGCTTAGTTATCTTAAACAGTTGCCGCTAAGTATTATTAAAATTGACAAGACATTTGTTGGTGATCTGGATAAAGAAAGTGGTGACCATGTACTGGTAGACGCTATTATTTCTATTGCAGATAGCATGTCTCTTGATGTGATTGCGGAAGGTGTTGAGACTTCAGAGCAGGCTGATTATCTGAATAAGCAAGGCGTTCAGATGCAACAGGGGTGGCTTTATAGTAAGCCCCTATCTGCTGTTGATGCTACCGGTTTTATACAAAATGTTTAATCAGTCTTTGCTATGCAGGAAAAGCGGTATATCCTTGTATTAATCTGGAAAAAAATCCTGTGCTTTCAATGGATAAAATGACTTTTCAGATTCGATTAGGTATATTTATTTTAAATATATACAGGTGTTGATAATAATACGCCGACTATGTTTCTGCCTTGTCAGTAGCTGGACGGATACAGGAGTTTTTGATGAGTCAAGCGCAGCAGGTTCAGGGGGATAATAGATCCTATTTCGTGTCTGTTCTGATTGGGTTAGTGGTTTCAGTTGTAGCCTGGTTTGGTTTAGGGGCAACGGGTGTAAACACTGACGCCATTTTCTTTCTTTCTCTTCTGTCATTCCTTCTGGCCCAGTTTATTACCATTAAATCATATGACAGCCATGTGACTGGTGCGGATGAAGAGCTGCAATCCGGGAAGGATATGGCCAAAGAAACCGCCGATACCTTTAATGAATTCTCTGTGAGTCTGGCTAATGAATTCCGCGAATCCAGAGAAGAAATACATCAGGTGAAAAAGCTGCTTGATGAAGCTATTGGTCAGTTGATCGTCAATTTTACTGAGGTTCATGACAAAACCCGACAGCAACAAGAGATGACAAACCGAATAACGTCTCAGCTGGCTGGTGGTGAAAGTGTCGATTCTATTTTCTCTGACTTTATCCGGGATACGACAGAAACATTTGAGATTTTTATGGATAATGCTGTACAAGCCAGTAAATTTGCCATGGGGCTTGTGGATATTATGGATGAAATGGCAGGGAAGATAGGTGGTATTGTCAAACTGCTGGATGAGATTGATGATATCGCAGATCAGACAAACCTGCTTGCTCTTAATGCTGCGATTGAAGCCGCCAGAGCCGGGGAGGCAGGAAGAGGCTTTGCCGTTGTGGCTGATGAAGTTCGGTCCCTGTCCCAGAAAACGACACATTTCAGCGATCAGATTCGCTCTTTGATGTCTGATTTACATGCTTCTTTTAATAACGCTGATACATCTATTCAGAAAATATCATCAGTTGATATGGGATTTGCCAGTGATTCGAAAAAACGAATCGAAACGGTAATGTCACGTCTTGAAGAAATTAACCATGAATCAGCAATGGCATTAAGCAGCCAGAGTGTGCTGGCCAATGAAGTGGATGAGCATATTAGCCAGGCGACGACAGGCTTGCAATTCCAGGATATGACATCTCAGTTATTGGATCACACAAAGACCCGATTAGATATGATTCATGATCTGATGGAAGAACTCGGGCATATGACGAGAAATGATGGTGGTGATACACCGCATGATATTACGAATCATATCCGTCAGCGCCTTAAAGATACTCAAGAAAAAATTGACAATATGAAACACTCACCGGTTGCCCATGAGGATATGGGGTCTGGTGACATTGAACTATTTTAAGAAAACTTAATTGTGATTGATCTGTTTGGAGGATCTTATGGCCAAAAAAATTCTGACGGTAGACGATGCTGCTTCCATTCGTCAGATGGTGGCATTTACTCTGAAGGGTGCCGGATATGAGGTGGTTGAAGCTGTTGACGGTCAGGATGGTTTGAATAAGGCTAAATCAGCTCAGTTCGACCTGGTTCTGACAGATCAGAATATGCCTAAGATGGATGGCCTGACGCTCATTCGTTCTTTAAGGGCTCTGCCACAGTATCGAAGTACCCCCATTCTGATGCTGACCACTGAATCCAGTGATGACATGAAGTCTAAAGGCAGAGCTGCTAAAGCTACCGGGTGGCTGGTTAAACCTTTTGATCCTTCCAAACTGCTGGAAGTTGTGAAAAAAGTAGTCGGCTAGTCTCTCTGAAAACTGCTATATGGATGGTTTGCCATGTCATTTGA
Source organism: Oceanospirillum sediminis (assembly GCF_014164585.1). Taxonomy (GTDB): domain Bacteria; phylum Pseudomonadota; class Gammaproteobacteria; order Pseudomonadales; family Halomonadaceae; genus Oceanospirillum; species Oceanospirillum sediminis. Next base: position 136,399 of record NZ_JACJFM010000009.1, on the reverse strand, counting down.
TTTAAGCCAGTTTAACCAGCTTTTCTTTGAAGAGAGTGCCGAGCATCTGGCCACTATGGAAAGCCTGATGCTTAACATGGATGTTCAATCTCCTGATATGGATGATCTGAACGCCGTATTTCGTGCTGCTCATTCGATTAAAGGAAATAGTGGAACATTTGGCTTCCATGACATGACAGATGTAACCCACGAACTGGAAACGTTACTGGATCTGGTTCGTAAGGGGGAAGCAGAACTGACGGATGAAATGGTTGATGTCACTCTTCAGGCCGGTGACGTCCTGAAAGGATTACTTGAAGCCCATCAGGAAGGACTTGAACCCGATCTGGAGCCATCAAAAGCTGTCATTGCGGAATTGAATGTTCAGTTGGCAAAGGCTAAAGGAGAAACGGTTGTTCCGTCAGAACCTGCATCTGATATTTCAGACAGGGCCACTGTCGATCAGGAATCTGTCGGGGTTCCTGCTGAAAGTAGTCAGACAGATATTATTCGATCTTACCTTATCCACTTTCCCGTTACCGATGACGATACGGAGATGCTCTTTGATTCTTTAAAAGAACTCGGAGAGCTGAATATCATCGATTCCCCTGAAAATGGAGGGGAGGAGTGGTTTTTCTCTCTGAATACCGATTCAGCAAAAAGTGATATCAAAGAGCTTCTGGAATTTCTTATTTCTCCGGACGGTATTTCTATCGAAGAAGAGCTTAATGCGGATGATGGCTCCTTTGGCTTCTTTGAAGATGTTTCCACAACTACTGATGATCAGGAAGAAGATCCCGGCTATGGCTTTTTTGACGATCTGGATAAGATCAGTTCAGAAGCAGAAGATCCCGGCTATGGTTTTTTTGATGAACCGGAAGCGCCTGATAGTAAAGAAAGTGCTGAAGAAAAAGACGAAAGCGATGATCCCGGCTATGGCTTTTTTGAAGATATAGAGGTATCTGACAGTACTGAACAGCTGGCAGAGAGTAACTCTGATACCAGCGGTTCAGATAATGATGATGTCATTGGAAAAGCTCTTACCGGAAAAAACTCTGAAGATACAGGCCAGGAATTTGATGGTTACGGTTTCTTTGAGCCTGTAGATGAAAAGCAGGCAGGCGGTGAGTCTTTTGAAAAAACGACTTCGAAAAGTACTGCAAGAGCTGAAGTGACAGCCCCGGTTACCACAACCACCTCTTCTACCGCCAAACAGAGCGCTGCTAAAAATACTGCGCAAAAAGTGGCTAAACAACCTCAGGAAACTTCAATCCGTGTCAGTGTTGAAAAAGTCGATCAGCTTATCAATCAAGTCGGAGAATTAGTGATTACACAGGCTATGCTGACTCAGATGGCCTCAGAAGTTGATCCGATACTGCATGAGAAAATGGCTAATGGACTGGCCCAGCTGGAGCGTAATACCAGAGATTTACAGGATTCTGTCATGTCTATTCGCATGATGCCAATCAGTCTGGTTTTCAGTCGTTTCCCTCGGGTTGTCAGAGATCTTGCCGGTAAACTGAATAAAAAAGTCAAGCTTGAAATGGTTGGTGAAAATACAGAGCTTGATCGAAGTATGATTGAAAAACTGACAGATCCTCTGACACACCTGATCAGAAATAGTCTTGATCATGGTATTGAGTCTCCGGATAAGAGAGCCACAGCTGGAAAAGACGTTACAGGTACTATTTTATTAAGAGCATCTCATCAGGGTGGGAATATTGTTGTTGAAGTTCAGGACGATGGTGGCGGTCTTAACAGGGAGAGAATTCTGTCCAAGGCGATTGAAAAAGGAATCGTAACTTCGGATAGCATACCAGACAGTGAAGTCTGGCAGTTGATCTTTGCGCCAGGGTTTTCTACTGCGGCTGAAGTGACCGATGTTTCCGGGCGTGGTGTTGGCATGGATGTTGTTAAGAAAAACATAACATCCCTTGGCGGGCGTTTAGAAATTGAATCAATGGAAGGCATAGGAACAAGGATCAGTATCAGGTTGCCATTAACCCTGGCTATTCTGGATGGGTTGCAGGTGGCCCTGGGGGATGAAATATATATTGTGCCTTTGACCAGTATCATAGGTTCTATGCAGCCAGAGCTATCCGATATTAAAACCGTTAGTGGTGAAGGTGCTGTCATTGCTATAAGAGATGAATATCTGCCAATTATCCGTTTATCGGATCTGATGAATATGCCTGGCGAGTTCGATGATTTTGAGCAGGGTATTATGGTGATTCTTGAGTCAGATGGTCAGAGGGTTGCTTTATTTGTGGATGATCTTGTTGGTCAGTCACAGGTCGTAATTAAGAGTCTGGAAGCCAATTACAGAAAAGTTGATGGTGTGTCTGGTGCGACAATTCTTGGTACTGGCCGTGTTGCACTGATTCTGGATGTTGCCGAAATTATTAGTATGCATAAGCAGCGTGCCAAAAAACATTCTCAAGGTATGCTGGTTTAGGGGGAAACATGACTGAACAGGTTGCGGATAGCCAGGATAGTGACTTTGGCCGACTGCTCGGACAAGAATACCTGACCTTTTCATTAGGTGAGGAGCACTATGCTGTGGATATTCTGAAAGTGCAGGAAATTCGCGGCTATGGGGCTGTGACAAAGATTGCAAATGCGCCAGCTTTCATTAAAGGGGTGATTAATCTTCGTGGTGTGATTGTGCCTATTATTGATCTGAGAATTAAGTTCAATGTCGGTGAAGCTCATTATGATGAATTTACCATCGTTATTGTATTGCACTTGTCGAACAGAGTAGTGGGTATTGTGGTGGATGGTGTATCAGATGTTGTCAGCCTTGGGGGGGATCAAATCAAAAATCCTCCTGATTTTTCTGCTAATTTTGACTCAGAGTATATTCTTGGGTTAGCAACAGTTGACGAACAGATGCTGATCATAGTCGATATTGAAAAGCTGATGTCCAGCGAAGAGATGGCTCTGGTAGATAAGAGCCGGATGCAGGCCGTCTGATAATTATAATGGTTTTTTCCGGGTGAAGCGCGGGTTCAGGTGGAGAACGGGCAAATGAGTAACAAAACATCAATAAGGTCAAAGCTGTTTAGCGTTGCCTTTGGAGCAGGCGCTCTCGTAGCAGCCAGTGCTCTGGTGACGGCTATCGGTCAGGGAGAAAACACGCAGTACTGGGTTCTTGCTCTGTTGGGGCTGGCTTTAGTTGTGCTGTTTGTCGGAGCTAAATCGGTATTGGCACAGATTGAACAGCCAGTACACCAGCTGCTGTCTGTGGCTAAAAATATGGCAGAAGGTAAAGCGCCTGCTGAGACGGCACCTGTTATCGATAATGAAATTGGCTCTGTGATCAGAATAATTAATGAAGCTCAGTCTGAACAGCAGAAAAAACGCCAGAAAGAAAGCCGTCAGCTGGATCAGATGACACGGATTAAGCGTGGCCTTGATGTGGTTAACACCAATGTTATGATTGCCGATGCTGAGCTTTGTATCATTTATATGAATGCATCCATTCAAAGAATGCTACGTGACCGGGAAGCTGAAATTCAGAGTCATATGCCTCAGTTTGATGCTGGCAGCCTGATTGGTAAAAATATTGATATTTTCCACCGTAATCCTAATTATCAGCGTAAGTTACTGGTTGGCCTGAACCAGGCGCACAAAGCAAAGATTAATGTGGGTAGTACGGCCTTTTCCCTGATTGTTCATCCGATTTCTAGCAATGGTGAGCGGCAGGGGTATATTGTTGAATGGCAGGATCTGACGGATACTCTGGCACAGGAAACAAAAGAAGCTGAGCTTGAAAGCGAGCGGAATCTTTTACTGGAAGAAACGTTACGTATTCGCAAAGGCCTGGATGTGGTGAATACCAATGTTATGATTTCTGATGCCGATCTGAATATCATTTATATGAATGAATCTATTCAGAGAATGTTAAAGCATAATGAGCCAGAAATTCAGAAGCAGTTGCCACACTTCGATGCGGACAATCTGGTGGGAAGCAATATTGATATCTTCCACGAAAACCCGGATATGCAAAGAAATATGCTGGCTGCTCTGACTGATACTCATCAGACAACTCTGAGTATCGGTAATAGTATTTTTGACCTTGAAGTCAACCCAATCGGTACGCCTGATAGCAGGCAGGGTTTTGTTGTTGAATGGAAAGATCTGACGGATGCCCGGGCGTTGGAAGCTAAAGAGGCTTCTATGCAAGAGGAGCAAGCCCGCTTGCTGGAAGAGACCCAGCGAATCCGTAAAGGTCTGGATGTGGTAAACACTAATGTAATGATTTCAGATGCTGATCTGAATATCATTTATGTTAATGCCTCTATTCAGGAAATGCTGAAGCACAATGAGCCAGAGATTCAGAAGCAGCTGCCTCACTTCAATGCCAGTAATCTGATTGGTCAGAACATTGACATTTTCCATGAAAATCCGTCTCATCAGCGTAAAATGCTGGCGGGGTTGACCGATACCCATAGCGCAACTTTGTCTATTGGTGACAGTACATTTGCTCTTGAAGTGAATCCTATTGGCTCGCCTGATAATCGCCAGGGCTTTGTTGTTGAGTGGCAGGATAAAACGGAAGTTCTACGACGCGAAGCAGCTGAAAAGGTCGCACTGGAAGAGCAAATTGCTCTGGCTGAGAAAAACCATCGTATCCGTAACGCACTGGATAACGTATCCAGCAACGTTATGATGGCCGATAATGATGGCAAGCTGATCTATGTTAATAAGGCGCTGAAAGAGATGTTCAGAGCGTCTCAGTCACAAATTCAGGAAGTTTATCCTCATTTTGATGTTGATAATCTGATAGGGCAGAATTTCGATAGCTTCCATAAAGAGCCGTCCCATCAGCGTAAAATGGTTGCCAGCCTGACATCAACTCACATAGCTGAACTTTCTATCGCCGGACGTTATTTTGCCTTTACTGCTAACCCTATCTTTAATGAAAACAATGAACGTCTGGGGACAGTTGTAGAATGGAGTGACACTACGAATGAGGTGATGGCGCAGTCGGAAATTGCTGATATTGTCGAAGGTGCCAGCCGAGGAGATTTTAATCGTCGCATCAGTACTCAGGGCAAAGAAGGCTTCTTTAAAGAGCTGGCTTCAAACCTGAACAATGTAATGGAAACTACTTCTGATGGCTTGTCCGAACTGGCCAAAGTACTCGGCGCTATGTCTCAGGGGGATCTGACTCAGAAGATTGATAAAGATTTTCAGGGTATGTTCGGTCAGCTTAAAGCCGACGCCAATGCGACTATTGATCAGCTGACAGAAATCGTTACTCAGATTAAAGAATCTGCAGATGCCATTAATACTGCATCCAGTGAAATTGCTGCCGGTAATAATGATCTGTCGCAGCGGACCGAGGAGCAGGCTTCCAGTCTGGAAGAAACTGCTGCTTCTATGGAGCAACTGACATCAACTGTTCAGCAGAATGCTGAAAATGCCTCTCAGGCCAGTAATCTGGCTCAGGGAGCAAGCCGCATTGCTCAGAAAGGCGGAGATGTTGTTAATCAGGTGGTCAGCACCATGAGAACGATTAGCGACAACTCTAAGCAGGTAGAAGAAATTATCAGTGTTATCGATAGTATTGCCTTCCAGACTAATATTCTGGCTCTGAATGCTGCGGTTGAGGCTGCTCGTGCTGGTGAGCAGGGACGTGGTTTTGCCGTTGTGGCGACAGAGGTTCGTAATCTGGCCAAGCGAAGTGCAGGCGCGGCTAAAGAAATCAAAGAGTTGATTGTTACTTCGGTAGATACAGTAGAAGAAGGTTCTAAACTGGTTGATGATGCTGGCATGACAATGAAGGATATTGTCGATGCGATTGGCCAGGTAACAACGATTATGACAGAGATTTCAGCAGCATCTGCTGAACAACGTTCAGGTATCGAACAGGTTAATACGGCGATTACTCAGATTGATGAGGTGACTCAGCAAAATGCAGCCCTGGTTGAGCAAGCGGCTGCGGCGGCTGAATCATCGGAAGAACAGGCTCGTTCATTGGTTGGATCAGTCAGTTTATTTAAACTTGGTGCAGACAGTGGCTTCAGTAAAGCCCCGGTAGCTTCTGTAACCCAGAGCCGTATTAAATCTGAACCAATTCAGTCTCCGGTAAAGGCCTCTCAGGGGGTTGCATCAGCTAAACCGTCAGTTATGAATGATGATGATGACTGGGAAGAGTTCTGAATCCCGGCTTTCTTAAATGGATAGACAGGCTGCGTTAGCAGCCTGTTTTTTAGGATGCAAGATAATGGCTATTGATCGCTCAGATCGGGAATTTCATTTTACAGACAAAGACTTTGCCGTCATCAAGGACCTTATTTATAAGCGTGCAGGTATTAACTTATCTGAATCGAAAAAAGATATGGTTTATAGTCGGCTTTCCCGTCGATTGAGAGCAAATGGCTTACGCACTTTCAAGCAATATCTGAACTTACTGAATGACCCTTCCAGCCACGAACAGCAAGAGTTTATCAACTCTCTGACCACTAATTTGACATCCTTTTTCAGAGAGTCACATCACTTTGATATTCTTAAAGACTTTCTGGTATCACGTGAGTCACCGGTCCGAATATGGTGTTGTGCGGCATCGACCGGAGAAGAGCCTTACTCTATTGCTATGGCGTGTATTGAGCACTATCAGAGTTTCACGCCTCCTGTAGAGATTTATGCATCAGACCTGGACACAAAGGTACTGGCTAAAGCTGAGAAAGGGATCTATCCTGTTGAGAGGGTAGAAAGGCTTTCAGATCAACGGCTTAAGTCTTTCTTTTTTCGTGGAAAAGCGGATAATTCAGGGTTAGTGAAAGTAAAGCCTGAATTACAAAAGCTGATTCGCTATTTCCCATTGAATTTGCTGGATAATCAGTGGCCGTTCAAACTGCAGTTTGATGTTATTTTCTGCCGGAACGTCATGATTTACTTTGATAAACAAACCCAGTATCAGGTATTAAAACAGTTTCTGCCTTACCTTAAAGATGATGGATTATTGTTTGCAGGACATTCGGAAAGTTTTCCTCAGGCTTCAGATCTTTTTTCTCTTCGTAAACACACGGTTTACGTTAAGGCAGATAAGGCCAGGATAAAGTCATGATAGAAACTTTACATGAAGCAACGCAGCCGAAGATATATTTTGATCGCAATTTCAATTGCCAGGTGGCAAAAATTCTTCCCGGTGAGTTTTATGTAACGTCTGCAGATATGGCAATTTCAACCGTGCTGGGTTCTTGCGTATCGGCTTGTATAAGAGATAAAAAACTGAATATTGGCGGAATGAATCATTTCATGCTCCCGGGAAACTCTGATGTGTATAACCCTCTGAGTGCATCAGCCCGGTACGGCAGTTATGCTATGGAGATGATGATTAATGAGATCCTCAAACGGGGGGCTAATAGACAGGATCTGGAAGCTAAAGTGTTTGGTGGTGGGAATGTTATTTCCTCTATGACATCCAGTAAAGTAGGGGAACGTAACGCTAAATTTGTTGTTGACTATCTGGGATTTGAGTCCATACCCATTGTGGCACAGGATTTGATGGACAATTGTCCCAGAAAAGTGATCTTTTTCCCTCATTCAGGGAAAGTTCTGATGAAGCGGCTACAAAGTGAAGCTGCTAACCGTGAAGTGGTTGAAGTGGTTGAAGTAGAACAAAAATATCGTCAGAGCATAGGCCAGGAGCGCGTTGACAATGATATTGAACTCTTTGATTAGACTTCAGTGCATAGCGAAAGGAAAGTTGTATGATTGAGGTGGTTGTTGTAGATGACTCAGCCTTAATAAGAAATCTGCTGAAAGAGATCATTGATTCCCAGGATGATATGTCTGTTATTGGCGTAGCCAATGATCCCATTGAAGCCAGGGAGATTATCAGAAAGGTTAACCCTGATGTCATTACATTGGATGTAGAGATGCCTAAGATGCACGGCCTGGATTTTCTGGAAAAGCTGATGAGATTGAGGCCTATGCCTGTTGTAATGATCTCAACACTGACCACAATTGGTTCTGATACAACGATCAGAGCCCTGGAGCTCGGTGCTATTGACTTTATCGCTAAGCCTAAAGTTGGCATTTCAAGTGAACTGAAGCAATACACTGAAGAAATTTGTGGGAAAATTCGTGTTGCAGCAAAAGCGGGCCCTAAGCTGGCGTTGATCAGAAAGCAAAAACAGGCCCGGCAGAAATCAGAAAAACACGAAACTGGAATTAAATTTTCCAGAAAAGCATTAAGAAAATACATTGCCGTAGGTTCATCTACTGGTGGTACTGAAGCCATTAAAGAATTCTTGTTACCATTACCGGAAGAATCTCCGCCTATTGTAATTACTCAGCATATGCCTCCGGGGTTCACTCAGACATTTGCTGCCCGTATGGATTCTTTGTGCCGGTTAAAAGTAAAAGAAGCTGAAGACGGCGATCTGCTGCAAGCCGGGCTGGTTTTGATAGCTCCGGGTGACCGCCATATGAAAGTAGTCAGCACCAGTAAAGGCCTGGCGGTAGAGTTAGATAACGGCCCGTTAGTAAATCGTCACAAACCGTCAGTTGAAGTCCTGTTTGATTCTACGTTACCTTTTGCCAAAGAATTCACAGGCATTATTCTTACAGGTATGGGAGCAGATGGTGCTGAAGCCCTGAAGCGCATGAAAGATGCAGGAGCCATTACAATAGGGCAGAATGAAGCCAGTTGTGTTGTATACGGCATGCCTCGGGCTGCAGCTTCAATAGGTGCAGTTGAATACGTGGAAGCTTTACAGGATATTCCTTTAAGGCTGACAAAAACAATGAACTCCTGATTTTGTTTTATTGAATGGAGCAAGAATGAATATTCAAACCTCAACCTCTAATGGTCAGAGTGTAATGCGCCTGAATGGCCGTTTTGACTTTAATTCTCATAAAGTATTCAGAGAATCCTACCAGAAACTGCTGGATGACAGTTCGGTGAAGTCCATTGCTATGGATTTAAGTCAGGTGGAATATCTGGATAGTTCTGCACTGGGTATGTTATTGCAGCTGAAAGAAAAAGCAGATTCATCGAATAAGGTACTGAAACTACAGAACTGCTCTCAGCTTGCTAAAGATGTTCTGGCGATTGCCAACTTCGATAAGCTGTTTGAAATTACCTGATCAATCTGGAAGCGATATATGCGAATTCTTGCTGTAGATGATACCCGGGCAAACCTGGTTTTGCTTCAGGCTATGCTCAAAAGAGCCGGGCATGAAGTTGTAACGGCAGATAATGGCGAGCATTCCCTGGAAGTTTTTCAGCAAGAATCACCAGATTTGGTGCTGATGGACGTTATGATGCCAGGGATGGACGGCTTTGAGGCCGCCCAGCGTTTGCAGGAGATCGCTGCTCCTCGCTGGGTACCTATCATATTTATTTCCGCTGCCGCCACTGAAGAGTACTACATTAAAGGACACCAGTCCGGCGGAGCAGACTACCTGTTTAAGCCTATTAACCAGGTTATTCTGAATACAAAAATTGAGTCCATCAAGCGTGTAGTAGATATGCAGAACACGCTGGCCAGTCAGAATAAAGTATTACAGGAATATGTTGATAAGGACGAGGAGGAGAGACGTATCTCCCGTCATATCATGGAGCATATGGCTGAGAGTAAGGGCCTGGAAGACCCTATGATCCGCTATATGCTGACACCTGCTGAGCAGTTCAGTGGGGACGTTTTGTGTGCTGCCCGGTCACCCAGCAATCGCTTATTTGTGTTATTGGGTGATGCTGTTGGTCATGGCCTGGCTGCAGCCATTAATACTCTGCCGATTTCCGGAACCTTTTATTCTATGGTGTATAAAGGGTTTGAGTTATCAACGATTGGCCGGGAGCTGAACAGAAGGATTAAAGAAACGATGCCTACAGGCTGTTTTGTAGCCTGTGGCATCGTCATGATTGATCCGGCAGAGTCTTATGTTGAAGTCTGGAATGCCGGCTTGCCAACCTTTTATTGTGTTGATTCTCATGGGCACGTTTCTGACACCTTTGAATCGAACCAGTTACCCCTGGGGGTACTGGGTGGTAATCAGTATGAAGTGGAAAGCCATATAATATCTTATCAGGCAGGCAATCAGATTATTATGTTCTCTGATGGTCTGATTGAAGCTGAAAATTCAGAAGGCGAGTTTTTCGGTATAGAGCGCCTGTTGAGCTGCCTGCATCACCCTGAGAATCGTCTGGATGATATTAAGCATTCATTAGGCGAGTTTCTGGGAGATGAGATCCCCCATGATGATGTTACGCTGGCGCTGGTTGATATGCCGTCAGTAGACACTGTAGCCAGTGAGGCTTATGAAACGCTGAGCGATGATGTCCTGCTGACAACAATTGAGGAGTCCAGTGAGATTGATTGGAAAGTTAATTTCCATATGGGGGTCAGTGAGATTAAAAGCCTGGATCTGACTCCAATGCTACTGGGGATTATTACTCAATTCCGAGGGCTTGAGAGCCATAACCAGAAGCTGTTCCTGATTTTATCCGAACTGTTGAATAATGCCCTTGATCATGGACTTTTAGAGCTGGATTCTGCTTTAAAAACCGGACCTGATGCTTTTGAAACCTATCTGAATGCCAGACAGAGCCGTCTGCGTGAAATAGAAAAAGGTTTTATTTCGATCACAGCGTGCAAGATCAGTATCAATGGCACTCCTTTCCTGAGAATTACCATTGATGATAGTGGTAAAGGCTTTGACTATCAAAAAGTTTTCGGTAACTCTGCCGAAAATGTACAGATGCATGGCCGGGGTATTAAGTTAGTGAAGCAGCTGTGCCACGCTATGGAATATACCGGTAATGGTAACTCTGTAACGGTAGACTATTCATTGGAAGATAACTGATATATGCCTGCAGAACGTAAACTTGCCTTTATTGGTATTGGCCTGATGGGGCTGCCTTTATGTGAGCATTTACTGGGTTCGGGCGATAGACTTACTGTCTGGAATCGGAGTTCTGATAAATGTCTTCCTCTGGTTGAAAAAGGGGCTGTTCAGGCTGAATCACTGGATGATATTGCCCGTCAGAGTGATGTTATTTTCCTTTGTCTGACTGATTCGCTGGCTGTTCGGGATGTGTATCGTCAAATTTCTTCCTCGTTGCGAGGAAATCAGATCATTGTTGATTTCTCCAGCATAGATCCTCTTGTAACCCGTTCTCTGCATGATGACGCTCTGAGTAAAGGTGTCGACTGGGTTGATTGTCCTGTTTCCGGAGGTGTTCCGGGAGCGAAAGCCGGTACTCTTGCTGTTATGGCTGGAGGTAGTGAAGATGCTCTCAATCAGGTTCGGCCACTGCTGTCATTGTTTTCCTCAAAAGTAACAAGAATGGGAGAAAGTGGTGCCGGGCAGTACACCAAGATCTGTAATCAGATGATTGTCAGCAGTAATGCTCTTGTAATCGCTGAGGTGGTTGCTCTTGCTGAGCGGGCAGGAGTTGACAGTTCAAAGCTGGCAGAAGCATTTTCAGGTGGTTTTGCTGACTCGAAACCTTTGCAGATACTGGCTCCGGAAATGTCACAGCGCTGTTTTGAGCCCGTCAAGTGGCATGTCCGTACTTTGCTTAAAGATCTTGATATGGCTGTTACACACACAAAAGAGATGGGTAGTGCTGCACCTATGACAGGCCTTGCGGCGCAACTTATGAGGCAGCATGCCGCCAATGGCTATACGGATAAAGATCCGTCAACTCTGATCAATTTATATACAGGCAATGCGGCTAATGACGACAGCTGAAAAAAACTATTTCATTGCTAATCTGTCTTTGCTCTATAGCCAGTTACCACTGTCGGACAGATTTGAGGCCGCTGCTGAGCATGGATTTTCGGCCGTAGAAATTCAGTTTCCTTATGAGCTATCCATTTCTGAGATTGGCTCAAAACTGACTGAATACGGACTCAGACTGCACCTGATCAATATCCCGGCAGGTGATTTGTTACAGGGTGGAAAAGGACTGAGCTGCCATCCAGAGAATGAACAGGCTTTCAGAGAAGCCTGTGCACAGGCGATGGAATATGCGACCGCTCTTAATGTAAGAACGGTTAATGTTCTGGCTGGAAATCTGTGTCCTGAGGATAACAGAGCTACTTGTCTTGATACTTATATCAGTAATATCCGCTATGCGGCTGAACTCTTTATGCTTGAGGGGATACAGGTTAGCTTTGAAGCTATAAATGATAAGGATATGCCAGACTACCTGTACCATAGTTTTACAGAGATGCTGGATATTTATCGAAAAACAGGGCATGCCAATGCAGGTATGCAATATGATATTTATCATATGGCCAGGATGGGAGAAGATATCATAAGCCAGCTTGGTGAGTATGGAGAGCAGATTGCCCATATTCAGTTTGCTGATGTTCCCGGCCGAGGTGCTCCGGGCTCCGGTAGTCTGGATTTGCCCGGAATATTTAAAGCCATTGAAGCATCGTCTTATATCGGGCCCGTGGCTGCTGAATATAAAATCACCGGTGATAATGATCTGGATTATGCCTGGTTGAAGCTTTAAAACACTGACTCATTTTTATAAAGCCCGGAATCTATTTCTGGGCTTCATTTTTTTCAGATAATAACCGAACCAGTTTGGCAATAATCTTATCCTTGATTTTTTCCCGAGTCATTGCAGGAAGCTGCTTCATCACTGTCTTGTCAAATCGAAACATGATGCACATCTCCTCAGCGACAACATTGCTTGTTCTGGGCTCTCCTGTAAGAAAAGTAGCTTCTCCAAAAAAATCACCGGGCTTAAGGCTGGCCAGCTTTTTTCCGTTTTCAGAAAGATAGACGCTGGCTGAACCGTGAAGAAGAATATAAAACGCACAATCTCTATCCCCTTGCCTGATAATGTGTTCATTTTTCTCTGCAGCAACAAAGCGACTGCGAGTATCAACAATCATATTTTTTTCGCCGGGATTAAATGCGCTGAAAAACTCTAAACGGTCTAGAATATTAAATATCTTAACTCTGTTCAGTAGCTTAATGCCTTTCATCTGAGAGTTTCCTTAAATTCTTCGCTTGTTTGATTAAAATGCTTTCTGAGCGCATAGCAAAGGTTAAGAATGTAAAATAGTATTATCGATAATACAATTGTGAGCTGAATCACTATCCTTAACAGCAAAGCTGCGTACAATACTGTAACATAATGATGGATAATGTTTTTTTGGATCTTTACGCACATGGAGTGTGAGCCGATAGAGAAGGTGTGAGATGAGTGCAAATGATAAGAGAGATCTGATCAAGGTTTCTGCAGATGATGATCTGTCGGTTGGCAGTAACTTGCCATGGACAGTCTATGATGCGACAGGTCGATTATTAATGGATGCAGGCATGGCTATCTCATCTCAGTCCCGATTGAATTCAATTGTCGCTTCAGGTTATAGAATGGATGAAACTCTTCAGGTACAGGAGACGGCATCTGTCATTGAACATGCTCTGCCCGAGCCTCATTTATACGCCAAAGATACTAATCCTTTTAATGAGCTGGAGGAGATGTGTCTTGAAATGGAAAAAGCGTTTGCCGGTATTCTGGGAGATGGTGCATTTAAAGCCGGAAAACTGGAAAAGAGATTGTATGAAACCTCTTCTCAGATTCAGGGGCTGTGTAAACTGAATGCCGATGCTCTGCTGGGATCAATTCATTTATCAAATAAGTTTAACTACTCAATTAAGCATCCTCTGCATGTTGCTATTATCTCAACCATTATTGCTGAAAGCCTTCGTCTGCCGCAGGACCATCAGCTGGCCATTATCGGTGCTGCGATTACTGCTAACGTTGCGATGAATTCTTATCAGGATAAGCTGCAGAAGCATCGGGGACCTCTGACTGAGGAGATGAGCCAGAAAGTTAAGAAGCATCCGGAAGAAGGCGTTCAGATTCTGAAAGCAGCAGGTATAACAAACAGATTATGGCTGGATATTGTACTTCAGCACCATGAGAAGGTCGATGGTAGTGGTTATCCAGCAGGACTGAACGGAAAGCAGATTCTGTTGGAAGCTAAGATTGTGGGCCTGGCTGATATTTATTCTGCTATGGTCTCCAGTCGTCCATATCGAGCTGCTCTGACACCTCAGCGAAGCCTTAAGCAGCTGTTTATGCAAAGAGGCAGCTTTTTTGACGAATCACTGACTAAAGTATTTTTGTCAGAACTGGGTGTTTTTCCGCCTGGAGCGACTGTTGAGCTGGCTAATGGTGAGATTGGTGTTGTTGTCAAACGTAAGTCTCTGGATAGCGGTAAACCTGTTGTTTCCAGTATTAAGGATCGTTTTGGCGTACGCTTTATGCATCCGGTAATGAGGGATTCCGCTGAGAAGAAATTTGCTATTAAAAAGGATGTCAAAGTCGAGCAGCTTGGGAAAATCAACCCTTCTATTCTGTGGGGCCTGAAGCTGATGAGGGTAAGTTAGTATGTGGCGTAGTATTCTGGCAACATTAGTGTTTATAACCTCATTCGGAGCATATGCCGGGACTCAGATATCTGATACGGATAGTGCGATTAAGGCGCGCCAGGAGCAGTTTAAAGAGATCAAAACGGAATTTAAACAGCTGCGCTTTGAGGTAGTGATTAATGAGAAATTCAATGCTGAAAGGGCGTTGAAGCATGCTGACAAAGTGGCAGACCTGACTCAGTCTCTGATTGATATGTTCCGGGTGCGTTCAGATCAGGGCGACACTAAGGCTTTGCCCGTCGTGTGGGATAAATGGAATCGTTTTGAACAACAGATGAATGACTTCAGGGATATTACCGAACAGATAGCAGAAGCTCTTCATTATCAGAACAGAGAAGATGCTGCTGACTTTGTGAATCAGGCAGCGAAAAGCTGTAAGGGGTGCCACAGGTATTTTAAGAAGCGTTAGTGACCTCTTCTCTTTTTTTTCAGATTTTATTTCATCGTTATTCTGAGCCTGTGCTGCCAGCTGTCTTGCTGCCAGCACAGTCGCTTTAATCGCATGACAATGCCATGTTTGTCAGGGCATTCAGGCTCTCAGGTAGTCGGCAAAGTTAATATCCCTTGCTGCGATAACAGCCTGAATCCGGTTTGATACTTTCAGCTTTCTGAGAATTGCTGATACATGGGCTTTTACTGTTGTTTCTGCAATAGAAAGATGATAAGCGATTTGCTTATTGGATTCTCCCTGAGCCATGCGTTGCAATACAATAATTTGCCTGCGGGTCAGAGAAGATAGAAGTTCTGGGTCAAGAGTCTCAGCCTGTTTTTGCTGCCGAAGGGCTTGTGCTCCGGACAAGGGGGCATTCTGTGGGTTGTCTCCACGAATGATATCTGATGGCAGATATACATTGCCTGCCAGAATCTGTTCCAGAGCTTTATGCATCTGATCTCTGGGCGTCGATTTTGTAATAAAGCCAACTGCACCAAAGGTAATTGCCTGCAAGACAACTTTTTTATCTTCCTCCGCTGAAACAATAACTACAGGTATTGTTGGTGCCACTTCCCTTAGTTGCATTAACCCCTGAAAGCCATCCATGCCATCCATATTCAGGTCCAGCAAGACCAGGTCCAGATCGCTATCGTCTTTAACCAGATCAAGTGTTTCAGATAAATTGCATGTTTCCAGAATCTCGCTTTCAGGGTACCGGCTACGAACTACATTCGAGATGGCTTCCCGGAAAATAGGATGATCATCAGCAGTAACAATTTTGTACACGGAGCAGCCCTCATTATTGTCGTTAGTAATGGGTGTGATTTTTTATTAGTTGTCAGCTGTCTGTAAACTTAAGCTTCTATGATGATAGATACAAGTGCAAACTGGCAGTCGACATTAGTCAAGTTGTTGTATCTTATAGATTTTTGATTTGTGATGATTTGTATTTAAATGGATTCTTTCAGACTCGGGCCGATTACTGTTCAGAATACTCCTATGAGCAGGGAGAGAGACACTCCGGGTATCACGGGATCTGAATACTCGTGGCCCTGAAGCTTTACGTATCAATTTAATGATTCGTGCAAGCCTGGCTGAAGGATTTATAGCAGACGTCACTACGCAGGATGCCGCTTTCAATCGGAGATGTATTGTCATTATTGTGTCCCGATGCTTTTGCGTCAGAGTTAACGATAACGCATCACAGGGGAAATAAACTTCTGCTTTAGTGGGGCGGTATCTGGTCGGAAGTCTTACAGGGAGTAGTACTTCCGGCCAGGTCGGTTGTGGTGTTCTATCCTGATTTATCTCTTTTTATTCCGAAGGATCCCTTTTTGTGGATCAAAGCTCAGCACTGCCAGAGTAAGGAAAGCCAGCGTAATCGCAAAGACCAGTGCCAGAGAGGTTATATCCAGTTCGCCATACAAGCTGAAACGAATCAACTCAACGGCATGGGTAAAAGGGTTTGCAGTACAAATGGCATACAGAACTGGCCCGGCTTCCTGCATTTTCCATAGAGGATACAATGCCGAAGACAGGAAGAACATCGGAAAAATGACAAAGTTCATCACTCCGGCAAAGTTTTCCAGCTGGCGAATAAAGCTGGAGATAAATAACCCGATACTTCCCAGCATCAGGGAAACTAACAGGCAAGCCGGAAGTACCGCCAGATAACCTGACCAGGGCGGGTCCACATCCACAAACCAGGCAATCAACAGAAAGGCATAAATCTGAGGCAAGGCGACCAGAGCTGTTGCCATCAGTTTGCTGAAGAGAAGAAAACTTCTTGGCTGAGGGGATGTCAGCAGAACCTTCATGCTTCCCATCTCCCTGTCGTACACCATTGATAGCGCACTCTGCATGGCGTTAAACAGAATAATCATCGCAATCAGTCCGGGGGCAATATATACCTGATAAGTAATATAGGTGCCATAAGGGGGCATGATAGATACCCCAAGTACTGCACGAAAACCCGCAGCGAATACAATCAGCCAGAGCAAAGGGCGGATCAATGCACTGAAGAAGCGTGTTCTTTGCTGAATAAAACGTAAAAACTCACGCTGAGTAATGCCAGTGAAAGTGCGCCAGTAGCCGATCACTCCGGGCTGCCACTGACGGATCAGCGGTGAAACCTCTGATGGTGGCCTGAATGTTGGAGACGCTTGTTGAAAAGCTGTGGGGGATTGCCTGGAAGCGGGGAGTGACTGCTTAGAAGCGTGTGGCGATTGCTTAGAAGCTGGGACTGTCGCAGAATCCGATGACATAAATAAACTCCTGCGGATTTTAAAATAAGAGTACCTGAACCATCAAAAGCTATATGGTTCACAGAGTCTGATCGGGCCGTTCAGATGCTCTGGTTGGTTTTGCCAGAGTTATTGGCGGTTTCAGAGCCTGTGATCGTTTCAGGTGCATGGGATGCTGTAAGTTGCTCAATCAGATCTGTCAGGTCTGCAACACCGGCATCCTGAATCACCTGATGACTGATACCCGAGAACCGGGCTGTGCCTTTGTGTAATACCATCACAGGATCACTGGCTTCGATCTCTTCGATCAGGTGTGTGGTCCAGAGCACAGTCAGGCCTTCTTGTTTGCAGCGCTGATGCAGGTACTGAGTCAGTTGTTTACGGGTGGACAGATCAAGCCCCACCGTCGCTTCATCCAGCATCAGAAAGCCGGGTTGATGCAGTAGTGCGCGAGCGATCTCGACTCTGCGTTTATGACCGCCATTCAAACTGCGAACAGTATCTTTAATACGATCCTGCAGGTTCAGGCGCTCCAGCTCTTCTTCTATTCGACTCCGGGCCTGTTTACGGCTGAAGCCGTGAAGAGAAGCGTGATAATGCAGGTTCTGCCCTACTGTCAGATCCGGGTCCAGAGTGCTTTGCTGAAATACGATCCCCAGATTAGCCAGATAATCTGCTCCGGGTGAGGTCATTGGCTGGTTCAGATAATCAAACTGACCTTGCTGAGGGCGCAGCAAACCAGCGAGCAGGTTGAACAGAGTTGATTTGCCAGCCCCGTTTGCGCCTAACAGAGCATTAAACTGACCGGTAAAAATATCATAATCCAGCGTTTTCAGTGCCTGAAGTTTGCCATAATTATGGCTCAGGTTTCGTATACTGATCAGAGCAGGATAATCAGCAGAAAAGGGATCAGTCGTCATCAACAGGAACTCCTCAGGCCTTTGATACTTTTATCCCAGCTGATCTGAGACTGATCCGCCGGGATATTGTTAATTCCGATAGCCATTAATACCTGTCAGTGTATTAACGTTCAGCCTGAGCAGGGATGCCTTTACCTTCAGGTAACACAGCAACACCCCACGGATAGCGGCCGACTTTGATACTCTTGATTACTTTCATTTTGTCGACATCAATGACTGAAACATCGCCACTGATGCCGTTAGTGGACAACAAAATCGTCTGGTCGGAATTGAATTCCATATGCCATACACGGCGTCCTACCAGCAGGTAATCGACTACTTCATAAGTTTTTGCATCGACAACCGCGACATGGTTGGCCGGGCCTAAAGCAACAAAGGCATATTTACCATCATCAGTGAGTTTAACGCCTACAGGCTGGATGCGATCCGGATGAATGCCTTTAATCTCAAAGTTCAGCTTCTTCAGGATTTCTCGGTTCGAGGTATCAATCACCACCACAGTGCCGCCAATTTCTGACGAGGCCCACAGCAGTGAGCCATCTTTGTTAAACTCGACGTGACGAGGGCGCTGGTCGACCTGTGTATTGTCATATAATTCATAGGTTTCAGTATCGATCCAGTGCAGCATACTGGTGGTTTCTGAGGTGTTCACCGCAATTTTTCCGGTTGGGCTTACGGCCATCCCTTCCGGCTCAACGCCTACGTCAATCTGGGCCAGCACAGTGCTGTCTTTAGTATCGACGACGGTAACCAGAGCATCATCTTCGTTAGCGATATACAGATGCCTGTCGTTAGGTGCCAGCGAAAACTGTTCAGGGTCTTCACCTGATGGCAGAGTATCGATGATCGTCCCCGTAGCAACATCCATAATTTGTACCGTATCATCATCGCTGGCACAGATATAAAGTTTGGTATAGTCCTTGCTGAATATGATGCCTCGAGGACGCTGTCCTACTTCAATAGTCTGCCTGACTTCCAGAGTCTTCAGATCGATCAGTGACAGAGAGTTATCTTTTTCATTGCTGATATAAGCCACATCGGCAAAAGCGGATGCTGATAACAGGGCTGTGCCCAGTAACAGGGGACGGAACGTTTTTTTCAGCTGAAATGATGTTTTCATATTGGCATATCCTGTTTGTTTCGCTGTGTCTTGTTGTAATAATCAGAGGTATTCAGGCTCAGGATTGGTTGATCCGACACTGGCTTTCCTGCTGGTCGAAACCCAGAGTATCCAGTTCAGTTTTCGGGTGCAGGTAACCGGCCTGCGGGGACTGAGAAACCAGAGAGCGAGGTTGTACCAGCGGCATAGGCTGGCGCAGCTGACCATTCCACTGGCGATAGGTCAGTTTGTGGCCTTTAAACGCCGCCAGATGGAATTTTTCGCTTAACAGGAAGTGCTTCATTGGTTCGGCATGATGCTGTATGCCTTTCTGTTCTTTGTTTTGCAGAATGGCTTCTGAAATCGAGCGGATAGCAGCCCAGGCGGCATAATCTTTATCATTCATATGGCGATCATGCAGTTTTTCAAAGCGGCTCTGTAACTGGGCTGCTCCCCATTGCTCGACTACTTTGTGCCAGGCTTTTGGCGTAAGCCCCTGAGTGCCAGCAACCGGACGGGGTAACCAGGTGTTATAAGGCACATAATGGCCAAAATCCCCGGCTTCATCGGCCACCAGCACGACATCGTATTCATCACCCTGAGTGAATAGCGGCAGTTCTTTCTGAGCTGTACGCCTCAGATCACTGTCAAAAGTCCATTCTTTCTTCAGTACAATTTCACTGCCAAAGCGTTTTGCGGAACGTTTTAATGCACTGGCATAGGCTTTATCTTCTTCTGCCGGGCCTTCAATCAGCATCCAACGGCTGAAACGACGGGTCGCCAGCCATTGTGCCAGGGCATCGGTATGCATCGCCCGACTGGGGTAGGTATGAAAGGTGTTATTCAGGCATAGACTGGTTCTCAGTTGATCGTCGCTGTTACCGGTATTAAAAATCAGAGCACCGCGCTCTGCGGCCAGTTTGTCGGTCTGTGCCAGCAGACCGGATGGTGCATCAATCAGCACTAAAGCATTTTTCTGCATCAATCGATCAGCTTCTGCCATAAAGGCTTCCTCTGACTCAAAATACTGACTGTTCAGCATGTAGTGCTGGCCGGTAAAACGCCCTGTGGTATTGCTGTCTTTGATACCCAGTTCTGCTCCGGCCAGGCCACTGTTTTTCGGAGCAGGTTCCAGATTGGATAACACCGGGCGAACTTTGGGCATCATACGCAGATAATGAATCTGAACATCAAGCCCTGTTTTCTTTTTGGCGGCATCAGCATTACCGCTGAACAGAGCTGATCCTGTGATGGCCAGTGAGACAGATGCAGCAAATAAAGTTGGTTTCGTTAAGGAAGCTAAAGCAGACATACCCGTACCTTCTTATCTTTTTTCTGATTGTGATGGGCTTTTATTCTTTTTGTTATAGGCAGGCAGATTAGGCGGGATAGCTCTATTGGTGAATGCGAACAAAGAAGGAACAAACTAGTTCTCAAGTAGCATATTTTGAAAAACACTCTGTTTCTACCATGAGCACAGATTTTCAGAAGGGGACAAAACGTGATGAAAGCGAAAACAACAATAATGGCGCTGGCACTGGCCTGTTTACCCGGTCTGACGATGGCTGCAGGTGATCTGACAAGAAAGCCAACAGGGCTGCCAGAACTGGTGCTGGGTACTGAAGAAAGCGGTTATGGCATGTCTCAGACAGAGTATCAGCTGGAGACCGGCAAGTCTTACAGTCTGGAAATTCAGGCCAGCGGCCTGAAAGAATACGCCCTGAAGGCTCCGGAGTTCTTCGCCTCTATTTATCTGCGTAAGGTCGAAGTGGGGGCCGCTGAGGTGAAAGCTGTTTCTCTGACAGAGCTGGAATTTGAAGATGCTGGCGAAGTGGAAATTTATTTTGTACCGATTAAGCCTGGTAAGTTTGAATTTTATGCTGAAGGTCTGGAACACAAAGGGATGAAAGGTCTGTTTGTGGTTCGATGAGTCGCTGTTGAATTGTATTAAACGAAGTTTCTGGTTGTTGCTGGTCTCACTGCCCTGCGCCCGGCAGCAGCCTCCTAAGGATAAAAATAATCAGGATTTACCCCATTTGTTTTGTGGAGAACAATAATGACCGTTAAAACTAACCTACTGCGTACCGGTGCTGCGATGGTCTTTGGCAGTTTGCTGAGTGCACAGGTATTTGCCCATGGCGATGTTGTACCTCAGGCTATTGATACCTCTATGTTACCTCAACTTGGTGAAGAGTGGCTTGAGGAAAACCCATATACTGATAACAAAGACGCTATCAGAATTGGTGAGTCAGCTTATGCCCAGAACTGTGCCCGTTGTCATGGTCTGGATGGTATTTCAGGTGGTATTGCACCGGATCTGCGTTACCTTGAGCCAGGTTATGACGGCGACGAGTGGTTTGTTTACCGGGTGCGTAATGGAGCTGTACGTAATGGTGTGCCTTACATGCCGAAGATGGCTGAACATCTGAGTCAGGAGGCTCTGTGGTCTATCCGTGCCTGGTTGGAGACAAAATATGTTGAACAGTAGTCATCTTATCGGACTGCTGCTTCTGATGCTGGTGCAGGTGAATCCTGCGCTGGCACGTTCCTATGATGATGTCCTTGCATCGGGATTTATTGAAATCGCGGTGTATGATCAGTTCCCACCTTATTCCTTCAAAAATGATCAGGGCAAAGCGATTGGCATTGATGTCGAACTGGCTCAGCATATTGCTCGTTCTATGAATCTTGACCTTAAACTGCGCTGGATGACACCGGATGAAACCCTGGACGATGATTTACGCAATCATGTCTGGAAAGGACATTATCTGGGTGGGGGTATTGCTGATGTCATGATGCGGGTGCCCTATGATAAAAATTACTCTTACCAGACTAATGAGTTTGGTGAAGTGAAAAATGATCTGGTGCACATGTTTGGTCCTTATCAGAAGGAGCGCTGGCGGGTCGGGTATGATACGCAGCAATTAGAAACTCTGGAAACTCTGGCTGTTTTACGTTACTACCCGGTTGGTGTAGAGACTGATAGCTTGCCGGATGTATATCTGATGTCCGTTTTTAACGGTCAGGTACGTAATAAAGTAAAACACTTTATTGACCTGAGATTAGCCTGGAATGCTCTGCAGAATAATGAAATTGCGGCCATAATGGGGATGCAAAGTCAGCTTCAATGGCTGAAACACCATCATCCGGTACAGAAGAAACCGTTTGAGTTGTCTGCAGTGGCGCTTCCTGGACTCCATAAACTCGACTGGGATATAGGTATGGCGGTGCATACGAATTATCGTCAGTTGGCTTATGCGCTGGGAGATATTGTAGAGCAGGCTTCAAAAGAGGGACTGGTGAAACAGATATCTGCCAGATATGGAGCTGATTATCTTTTGCCGGAGCTATACAAAGCTCAATAAGAAGCTCTTTCTGAATCTGGTCGGACTTATGACGTCAATGTACAGGATTTTCGATTTAAACAGTAAAAAATTGTGCAGGCCAGCAAATTAGCCGCTATAGTGTGTTATATGCGCAATGCCAGATACTCTGGTATTGCCCCACTAATTCTCCGTTCAAGCGTTCGCGCTTGTTGTTCATGGGTTTTCACCCTCTTCGTAGCCGGTCATTGACCGGCTTTTTTTGTTGCCTGCATTTCATTACTCAGGTGATAAGTGACATCACCTTTTAGATAATAAGTGGCATATTCTTCGAATAACAAGTGGCATCATTCTTCGAATAATAAGATGTATCCGCATCCGTGTTGGTGTAATTCTGGTGGGATAGCTTCCTGGGATATTTTCCCGAAAGCAGGTGTGCTGGCTAGTTCTTTAGGTGTGATTGGCTAGTACCAGAGGATGATCTTTTACGACCTGAGTTGCAGGGTCTTATACTTTCAGGTCTGAAAGTGTGTCATAAAACAGGTCCCTGGTTGTATTGTTGCTAATACGTGTCTGAATTCAAATGGCTGTGCCAATAATCGAATAAAAAAGGCATCACAGGAGACAGTCATGTTACCAAATGGTTTAGGCAAAAAATCGCTATTAGCGACAGCATTGATTTCTGCAATGGCAGTGACAGGCACCGCATCTGCAAAAGTTACGGATACGGATATTCTGAATGATCAGGCAACCACTAACGATGTAGTTACCAATGGTATGGGGCATCGTGGCCAGCGCTTCTCCCCTCTGGCCAAACTGAATACTGAAACCGTTAAAGATCTGAAAGCGGTCTGGTCTTTCTCCTTTGGTGGTGAAAAGCAACGTGGACAGGAATCTCAGCCTCTGGTTAAAGATGGCGTCATGTTTGTAACAGGCTCATACTCTCGTCTGTTTGCTATTGATGCGGAAACTGGAGATGAGCTGTGGCAGTATGATGCTCGTCTGCCAGATGGCATTATGCCGTGTTGTGACGTTATTAACCGTGGTGCAGCTCTGTATGACGATCTGGTAATTTTTGCAACACTGGATGCGAAACTGGTTGCTCTGGATCAGAAAACAGGTAAGGTCCGCTGGAAGAAAAAAGTAGCTGATTATAAAGCAGGTTACTCTATCTCTGCAGCACCTCTGGTTGTCAAAGGCAAGATCATCACAGGTGTATCTGGTGGTGAGTTTGGTGTTGTCGGTAAAGTAGAAGCCTACGATGCTAAAACCGGGAAAATCCAGTGGACCCGTCCGACGGTTGAAGGACATATGGGGTATATCTGGAAAGACGGTAAGAAAACAGAGAATGGTATTTCCGGTGGCGAAGCTGGAAAAACCTGGCCTGGTGATTTGTGGAAATCCGGTGGTGCAGCGACCTGGTTAGGCGGTACTTACGATGCTGACACCAATCTGCTGTTCTTCGGTACCGGTAACCCGGCGCCATGGAACTCACACCTGCGCCCTGGTGATAACCTGTTCTCCTCTTCTCGTCTGGCACTTGATCCGGACAACGGTAAAATTGTCTGGCACTTCCAGACCACACCACATGATGGCTGGGATTATGATGGTGTAAACGAAGTAATTGCATTTGATTACCAGGAAAATGGTAAAACGATTAAAGCGGCCGCTTCTGCAGACCGTAATGGCTTCTTCTATGTTCTGAATCGTGAAAATGGCGACTTCATCCGAGGCTTCCCATTTGTCGATAAGATCACCTGGGCTAAAGGCCTGGATCCGAAGACAGGTCGCCCTGTTTATGCAGAAGATGGTCGTCCGGGAGATCCGCGTAAGAGCGCTGATGGTAAGAAAGGTGACTCCGTTGTAGCGGCGCCATCTTTCCTGGGGGGTAAGAACTGGATGCCAATGTCTTATAGCCAGGACACAGGCCTGTTCTACGTGCCATCAAATGAATGGGAGATGGATATCTGGAATGAGCCGACAGCTTATAAGAAAGGCGCGGCCTACTTAGGAGCCGGTTTCACCATTAAGCCTCTGAATGAGGATTATATCGGTGTGTTGCGTGCTATTGATCCGAAAACCGGTGAAGAGAAGTGGCGCTATAAGAACTATGCACCTCTGTGGGGTGGTGTAATGACAACTAAGGGGAATCTGGTATTTACCGGTAACCCTGAAGGCTACCTGATGGCCTTTGATGCTAAAACCGGTGAGATGAAGTATAAGTTCAATACCGGTTCAGGTATTGTCGGCACTCCAATCACCTGGGAGCAGAACGGTGAGCAGTACATTTCTGTCGTATCCGGCTGGGGTGGTGCTGTACCTCTTTGGGGTGGTGAAGTGGCTAAGCGTGTTAAACACCTGAATCAGGGTGGTTCCGTGTGGACCTTCAAACTGCCGAAGGAAGATGAGAAATAAGCGCTGCTGACTTCTCCTGAATTTCAATTCGTGGGCAGGCCGGTTTTCTCCTTTCCCTTCTGAAATACCGGTTCTGCTCCGGATTGAATTTGCACCAGATGAAGACCAGCACTGATGCTGGTCTGCAAGAAGCTGTTATCTTCCTGGGATAAAAAGAGATGTTTGGTGTTGTTCTGATACTGGTTTATCAGGTCAGATAAACAATAAAAAAGCTGGCATTCCATTACCAGCGATACAGGTTAGCTGATGAGTATTAACAGTGTATGCGGTGTTAACACCCAACGAGAGCTAATGTATCTTGTGCTGTGTGCTTTTTTAACCAGGAAAATCCCTGGGTTTCACAAGGATATATGTGCAGCAAATGTATAGAATAATATTTTTTCCAGCGACACTAAAGGCCGCAAGTAGCTTATTAGCTACCTGCAGTAAATTGATACCGGTATTCTTTCATCTGCGATAAGGATTCCAGGCTATAGAGCTTCGCCAGATGAAGCTGTATCAATCAGAAGTTGTAATTTACGCCGACGCTGCTGACCAGTACATAATCATCTTCTACAATGCTACTGTCTTTGATCCCGGCTCCCAGGTGGACGTATGTTGCTTCAGCGGTAACGTCCCAGTTTTCAGTGACTTCATAGCGTCCACGCACCCCTGCATACAGGTTAAGCGCACTATCTCCCTGATAAGCCTTTCTATGTTCATTGACTTCAGATTCACCGACACCAAAAAAGTGGTCGACGGTGGCTGAACTAAGCCAGGTCGCTCCAACAATGGGATTAACGCTCCAGCCTTCCATCTTCATATCAAAGACATAATTCACATCCGCTGTCATACCGCTGTGCTCGTTGGTAATCTCATCCATCAGTGTCATTTTTAAACGTCCGGCATCTGAACGATGAATAAAGTAAACCCCGGCATCCAGTGTCCCGTCGCGCTCTTTCAGGCCTGCTAAACGGACATTGTCTTTGTAGTCATCTTTATCCGCCAGCAGTGAACCATTAGCCGTCAGTAACAGGCCTATGCTGTATGCTGGCTGTTGATACAGACTGACACCGGCCTGACCATCTTTCAGGAAAAAACGTTCGCCGCGATATTCGATATTGGGAGCAACAAAATATTCTGTGTCTTCTCCTGCCAGAGGGTTATTAAAAGTGCCAACGCTGCCACCCAGAACCCACTTGCTGTCACTATCTCCCGGTTTCATGCCATCACTGATAGCATGAGAATCTGCCAGTGCATTAAAAGAAAGTAAAGCGGCGATCATGGTTGTTGCCGTTTTAATGCCGGTGTGTTTTTTCTGATTCAGCATAGTCTTGTTCTCCTTACCTGTTCGGATGCCCGGCCTGAGTGATCAGGTCATCAGACATCTTATAAAAATGATGTTTTCAGCGACTGTTTCACCAGTAGCCATAATGTCGTTGGAGATAAGTTTAAGCCGGGCTGCTGAACTCAAGCTGGCAGTAACCTGAACTGAACCTGAAAAGTAAACGTTTCTGAAATTACAGAGCGAGTTTTAATGAGATGAGGTTAAATGGCAGAAAACCAGAACGGACCCAAAGAGAAGAAAACAGGTCTTTATATCATCAATGACAGAAAATATTCTGTCTGTCTTGCGGTAAGACTGATCCGGTATATAAAGGTATTGTCAGTTCCGGTTCAGGTTATCAGGTTATAATGCAAAGCCATCAATGCTGTAGATTTCTGGTATCAGACAATATGACTGATCTGTTTAAGCCACTGTTTCGAGTGGGGATTATGCTGCTGTTTTTTCTGCCGGGGCTGGTGGAAGGGTCAGACATGTCCGCAGAGTCTGATCTTATGCTGGCGGAATTCAGCCCGGAGCAGCAAGAAGCGCAGAGCGCCGAGGATACCACTCAGAAAGTAGAGCGTTTTTTCTGGCCAGCAACGCGCTGGATTGAGCAGACCGTGCGCAAGACACCTCTGATTCGCTCTCCTGATACCGGCCCGGCAAAAGATCCGGCTGATGCCGTATCCGGGCAGCTTGATCTGAGAACGGCGATAAAAAGAGCAACCAGCATTTATCCGGGGACGGTATTAAATGCCGAAAAGGTGACGGATAACGGCGTGATTTCTTACAACATCAGAATTATTTCCGGACAAGGGGTTGTCAGAACAATCGCTGTGAACGGAGCTGACCGGAAAGAGAACTGAGATATGAAAATACTGATTATTGAAGATGATCCGGAGCTGCAGCGCCAGTTATCTGATTCGTTACGGGCTGAAGGCTACGAAACTGAGGTCAGTGCCGAGGGTAATGATGGTCTGTATCTGGCACGGGAGTTTGAATACCAGCTGGCCATTATTGATCTGGGTTTGCCGGGTATATCGGGTATTGATGTGATCCGTAGTCTGAGAGCAGAAAACTATACCCTGCCCATACTGATCCTGACAGCCAGAAGTAGCTGGAAAGATAAGGTTCATGGCCTGAAAGCCGGGGCTGACGACTACCTGGTAAAACCTTTTGAGATTGAAGAGTTACTGGCTCGTATGGAAGCATTATTGCGCCGGGCCTCTGGTTTCAGCAGTCATCTGATTGAGCATGGACCTGTCAGGCTGGACACCCGGACTCAGGAGTTATGGGTGGATGATATGGAAGTAGATCTGACCGCCTTTGAATATAAACTGCTGGACTATTTTTTACGCAATCCTAAACGCATTGTATCTAAAACGGCGTTGATGGATTACCTGTATGATGATGAAAGTGATCGGGACGTCAATGTACTGGAGGTGCTGATTGGCCGGTTACGCCGTAAGCTGGACCCGGATAATGTGCTCAAGCCTATTGAAACTCTGCGCGGCCGGGGTTATCGCTTTTTTATCCGGTCATCGTAATCTATGTCCAGGGTTTCGCTCCGGCGCCGTTTTTTTCTGCATACTGCAGTAACGCTGGTTATGGTGATGCTGGTGAGCCTGTTTGTTGTGGACTACAGTTATCGCTCTGAGCTGGAGCGTTCAACAGATCAGCGCTTACGCCTGCATATTTTTAATCTGTTATCGGTGACGGAAAAAGCGGATCAGACCCTGTTGTTACCCCCTATTCTGCGTAACCCCAGATTCAATACTCTGAACTCCGGGGTATGGGCTATGGTGCTGAATGATGATAATCAGCCAATATGGCAGTCTCTGTCTCTGGATGACAGGCCTGTGTCAGACTTCCCGGCTCAGGAAACCGGCAGCTGGGTATTACACCGGCAAATGCCTGGCGCAGATCGGTTTATTATTATGAGCTATCGCATCGGCTGGGATACTCCGGATGGCCTGGAGTATTATCGCTTTGTCGTGGCTGAAACGGAGGATACTGTGCGTAAAGAGGTGATCCGGTTCCGTTGGTGGCTGGGTGGTGGTTTTCTGCTGGTGACGCTGAGCCTGTTACTGGGGCAGCATCTGGTATTGCGTTCCTCTTTTCGTCCTATTAACACTCTGGAGCAGGAAATTGCCAGACTGGAACAGGGGGAGCAGACAGAGCTGCAGAAAAACTATCCTCAGGAGCTCAGAGGGGTGACAGGGAATCTGAACGCTCTGATCCGCAAAGAGCATGAGCAAAGAGAGAAATACCGCGCCAGTATGGCCGATCTGGCTCACAGTCTGAAAACCCCCCTGTCTATTGTTAAAGGGGAACTGAAGTCTGCAAGTGGGCAGAATGATGTTCTGCAAAAAGCGATTCTGCGTATTGATCAGAGCATAGAATACCAGCTGCGCAGAGCCGTTATTTCCGGCCATAGCCTGTTATATCAGGGAACACCGGTTGCTCAGGTTCTGGATGATCTGATAAATGTGCTGAATCATGCGCACAGAGATAGTTCGGTATCTGTGATTACTGACCTGCAGCCAGAGCTGAATTTTTATGGTGATGAAAATGATTTGATGGAAGTGCTGGGTAATTTGCTGGATAACGCTTTCCGTTATGCCCGCGATGAGATTCATATCCGGGCTAAGCATCAGGAAGATCAGCTTATTCTGATTGTTGAAGACGATGGCCCTGGTTTCTCAGATCAACAGGCCGGTCAGATTTTTAAGCGTGGTGAGCGTCTGGATTGTCAGGACCTCGGGCAGGGGATCGGCCTGTCAGTGGTATTTGATATTGTGACATCGTATGAAGGATATATTAAAGCAGGGCGTTCGGAACTGGGCGGAGCCTGTTTTACGTTAGTGTTTCCATGTAAAGCGGAGGATACATGAAAGGCAAAGAATACACCAAAGGAACCCTGATACTGATACTGACTATTCTGTTGGGGGCCTGTTCGTCGGTAACCCTGCGAACAGATGCTCAGGATAAAGCGGGAAATACTCCGGATTTTCAGAAGACCTATGATTACTGGTGGTGGGGGCTGAAAGGAGAGCACTCGGTGAATGTACGTGAAATCTGTCAGGGAAGAAAAGTCCGCCAGATGCAATCTGTAGCAACAATCCCTAATGTGATGGCGGCTATTTTTACCCTGGGTATCTATCAGCCCAGAACAGCTCGTGTCTGGTGTGAAGGAGATCCGTCATGACGATAACGTCTCGGAAGTCAATGGTTCCGGTTGTAGTCGTGGTCAGTTCGGCATTATTGCTGTCAGCCTGCAGCACGATGAAGTTTGTTAATGGCCCGGAAATGGAGCAGACCACAGAGCGAGAGCAATGGCATCATCTGGGGCTTAATGGGGTAGTAGAGTTCAGTCGGCCAATGAACCTGAAATATAACTGTGCTCAGCAACAGTGGGATACGGCAACAATTGAGTATTCTTTTTTGAATATGATTGCATCAGTGTCACCTGCGGTTCCTGTCACCCTGTACAATCCATGGACGATTATCTATGAATGTCGTGAGCCTATTGATTGATAGTCATTGATTGTGGATAAGCAGGCACTGAAGCTGAGAGATGATCTGACAGAGACGGGTATTCAAATAAGCGCGCCGCAGGGACTACAGGCCATGCGGCGTTTTACAACAAATATTATTTCTTATCGAATACCAGATTAAAGGTCACAGGAACACTCAGTGAAATAACAGGTAAGCCTGCAATTTCTCTCAGAGCTTCAACGCCTTTATCCAGTCCGTAATCAGAGGCATTAATCACCATTGGATGCGCTGTGCTGACCAGAAGGCGTTGATCTGACAACTTATAGATATTCAGAGCAGCAGTTTGTTTTTTATCTGTACCGAATAATGACAGGTTGCCATCTGCTTCAAGCTGCAGACGTTCACCGGCCTTCATACTATCCAGCTGTTTTGCGTTGACCTGAAGCTGATATTCAGCCGCCGGGAATTTCTGGGTATCAAACAGCATTGTCTTCATACGCTGATCCCGGATATCGATCCCTGTGGCTACAGATGCCAGATTCAGTGTCAGAACCGCTTTGCCTGAGCCATCAACGGACCCCCGAAACTCTTTAAATGTATGAGTTTCGTAAGCATTATTTTTCTTAATGGAAGCAAAATTAAAATCAGAATCAGACAGATTGAGCTGCCAGTCTGCCTGAGCGAAAGATGCGATACTGGTAAGACACAGTGCAGTAAGCAGTTTTTTCATTGTTATATCCTTGTAGCCGGGCTGCATTATTTGCCAGAGGGCAATGTCATGCTTTTCCTGAGATCTGGATGACGTATGCAGGCATTAATTTCCTGGAAAAACGGTCTGTTTTTAACAGACTGGCTCCGTATTATAAATCGTCTTTCAGTATAGTTCTGAGATCTTATTTTGCCTGAGTTCAGTTAGCAGGGTGAGTACTTCTCAGAAGTAATTGATCTCATCCTGAGTCAGATGGCGCCAGTCTCCAACGTCCTGGTCCAGGCAAACAGGGCCGATTTGCTGCCGATGCAGAGAAACAACCCGGTTGCCAATGGCTGCAAACATACGTTTTACCTGATGATACTTGCCCTCGGTGATCGTCAGCAGCACTTCTTTGTCATCAAGTATTTCCAGTCTGGCAGGACGTGTCAGGGACTTTTCTCCCTGCAATTGAATACCCTGATGAAACTGGGAAACTGCATCGGCAGTAATAGAGTCCCTTAACCCGACCCGGTACACTTTTTCACACTGCATGTCTGGTCTGATGATATTAAATGACCAGCGGCCATCATCTGTGATCAGCACCAGACCTGTTGTGTCTGCATCAAGGCGTCCTGCAACATGCATATGTTCTGCACGCTCAATATCCAGGTAGTTAAACAGAGAGGGATAGGCTTCATCGATATTGGAGCAGATAGTGCCTGGTGGTTTATGCAGCATAATATAGCGGGATGGCCGGGCAATAAGACGTTGTTCCTTCAGTGTGACCAGGTTGTTTTCATGCACCTGAACAGAAGGGTTTGTTGCCGGTTTACCGTTAACAGAGACCAGCCCCAGCATTATCTGATGGGTGGCTTCGCTACGGGACAGATCGGTACTTTTACACAGAAACTTATCAAGGCGCATAAGATGGCAATAACGTCAGAATTAAATATGTGGCCATTATGCGCATTTGTATTTTTCTCGCAAGATCGGGTTTCTATTCTTCGCACCGTATCTCCAGCACGATTATGTCAGTCAGCAATATGGGGGCTCTGAGTCCCCGCAGAACAGGCTCTTTGTTATGAATGGGGGTTGAATGTTCTTTGCTATCGAACTCGGCACTGATGGTGTGATTCGATGGGGAATACTTGATTAGCTGTTTGTTTATAGTACTCTTCCCTGTTTCTGAAACATCTGAGGGAAGGGTTATGCCAAAAGCGAGTGAAATTAAAAAGAATGCTGCGGTTGAATATAACGGTAGTGTGTATTTTGTCCGGGATATTGAGCGTTCTGTTCCTCAGGGACGTGCAGGTGGCAGCATCTATCGCATGCGTATGTATGATGTGGTAACGGGTGCCAAGCTGGATGAGTCTTTTAAAGACTCCGATATGCTGACGCTGGCAGACCTGGTCCGTCGCCCATCCACACTGTCGTATATTGATGGTGATGAATATGTCTTTATGGACAGCGAAGATTACAGCTCTTACAACATTAACAAAGATGCTATTGCGGACGAAATTCTGTTTATTAATGAAGAAATTCAGGGGTTACAGGTTCTGTTGGTTAATGATGCCGCAGTTGCTATTGAGCTACCCACTACGGTCGAACTTGAGATCACAGAAACAGATCCATCAATTAAAGGTCAGTCTGCGACCTCTAGAACCAAACCGGCTACATTAAGTACAGGTCTGGTTATTCAGGTACCTGAGCATATTTCTACGGGTGACAGAATTAAAATAAATGTAGAAGAGCGTAAGTTCACTGGCCGGGTTTAATCATTACCTGATTAAAGTGTCTCTGTAAAAAGCGACTGTATCCTTCAGCCAGTACGGTTGAAGAATACAGGCAGTGAACAGTCTCAACCCTGTTTTATCACAGGCTGTATGGCTATTTCGATAACAGGTTCCGTTATTGCCTGAGCAATATGGTTATCGGGTGGATTAATTAACAATGGCTGAAGATTTATGAGTGACCTGAATAACCTCCTCAAACAGACGTTTGGCTTTAATGCTTTTCGCCCCGGCCAGGAACAAACAGTCGGTCAGCTATTACAGGGTCACTCTTCTCTGGCGATCTTTCCGACAGGTTCAGGTAAGTCACTGTGTTATCAGGTTACCGCGCTTAAGTTACCCCACCTGACCCTGGTCGTTTCTCCTCTGCTTGCGCTGATGAAAGACCAGCTGGACTTTCTGCAACAGAAAAATATTCCTGCTGCCAGTATTGATTCCACTCTGACACCACAACAGAACCAGGAAGTGATGACGCGGATACGATCCGGACAGATTAAAATCCTGATGGTATCGGTTGAGCGATTCAAAAACGAACGTTTCCGACAGTTTATTGAGTCTGTTCCTGTATCCATGCTGGTGGTTGATGAGGCTCACTGTATATCGGAGTGGGGGCATAACTTCAGACCGGACTATCTGAAGCTGCCTGCATACCGCCAGCAACTGAATATCCCTCTGGCTTTGCTGTTAACGGCTACCGCCACCAGACAGGTAAAGCGGGACATGGCACAAAAGTTTGCTATTGAGCCGCAACATATTGTCCAGACTGGCTTTTACCGCAATAACCTGGATCTGACGGTACTGCCGGTATCCGGAGATAAACAACAGCAACTGTTGCAGAGTCTGCACAACAGATCCGGAGCCGGTATTGTTTACGTCACCCTTCAGCACAGTGCTGAGCAGGTGGCTGACTTTCTGAATAAGAATAATATTCAGGCTCAGGCTTATCACGCTGGCCTGAAAGATGAACATCGCCAGCAGATCCAGTCGGACTTTATGTCAGGCCATATCCAGGTGGTGGTCGCGACTATCGCCTTCGGCATGGGCATAGACAAAGCAGATATTCGTTATGTTATTCATTATGACCTGCCTAAATCCATAGAAAACTACAGCCAGGAAATTGGTCGCGCAGGTCGGGATGGAGCCGCATCGGATTGCATAACGCTGGCCAGTCTGGATGGTATTCCTGTATTAGAGAATTTTGTCTATGGCGATACACCGGAACAGGACAGTATCGAAGCCGTTCTGCAGAATATTCGCCAGGATAGCCACCAGGGGCAGTGGGAATTGCAGTTATTGAGCCTGTCGAATGAAACCAATATACGTCAGTTGCCTTTGAAAACCCTGTTGGTACAACTGGAGCTCATGGGAATACTGCAGTCGATGTACACCTATTTCGCAGAGTTCAAATATAAATTCCTGCTTGAGCCTCAGCAGATTCTGGCGCAGTTTAGTGGCGAGCGTCAGAGCTTTCTGGCAACAATATTTGAACTTACCCTGATGAAAAAAATCTGGGGTCAACCCGATTTTGATCGGATTACTCATCAATCAGGCTCTGAGCGGAGCAGGATTATTGCGGCGCTGGAGTATCTGCAAGAGAAACAGATGATTGAGCTGTCTGCAACAAAAATGACAGAAGTGTTCAGAGTAGATGATACCAGGCTACAGGAGTCTGACTTGTCCGGTCGGTTGCATCACTACTTTGCAGATAAGGAAAAAAAGGAGATCAGCCGTATAGCGACCCTGATTCGTTTTTTTCAGCTGGATCGCTGCTTAAGCCATAATCTGGCACGCTATTTTGATGATTCACAGTCACCAGAACAATGTGGCCACTGTTCGGTTTGTCGGGGACAGGTCGCTCATCTGAGCAGAACAGAACACCCGCCCTGGCCATCGGATGATCAACTGCGGAATGACCTGAATAATTTCATTACCACGATGAAGAGTAAAACAGGCCAACAAATGAGTCAGGAAACCTGTTGTCGCTTTCTGGCAGGTATCCGGATTCCCGTTTTCAGTAGAAATAAAGTCAGTCAGCTTCCTGGTTTTGCCAGTTGTGAACAACAGGGCTACCAACAAATCAGAGATAAAATAGCGTCATTGAATCCAGTATAACCTGATGCAGATTTTTATGATGTGCCATTATTCATAGACGGGGCGTTTTTTAAATGGGCTATATACCTGAGCAAAAGTACTCCGTTTCTGAATGATATTAGCCAGAAGTATTGTAAACCATACCACCAATGCTACTTTTATTCTGACAAACCTTCTGACGGATACAAAGGACTTTGCCAAAGTCGTGTCTGAATAAACAGAAGTTGCTACAATGCTCTGTCTTAAGAGCACAAAAGCAATATGCAGGGCCGCTTTTATACCGATTCACTGCACTTGTTTGCAGTAATGATAATAAGAAACCAGATCAATGACTGAATCACAGACAAAACGCACCTTCAGTACTTCTATGCGCGATACTAACAGTCCATTTTTACCTGATGGGAAACAGGTAGGCACAAGACCTATACGGGTAGGCTTTATACTTCAGGAACACTTTTCCATGATGGCGTTTACAGCCGCGGTAGATGCAATTGTGACAGCAAACCTGGTGAATACGACGCCTTTGTTTTCTTTCAGCACTTATGGCATTGATCAGAGTACTGTGCGCAGCGATCTTGGTATTGATATTTCTGTTAATGACACTTTGCCTCATATCACCCTGGAGGGCGATAACGGTTTAGATATACTGCTTGTTTGTGGTGGATTTCGCTGTGATATCAACCAGAACCCGGCACTGAACAGTGCATTGAAAAGTGCAGCAAGATATAAGCTGACACTGGGAGGGTTGTGGAATGGTGCTATAGCCCTGGCCCATGCTCAGTTACTGGATCGTCGACATTGTGCCCTGCACCCGGATAATCATGCGTATATGCAGGAACACTTTCCGGATGCTATTTTGTCTGATCAGACCTGGATTGCGGATAACCAGCGTTTTACCAGTGCCGGTCCCAGCAGTGCGCTGGAAATGATGCTGTCACTGATTGAAGGCCTGTATGGCAAAGACACTGTACGTGCCATCCGTGAAATTCTCAGTTGTGATAAAAATAATGACAGTGAAAATAACCAGATTACTCAGACCCGTGACAATCCGAATCTGCCGGATCTGTTAAGAGAGCTGTTGCAGCTGATGAACTCTAATATCGAAGAGCCGCTCAGCATTGATGAGCTGGCCGGATGTGTTAATGCCTCGCGCAGGCGTGTCGAACGCCTTTTCCAGACCCACCTGGAGACGACACCATCCCGTTATTACCTTGAACTGCGCATTACTCAGGCTCGTCGGTTATTGCTGCAAAGTAATGAATCTATCGCTAATATTGCTGTTTCCTGTGGCTTTTTGAGTTCGACGCATTTCAGCCACTGTTTTAAGGACTTCTTTGGTATTTCACCCAGTCAGGCCAGACAAAAACACCGTAGCCAGGAAAGTTAATTGGTTAAATGCGACCAGGTATTCACCTGAGATACTGGCTCTCATCTGACCCAGTGTTTCAGATCAATGCATAATCAAGCATACAGAATAAAAACCTTCCAATTGCCCAGAAACAACCAATCTATTGATCTGTATGCACTTTCTCCGGGCATACAGAGAGATAATCCCTTATTAGTTATGTAAAATAGAGTAATCTATCGGATACATTTTGTAATTCAGGCGGTTTCATATGGATGAATATTTCCCTGCCTGGTGCTTTATGAAAGGATCACTCCCACATGTCAGTTTCTTCTCTGCTGCAACTGAACCTAAGGCGGCTTATTCTGATTCTTGCGCTTTTTGGCGTTGCTGTAACGCTTCTGAATACTTTTATTGCCAGTTACCAGGTGCAAAAACAGCTACTGCTGGATAATACTCTGGAAGCCAACAGAGTCTATAGCTCAAAGCTATCAGCTAATATTGAGCGTTTTCTGCAGAATGCCCAGCATCAATTACAATTCAGCGCTTATAAAGCTAAAGATCATTTTAATAACCTGAACTGGTTAAAAGATGAAGCGTATCGTGTTGTCCGCCAGGATCTGAGTTTTGACTCTGTGATTATTGTTGATCGCAATAACCAGATTGTGGCGGCATATTCTGATATCTCATCTGGTCATATCGCGGGTGTGATTAACCGCGACAGCAGTAGTTCGCATAGGACTGCTCCTGATGTCAGCGCGCCTGTTTTATCGCCCCAGGGGCACTTTTTTATCCGTATTTCTTACCCGATTATTTCAGATCAGGGGAATTATCTTGGCTTTATAGGCGGAGATGTTTACCTGAACCAGAATAATAATCTGCAGCACCTTCTTGGGGATCATGACTATAAAGATGGTTCTTATCTTTATGTGGTTGATCAGAAAAAACGTCTGTTACACCACCATGATCCAGAGCGAATTGGCGAAGAAGTAACGAACAATCCAGCTATCGAAGCCGTCATAGCCGGACAAAATGGTTCTCTTTTGCTGACTAACTCAAAAGGCGTCAGTATGCTGGCAGGGTTTGCTCCTGTACCTGCTACAGGCTGGGGAATTGTTGCTCAGCGTCCGGAAAAAGAGGTGCTGAATATTCTGTCTGAACGTATGGAAGCCGTTGCTCAATACACCATTCCCTGCGCTATAGCAACCTTCTTTATGATCTGGCTACTGGCCCGTGTGATTTCCCGTCCTCTGTGGCAGTTAGCGAACAGTGCGAAGCATATGGATACACCTGATGCAGAAACGGGTATATCCCGTATTCCTTGTTGGTACTTTGAAGCGGCTCAGCTAAAACGGGGATTATCTGAAGGGATCAGTCTGATGCAGGAAAAAATCAGCCAGCTGCATCTGGACTCTCTGACCGATCCTCTGACCCGGCTATATAACCGTCGGGGAATGCATAAAATTATTAATCGTTGTCAGATCAACAGCGGTTGTCTTTCGGTTATTGCGCTGGATATTGATCACTTCAAACGGGTGAATGATACCTGGGGGCATGATGCAGGAGATATTGTGATTCGTACCGTCGCAGATGTCATGCGCGATTGCTCTCGAAATGAAGATTTTATCTGCCGCAGTGGTGGAGAAGAGTTTCTGATTCTGTTGCCCGATACCGGGCTATCGGCAGCAACCGGTCTTGCTGAGCGCATTCGTACACACATTGAGCATCGCCACTTTGAAGCCATTCAATCAGGTCTGACGGTTTCATGTGGTGTTGCTCTCTGGGAGTCAGGGCAGGGTAAAATTAGCCAGACCATTAAACAGGCTGATCAGGCTTTATATCAGGCGAAACATCAGGGCAGAAATCAGGTCGTGCAGGTTATCACTGAGTCCTGCGCCGCCTGAAGCAACAAGACAAATCATACCCTGAGTTTCTATGTCTTGTGACTCAGCTCAGATGAAACCCCGGCATACCTTTACCTCAGAGTATGCCGTTTTTTTCGCTGGCTAATCAGGCATATGTTTCAAAAAAGACCCTTAGCTGACTGGATACGACATCCCGGATATCAGCTATTGTGTCTCTCCTCTCCGGCCACTATTTTCATATACCTGAAGCCGTTTTCTCTCCTCCTCGCTAACTGGCGGAGTGTACAACACCTTTAGCGGAGACACTTCTTTCAGAAGCTTAAATACGGTTATTGCGCTTTAACAGGTAGTAGACACCGGTTTTCTAACCATTATTCCGACCAGAGAAAACACTTTCGGACCTTTTATCTCAGAGGCAGTTATGACGTCAATCTCATCTGTGGCACAACGGCAGGATTTTGTCAGGGGCTATCTGCTGGTGCTGATCTCAGCGATCTGTTTCGGCCTGCAGCCTTTCTTTGCATATTTCGCTTATAACGACGGGGCCAGCCCTATTGGATTATTACTGGCACGCTTTACACTGGCTGCCTGCGTACTTCTGCTCTGGTTAAAAGCTAAAGGTATCGCCCTGCCCAGGCCCAGAATTTTTATGCAAAGCAGCCTGATAGGTGTTGGCTACGCCGGTGCTGCCCTGGGGTATTACAGCGCCAGTCACTCAACATCGATCAGTCTGGCGGTGATCCTGATGTTTTCATTTCCGGCATTTGTCACCCTGTATTCGATCCTGGTGCTCAGAGAGTCTGCTACCAGAACCCATATCGTCAGTATGTTATTGGCAATTACTGGTGTAGTGCTGGCAACGGGTATTAACCTGGAAGGGGATCTGCAAGGTATTCTGTGGGCACTGTTTGCCGCACTTAGCTATGGCTCTGCCATTATCTATGGTTCACATACGGCTAAACCGGAAAATCCGATCGCTTCATCCTGGGTAATCCTGTTGGCTGGTGTTATTACCTTTTCCTGTGCCAGCCTGTTTCAAGGAGCCACTCTGCCGCAAAGCAGCGAAGGCTGGATAGCCGCTTTGGGGCTGGCAATTTTTGCTACTATTGCTCCTATTGCTACCTTTATCAGTGGTTCTCCATTGATTGGTGCTTCCAGTGCATCAACATTATCAACTCTGGAACCTGTGGTCGCGATTCTGATTGCGGTGTCTCTGATCGGGGAAGAGTTGTCAGTTATGACTATCGTCGGTGGGGTTTTCGTGTTGATTGCTGCTATTTTATTAACCCGCTCCGGTACCCGATAACGTCATTCCGCTTATCGCCGGATCAGATAACAGGTGGTATATACCTGAACAAAAGCATTTTGATATTCCCCGGACAACATCTGGTGAATGGTCCGCTTTTGTTCAGGCACTGAGTAAAATATGATGAGAAGAAATACGCCTTAGCGCTTACCTTTTACGGTGATGGCCTGAAAAACAGCGGCCGTTTATTGAGCTTCCCGAACCATGACAGAGTATTCTGCACCAGTCACCGGTTCGTAGAATGTGGCGATGTCCTGATAGCCCTGACGTTGATAAAAGCTTTTGTTACGAGGCACGTAGGTTTCCAGGTAAGTTGCAACTCCGGCACTATCCGATTTCTGTAAGACTTCTTGAAGCAGTTTCGCTCCCAGTCCCTGATTCTGAAATGCCGGAAGAACACCTACAATCGACAAGTACCAGTAATTTTCCTGAATAACCGTATCCGTATGTTCAGACATATTACTGACGATATCATTGTATGTCCGTAGGCTGTTCTCTCCCATAACTGTACGTAAAAAGTGTTGTTTCTGTGCCGACTTCTGTGCCTGAAGCTCGCGCTCTAATGGCATCGACCAGATGGAAGTGCCATAAGCTTCCCCTTCCGGGATAAATAACTCGCCGTATTGCTCACTTTCGACCATGGAGTAATCCAGGTAGCACAGCATCAGTGCTTTCTTTTGCTCAGGATCTTCGACAGATTGCTCCATAGTCTGATAGAAGGCGTCAGCGGTTAATGCATGATATAAAGCTTCTGCAAGAGGGCGGTATTTCATCTGGTACGGCATCAGGTCAAAGATTCCATAGTGTTGTTTATCGGTTTTGTTACAGCGAGCAGTTTATAATGCTGACTGCTTCTCTTTTATCTTATAGCTGGATATTCAGAGTACGTACCACAGTAATGCCGGTAAAGCTGCAAAGCCCATAAAAGTAGAGACAATCACCAGACCGGCAACTTCTTCTGGCCTCTGATCATAAAGCTGTGCAAACAGGTAACAGAACACCGCTGCGGGCATAGCACACTGCAGAATAACGACTCCGGCAGCTGCGCCGGACATGCCCATCATCAGGGTCAACCCGACACCGACACCAAAGCCCATACCTAAACGCAGTACTGACAGACCAAAAGCAGTTTTCAGACTTCCCATTTTAAGGCTTGCCAGAGATACGCCCAGAGTGAAAAGCATCAGAGGAACGGTCAGATCACCAATCAGTTTGGTGGTATTAAACAACCAGACCGGGACTTCCAGATCACTGAACAAAAATACCGATGCGGCCACGGTTGCCGGAATAATCGGCATCTTCAGCAAAGCTCCCGGAGAAAAATTCCCGGATACAAAAGCCACCCCAATTGTCATCTGTAGTACGACATAAACCGTAAAGAAAGCGACGGCCAGAGCCAACCCTTCTTCACCAAAAGCCAGCATGCATAAAGGCAGCCCGACATTGCCGACATTAGGCCAGGTCAGAGCTTGTAAAAAAGCTCTCTGGGGCAACCGGAAGGCTGCCAGAACCACACCACCAATCAGGGCAAATGCCAGGTTAGCCATCAACGCGGCCAGTCCCATATCCCAGAGTACCGCCGGGTCCAGTTCAACTTTGGCCAGAGCATAAAACACCAGACAAGGCGTTGCGAAATAAGTCACGATGGACGTCACCAGAGACGTGTCAAAGTCTCTTCCACTGCGTGACCAGCCATAGCCGATTCCGACGCAGACAAATACTGGTGCCAGAATTGAAAAAATCACCGAAAACATGAATAAGCCTTATATTGGGGGTGTTATTAATCGGGGTGAATCACTGTATCCCGGACTATGTCGCTGCACAACAATGTTCCGGTTAAAAGTGACTGCACTCTCTCGATGATGGCAGGAGAATATCGAAATGCTTTTTGCCAGCGATGTACTATCCCATCTGATGATTATCCAGCCTCAAGAATAGTCCGTTGTCAAACCATCGGGCATCCCCCCATTCGGGTTATTGTCCTGATAAGACGTGCCATTGAATAAGAGGGGCCAGAATATCAGAACAAAAAAAGCAGGAGCGTTGCCGCGTCCTGCATGAAATTGATCCATAGGGACCATGGAGTAGTCCGAACCATAACGTTCGCACCAAACTTAATAGGATGAATCAGAAACCGTAACAGACCAGAGTGCTCATTATTCTGCTTGATGTGGAAACAGTTATTTTTAATTAAATGGTCAATTAAAAATAATATGTAAGCTGAGCTTTGCAATGTCAAGCATCGACCGGCTTTTACTCTGAATCCCTCGATTCCGATGCAATTGTGAAAAATAGAGTAAAAAGTCTGAAATCACCTGGTAAGTATTGGATAACACTGCATCAGAAAGATTATTCAGAATAAACAATATGTATAAAAGAGTGTTGGCAGATTGGAAGCTAAAACCCTCAGGCTAAAGGGGTTGATACTCTGAAAAACTGAAATATCAGGCTTGTCGAGAACAGACATTTTTTTTGTGTAAGCGTCGCAAAAAGTCAACCCGCCTCAGAAGACTGCTCGTAACATAAAAATTCGCTGATTAGCCACTAATCAGTTCAGGCTACCCGGCCTGCACAATAAAACGTTAATCCGTACTAATTGCTACAGATTGACGCTCCCCGCCAGGGGAGGAATAACAATAAATGGAGTCGTTCTATGAACCAAGTTAAGCAGCCCTCTAAGTCGAAGGAATATACCTCCGACTATAAAGCGGGCCAGGATAATATCCAGGTCATGGGAATG
Source organism: Oceanospirillum sediminis (assembly GCF_014164585.1). Classification (GTDB taxonomy): domain Bacteria; phylum Pseudomonadota; class Gammaproteobacteria; order Pseudomonadales; family Halomonadaceae; genus Oceanospirillum; species Oceanospirillum sediminis. The sequence continues at coordinate 94,934 of NZ_JACJFM010000009.1, read as the reverse complement.
GATATTAACAATCCTGTGTTTACCACCAGTGCACTGGCAACGCTGACATTCATTGTCCTTGCACTTATGTTCCCCGAAGACGCCAACAAAATGCTGAGTGGTGCCCGTACCTGGGCCATTGAGACCTTTGACTGGCTGTTTATGATTGGCGGTAACGTTTTCGTTATCTTCTGTCTTGCTCTGATCTTCCTTCCTGTTGGTAAAGTCCGTCTGGGCGGTGCCAACGCCAAACCAGATTTCAGTCGTATGTCATGGTTCTCCATGCTGTTTGCTGCTGGTATGGGTATCGGTCTGATGTTCTGGAGTGTGGCTGAGCCTGTGGCTTACTACACCGACTGGTGGGGTACTCCGCTGAATGCTGAAGCCAAAACGCCGGAAGGTGCTGCTGCAGCCATGGGTGCAACCATGTTCCACTGGGGCCTGCATCCGTGGGCTATCTATGGCGTCGTTGCTCTGGCACTGGCATTTTTTACTTATAACAAAGAACTGCCGCTGACGATTCGTTCTGCGTTCTATCCTTTGTTTGGTGAGCGTGTCTGGGGTCCTCTGGGTCACGTGATCGACATTACAGCCGTGCTGGCTACTATTTTTGGTCTGGCGACATCTCTGGGCCTTGGCGCATCTCAGGCTGCTGGTGGTCTGAATTTCCTGTTTGGTGTTGATAACAACATCTCAACTCAGGTTGCGATCATTGTTGTCGTATCTGCCATTGCTATCTTCTCTGTAGTACGTGGTCTGGATGGCGGTGTTAAAATTCTGAGTAACATTAACATGGCAATGGCGGGTGTCCTGCTGCTGTTTGTTGCTGTGGCGGGTTCTCTGTCAGGTTTCTTTTCAAACGTTGCCTACACCATTTCAAACTATGCCGGAGATATCTTATCTCTGAGTAACTGGGTTGATCGTGCAGATGAGAAGTTCTACAAAGGCTGGACAGTATTCTACTGGGCCTGGTGGGTATCCTGGTCGCCATTCGTAGGTATGTTCATTGCGCGTGTCTCTAAAGGACGTACCGTAAGAGAGTTTATGATTGCTGTTCTGCTGATCCCGACTCTGGTGTCAGCCGTATGGATGGGGGCATTTGGTGGTCAGGCTCTGGATCAGATTCAGGCGGGTACCGGTGAACTGGCTAACGGTCTGGGAGATGTGTCTCTGGCAATGTTCCAAATGCTGGAAAACCTGCCAATGGCTGAACTGACGTCGGCTATTGCCATTGTCCTGGTACTTGTATTTTTCATTACCTCTTCTGACTCTGGTTCCCTGGTTATCGATTCCATCACTGCCGGTGGTAAAGTGGATGCACCTGTACCTCAGCGTATTTTCTGGGCAGTCATGCAAGGTGTTATCGCAGGTGTTCTTCTGTATGGCGGTGGTTCAGAAGCTCTGAAAGCCTTGCAGGCAGGGGCAATCACTGCGGGACTTCCATTTACTGTAATTCTGCTGCTGATGTGTGTCAGCGTCTATAAAGGCCTGAAAACCGAGGTTTAACATTAACTGAGTCTCTTCAGGCAACAAAGAAACCGGCTGATTGCCGGTTTCTTTGTTTTTCCTGCTTCGACAAGCCATGCGACATTCTGCCACTGAGACGCAATGCCGCGCGACATTTTGCCTGGTTATAGCCCGCGCGTTTTCTGATTAGTATCCCTCCTTCTCAAAAGGAGGAAAAACAATGAGAAAGATAATGGCGCTAAGCCTGCTGTCAGGCTCTATCATACTGGCAGGTTGTAATGGTGGCGGCAGTAGCAATAATAGTGATAATAACGCCGCTAACAGTGCTCAGAAGGATGTCTCGATTCACTTTGCAGCCCGAGTGAACGGCCAGCCATTTTCCTGCGCCACAACGTATGGTGGACTGGGTACTCAGGAATCTCAGGCCAGTTTTACTGATTTTCGTGTTTATCTGCATGATGTGAAGTTAATTGATGCTGATGGCAATCGCCATGCTGTGTCACTGACCAATGATGGTATCTGGCAGACTGATAATGTAGCGCTGCTGGATTTTGAAACCGGAGATGGTTCCTGTGGTGGCACGACTGAAACCAATATGCAGATTATTGGCAGCGTTGCGGAAGGAAACTATACCGGGCTTGAGTTCAGTGTAGGTGTTCCGGGTGATCTGAATCACCAGGATCAGGCTGCCGCGGCTTCTCCTCTGAACATCGCCGGACTATTCTGGAGCTGGCAAAGTGGTTATAAGCATGCTCGCATAGATATTGATCTGGCGACGCCTTACACCTATACCGACGGTGAAGGTACAGAGCAAAGCACTAATAAATGGTTCTTCCATCTGGGAAGTACAGATTGCTCTGGTGACCCGACAACCGGAGAAACGGTCACCTGTGCCAATCCGAATCGCCCTACCATTACTCTGAACAGTTTCGATACCGAAGCCAGTCAAGTCACTCTGGATTATGGACGTCTGATGTCAGGCACTAATCTGTCATCCAGTACACCGATGCCATTCGGTTGTATGTCTGGTGCTGCTGATCCCGATTGTGCCGGTCCTCTGGCCAATATTGGCTTATCCGATACCAGCCAGACATTTTTTGCATCGGAAACACTCTGATGAGTCAGATACAGTTCAGTCACCGGGTTGTTTCAGCCAGGCTGAAGCTGGCAGGCACGCTCAGTGCGTGCCTTGTTCTGACAGCCTGTGGTGGTAGTTCAGACTGGCAGCATGAAGAGTTTACAGCCAGCCAGAGCGATTTTGATTTTGCCATTCCGGATACGATTCCTGAACCTTTCGTGCCTGAAGATAACCCTATGTCGGAAGCGAAAGTCAGGTTGGGACGCCATCTGTTTTACGACAATCGTTTATCAGGCAATCAGACCCAGTCATGTGCCAGTTGTCATGAGCAAGCTCTTGGTTTTGCTGATGGTGTCGCTTTGCCCACAGGATCAACCGGTGAACAGCTGGCCAGAAACTCTCAGGGCTTACTCAATGTGGCTTACAACTCAACTTTCACCTGGAGTAATCACTCACTGACTACTCTGTCAGATCAGCATATGGTGCCTTTGTTTGCTGAGTTTCCGGTTGAGCTGGGGATTAATGATCTGAACCGGGAAGAGATTTTATTACGCTTAAGTAACGACCCGGATTATCAGTCAATGTTTGCCCAGGCCTGGCCGGACAGCGCTGATGCGATCAACTTCAGTAATATCAGTCAGGCACTGGCTTCTTTTATTCGCAGCATGGTGTCGTTTAACTCTGACTTTGACCGTTATGAGCGTGGAGATACCAGCGCATTAACCGCCTCTCAGCAACGTGGCAGAGCATTGTTTTTTGATGAAAAAACAGAGTGCTTTCACTGTCATGGCGGTTTTAATTTTTCGCAATCTACACTGCACAGTGGAACCGTATTTTTTGAAGCGCCTTTCTTTAACAACGGCTTATACAACCTGGATGGCAACGGCAGCTATCCGGAGGGTAATCAGGGTTTATATGAACTGACCGGTAAAGAAGAAGATAAAGGCAAATTCCGTCCTGTTTCACTGAGAAATATTGAAGTTACTGCACCCTATATGCACGACGGTTCTATCAGCACTCTTGCAGAAGTGATTGAGTTTTATGCCGCTGGAGGGCGTGCACCCACTACGGTTAATGGCGTACCAACCGGCGATGGCCGCAAAAACCCGAATAAAAGTGGCTTTGTTGGTGGTTTTACCCTGACAGAGCAGGAAAAACAGGACCTGCTTAATTTCCTGAAGTCTTTAACCGATCACCGTTTTAACAGTGATGAACGTTTCTCGAATCCTTATGAATAATACACAATTATATGGGCTGTTATTACTGAGCCTGCCTGTACTGTCACATGCTCATGGCAACAAGGTAAATACCCCGGATACAGGCATAGGCCTGGAGCTGGAAATAGAGCAGCATCTGATGGCCGGAGTGCCGGATAAGCGCTACTTATTGCTGACACCTGTGATGGATGCCGCTGAAGCACCGGACAACGGCATCAGCTCGGCTGATGTTAAATTCAGTGCCACCAGTGCCATCGACAATAACTGGCTGGCCCATGCTGCTATCAGTAACCATAGTCATGGTGGTGATTCAGAACTGGAAGTTGATCAGGGATTTATTCAGGGCCACTTTAATGTCTCAGGCACTGAGCGCCCAATCACGGTGAAACTGGGGCGGTTTTATTCTTCTGCCGCATTTTATAACCAATCCGGCTTTAATGAACTTATTGCACCGTCGGCCCCTCTTGTTTATCAGGCATTTATGGGGGGAGAACTCAGAGACGACGGGATTCAGTTACAGTTTCCGATTTCTGAAGATACCAGGGTCGCACTGGAGGTCTTTTCCGGTGAGAACACTCTGGCAGGCCAGCGGGATAACGATCAGTTCAGCCTGACACAGGTTGTCTATCTGGACCACGGGATCAATCTTGAAAAATCAGGGCATCTGGACCTGAAAATTGCTTTATTGAACTCAGATCAGAATTATCAATCCGGTGATGGTCATTCTCACAGTAATTCCGATCTTAGCTATCAACTGAAAGGCGATCTGCAGCAGTTGATGCTGTCTGCGGCCTGGAACTGGCAGCAATGGACAATACAGACAGAAGTCTTTAAACGCTGGCAGGATGCCCGAATCACTACATCAGATCAGTTGCTCCAGCTGGACGATAACAGTTATGGTGGTTATGGGCTTATCCGCTATCAACTGAATAAAGAGTGGGCATTGGCAGGCCGATATGATCAGATCACCACTGATGGCACAAGCTCCGGGCACCAGAGCCTGATATCCGCCCTGGCACTGCCCATTGATAAAACACCCGCTAATCTTTTGTTTTCAGCCAGCTGGACTCCTGCTTCCAATCAGGTCTGGACTCTGAATGCCGGATACTATGACGATCAGTGGCAAAATAAAGATCGGGGTTGGTATGGCGGCCTGAGCTATCAGCTACGTTTCTCAGCAGAAACATTATAATCCCCATTGCGTGGCTGGCAGATGCGTATTGAGTATCGACAATATTCTGATCGATTCAGAATTAATCGAATCTGCAAACTCAATATTCATCAGGCATAAGTGGATGTATATCCTGTATTTTGCTGTATCTTCTGGCTTTGCCTGCGAATCATTCGTCAATTTCAACGATTCAGAGCAGGCAAAAAGTCTGGCAATGCGCTATACCTTTTGATATCTGTCATAAACGACACAGAAAAAAGATGTTCTCTTAAGTCATAACATGAGCTAAACAATGATCGATTCGGGAGATAAAGCGCATGGCAGCGAGATTGCATATCACGACAGCTCAGCAGCATATGATTGACAGACGAATCCAGACCGCAGCATACGGACTGACACTGTGTCCGGGATGCCAGCAGAGAAAAAACCGTAATCACTTCAAGTATCATGATCATCATGGTGGCTGGACAATCAGCCGACTCTGCAAAGGCTGCATTTCACTGCAGTATTAGCCTCATCCACTTTGCTGACATCATAATGCGTTGCCTGCCCTGATCCGACGCTAATCAATACAGAGTACATGACCGGCTTTGCCATCGGAGACATATGCCCGACAGCCAAAGCGCTGTGTTGAGTCGTGGCATTGCCCGGTGGCAGGTGTACCCGGAGCAATATTCCTCTCTTTCAGCATGCAGGCAACCTGACACTGGCTGCCATCGGTGCAGGCTTTTCCGGCATCCGTTGTTGGCAGAATGCAAGACAAGCGTCTTGCCAGGCCAACCCGCTGCCAGGTGCCGCCTTCAGCTTCACAGCTTTCCCGTGTCTTCAGAGAGTAGGCGCGTTCAGACAGTGTCATTTTTGCGGCAGTATCTGCAGAAGACGCATTGTGGCTATCTTTTGTCGTACCTGCGCAGGCCGTTAAAGTCATTGTCAGCAAGCATAGTAAACCAGCCAGAGATATTTGTTTCATCATGCTGTATTTCCTTGTGTCGCTCATTCAGAGCGCCCTGTCTTTTTCAGAACCCGCTGTCAGGTATTGAACCGCAAGCCCGAAACGGGCTGCGCCTGGATATTTAATTGCCCCAGAATAGCATTAATAGACGCAGTATATAACAGAGGCATTATTTACCCTTTGCCAGTGACGTGATCCCGGAAACTTCATCGGCCCAGATGACAGACTGGATATAAGCATTGGTTAGTATTGTTTGCTCTTCAGATGAACTCAGGTCTTCCCACATACCTTTTTCATAGGTAATGACAGTGTCCAGAACTTCCCCACCTTTACCGGAATGGGTTAATAACGCTTCCTTGATGCTTTTCTGAAGAGGTAAATCCTCAAGAATCATGTCCATCGGGCGCTGAAAAAAAGCATCTAACATGGATAATAGGCCGATGGTAAAGAATGACTCAGCGTTCTGTTCACCTCTGCTTTCCGCCAGGTTCTGGCACATTTTTGCCCGAATTAATGCAACAGGCATCAAAGATGGCGCACGCTTACTGGAACCCGCCAGAGCCAGCATACTGACAATTCTTTTTAGCTGATCCAGTCCTAACAACGTGATGGCATGCCTGAGACTGCTGATTTCATTAGGCAAAGAGTAAAGCGCTGAGTTGACATATTTAATGATTCGATAGTAAAGCTGAGGATCTCTGGAGATCAGCTTCTCAAGTTCAGCCACATCCGGGTCTGCCTTATAAATTTCGGCCAGTAGCTGGGCGATCAGCATACCGCTATCTGACTTTGGCCGATTATTCAATATTTCAGGCCTGGATAAGAAATAGCCCTGAAACAGGTCGAATCCCATTGCTTTGCATTCATGGAACTCATCCCAGGTTTCCACTTTTTCTGCCAGTAATACGATGCCAGACTGTTTTTTCAATATTGAGACTCTTTTTTCAAGAGTCGCGCGCGAGCAGGACATCACATCCAGCTTAATAATGTCAGCATAAGGCAGAAATGCGCGGGTTTTCGGGTTGAGCACAAAATCATCAAGAGCAATCTTGTAACCCTGAGACTTGAGATCTTTCAGAGCGTCCAGGATTTCAGGTGTGGGAGGAATATCTTCCAGCACCTCAAGCACGATCTGATCAGCAGGCTTCGGCAAAATATCTTTTCTGAGCAACAGCTCATCGGTCATATTAACATACACCGGAAGCTTTCCGGCCAGAGGCCTGATACCAATATCCATAAAGGCCAGTGTCAGAACTCTTGCTGTTGCCTCGTGGGGACAGCTGACCCGTGCATCTGTCTGATCAGGGTTATTGCGGTACAGAAGCTCATAAGCGGCTGTTTCAGATTCTGTATTGCAAATGGGCTGTCGTGCCAGGCAATAATTCTCCTGAGCAACAACTGCAGAATAATTCTCTTGATAAGTCATAACCAGATCTCTGAATACTGTTCAAAACAGACTATCTTATTGTCGTAAATAACTGCGTTACCTGTGATGGCTGAAAATAGCTGGCAGCCTGATGGTGTTTAAATAAAAACAGCTAGTTACAAAAGCAGACACCCCTTTAAGTGTACATTAGTTTCCTGTTTTATAATTTTTATATGAGTCAGCCAGAAGATGCCTGCTGCGCGCAAACTTCTGAACGGTTGCAGACGTATTGGCACTCAGACACCATGCCATAACGAGAATAGCGCTTTATTTTGTCAGACTGAACTGTTTTCCCAACAAAAAAAGCCAGCAAGTTTCCTTGCTGGTCAATCCTGAGGATTTGCGCATTATCATTTATCTGGCCTTTGAACCGGAGCAGACACAACCTCTGATAGATTGGCCATAGTTCACAATCATCATCGCCTTCTGCTACGGGTTAACGGCTGTATGGGGGCTGATAGTCTTTCAGTATAGCAACAGCCTCCCACCAGCCTGATAGCCAGGTTCAATCGCTCAGTTGTTCCGCTTCGGTATAATCCAGAAAATCCTGAAAGCTGCCCTGCATCTCTACAATGGGCGGGGCATGACACAGCTCAGATGAATTCTGCGCCCAGCTGAGTTGCAGCAGCGTGTACAGATTCTCTTCATCCGGGTGCCAGCACAGTAACCGACCGCTATTGACCAGATCCTCGTGAGCAATAATTCGAAGTGATCGACCGTATAAGACGTGACTTTTTCCTATGGCCTGGTCTAATTTATCGCTCAGTAACCAGACGCTAATCTCGCTGGTTTTGTACCAGCCTCTGGGTAACATCATACAATCCCTCGTTACCAGTCCACCGCATAGCAGAACCATACGGCTTAATCAGACAAAACAGCCCGATTAGCCCGTCCTGTACGCATCGGTGGCTTTAATATCATTCCGATAGCAACGCGCGACACCGTAAGTGCCGTATTCTCTCCACAGAATACGGCACCGGTGGAGTTCCTACCGGCAAAGCATTTAAATCACTCAACACCCTGCCATTCAGAAACAGGGTTAACGTTTAATCGCCAGTTTTCAGATCTTTATCCACCATTTTCTGGATCAGTGTCAGCTCATCCATCAGGTCAGAGATAAAATAGCCCGCCCCATAAGCTGCATCTTTATGATGCAAAGAGCGCTCATTTTTAAAGGCCATATGCCCCAGTGCGGTCATCACAAACGCGCTGCGATGACGGAAACACTCAAAGGCCTGACTGAGCTGGTGCATATCCAGTGGATCAACGCCTTCTTTTTTCTCTCCGTCTTTAATATCAGAGACATTGTGACTCGGGTTCATAACGTAAACCTCCGGTGGTTTTCAAGATAGCTATCCTGTTGGCTGAAAGGGATCAGTGTTTTGAATGGATTAACCGCGAATACCGCCGATCTGGATTTAAGCCGGGCATAACACCCGTGCCATAGACCCGAAGCAGGCGAATAACGCCGAAAATCCGATAAAACAAGGACACGTCCAGACGTCAAAACACCTCGGGATAAAACATCCCGATAATGAAAAAACGACGGAAAATGAAGGTTCAGACCCGAGAGCCGGAAAGAATTGAAGGCGTAAAAAAACCTGACGCCGCAAATGCGATTGCAGGCCGTAAGATCATGAAAATAAAGAATAAATTTTTCTTTAGCCGAGCGAAGCTCTGGCGTAATATTGTTCGAAGCCATTTATTGATACCTAGAATATCGGTGATGGTTAGCTGCCTCTGGGTGCGTGCGAAACACTCAGGGGTAGCGCTTGTGAGATTTAAATGCTTGCGATAGGCGGACTCCTTTTGTTGATTAGATTAGCAAGCAATAAAACACCAGATAGTGATTGAATGCAATTGCTATCTGGTGTTTTTGTGTGGATCTTACTGAAGATAAACAAGTAACTGGCAGGATTTGTCGCGATTGACTTAAAAGTCCAATGTTTGACGAAACACCACCACAGTAGAAAGATCAAAACCATGCTTTTGGTAAAACGTATGAGCTAACGTATTGTCATGGTCTGTGAGCAAAGTAATGCGCTGACAGCCTTTTTCTTTGGCGAATATTAACGCTTGTTCGAGTAACTGACTCCCAATACCAGAACCCCGGACTGCATCAGATACCACCATATTTTCCAGTATTCCAACGCGAGCACCCAGAGCCGTGGATACCGTGTATAAAATATTGACCATGGCAACGATATTGCCGTTATCCCGAGCAACTAAAATATCCCCGACATTATCATTCTCGATGACTGATCTTAATCCTTGTGCCTGTAAATCCCGGTCAGGTTTGAATTCAGCTTCCTGACTGAATAAAGACTCAAGCAGATTGCATAGGACGGGAATATCTGAGGTTTGAGTTATTTTGAATTTATCATACTATATGACGCCTAAATAGCCGACACTCGTTAGCGTGTCCGACGCCAAAGGTACGAAGTCGATTGGCTTGTTAAGCATTTATTGCTTGATATTCAATTGGAATGTCAAATTCATTGCGCAAAAATTCAAGATATTTAGTCTCTTCCTCGGTTGCCATAACTTCACCAACAATAACTAACTTCTTTGCTTGCTGATGGCCAGGCCAATATGAATATTCCATTATTTGTCCCAAGGCTTGCCGTATACATGCCTTAGCTGTGGAAGATGTTTTTATTTCATAGAACCAGTATTCGTCATCCTCTTTCACAACGAGATCAATACTTAGGCCATTAACCTTAACTTCTGTACCAACATTTTCCTTACCATATATTACAGATAACTCTTTATAAAGCTTGTACTGAATATCATTATGTCTTAATAGTATATTTAATTCCTTTTCAGCTAAAGAGCTCGACGTAGAAGAAGCTTTTATTGAACAGCCTGCTTTGAAGTGAAAACCATTATCATGGTTTTTATCGAAAACCTCATACCCAGCCGTCTCAGTGAAAAGATAAAGTGGTAAAAGCCGGTCGAATGTTTCAAGGATAAGAGAGTAATTTACGCAATTTTTATTTTGCTTACCACCGAGAAATATAAAGACTCCTTCTCGAACCAACTCCAGAGGAATTGAAGAAGGCATATAATCTTGACTTCTGTCACCTTGGTAGTGCCACATTTTTAAATCAGAGAAATGCTCTCCATGATCAGATAAATACTCATTAAATAGTGCTATTTTGGGTATTATAATATCTATGCTTGGCAGAGACTGGCTGCACTCAAGTGAGAAAGCAACTCCATACCTAAGGTCAACCCCTTCAATACCTATATTAAATTGTAGTTCCTTTCTACCACCGTAGTGCCAACCCCATTCTTCGAATATAGTCCTTTGATCGAAAAGCCGGCTAGATGGTAGTCGAGACAGACCACCTATTTCCTTACGAATACTTTGTAAATTCCCAATTTCGTATTTATTAGCTTTTTTATTAATTTCTTCTGCTATCTGTGCCAGAAGGTGCATCACTTAACTCCCTAGATAATTAATGCTCAATTAAGTAGTGAGCAACACCACCATCTTACCTGAAATATGGTGGTGTCATCATTAAATTTGGTTTAAACCCAAAGTGCAGAGCATTTTGAATCTTCTTGAATTGTTTATTCTAAGAAGTTATTCAAGCCATTCAACTAATTGTTGTACACTAATAAAATCAGTGCAAGTCTGTTCTAGACCAATCTCTGGATTTTCAGTATTAGCCTTAAACCTTGCCCATTCATGTTCATTTTTTGCTCTCAAGCCAAGGTGCGCTTCAATAGCCCCTAACTTCCACAGCCAAATATTCCTAGATTTAAGTTTGTTATGCAGGGAGTTTATTGCATCATGACTTCGTATATCTTGAGCCATAGTTTCACAATGTTTTGCATTAGGTAAGTCACCGCGCATTTCAATAACATTATCATCACGTAAACTTCGTAATAGCTGCTTCAAAACAGCTAAATCTTCGTCGTCGCGATCGATGTAGTTACTATGTATTGCCCCTTTGAAAACGTAGTCTAAGTCAACAATAGCTTTCGAAGGCAGATCCATTTCATGCAATATGCTCATTGTTTTGCCAATATTATCTACAGAACCAGTTTCAATTAGTGCTGCATTGCTTTGGCCAAGTGTCTTCCCTTTGATCTGTTGGTACAAGAATGGGAGCAACCTGAGTTCTGTTTTTCCTTCAGTGAGAACAACCTCATTTGCAAACAATATCTGTGTTGATTGGCTTAAAGAGAACAGGTGCCCCGCTTGTGCTTCCGTATTTGGAACAGCTCTTTCAAGTGCATCTCTCAGAGGTGTTCTGATATGTGTACCTATGACATCAGTCTTGCGAACGAATAAAGTATGCTGGGCGCGTTCAGCAGTAATCATCTGAGCTGAGTGAGTACTATAAAGAACTTGATATCCATTTTGCGACAATACATGTAGCGCTTCACGGACTTGCTCAATTGCGAAAGGGTGTAAATATAACTCTGGTTCATCTATCAACAACAATGTTGTTGTTGGTGATTCAGCGTTCTTCTTAATTTCAGCGAGATGTTGTATTAGTGCCATCTGCACTGAACGTTGAGCACCATGACCATATGAAGCGACATCTCGTCCCTCGGTATCATTTTCATACACTTTCACAGTGCCTGCATTGAAAATTTCATTAAAGTCAGGAACATCAAAATGAAGTCTTAAACTAATACCTGGAAATAGGTTTTCTACCTTTGCATTTATTGAGTCATCAATTTCCGTCAACTCATCTAAGCGCCGATTGCCATCCGCTCCCATTCGACGATTGATTGCATTTAAGTGCCTGTTAACAACAGATGTATGGTTTTCAGCTAATGTTGTACTAAGTTCTTTTAGTAACTTACCAATAGTGGATGTACTTTTTGACTTACCAGCATCTTCAGCTGCATTTTCCATCGCTCCAATTTTAATTGGTTCAGGAAACAATGCTTTTATTGCGTTCCAAATACCTCTTGGGTTCTTAGCATATTGCCCTCCCTCGAAATTGAAGATTTCGAGCTTAATCTCTGCTTTCTTGGTAGCATTGGCTGGTTGGGTTCTTTTTATTTTAACCACACCGTTCTCTATATAAGGTCTAAGTGGTTCTCGATGCTCTTCATTTAGACGTTGCAGTACGTCCTCAGTAACACCAACAACCTCACCTTCAACGATAACTGGAAGATTAATATCATTGTAATCTCCCTCACTTAGCAGTTTATCTTTAACCAACCATTCTAATGCACTCAGAATATTCGATTTACCAACGTTGTTGTAACCAACTAGAGGTGTATATGGAGTCAGGGTGGCAGCCAGCTCTTTACAAGACTTGTAATTATTGATTTCAATTTTTTTTATATAGTGAGTCATATTGTTATTTTGCCAGATGAGTTATTATAGTGCCCCGTTAAGGTGTTATAAATGCAATGCTAAAGCCATCAAATGGCATTTTAAAAGGTTTGTTATTTCATTGTTATACCATGTTTTTTGGCAAATTCTTTAGCTCCTAAAATGTAAGCTTCCCAATTGGATTTTGGTCTGGTTTTTGTTATTTCAATGTTTAAATGGTTGAATAGTTGAGAAATAAATATTAGTGTCTCATTGTTGAGTTTGTTCTCTGATGAATACTCATGTTTTTTAATGCTATCTCTTTCTTTACTAAGCGTAAATCTATCGATTACACAGATGGATACAACTCCTTCCTCTTTTTCCATCCATTTAACTAAAGTGTTTTCTGCAATATCGGTAGCGTAAGCTAAAACGACCGTGGGAATTTTAACATCGGATTTATTTTCTGACTCATCAGAAAATGATGATAGTTTTAACTTAGTGAAATTTTTCCTGGCATCACTAATTTGATCTAAGTCTTTTTTTCTCAGGTTAGATTTAATTTCCGCAGTCAAATAAACTGAATCCACAGGAATTAGCGAGATCTCACTTGATAGAAATAAAGGAGGCAACACGCCTCTATCATATACGATGAAATCTGTCTGATTACTAACACCACCTGAAGCATCACAAATTATGCCCGAAGAGATTGAAAGTTTTGAGGGTATAACCTCTTTGAAAAATTCAATTAGTCCATTTTCTCTTAATGTTCCTTTAGTCGCACTATGATTAATTGCATCAAACCCTTTAGAAATTTCTTTCAAGGAATTAATTCTAGATTGGATTGTATGTTTTACCGGATTCATGTTTATTATCCTTATAATAAACATACGTTTAATATCACGTATGCGTGTCTTGTCGAACTTTTACTTTAATGAGGAATGTTATAACTAGCTGTTCAGGGTGAGGAAAATAGAATATCTTTGCTTTCTCATCCCTGAAAACGAGTATGTCTGTTATTTCCAATCAACGCATGCTCGCCTTGTTTTCATGAAAGCTGCAATATTTTGATTTGCTTAAACATAGAAAAATAATACACCCACAAACCAGACATTGCGACAGATTATCCGAGAAAAATTATATAAATCTCGCAGAATATACTGTATATTTGGCCAGTTTTTATATATGTTTATTGGATGAAAATATTAAGGGAAATTAAGTATTTGTACTAATCGTTCGGTTAAGACGTCTCTGAAAAGCTCCTGTTTTTAAGTTTTCTGTCTGTCCCGCTGTCAGGGTTTTCTGTTTTCAGGCATAAAAAAAGCCAGCAAGTTTCCTTGCTGGCAAATTCCGAGGGTTTAAGTGTTACTACTCATTGCTTGAGCGCTATGTAACGAAGGGCTGAATCAGTCCTTCAGGTTTTTCTGGACTGTATCGCTGTACCAATCCAGGAAGTTGATTACGCCGAATTCGAATGTTTCAGAGTATGGGCCAGGCTCATAACCAACAGAGTTAATACCCAGCTGGTTTTCTTCACCCAGAACACGATCCTGGTCGTTTGTTGCATCCCATACCAGACGCAGACGTTCTACGTCATAATCAACGCCTTCTACCGCATCTTTGTGTACAAACCATTTGGTTGTCACAATGGATTCCTGTGCAGAAATCGGCAGTACACGGAACACAATGAAGTGGTCTGACTGCATGTGGTTCCAGGAGTTAGGCAGGTGCAGAATACGCATAGAGCCCAGGTGTGGGTTCTTAATACGGCCCAGCATTTTCTTACAGCCGGACTCACCGTCCAGTGTCATTACTTTTTTGCCTTCTTGCAGAGGCATACGCACAACGCGATTACGGTTGTTACCATGATCACGACGTTCGTGAGGAATGTTTTCCGCTTCCCACTCTGCAGACTGACGGGCGTACTGATCCAGGAACTCCTGTGGCGCACGTGGGTCGTTGGTATCATCCCATTCCAGCAGGGTGTTCAGCAGTTCTGGGTGGTTACCACCGTGGCAGTGGTAGCACTCACGGTTGTTTTCGATGACCAGCTTCCAGTTTGCTTGCTCGTACATGTTGGATTCAACAGCCAGTTTGGTGTTCTCCACATCATACGGTTCCATGTACTCATCCATTGTTTTCAGGAAGTCGTCAAAATCACCTTCTGGCTCTTCTTTCGCCAGGCAGATAAAGATAAAGCCGCCGCCCACTTTCGTGTGTGCTTTTTTCAGACCATGCTGCTTCATATCAAAAGCGTCGCCCATTTCGGTGCCAGCAAACAGCAGGTTACCTTTCAGGTCATACGCCCACTTGTGATAAGGGCAGATCAGGTTAGCGACTTTGCCACGATGTTCCTGACAAATACGAGATCCACGGTGACGACAGGTATTATGGAAAGCCTGTACATCGCCATCTGCATCACGCACTACCAGAACAGGGTTCTGGCCGATTTCAACCGTGAAGTAATCACCTTTTGCAGGGATTTCACTGGTCATACCTACAAACAGCCACTCTTTCTGGAATACCTCTTCCATATCAATACGGAACATGTGAGGGTCGTTATATAAAGGTTGTGGCAGAGAGTAATTTGACGGTCTCTCTTCTAACAGCCTGGACATTTCCTTGCGTGCTTCTTCGAGCGTTGGGCAGGTGGTGTTCAGCAAATCAATCTGGTTCATCTTGCTCATCTTACGTGTCCTCATATGTCTGAACGAGCCCAGGCTTTTTGTTCAGACTATTTATGTCAGATATTTTTGTTGTTCATAGGTTTTAATCGTTATCTGGACATTGCCTTACAAAGTGTGTGGCATTGCCATTGGTGATTATTCTTGCCCAGGATTTCACCGGCGGAATGACCAATTGCGACATAGGCCTGTACATAAATCGACCTGCCAGTCATAGCCCGCAGGGAGGTGGTCGTAATAAGCAACTAAGTGTCGTAAATGGTTAATTCAGATGGGAAGGGAGAGCAGAGAATAAAGCCTGCCGGTGTAGGACCGCCTTTTTTAAGAGAGAAACAAGATGACTACTTCAATTGCCCCTGGCCCAGCCAACTCTGACAGCTTTATTCCGGTTAATACCCAAACCTGGGTAAACGGACGCCATGTGGTCCGATGCGTAAAGGTAATTCAGGAGACCCGGGATGTACGTACATTCTGCTTTATGGCAGAGCAGCCCGTTATGTTCTTTTTCAAACCGGGTCAGTTTGTCACCCTGGAGCTGGAAATTGATGAGCAGCAGGTAATGCGCTCATATACTATCTCCAGTTCGCCTTCTGTGCCTTACAGTTTCTCTATTACTGTTAAACGAAATCCGGGTGGTCTGGTTTCAAACTGGTTACACGATAATCTGGAAGAAGGTCAGGAGCTGGCAGTACACGGCCCTGTTGGTATCTTTAACTGCATTGATTCTCCGGCAGAGAAAGTGCTGCTGTTATCCGGTGGTGTGGGTATTACGCCAGTTATGTCGATGGCCCGCTGGTGGTTTGATACCAATGCTGATGTCGATATGGTGTTCTCCCACAGTGCCAGAACACCGGATGATATTGTGTTCCGTCGTGAGCTGGAGCATATGGCTTCACGGGTCCATAATTTCAGCCTGCATCTGATTGCTGAGCGGATTGAAAATGGCCAGGCATGGCATGGCTACCGTGGCTATCTGGATCAGTCCAAGCTGGAAATGATCGCCCCGGATTTTATGGAGCGTGAGGTTTATTGCTGTGGCCCTGCGCCATATATGAATGCGGTGAAGAATCTTCTGCAACAGAATGGTTTCGATATGGATCGTTACCATGAAGAATCCTTCGGTGAGGCACCTCCGGGCGTTGAAGAAAAAGCCATTGAAGATGCGGAAATCGCTCAGGAAGAAGCGGATGCACTGACCAAGTCGGATATGACTAAAGTGACTTTCTCTAACAATGGGGAAAGTGTCAGCATCGCGCCGGGCGAAACGATCCACTCTGCGGCAGCCCGATTGAATCTGAATATTCCAAAAGCCTGTGGTATGGGTATCTGTGGTACCTGTAAAGTGCTGGTCAAAGAAGGTGAGGCTTCTATGACGCATAATGGCGGTATCACTGATGATGATGTTGCAGCCGGTTACGTTTTATCCTGCTGTAGTGTACCGGAAGGTGATGTTGTTGTTGAATACTGATCCGGTCAGTAAAGTCAGGAGTAGTGCCTGCTACTCCTGTTCACTCCGGGTATACTGATTGTTATAACGTGTTTTTCAGATAGCAACCTCCTTATTGAGTTATCAGAGCAGGTGCTCACCTTATCCCCCGTTACTACCGAGTTATGCTATGGAATCCGAGCAGATAGAAATTGCCAGCTTTCTGGCGCAATACCCGCCGTTTAATGAGCTTCCCGAAGAGGTCGTCAATAATGTGGCTTGTCAGATTGAGATTAGTTACTACCGTGCGGGCAGCGAAGTTTTTAAGTTCGGTGACAAGATCCATGAACTCTGCATGATTCGTAGTGGTGCTATAGAAATTTATCGTCGTAATGGCGATCTGTATAACCGATTAAGTACCGGTGATCTGTTTGGTCAGCTTGGACTGTTGATGGGGAATAAGATACGCCTGCCTTCCAGAACCCTTGAAGACTCCCTGATTTACTTTATTCCTGAACGTGTGTTTACGGAATTGTGCGAACGCTATCAGTCTTTTTCTGACTTTGTTGAGGTCGATGATCGGTCGCGCTTAAGTAATGCTGTTTCAAGGCATAACGAAAGCAATGAGCTGATGATATCTAAGGTAACGGCGCTGATCAGCCGGGAATCTGTGCACCTGGATGATAAAGCGACAATCCGGCAGGCCGCTCAGAAAATGTCTGAAGAGAGTGTGTCTTCCCTGCTGATTATGACGTCTGCGCTGAATGAATACGGCGAGCCTGAACTGGCGGGTATCCTGACCGACAGAGATTTACGCAATCGGGTGGTGGCTACCGGATTGGATCTGGATTCTCCGGTGACAGAAGCGATGACCCGCGACCCGGTTACTCTGGATGATGATGCCTATGCCTTTGAAGCCATGCTGACTATGCTGCGCTACAATCTGCATCACTTGCCTGTTCTGGATAACGGGCGCCCTCTGGGCGTACTGGCCACGTCAGATATTATTCGTTACGAATCCCAGAGCAGTCTGTATATGGTCAGCAATATTCTGCGCCGTCAGACTCTGGAAGAGCTGGTTCAGCTCAGCAAGGATGTAAAATCCTGCTTTGTACGCATGGTCCATGAAGATGCTAACTCCCATATGATCGGTAGCGCTATGGCTGTTATTGGTCGTAGCTTTAAACAGCGTTTACTGGAACTGGCGGAAGATAAACTGGGACGGCCACCGGTACGTTACTGTTTTCTGGCGCTGGGTTCTATGGCCAGAGATGAACAGCTGGTGGTCACGGATCAGGATAACGCTCTGATTCTGGATAATAGTTACGACAAGGCGCGGCATGGGGAATACTTTGAAGCGCTGGCACAGTTTGTCAGTGATGGGCTGAATGCCTGTGGTTATAGCTATTGCAGTGGCGGCATTATGGCCACCAATCCTCGCTGGCGGAAAACCCGTAAACAGTGGGAAGAGTGTTTTGCGGACTGGATCGATAATCCTGACCCGGAAGCTTTGCTGAATAGCTCCATCTTTTTTGACCTGGACGGTGTCTGGGGCAAAACCAAATGGGCTGATCAGCTGAATACTTTTATTGTTCGTCGCGCCAGAAAGTCTCCTCACTTTCTGGGCTGCCTGGCACGTAACTCTCTGAGTCGTACTCCTCCTCTGGGCTTTTTCAAAAGCTTTGTTATGGAAAAGGATGGGGAGCACCGTAACTCCATCAATCTGAAGCGACGGGGTACGGCACCCACTGCTGACCTGATCAGGGTGCATGCACTGGCCGTCGGCTCCCGCGCGCAGAACTCTTTTGAGCGCCTGGACGACATTATCAAAGCCGATATTCTGCCGAAAGGACGAGGTACCGATCTGAAAGATGCTCTGGAATTTATCTCTATGGTCCGGATTCGTCATCAGGTGCTGGATATTGAGGCTGAGCGTCGGCCTGACAATAATATCGAGCCAGAAAACCTGTCTGATTTTGAACGCCGCAATCTGAAAGAAGCGTTTCAGGTTCTGAGTAACAGTCAGCGCTTCCTGAAGTTCCGTTACCCCTACACCAGGAAGCAGAAATGAAACGGGAAGATGTGAACGCCGCAATGGACTGGCCGCTGTTTTTTAAAGAGCAGGCTCTGGTGTGTTCTGATAGCCGGTTGCGAACGTTTTATGAACATGGCTGTATTTCACCGGATACTCCGCTATCCGAAACCCCTTTTGTGGCGCTGGATTTTGAAACAACCGGGCTGGATTCCGATCACGATGAAATTGTCAGTATCGGTCTGGTGCCTTTTGATCTGAACCGGGTTCGTCTGAGAGAGGCGCGCCACTGGTTATTAAAGCCGAGAAAACCTCTGGTGGAAGAATCCGTGGTTTACCACGGTATTACCCATACTGATATAGATGATGCACCGGATCTGGGCAAAGTCAGCGGTGCTGTACTGGAAGCGATTGCCGGGAGGGTCGTGGTCGTTCATTTCCGGGATATTGAACGTCCCTTTCTGGATAGCGCTTTCAGGCAGCGTATTAAAGAAGGTATCAGCTTTCCGGTTGTTGATACTATGGAGCTGGAAGCTCGTATTCACCGAAAAAAATTGTCACGGGTACTCTATCGCCTGATTGGACGTCGTCCAACCTCAATTCGCCTTTCAGACACTCGGGTGCGTTACAGCCTGCCTCGCTATAGCCAGCATCATGCGCTGACCGATGCCATAGCCACCGCCGAATTACTGCAAGCACAAATACGGCATCGTTATACTGAGGATACTCCGATTTCTGCTATCTGGTGCTGAAGGTCTGAACAAACGCTTGTCATCTTGCCCTGCCAGTGGCTGGAGGATATCAAAATTCTTTTTCTGGTATCAGGTATATGCGGCCCGCGATTAAGGCTGTCAGAGTAAGGGGCAACCCGGTGATGGTACACAATAAGGCATCGCTGTTGAAAAGTGCGCCACTCTGATGCATAACCTGTATTGTTACTGCTATCGGGATGATACAAAATATTTTTCATGATGGCTGATTCTGGTATCGGGTTACCATTTTTTGCTACTGACATGAGTGTATGTTCTGAATAATAGAAAACAATCACCAGGTCAGATCAGAGTTTTATATGTGTGAATAAAAAAGTGATCTCGTAACATTAGTCAATCATTTTCAGGCTTTATTGTCGCTTTTGAGCAATTTTTTCGCCGCTTTTTGCATGACTAAAATCAGAACCTGCCATACTATTACCCTCAAGGGGTGTTTTGCTTTAAGTAAGCAAAAGTGAGATGCCTTTGAGGAGATAAAAACACTAAACCTGACGTTAAGTCCTGAAATAATCACCTGACGTTAAGTCCTGAAATAATAAAAAATACCAACGTTTCCGTCTGGATGGCCCATTTTTTGCCAATAGCAGGATAAACGTTGAAGAGGGCACAAGTATGTTAACGACTAAGGACCTTAATCCTGCTTCAGCTCCAAAAAAGATCACTCGCATCGGTTTTCTTTTATTGGACAACTTTACAATGATGGCTCTGGCTTCTGCCATCGAGCCTCTCAGAATGGCGAACCAGTTATCGGGGGAAGAGCTATACAGCTGGCATATCGTTTCTGAGAAAGGTGATTCTATATCTGCCAGTGATGGATTGAGTTTTAATTCTGACTTCTCAATTACAGACGTTTGTGAGCTGGATATGGTGCTGGTCGTTGGCGGCGTTAATATTACACGAAGCTACACGACGGCTCAGGTTCAGTGGTTGCAGTCGCTGGCCCGCAGAGGGGTCGCTCTTGGCGGGATCTGTACCGGTGCATATGTGCTGGCGCATGCCGGTTTACTGGATGGGTATGATTGCAGCATTCACTGGGAGTGTATGGCGGCGCTGCAGGAGAGATATCCTAAGGTGCACTGTAATAATCGCCTGTTCACTATTGATAATAAGCGTCTGACTTCATCCGGTGGTAATGCACCACTTGATATGATGTTGAGTCTGATTACCCGCGATCATGGTTCGAATCTGTCCAGAGCTGTCTCTGATATGTTTATTTGTGACCGTATTCGCAGTGATCAGGATCAGCAGCGTATTCCTCTGCGACAGGTGCATAAATCAGGAGAGTCTAAACCTAAGCTGGTCGATGTGATTGAGTTGATGGAAAACAATCTGGAAGAACCGATCAGCCTGGATGAGCTGGCCTGTTTTGTTGATGTATCAAGGCGTCAGCTGGAAAGGATGTTCCTTAAATATGTGGACTGCTCTCCTTCCCGTTACTATCTGAGGTTACGCCTGGACAGAGCGCGACAATTGCTGAAACAGTCTAATATGTCGATTGTAGAGATAGCCGCGGCCTGTGGCTTTATATCTACGCCTCACTTCAGTCGCTGCTATCGAAAGCATATAGGCGTATCGCCCAGGGATGAGCGTAAAAATGAGTTTGGTGTCGCCCAGACGCCAGTTATCCAGGATTCTCTGATTGATGACGCGCTGCCAAAAACGACAGACCGGGCCAGAGCGGCTCTCGTCTGTGCTCAGGTTGAACCCAGCTTCGGCTCGGTTGCATTGGTAATTCCTGCAGCCTGCTGAGTGTCGTGAGCAATAAGATCACCGGTTTTTCTGTGGTTATCTGTCAGAGATAGCCGGTGCTTTTTATTCTGTCGGTAAGCCGATGACCTGAGTCTGGGATAAAAAATACCAGTCACCTGAAAGCTATGCGCTTTCAGGTGATTGTATAACGGTCTCAGAATTTAAACTCGCCCCATACCGGGCAATGATCAGACGGCTTTTCCATTGCCCTGATATCATAATCAATACCGGTTGCTATACACTTCTCCATCAGAGGTGCGGTTACCAGCAGAGTATCAATTCTAAGGCCTCGTTTAGGCTCATCGTTAAAGCCTTTGCTGCGATAGTCAAACCAGCTGAAACGGCTGTTGTCATTCGGATGCTGCTCACGATAGCTGTCTGTTAAGCCCCAGCCCAGCAGGCGGTCAAACCATTCTCTTTCTTCTGGCTGAAAGCTGGTTTTACCGGTACGCAGCCAGCGCTTGCGATTGGGTTCTCCAATGCCAATATCCAGATCGGTAGAGGAGATATTAAAATCCCCCATCACCACAACCTGTTGCTGGTTATCATATTCACCTTCCAGCATCTTCTGCAGATCGGCATAGAACTTACGTTTTGCAGGGTATTTTATTTCGTGGCTGATATTTTCTCCTTGTGGAAAATAGCCATTCATCACTGTCACAATACTACCATCGTCAGCCTGGTAATCACCGATAATCATTCGGCGCTGAGCGTCGTCGCCATCTTCGGGGAAGCCTTTGCGTACTGCAACAGGAGCCTTTTTCGACATTAAAGCGACACCGTAATGGCTTTTTTGTCCGAAGTATTCGACGTGATAGCCCATCGCTTCAATATCGGCCAGAGGAAAGGCGTCATCGTGTACTTTGATCTCCTGCAGGCCTATAACATCCGGCTGCTGCTGATCGATTAAGGCCTGAATCTGGTGCAGGCGAGCACGAATACCGTTGATGTTGAAGCTGATAATTTTCACGGGCAGTCTTCCTTTAAAATTCACTTATACCAGTTCTGACTACGCTTCGAGGTCAGGATACTGACACCTGATGGCTTATCCGGAAACAGGCGGCTCAATAACCTGCCGGAGTAGATATCATTTTCTGATTATTCGCTGCTCTCTTTTTTTATTCCCAGGCGGGCCAGTTTTTTAGCGGCCTGTTCTTTACGCTGTTTCGCTTTTTTCTTCTGATTGGGGGTTTTTGGACGGCCGCCCAGCTCAGCCTGCTCTTCACGCCACTTTTTAAAGTCGTCTTTTTTTCCGGTACGGATATTAGCTTTGCCTTTCAGCGAGCGGGTTTTCTTAGCACGTGACATATACAAATACTCACTGTGAATTAGTTTCTTGCCAGCCTGAAATAATATATTGCGATATTCTCTGGCTGGTCATCAGAGAATACGACAACCTTTGCAGAGGAATATTCATTCAGGTATTTATGATTAGCTTTATGCTAGTCGGGGGCGGCATTTTAGGCCAGAGGCGAATTGTGCTCAAGAACCGAATACCTCACCGACACCCGATGACTTGTGATTACAGGTATTCAACAAGTACATGTAAATATAATAATTTTCATATAAAAGAAAAAATATCATTACAGATCAATGAAGTTAGTAGAATCGTCCGAAATTTAATACCGGTGCAACATAATTGCTATCCATCTATTGAACTTGCCAGTCATAGCCGTGATAATCAATAACGATTCCGCATATGCAATATATTTCTTTAGCAATACCTCTCTGGTCGTACCAGGGTAACAAAAGGTCTTCGCCTGATGAGCGTATGCGGTAAAAAAATAAAATATAAGGTTTATCACATGAAGAAAACTCTGAAGTCTGTTGCAACAGCCGTGACGCTGGTTGGTGCAAGTGCGGCATTCAGCACCGCTAGTGCAAGTGACTCTGTTCTGAACAACATCCTGGATCGTGGCGCAATGAAAGTGTGTTTCGATGCGGGTTATATGCCTTTCGAAATGAAAGCCAAGAATGGCGATTTTATCGGTTTTGATATCGATCTGGCTAAAATGATGACCAAAGACATGGGTGTTGAGTTTACTCCGGTTAACACGGCATGGGATGGTATCATTCCTGCGCTGCTGACAGACAAGTGTGACGTTATCATGGGCGGTATGACCATCACGCCTCAGCGTAACCTGAAAGTTAACTTCGCTGACCCGTATGTTGTTATCGGTCAGACCATCCTGCTGAATCCTAAGCTGGAAGGTAAAGTTAACAGCTATAAAGACCTGAACAATGGTAACTACACGGTTGCAACCAAACTGGGTACAACCGGTGAAGCAGCGGTTAAACGCCTGATCGGTAAGGCAAACATCAGCCTGTTTGAAACTCAGGCTGACGCTGTACTGGAAGTGGCTAACGGCAAAGCTGATGCTTTCGTATACGATCTGCCATTCAACGCTCTGTACTCTTCTCAGAACAAGGGTCAGGTATCTCACATTGAGACACCGTTCACCTATGAGCCACTGGGCTGGGCGATCCGTAAAAACGATCCTGACTTCCTGAACTTCCTGAATAACTACCTGCGTCAGATTAAAGGCGATGGTCGTTATGAGCGTGTATATAACAAGTGGTTCAAATCTGATGCCTGGCTGAAACAGGTTCAGTAAGAATACTTGCTATTGCTGACATGTGAATACAACCCGGTGCGACCGGGTTGTATTTTTTTATCTTTATATTAATACAACATTCCAGGGCTTAAAAAAGTTATGCAAGATCAGCAGAGAGTCTGGCTATGGAATATTGTTTTTGCCGCTATCGTGTTCGCCATGGGATACTCTGTGTACCTGGCCAGCGGTAAAATCGATTACACGTGGCGCTGGGATCGCGTCGCACCTTATATCATCAATACTGAACCGCAAGAGATTGCTGCACCTGGTGATGGCACCTTAGAACTGGGCAGCGATGGAAAATCTCTGCAACTGGTGCTGGATAGTGGTGACGATCCCTTTATTGTTACCGAATACAGCACTATGGTAGCCGCTGAAGGCGACCTCATTTTTGAAGGCGATATTATCGCCACGCTGGATGACTGGCAGACTGGACCTATTATTGAGGGTCTGATAGTCACTATCGAGATCTCTTTATACTCCCTGGTTATTGCTCTGGCACTGGGCCTTCTGGTGGGCCTGATGCGTATCAGCGCAAACCCGGCAGTACGTAACCTTGCGATTCTGTATATTGAGGTGATCCGGGGAACGCCTCTGCTGGTACAGATCTTTATTATGTACTTCTTTTTTGGCACGGTACTGGATCTGGAGCGCTTCACCGCTGGTGTTATTGCACTGTCAGTATTTACCGCAGCCTATGTTGCAGAGATTGTTCGTTCTGGTATCCAGTCGATTCCTGTCGGTCAGATGGAAGCCGCACGCTCTCTGGGTATGAGCTACCCGAAAGCGATGATTTACATCATTCTGCCACAGGCCTTTAAACGTACTCTGCCGCCTCTGGCTGGCCAGTTTATTAACCTGATTAAAGACTCTTCACTGGTGTCTGTGATTTCGATTACCGATCTGACCAAAGCCGGTCGTGAGGTAGTAAGCGGCAGCTTTGCGCCATTCGAAGTCTGGTTTACCGTTGCCCTGTTGTATCTGGTACTGACCAGTGCGCTGTCGTGGGCTATTCAGCGTCTTGAAAAGAGGTTATCTGCCAGTGACTAATACACCTGAAAAAATCATTATTGCAGAAGGCGTTGATAAATATTACGGCAAGCTGCATGCACTGAAGGATGTCACCACTGAAGTTCATCGTGGCGAAGTGGTTGTTATTGTCGGGCCGTCAGGTTCTGGTAAATCAACCTTTCTGCGTACTCTGAACCAGCTGGAGAAAATCCAGAACGGAAAACTGGTTGTTGATGGCATCGACATGTATGCCAAAGATACTAACATCAATAAACTACGTGAAAATGTAGGTATGGTGTTTCAGAACTTCAACCTGTTTCCGCATAAAACCGCTCTGGAAAACGTTATGTTGTCTCCTCGTATTGTTGCTAAACGCGACAAAAAAGAGGTAGAAGAGCATAGCCGCGAGTTAATGTACAAAGTAGGTCTGGCTGAGCGTATGGATAACTATCCGTCTCAGCTGTCAGGTGGACAGATGCAGCGTGTCGCTATCGCCCGAGCTCTGGCTATGCGCCCTGATATCATGCTGTTTGATGAGCCAACGTCTGCATTGGACCCTGAGATGGTCGGTGAAGTACTGGATGTCATGAAAGGTCTGGCAGCAGAAGGGATGACTATGGTTGTGGTGACTCATGAAATGGGCTTCGCCCGTGAAGTGGCTGACCGGGTGCTGTTCATGGAAGATGGCGCACTGCTGGTCGATGAAAAGCCAGAAGCCTTCTTCGATAATCCGAGCCATCCGCGTCTGAAGCAGTTCCTGTCCAAGGTTCTGTAAGACTGTATTTTTTTGATACAGAAAAATAAAAACGCCTGTCAGCACTGACAGGCGTTTTTTTATGATTCAGGTGATCCGTTCTGCTAATCTTTTGCCATGTATAGATGAGTATGTCAGAGGCGTGCTTCAATAATGCGCATGAGTGTTTCCAGGGCGACCTGATCGGTTTCATCAAAGTCCTCCACTTTGTCGCTATCAATGTCCAGAATCAGAACGACTTTATTATCTTTAAAGCCTGGCACAACGATCTCCGATTTTGAGTCACTGCTACAGGCGATATGTCCGGGGAATTGATCAACGTCGGGAACCAGAAGGGTGCAGGCCTTAGCCATTGCTGTCCCGCAGACACCCTTACCTGAAGGGATGCGAGTGCAAGCGATGGGGCCTTGAAATGGCCCTAACACCAGAGTTTCCTGATCTTCAGTGATGTAGAAACCAACCCAGAAAAAATCGAATGTCTGTTTAAGTGAAGCTGCAACATTCGCCAGATTGGCGATCAGGTTATCCTCATAAGAGATAAGTGATTCAATCTGTGGAAGCAGCTCTTCATATCTGTCTTTTCTGCTTTTGCTTTTATCAATAATCAGATTTTCTGCCATCTTTAACCTTTACATGTTTTTTAAATGGTTTTAATAGTAGAGATAATAATGGGCTTTGCTACTGATTTCCATGATGGCCGAAGATGACGTAAAAACGAGTAATACCAGGTTGCCTGTTGTGCGAGCCAGGCTGAGAAAAGATTCGATATTTGTGTTACTTTCCTCTCCGGCATGCTGCCGGAAAGGAAAGAAGCATTTATGATGAGATAGCCAGAGGAAGCTAAGGGGGGTTACGCAATATTCAGACGCGCCAGATCGCTGTCTTCCAGTGTGCGTGATATTTTGACATGGGCCAGTTCTGGCGTCATAAGATTCATCTCATCAGCATAGCTACTCTCTGATGATGGTGGGCCGGTCAGAATACGAATAACCGGCCGGGTTCTGTTTTCCGGGTTGATTGCTGTAACAACAGCAACCTGGCTATCTGCCAGCTCAACCATACAACCTGGTGGGTAGACGCCTAATGCTTTAATAAACTGCTGAACCAGCTGAGCATCAAACAGCTTCGCTCTCCAGCTGTACATGCGGGATAACGCCTGGGTCGGGCTGGACGCACCGCTGTAAAAACGCTCCCGCGTCATCGCTTCATAGGTGCTGGTAATGCCCAGAATTTGTGCAAGGTAAGGGATTTTATCGCCTTTAAGTCCTTTAGGGTAACCTGAGCCATCATAACGCTCATGATGGCTACCGATAATATCCCTCAATTCCCGAATACCCGACAACTCATGATGCAAACCAACAAAACTCATCCCTTCAATAACATGATACTCAATGGCTTGCCTCTGAGCTTTGTTCAAAGGCCCCTGATGATTCAACAGATAATCCGGAACTTTCAGCATACCGACGTCATGCAGTAAAGCTCCCAGACCCAGTACATGGGTGCTGTGTTTATCCAGCTGAAGATATTGCGAAAATGCAATTGTCAGAATGCAAACATTCACGGATTTTTCAGCCAGTGAGAGTTCTTTCTCTTTTAAACGGGACAGCAGAAGCAAAGATCCGGCATCATTCAGGGCATCATCTGTCAGACGTTTAACGGCATTGTTTAGTTTTTCACAGCTGACGGTATCGCCATTGCTGATGCGGGTGAATACTTCCTTGACCTCATTGACACAAACCGCAATGTGGCTTTCAATTTTTTGCAGTTCTTTTCGACTGAGCAGTTCCGGCACTGCAATCAGGCCACTTCTTTTTTCCAGGGGGACTTCTCTTTCAGAGGACGTATCGTGACTGGATTGTCTTTCCCGCGGAGACTCTTTCTCTGAAGAAGTATTCTGATTAGGTTGTCGGACAGATTTATCCGGAGCCGGTGCTCTTCTGCGTAAATGGGCAAGAGAGGATGGCGTGGATTCCATAATATCAATATAGACTGTTTTACAGAACTCACGCAGTAGCTGTATTTCCTGTTCTGTTTTAACGATAAACTCCCTTCGCCAGAAGGGGGACTTGATCCAGTTTATATCCAGCTCTACAACATGCATGCCGATACGAACATTTTCTACTGATATTTGTTTTCGCATAAACAAACCTGGCCTAAGGCCTTCCCTGTTGTCTCATCTGAGTTAATTGGTCGTGCACTGAATTACTTTTTTTATCACATGCTTAATTCCAGACGCCGATGAAATCAGGCTGAGCAGTAGTTGCCATATCGGAGCTGGTCAGAAGTTCAGGCTTTATTCAGAACCATCTTCATATTAAGACATGTAGATTACACGAATATATAGTATTTACAATTTCTTATATTTTATTTTGTAACATTTTGTCAGATCAGTACGTGTTTTTGCAATATTATATTTTTAAAATACCTCCGCTATGTAATATATTTCTTTCTATGCGAGTTTTATATCAACTTATTATTTATTCTGATGATTAAATAAGTGCGCTGTGACTATTTGTTTATTCAGATAATTCTGATCAGTGCGAGGAACTGTTCTGAAATATTGAAGTCTATGAGCGGAGCCCCGATTTATCAGGTATTCTGAGCTTACCGGACGAAAAGTGCTTCTATAGACGCCACTCTGTTTTTTATACAATAACAGAAATGTATCGGAACACCCTTTTCAGGTATATAAAAGGTATTATTCAGGTAAGGCGTTTGCCCATATTTCTGGCTATCCGGAACCAATGACAGGTAAAAATTATGTAAATTTGCTATCGACCGGGTATGTAAGTCATTTATGATGTGTATCGGTAGATCGTGGTATCAGATAACCGGATTCTGCATTTGTTAAATCTGTATAGTGAGAGTATGTGTGTCAACTACACGATTTCTGCAGCTTCTGTTAACCGGATTATGCACCCTGCTAATCATGTTTCAGACTGGCTGCTCCTCACATGATGGTCAGCAGGTAACGTCTGAGAGTCCAGCTATTGTACCGAAGACCGATGATCGTTTAGCTATAATATCTCAGGTTTCTGACCGTCCAGAGAGTCAATCTTCAATCATCTCATTATCTGTTTCTCACCCCCTGGCATCTGCCAGTCAGACACGATGGCTTTATGATTTTGCTGATAGTGATCTGATTGGTTTTATACGATATGCCTTTGAAAATAACGCAGAGCTTTCCGAAAAAGCAGCCGCAGTTGAGTTTGCGGCCCGAAATGTTCTGGAAAGCGGCTATTCGTATTATCCTGTCTTATTTTCAGGTGTTACAACTGAACCAGATACAGTGCGGGCTATTAATGATCCGGGTGTACTCCCTTTCTCTGGTGTCGACTGGCAACAACTAACGTCAGAGTCCCGGACAGCTAATTTACAGTATGCTCTCAGGAAAAGTGAATTTGCCCACCTTACGCACCAACTGGCCGTTGATCTGACGACCTTCTGGTATCGGTTACACTACCAGCAAAAATTGCTTGAGCTTTATCAGCGACGTCAGAACACTATGAGTAATGCTCTGAAAGTGATCGAGCAGAAATATCAGCAACAGCAGATTGATATGAGCGCTCTGTCAGCCTTCCGGAATGAGGCTCTGGCATTTGATGAAGAAGTTAATCGGCAGCGCTCTGTTCGAGATAAAGCCAAAGCAGACCTGTTCCGACAGGCAGGCTTTACAGATGACTCCGATACTCCTGTTGCTCGTATTCAATTCGCAACGTTTTCTCTGGCAGATATTCCGGAAAAACAGTTGCATTCGGCTTACCTGGCCCGATCATCAGATCTGAATAACGCCTGGCTGGCAGTATTACAGCAGGACAGTATTGCTGCTGAACATATCAGAAGTCGTTTTCCGAAAATAATAATGAATCCTGATATAGAAAAGGGTCTGAACTGGCAGCGTCTGCAGGAAAAGCTCAGTATTCAGAGTGATAGTGAAAATACCCGGTTAATCCAGTTTTACTCTTCTTTGCTATTTAACCGTCTGGCTGATACTGAAAACAATCTGTTGCAGCACCAGCGGATTCTTCAGCGTTATAAAAAGTCTTTGCAGGTTTTGCAGGTTAAAAGAGAACAAACAGAATCGGAGCTGAGAAAATTTCAGGCCGGATTAATCTCTCTTCAGGAATTGTTGTATGTACAGAAAAGTATGCTGGAAGCAGAAGCGATTGCTCTGGAACTACTTTATCAGCGTACCAGTAATCGTATCGAGCTTTATCGTTTAATGGGAGGCGCTATTTTGCCCATCCCTGTTGAAAAAAGTGCATTCTGATAATGCTTACGTCTTTCTATATTCTCTCAGGGTCTGATTAGAACCAGGTTAAGGATCATCTGTTTTATGTTTAAAAAAATACAGCCTGTTATTGTTCTGGCTTCAATGGTTGCGCTGGCCTGGTACATTATGCAGAACCCTCCGGAAAAAGGGCAGTTCCGACCACCTGAACCGGTGGGTATCAAGGTACAAAGTCTGACATTGCACAGACAGAATTATCAGGTGACTTTTGACCGTCTGGCCAGAGTTCAGGCTCAGACATCGACTCAGCTGATTGCTCGGGTATCCGGTGAAGTCCTTTACATTAATCCGTTATTCCGTTCCGGGGGTAGGGTAAAAAAAGATGATCTGCTGCTCAGACTGGATCAGACGGATCTGAAAAATGATTTGCTGATTGCTCGGGCTGCACTTACAGAAGCTGTTCAGGCCCTGGATGAAGAGAAAGCCAGAGTAGAAGATGCTGCGCAGGCGTGGCGTTTGTCTGGTCGTAAGGATAGCCCCAGTGACCGGGTATTAAGAAAGCCTCAATTGATTGCAGCAAAAGCCAGAGTGAAATCTGAACAGGTTAAAGTTCAGAAAGTCGAAAACGATCTGGAAAGAACTTATATTCGAGCGCCATTTGATGCAATCGTTCTTAATCAGGCTATAAATATTGGTCAGCCGGTTTCTCAGGGCAATGTTCTGGGTGAGCTGAGAGCTGAATTGGGCTATGAATTACGTATTGCTCTGAATGAAAGAGAGTTGCCTTTTGTGGATCTGCCAGTGAATGGTGACAAAGGCGCAGAGTTTACCCTGGCTTATGAGCAAGGGGGGATGGAAATGACTGACCAGAAAAATACCGGCTATCTGACACGTACTGAAGATGCCCTGGACACAGAGACGCTGCAGTTGATTACCATTGGCCATGTTGAATTTGACGAGGATGACAACCTTAAATATCAGATGCGGCCGGGACGTTATATCCGGGTACGGATAAAAGGACGGGTGTTAGACCAGGTCCTGGTTGTACCTAACACCAGTATCTATCAGGGGAGTTATGTCTATCTCGCTGAGAATCAAAAGTTGAAACGTCAGAAGATCAGCGTCCTGTGGCGGGATGATGACGTCAGTATTATTCAACAGGGCCTTCAGGAAGGAGATGAACTGATTACGACGCCTCTGGGGCAGGTAGTGTCAGGCACCAGGGTTCAGACAGATAAATCTCTCACCTCTGATGAAGTCAATAAAAATCAGCGTGACACCCAGACCGCTGCGGAGGTAAGCCAATGATTGCATGGTTTACCCGTAATCATGTCGCTGCAAACCTGCTGATGATTGCAATTTTCATCACAGGTATTTTCTCTCTGAACACTAAAGTTCCGTTGGAGGTTTTTCCATCCATTGAGTTCGATGTGGTTAATATTACTGTCACCATGAGAGGAGCCAGCCCCGGGGATATGGAGCAGGGGGTTGCGGTTGTTATTGAGCAGGCGATAGATGATCTTGAAGGTATTGAGCGTATCGTTAATCGTTCTGTTGAAGGTCGGGTAAATTTCTATGTCGATGTTGATAGCGATTACGATGCCAAAGAGTTGCTGTCTGATATAAAAAATCGTGTAGATGGCATCAGTAATTTACCGGTTGCAGCAGACCGGCCGGTTATTTCTCTGGCCAAGCGTCGCTCTGAAGTGATTGCGGTGACCGTTGCCGGAGATATTTCTGAGGCAGAAATTCGTCAGGTTGCAGAGAAAGTAAGAGATGATCTGTTGCAGCTGCCTGAGGTTTCTCAGGTGGAGTTGGATGGTGTACGCAACTACGAAGTGGCGATCGAAATCTCACAGCAAAAACTGAAGGAGTACGGGCTGACATTGTCCCGGGTCGCAGACATTATTGCCAGTGATTCAGCAGACCTCTCAGCAGGTAACCTGAAAACCCGCGGAAATGACGTGCTGTTAATCTCCCGTGGGCAGGCCTACAGCCAGACTGACTTTGGCAATATCGCTATTAAATCATCCGAATCAGCCGGAGTGCTTTATCTGAAAGATATTGCCACTATCCACGATGGTTTTGAGGAAACTGCGTTAAGAACCCGGTTTGATGGCAAGCCTGCAGCGATGATTGATGTGTATCGAATCGGCCAGGAGAGCGCTATTTCGGTAGCGGATGCAGTAAAAGAGTATCTGGAGCAACAACAAGGACAGATGCCTGAAGGTATTCAGCTAAGCTACTGGGATGATGATTCCGAAGTGGTTAAGAAGCGCCTGAATACATTGCTGGAAAATGCAGCTCAGGGTGGTGTGCTGGTGCTGGCCTTACTGGCTCTTTTTCTGAGGCCTGCTATCGCATTCTGGGTGTTTATCGGTATTCCTGTCAGTTTTATGGGCGCGTTTATTGTTCTGCCATTTCTGGGAATAAGTCTGAATATCATCAGTCTGTTTGGCTTTATTCTGGTACTGGGTATTGTTGTCGATGATGCGATTGTAACCGGAGAAAATATTTACCGTCATGCCAGAAATGGTTCCTCAGGATTACATGCTGCAATTCACGGCACGCAGGAAGTGGCCGTACCTGTCACCTTCGGAGTGCTGACAACCATTGTTGCTTTTTTACCCCTTGCCTTTATCGAAGGGCATCGCGGCGCTATGTTTCTGCAGATTCCGGCGGTTGTCATCCCTGTATTGCTGTTATCTCTGGTGGAATCTAAATTTGTTTTACCTGCGCATCTGAAAAATATGAGGCTAAGGTCTGATCGTAAATCAGGTGTTTTTGAGCGTTTTCAGACCCGTTTCGCGGATGGATTTGAAAGTGCCATTCTGAAGTATTATCGACCCATCCTGAAACTGGCGCTGAAATACCGATATACCGTATTAGCCGGAGCTATCGGGTTAATGGTGATTCTGGTAAGCCTGCTGTCGACAGGCTGGATGAAGTTTACCTTTTTTCCTAAAGTTCCCAGTGAAACAGCTCGGGTAACATTAACAATGCCTGCTGGAACAGCATTTGAGGTAACCGATAGATACGTACTGCATATAACGGAACAGGCCAGAAAGTTGCAGGAGAAATATTCTGATTCAAAGACCGGGAGCAGTGTCATTCGACATATTTTCTCGACAACCGGAGGGGCTGGTGGCAGCTCAGAGACTGGCCGGGTCCGCTTTGAAATTACTCCGGCTGAAGAACGAACAACGGATATTACGACAGTACAGCTGGTGCGTGAGTGGCGAAGTCTGATTGGTGATATTCCCGGTGCTGAGTCCATTGCTTTTCGTGCTGAAATCGGTCGAAGTAGTGATCCTGTCGATATACAGCTATCCGGAAATGATCTTCACCAGCTGGAGCAGGTTACCGGGCTGGTCAGAGAGAAGCTATCGACTTATCCGGGGTTATTTGATGTTGCGGACAACCTGTCTGATGGCAAGGAAGAGCTGCGTATTGAATTGAAAGAGCAGGCTTATCAGCTTGGTCTGAGCAGAGATACTCTGGTTCGTCAGATTCAACAGGCTTATCTTGGCATTGAAGTAGAGCGAATTCAGCGTGGCAGAGAGGAGATTAAAGTGATTCTTCGATTGCCTTATGAGGAAAGAACCTCGCTGACAGCTCTGCTTGATATGGAAATTACCGGAACAGAAGGTAAGGGGATTCCCCTTCATCACCTGGCAGTACTGAAACCTGCGAAAAGTCCATCCGCGATTTATCGGATTGATGGTTCTCGAACAGTGAATGTGACATCTGATATGAACAAAGAGGCTGTCAATGTTACTTTGATGAATCAGGAGCTGAGTGAGTTTCTGCAAAATACCACCCGTCAGTTTCCTGCCGTTGACTATAGCTTTGAAGGAGAAGCAAAAGAGCAGAGAGATTCTTTCGGCTCTCTTCAATTAGGGCTGATGCTGGTGCTGGCAACTATTTATGCTCTGCTGGCAATCCCTTTTGGCAGCTATGTTCAACCACTGATTGTGATGTCAGTGATTCCATTTGGTGCTATTGGTGCTGTAGTAGGGCACTGGATCATGGGGATGCCGTTAACGATTATGAGCCTGATGGGATTACTGGCTCTGGTCGGTGTGGTTGTTAATGATAGCCTGGTACTGGTGGACTTTATTAACCAGCAAAGGCGTAAAGCAGGCTATAGCCTTTATAAAGCCTTGCTGATCGCAGCCCCATCGCGTTTCAGGCCGGTTATGCTGACCTCTATGACAACCTTTATTGGTCTGATGCCTCTGCTGTTTGAAAAATCCACTCAGGCTCAGTTCCTGATACCTATGGCAGTTTCCCTGGGATTTGGTATCTTGTTTGCCACTTTCATTACTCTGATTCTGGTTCCTGTTAATTATCTGATTCTGGAGGATCTCAAAAACCCTGGCTGGAAAAACAAACATATTTCAGGTGTCGCTAATGAGTTGGGTGAGTAAAAAATAATTCTTATTTACAGCTTTTTACTGGCAAAAATGTCGTAAGAGTTTTATAAATATCTTGAAAGATATATTTATCAATAAGATATAAGATCCGAACATATCGGACCAGGTATCTGATAAAAGCTGATATTTTCGGCCTGGAAATGTTTTTATCAAATGCCTTATGCTCGGAGCCCGGCATAAACGGAACAGGTAAGAGGGAGTTCTGTTCTGTTATTTTCCATGGTGAATTCTGGGATGGATTTGCCGTGAGTGCACTTTGTGCCAGAAGGATTCTGATATATGAGAATTTTACTTGCCACCCCTGAAACTGATCAGGAGCCATATCTCAAATCATTAAAAAAATACTGCCCATACGCTGATATACGTCTCTGGCAGGAGGTAAGTGGGACGGATTGGCAAGCTGAGTATGCTCTGGTCTGGAAACCAGAGAACAGTCTGTTTATTCAGCAGAAAAAACTGGTTGCGATTTTTAATCTGGGGGCTGGTATTGATGCCCTTGAGTGTTTGCCAGATCTCCCGAAGGATACCCCTTTATATAAACTACGAGATGCTGGTATGGGGCAGTGGATGCTTGAGTATGTACTGTACGGCATACTGCACTTTGGACGGCATTTTGACCGTTATCGGACTCATCAGGAGCATCATCACTGGAAACCAGAAAATACTCGTGACCTGAGAGAAAAAAGAATTGGCATTCTGGGGTTAGGGCCAATCGGTCGCTTTGTCGGCCAGCAGCTTTATGGCATGGGATATACCGTTGCTGGCTGGAGCCGGACGGAGAAAACGGATCTCTCTTTTCCTCAGTCATCAGGTATTGAATCTCTGAATGGCTTCATCTCACAGAGCCACTTTTTGATCAACCTGCTACCAGCAACAGAAGATACTTTTCATATACTGAATGCTGACCGTCTGATGAGACTCCCCAGGGATGCTGTAGTGATCAGCTCTGGAAGGGGGAGCGTATTTGATGAACATGCGCTTCTTTTGCAGCTACAGACAAGGCACCTGAAAGGCGCGTTACTGGATGTTTTTGAACATGAGCCTTTACCAGAGGAACACCCATTCTGGTATCAGTCCAATATTATTGTCACGCCTCATATTGCAGCACCAACTCAGGCCGATGATGCCATTAAACAAGTTCTGGCTGATATTCTGGATATAGAGCTTGGAGGGGATCATTTATACTGATCTTCATTCTGTATACCCGTGCTTAGCGAAACAGAAGGCTTTTGATATTTTTCTGTATGGACTGGGATAAGATATAGTCTGAGGCTTTTGTTTCGCTGCTGGCTGCCAGTTATGACTCAGTAAGGATAGGAAGAAACATATCGTTACTGCTTTCATCGTTATTAATAAAAAATATCACTGTTCTGACACAGATCTTTCGGTAAAATCCACTCATTTTTTAGGGTTAAGGCCCTGGTTGTGCAAATACTTTGCTTTTAAAAGGATATATCATGCTGGATCCAGCGAGTCTTGGCTGCCTTATTTTATTGTTGATAGCTGCCTTATGGGTTACAGAGTGGATTCATGTCAGTCTGACAGCTCTGCTGGTACCTGTACTGGCTATATTGAGTGGCATTTTTGATGTCAAACAGGCTTTTGCTGCTTTTGCTAATCCTATTATTTTTATTTTTCTGGGTGGTTTCGCATTATCAGCTGCCTTGCATAAACAGCGATTGGATGGAAGGATTGCGCGCTACATTCTTCACATCTCCAGAGGCAAGCTAAGCAAAGCTGCAACCTTGATTTTCATAGCAACGGCAGCTCTGTCCATGTGGATCTCTAATACGGCAACAGCTGCAATGATGCTACCGTTGACCCTGGGAGTGTTGTCTGCACTGGACTCCGCTGAGCATCGAAAGACTTATATCTATTTTCTGCTGGGCATCGCATTTTCTGCCAACATTGGCGGTATTGGTACTCTTGTCGGAAGTCCCCCTAATGCAATTGCAGCGGCTGCTATAGGTATGAGTTTTACCGAATGGATGCTGGTCGCCTTGCCTGTTGTTGTGATTCTGATGCCTGTGATGATTCTGGTTCTGCGGTTATGTTGTAAACCTGATTTGCAACACCCTGTTGCAGTCACAGAAGATTTGAGTGCCAGCGATCCGCTTACTTTACCGCAGGTCATGACGATAGCCGTTTTTCTATTGACTGTTGCAGGCTGGATCTTCAGTAAACCTCTGGCTGTTATGCTGGATATTAATGGTAGCATTGATGCTTTGATCGCTGTTTCAGCGATTATTTTGCTGGCCGGTTTGAGATTATTGGAATGGAAAGAACTTAATGAGCAAACAGATTGGGGCATCTTATTGCTGTTTGGAGGAGGCTTAACTCTGAGCGCTGTGTTATCGGTATCAGGCGCCAGTGCAATGATTGCAGGGGTAATAATCAGCCTTATTCAGGATACTCCGGTTTTGTTGTTTGTGATCTGCCTGATTGTCTTTGTGATGGTGCTGACAGCAGTAGCCAGTAATACTGCCAGTGCAGCGCTATTACTACCGATCTTTTTGCCTCTCTCTGAGAGCATTGGTCTGGAAAGCAGTTCACTGGCGGTACTCATTGCGGTGGGGGCCTCTTGTGCTTTCACATTACCGGTGGCAACCCCCCCCAATGCCATTGTCTTCGGCAGTGGTTTTATTCCACAGAAAGAGATGATCAGAGTTGGCTCGTTGCTCAGCGTCGCTATTTTACCCATTCTGGTCGGAGTCGGGTTGCGCTGATCTATTCTGTCGCTATAGCTGATCTGAGGCTGAGTGTGCTTGTTGTTTATGTCATGAGATGTCGGAGAATTCATGGTAATTTATTTGAAGTAGTCTTTTGAATTTACTGCTATTCTCAAACTTAGGGTCGTAAAAGCTGTACGCTGCTATGAGCAATTCTTAAGAGAGGGATGTGCTTTGGTTAAGGTTATTCTGCTTCTGACAGGGTTATGTCTTTCCGGAAGGTTATTAGCACTGGATGTTTTTTTGTTCATAGCTATCACTACGATTATCCATGGCTTCAGACTTATTTCCAGGCCTTTAAAAGGGCATTGACAACAGATAGTCTGGAAGACTTTCAGATGGATACCAAAAGGCTTCCGAAAAGTGAATTCATCCTTCAGGCTGATCTGGCCCTTTCACAAATAAAGAAGAAAAAGCCCGGAGTTGTTGTTCTCGCTGATGACAACGCTCTGAAATATGTTGGCCCAGGAGCCTGGGCTGCAGGTTTTCCAATTGTATTTCTGGGCATTAATTCTAATCCGCGTTATTACCTGAACCTGGATGATCGAGTGTCGGGGGTTCTGGAGAGGCCGCCTGTTAAAATAGCCGTCACCAGTCTGATGAGGGTAAACCCGGATGTAAGAAAAGTGCTGCTATTGATGGATGGTGGTGCTACGTCTGAAGCTATTCTTGAAACCTCATTCCATAATCAGAAACATAATAAGATTGGCTGGGTTGAGGCAGATGTTGTGCTAACCAGTCAGTTTTCTGAATGGAAGTCTCGTATAAAAGAGGCCCATATGCAGGGCTATGATTTAATCATGATAGGCAATTATGCACGCATGACAGACGAAAACAATCAGCCTGTCGATGTGAGTGTAGTTGGAGAGTGGACCGGAAAGCACTCTGAAATCCCTGTATTTTCACTCTGGCACTATGGCATTGAAAAAGGAATGGCCATTGGAGGACTGGTAATGTCAGGAGAGGTACAAGGAGAGGAAGCGGCCACAATTGTTAATCAGTTCCTGGCAAATAAAAAGTTTGTCATGCCTTTGATCAGAACACCTTCACGAGGTGAATATATCTTCTCACGCTCAGAGTTAAGGCGCTGGAATATTAAGTTACCAACTGATATTTCTGAGCAAGTTAGCTGGAAAGAATAACAGAGCTGCCACAAACAGGTTGAAACAACCCTGTAAAACTAAAGTTGTCATCTCCACTCACAGGCAGACTCAGCTAACGCTGCTAACCGGTGAGCGCCGATAATCATCTGTCACCACCTGATCTGATTTCAGAGTACTGTATGAGATAACCTGATTCCGGCCACAGGCTTTAGCCAGATAAAGTGCCTTATCTGCTTTAGAAAGTAATCCATCAATAGCATCCTGTTTTCCAACTCTGCCTTTTACTCCCATGCTGACTGTTATGCCTGGGATATCCGCGCAGTCCTGGGATTGGCTGGCAATGCTCTTACGTATTGTTTCTGATAAATCCGTCGCCTCTGACTCACTGAGACCGGGGAGAAGTAAAGCAAACTCTTCACCACCTAAGCGTCCGGCATGACCATTATCAGGCAGATTTTCTTTTAGCCAGAGTGCAAAATATTTTAGCGTAGTATCCCCTGTGGCATGCCCATACTGGTCGTTAACTTTCTTAAAATGATCAATATCCAGCATTACAATCGATAAGGGCTGGTCATTTTCCTGCGCTTGATCCAGCATCTCACTGGCCAGGTTAACAAAATGACGCCTGTTATAACACTGTGTCATTTCATCTGTAGTGGCCAGGTCATGTAGTGTCTGGACGGTAGTAGAAAGCCGATCTACAGCATGATAGATCAGTGATGTTTCTTCATACCGCGTCTTTTCCAGTTGATATTCCTGGCCTGACTCAATAGCCAGCATGGCATGGCTGGCATGACTGATAGGACGAATCAGGTGCTTCACCATCTGCCAGCCAATGGAGGCCAGAACAATTAACAATGCTGTTACTCCACACCCGCCTACAATCAGGATTTGCTTCTGAGTCAGGGATATTTGCTGAAGACTTTCTGTTTGCAGGCGGGTAGCTGCACTGATAATCTGATTCTGTAGCTCAAACATACCCTGCTTTTCTTCATGCCATTGCATCTGGAGCTTATCTTCCAGATCCAGTAACTGTTTTATTTCGGGATTCTCTGAATCTGTTTTCTGCATCAGTAAAAGGCGCTGGCGGCTGACACGCAGCTGCTTAATCAGCAAATAGGACTTCCTGACGGAGCGACGAGTCGCTTCATTAAAATCAAAAGAAGGTTGAAACGCCAGAACCTGTGCTGACAATGCATTCTTCCTGATCAACGATATATCTCCGCCGTATGCCACCAGGTCTCCCATGCGCTCTAGTCTTTCCAGATTCAAAGCAGCTCTCTGGTGCTCATGAATACTGGGCAACAGCTCCTGCTCGCTTTTTTCAGCGAGTTTAGCGGCATGATTGCTTAAAGCAAAAATAGCAGTGAACAGCAGAGCAAAAGACACAGCAAGCAAGGTTGCCAGCCGTCCCAGAAGCTGTTTAATACTGGGGTACTTTTCAGTCATAAAAGTTAATAGACATCAAACGGAAAATACTGGTTGATAATCGCTCTTAGATGACCATTATCCACCATCCTTGTGATAGCCTGATCCATTTCATGTTTCAGTTCAGGCTGCTTTTTACTGATTGCAATATGTACTGTACCGGATAACTCTTTACCATCGATTGGCTCACCGATGAAATCAAGATTATGATTTTCTGGCTTCTGTAAATAGTGAAGTGTGAACAGCGTAGGGGCAATCAGGTAATCTACCTTATTTTCTCTGAGCAGCTTCAGGCCTGTACCAATGGAAGGAATAGCCTGTATATTCACCGAGCCATGTTTGATCAGGAAACGATGCTGAACAGAATCTTTTTGTACTGCAACTATTTTCGCTTTATCTGTCAGCAAATTTTCAGGATCTTCCAGAGCATCTTTTACACTACCAATCAGACTGGTTGTAGAACGATAGTATTTAATGCTGAAATTGACTTTTCGTGCACGTTCAGCCGTATACAGGAAGTTACTGGGTGAGAAATCAATCTCTCCCTTTTCCAGAGCCGGTATAATTTCCGGGAATTTCATCGCAACAAACTCACACTCAGCTCTCATTTCTGAGCAAAGCTGTTTTGCTATATCAATGTTAAATCCTGTAAACTTTCCTTCCTTATCCTGATAATTAAAAGGCTGAAAGGATGTGGTTACACCAATGCGATAATAATCGGTCGCATGGAGACTAAAACTGAAAGATATCAGTAGCGAACAAATCAGTACACGAAGTTTTTGCATAGCGTTGCTCTCAAGTCAGTATACACTGAAAGGGAAATATTTATTATTGAGCAGATTATAACTGCCATTTGTAAGGATCTGAGTTAACGCATGGTTAACATCTTCCTGTAGCCTTTCACTTCCCTTTGGCAGAACTACAGCCACTTTTCCACCCAGATTATGTTCTCTGAGTGGTTCACCTAATAGCTCAAACTCGTCTCCCTGGTGCTCTGATATAAAAGCCAGCTGTATAACTGCAGGCCCCAGGATTTGATCAACTTCGCCTTTTTTTAATGCGACGTATGTGTCCGTAATGTCATCAAATATAATTGTATTTACTGTATCAGCTTTTTTTTGTCGGAGATATGCTTCCTGCATAGAGTGTCGAACGACAGCAATCTTCAGCTTTCTGTGTTCGGGTTGTGATGGCAAACCAATATACACAGATGCTGAACGCATATAATGCTGTGAAAAAAGAAATTGTTTTTGCCGTTCTTCCGTTATCAGTACAGATGACAGGATAAAACTCAGATCGCCTTCTTTTATATCTCTCAGGTTTTCTGATAACGATTGTAATCTTATTTCACATGAAATGTTGATTTGTTTACAAATTTCCTGCGCCAGCTCAACTTCAAAGCCTTTCAGAGCGTTTTTCCCATCTCTGAACCCCATAACCTGAGCAGCCAGCACCCCGACCTTAAATGTCTGGGCCTGAATCTGATTAGCAAACATACCTGTTATCACTAACAAAGCAGACAGAAAAGCTTTCTTCAACGTGTCCTCCTGAACATAGGTATCCTTTAAATAAAAAATCACCAAAGCTGTCTGGTGAGCTATCCTGGCTTTAAGTATTTCCAGCCTGAATTTGACTAAAAGAGGCAGAGGATCCCTGCCTCTTATTGCTGTACATTATATTTTACTAAGAATAAGTTGCAATGGATGCGGCAGTTGCTGTCCATCAATTCTTTTAACCTGGCTGCGGCAGGAATAACCTGTTGCCACCAGTCGACCCTGTTTACTGTTGTCGTTTACGACATCAGACCAGCTCTGGCGATAGATGGTTTTTGACGTATCCACATTAGCGGTTTCATGGCCGAAAGTACCGGACATACCGCAGCAGCCTGTGGCCTGAATGGTCAGTTTGAGGCCCAGTGCCTGATAAATCTGCTGCCACTGTTTAATGGAGGGGGCTGCATTGGTTTTCTCGGTGCAGTGTGCCAGCAAAAAGATCTCTTCTTCAGGCAGATTCAGATCCAGAGCGGCCAGGTAATCACTGTGCTGCCCCAGCCATTCCTGAATCAGCTGAACCTGTGGCAGTTCATCTTCTGGCAAGGATTTAGCATATTCCTGGCGGTATGTAAGCGTCATGGATGGATCAATGCCAGCCAGTGCTACACCTGTCTGTTCCAGTTGCTTAAGCTGGCGGGCATTGCTGCTTGCCGCTTTTTCAAAACTGTTCATCATACCGTGGACATGCAGTGGTTTTCCGTTCGGACGGAAAGGTGCCAGGTAGACCCGGAAGCCCAGCCGGGTCAGCAGATTGAATATATCCAGTACCAGACGGGTTTCAAAGAAACTGGTAAAGGCATCCTGAACAATCACAATGCTGCGCTGCTTTTCCTGATCAGACAGGCGGTTCAGTACTTCAGGTGTCGCCATTACCACGCTATAACTGGCCAGTTCCCGGGACAGATTCTCTTTGCAGATCAGCGGGCTGTCGACCATGCCAGCATAATTTTTCAGCAGGGCTTTTACCACACCGGTTTTCATCGGCAGGTTATAGATGGCAGGTACCCGGGCCAGGGTCGGAATGACATATTCCAGAGTACCCACAAAATAGTCCTTCAGCGGACGCAGGTAGCGACCGTGATACAGCTCCAGGAATTTTGACCTGAACTCAGGCACATTGACTTTAATCGGACACTGACCAACACAGGATTTACAGGCCAGACATCCTGCCATCGCCTGATATACTTCGTGGTTAAAGTCGTAATCGTCAGGGTTAACCTGCTCAGGTCCGGCCTGCATCGCCCGGCGTTTTTGCAGGGTGTTTTTCAGACGTGGTATGAAACTGCCGGCAAAGCTGCTGTTTCTGACGTGCTGAATTTCCTGATTCAGGTCGGTACCGGCCTGTTCCTGCAGGCGCAGCCATTCCCGGATCAGGGAGGAACGGCCTTTCGGTGACTGAGTCCGTTCCCGTGTCGCTTTCCAGGAGGGGCACATAGCGTCATTCGGATCAAAGTTATAACAGGCACCATTGCCGTTGCAGTACATGGCCGCATTAAAGGTATCTCTGACCGGCGCTTTGATCTGACGGTCATATTGTCCTCGGGTAGGCACCTCATCAATCTTCAGTAGCTGTTCATCTTTTTGCAGCCCGGATTCAGTGATCGGTATTGTCGGTGCTTCAGGGCTGACCTCGTTGTCAGCGGCCTGCACCTCAGAGTCAGAAGACGCTGAAACAGGGGCAGGGGCAGGAGCTGAGCTTGCTGAAGGTGTTGCCGGAGAGGCGATTTTGCCTGGGTTCAGCTGATTTCCGGGGTCAAATGCTGCTTTGACCTGCTGAATATAAGGGTAGAGTTCACCAAAGAACTCCGGGGCGTATTCTGAACGCACACCTTTACCGTGTTCTCCCCAGAGCAGGCCGTGATATT
The DNA here is from genome assembly GCF_014164585.1 of Oceanospirillum sediminis. Lineage (GTDB taxonomy): Bacteria > Pseudomonadota > Gammaproteobacteria > Pseudomonadales > Halomonadaceae > Oceanospirillum > Oceanospirillum sediminis. The sequence goes on along the minus strand of NZ_JACJFM010000009.1, from coordinate 51,974 downwards.
TCTGTGTCAGGGCTACAACACCATCGGTAATGGTGCGTATCATGGTTTCCTGAGCCGGATCTTTCATATCAATAGCCGGGCGCACGTGCAGTACACCGGCGTCAACATGACCGAACATGCCGTATGGCAGATCGTAGCTGTCCAGCAGTGCCCGGAACTCCATAATAAAGTCAGCCAGATTTTCCGGTGGTACTGCGGTATCTTCGACAAACGGAATTGGACGCTCTTCCCCTTTAGCGTTGCCCAGAAGTCCCACGGCTTTTTTTCGCATCGCCCAGATTTTACCAATCTCACCGTTGCCGCGAGCAATGGTATAGGCAAAACTTTTTCCATTACCAGCCAGCTCAGATTGAGCGATCTGATCCAGATGGGCGGTCAGACGATCCAGCTTAGCATTCAGCTCATCTTCATTGTCACCGGTGTATTCCACCAGGTTAATACCCGCAATAACCTTGTCATCACGCCCTTCAGGGAAGTAGTCATTGACCGTGTCCCAGATAATATCCTGCATAGCCAGGTTCAGGACTTTGGAATCGACCGTCTCAATGGAGGTCGGATCCCATTCCATCAGGTCTTTGGCATCTCTCAGAGCATCATTAAAACTGGCATACTGAATATTCACCAGCGCCGAATATTCCGGAATTGGCAGGACATTCAGTTTGGCTTCAGATATAAAGGCCAGACTGCCTTCGGCCCCACACAACAGGGCGTTCAGGTTGAACTGATCATTTTCATCGCGGATATGGGCCAGATCATAACCGGTCAGACAGCGATTCAGCTTTGGAAATTTTGCTTCAATCAGCTCCTGCTGCTGAGTGAAGATCTGATCAGCCACCCGGTACGCTTCGCCAATGCGATCATCCCGCTGTTTCAGTGTCTCCAGCTCTTCATCGCTGACCGGTTTTGACAGCCATTGCTGACCATCCAGAAAAACGGCATTCAGTTCCAGTACATGGTCCCGGGTTTTACCGTATAGCACAGATCCCTGACCACTGGCATCGGTATTGATCATACCGCCAATGGTCGCCCGGTTACTGGTAGATAGCTCCGGGGCAAAGAACAGGCCATAAGGCTTCAGTGCTTTATTCAGCTGATCCTTCACAACACCGGTTTGCACCCGGACCCAGCGCTCTTCGGCGTTTATTTCCAGGATCGCATTCATATGACGGGAGATATCAACCACCAGACCATCGGTCAGGGACTGACCATTAGTACCGGTACCGCCACCTCGTGGACTGAGTACGATGCCCTTAAAGCTATCTTCATTACTCAGCTGGGCGATTAGTACCAGATCATCGGTATTTTTCGGATACAACACGCCCTGAGGCAATACCTGATAAATGGAGTTATCCGTGGATAACACGATACGGTTGGCGTAGTCGGGGTTAAGATCGCCTTTAAAGCCACGGGCTTTCAGGGTTTCGATAAAATTCAGGTACTCCTGTTTAAGAGTACCCTGTCCTGTTGAGGGATGAGCTGTCAGATGTTGTGCCGTCAGTTGTGTGATCATGCTACCGGGGTGCCTGTACAGAGATAACCACTGGCCAGTATTCAGCTTTTACTGATTCTGGCCTTAGTATAAGTAAACCGGAGATTCTAGCCTGTTATGAGCAGTTAGTCAGTATCCCTATGAACTGTTATCAGATCAGAGTATGCGACTTTGGTATTGGTGGTATTTGAAATTTCTATTAGCACTATGATGGTCTGGATGTCGCTGTCTAAAAAATGAACAATTTGAGTTCAGATATCTGAAAATCTTTTCTTTAGCCTTGTTTCCTCAATTTATCCTCAATGTTATCCACAGCTACTGTGGGTAAGTTTTTCCGGGTATGTAAATAGATATTTATTGTATCTTTTTCGTAATTTAAAAGAAAAGTTCTTATAAAACAGTATTTTGTATTTTTAAATGTCACCTGTCTAACCTGAAATATAAGATTAATCAAGAGGTGAGTCATAAAAAAAGTGTCAAACTGTCATATTTTTTAGTGATCTGGAAAAGCATTCTTACAGTCAGAGGGGCATCTGGGGATAAAGTACTATTTTCAGATGAAATGACGCCAGCTGAGTCAGAAAATATTCTGAGATTAATAGTGAACCTTTTTGAATCGACAGTATCTTACTCTTTGCCAATCTTGCGTAACTGCAAATTGATCTGACGACTCTATCGTCACACTCATCAACCTTGGGGGAAGCTTGCCTTCCCCCCTTTTTTAGCTAAAAAGCAGAGTTTATCTGCTAAAGCAAATATTCTCAGCAGCTACAGTCATCACCACAACCCGGATCTTCATCATCAACGGGCTGCGTCTCAATGTTGATATCCACCATATTACTGGCACCGGGACGCAAAGCGATAACACCATATTCTGTCAGTGCACCGTATTCATCTTCTCCACTGCCTACTTCCAGTGTTAATGACGGACCTTGCAGGTGTTCCGGGTTAATCAGCAGGCTCGCCGGGAGGCCTTCTTCCCATTCCAGCTGAATTTCAGCCAGTTCCGGAAGCTCAATTTCTTCTCCGTTAGCGGTGATACCTTTCAGGCGAGGCAGAGGACATTTCTGGCCGGACATAAAATTGCTCCTGTAAAAGAGTCAGGATAACCTGATAATAAATTTTACAGGAGCATACCAGAATCTCTTCTGCTGTTTCAGTGATTTAAGCTTTCAGCTCATCACGATTAGTGAATAATTCCAGTGCATCAGGGTTAGCCAGTGCATGGGTATTTTTTACCGGCCTGCCATGCACCACTTCACGTACTGCCAGTTCAACAATTTTGCCGGATTTGGTTCGTGGAATATCACTGACCTGAAGCACACGTGCCGGTACATGTCTTGGAGTACAGTTAGCTCTGATTGTTGCCTGTATGCTTTTTATCAGAGTTTCATTCAGAGTTAGCCCTTCCAGCAGACGGACAAACAGTACCACACGCACATCATTATCCCACTCCTGACCAATCACTATGCTTTCAACAACTTCATCAAGCTGCTCCACATAACGATAGATCTCAGCAGTACCGATACGAACACCACCCGGATTCAGCGTAGCATCTGAACGACCATATATAATTATCCCTTTTTCTTCCGTCAGCTCGATCCAGTCGCCATGACACCAGGTATTATCAAATCGATTGAAATAGGCATTATGGTATTTTTCACCACTGATATCTCCCCAGAAATTAGCAGGCTGGTTCGGGAAACTATTACAGCACACCAGCTCCCCTTTTTCCTGCCGGACACTCTGTGCATCATCGTTGAATACCTGAACATCAAGACCAAGCCCTCTGCACTGTGACTGCCCTTTATAGACAGGGCTCACAGGGTTGCCCAGCACAAAACAAGAGCAGATATCCGTTCCCCCTGAGATAGAGGCCAACAACAAATCCTGCTTAATCGACTGATACACGTAATCATAGCTTTCAGGTGCCAGTACAGAACCGGTTGAGCACAGGGTATTCAACTTATCCAGCTTGTGAGTTTCTGCTGGTATAATTCCCTGCTTTTTCAGCGCATCGATATATTTAGCGGATGTGCCAAACAGAGTGAACTTTTCCTGTTCAGCATAATCCCAGAGCACGTTGCCATCTGGATAGAAAGGTGAACCTTCATACAGCATCAGAGTCGCTTCACTGGCCATAGCAGTGACCAGCCAGTTCCACATCATCCAGCCACAGGTCGTGAAATAAAATACTCTGTCACCCGGTTTAATATTGCTATGCAGCTGGTGCTCCTTAAGGTGCTGAATCAGAATACCGCCTACCCGATGGGTGATACATTTAGGCTTACCCGTTGTACCAGAAGAGTAAAGAATAAACAGGGGCTCATTGAACCCTATCCGGGTAAATTCGATTTCTCCAGGGAGATACTGATCCATCAGTTGAGACATATTCTGCTCGGCAGGTATTTCGATATCATCAATTAACGGGAACAGCAGGGTATGTTCAATAGATGGAATCTGTCGGCTGATGGCATCCACTTTATCCATGACGCTATGTGTTTTGCCATTGTAGCGATAGCCATTGGCTGCAATCAGCACTCTGGGCTCTGATTGCCCGAAACGCTCTATAACACTGGCTTCACCAAAATCAGGTGATGTGGATGTCCAGATAGCTCCCAGAGAGGTCGCAGCCAGCATCGCAATGACGGTGGCAGGAATATTAGGCATAAAGCCTGCCACGCGATCTCCCTGACGGACACCCAGCGATTTTAAATGTTGTTGAAGTTGTGAAACCTGATGATAGACCTCATTCCAGCTCAGGGTCTGGCGAGGGCCGTTTTCCATCTGGAAGACGATGGCGTCATCATCAGAGCGTTTACGTAACAGGTTTTCTGCATAATTAACTTTACTGTCGGTAAACCAGCGGGAATGCTCTGGCTGTTCCGGGTTGTCCACAACCGTCTGTCCCATCTCGCCTTTCAGGCCGGTAAAATGCCAGACTTCAGGCCAGAAAAGCGTATTGTTAGTGACAGACCATTGCCATAGCTGCTCAAAATCTGTAATTTGCTGATCAAATTTTGTATTAACATGCTGAATAAACCGCCAGGTCAGACTGGCCTGAATCTGCTCTGCGGTGGGTGTCCAGAGTGGTGTACTATTCATTATTATTCTCTCTTACTTAAGCCTCTGATGCTTTTATACAAGACAGGCAATGTCACATCCCGAAAGCATGATCATTTCAGGGAAGATATTAAGGCTGAGTTTTTGTTTTACTGATCCCGACTGAGAAGAGAAATCAGATATAAAGCAGATAAAGAAAAGCGCTGTCATAAGTAACAGCGCTTTTGAGGTTAGTTTGCGTCAGGCTGATTTTCAGGGCGAGCCAGCCTGAAGGCGTCCAGCGCTTCAGCATGTTGATATACCGCCATGATATGCGGGAATGGCGTTAAATCAACATTAAAGCGCTGAGCATTAAACACCTGAGGCGCAAGACATATATCAGCCAGCGTTGGCGTATCACCGTGGCAGAATTGTCCGGTCGCAGCGTCTGATAGCCGGGACTCCAGAGCAGCAAAACCTTCCTCGATCCAGTGCTGATACCAGCGTGTTTTCTGCTCTTCACTGATACCCAGTTCACCGGTCAGGTATTTCAGCACCCGCAAGTTATCGACCGGATGGATATCACAGGCGATCAGTTGCGCCAGGCTTCGTACTCTGGCACGTTCTGCTGCATCAGTGGGCAAGACAGGTCGATCCGGATATACCTCCTCCAGATATTCTATTATCGCCAGTGATTGAGTCAGAACCTCCCCTGAATCCAACGCCAGTGCAGGTACAAAACCCTGTGGGTTTCTGCTCAGATGCTCATCACCTTTATGCTCGCCCTTAAGCAGATTGACACCAATCTGCTCGCAGTCGATACCCTTCAGGTTAAGGGCAATACGTACCCGATAGGAGGCGGATGAACGAAAGTAATCAAACAGCTGCATATCTGATGCTCCGTCAATTAAGCGCCTTCGTACTGTTCTACTGTCTGTTCAATAACACCAAAGATGCTATTACCTTCATCATCGTTCATTTCGATGCGAACAGTATCTCCGAATTTCATAAACGGTGTACTCGGCTGACCGTTATTGATTGTTTCAATCATGCGCACCTCTGCCAGACAAGAATAACCCACACCACCGTCTTTAATCGCAGAGCCGTGTTCCGTATCCTGTTTGTTCGATACGGTACCTGAACCAATAATCGCACCAGCACCCAGTGCACGGGTTTTAGCAACATGAGATACAAGCTGTGGGAAGTTAAATGTCATATCAACTCCGGCATTTGCTTTGCCGAATGCTTCACCATTCAGAGTCACTAACAGAGGCAGGTGGACTCTGCCATCTTCCCATTTATCCCCCAGCTCATCAGGTGTAATAGCAACCGGAGAGAAGGCACTGGACGGTTTGGACTGGAAGAAACCAAAGCCTTTCGCCAGTTCAGCAGGGATCAGACCACGCAGAGAAACATCATTTACCAGCATGATCAGACGAATTTTATCAGCCGACTGCTCAGGGCTGGCTCCCATCGCAACATCATCAGTAATAACGGCAATTTCGCCTTCAAAATCAATGCCCCAGCTTTCATCTGCCATGCTGATATTATCCTGTGGTGCCAGGAAGGTATCAGAGCCACCCTGATAAATCAGAGGATCAGTCCAGAAGCTTGGCGGCATTTGTGCATTACGGGCTTTACGTACCAGCTCAACGTGATTGACGTAAGCACTGCCATCTGCCCACTGGTAGGCTCGCGGCAGTGGAGAAGCCACTTTATCCTGTTCAAAAGGCAGAGTGTTTTCAAGTTCACCCTGATTCAGCTGCTCATAAACGGCCTTCAATTGAGGTTCTGCTTCACTCCAGTTATCCAGAGCATTCTGCAGAGTAGGAGCAATATCGGTCACAATTACAGCATGTTTCAGATCCCGTGACACAACAACCAGTTTTCCGTCGCGCCCCTGATTCAATGTAGCCAGTTTCATAATATCTATCCTTCTGCAAAATTCAGACAGCCAGCCGACAGTACAGCTGATTGCATCTGATATTGTTCTGTTGTCTGTCAGATCTTAAAGATCTGTATATTGTTTCACTTGAAACTATCATAAGAATAGTTTGATCTATGTGCAAGCCTCTTCACTGTTTTTATGCATGGCTTTATCAGTTCATGATGTAAAGATTTTTATCCAAAAAAATCGCTACTTTTACAGCAGAAATAGATTTCTTTGTCATTTTGGGATAGTTTTAAATAAAATTAGTTTCCTGGGGCGGATTGATAAGCAACTGAATCAGAGTATGCTGACCTGCGTTGATCTTTGACTGAAAAGATTTAAGCATTTTTCTGACAACCTTCTGTTCTTAACAGCCTTCAAACAGGAGATATTCTATTACTATAGCTTCTGCCTGATTTGATTCGGGAATCACGCCTGAGTAAACAGAAGTGATTATTGAGATTGCAACCTACAATGAACGAAAAAATAAATGCTTCCCTGAAGCTTGAGCAGTTTCTGCCCTATCGTTTTAATCAGCTGGCAGAAAGAATCAGCCATTCCTTATCAATGATCTATTCTTCTGAGTTCGGGATATCCATTTCCGAATGGAGAATACTGGCAATGCTCGGGCAAAAGCCCTGCATGACCTCTTCTGATATCAGTCAGCGAACCAGAATGGATAAAGCTAAAGTATCCAGGGCTGTGCAGAAGCTGGAAAAACAAGGTTATCTGCTGCGTGAGAAAGATGAGCAGGATCACAGGGTGAGTCATCTTAGCTTGACAAACGAAGGCATAGAACTGTACAACGCGATTGTGCCCAAAGCTCTGGAATGGGAAGGGGAGCTTGTTGGCTCTCTGAGTGGCCAGGAGTACCGGGATTTACATAATTTACTGAACAAACTGGATCAGCAAATTAAGCTTAGTGATGATCTTTAGGCGGACAATTATAGTCAGATAATTTTCATTCTGTGCTCAGCCCTGAACTAATCTGTCAGAGCTGAGAGCCACGACATAACCTTTGTCGGACTATATGGATTATAGATGCTCAAGCACAGTGACTTTTTCCTCATAAGCCAGCATAGCAGCCATGTTAGCTGAAATATCCTGGCGCTCTGCTGATTTTTTCCATTTTAGCCATGCCGTTTCATTTTGCCAGCGGGTAAAGATAAATCTGTGGTTAGGGTGAGCGGCATCTTTCAGTGACTCACCTGAAATATAACCTGGTGTATGCATAGCCTGTTGCAGTATGCGCCGGGAAAAATTTTCATATTCTTCTTCCAGTCCGGGAATAATGACGCGTTCGATCATAACCTTAATCATGGTTTTCTCCTTATGTCATAAAATATCGGTCTCTTTAAACGGCAATCCTTGTCATCAGAGGCTTTTATTATTTTGTTTACGGCCCTGGAAACGACTTATCCTGAGGCCCGGCTTTCTTTTCCCTTCATTATTTAATATTGGTGTAACTCAGGGGTATTTAGCAAGTAGAATAATGAAATTTTCTGAGGCTGGTCAGTCTGTTAAACTATTTATGTTTTATAAGTTTTCTGAGTCGTGCTGACTGAATTCATAAACGCTATCACCCGAATTTTAATGAGAGAGCAGATGTCTGATATCACTTTTACTCATGAGCTGGATACAAGCGGTTTAATGTGTCCTGAACCCGTCATGATGTTACATGGTAAAGTTCGCGAAATGGAAAAAGGTGATGTGCTAAAAGTCATTGCCACGGACCCTTCTACCACGCGTGATATCCCAAAATTCTGTCAATTTCTGGGATTCCCTTTGCTTGATCAGCAACAAGATGGAGATGTTTATGTCTATTTCATTGAGAAGAATACGGACTAATTACACTTAACGACTGAATCAGCCTTGTAATAGCAGGATCAATGGATGTGTATGTCGATGCAAGGCCGTTTCAGATATGGAGACTGTCATAATGAATAACCCCGTTATATATGAATACCATGCCCATGTTTACTTTAATAAGCAAACACTCACCCAGGCTGTTGCGTTGTGCGAGCAGGCCAGAGATCTGTTTGGTATTTCTATGGGCAGGGTTCACCAGAAGCGAGTAGGTCCTCATCCAGGCTGGAGTTGTTTATTGCGTTTTAATCCGATGCAACTTGCTGAAATTCAGCCCTGGCTGATGTCTAACCGGAATGGATTAACGGTTTTCATGCATGCGGTTACCGGGAATGATCTGATTGACCACACTGAGTATGTTGTCTGGTTGGGAGAAAGCCAGTCTCTGGACCTGTCCGGTTTCGATCAATAAAAATGACTTCAATAAATAGCTGAATCAGTATTTTTGTCGAAAATATATACGGCTTCCCGACATCATCATCGACTGTAAAGAGCAATTGAAGGCCAGTCAGTCAGATCAATCTGTTCTGGCAGAGGCGTTTCTGCAAGCTCATATCTCTGTATCTGTTTTGTCCAGTCTCTTTCCCATAAAGCAGGTAAGGCACCTGTGTTGATCCGATTGTTATCCTGTATAAACTGATGCAACTGAGCAAGAATAAGCTCCCCGGAATGGCTGCACTCTGACTGCACTAATAGCAAAACACCGGGTTGTTTTTCGACCTCCAGATAACTGCTATGAACGATATATCCCAGTCTTTTTTCCAGCCTCAGGGTCCGATAAGCCTGTTGTTGCATGCTCCAGGCAACGAAATGGGCCTGCTTTTTTCTTGCCGGTATATCTGACTCCGATGCACTGGACATTGATGTAGCTGAGCTTTTTGAGGGGGTCAGCCAGAGTAATGCTGCCTGATTATAATTATCCTGACAATCAATGCTTACGGCCTCATTCAAAAGGACACCTTGTTGCAATTCAGACATCAGGCGTCGATAGGGCATCAGGTGTTCGGTTCTGGAATGCAAGCCAGACTGATTGGTTTCAGGGGGAGCTATCTGAGCAATGCTTTCTGAATAAGCCGCTCTGAAATAGCGGGTTTGATGTTCACCCGGATATTCAGGATGGCAGATCAGAGTAATCTGCTCCGGCTTATTCAGATAGCGCAGAAGAGAAGGCATCAGAAGCTCTGTATTTGTCACGCCACTTAGATAATGATGATAAATACTTTGTTGAACTGTCTGCCTGATCGCTGGAGCATCTGGTATGCCGTTTTGCCCGGCTGTAATACTTTGTTTCGCTTCTGAGTTCTGGTATTCCAGACTGAAACATTGACCAAGCTGTTGTCTGGCTTTCAGCATTTCTTGTTTACTAATCACTGCATTGCTGTCATCCGGAGGCTGATACCAGATGGCAGCAAGCAAATGCTGTGATGAAATCATTCGAACTCTGCTCTGAAATTGTTCAGGAAGCTGCAGATGATCAAAAGCCGGTAGCAGAGAAACCGGTAATAACCAACACCACTCATATCCCGTATCGATAATACGAGCATACAAGTACTTTGCCGGGAAGCAGGCAGGTTGAGCAGAAGAGTTTTCCCGTTTTATGCCTTCATCCGTCTGGCCTGCAACAGGTGAAACTTTATACCGGTTTCCATCTGCTATTTCGCAGACTTCTGTTGAATGCCGGGCAGACAAAAAACAGCGACTAATGTCAGCGGTAAATTCATTGGAATTATCGCTGTCAGGGTGTTCCAGATAAACACTCATATTATCCAGTTGATAATACTGCTGATAAAAAGCGGTGATCTGACGAATAAGTTCAGCATCATTATGAGCCAGACTTTTCTTATTACCGGCACAGAACCGGCTGAAATCAGAATCAGGTATCAAGGTTTCCTGCAGGATTGCCTGTATCTGCTGCCTGGCATCACTACAGCGAGCTTTGTACTCTGCTTCTATGATTTCCAGCTCTGCAATAATTCGCGAAGATGGTAATTCCGGGTTAAAGAGTAAACAGGCCAGTAATCGACAGGCTCTTTGCCATTGATCTGCAGGGCACTCCAGCATATAGCTGGTATGGTACAGTTGAGTACTGGCATTGATATGTCCGCCCATTCTTATAAATTCAGCCTGAATACTGCCTGGTTTATGCTCAGTGCCATCTGAACCTTTGCTGCCCAGAAATAAACTATGCTCCAGCAAATGAGCCAATCCAGGCCAGCTTTCCGGCTCATTCGCACTGCCGCAATGGAAGGTGACGACCATGCGGAAGTTATCATCGCAGGAGGATTTTACAGCCAGAGGAAACGGTGCGAATGGAGAATGCATAGATAAACCCGGTTCTCAGTATGTTCTGTGATTAAGTACATTTTTTCTTCTTAGCATCGGGCAGGATGCCTCTGGACTGATAAAAAAACAGCTCAGTTTGAAGCTGGTGTAACCGGTTACCATATTGCCGGAAACCGTGGGCTTCGTCTTCGTAGACAAAAGTTTCACACTGGTATCCCAGCGCCCGGTAAAGCTGGGCAAAACGTGTCATCTGATCAATCGGTACAATTCGATCCTTTTTCCCCTGAAACAACAATAAATCAGGTAACTGTTTTTCCTCTCTCAGGCTGAGAAGAGGCGAGCGGAACTGATAGCGCATACTATGATGTTCCGGGTGGCCAATCAGCCAGTGCAGATAATGAGATTCAAACTTGTGAGTACTTTGCGCCAGCAGCTTCAGATCACTGATACCATACAAACTGACAGCCGCTGTAAAATACCCAAGAGTTGCCGCTCTCAATGCACAGTAGCCACCGGCACTCTGGCCCCTGATGACGACGTTATCGCCATCAATTTTACCCTGACTGGCCAGATAATGGGCCATCAGGCGGGCGTCTTCCAGGTCCGCTTCTCCCCATTGATGCTTAAGCTGTTCTCTGTACGCTCTGCCAAAACCTGTACTGCCCCTGTGATTCAGATCCAGCACACTGAAACCCTGCTGACACCAGAACTGTATCTGTGGCTGAAGCCCTGGAAAGGCACAGGAGGTTGGGCCGCCGTGAACATTGATCATCAAAGGAGCCGTTGGGTTATTCAGGCATGGGTAAAACAAGCCATATACCGAATGCTCAGGCAGCTTCAATCGTACCCGTTCCGGATATACCACTGAATCCAGCTCTGTTCCTCTTCTCTGATATTCGAAAGATATCCGGGCATTGTGATCCGACAGCATCACTACAGAAGGAGATATAGCCGGGGATGCTGCCAGAAAGCTCAGTTTTATTCTTTCACCGGCTTCCATGGCGCAGCTGGCAGATGATAAAAATGAAATACTGCTGAATTCGGGCAGACAGTTCTGCTCTGTTACTGAAGGTCCCGTCAGGCCTTCAGACCATATCCGCTTATCCAGTTGCCAGAGCCCTTGCCGACAGACGCAGATATAAAGGCGATATTCAGATGATGCTGGCTTGTCATTTTGTTTCTTTGTACACCGGCTCAGTAATTGGTAATGACTATTGCCAAACTGCCAGGGAGCAGAGGCACAGTCAGCCTGTACCGGGTAAAGATTGACCGGTAAGGATGATACCAGAGCCGCTGTATCTGTATTTTCTGCCTCACTTTCACTTTTTCCTCTACGCCCATATTTGCTCTGACAAAGATACAAATTCCAGAACCCTTCATGATCACTGATAAACAGAATCTCACCCTGATCAGTAAATCCGGGTTGCTGGACGGCTGAGGTCTGGTGGTATGATGGGAAGATGGCCATCAACTGTTCAGACTGCCAGGGAACTGCAGACAGATCTTCTTGCCATTGAATACCTTTCAAGCGAGTGCTGGTCCAGGGCTGATCAGGATGATTCCACTCTATCCAGATCAACTGGTTACCGTCCGGACTAAAGCGAGGGCTGGAATAAAAGTCAGCACCGGTAACGAGTACTTGCCTGCGACCGGTGTTGATATGTATTGCGACCAGTTGGTTAATAACGTCTGCAGATACCTGTCCGGTCAGATCATCTGGCTCAGGGTGTAATTCTTCAATGGCGATTAACCACGGAGCACAAGGATGAAGCACCGGCTCACCATAGCGTGCGTTTTTCTGCTGTGTCAGCGGCTTAATAACGCTGGCTTTCAGAGTAGTTGGGGAGTCAGACAAAAAAGCGGTCAGAATCTGTTGTGAGTGCTCATCAACCCAGAACAACTGATTCTCTGCCAGAGTGTAGGGCATACCGCCGTACTCATGCACTTTTGACCGGACACCATAACCCTCAGGAAGAAGTGTCATTGCCTCTTGACCATGCCCCGAATCCGGTATCCAGATCAGATCGGTTAATGGGTTTTCTTCAGCATGATGTTGCAGCCAGAACTGACCTTCCTGTGTCAGCAGAGGGAAACTTAACTGGGCTTGTCCCCGAACAACCTGTTCAGGGCTTATCAGAGAAATATCGGTGTTATTCAAAAAAGTACCTGAATTTTTGTTGGCTGGTGCTGGTTTACCAAAATGATGGGTTATAACGACCCGGTCGCTTGTCACCCGTATCCAGCAATCCTTCGCCGGATTAACGTCACAAGGCTATATGATCAGTCTCAGCCCGTGGCAATCAGACGCTGTGAGTTTTTACGGTTACGGTAAATCATTTCACTATTAGCGGGATTATTCTGTTCTGCATTGTTTCTGGCATCAGTAATCAGGTGATGATTAGGCGACTTAGCACAAACAGGATCAGCGTTATTGGCATCTCCGGTCAGTAAAAAAGCCTGGCAGCGGCAACCTCCAAAGTCTTTCTCTTTTTCATCGCAGGAGCGGCAAGGCTCCTTCATCCATTCATAGCCACGAAAGAGGTTAAAACCGGTGGAGCGATACCAGATTGATTCAATACTGTCGTTCAGCACATTAGGAAATTCGATGGGTAACTCCCTGGCGCTATGGCAGGGCAGAGCAGTACCATCCGGCGTAATGGTCAGAAACAGATTCCCCCAGCCGTTCATACAACCCTTGGGGCGCTCTTCATAATAATCTGGTACAACAAAAATCAGCTGTGTCCGTTTTTTGCCTTTGATCTGTTCCCTATAGCGATTAGTCGTGGCCTCGGCGGTTTTTAGCTGTGCTTCAGATGGCAGCAGGTGGTCGCGATTTTTCAGAGCCCAGCCATAATACTGAGAGGTCGCCAGCTCGACATAGTCCGATTCCAGCTCAATCGACAGTTCAATAATCTTATCGATCTGTTCAATATTCTGACGATGGATCACACAGTTAAATACCATAGGATAACCCAGAGCTTTAACCGTTCGGGCGACTTCCAGCTTTTCCCGGAACGAACGTTTGTTACCGGACAAATAGTCATTAAGCTCAGCATCACTGGCCTGAAAGCTGACCTGAATGTGGTCAAGACCCGCGTCTTTAAAGGCCTGCATGCGTTCGAATGTCAGCCCCATGCCTGACGTAATCAGGTTGGTGTAATACCCCAGTTCTCTGGCTGCTCTGATCAGCTCTTCCAGATCATCCCGGAGCAGGGGTTCTCCTCCGGAGAATCCAAGCTGGGCTGCTCCCAAGGCTCGGGCCTGGCGAAAAACCTCTATCCACTGCTCAGTACTCAGTTCCTGCTTCTGTTGATCATAATTCAGAGGGTTAGAACAATAAGGACATTGTAAAGGACAACGATAAGTCAGCTCAGCCAGTAACCAGAGAGGCTGACCTGTTTCTGGTGTTTCAGGTAAACTCGATCCAGTGCAGTTCATTGTGGGCCTCGGTGAAAAAATCAATGACATCCTGAATCAGGTCTTCGCCGCCTTCCGGGAATTCCTGCTGAAGCTTGCTGATAATCGCGTTGACGCTGCTCTGACCATCAACATGGGTCAGAATAGCGCCTGCGCTTTCATTCAGCCTGACCATACCTTCCGGATACAGCAGTACATGGCACTCAGAAGCGGGTTCCCACTGAAAACGGAACAGACGATTGATCATCGGCACCTGTGAAAGCAAAACGTGTTCTGGTGAAACTGTCTGAGTCATTGTCATGACCTCATTATTCTTAATCGAGACTCTTCAGAGCCTTCTGGTAATTGGGAAGCAAAGACAGCAGACATAACCGTGTGGACTCAGTATCGCCCCATAGTTAATGAATCTGCTGTCCGGGACCTGAATTAAACCAGGCGGTTATGCCAGGTCGCCTGATCTGTGACTGTGTGGAACGGTGGTCTGTTCAGTTCATGAGCCATCGACAGGCTGTCCAGCAGACTCCATAGCACATCCAGTTTGAACTGCAGAATGTTCAGTGCGCGTTCTTGCTGCTCACGGGTTTTAAAGTGATCCAGAGTGATCTGAATACCGTGTACTACATCTCTGCGGGCTTCACTCAGGCGGTTACGGAAATACTGTAAACCGTCCTGGTCAATCCACGGGTAATTATCCGGCCAGGTATCCAGTCGGGACTGATGGATTGTCGGGGCAAACATCTCTGTCAGCGAAGAGCAGGCTGCTTCTTGCCAGGTGGCTTTACCTGCAAAATTAACATAGGCATCAACAGCAAAACGGACACCCGGTAGCACATGGCGATGATCCTGCAGCTCTTCTCGTGTTAAACCGACCGCTTCTCCCAGTCTGAGCCAGGCCTCAATACCGCCTTCAGACCCTTCGCGACCATCGTGATCAATAATGCGCTGAATCCAGTGGCGGCGAACCTCCTGCTCATGGCAATTAGCCATAATAGCAGCGTCTTTAATCGGAATGCTGACCTGATAATAGAAGCGGTTAGCAACCCAGGCCCGAATCTGCTCTTCAGTGCATTTCCCTTCATGCATAGCGACATGATAAGGGTGATGAATATGATACAGGTCGCCCTTGGCTCTCAACAGAGTTTCAAACTCTTCCCGGCTCCAGGGCATCAGTTCAGTGGCTTCTTGCTGGCTCATTTCTCGGCTCCATTTGTTGTTGTTTTAATCACTGTTATTAGTCAGATAGCATCAGAGATGAATGTCCATACCATCATATGCGACCTTGATACCGGCCTGATCCAGGACCCCTCTCTCAGGTGAATCTTCGACCAGAATCGGATTGGTATTGTTGATATGAATAAGTACACGTTCTTTATCCGGATACTGAGACAGGAAATCGATCATGCCCGGAATACCCTGTTCCGGATCTCCCATCTGAGGCAGATGGCCAATGTCGCTGCCCCGTTTATCTGCGCCCATCAGCTCGATCAGCTCGTCATCCTGCCACAGAGTACCGTCTACCAGCAGACAATCCGCCTGATCAATCAGAGGCAAAAGGTGTTCTTCGATTTCACCCAGCCCCGGAGCATAAAACAGCTTGCCACCGGTATTGGTATCAGTAATCAGAAGACCGATATTGTCCCCTGGGTGAGGGTCATGCCGGTGTGGCGAATAAGGGGGGGCCTTACTGCTCAGAGAAACGGCCTGCAAACGCAATCCGGGGACTTCAGGCAGATGAAAAGGTTCTGCGTACAGAGGGATCGGCCGACGCTTCAGGCCACCATTCCATGCTTCAAGCATAGGAAAAATAGGAAAACCTTTACTTAAATCCTGAAAAACCATGTCGGTGCAATACACAGTGTGAGGACAGCCTTCTCTGAGCATCAGTAGTCCGGTACTATGATCAATCTGGCTGTCGATCAGCATGATGGCGGAGATGCCGGTATCCCTGACAGAGCGTGCGGGTTGCAGAGGAGTAAATGACTCCAGCTGAGCACGAATATCAGGAGAGGTATTAAACAGCAGCCAGTTTTCGCCGTCGGCACTGACCGTAATAGAGGACTGAGTACGTGGCGTGGCTTTGATTGTCCCCTGTCGAATACCACTGCAGTTAGGGCAGTTGCAGTTCCACTGAGGAAAACCACCTCCGGCGGCTGAACCTAATACTCTGATGTGCATATGCTGACTCCGGGCAGGAAGCGTCGCTATAATTCCGGTCTCCGGCAGCAGTGCCTGAACTGTGCAGAGCCCGGCAAATAGCCTTAACTCTTCTTATTGTTATCTGTATTCTTTCGGGTATTCGTTATCTGAGATGATCTGTCAGAAATCAGAGAAGCGCCTATGACTCAGGCGCTTCCGGGGCCTTCACAGGCCCACTGTTAGCGGTGGCTGAAGTACATAGTTACTTCGAAGCCAATACGCAGGTCTTTATAACTTGGTTTTTTCCACATAATTCAGTACCTCTGTGATGATCTGCTACTTTACACTCAGATCAGAGTTGTTGTTGTATTGTGTGCCGATTGGCTCAGACAATCTTAGGTAGGGAGGCGGTTGTCGCAATATAGTACTTCGGACTTATATCTAACCGCTTATAGTCGTAGTAAAAAGGTGGCTTTAAAATTGGCAGAAGTGTCTGTCCTCTGGTAGGGCTGATCTGCACAATGAGAGGTATGGTGAACAGGTGTGACAAAGACTATAAAAACAGCTCTGTATGGCCAATCTGTAACTGTTCCGAATCCTGATGATGATACCCACTCGATTCGCAGTGACAGCCGGGGAGTGAATAATATGCTGGCAGACGCTGTTACAAGCGCCAATGTATCTCGATGTGAACAATCAGAATCTGATATATCGGAATCCGGGTCTGTTGCGGTATATACAGCGGTTTCTGATGCCAGAGACCCCGAACAGTGCGCTCGAGAACTGACAGAGCAGCTGAATCTGGCTGATCTTGGCTGGGTATTGTTCTTCTGTTCCGCGCAGCAGGATATTGATCAGATATCTGAACGTTTGCAGCAGGCTTTCCCTGATCAAATCATCATGGGATGCAGTACAGCCGGAGAGATTACTCCTTTAGGCTATATGCAGGGCAGTGTCTGTGCTGTGGGTTTCTCAAGAGAGGGATTTACCATCGAAACAGCCCTGATTGAAGAGATGGACAGTTTTGATTTTTCTGCCGCACAACAACTGATGAGCAATATGATGCAGCGATGTCAGCTGAATCAGAAAGCACCGGTTAAAGGCAATACATTTGTGCTGGCCTTACTGGATGGCATGTCAGAACATGAAGAAATTGTACTGAATACACTGAATGCCGCTTTTGGCAGTATCCCGTTACTGGGAGGTTCTGCCGGTGATGATCTTGATTTTGCCCAGACCCGTGTGTCCTATAAAGGCCGTTGTTATCAGAATGCAGCGGTGCTTATGCTGATCAATACTGATTACCCCTTTATGGTATTTTCCCAGAAGCATGTTGAAGAAACCGATGAGATTCTGGTTGTCACTGATGTTGACAGTGAGCATCGTTGCGTTAAAGAGCTGAATGCTGAACCCGCTGCAGAAGCCTATGCCAGAGCCGTTGGTGTACCCGTAGATCAGTTATCTCCTGCGCTTTTTGCCTGCCACACCCTGAGTGTCCGTATTGCCGGAGAAGGCTTTGTCCGGGCGGTCAGGCGAGTTAACGATGATGGTAGCCTGAGTTTTTATTGTGCGGTTGAGCGGGGTATTGTACTGCGAAAAAACCATCATCTGGATATTGCCGATGGGCTGGAAACGCTGCTGGATCAGATTGAGGCTCAGCTGGGAGAGCAACAGTTGATTCTCGGGTTTGATTGTATTTTTCGTCTGCTAGAGCTGAAGGAAAAGAAACAGCTGCAAGAAGTATCTGAATTGCTGTCCGGGTATCCGTTAATTGGTTTTCATACGTATGGTGAGCATGTGAATGGTATTCATCTGAATGCGACTTTTACTGGCATTGCCATAGGTAATAAATCATTTAAACCGGCCTCTGGCAGTACATTTTATCAGTAGGGCAGTCCATAAGACAGGGGCTTAACATCAGATGGCTGAACAGGTAGCAGAGCAAAACCGGGCACTGGAGCAAAAGCTGGCGGAGCTTCAGCAGGAGAACCAGAAACTCAGAAAGATTAATGCAGCCCTGATTGATCGGGTTGAAGCT
This sequence comes from Oceanospirillum sediminis, assembly GCF_014164585.1. GTDB lineage: Bacteria > Pseudomonadota > Gammaproteobacteria > Pseudomonadales > Halomonadaceae > Oceanospirillum > Oceanospirillum sediminis. The sequence goes on along the minus strand of NZ_JACJFM010000009.1, from coordinate 33,773 downwards.
GCTCCTGAAATGGGAGGGCGGGCTTATGCTGCATTTGAAAACTCAGCTTTACTGGCTGAGCAGGTCAGAGAGAGAACAGCCGCTCTGAATCAGGCTCTTGCAGAACTCAGAGACAGCAATCAGGCTCTGAAGCGGGCTCATATTGAGATTGAAACCCTGCATCATCGTCTGATGGATGCGATTGAGGGTATGAATGATGCCTTTGTCCTGTTTGACTCTCAGCGCCGTCTGGTACTGAGTAACAGCCGGTATCGGGAGATCCTGGAGGAGTATGGCTATCATATCCAGCCAGGTATGAGTCAGTCCGCCATTAATGACTTTGCCAGAGGCTCCCTGTTGCATAACGTAGCTTCGGAAGATGAGCTGGCACTGTACCAGCAAGCGTATGGTCAGGTCATTCGTCTGAGGGATGGCCGTTGGATTCAGGTTAATCAGCGTGAGACCGATAACGGCGATCTCACGGTTCTGTATACCGATATCACACAGCTGAAAGCGATTGAGACAGCCAGGAGAGAAGAAGCTCTGGCAGAAAAATCACGAATTTTACAGAGCACTCTGGAGAACCTGTCGCAGGGTGTTGTTCTGATCAGTGACTGCGGTACACCTGAGGTATGGAACAGTCGCCTTTATCAGCTGGCCGGGCTCACTGAAAAAGACCTGGCAGGATGTAAGGATTTTATTGATCTGTTCTGTTCATCTGCCGGCTTACCGGTCTGGCCCGGACTTGAACGTTGCAACTCTGATAAGGGGGCGGGTGAACTGATGACCCCGGTAGAGTTACTGATGCCAGATCAGTCCATTCTGGAGCTACGCCAGGTCGCTCGTCAGGAAGGTGGCTGCGTTATTACCTTTACAGATGTTACAGAGCGCAGCCTTTATGCCAGAGCCCTGAGGGAAGGCGAGCAGAAAATGCGTCTGATTACCGATGCTCTGCCAGCAATGATTGGTTATGTGAACTCTGAGCTGGCCTTTGAATTCACCAACCGCGCCTACCAGGAGTGGGTGGGCATGAACAAGGACGAACTGCAGGGTTGCCCGATTGACCAGGTGTATTCGAAAGAGCAGCTGGCCAGGCTGCAGACCTATATTGATCAGGTTCTGGAGGGAGATACTGTCAGTTTTGAACTGGAAGAGGCTAACAATGATGGTGAAGCTCGATTTGTGCATAAATCCTATGTGCCGCAGGTCGATTCGGACGGGCAAACCACAGGCTTTTTTGTACTGACTCAGGATATTACAGAACGCCGCCTGACAGCTGTAGCGCTGAAAAACGCTAACATACTGCTGGAGCAAAGAGTCCAGGAGCGTACTGCAGCGCTGACCTCCCTGAATGAACAACTGTTACAGGAAATTCGTGAAAGGAAAAATACCCAGCAGCATCTTATGGAAGCTAAAAAACAGGCAGAAGAAGCTAACCTGTCGAAAACAAAGTTCCTGGCAGCTATCAGTCATGACCTGTTGCAGCCAATGAACGCTGCCAGACTGTTTAACAGTGCGCTGTCCGATATGACATTGTCTGCACCTGCACGGCAGTTGGTGAACTCCACAGAAGCGTCTCTGAATGATGTAGAAGCCCTGCTCGGAGCGCTGGTGGATATTTCTAAACTGGATGCGGGGGTCGTTGAGCCTGAGCTTAATATTTTTTCTGTAGGAGACCTGCTGAACAACCTGATTAATGAATATCGTGAGATCTGTCAGAGCCAGAATCAGGCATTCCGCTCTCGGGTTCATTCACAGGCTATTCGAACTGACTCCCAGTTACTGGGTCGCATCCTGCGTAATTTCTTATCCAATGCCTGTCGTTACACTCAACAGGGGGGGCAGATCCTGCTGGCGACACGTCGACGTGGCGATGTACTGCGCATTGAAGTCTGGGATACCGGTGAGGGTATTGAAGCTGAAAAGCAAAGCGAAATTTTCCGGGAGTTCAGCCGATTGAAAAGAAGCCCGGCTATCGATGACCGTGGTCTGGGGCTTGGGCTTGCTATTGTCGATAAAATGGCTCGAGTACTGAATCACGCTATTTCCGTTCGTTCTGTGCCAGGCAAAGGCTCTGTATTCTCTGTGGATGTGCCTGTGGCTGATAATGTAGCCTTATCGTCGGAGATTTCGGTACGTAATGATCTGTCCTCTGATCCCCTGACAAACAGACCGGTACTGGTGCTGGATAATGATCCGGCAATCTGTTCGGGTATGGAGCGCTTGCTGGACGGCTGGGGTATGGATGTCATGACAGCCATGAATGGCCAGGAAGCTCTGGTGCTGATTGAGGATGGCTTCCGGCCTGACTTACTGCTGGTCGATTATCATCTGGATAATGACGAAACAGGTCTGGATGTTGCCAGGGTACTGAATCAGCAATTATCGCCCCCGGTGCCCGTGTTGATGATTACCGCAAACTACTCCAGAGAATTGAATGCTCTGATAGAATCGATTCAATACAAGTTAATTAATAAACCAGTTAAACCGATGAAACTGAGAATGGTGATGTCCAGTTTGCTGGATACCTGACAGGTTGTCACTTTTTTTACGATTCATTAAGCTTTCATCTGTTTTTCAATGATTTGTCATCTCATCACGGCAAGCTGGTAAGTATAATTATCAGCTAAGAGTTGCTGCTATGAGTCCTTTTCTGCGATCAACACTTATTATTAACTGGGATCACCCGGAAGTATTAGCGCTGGCCAGTTATCTGGCGAAAGGTGATGATGATCCTATCTCTTTGGTTCGCAGAAGTTTTGAGTGGGTCAGAGACGAAATTCGCCATAGCTGGGAGTACCAGAAAGAGACTGTGGTATTGAAAGCTTCTGAGGTATTGCGGAACAAACATGGCTGCTGTTTTGCCAAGAGCCACCTGTTTGCTGCTCTGCTAAGGGCTAATGGCATTCCTGCCGGGTTCAGTTATCAGCGGGTACCTAATGAATGGGGCGCGACTCAATTTCGTTTACATGGTATCAATGCCGTATATCTGGCACATTCTGGCTGGGTTCGTCTGGATGCCAGAGGTGGCAATTCAGGAGATAAAACACGATTTAATCCGCCTGATGAGAGTTTTTCTTTCCCAGAAGAAACCTGTATTACAGGTATATGGCCAAACCCTCTTGAGTGCGTCGTTGAAGCTCTGGTGAATGCCGGCCACGTTAAAGATCTGTACCAGAGTTTGCCCGATATTCACTTTCGGGCCGGAATGAGAAGTTGTTCTGCAGCACCGGATTCTCCGGCATTAATGGGCATGCCCGTGGCTTCAGTAAACAGGTTATGATCCTGCTTATATTGACTGTTTGCTGTATTGATCCGCCATCCCGCTAATGACATGGTAATCAAAGGATATTCAGGCCCGGAACTTCAAATCAGATGTAGATTGTTGAGTTTTTGATAGGCATAGCAGATTGCTTCTCATAACAATGAATCTGCGTCCTCCGGCATAATACTGATTTCACTATTAAACGTTTGAATATATTCTCTGGTTCATGAGAGCGGAGCGATTGCTTACGGCATCAAAAAAGGTTATGGATTAAAGAGAAATAGTATGATTCGAGAAATGACAAAACCAGACTTTGAAGCGTTCTGGCCTGTTTTTCACACCATTGTCAAAGCCCGGGAGACCTATGCATTTGATCCGGATATGAACTTTGAAGAAGGTTGGCAACTGTGGTGTGAAATGCCGATTAAAACTTTTGTCTATGAAGAAAGCGGGAAGATTCTGGGATCCTATTACATCAAGGCCAATGCTATGGGGCCTGGTAGTCATATATGCAACTGCGGTTATATGGTCAGTGAAGCGAGCAGAGGGAAGGGCATAGCCTCTCAGCTATGCCTGCATTCACAAGCAATAGCCGCAGAACTGGGATTCAGAGCAATGCAGTTTAATGCGGTTGTATCGACCAATGATATAGCCGTCAGACTATGGCAGAACATGGGGTTTCAGATTATAGGCACGATTCCCGATGCTTATCAGCATGGACAGCTGGGGTATGTGGATAGCTATATTATGTATAAAGTGCTGGTAGAAACTGACTGAGCCAGCACTCTTCTGGCAATAATCGCTATGCATAAAAAACGCCCGGTATTCACCGGTTTGTCACTGGTGAATACAGGTCAGAGTTTATTCATTTCCGGTAGATTAACTGGCATTCAGGTGTTTTTCATCCACCATCTTATCCAGCAAATGCATCACCTGATCGCTGGCTGACTCGGCCCGTTCAATCGCTGCAATGATTTCCTGACGAATTTGTTTATTGTTCTGCCAGTCATTTGCTGACAGGTCGACAGCATATCGTGCACACTTATGAACGGCAGCATGAGGTTTTTCCAGCTCTTTAAAGCTTTTCAGGTGACTGAACTGCTGATAGCCAACGCCTTCTTCATACCAGCGCCCCAGTCGACAATTGTGGTGATCAACCTGGATTGACTGAACCTCTGACTGGTGTTTTTCCAGGTCCTGAATACCAAGGTAAGTTCTTTGTTTGTAAACAATGTGATCGACCTTGGCCAGAACAGTGAAGTTTTTATCACTGGCCAGAGCTAAACGGCTGTGGGTATCTGTTGCAGATAAGGCCAGTTTACCAAATGTCTTATGAAGACCATCAATATTCTGATTCAGTACAGCCGCTTCCTGTCCGGCCTGTTCTGAAGCCGATTTCATCTGCTTAGAACGCTGACTGAAACTTTCAATAATACGGCTGATGGTGTCTGCTGCATCTTTGGAGCGTCCAGCCAGGGTTCTGACTTCATCAGCCACTACTGCAAACCCACGGCCATGTTCTCCAGCTCTTGCGGCTTCAATGGAAGCATTCAGTGCCAGCAGATTGGTTTGTTCTGAAATGTCAGAAATCAGGCTGAGTGCCTGGATAACCTGCTGGCCATCATCGTCCAGTCGTTCAACCAACCCTTGAATATTCCCCAGAACTCCGGAGATTACTGCCAGTTGCTTCAGCATTTTTGCAATAATGTCTTCACTGTCTCTGACATCGCTTTGATTGGTCGTAGCAGTATCCAATGCGACCCTGATCTCATCTATAACGTTAGTCAAATCAGTCTGAATTGTCGCCAGGTTCGGTACCAGACGATTCACATTAATCTGATTAAGCTCTGACATGAGTTCATTGCGAGAGCTGATTTTATTGACCTCTCTGATAGCATCTAATCCATGATTCAGCTGGTGCAGAGACCTGGCCGGAAGTCCTGATACTCCGGTTGTCAGAGCATATCGATGAGTTTCTCCTTCCAGTGTATCCTGAAAAGCGCTGTCGGCCTCGAGGTAAAAACTCTGCATCTGATCAAGCAGCTCATTCATCTCCCAGGCCACCTGCCCGACTTCACCCAGCCCGGCAACATCATTCACTCTGTGGTGTAACTCTCCCAGTTTTGAGCGTTTGACTGTTCTGTGAATCCGGTGCAACACGTTAAATGCTCTGGATGTTGCTCTGTGTTGCGCCAGCAGTAGCAGGATAACAATAACGGGATAAAGCCATAACCAGTGTGCCGCATCATAGTAAAACGTACTGATTGCGGTGACAGCGACAGCCAGAAAGACATGACCAATCTGAGTGATACGAATCTGTGAGCGAAGAAATGGCCAGAAAGCGCTCTCCTGAGAGGTGGTTCTGGCGTAAGTGGATTCATACTGGCTTTGTTGCTTTGCAATACCCTCAGCTGTATTAAAGTGTGCTTTTTGCAAATATTCGCTATAACTTTGATGCCCTGCTTGTTGAATCAATTTTTCCAGACAGGCAATGCCTCGTTGATAATCCTGCTGTTCTGCTTTCAGGACCTGCTGATAAATCGGTTCTATCAGTTTTACCATGGCATCCGGTGCAGGATAATGCACGGCATAGTAGCCCTCTTTGTTATTTCGGGCATCCATGATGGGATAGATGACAGAAAACAGCCAGAGTGTTTTACCATCCTGTGCTTTATTTTTAACCAGAACAAAGGCTTCATCGTTTTGTTTTAAACGCTGCCATACCCCATGCCAGATACAGGCTGGCATTTCTGTATGGCGAACAACATTATGACTGTTTCCGACAAGCTGGTTTTCTGAGTAGCCAGAAACACGCATAAAGACTCTGTTGATATAGGTAATGCGCCCTTCCTTATCTGTCATTGAAACCATAGTTTCTCCGGGCTCCGGAGTTTTAAAAGGCTTATTACCTGAGTTGGTCATTGCTGGCTCCTGATAGACTGTGATAGCTGCAGCATATTGATCACATGTGTCAGAATGATAAAATTCTTTAAAAAGCAAAAGCTTATATATTTTATTGTAAATAATTCCGGTTTCAAGTGTTTACAATGGATGAATAAATAACCAGGTGTTATTTGATATATATCATAATATTGACTGTTTTTTGGGCAATGCCTGTTCCAGGCATTGCTATGGAATAAGACGAAGGTAAAAATAGAATTATTACTTTATGATGTATCTGCTATGGATTTTATGTGCGCCAATGAAAATCAGAAAAGGAGTTCCTGATGATATATGAGCGACAGGAGTTGGTCGGAGAATACGTCTTTGCGCGGCAACCCATTCTGGATAGTGAACGGAATGTAATAGCATACGAATTGCTGTACCGAAGTCATAAAAACAGTACTTCGGCACTTATTGAACAGCCCGTTATGGCAACAGCTCAGGTACTGGTTTCTAGTTTAATGGAAAAAGGGGATACCTTATCTGATACCGATAAATGGTTGTTTATCAATTTATCAGAGCAGGCTCTGGAGTGGGTTGAAGACTGGGCTTTGCCTGAAGACAGGGTGGTAATTGAATTACTGGAAACCATTCCTGCAACATCTCGTAACCTCGCCAGAGTATCAGAGCTTAAAAAGAAGGGGTATCGTATTGCTCTTGATGATTATGCTTTTGATGAAATGACCAAAGCTTTTTTACCTCTGGCCGATATTGTAAAAATCGATGTAATGAATACGACCCGAGGAGAAATCGGGCAGGTACTGCCTGAACTGAATCGCTACCCTGTCAAACTACTGGCCGAAAAGGTTGAAAGTGAAGAGCAGTACCGGTGGTGCATGGAAGCTGGCTTTGAACTGTTTCAGGGATATTATTTTGCTATGCCAGAGAAGGTAACCGGCAAAACTTTTTTATCTTCTGAATTACAATTAATCTCTCTGATTAATCGTTTGTGTGATCCAGCGGTTGAAGTGTCAGAGTTAGAAGAGCTGATTAAATCAGACCCATGGCTGTACTATCGGTTGATGCGTTATGTGTCAAATTTATGCCTGAAAAAAGATACTCAGATAGGCTCTGTTCGCCAGGCTATTCTGATGATCGGGTTGGTTCGCCTTAAAGCTTTTATTATGCTGATGTCGGTTACCCGGATGGCAGAATGTACCGATGCTGTGATCGCGAGAGTCTTTATGGTTGCAGCGATGTCTGAGTTTATGGCTGAGGAAAAAGAAGGCCTGGATGGCGATAAGGGGTTTCTTGTAGGGACTTTTTTAGCCATTTCTATGGTTTTATCTTGTTCTACGTCTCAGTTAATAGCAGAATTAAAGTTATCAGATGATATTAAGCGATTGTTTGTTCAGGAAAATAATCCTCATCAGGCTCATAATGAAGAAACTGATCTGAATTATCTGGATATGGCTCGTTGCGCTGAGCAATACAGTCGTCAGGGATGTAGCGCCTGCGCTGAGTGTGCAGCACCAGAGATCAGCATTCAAAGACATTATGAAGAGGCGATAAAATGGAGTGACCGCCTTATTTATTCATTAGAGGAAGACTCTTAGTCGGGAAGGCCTGCAGGCTTAAAAATCTGACAGTATGCGTAAAGAAATCGAAGTTAAAGAAGCTCGTGTCGGAATGAGAGTAGTTGAGCTGGATATCAGCTGGCTGAAGTCCCCTTTCTGGCGTAATGCATTTACCATTAGCAATGAAAAAGATCTGCGCTTGCTGGAGGAGTACTGTAAAACCATTGTCATTGACCTGAATGAGTCTGCATTATCTTCTACTAATCACCTGAGAAAACGTTATAGCGACGAAGGCCAAAGTGCTGTAAAACCGGGTTTCAGCGGTAAAGGACAGACGAAAAAGTCTTTAGATGGCAATGCCCCGGAAGCCAGACAGGAAAGTACGGAAGAGGTTCTGCCCGCAAGGATGAAGTTAAAAAGCTTAGAGAACCATATTTCAGTTTCAGTTGAAGATGTTAAAAATGTATTTGCTGATATCAGGAACGGGAATGCTATTGATAGTGATAAGTTGAAAGAGTCTGTCACTACTCTGACCAGTGACGTGTTGGAGGATTCAGGTTCATTACTTCTATTATCGCGGCTTAAAGAAAAAGAACAAACGCTGGCAGAAAAATCCGTCAATGTCTGTATTCTGACCATGATACTGGCAAAACACCTGAAACTGGATAAACGCAGCATACGTGTACTGGGGTTAGGTGCTCTGCTGCATGATATTGGCATGCTGAAAGTTCCGGACAATCTGATGCATCATCCGGGGCCATTAAATAAATCACAGCGAGCTATTATTGAACAGCATGTGGTGGATGGCGTAAGCTTTGTTGGCTTACATGAAGATTTTTCAGCCATTCCAGAGCTGAGGGAGATGATTGGCGGCCATCATGAACGATATGATGGTTCCGGTTATCCTCAGGGGCTGAAAGGAGACCGTATCCCTTTCTTTGCTCGTATTCTGGGGCTTACCACAACCTATGAAGCGATGACACGGGAGCGCTTCTTCTGTGAAACTTCCAGCCCAACAAAAGCTTTAGCAAAATTGTACAGCTGGCGCTCTAAACTATTTGATGCGGAGCTGGTTGAACAGTTTATTCAGGCTCTGGGAGTTTATCCTCCTGGTTGTGTGGTTGAACTGGAAGGAGGACAAATTGCTGTTGTGACAGCAATTAATCCTGATAACAGGACTCGCCCGGTTATACGCATTCTGCTTGGCCATGATCAGAGTATGCTAACCAGTCAGCCTGAAATGGATCTGATGATGCCGGCTCTGGCCCATCTGAAAATTATGCGCACAGTTGAGACTAATGAGCTGGATGAATTCGAATTGCCTGAGGTCTGATTAATTTTAGCTGAACAAGGATGTTTGAGATTGAACTGGCTTTGCCGTTATAATCCTGCGCCTGCAAGGCGACTGTAACGTCGGCTATCAATCCATTTCTGGGTTCCCTTACCCCAGGTAACAAAAAGGTCTGGCAATTTATGTCTTCTTTTTCTGCTGTCCAGCAGCGTAATGCTCTGGCTATTCTGGTTTCTTTTCATCTTATTATTATTGCTTCGAGCAACTATCTGGTTCAGTTACCCTTTACTCTTGCTGGTTTTCATACCACATGGGGAGCCTTTACTTTCCCGTTTATTTTTCTTGCTACAGACCTGACGGTAAGAATTTATGGGGCTGCTGTGGCCCGCCAGATTATTTTCAGGGTAATGATTCCTGCTCTGGCTTTATCTTATCTGTTATCTGTACTCTTCTACGAAGGGCAGTTCCAGGGGATATCCGGGTTGGGAGAGTTCAATTTGTTTGTTGCCCGCATCGCTATAGCCAGTTTTATGGCGTATCTGCTGGGGCAAATTCTTGATGTACATGTCTTTAACCGTTTACGCACATCAGGCCCATGGTGGCTTGCACCGGCAATGTCGACAGTACTGGGGAATGCACTGGATACTCTGGCTTTTTTTGGCATCGCATTTTACCAGAGCCCGGATGCTTTTATGGCAGAGCACTGGGTTGAGATCGCTCTGGTCGACTATGGTTTTAAGCTATTGATTAGTCTTGGTTTATTTGTCCCTATGTACGGTGTATTACTGAACTGGCTGGCGAATCGGATTACTTTTTCATCAGGCTCTGAACAGGAACCTGGTAAAGCTACTGTCTGAAGTCAGATAAAACGCATTAAAAAGGAGGGAAGCCCCTCCTTTTTATTAATATATCACTATTAATCGCGTATTAATCATGCAAGTGTCATAAAAGTATCTGTGAATTCCAGAGTTTCAACACCGGTCAGCTGAGCGGCAAAATCACTGCCTACAACCAGATAGCTGCCATCAGATTGCTGTTCTGTCTGTACAGAGTCGGAACTGACATCAAAGCTAACCCGGTCATTTCCACTTCCAGCATTAACGGTATCAAACCCGCCTTCTGTCAAAGAAATTACATCATCGCCAGCCCCTGTTGTGATGATGTTATCAACAGCATTATCCTGAATCTGGTCATTAGCCGCCCCGGAAATAACATTCTCAATCCAGACTCCTTTGCTGATTGCCAGATTTTTCTCACCGGTAAACAAAATACCAGTAGACGCCATATCCTGATACTGCTCCTGGATAAAGGTGATATAGTTACTGTCTGTGATACCCATTTCTGTAATAGTATCAGCAGCCTGGGTAATGGCATCCCGAATGTCAATGGATGAGAAGTGTTCTGCACGCAAGTCAATATGGCTTTCACCGGTCGCTGAAGATGCGTCAATAGTATCAGTACCACCCGCATCCCAGATTACGTCATGACTGGTGCTGTCAAAGTTAACAGTATAAGTATTATTACCAGTATTATGGCTGGTATTAGCGCCATAAGCTGCCTGAAGGCCTATGACGTCATAATAGGCATAATCAGTGTTGTAGTGATTATCGACATAATTCGAATAAATGGAACCGTCTTCGATAATAAAGCTCAGAGTATGTGTCTGGTGGTCGGTATAAGACATGACAGAGTGAGTCACGTTTTCAATATCTGCCGGCAGGCTGGCATCCCCTTCGAAGGTGTGTTCCAGGCCAAGAGCATGGCCAAGTTCATGAACAACTGTAAAGTAGTTTGAGCTTCCCGCCTGATACTGATCTGTTGTGGTATAGGCATTGTTCAGGAATACATCCCCACCCAGTGAAGTCCCATCCGGGAAATATGCATAACCATCGGTATTTCCTTCCTGCTGTACAGCATTCAGCCGAATATCACCCTCATCAGCAACTTCGGTGAATTTCAGATTAGAAAAGGTTTCAATATCTTCAAATGATGCCCGAGTGGGTACTTTTGCTGCTTCAGGAAAAGCAATAAAGCCTGTCAGTCCTTCATCAGCATAATCTGCGGGTTCTGCATTGTTGAAAGAGTAAGTCAGATTGGTCGATTCCCAGTATGAGCCTGATTCGACTGCCGGACTGTCACCCGTCGTTGGCAAAGAGCCATAATCTGAATCGGTTACCGAGCGTGACTGTGCTGTCGCGAGCAGATTATCTCCACCGGTATTACCCGAATCTTCAGTCAGGGCGCTGCCATCCAGACCACTGATATTAAAGAAGGCAACAACATCGCCTTCTGTTACGCCACCATAAATTTCAGCCAGCATTTGTGCTGTTATATTATTTTGTACAGATATGTTATAGATCACAGATGGCTGGCTGACATTGCTGATAATAAAGTCTCGGGCCTGTTCAATCGTTACACCCAGTTGAGCTAAATGTTCGGCTGTAGACATTTTCTAATTCCTTAGGTTTGATGAGGATGCAGACAGTCTTCAAGAGTAGTCAGGTATGTTTTATGCGATTTTAAGTTTATCAGCATCTGATCTGATTGATATACCAGATTTTACTGGACTATCGATACTAAAAAATCAGTAAGGCCTGCCTGGTTCTACGAGGGAATCAGAAGGTATTGTGCTAACCCGGATTGCGGATCAGGCATCAATAGTATCAATACCTCCGGCATTACTGATCATTTCATGATCAATAGTCTGAAAAATAATGTTGTTTATATTATTGCCAGTGTTGTAAGTGGCAGTACAGCTTTTTAAAATCGTCTATATCGCTGATGTAACGGTAGAGCGGTCTGTAAAAGCATTCGAATCATAATGATTACAGAATGCTTTCAGTGTCTGGTATCAAATGGTTACAGTCTTGCCAGGTAAAGATCTTAGTTTAATGCAATAATGTCATCTTTTTGACGCTGATAAGCATCCGGGCACAAGCTTTTATATGACAGTATTGACTCTCCGATTATGGGGTATTCAGCAGCTGCTGTCCGGATATGTAATGAATGATAAGTTGGTTGAAATCTGATAATGAAACTGGGTATTCTCGCTGCTGATAAAGGGCCCTCCGCGCTTCAGGAGCAGCATGGCACTTTTGCCGATATGTTTATGCGTTTGTTTGATCACTCGGAACAACGTTTTAGTTATCAGGTATATCAGATCGCAGAAGAAAGCTTCCCTTGTGATACTGATGAATGTGATGCCTGGCTGATTACTGGCTCTGTGAATGGTGTATATGATGATCTGCCGTGGATTGCTCCGCTGAAGCAGCTGATTGTTAAATTGAATGAGGCCGGAAAGCCTCTGGCCGGGATCTGTTTTGGGCACCAGATTATTGCAGAAGCTCTTGGTGGTCGGGTCGAACAGTTTTCCGGAGGCTGGTCTCTGGGCGTTCAGCGTTACGAGCTGACAGATAAGTCTTTATTACCAGATAGCGCCCCGGATTCATTTGCGATTAATGCATTGCATCAGGATCAGGTTATTGTTTGTCCACCAGCTGCACGCCGGGTTGCATCATCAGACTTTTGTCAGAATGCGGCGTTAGCCTATGGTCAGCACATTATCTCCTTCCAGGGACACCCGGAATTTAATCGGGATTATGAGCATGCGTTATTGACAGAAGAGTTGGGCATTGCTTTTCCAAAGGTATTGTGCGGACAGGCATTGGAATCGCTGGATGAACCGACAGATTCTGTTTTATTAGCGCAGTGGATTGCTCATTTCCTGCAAGTGGCCGCTGATAACTATGTTGCTAATAAAGATACGAATTGATGTGCCGCTATAAAATACAAGGCAGAATGCCTGCTTATCAGAATAAGCAGGTATCATCCAGACACCTCTGATCAGCATTTTTATCTGGTTATCCAGGTTTTTCTGTCTTCTGCCCTTTTAAACAGGCTCAGGTAATTGTTCAATGACAGATACGTCTTCGCGAAAACAGGCTTTCAGATTGACTAGCCGTCTTTCAGATCCGTTAGATTTATATGAGCACCTGCCATTTCGCATGGCTGTCATCAGTAATTTATTAATGCTGGACAGGGATATTAATATCAGGACTGCTGCCGATTTGGGGCCAAGAGAGCTAAGGGTTCTGTTAAATGTAGGCTCTTATATGCCAATCTCTTCAGCAGATATTGCTTATCAGACACGGGTAGATTCTTATACGGTAAGTCGTGCCGTATCTGTTTTGCATAAAAAGGGATATCTTGATTTTGAAGCATCGCCTAGCAGTCGCCGGGTTAAAATGCTGGTTCTGACTGGTGCGGGCAAAGCCTTATATGAACAAATCAGTATCGGTATTGATCAGCGTTCAGAACGATTAACAGAAATACTGACAGAACAGGAACTGGCTGAAATGAAGCGTATGCTGGCATTGTTAGAGGACCGGGCCGAAGCTATTCTGGCAGATCAGGCAGAAAACTGGCGAGAAAAAGAAGGGGATATTCCAGCGGATCAGAAAGAGTTGATCCGCTGGCGCAAAAAAAGTCATAAGAAGATAGTGACATAACTTTTTGTCACATCATTCTGCTTTTGCAGCAGAGCAGAACTGACATTTGTCTTATAGAAAAGTTGATATATCCTGCAAAGATTTTTTTCTGGTTGCATGGACCGGAATAGTAGCATCTTCACTAGGATAGCCCACAACCATCAGAATATAAGGCTTTTCACTGGCGTCTCTTTTACAGATTTCATTCAGAAACTTCATGGGTTTCGGAGTATGAGTCAGTGTCGCCAGGCCCGCATTATGAAGGGCGTCAATCAGAATGCCTGTTGCAATGCCAACAGACTCGCGCACATAGTAATTCTTTCTATTATCTCCGGCTTCAATACCTCCGGTTGATTGAGCAAAAATAGCAATCAACCAGGGGGCTGTTTCCAGAAAAGGCTTCTGGTCATCGGTTCCCAGAGGTTTGAGGGCATTCAGCCACTCCTCACCTGCACGTCCGGCATAAAACTGCCTTTCTTCTATTTCTGCTTTTTCCCGCACTTCTTTTTTAACATCAGGGTCACTGATTGCCACAAAATGCCAGGGTTGATGATTGGCTCCGCTAGGCGCTGTTCCTGCTGATCGAATACAGTTTTCGATGATACGTTTATCTACCGGACGATTTGAGAATTGACGAACACTATGGCGTCGTTTGATTTGCTGGTAGAAGTCTTCTGAACGTTGAACCATCGTTTCAACAGGGTATTCAGTAAAATCTGCCAGAGGAGTTAATGCATTATTTGTCATAGTAGCACGACCTTTATTTTCGTTATTCCATGCAAGGGTATTAAAAATCTTTGTTGTTGTAATTGCAATATTTTGCTCAAAGGTCAGAAAATACATATCTGTGTCTATGCTGAGCAGCATAGAGGTTGGTTGACCAGAAGTAAGGACAGAGAACATATGGCAGAGGAAAAAAGATCAAGCCCTCAGCAGAGTCGGAGGGCTTGTTTCACAGGTCTGGAAAGCAAAACGAAACCTGTATTAAAGGCTCATTTCACCGCATAAATTACGTGAAAATTCATGTTTCAACTGATCCCCGCTGAGGCCAGCCTGAATCAGACAGTGTAGTTTTGTAAATGCGGCTTCACAGGTAATATCATGTCCGGCAATGACCCCGGCCTCTGTTAATGCGGAGCCTGCTGCATAACTGGTACTAACCGGACCTTCAGGGCACTGGCTACGATTAATAATAGCAATACCTGCTTCTGATGCCTGATGCAGCAGCTCGAGCAAAGCCTCATTCTGATCCGGTATATTTCCGCTGCCATAGGTCTCCAGAACAGCAGCTTTAACCGGGTAGCTCAGCAATGGCTGTAACATTTCTGCACGTATGCCCGGATAGAGTTTGATAACGCTGACCAGAGGAGAATCTGTCTGAGCAGCCTGTAAAATCTGACCACATAAATTATGTTCTGACTCAGAAACCGGGGATAATAACGCCTGATTAATTTTGAATGCGCCTTCCTTCCAATGTCCTATCTCAGGCGCATTCGGAGAGCTAAAACCCTGATGACTGAAAGTGCTGGTTTTAGTGCAACGATTCCCCCGCAGAACTTTTCCACCAAATGTCACCAGGGTTTCCTGTATCGTTTCCTCACGGGCCAGGCGCAATGCCGCTTCTGTATTATCAGGGGCATCCGAGTTTTCATATTCAAGAGGGTATTGAGAGCCAGTGACGATAACGGGTTTGCCCAGCCCGCAGGTCAGAAAGCTCAGAGCTGAAGCCGTGTAAGCCAGAGTATCTGTACCATGAAGAAGGATGAACCCCTGATAACTATCTTTGAGCTGCCAGATCAGCCCCGCCAGTTTATACCAGTCTTCCGGCAGAGCATTGGAGCTGTCAATCAGGGTTTTCAGTGTCAGAAGATCAAAATCCGGCAGGCATAGTTTGCGTGCTTCTGGTAGAGAAAAGAGTTTATCTGCCAGGCGATTAGCCATATTTCCGGCAGGAGCCAGCCCTTTCTCTGTCGATTTCATACCGATGGTTCCACCGGTGTAAATCATTGCTACACGGCTCTGATTCGATTGTTCAGTGTCGTTCTGAGTAATATTCGTACCGGTTGATACTGCTAAAGTGTTGAAGCTCAGGGTATCAATGGACTGTATCTGAGAGTATATATCATGGTACATAGCAGGATTCCGTATATTGGTATTTATGGTTGTTTAATCAAAGGCTTGTCGTTACGGGTGACTCTAAATAGAATGGAATGACAAGCATTATCCTGAATGCGACAGATGTTCGCTGAATCGTGAATATCGCCATCAGGAATTATCCTTTAGTATGACAAAAGAATAATGAAAAGCCTATTTCATCCGGATAGGGCTGGTCTTCAGAATAAAGACCCTGCGAGAGACAAAGTACAGGAATACAGACAGATCTCTCCTGATAGATGGGAAACGACAAATGCGTGATTTAAAACATGCTTTTTCTGTTCAGGCAGCTTCAGCAGATAGCCTGATACTTAAGCTGTGCGATGGAGAGTTTCAATGCTCTGAAACTGGCATCCTGGAAGACATCGCAGTATGGCTTGAGCAGAATGTTGCAGAGATTACTGAAGTTATTCAGGCAGAACGGTCATTATTAATCTGTTTTGATCTTTTACAGACGTGCAGTGCGAGCCTTATGCAGCGCCTGCCTGAGCTGCTGAAGCAGAGTGTTACAGAGAGAAAGCCTGTATCTGAGACTTTCGTACCGAAAGATAAGAAGACTCAATGTACCGTTGGTCAGGAGCAGGGGTTTCATGTTATTCACCCTGGTCTGATGTCCCGCTTTCAGAATACGGGGATCACCGGGGCCCGAAGCAACGGTAGTTCTTCTGGAGGGGCTGCCGATGAACACGCATACTACTGGGCAAACCATTTGTTGCAGAATCGCTGGAATGCCGGTGCGGTAGAAGTCTGTTTTGGTGGCCTGAAATTACAAAGTCAGGTTGATACTCTGATTGCTGTCACCGGAGCGGATCTTAGCCTGATGATCAATGATCAGCCTGCTCCGGGGTGGGAAATTCTGCCTGTCAGAGCAGGAGATCGGATTGAGTTTGGTTATCCGAAAAATGGGACCCGTGCTTATCTGGCTGTTAAAGGTGGCTTTTCTGTGCAGGCCGGATCAACTGGCATGGTCTGCGAACCTTCAGATAATAATGCTGGTATTCCTCTTGCGAAAACGCTGAGATTTGGTGATCTTCTGGCGTGTTCGGAACAGGAACATCGAATAGATAAAGCATTGCAAGGGCTGATTGGTAAACGGGTAAGCAACAGTTATATTCCTGATTATGGCGAACCTCTGGTGCTGAGAGTGATTCTGGCTGAACAGGCTGGACATTTTACTCCTGATCAGCTGGATTTGTTCTTTAATCAGTGTTGGGAGATCCGACCAGACAGTGATACATCAGCAACGACTCTGAATGGTTGTCAGCTGAAATCACTTTACCCTGTTGCGCCATTACAAGGGGCTGAAGTGGGGCGTATTCAGCTGGATGATGACTGTCAGCCGGTTATTCTGATGCAGGATCGACAACGCCTGACCGATCGTCCTGTTATTGGTTACGTTTATCCGCCTGATCTTGGCCTGCTGGCACAAAGGCAACCAAAGACGACATTAAGCTTCCGGGTTATCAGTCTGTATGAAGCTCAGTTACAGCTGAAACGTTTTTATCGTTACTTTAAATAATCTGCCCTTCGTGCTTTCGGAGATTATGTTAATATAATGTTATAAAGTAACAATTTTCTTCGTTAATGGAGTCAGGATTTGAAATTTCAGAAAATACCTGTGCATCTGATTACAGGTTTCCTGGGCGTTGGAAAAACAACGGCTATTCGTCATTTGTTGGAAAATAAACCTGAAACCGAGAAATGGGTTGTTATCGTTAATGAGTTTGGGCAGATTGGTATTGATCAGGCTGCCTACCCTTCAGATCAATCCGGATCTGAAGTGCAGGTACAGGAACTGCCCGGAGGCTGTATCTGTTGCAGTTTAGGCGTGGTGCTATCAGCCACTCTTGTTAAACTGATTCGAGTCCATAAACCGGATCGTATTATCATTGAACCGACAGGTATAGGACATCCTGCGGGTATTCTGGATACCCTGACCAGTGAGACGTTTGCTGAAGCACTGGATGTCAAAGCAGTGATCTGTCTGGTTGACCCCCGGTCTCTGGAAGACCAGCGGACTGTAGAGAATGATATTTTTCAGGATCAACTCAGTCTGTCAGATATTCTGGTAATCAATAAGGCCGATCTGGCAAGCGAGCAGCAGGTTGCCCGTTTTGAACACGCAGCTAACAATATGTTTCCTCCAAAACAATTTGTTTGCCAGGCAAAACAGGGGATTTTCAGTCCTGATCTCCTATCATGGGGAAGAAATGGAGAATATGATGGTCAGTGGCTGAAACATAATACCCCTGGCGAACAACATCTGCATGACCATGACCATGACCATGACCATGACCATGACCATGACCATGACCATGACCATGACCACGATGGTCATAATCATCCTGATCAGAATCCAGATTTTGCTGCGGAAGCATTAAAGCAGGTTCAACCGGGGCAGCCAGTGTGCCTGTCAGGGCAGGGAGATGGTTTTTATACCACCGGATGGCTGTTCCACAGAGATGATGAATTTGATCAGGATAAGCTTCTCGCCTTACTTGACAGGATTCCGGGGTTAACCCGTCTGAAAGGTGTTTTCAGAACAGGTGATCAGTGGCGGTTTTATAATCGGACAGGTACTGAAAGGGATCTTTACCCTATTGCTTATCGTCGTGATTCCCGTTTTGAGCTAATCAGCACTGGACAGTTTGATACTGAAACACTGGAATCCGATCTGATACAGTGCCTGCTGAAATAGTGCTTATGGATAAAATAAAGCTGAACGGGCTATATTTTTTCTCAGGCTGAGGTCGGACGTCAAAGAAAGATACAACCAGAGGCTTAAAGCCTCTGGTTCGGAGAGAACAGGTATTTGTCATCCATAAACGAATTGAGGCGTGAAGCCCATATTCCAGATAATAACGGTTCCGACTCGGGTCGTAACCAGATACACCAGAGCTACTGACAGAATCGCCCCGCAGAAGAAAAAAGCCCTGTCTTCTTCAATTTTCAGCACATGAGGCAAACCATCATAAATCAGGTAGCCTGAATAGGCCGCGGCAGCAAGATAGACCAGCATATTAACCCAGGGTACCGGATAAAGAGATGCAAAGCCTGCCAGAAACAGCGGAGTACAGGAGTATGCTGCTAATGCGATGCCATTCGCCGCATGATGATCATGTCCGCTACCATAAGTGCGGGACATCCAGTCAATCATCCAGCCAAGGCCGAATACACCAGCGACAATAGCAATATACGTCAGAATATTTAATTGCAGAGCACTGGTTACTGTCAGGCGAGTCAGTTCGCCATCACCGACTCGCCAACCAAATTGTGTTGTCGAGATAAAAGCACACACAGGTCCAATGGCAGCCAGAATGCTGATATAGGTCCAGTAAATTTTCATTGGGCTACTGTGTTCTTCCCTGATCAACTCCCACTCAGTGTCGGGATGAGTAAACATCCCTGGAATATGGCTGAGCAACATAATCATCACCTCCAGGACAGGTCTTATTGTTGTTGATGCTTATTGTCTTTCTGCCTTTCGATACGTGCATCACAGTAAAGACAAAGCACCCTGAATCATGATTCAACAGCACATTAAAAGCCGATACGGCATGACTTTAAGGGTGGATCACCTTTGCCAATATCTCCAGTTCTGTTTTTTCTTTCTTTTAATCCAGTGAAACCTGTCTGAGATAAGGAATTTATTCTGCTTTTCATGAAAAGAATGATTTTCAGGGTTCCACTGAGCTGGCTGACATAGTAATGTCAGAAGAATTAATCAGAATTATCAGAACCTTATCTGTTCTTCCTACCCAATGAAGTAATCACCTTTTTTCGGGTGATTCAAAATGAAAAAAATGGACAAGCTATGAGTAATACAATCTGGACCCCGGCATCCTGGAGAGAAAAAAACGCCCTGCAAATGCCAACCTATCCGGATCAGCAGGTACTGGAAAGAGTTGAAGGTCAGCTGACGGCACTGCCTCCGCTGGTTTTTGCAGGCGAAGCCCGACAGCTGCAGGCTGAGCTGGCCGAAGTTGCCCAGGGGCGTGCTTTTTTACTGCAGGGCGGTGATTGTGCCGAGAGCTTTGATGAGTTTTCAGCCAACCATATCAGAGACACCTTTATGGTATTGCTGCAGATGGCTGTTGTTCTGACCTTTGCCGGTCAGAGCCCTGTGGTTAAAGTCGGGCGTATGGCCGGACAATTTGCGAAACCTCGCTCCTCGGATACCGAAACCATAGATGGTGTGACCCTGCCGTCTTATCGGGGCGATATTATTAATGACAACGCTTTCACTGCAGAAGCACGTATACCTGATCCTGAGCGTATGATTAAAGCCTACAATCAGGCAGCATCAACCCTGAATCTGCTCAGAGCTTTCTCCCGCGGTGGTATGGCGGATTTGCATCAGGTACACCAGTGGAACCGGGACTTTGTTGAAAAAAGCCCGGCGCTTGAGCGTTATCATGATCTGGCCGAGCGTATTGATGAGACTCTGGCCTTCATGAATGCCTGCGGTATTACTCCGGCAAGTTCTCCTGGCATTAATGAAACGCGTTTTTACACGGCTCACGAAGCTCTGTTGCTGCCTTATGAGCAAGCTCTGACCCGCCAGGATAGCCTGACCGGAGACTGGTTTGGTTGCTCAGCTCATATGCTGTGGATTGGCGATCGTACCCGTCAGCTGGATGGTGCTCATGTTGAATACTGTCGTGGCGTTAATAACCCTATTGGAGTTAAAGCCGGTCCGACAACAGACCCTGATGATCTGATTCGTCTGTTGGATCGCATCAATCCGGATAATAAGCCCGGTCGTATGAATGTGATCGTACGTATGGGGGCGGATAAGATCCAGCAGCATATGCCCGCTCTGGTTAGCAAGGTACAAAGTGAAGGACGCTCTGTGGTCTGGAGCAGTGACCCTATGCACGGTAATACGATCAAGGCTTCTACCGGCTTTAAAACCCGTGATGTACATGCGGTACTACAGGAAATGCGTCATTTCTTCGCTATTCATAAAGCGGAAGGATCGATTGCCGGTGGCGTACATCTGGAGATGACCGGACGTAATGTGACGGAGTGTATCGGTGGTCGTTTCCAGATTACCGAGCAGGATCTGGGAGATCGCTATCATACTTTCTGTGATCCGCGTCTGAATGCAGATCAGTCACTTGAATTAGCTTTTTTGGTCGCAGATACACTTAAAGAACTGAGAAACTGAAATAAACTGACCTGAGGCCCTGTAAAAGATTAGCCTCAGATCATAGCTTCTGTGCCGCTGACAAAATCTGTTTTCAGTTATTTCTCAGCGGCCAGACAGAAGTATTCAGATCAGATAAACAATGGGTGACATGATGGAAGTAATTGTTGTTCTGGCTTTTATTTTAATTATTGGCCTGGGGCTGAAGCAGAGATTCAGTAACAAATCAAAACGTCAGTCAGGCCGGATTGGGAAGAGAAAACCCCGGTTCAGGAATGTGGAAAACAATAGTGACAATGATGGCTTCGGCGGTGGTAGTGACAACGACGGTGGAGGTGATGGGGGCGGGGATTAATTTTGACTATTGTATGAAAAAAAATTAGCGAGTATTGTTCTTTACAATAAATCAAGCAACTCTGAATTCAAGAGCACGGTAATTACAAACGGGCTTATCAGTTTGCTGCTGGAAACATTTGTAAAATCATATTTTGTCGTTGTCAAATAAACAATCTGCATGCTTATCACCCGGTATCAGGATTCCCTTACCGTTTATCCACTGCTTTGTAAGTTGATCGGGTTTTATCTGTTTTGTTTTTTTCTGCAATTGACGCAGGTCAGTAAAGTAAACGCTCAACAGTATAGAATGCATGCGTTGATATTTGCTCCGTTTCTCTCCTTAATTTGAGCCATTTGCGACTTTTGAAGTCTTTATTCAGAAAATAACAAAGATAGTACAGGGATGTCAGATATGAAGAAAAACCTGCCTGTCACTGGCGTTGAAAGACATTTTCCAGATGGCGTTCCTCTGGTTTCTACCACAGACCTGAAGGGTAGAATCACTTATGCGAATGATGATTTTGTTAAAATTTCCGGGTTCAGTCGAGAAGAGCTGATGGGAGAGATGCATAACATCGTTCGACATCCTGATGTACCTCCTGCCGTATTTAAAGATATGTGGTCAACCCTGAAGCAGGGAAAGCCGTGGATGGGTGTGGTAAAAAATAGATCTAAGAACGGAGACTATTATTGGGTTAATGCCTTTGTTACTCCTATTGTCGAGGCCTCTCAGGTCATTGGCTTTCAATCTGTTCGTGTTCACCCTGAACAATCCCAGATTAAACGAGCGGAAGAGATTTATCAGCGGGTAAATCAGGGACGCAAAAGAATTTCCCGATATGATCTGTCAGCAACTCTGGTGGCATCCGGGGTGATTGGTCTGACCGCAATGACCTCTGCTTTACTCCGTTACTTTACTGATCTGGAGCCTGTTTATACGCTCATGGCTTCTGGGGTTTCCGGCTTGATTGGCGCAGGTATATGCTGGGCATTGTTATCTCCTCTGAGAGTCGCTGTAAAGCACATGACGCGTAAAGAAGACAGCGCTCTGCTGGCTGAGATGTATTCCGGGTCAGCGGCAGAAGCCGGTCGTTTAGCTCACGCAACAATCATGAGAGAAGCGAATGAAACGGCAATTCGTACCAGAATACTCTACTCTGCTAACGAGCTATCTTCTCTGGGGCAAACGACACAGGAGATTGCTGATCAGGCATCTCACGCTGTTTCTCAGCAAGGAGATGAAGTCCGGCATATTTCTTCTGCCATCTCCCAGATGTCGGTAGCCATTGATGAAGTTGCTCTCCAGTCCAGAAACACTTCTGATGCAATTGCATCTGCATTACAGAATGCACGACAGGGCCGGGCAATTGTCAATGGAACAATTGAATCTATCCAGCAGCTTTCTGAACAGGTGCAGACAACGTCTGCTCAGGTTGAGCATCTGGCCGGTGTCAGCAAGGATATTCATCACACCGTAACACTGATTAATGACATTGCTGCTCAGACAAATCTGCTGGCGCTGAATGCGGCCATTGAAGCTGCCAGGGCCGGAGAACAAGGACGGGGCTTTGCTGTTGTAGCAGATGAAGTACGCCAGCTGGCAGAGCGAACCCAGGCTTCTACAGAAGAGATTCAGCATATTTTGCAAAAGCTAAGCCGAAGAACAGAGGAAGTCGCTCAGGTGATGCGCTCCAGCCGCACGATTGCAGAACAAAGTGTTGTTCAGGGAGAAGTTGCAGGCAATACTCTGGCCGAAATTGAAGCCTGTATGGAATCGATTAATACTATGAGCGAAGCTATTGCAAAAGCGGCAACCGAGCAAAGTATGGCTGCAGAAAATGTCAGGAACAACCTGCAAACAGTCAATAATGCTACTGAAGCTGCAACTCTGGCTGCTGAACAGACCAGTAAAGCTTCTGCGGCACTTTCTGATAACGTCAGAGTCATTCTGCAAAGTATTGCCGGGTAACTCCAGCTGTTAGTCGCAGTCATGTTTTTGGCTATCGTACAACCCGTATTATCCTGCTATATAACAGAGACTAAAAAACGATCTGCAGTTATTTCATCTGACCTGCAATATGTTGTCAGGCAAATCTGCAACAAACTGTAATGGAAAAAGTGATCCGATTTATTGTAGCTTCAGGTTATGCCAGTCAGTTTTATCTGAATTCTGATATAAGGCTGGCAGAAAAAATGGACAGACCATCAGGTATCTGGTGATGTCATGCATCTGACGCTGGTAAATATGGACGGGCTCAATGAGAACTTCTCTTTCGTGGAAAAATCCCTCACTTGTATCCGGATTGATCTGTCTGTTTCTGCTACTGGCCCTGGCCCATTCAGCAATTGCTGCACCATTAGAGCTTACAGAAGCTGAACGGCGCTGGCTGGAAGAGCATCCTGATATTACACTGGCCTACGATGGCTTTTTTCCTCCTTATAGTTTTAAAAATGATCAGGGAGAACTGGAAGGCTTCGCTGTTGATCTGGTGAGGCTGATCAGCGATAAAACAGGTATCCGCTTTAATATTGCCCCAGAAAATGAATGGTCCGCCCTTTATCGTGCTGCTCAGGATAAACAGCTGGATGTTGTTGCGACAATGGTCGCACAGAGTGACAGGCTGCAATGGTTTACGTTCACCAGACCCTATATTTATAAATCTCTGGTTGTGATTACCCGTGAAGAAGATCATCGTATCACCCGAAAGCAGGATGTCAGTGGGAAAACCATTGCATTAGTCAAAGGCTATCAGTACGAACAAAAGATAGTAAAAGAGTTTCCGACAATCAGGCCTGTTTACGTTGATACTATGCAGGATGCTCTTAATGCTGTTTCTCTGGGTGATGCCGATGGTGCAATTACCTTTCTGGGAGCTGGCCATTTTATTCGTAATAAATATCTGTTAACCAACCTGAAGTATGCTGCTGTTTATGATCGACATAGTGCAAATGAGAGCTTTGCGGTCAGGCGTGACTGGCCTGAATTGGCATCGATCCTGAATAAGGCGCTGGATTCTGTTTCAGAAGCGCAATTACAACAGCTGCGAGATAAATGGCTACCAGTCGACTATATGGAGAATCTGGTAGAAATTAAGCTGACAGACTCAGAACAACAATGGATTAAACAGTATCAAACGATTCGTCTTGGCATCGATCCGGAATTTGCCCCTTTTGAATACCTGGATGAAGATCGCTATCAGGGGATGGTGTCGGACTATGTCAGGTTGCTCAATCAACGTCTGAACCTGAATATGCAGATTGTCAGAGGGCTTAGCTGGGAAGATGTGATTCGCAATGCCGAAAAAGGTGCAATAGATGTATTACCAGCCGTAGGTATTACTGAACAGAGGCAGCAGTATCTGTCATTTACTCAGCCCTATCTTAATTTTCACCGTGTTATTGTCACCCGTGATGACGCCCCTTTCATTGCCGGATTACAGGATCTGCACACTTTACAGGTTGCAGTGCAGGCTGATAGTTCACACTACGGATATATTACTGAGCAATCTGATATAGATCCTGTGGTCTATAGTTCTTTGCAGGAATCTCTGATGGCGGTTTCAGGTGGCGAAGTTGACAGCTTTATTGGTAATGTCGCTTCGGTAACCTACTGGATTCGCAAACTTAATTTAACCAATCTGAAGATTGCAGCGCCAGTTTCAACAGAGGTCCAGAGTCTGCATTTTGCTGTAAGAAAGGATTGGCCGGAATTGACCTCCATACTTCAGAAGGGGCTGGATTCCATCAGCCCGAGACAACGCAAAATCATCTCGGAAAAATGGTTGTCGGTTGAGTACAGTCCAACCGTTGATTACAGCTCGTTATGGAATATTTTTATTGCCTGCACAATAGTAGTCGGTGCTGTTCTGTTGTGGAATATTATGCTGAATCGAAAGGTTCGCATACGCACTGCGCAGTTGGAATACTCCGCCAGTTATGACCAGTTAACAGACCTGCCTAACCGTTTTCTTATTCTGGATCGTTTATCCCGATTAATTGATGATGCTCGACGGCAGCAGAGAAAAGTTGCGCTGCTATCCGTTGATATTAATGATTTCAAAAAGGTCAATGAAGCTTTTGGCCATAAAGCCGGCGATATGATACTGAAGACGTTTTCCAGTCGGTTAAAAATGACTTTGAGTGAAAAAGATATCACCGTTGGACGTCTGGGAGGGAATCAGTTTCTTGTTATGCAGACACTGTTCGACATTGAAGATTCCGTCGTGCTGGCTGAACGTATTATTGCCTGCACTCATCATAAATTTGATACGGCTGATCAGTCGGTTTCGCTGCAAGTTAGCCTGGGAATCTCTTTATACCCGAATGATGGTGATACAGCTGAGCTGTTGCTGAAATATGCTGATACGGCAACTCACTATGCCAAGAAGCAGAGTCATGAAAGATATGCCTTTTATACCGATAGCCTGATTCGCAATGTCTCTCGTAAGCTTGAGCTTGAGCGTTACATGTATGAAGCGCTGAATAACCATGAGTTTGAAGTTTATTTCCAGCCCAAAGTGGAATCAAAGCTGCGAAAAATTGTCAGCTTTGAAGCTCTTTTACGCTGGAACAATAAGGACATAGGCATGGTTTCTCCAGCGGAGTTTATCCCTATTGCTGAAAAGAATGGTCTGATTGAAGAGATAGGTCTGTTTGTGATGAAAGAATCTCTGGCAGCGCTTAAATACTGGCAAGAGCGTTACCAGATGGAGTTTTCTATCGCAGTTAATTTATCTCCGGTTCAGTTTCGCTCGGAAGACCTTATTCCTGCTATAGAGTCTCTGATTCTTAACTATGGTTTACACAGCAAAAATATCGAATTTGAGATTACAGAGGGATTACTGTTATCCGATTACCCTATGATTGAAGAGCAACTGCGCTGGCTGGAATCTCTGGGCGTTACTCTGGCTATGGATGACTTTGGTACGGGTTACTCCTCTCTGAGTTATTTGCGTAAATATCAATTCGATACTCTGAAAATAGATCGTGAGTTTATCAGTGATCTGCCTTCGGTGGAGGCTGACCGCAAACTGGTAGCCGCGACTATTGCGATGGCTCATGAGTTGGGAATGACAGTGGTCGCAGAAGGTGTTGAAACCGAGGAGCAGTGTAAGATTCTGGTCGAAAATAACTGCGATATATTACAGGGCTGGTTATTTTATAAAGCTATGACACTGTCAGATACGACCATGATGCTGGATGATCAGTATGCCGCTCTGGGTGATATGGAGACATAGCTTTCATAATATGAATTAAAGCACTAATCTGGATTTTCATACCCCTGGCACCTACTTTGAAATATAAAGAGATAAGCCTGTGGGACATACCATGGCAGCCAGAACACTCAGTCAGACAGTTATTCGCAATACGGTAATGATTTCCACGCTTTGCGTTGGCCTGGTCGTTTTTCTTTGGTTTAACGAAAAATACACAGTATTCAGTAAGCAAATTGGACGAATACAGGAAAACTATCTTAATGAACAGAAAGATCTGTTAAAACGTGAGGTTGAGAAAGCAGAAGACTTTATCTTTTATATGAAGTCATCCACAGAGCAACGCCTGAAAGACAGACTAAAAGAACAGATCATTAATATTCACAGTATTATTACTGATACTCTGAACAACGCGCCAGACAGTATATCGGAATCAGAACGTATTGATCTTATAAAACAAACGATACGCTCTTTCAATTACAATAAGGGAAAGGGGTATGTTTTTGCTGTTTCTATGGACGGCATTATTCAGGCTCATGGCCTGACACCTCATTTAGAAGGTCGTAGTGGATTTAGCCTGAGAACACCCGATGGTCGCGTTATTGTGCAGGAAGCCATCACTATTATGCGTCAGGCTGATGAAGGCTATCAGTTTTATAACTGGCTAAAACCTGATGAATCCGGCGATCTGTTTCCTAAAATAGCCTATATCAAGAGTCTGTCTGAACTGGGGTGGTACATAGGTACAGGGGAGTATCTTGACGAATTCACATCCAGTATTCAGTCAGAAATTGTATCGCGGCTGGCGAAAGTCCGTTTTGGCAATAATGGTTCTCTGTTTCTGAATACCTATATGGGGCGGGCTATTCTTAGTCAGGGTAATATCATGATTCAGCCTGATACGTCCTGGGGTAAAACATCATCTGCTGATACTTCAGCCCCTCCTGCTACAGGCCAGGATGACAACGAATATATCTTTCACGCATGGAAAGAAACCTCGACAGGTATGATGCCTACCCGTATCTCCTACATAAAGAAGCTGTCCGATTGGCAATGGGTTCTGGGTGCCAGCGCTGAACTGGATAAGATTGATCTCTTACTTGCGCAAAAAAAGGATAGTTTCAGAGAAGAGCTGCTGCTTCAAAGCCTGATCAGTCTGGTTATTCTGTTAATCGGGTTGGCGATGTCCTGGATATTATCCCGTCAGTTGTTTCTGAATATGCAATCTGGTATCGAGAGGCTCGAACGTTTTTTTGAAGAAGCTAAAACTGCTCCGGTAGAGATTGATAGTCGGGGGCTGGAGTATCAGGAACTGGAAGTGCTGGCCAATGCCGCCAATGATATGAATCGTGACCGGGCTAAAATGTATTCAGCTGAAGTTGCCCTGCGTTCTGTCAGAGATGAGCTGGAATTCAAAGTACAGCAACGTACAGCAGAGCTGGAGGAAAGTAAGGACAGATTAAACCAGTTTCAGGATATTTCATCAGAAGCAGTGATTATTCACCATGATCAGAGAATTCTTGATGCTAACCCTGCTGCTGAAAGGTTATTTGGCTATAGTACTGAAGAGTTAAGGCTTATGACACTGGGGCAGCTTATTCCACAAGTTTCTCTGTCGCCTGCATCGGAAAGAAACCAGCACCTTTCAGAAATTATGCTGAAACGAAAAAACGGTTCACGCTTCTGGGGTGGCGTTACGCACCATATTATCAGCAGCCATAATAAACATATTCAGATACATCGCATATCAGATATCTCTGCCAGAAAAGAATATGAGAATCTGCTCAGAGTGCTGGCAGAAGGTATCTCTTATGAAACCGGGCAGGATTTCTTCGAAAAGCTGGTCACTGTTCTGGCTGAATATCTGAATACAGAATATGTTATTGCCGGAAAGCTTCGTTCCAGGTCGGGCAGACAGATCCAGTCTCTGGCAATTGCTTCTCATGGGCATCTGGCACATAACATCTGTTATGAGTTGAATCATACTCCTTCAGAGCAGGTGATCACTTCAGGTACGACGATCTTTGAGAAAGACGTTGGCAAGATATTCCCGGCCGATGAAACGTTAAAAACATTTGATGCCAGCGGTTATGTGGGTATACCTCTGCGCTCCTCTGAAGGTAAGCCTATCGGGATTCTGATAGCCATGTCATCATCTCCGGTATCAGACCCTTCCCGAATCGTTTCCCTGATGAAGATTTTTGCAGTCAGGGCTGCTACAGAGATCGAACGCCTGCAGGCTCAGAAAACTCTGGCCCGACAAGAAAAAGCGCTTCAGGAACAGTCTCTGATCAGAAATAGTGAAAAGCGGCTCAAAAATATCCTTGAATCAAGCCCTGTTGGTGTAGGGTTATCCCGTATCAGTGATGGCGTGATTATCTATTCCAATGAGCAATGTGCCCGGCTTCTTGGTTACAGTCAGGATGACTGGAAAGGTAAAACCAGCTCCGAGAGCTGGGTTAACCCGGAAGACCAGCAAGAGTTTCTTGAAGAGTTTAACAAAAATGGTCGCGTTTCAACCCGGTCTGCTGAGCTGAAACGTAAAGATGGCAGTCATCTCTGGTGTCTGATTACCATAGAAAAAATGACCTGGCAGGATGAAGAGTGCATTCTGTACTGGATTGTTGATATTTCCCATCAGAAAGAAAATGAAGAGGCCCTGCAAAAGGCCCGTGATGAAGCGATTCAGGCTACTCAGGCCAAATCAGGCTTTCTGGCCAACATGAGCCATGAAATACGCACACCTCTGAATGCTATCACTGGGTTTGCTCATCTGACCCTGCGTACCAGCCTGACGCCACAGCAAGCAGATTACCTTAAGAAAATAGAACGAGCTTCGGACAGTTTGCTGGGCGTGATTAACGATATTCTGGATTTTTCCAAAATTGAGGCCGGGTATCTGCAAATAGAAGAGACAGAGTTTTCTCTGGAAGATGTGCTGGAGCACCTTAGTGATCTGATACGCATCCGTGCTGAAGAAAAGGGGCTGGAAATATTTATTATGTACGGACCTGAAGTACCGGATCAGCTTGTGGGCGACCCTCTCCGGCTTGGCCAGATACTGCTGAATATTGCCAGTAATGCCGTTAAGTTTACGGAAAAAGGAGAAATAACCCTGCTGATAGAAAGCCAGAAAGTTGGTGGCTCCCGCTACCAGCTACGCTTTTCTGTGTCCGATACCGGTATCGGTATGAGCCAGTTAGTGATAGATAAGCTGTTCCAGCCTTTCTCTCAGGCTGATTCAACCACTACACGTCGTTTTGGTGGTACGGGGCTTGGGCTTGCTATTACCAGACAGTTAATCGAAATGATGAAAGGCCGTATCGAAGTTAAAAGCCAGGTCAATGCCGGGACTCAGTTTTTTATTACCCTGCCATTTAAATCCCCTGAAAGTCAGCCCGGATATATTAAAGAGGTCAGTCAACTGGCTGGTAAACGTGTGCTGATTGCTGATGATAACTCAACATCACGACATATGCTTTCTGCTGTAGCTGAAAGCTATCAAATGCGTATTGATACGGCCGAAACAGGCCTGGAAGCTTATGAAAAAGTGAAGCAGGCCTGCTCAGCAAATGATGCTTATGATCTGGTGCTCATGGATTGGATTATGCCCGGAATGGATGGTATTACCAGCAGTCAGAATATCAGCCAGCTGGCTCCGACCTCTCCTTTGCCATCGATCATAATGGTAACGGGCCGGGGTAAACATGAGCTGGAAGAACAGGCCTCTCTGGACAGCTTCTCGGCTGTGTTGGTTAAACCTGTCAGTCCGTCTCTGTTACGCAGGAGTATGTTGAAAGCTTTGGATCCGAATTTCAGTCCGGGCAGAGAAGGTGGTTCAGAAACTATTCTGATGGATACAGCAGAGCTGGATGGCATCAATATTCTGTTGGTAGAGGATAACAAGATTAACCAGCAAATTGCCCGTGAATTACTTGAACAGCAAGGTGTTAATGTGACAGTTGCTGATAATGGACTGGATGCTGTACATCTTGTTGAAACCAGGATGTTCCGTATTGTATTGATGGATATCCAGATGCCCGTTCTGGATGGTTATCATGCGACTGAAAAGATCCGGGAGCGCCTGACTCCCAGAGAGCTGCCTGTTATTGCCATGACAGCTCACGCACTTAATGCAGAAAAAGAACATTGTCTCAGAGTGGGCATGAATGACCATATTGCCAAGCCTATTAATCCGACCCATCTGTATCAGACTCTTTTGCGCTGGCTGAAGCCTGAAACCCCTTTGCCTGAAAACTCAGGCTTTATACCTTTTATGGACTTTGACACAGAGAAGGATGTGCCTGATACCCTGGATACCGCTTCAGGTGTCGCTCGGGTTGCCGGAAATAAAAAGATCTACCGGAAACTGCTGACAGAGTTTATTGCTACCTATAGCGACTGTTTGTCTGACCTGAGTGAATACTATCAGAGCGATGATAAAAAAGCCGGTACTTCACTGGCTCATACTGTTAAGGGGGCTGCAGCTAATCTGGGGGCAATGGCTGTTTCTGAGGCAGCTGCAAGATATGAAATGTGCCTTAAGGAAAATGAAGATCCTCAGGATGCTGGTGTTGTTCTCGGATTAAGAATGAAAGCTCTGCAGGAGGAGGTTATCCGGTTTAACAGAAATACACCTGCCCGAGCCATATCTGACTTGAGTGAATACAATACCGGTTCAATTGAAACAGCGATTCAACAGGCAACGTCTTCAGTGACAGCGCATAGCATGGTTTGTCGGCTTGAGACGGCTGAACAGGAAAAAATAGCCCGCTGTCTGTTAGAACTGAAACGTTTTATTACAGATGGCAGTTTCCAGGCGGCTCAGAAAGCATCAGAGCTTAAGGAGCTG
This sequence comes from Oceanospirillum sediminis, assembly GCF_014164585.1. Taxonomy (GTDB): domain Bacteria; phylum Pseudomonadota; class Gammaproteobacteria; order Pseudomonadales; family Halomonadaceae; genus Oceanospirillum; species Oceanospirillum sediminis. Next base: position 2,587 of record NZ_JACJFM010000009.1, on the reverse strand, counting down.
ATGCCTGAATCCTTTGCAGACAAAGTGGGAAATGTTCAGTCCTTGCTTGATGAGTTTGAGTTCGATGATGCAGAAGAAGCGCTGAACGTGTTAGAAAATGACTTTAAATCAGAATTCGGAGATTCGTAATATGAAACGCAATGGAGGAAAAGTACTCATTGTTGATGATGAACGTCTGAATATCACAGTGCTTGCAGCTCTGATGGAAGATGAATACGACATTGTTGTTGCTAAAAGTGGAGAGCAGGCGCTGAAACGGGCCCATGCGGAACAAGCCCCGGATCTGATCCTGCTTGATGTTATTATGCCTGATATTGATGGCTATGAAGTGTGTCGTCGTTTAAAGGAAGATGAATCAACCCGGCATATCCCGATTATTTTTATTACTGTCAAAGGTACGGTAGAAGAAGAAACCCGAGGCTTGGAAATGGGCGCCGTTGACTATATCACCAAGCCTTTCAGTCCCGCTATTGTCAAAGCCAGAGTGGCCAATCACATTGAGCTGAAAAGACAAAGGGATATGCTGCAACATCTCAACCTGACAGATCCATTAACAGGCATCGCGAATCGGCGCTACTTTGATGATTATCTGAACCATGAAATGAAACTGAGTGAACAAAACCTGTCTCCCTTATCGCTGGTTATGCTGGATATAGACAGTTTCAAGGATTATAACGATAACTATGGCCACAATAGCGGGGATAAGTGCTTACGTCAGGTAGCAACAGCGCTGGATAAGTGTTCAGAAGGCCTGACGCATCTTGTCGCTAGATTTGGTGGTGAAGAGTTTGCACTGGTCCTTCCGGGGACGACCAGTGAACAGGCTATTAATATTGCAGAAAAGCACAGACAGTTTATCTACGATCTGAATATTCCCCATAAAGCCTCTGCTGTATCTGGACGAGTTTCTGTCAGTCTGGGCATTGCAGGCTATCACCCCGGAGATACGACAGAAACCCTGGTAGAAAGAGCCGATAAAGCCCTGTACAGAGCTAAACACGGCGGTAGAAACAAATCTGTACTGATCAGCTAACAGAGTCGTGGCTCTCTGTTTTTCAATCAGACATTTAACTCAGGCAGAGTCATCAGACTGGCAAATCTGACTGTGCTTAATAAAGCTGGCCTTCATTGCTGCCGGAGCAGCAAAAGAGGATCCTTTCAGAATAGGCCAGGGTTTCCTGCTTAATTGCACATCTGAAGAGTAGTAACTGCTTAGTCTGTTAACGGGTATATCTATACAGGCATCGTTATTAAGATCATAGCCTCTGGGTTGCCCTTGATTGTTATCCACTCTTATGGGTTCGTATACTGCATTGGCAAAGTGATCTACAAATACATTATTGGCAATAAAGTGAGATAACTCTGGTTCCGAAGCGCCAACAGTGATCACCCCGCTGGCAAATGAAAACGTATTCACCATGCCTGAACCGCCATTACCTGCAATGGTAAATACCCTGACGCCTCTCTCTGTCAGCCACTCAATGTTATGGATAATCTGACGGCTGTAATACCAGACAGAATGTGAGTGCCCCCATTCCCGGATCAGCGCTTTATAATGTTTAACATTCTCTCGCTTCAGGGGCTTTTCAAATGCACTGATTAAGGTCGATGATTCCCAGGACAGAATAAGAGCATCGACAGGAAAACGGGCAAACCCCGTCTTAATACGTGCTAACTGAGTGAGGATCGCCTTCAGGGGCTGAGATGAATCTCTTATCGGGTAACGCAGAAAAATAAAGCTGGGGTGGCTGGCAATCATCTGTACCAGATCCCCGTGATAATAGGGTTCGGGTAACTCATCATTATCAAGATCAAGCAAGCCATACAGTACGCGTTGCCTTTCCTGCTCCTGCTGATCATCGATAACAGGCTCATAAAATCGGTCGATAACGGCGACACGCCAGCTGCTGGTAGCCGGTTCAGAAGGTGAAGCATCTTCGGCACCCGCTATCCGGATAAAAGTTAACCAGAGAAAAATAGTACATAGTCAGCCCTGAAAAGCCCTTAATAGACTGTTTTTAAAACAAATTAGCTATTCAGGCATGGATCATTTCGACCAGGAGCGGTAAGCTGTGTCTTCAGTTTCTGGTCGAAAATGGCTCCGATATGCTGACTAAAAGCCCTTCTGATTCTGCCCAATTCAGCTTTTTCGATATCATCAATCAGCTTGATGATACTCACCCTTTACTCGCCTTAAGTCGTGCTATTGACTGGCAGGCGCTGGAACTGGAATTCTCACCTCTTTACAGCGCCATCGGACGTAAAGCTAAACCGATTCGTTTGATGACTGGCCTTCTGATGCTCAAGCAGCTGTATGACCTGAGTGATGAAGCCATTGTTGAACAGTGGCAAATGAATCCTTACTACCAGGCGTTTTGTGGTGAAACCCACTTTCAAACAACACCTCCCTGTCACAGTACGGAGCTGGTCAAGTTTCGTCAGCGATTGGGAAAAGAAGGGGTTAACCGACTGTTTGCTCTTTCGGTCGCCTTACATGGTGAAGCTGCAGAAGAGCCTGTTGTTTTAGTGGATACAACGGTTCAGGAAAAAGCCATCACATATCCTACGGACAGTAAACTGGCCATAA
>NZ_JACJFM010000083.1 GCF_014164585.1 Oceanospirillum sediminis | reverse complement strand
TGATCAGGTCAGTGGTCAGAGTTTTGAACACCGCCGTGATTGGATTGAGCAACGTATTCTCCAGTTAGCCTCTGTGTTTACGATTGATATTGCTGCTTATGCGGTGATGAGCAATCACTACCATCTGGTGTTGAGGGTTGATAAGGATACAGCAGAATCTTTGTCAGATGATGAGGTTCTGGAACGTTGGACACAGCTCTTTAGTGGGCCTTTGCTGGTACGTAGCTATCTGGATAGCAGCGATGGATTTAATGAGGCTATGCTGCAGAAAGTCTCTGAATTAGCAGCAGTTTTCCGGGAGCGGCTTTACGATATTTCCTGGTTTATGCGAGTTCTGAATGAATCTATCGCTCGTATGGCTAATAAGGAAGATGGTGTGACAGGGCGTTTCTGGGAAGGACGCTTTAAAAGTCAGGCTTTATTAGATGAGCAGGCTATTCTCTCTGTGATGGCATATGTGGATCTTAACCCTGTGCGTGCAGGAATGTCTGAAGATCTTATTAGCTCAGACTACACCTCGGCTCAACGCCGGATAACAGGTGAACCTGTCTCTAAAGCTGAGCGCACAGATGTGATCAGTGATGCTGATGAGCCTGTGCCAAATCAACTGAAATTTGAGGCTCTGGAGCATCTGCCTTTAGCTACTTTAATGCCGTTTGATCCAGCGGGTCGTGCTGCTTGTGCTGTGCCGTTTGCGCTACAGGACTATCTGGAGTTTGTGGATTATCTGGGACGAGCTGTTCATCCCGATAAACGGGGTTTTATTCCTGCGAATAAACCGGTATTGATGAAAGCTCTGGGGTTGTCAGAAGCCTGGATTGAGGAGGCCGCTAATGGCAGCTGGCTGAAAAGCTTTGGCTGGGCAATCGGTACTCAGGACCATTTAAGACAAAGCTATTCAGGTCGTATTAAAGGGCTGAGTAAAGCCCGTTTGCTGGCCGCTTAGGAGGTAGGCTAGCGGTGATTGAGAGAGCATTGATTCCCCTGTTTAAGCTGATAAACTGGCTGCTATACTGTACTTCTTGATGCTAAAACGCCAATGACAGACTACCAGCAACAGGGACAGGCAGTCTGGCGTTTTGAGATGCGGGATCAGCAGATTCCGGCGGTGGTTCTGAGTGATCAGCTCCAGCTGAATATTATCGAACTTAAGAAAGCAGATCGGCTAGCCACTGA
>NZ_JACJFM010000081.1 GCF_014164585.1 Oceanospirillum sediminis | reverse complement strand
GTGCCGGGAAATACAGTGACAGTTTTTTCTGACTTGGCTTTTCCATTTTCATCAATGGTAATTGGCCAGTCGAAGCTTTCTTCATCCCCTGCAGTCAGGTTTTTTGCCGTCAGTGTGCCTTCAAAATAAGAGACATCACGCGCTTTTCGTTCTCTGCTATTGCTGACATCTACATTATGATTAACTCTGGCTCGGTATACCGATGTAAAAGAAGAATCAACTGGCACACTGATTCTTGTAGCAGACTGTGATGCAGAGTTATTATCTGCTGATACGTTCGAGGATGTTTCGCCATTACATCCGGTTAATGTAGCAATAATGGCCAGGGATAAAAGAGATTTAGAAAACTGCATTATAACTATTTCCTTGTTTTAGTATTAAGAAACCAATGATTAAGTACTTGTTTGGTTTACTCCCTCAGTATAAAATGATTTTAGAGGTAGCCATTACAAACAAACACAGACTTTTTCAGAGGTTCCCTAGCACATACACCCATAGATATTTTTATATTTTATTGATCACTTCAGAATAAATATTTCATCGACAGCTATAGATGATGCAAACCCTTGAAGATAACCTTGTGATTCATTCATATGAAATCTGATAGACTTAACATCGTTCAAAGTTTCATTGAACCAGATATCTTTATAAACCAGACCATCCATACTAAAGGTCTGATACTCTTCTAACCCTTCTCCTTGATCAACCCATATGGTTATAGTGTGAGGTGTTCTTTCTGGTGCAGCAGCAGGACCTACTGGAGTAAAACCAGAAATTGAAATAGGTATAGGAAAATCTGCTTGAAGCCATTGGTTAAGAGCAACTGCTACTCCTCCTTGTCCCCACATCCCTATCCATATTCCTCTATTGATCTTTTCGCTTGAGAAGGAATAATGACTGTTAACAGGCATATATTCACTTCTGTGATACAAATCAAACGCCCCTCCAGGAGCATCCAGCTGATACGTATTACTAGCTGTAAATATTGCAGGTGTAATCGTACTATTGTTACTATCGGCAAGAACCAGATCAAAATTATTAATCCCCAGAGCTTCTGGTGTGAGTGTTTTACTGTCACTAAGTCCATCTTTTTCAGCTAAAACAATATGTTCTTCACCGGCTTTAACATGAGTTTTAATAAAACCATCAGTACCAAAATTACTACCCGTTACCCCAACCAGATCGCCATTAACAAAAACA
>NZ_JACJFM010000080.1 GCF_014164585.1 Oceanospirillum sediminis | reverse complement strand
CACTGCTGTCCGGTTAAATATAAACCAGTTCCATTGACAGCTGATCGGGGGCTTCTGGAGGTGATGAATATCCAGCTGAATCAGGGTGGAGAAGATCTATCAGTGATCGTCTACTCGTGATATTGACACTGACCAGGCGATTTATCTGTTGTAGCGATAACGAGGAAAAACTTGATTGTTGAGCCCTCTTTAACAACAGATACGCAATCATCGCCACTAATATCTGTATCCATACCGCATTCTCATTGCGTCCAATAAAACGTTTGATTTTCAGGTTTTGTTTTATCCATTTGAAGAACAGTTCAATTTGCCAGCGCTGCTTATACAGCGCTGCAATTTCTTCTGCTGTTCGGGCCATATCATTGCTGATAAAAACCAGAACCTTCTGATCCTCTTCTCGTAAAAACGTCACTCTTCGCAGAGAAATTGGACAGGTTTTACGTGCCTTATCTGATGTTAATCGGATAATTTCATCGCTCAGAATACTATTCCCTGTAGCCTTCAAAGTCTCAATGACTTCATAACATGCGCTCGATTTCATACGCCCCACAAATATTGAATTCTGCTGATCCAGCCCGTAATACCAGCTGTAGTCATCGTAAGCCCTATCTACGACATATGTGATCCCTGGCAGGATTGGCAAGCTATTGAGCGCTTTACAATCATGGACTTTGGCATTGGTCATCTGAAAGAAAACAGGGATCTCTGCATTAGGATCATAAACGGTATGAAGTTTAATCCCTCCTTTTGTAGAGCGAAACTTTGCCCACTCGTATTGATTCAAATTCAGGTCAATGGTGGTGGAGTCAATTAACCGCACCATTTCATTTGCTGCTTTGTTTGGTAAATGCTCACGAACTTGTTCCAGTAGGTAGTAGAACGTTTCCAAAAAAATTTCGGAGGGTCGATTTTTGTTTGCATCAGATAAAGAGGAACGGCTGATGGTGCGGGTTCCCAGGTGATAATGGCAGTTTTTCTGGCTGTTAAAGCAATCCACTAAATCACGAAGAGACTGACGTCCGGTGAGCTGGGCAAATAACAGGGCGACCAATTGATCCCAGCAGGAGAGCGTTCTGATTCGCTTATCTCCTTGATGACGATCTACGGCATCTTGAAAGCGTTGGCGGGGCAGTGATTTTAGAAGTTGATGGAATATGATGTTAGTATGCTTCACGCTGGCCTCTGGGTTGGTAAAATGCTGTCTCGACAACTGCTATTTTACCGTAATCCCCAGAGGTTAAGCTCTCCAGCCCCTTCCGTTTTTTTAAACCGGACAGCAGTG
>NZ_JACJFM010000079.1 GCF_014164585.1 Oceanospirillum sediminis | reverse complement strand
CGCTATGGCGACCAAAAGCTGCCGCTGCAATCCCTAACCTTTAGATTAGCAAATACTATTAATTGTTATTACATTTAAAAAGGACAGAGTGAACTTATATCCCTAACTAGCTAAAAAGAGCTATCGTGCGTATTAGTCTCCGTCCTTTTTTCTTGGCTACTTAGAACCATATAGAATTTTAGAATGACCTTATTAAAGGTTTTAGTTTAAGTAGCATTTATTAATTTCTAAATCTAAAGTTATGAATTTTAAAGAAGTAATCGGTATTGATGTTAGTAAAAACACCATTGATGTTTGTATTCACCTATCTGAAAAGAGCTCTGAATTTGCCAATACAAACAAAGGCATTAAAGGATTTTTAGGTTGGGTCAAGGAGCATTTAAAAGACCTGTCCGGAGTTCTTTTTGTATATGAGCATACAGGTATGTACTCACACACACTTACCGTTGTTCTGCAAGAGATGGGATGTCATTATTATATTATTGCCCCTGCACTTGATATAAAACGTTCCATGGGAATTGTAAGAGGAAAGGATGACCAGGTAGATGCTAAACGCATTGCATTATACGGTTATCGTTTAAGGGAAGAGATTACACCAACTAAAGAGCGTTTTGAATCGATAACCACGCTTAAGTCCCTAATGACGCTCAGGTCAAAGCTGGTCAGACAACTTTCAGCCCATAAGACCACCTTAAAGGAGCAGAAAGGCATTTATCGAGCTAAGGACTTTAAATTTATTTTTGAGACACAACAAAGGTTAATACATTACCTTACCAAACAGATAAAGTCTGTTGAGGCGCAAATGCAGGAGGTCGTCAATAGCCACATAGCCCTAAAAACCAATATGGATCTAATGTTATCGATTAAAGGCGTTGGTAGACAAATGGCAACTACAATGCTTATAGTTACGGAGAACTTCTCCAAGTTTGATAGTTCTCGTAAATTCGCCTCGTATTGCGGTGTTGCACCATTTGCATATCAATCGGGTACAAGTATAAAAGGCAGGAACAGAGTGTCTCCGCTCGCAAACAAGAACATCAAGTCTTTGGCCCATATGTGCGCAGTAAGTGCCATACAGCATAACTCCGAAATGAAAATATACTACCAAAAACGTGTTGAAAAAGGGAAGAGCAAAATGAGTACCTTAAACATTATTAGAAATAAATTGATTGCTCGCATCTTTGCGGTTATACAAAGACAAACACCTTATGTGGATACATTAAGGTTCGTAGCTTAAATTTTAACAAATTTTTTTTGGTCGAATCATAGAATACGCACTTATCAGCTGGCT
>NZ_JACJFM010000078.1 GCF_014164585.1 Oceanospirillum sediminis | reverse complement strand
CAATAGTTCGGACAGTTTCAGGAAGAAAAGAGGCTAGTCACATGAGTAGAAACTGCGAAAATATCATTCGCCAAAACCATATACCGCAGAAGTCTACTCATGGAATCTTTAGTAAAAACTGTTCTGGACTCAATGTCTATCAGCAAACCACAAAAAAAATTTATCGCACTCCTGCTGACAGCTTTAGTGGTCGTACAGGGCAAAGCAAATTTTCGCAATATGAGCCGATACAGTGTTATGAGTGAAAAACGCTTCAGCCGCTGGTATCGCCACGCCTTTAACTTTTATGAGTTCAATACTCGCCTGATTTTTGGTGAGCTTAACAAATCACATCAATGTATTGCGGCTATTGATGCCAGTTTTATGCGTAAGAGCGGTAAACACACTGAAGGGCTGGGCATGTTCTACAGTGGCGCTTCCAAAAAGGCAGAGCGAGGACTGGAAGTGTCTCTGATATCGATTATTGATCTTCAATCTCATACGGCCTATGGGCTCAATGCCCGGCAAACACTGGATCAGCAAGGCAAAACACGCGTTGAGCTTTATGCCGAACAGGTTGTGTCTGTTGCACCGGATTTATTAAATCGGGGTATTAAGCATCTGGTCTCAGACGCTTTTTACACCAAATACAAATTTGTAACGCCAGTGGTCAGAGCAGGTCTGCATGTTGTCGGGAAAATGCGTGTTGATGCGGATTTATGCTGGCTTTATAGCGGTGTTTACTCAGGTGTGGGGCGCCCCAGAAAGTATGATGGCAAGATCCATTTCGATCAGGATCTGAGCCGTTTCCAGTTTTCGGGATCGCTGACGGAGAACACCGATGTTTATAGCGAAGTGGTGTATTCAAAGAGTCTGAAGCGGAAGGTAAGGGTTGTGCTTTTAAGAATCAGGACAGACCAGAAAACAGGTCGGGCTGTACTCTTTTCTACGGATATCCATTCAGATGCGATGACAGTGGTTTCATATTACAAAGCCCGATTTCAGATTGAATTTGTGTTCAGAGATGCAAAGCAATACACGGGGTTAATGGATTGCCAGTCTCGTAAAAAGGAAGCCATAAACACTCACCTCAATGCGTCATTGTCTGCTCTGAATCTCTTAAAGCTGGAGGATAGGCGGGAAAAAAATACAGAGGAGCAAACGGTAATCTCAATGGCCTCCTGGAAACGAAGAAAGTTTAATGAGCATCTGATGAGCAGAGTTTTTGAGAGGTTAGGTTTATCCCTGAATGAGAAAAAAGTCATGGACACTTATGAACAATTAAGCCTTTACGGGGTTATTGCTGCATGAAAGTGTCCACAGTATTG
>NZ_JACJFM010000077.1:727-1342 GCF_014164585.1 Oceanospirillum sediminis | reverse complement strand
TGACTTTACTGGATGCATCTTTGGCTTGATGTTCTGGTGCATTGGTTGGGTCATTTCATGGGGCTGCTCTCGATATGGCTCGTAAACGCCTCTCCGCACTGGCAATCGAAAAATTGGAGGCGCAGATTGATGATGCAATGACAGATGTTGCAGAGTCCGCCATTTTTGGCATCTGCGATATGCAGAAGAACGTCATTAAGCGGTTAAGAATGACAGCCACTGGCGTTGATGATGTGACCAATTCAACCACTCATGCTGACCACCTTATTCCAGCAAAGCTGGAGCGCCTGCTTTACCCCAAGCCGTGGAAGGTTGTATACGGCGGACGTGGGTCGGCAAAGACTCGCACGGTATCGACAATCCTTACTGAGTCGGCAAGATTCAAATCCGAACGTATCGGGTGCTTCCGCGAGATTCAACAATCAATTGAAGACTCCAGCTATCAGGAACTGGTGGATGAGATTGATCGCAAAGGAGAATCAAAAGAGTATCGTTGCATTGATGGCAAGATTACCCACAAGAAGACTAAATCAAAGTTCCGTTTCCGTGGCCTTTATCGAAACGTGACTGGCGTTAAGGGTTTTGCTGGTATCACGAAGGCATGGATTGAGGAGG
>NZ_JACJFM010000077.1:0-717 GCF_014164585.1 Oceanospirillum sediminis | reverse complement strand
GAAATATGGGTGACATTCAACCCCAACAAAGAAACCGATGCCACATGGACGCGATGGGTTGCCCCGTGGCATAACAAGATGGTAAACGGAATTTACGAGGATGATGAAATACTCATCATTGAGTGTAACTGGACCGATAATCCATGGATGACTGAAGAATTAATCCGCTCAAAAGATAAAATGAAGCGCGTTGACTTCGATCGCTACATGTGGATTTGGGAAGGGAAATTTAACAAACGTAGCGACGAGCAAATCTTCGGTGGCAAATGGCGCATTGATAACTTTGAGGTCAAGCCTGAATGGCATGGCCCATACTTCGGGATGGACTTCGGTTTCTCCACTGACCCTACCGCAATGGTTGAGGTTTACATCGAAGATTTACCCGGCGACAGGCGTAACATTTATATTAATCGCGAGTACGGCAAGGTTGGGCTTGAGATTACTGACACGCCAGCCGCGATGGAACAATCATTCCCGATGGCTAAGCGCGCACGATGGTATGCGGACTGCGCTCGACCAGAAACTATCAGCCACATCAAGCGCTCTGGATTCGATATTCACGCATGCACAAAATGGCCGGGAAGCGTTGAAGATGGCGTTACGTGGCTGCGTGGCTGTGACAGCATCGTCATTCACGAACGATGCAAGGAAATGCAGAATGAAGCAGCAATGTACAGCTACAAGGTCGATAAGCTGACAGGGAATGTGCTCACTGAT
>NZ_JACJFM010000008.1 GCF_014164585.1 Oceanospirillum sediminis | reverse complement strand
ATGCTCTTCAATGTCTGTTGCTATGCATAAACTGACAGATCTCAACTATTCGTCAAGGTAGCAAATAGTTGAGAGCGGGCTGAATAGTTACCAGCAAATAATGCTGAACCTGAAAGCGACCATCCAGCTCATCACCGCTCAACAGAAACGCCAGAGTTTCACCACTGGCAAATACACCATCGTCTTCAAAACAGCAGCCGAACTCGGTGTAGGGCCGGTTCAAGGCTTCATTGGGTTGCAGCAAGGGATCAAGCATTCTGGGTTTAATGGCCGGTGCCAGAGCCAGAATCAGTATCAAACGCTCAATAAAATTCAGCTGATGCTGTCGGACAAAGCAGGCAAACTCAGAATCATCCCTGTGGTGAACCGGCGGTGTGATATCCCGTATAGGGGGGCAATCGTCATCCTGCCCGGCGTATTGCCTGAGCCGGGTCTCAATTACCTGTTCACACCAGGCAAACTCATAAGATAAAGACCTGGCGTTATCCTCAGCTCGGGAGGATGACGTTTGTGAGTAAATCGAATAAATATTATTTTGCATAGCCAACCCGAATAACACAGCATCAGCGGAAAGGCCTGCAGCAGGCCCTGTTTAATAACACCAGAGATTACGCTGGCGCTTTTCTGACAATACCTGGCTTGTTATCTTCTTCTGTTTTATCCACAGACTCACTGGGAGTAACAGAAGGGGCAAGAACCGGGGCCGGTTTATTCGTTTCTTCAGCCAGGTAAGGCTCTTTATCTTTTGGTGGTGTATCCGGAGTATTGCCATCAGGCGTATCACCATCTTCATCACCTCTATCTGACTGGCTCTGGAAAACCACTGTCGCAGAGGCAGAAAGAAACGCCAGTAAAGCACCCAGGATGATGTTGAATGACTGAGAGGCCAGCTCCTGAAGGTCACTGGAGGAATCCGCAGAGCTTTCAATCAGAGTATTAATCAGTGAAGCCGTTGACTCCTGATCGGCACCGTCTATCTGGTATTGCTCCTTAATATCCAGAAACTCACCTACCATGCTCTCAGCTTCATTAAAATACTGTTTGGTAAAGGCGATCTGACCAATACCAACCAGTATTGTAATGTACATAAGAAGAATGATGATCCATAGTTTAAAGTGCTTCATTGTATTACCTTCTCCATAAGATTTTTTGAGTTTGTTTGATAAAAAATATTAATTTCTTAGATAGTGGTTGACTCAATTAAAAGTCTTATAAAATAGGGGCAAACAATGATCTTTGTTTTCAGGTATATCAATTGGGCTAAAAATCGTTTTTAATGGCTTTTAGGTTATGTTATGGGCTACTCTGAAGTTTATTAAGAAAATGCTAACCCCCTTGAATAATAATTGGTATTTTTTGGTATCCAGCTTCCTGAGATACCGCAATTCTATTTCGTCCATTTATTAAATCATATCTACCGCCATCAGCCCGACTTACTGTAATTGCAGGGATAATGCCGCCATCGATTGATTTTCTTAATTGTACTTTTTTCCATTCCTGTTCATTACCTACACCTTCATAATTTATGTCGGCTATATTGACGATATTATTAAATTGTCTGCATATATAGCAATTTTGATTGTTGACTATATGATTGTACAGAGGATACCATGTTTCGTTATCAGCTAGATTGTAATATTCATTATCCTCATATGTCACTGTTGCAGGATTGGATATGTTCGTAGCATCATAATATGTTTGATATTCATTACTTTCATTAACATTTCTAGTTAGCAACATTCCAGGATAATCTGAATCCCTAAATGTCCCATCCTCTTGTTTAATTGGTTGCATTTGAATGGATTTTGGCCGATTATCAGCAAATTTTCCCTTCTGATTCTCATTACTTTTTTTCTTAGTATCAGGATTAGCAGTCGCTCTAATTTTATTCTTTTTTGATTTGTCTATTTGTGCATACATATATCAATCCCTTTTGGTTTTTTAGTGAATGCTATAGGCTTTTTATTACCTTTGACAACAGGAAATATATCGTGGGCTTTATTTGCTCTATGTCTTTGTCACCTTGTGGTCTCTTAACAGTCAGCGTGGTAGATAAAAAGAAATACAAAATAAAATTGTTTGATGCTTAAGGCTTGCATTTCTCGAAATTTATTAGGCGGCTAATATTTTAAGATAATAAATACCCTCTTGTTCATAAAGTGGATTAGATCTTAAATGATAATATTTGCCATGAGGTAAGTGATTTTTATACCTTTGTATGTCAGCGATAAATGTTAATGTAGATAATGTGTTTTCGAATGATTTACATGTATAAATGATCTATGGTTAATATTAAAATCGGTTGAATCAATATAAATTTAATGCCAAATTTCCCAGATCCGTTGCTTGTTGTTCCAGTTCAGGGTCATCATTAATAGCTACACCATCAATTTCCATTGTTGGTTCAACCATCCCCATTGCTTGCTGGATAATATGACCCAGTTCATGAGGCAAGTGATGCTGCTGATTTGGAGCCAGATAAATACTGTCTCCCTGGGCATAAGCATGAGCCTTTACCTGAGCGGGTTTTGATGAGTTATAGAACACTTTTACCGGCTTTAAATCGATACCTGTTATTGTTTCCATTCCACGTCTCAGGCGACTGGGAAGCGGATGCCATTGCTCTTTTCTGGTATGTGATTTTGGCCAGTGAGCCCTCTGTAGTTGAATTACAGAATTAGCAGACGAAACTGCTGTACTAGTCTGTGTATCAATTCTGACTCTTTGAATACAGGTGCTGTGCTTATTTAGCATAACGCCTCCGGGTTATTCTGGGTTGATATGTACAAGGTAATCAATTGGTGAGAATAAAACTGAGGGTAAAATACGATAAATAAGGGCAATGTTGTGTTTGATTGTTAAACATCTTTATGCCTGCTTTAGTCAGGTGTATATATTAATGAAGAAATAATCTGTTTCGGAATGATATTGTTTCAGTGTTGAATTATTTGATAGTTTTATATTGCTCAGGTTGTCTCAGTTTTAATAACACGCTGTTATACCGATAACGTCATAGATTCCCACAATTTTATTTTTCCTGATTTCCATAACCTTGTGCAGATGTTTTTAACGCCAGACCGACCGGGTCTGTAACAGGTGCAGGAATTATTTATGGAACAAGAACAAACACCCGCGATATCCGTTGATGCTTCTCTGCAAACACCTCCTGCTGAGGTCAGTGCAGAGCCTGTGACGGATAACACAAGTGCTCCGGTGCTTCAGGCCCAGCCAATTGATTCTGCTGATGCTGGTCCCGCTCTGGTGGATGAGCTGGTCGCTGATGAGTTTGTCTACGCCGCAGGTAAATTAAGGCTGCATTTTCCAACAATCGGACTGGAAAAAGAGTGCGAGGCCGCTGCTCAGGAGTTGGGTGTTGCTCCGACTGAATATCACAGAATATTCAGTGAGAAGACCCGTTATCCCGGCTCACGGGATAGCAGTTCAGAAGCCATCAGCTATCGCCCTTATCGTTATATTGCCGAGCAGGTCAGCTGGATTCTGACCATTGATGGTCAGGATGCTTATGTGCTGGTGCCACAGAGTGTGGTGGAGCTGAATGAGTTTATTAACTGCCTGAAAGTGGATGAAGATGATCCGATGGATAATGACAGACAGATCATTGCCATTGGTGAGCTGGGTCCGATGGCACCATCAGATCTGAGTGGTGATACCGCCCTGCGCATGGTGAGCTGTAAGCATGTTTATCCTTTCAGCTATAAAGCGCTGGAAAAAGAGCTGGATGGCAATAGCAACAGTACAACATCGGCCATCAGCAGTGTGTTGCAGTTACTGAAGGTGCGGCAGAATCTGGGCCAGAATGATTTTGAGCGGGCAAAAAACTTTATCGCGTATCGCTATCTGGATATCTATCGTCTGTCTCTGGGCCAGTACCAAGGTGGCCGGAATTACGACAATCAGAGTTCTGTTGATCAGGAGGAGTGCTTCCTGGCCGATCTGCAGACGCGCTATGCAGATAATACCGCCGGTCGCGAACTGGTGGATCTGATCTTTACCTATCAGAAGAAGGTCAGTGGCCGTCAGTACAGTTATTACCTGAGCGTGGATACCACAGAGATGTTCCCTTTCCTGCATGCGCCGTTGTCGGACTATATACCGTCGAATTAAGGGACAGTTGCAGAGCTATCTATGTTTATCCACACAGGTGACACGCTATGAAGCAGTTAATTAATCAGCCCCTGTCATCCGGGGTTGTACAACGGGCCGGAGGCGGTTCGATTCCGGCACTGGATCTGACCGATGAGTTTATTTATGTCCTTGGCCAGGTAAAGGCAGACTTTCCTTCTATGGGCGTACAGCGCGAATTTGAGCGCTGCTGGCTGGCAATAGAAAAAGATAAACCGGGATCACCGTTTCTGCCTGCCGAGTATCAGCCGGGGCCAGAACCGGCCTGGGGGGATAAAAGCGATCAGGAGGTTATTTTTCAGATCCTGTCATCCCGGCGTTATCGTTATCTGGCCCGTGAGTTGAAATGGACATTAATCAACAGTTACTGCATCAATAGTCTGAAGCAGTCATTGTTCGAAAATGACATCTATCTGCTGGAACCATCCGAATACAATATGTCGGCACTGGTCGGGGCGATGAAATCTCAGTGTAAATGTTCTGGTGAATGTCAGTGTGATCCGGATTCTTTACGCCCGGAGACGCTGATCGTCGGTATCTCACGATTGGCTCATTCCGGTGATCTGAACAAGCTGAACATTCACAAAGTTAAGCAGATGGACCCGGAGAAGTTATCGGATCAGATTAAGGATATTACCCGCTATGATTCATCTATGGATATTAAGCAGGTGATAGAGGATATTCACGCGCTGGCCGATAACGAGGGTAATACCGATCAGGACAGGGCGGTGAATTATGTGTTGTGCAATAATCCGCTGATTTATATTAAGACTCAGGATATCTATTACGCCAATAGTGAGCGACGCAATACCCAGCCACAGGCTCGTTTTATGGGGATCAGAACTCAGGCGGAGCGTAGCGGTGAGAGGCATTTTGTCAAAGTGGTGTTTGATTATCAGCATCTGAATTCTGGCGCGACAGAAAGCTGGTGCAGTCTGGTGGATGTGACGGATGAATACCCATTCCTGCTGACCGGATTTAAACCCTACGTTGCCAGCTATTAATGGCTGGTGAGTGACGATTCACTAATCGAAGATCATTAATAGCTGCCTGGTAATCACAGGCCATTAATCATAGGCTGATGTTAATACACCAGGTTAATACGCCGGGCTTAATAAACAGTATTGATACGTCATTGTTACTGTTAATGTTAATGAATGACCGGCCAGTAAACCGGTCATACCAGAAGGTGGTACTGCTTCGCGCATAGGCCAGATCCGACCAGCGGTTTTTGAGGTTTACAGTGCCTCCAGCGCTTCGCTGAGTTTGGTAACGCCGACCACCTGCATGCCTTCGATCTGGCTTTTCGGCATATTGGCTTTCGGGACAATCGCGCGGCGGAAGCCATGTTTAGCCGCTTCTCTGATGCGTTCCTGACCACTGGGCACCGGGCGGATTTCACCGGACAGGCCCACTTCGCCAAAGATCACCAGATCCATCGGCAGTGGCTGATTGCGCAGGCTGGATACCACGGCCAGTAACAGGGCCAGATCCGCACTGGTTTCCAGTACCTTAACGCCACCCACCACGTTCACAAACACGTCCTGATCACCGGTAAACAGGCCGCCGTGTTTGTTCAGTACCGCCAGTAACATAGACATACGGTTGTTATCCAGACCGACACTGATCCGGCGCGGGTTAGCCATATGGGACTCATCCACCAGGGCCTGAATCTCGACCAGCAGCGGGCGGGTGCCCTCCCAGACCACCATAATCACGCTGCCCGGTGCTTCTTCCTGTTCCCGGCTCAGGAAGATGGAACTGGGGTTTTTCACCTCTTTCAGGCCATTTTCCAGCATGGCGAAGACGCCGAGTTCATTCACCGCACCAAAACGGTTTTTCTGACCGCGCAGAGTGCGGAAACGACTGTCTTCTGAGCCTTCCAGCAGTAAAGAGGCATCGATCATATGCTCCAGCACTTTCGGACCGGCCAGAGAGCCGTCTTTGGTGACATGGCCGACCAGCAACAATACGGTGCCGCTTTGTTTGGCAAAACGGGTCAGGGTGGCGGCACATTCACGGACCTGGCTGACGCTGCCCGGTGCTGATTGAATATCGTCCAGATGCATCACCTGGATCGAGTCCACCACCATGATTTTCGGTTTCATCTGTTCGGCGGTGGCTATAATGGTTTCGATGCTGGTTTCCGGCAGCATCTTCAGGCCCTGAGTGGGCAGGTTCAGGCGCTGAGCGCGCATTGCGACCTGCTGCAAGGATTCCTCACCGGTAATATAAAGTGCGGGCATCTGTTGGGATAGCTGACACAGTACCTGTAGCAGCAGTGTGGATTTACCGGCACCAGGATGACCACCGATCAGAATGGCTGAACCCGGCACCATGCCGCCGCCCAGTACCCGGTCAAACTCGCCGATGGTACTGCTGAAACGAGGCAGTTCCTGCAGGTTAATTTCCGACAGATCCTGCATCTGGCCGTCGGCGGCACCGGCATAACCGGTGCGGGTGGGTGTGGCGCTGCCCAGACTGCGAGAGCTGCTGCCCAGGCGTACTTCCTGTACGGTATTCCACTGGCCACAATGGCTGCACTGGCCCTGCCATTTTTTATAATCTGCACCACAGTCTACACACACGTAGCCGGTTTTTGCTTTTGCCATACTGACCGATCCCCTGCCTCTGATCCGGTAAAAATATCTGCATAAATATACAGTGATATCATAGCTGACGCGAACGTAAATTGTGTTGCAGTCAGCGGCAATCTGTATCATTCTGGGTCATTTGATTCAGGGATCTCTGGGGCGGTCGCTATGTCCGTATCAGAATGGTGTGGAGGCGTATCAGGGAATCTGAATGGATAACATAAGAGCCGAAATCCCGGCCCGGATATATAAGATATAACGCAGGACTAATCGGAGAGGTTTGCATGAAACCGGAAACCATTGCACTACACCATGGCTATACCGCAGATAATCAGAATTCAGTCGCGGTGCCTATCCACCAGACCACATCTTTCTCCTTTAATGACGCTCAGCATGCAGCCGATCTGTTTGACCTGAAAGTTCAGGGCAACATCTATTCCCGCATTATGAATCCGACCTGCGACGTATTGGAGCAGCGTGTGGCAGCACTGGAAGGTGGCATCGCGGCACTGGCGGTCAGCTCAGGTATGGCAGCGATTACTTACACCATTCAGACACTGGCATCGACCGGTGATAACATTGTGTCCATCAGTGAGCTGTATGGCGGTACTTATAACCTGTTCGCTCACACCCTGCCACGTCAGGGTATTGATGTCCGTTTTGCCGATAAAGACGATTTCGACAAAATCGAAAGTCTGATCGATGCCAATACCAAGGCGGTATTCTGCGAGTCAATCGGTAACCCGTCAGGCAGTGTGGTCGATATCGCTAAGCTGGCTGAGATCGCCCATAAACATGGCGTGCCTGTGGTGGTGGACAACACGGTTGCAACGCCTTTCCTGTGTAAGCCTATCGAGCTGGGTGCTGACATTGTCATACACTCTGCGACTAAGTATATCGGTGGTCATGGCACTACAATTGGTGGCCTGATCGTGGATTCCGGTAAATTCCCATGGGCTGACAACGCCGAGCGCTTCCCGCTGCTGAACGAGCCTGATGTGTCTTATCACGGTGTTAATTACGCTCAGGATGTGGGCGAAGCCGCCTTTATCGTACGTGCCCGTGTGGTGCCCCTGCGTAATATGGGCGCTGCACTGTCGGCACAGAGCGCCTGGAATCTGCTGCAGGGTCTGGAAACTCTGGCGCTGCGTGTTGAACGCATTTGTGAAAACACCCAGAAGGTGGCAGAGTTCCTGGAACAGCATGAGCAGGTCAGCTGGGTGAAGTACGCAGGTCTCACAAGCCATAAAGACAATGGTCTGGCGAAAGAATATATGGGGGGTAAAGCCTCTGGTATTCTGAGCTTCGGCATTAAAGGTGGCCGTGAAGCGGGTGCTAAATTCTACGATGCTCTGCAGCTGATTCTGCGTCTGGTAAATATCGGTGATGCGAAGAGCTGTTCTGCGATTCCAGCGGCGACCACTCACCGTCAGCTGAATGATGAAGAGCTGCAGGCAGCAGGTGTATCGGCAGATATGGTGCGCTTGTCTATCGGTATTGAGCATATTGATGATCTGCTGGCAGACCTTGACCAGGCACTGGCTGCTTCGAAATAATAACCGCTCATCACGGGTATTCCGACGGGAGCTTTTCAGCTCCCGTTTTTGTATCAGTCGAATAAATTAATCAGATATAAAGGTTTTGCTATGCGTTCACTGGCATCAGTTGTGTTGCTTGCGTCTCTTTCTTCATCGGCACTGGCGTCGGAAGCGCCATCAGCAATCTGGCGTCTGGGGATGCCTGCCTGGATTGTGGCTATGTCGGTGGCTAATCCTCTGGAGGCCGATGCCCTGACAGTAGGGCTGGGTGGTTCAGGTGATATTGTTTCTACTCAGATCATGCTGCGCTGGGATCAGGATAAAAAATATCAGATGACAGATAGCATCTGGTTTGAAGGCTACCGTCAGGCTGGTTATACCATCTGGCAGATTGCCGGGGAATCACTGGAGCATGAGACCAGTAACCATACCCTGGATGTGATGCAGGGCTTTCGCTGGTATTTCGCAGATAAAGAGGACTGGCTGAGCTACGTAAATGTGGCGCTGGGTGTCAGTCTGATCAGCAATGATGAGCTGGATGGTAAGAAATTTGGCGGTCCATTCCAGTTTACAGAGTTTGTAGGCATTGGTGGTTATGTCACACCTCAGTGGCAATGGGATCTGGGTGTACGCCATTACTCCAATAATGATATCTATGAGGAGAATAGTGGCATTAACTTTTACCGTCTGAATATCAGCTATAACTATTAAGCTATCTGTTCAGGGAGTGACTCCGGATCGTCAGATACTGCATTCCTGATACAGCGTCTGGATCACTTCCACTTCTGCCATCTGCTGTTCCAGCGCATTAACACATTCTGCACACAGTTTTGTACCGGCCATCTCTTTCAGGGTGTTCATGGCATCGGTATTGGTCCAGGCTTTTTTATAGGGGCGGCTTGAGGTGAGGGCATCAAAGATATCAGCTACCGCAACAATACGGGATTCTAATGGAATTTCAGTGCCTGCAAGACCGTTAGGGTAGCCAGAGCCGTCCAGTAATTCATGATGAAATAGCACAATATTACGCAGTACGGCAACAGACTCACCGCCTTCCAGACCATGATGGCTGAGAATATCCTCCAGCATCTCTGCGCCTCGCACCGTATGGGTTTTCATCAGTTCATATTCTGCCGGTTCCAGTCGGCCCGGTTTCAACAGAATGTAGTCCGGAATAGCGATCTTGCCCAGATCATGTACCGGAGCGAACTGAAACACCTGCTCAACAAACTGATCGCCATGACCGTGCTTGTCTGCAACCTGGTGGGCAATAATGCGTGAGTAATAACCCATGCGCTCCAGATGCTGGCCTGTTTCAGCATCCCGGCCACAGGAGAGGGCCAGTGCTGATCGTACGGCGGCTTTCAGGGTGCGGGCCTGCATCTGATCATCATAAACCAGCATGGTAATCAGCTGAGACATCAGTTCCAGCTGGTTAAACTCTTCACCAGTAAAGGCCTGAGCAGCTCTGGAATTAAAGAACAGAAAGCCCAGAAAGCGGCCGGAATAACGCATGGGCACGGTATAACTGGAGCGCCAGCCCTGCTTTAGCAAGGTCTGACTATGATAGGTATTCTGTTCCGATAAGCAGTTCAGATCATTAATCACCCGTGGCGTACCGGCCTGACTCATCTGCTGTAATGAATATACTTCGCTGAGCTTAACCTGATAGCGGGTGATGGCTTCATCAGCCTGGCTGGTGGAGTAATAAGTGCTTAACAGGTCGGTTTTATCATCGTAGATAGCCAGAGAGAAACGGTGTACATGAGGGCAGAGATTACGCAGCTGTTCTGATATCGCGTACAGTTTGCCGGTCAGGGTGGTTTCATGCTGAAAGGATTGCCAGGGGCTGGGAAAATACTGCACAAAGTCTTCCTCTGTATCAGAAAAAAGCAAGACCTCAATGAATATAAAAGAAAAACCCTTACGGCCAGCACTGTAAGGGTTTGATTTCATTTCGCTTGATGTATATCAGACTTGTACACAACCTGTTACAGAATGACGGGCTTCGCCATCCTTACCCAGCAGGTGCATGCTGTATTTATCACCGGGGTTCAGAGGGCCTACTCCGGCTGGGGTGCCGGTCAGAATAATATCTCCCGGTTCCAGGGTGAAGATATGGCTGATATAGCTGATCAGCTCTGCAATCGGGGTCAGCATCAGATCCGAGAAACCTTTCTGGCGGGTTTCGCCATTAATGATCAGTTCAATGCCGACAGGCTCTTCGCCCATCGTCTCGCAAGGGACAAAGCCTGACAGAGGTGCAGAACCATCAAATGCTTTAGCAATTTCCCATGGATGCCCTTTCTGTTTCAGTTCAGACTGCAGGTCTCTCAGGGTCAGATCCAGTGCAATACCGGCACCGACCATATTTTTCAGGGCCTCCTGAGGTGACACATTACGAATGGTTTCACCCACCAGCAGGGCGATTTCAGCTTCATAATGGACTTCACCCTGGCCGGAGGGCAATGTCAGGGGCTGTTCAATATCTGCAATAGCCGTAGAGGGTTTGATAAACAGCAGCGGTTTATCCGGGATAGGGTTGTTCAGTTCCTTGGCATGGTCTGCATAGTTACGACCCACACAAACAACTTTTCCGGCATGCCAGGGAGTTGGCTTGCCGTCATACCATTGCAGTTGGTAAGGCATAGGATATCCTTATAATTCTATCAGGGCGGTTGTATATCAGGACTGTTTTTATATCGGCCTTGTAGTCTCTCTGTATCATACTCCTGTATTTTTCAGGATATGTATCAGGGATACTACTTATAGGTAACGTTTTGTCACAGCAGGTTCTGCCTGTGTAGAACAACACCTTATGGATAGCTGATAAATAAACCTTGTTGCAGAAACATTCAGTCCTGTTATCACTATTCAGTGATAGAGCAGAGTGCCGTTAAAATCAAGCGTTTTTAATCTTCTGATTAAAACAAAAAACCGGCGATTAACGCCGGTATCCAGATGATATTTCGGATAATCACATGCTAAGGAACGTTAAGATCTGCTTCTGACCCGGATCTCAGATCTCAGATCCACAGCCATTACAAACCAAAAAACGGTTGCATCAGTCTGGGGACCCAGCCATCAAACCGCAACGGAGCATCGGTGACTATCAGACAAATACAGTCCTGATCCCGGTCTGCAATGGGCTGATGTTTAATATCCGGATCAAGGTCCGCTACATCCCCTTCGCAGAAGCGACCGGTTTCATCACTGTATGATCCCTGAAGAATCAGTGTCAGCTCACTACCACTATGACCATGACCTGGCATACAGGTTCCCGGTGCAATTCTTAACAGGCGTACGGCTTTATCTCTGGAAAAACTATCATCCTGTAGCCGGATCTGACTGATACCTGGCGCTACACGTTGCCAGCTGGTGTCTTTATTGACCCAGGGTAGCAGGGCATTTGCCCACTCCGGTAACCAGTCTGGTTTCTGCTCTTGCTTATCAGATACGTCATAAGACCGGCCGTCAGATGCACTGACCGGCCTGTTTTTAACATCGGATTGTTCTGGCTGGTTTTCTGGTTCGTCCAGCAGAGCAAACAGTGCCTGCTCTGACATCGCAGCCATAGGACTAATCTGCAGGGTTTCCAATAACTGACCACCAAGCTGCTCAGCTTCTCTGACTCTTGCCTGGCAGTGCTCACAACGTGCCAGGTGACATTCCATTAACAGACGAGCACCGGATGTAAGACTTCCGGCGGCATAACTAAGCAGAGTGGCTTCATCTGGGTGATGTTTAGGCATTATACGTCCTCCACTCCGGTGAATGCGCGCAACTTCTTAAACGCCAGGCGCAGCCCTGATTTAACACTGCCGATAGGTATATCCAGATCGCCAGCTATTTCGCTGTGACTTTTGCCTTCAAAGTACGATTTATAAACAAGCTGAGCCTGCATAATGGGTAACTCTTTTATCGCCTGATCCAGGGTTCTGACAGACGCTCTGTGATCATAATCGACCTCCTGTGCTCTGTCGTTGAGCAACTGTTCATGCTCGTGATAAGAGTCCGTTCGTTGTTCCAGTTGTCCTTTACCGGAGCGCTGCTGATCAATAAACAGATTTCTGGCAATACAGAATATCCAGGTTGAGGCGGCCGCTTTGTCAGCGTGGTACTTGCTGGCTTTGCGCCAGACCTGTAACAGTGCTTCCTGTGCCAGTTCTTCAGCCTGAGCTTCTGAGGCAGTAAATCTCAGCAGGTAAGTTTTCACTCTGGGAGCAAAGTACTCATACAGGCGTGCGAACTGTTGCCGGTCCTGATGCCGGGCTATCTCAGTCAGTACCTGGTTCCAGTTTGCTGAAACCGATTTCACTTTTTCCATCCTGTATCTCCTGTGGTCTGCTCCTGAATACGAGATTGAGAGCTGTCCGGATCACATCCGGTGTCGCTATCGGGCAACCATCTGGCAGAAGCTGCCAACCGGTAAAGCCCTGCGGAATGTGATCTGTTTATTTCAGTACCCCGTAGAGAGGCCCAAAGAAACATCAGCTATAAGGCACACATTATGAATATACCTGCTGATAAACATATTGCGGTGGTTGGCTCCGGAATTTCCGGTTTGTCAGCCGCCTGGCTACTGAGTCAGAAATACTCGGTAACCCTGTTTGAAAAAGATGATCGTTTTGGTGGTCATTCTAATACTGTAGTGGCAAAAACACAGGACGGTCATATCCCGGTGGATACCGGTTTTATCGTTTATAACCCAGTGAATTACCCTAATCTGACGGCGCTGTTTGATTATCTGAAAGTGGACACGGTGGCTACCGATATGTCGTTTGCGGTCTCTGCTGAGGGCGGTAAAACGGAATACAACGGTAATGGTCTGGGGGGCATTTTTTCCTCGTTCAGCAATATTGTTAATCCTCGTATCTGGCGTATGCTGCTGGATATTCTGCGTTTCTATCGGCAATGTGAACACTGGCCTGAGCAGATTTCAGAGCAGATGACACTGGGAGAGCTGCTGAAACAGTATCGCTTCTCCGATGAGTTAAGAGATCTGCATCTGGTGCCTATGGGAGCGGCGATCTGGTCTACTCCCGCTAGCGAAATGCTTGATTATCCTGCGCTGAGCTTTCTGCGCTTCTGTCAGAACCATGGTCTGTTACAGGTGAATGATCGCCCTCAGTGGCATACAGTGAAAGGTGGCAGCCGGGAATATGTGCGTAAACTGATCAATCAGATCCAGCCTGCAACCATCTGTAACCGGGGTGTACGGCAGATTATCCGTCATGACAGCCATGTTGAGCTGATCGATAGCCGGGGTGAACACAGAGATTTTGATGACGTGGTACTGGCCTGTCATGCCGATCAGGCGCTGGCGCTATTATCCAATGCGACGGAGCAGGAGCAGCACCTGCTGGGGGCTTTCAGCTATCAGAGAAACCGGGCCATCCTGCACAGCGATACCCGGTTGATGCCGAAAAACCGTAAAGTCTGGTCCAGCTGGAACTATCTGTCTGATCCACAAGGCCAGAATAAAGATCAGCTGGCGGTCAGTTACTGGATGAATCTGTTGCAGCCACTGGCCACTGAGCAACCTCTGATTGTGACTCTGAATCCACCAGTAGAGCCGGAAGAAGGCAGTATCCACTGCAGCTTCCTCTACGATCATCCGGTCTTCAGCCGCGAAGCGATTGCTGCACAGCTGGAGTTGCATAAACTGCAGGGGCAGCACAGAACCTGGTTCTGTGGCAGCTATTTTGGTTACGGCTTCCATGAAGACGGTCTGCAATCGGGCCTGGCGGTGGCGGAAGCGATGGGGGCTCCCCGTCGTCCATGGAATGTAGCAGAGGAATCCGGCCGTATCCACTGGCCTGGTCTGGCGGCAGATAAGGCCGATACGGAAGCGTCGCACCCAGTGCCTGAGGCCGCTCATGCGCCTCAGCATACGGGATAACGACGGCAGGATAAGGAGTGAATTATGTCCGGGGATCATGTTTCTTCAGGCCTTAACAGTCGTCTGTATTACAGCACGGTGATGCATCACCGATTCCGACCCAGCGTCCATCGCTTCACCTATCGGGTGGGCAGCTTTCTGCTGGATCTGGATGAGCTGGAGCGACTGGATCAGGAGCTGACCGGTTTCAGCTATAACCGGGCCGGATTGTTCAGTGTCTATGACAAAGATTATGTCATTGATGGGCAGCATGATCTGAAACAACATGCCCAGTGGCTACTGAGCCAGCAGAATATGCCCTCTGCTGTCAGGATTGAGTTGTTATGTATGCCCAGAAATCTGGGCTACAGCTTTAATCCTCTGTGTATCTTCTTCTGTTATGACGCAGATGATCATCTGTATGCCACCTTGTATCAGGTCAGTAACACCTTTGGTGAAAAGCATATTTATGCGGTGGATGCCGAGCCCTTCACCCATGAGAACGGTGAGCAGCAGCTGCGTCATCAGGCCGATAAACTGTTCTTTGTCAGCCCGTTTATCAATCTGAGCTGTCAGTATCGTTTCCGTATTCATCGCCCGGATGAGCGTCTTAAGGTGCTGATCCGTCAGGAAGATCCAGAGGGCTTGCTGTTGAATGCCACTCTGACCGGAAAAAGCAGTCCGCTTACGGCGAAAGGGCTTATGCGGTTATGCCTGAAACGTCCGTTTTTTACCTACAAAGTGATACTGGGTATTCATTGGGAAGCGTTACAGCTCTGGCTGAAAAAAGTCCCTTATATCAGCCGTCACCAGTTCCGTAAACCGGCTCTGACCAGTAAAGGCCAGCCTCTGGCGCTCTCATCTGAAGAGGAATAATTTATGTTATCCCGCACAACTCTGAATCGTCCCCTGAAGACTATGGCGTCGGTTGATCAGATTCGTCATCCACTCTGGCGCTGGTTACTGAATAAACTGCGTCTGGCCGGTGTCAGTCGTATCAGTCTGATTCTGCCGGGTTCTGTTCTGATTACCCTGGGAGAAGCACAGGAAGATATTCCGGCACCTACGATTGAGCTGAAAAGCACTTCAGCGATCAGAAAAGCAGTGTTTTCCGGGGTGCTGGGCTGGGGCGAAGCTTATGTAGCTGGTGACTGGGATACACCGGATCTGTCACTGGTGACGGAGTGGGCATTAAGCAATGAGCATAAGCTGGAAAGCGTCTTTTCCGGCAGCGGTACCGGGCGCTGGCTGCACCGTATATTACACCGGCTGAATGATAATACTCTGAAAGGCAGTCGCCGTAATATTCAGGCGCATTATGACCTGGGCAATGATTTCTATAAGCAGTGGCTGGATAGCACTATGAGCTATTCTTCCGGCCTGTATCGAGAGCCGGGCGAAAGTCTGTACCAGGCACAGCAGAATAAATACGACCGTATTCTGGAGCTGCTGCAGCCTGAACCTGATTCCCGGGTACTGGAAATAGGTTGTGGCTGGGGCGGCTTTGCTGAACGTTTGTTACAGCATCATCCTCAGGCCGATTATCACGGGATTACACTGTCCTCTGAGCAACTGGAATGGACCCGCAAGCGGCTGGCCGATCAGCAGCTGGATCAACGGGGCATGGCCAGCCTGACGGATTATCGTGAAGTAAAAGGTCAGTATGATCGTATTGCGTCCATAGAGATGATCGAAGCGGTTGGTGAAGCGCACTGGCCTACTTATTTTAACACTATATATGACCGTTTATTGCCCGGAGGTCGGGCGGTCTTGCAGGTGATCACCATCGCACCACAGCGTTTTGATCACTATCGTAACAACGCTGATTTTATCCAGCGTTATATCTTTCCCGGCGGCATGTTGCTGAACCCTGAAGTGGTTTCTTCTCAGGCATCCCAGGCTGGATTATCTCTGGTGGATCAGGAGGCGTTTGGTCAGGACTACGCTCGTACGCTGTTTGAATGGCGTAACAATTTTGAGCAGGCCTGGCCGGATATTCAGCCACTGGGATTTGATGAACATTTCCGTCGGTTATGGCGTTATTACTTCTGCTACTGCGAAAGTGGCTTTAATCACCAGAGCATCAATGTGTATCTGTTTACCCTGCAAAAGCCGTCTGCTGATCAAACAGACGCAGATCGTCCGGCAGGTACAACCCGATGAGTGTGCCCGACCCTTTTCCCGGTGACTTCGCCATCGGTATTCACAGCCGGGAAAGAAAAGAGAGCTGGCAACAACAGCTAATGAGTGCGGAGTTCCCGGAGCGTCTGCGACTGGAAGATTACTTCCTGGGAGAAACCACTGGCTGGGGAATGTTCCGGGATCGTTATGGCAATCTCCGGCAGGAGTTCCGGGTGCTGGCGACAGGGGTATGGCGTGGGGATCATCTGGCACTGCATGAAGAGTTTATCTATCGGGATGGCAGCCATCAGCAACGTACCTGGCGGATCACACCAACCGGGGAGGGGCAATATCAGGGCAGTGCTGAAGATATTGTCGGGCTGGCCAGTGGCCTGATTTCCGGGCAAAGCTGTAGCTGGCAGTACCGCCTGAAAGTGATCACTGGGAATCGTGAGGTTGTTCTTAAGTTTGATGACTGTCTGCACCTTATGCCGAATGGCTGTCTTTTAGGGCATGCCAGAGTCAGCAAACTGGGGTTTCATATCGGTGATGTGGTGCTGTGTTTTCAGCGTATGCCACATCATCTGTTCTGCGCTGATCATCAGGACATTTCCTGAGGAGGCATCATGTTGTTTCTGGTCCGCTCTGTCTTTCTGGCCCGCTCTGTTTTTTTGACCCGCTCTGTCTTTTTGACATGCGTCGTTCTGATGGCTACCGCCTGGATGAGCCGGGCCTCTGCTCAGGTTGTTGATGCCTGGCAAACTCCCGAACCGGAATTACTACAGCGATTGTCGCAGCATTTCGTATCTGCTCCACAAGGAAAAAGTGGTCGTTTCCAGAATCTGACTCACTGGCAATCCCTGTATGGACCGGGCCTGGACTTTATCATTACCCGCAATGGTAAAGAGGTCGGGCGTTATCTGATGACGTTCGAAGGTAAGCCAGAGCGCTGGCAGGTGAAAGCTGATATGCAGATGAAGTTTAATCTGCTGCTGTTGTTCAGCTACCGTTTTCGCTATCAGGCAACGGAACACTGGCATTATCACTGGCTGACAGCCTTTGAAAGTCGGATTGATCGTAATGGGGATGAAGAGCGTAATCATATGCTGTTATCGGCGATCAGCCAGACAGCGGATGCATCCTCTTCGGACAATGATCAGCGTCGAGCCGAATCAGCCCGCGTGCTGTATAAGGTGGAAGGCCTGAATGGCTCTTATTCACTGAACGGGCCGATAGCGCTGAGCAACCATTACAATGCTGCTATTGTCGGCGAAACCCGGCTATTTAACTCATTAAGCGGCCGTGAAAATCAGATCAGTCTGCAGGCGACAGGGCGTGAGCCGGTGTTTGATGGGTTACAGCAGGTTGATGCCACCCGTTATGAATATACCGGCGATCTGAAAGATACCTGGGTCTGGTACGCCGACGATGGCCGCTGGTTACGGTTGCGGTTTATTGCGGAAGACGGATCAGACATTCAGTTTAACTGTCAGCGTTGTTATGGCGAGTTGCCCCGTGATCTGAGAATGGCTAAGCCGGATGAAACCAGTCAGGCCGTATCTATGCGGCATTGATCAGGATATCTCATTATGACGACACCACAGGCACAACAACGGGAACTGATCTGGATTACCGGCGCCAGTCAGGGCATAGGTAAAAGCCTGGCACTGGCCTGGGTTCAGGAAGGCCATACGGTCGTGATCAGCGCACGTAATCAGCAGGCGCTGGAAGCGGTTCGTGAACAGGCGGATATAAAATATCAGTCTGCCTTATCAGGTAATGACAATGCTGTTACCGGGCGGATCGTGGTGCTGCCCTGCGATATTACGGATCAGACTCAGGTTCGACAGAGTGTACAGCAGCTGCTGGTAAGTGAAGGCTTACCGGATCGGATTATTCTGAATGCAGGTACTCATAAACCTTTTCCTGCTCATCAGTTCAGTGCTGAAACCTTGCAGCAACTGGTGCAGGTCAATCTGATCGGCGCGGGATTTATTCTGGAAGAAGTACTGCCTTTGTACCTGAAGACCAGGCCACTACCTGTTGAACAGGCAGTGCAAACGACAGGACCAGATACGACAAGGATAGCGCCAGATACCAGAACAATTAAAGGACAGATCGCTCTGGTGGCATCTGTGGCCGGGTATCGTGGTTTACCAACCGCCAGTGCGTATGGAGCAACCAAGGCTGCAATGATCAATATGGCCGAGTCTTTAAGGGCGGAGTTGTGCCACACTGAACTGGATATTCGCCTGATTAATCCGGGATTTGTGCAGACTCCGCTGACGGATAAAAATGATTTTGCTATGCC
Organism: Oceanospirillum sediminis; assembly: GCF_014164585.1. Classification (GTDB taxonomy): domain Bacteria; phylum Pseudomonadota; class Gammaproteobacteria; order Pseudomonadales; family Halomonadaceae; genus Oceanospirillum; species Oceanospirillum sediminis. Next base: position 161,832 of record NZ_JACJFM010000008.1, on the reverse strand, counting down.
TTTTCTGATCAGTGCTGAACAGGCGGCCAATGACATTATAAAAGGTCTGAACAGCAAACGTTTTGAAATTGTGTTTCCAACGCGGATGGCTATGGTTATGAGCCTGCTGAAATGGCTGCCGGATCGCTTGTTTTTCCCTCTGATCAATCGGAGTACAGGACAGGCTTCGGTCATTCCGGATGAAGCAACGCCTCAGCATTCAGGGAAAGAGACGCCTTAACCGGATATTTACCGGCACAGGGTAAAACGGAACTAACGACGCGATCCGACAGGAATAAAGCCATGATGCCCGATACAGACAGTACAGCTGATATTATGACCGACGAGAAAACAGCAAAATCGGTTACCCGGAAAGTCACCGCCTCCGGTCAAAGCCTATCGCAGAACCCGTCCTTCCGGCCATCTCAACAGGCCCGTAACGTCAGCCGTTTACCGCAACGTGTGACGCGGGCCAGAGAATCGACAGGCTGTGCCGATCCCATAGAACAACTGGATCAGTATTTTCAGCTATTCCAGGGGACGGCATATAGTGGCGAATTAAGTATTGAACAGATCTCGGATCGGGTGCACCCTGATGTCACCTTTAAAGACCCCTTTCAGCAGATTCATGGTCAGGCGGCTCTGTGCCGATTGCTGAATCACTTCCATCACAACGTACAGCAAGCCCGGTTTTCTGTGGAGAGTGTCAGTTTGTCTGAGCCCTTCAGCGGATTATCGGGTATTGAAAGTGCCGCTACAGAACCTCCTGAGCAGCCGGATTATCAGCGCTGGCTGGTGAAGTGGCATTTTGAGGGAGAGCTGAAGCTGATTGGTCACTGGTGTTTTTCAGGTGTCAGCGAGATCGATATGACACCGGATCAACGGGTGATCCGACATACCGACTACTGGGATGCCGGGGAGCATTTCTATGAGAAATTACCACTGCTGGGGCGTTTGTTAACCTGGATCAGGCATAAAATTGCACGGGACAGCCAGCGTTAAACGCGGGTTATAACCTTGCTTACAGGCACTGATATATTCGTTCAGCTATACAGGTTCATCTGACAGGTTTGATCAGGCTTTAGCAGAACAGATGGCATTCCCCTGCTTCTTTATTCTGGACAGAAATCTGCACATCATAGCAGGGGATTAAAGCCGGTAAACTTTACGGCGAAATCCCATACTTCGCGGAAACCTTCCAGGCTCTGATAGCTGCGGTTGATATGGCGGGCAAACAGATCATATTCGTACTTCAGGTGAGGATAGTTCAGCAGATACTGCACAATTTCACCGGCTTCAGATGAGTACCATTCGTAGCCATGTTGCTGGTTTCTGGCCTGTTTTTCAAAGCGCTTATCACCAACCTCTATCACCATCTTTTTGTTGAATATTACCCCTTTTATCCGCACAGAGACATCCGGGTGCAGATCCCGATAAGGATCATAAATATTCCACAGCTCGACTTTTACACCGTTAAGCAGGCGATAATGGCGGTCACCCGCTTCTTTAACACCATTGGTCGGGTCCAGTTCACAGCGTTTGATAGCGCTCTGATAATTATCCGGTAACTTAACGCATTTCAGGTGCCAGCGTTCACTGATGGCCATCAGCCTGGTCTGTGACTGCTCCGGGTCGTATAACACTGAGGATACAGACCGGTTGTTCTGCTGATCCTGTTGGTAGATCTGCAGTTCTGCGGATGATGCCGGGAGCCAGAAACCTGCCATAGCGCAGAAGGCAGTTGTTGAAAGCATTGTTCTGATTGTCATCATCGCCTCCTGACGCATTATCCTGTCATCGTTGTGTCATCACTTTAACTTTAGGGGAAAGCTGCTGACTACCCCATTAGCCATTCTGATTAATTTTTAACCAGCGACAGGTTAAGACCAGGCGGTCGCTTGACAGTGCAGAAGTGTCTGATACATTAGCGAGCTGTTAAATCTGTTTTAAACCATCTGAATTTCGCGCTGGAGGGCACTCATGATTGTAGTCAGAACCTTCCGGGCAGTAAGCTGAACCAATAACAGGTTCTCTGCCCGGTTTATAACCGGGGCATCTATTCGCCCCTGATCCGTATTGATGGCGTCTCGCACGTCAGGGGTTCTTATGACTACGCATTACTCCCTTAACCAGCTGGGCTGGTCCGCTTTTTTTCAACAACAACTGACTCTGGATGAATGGAATCAGTATCAGATTGTCCGTGTATCGGCGCAACATCGCTCTCAGCTTGAACTCTTTACTGAGCAAGGTACAAAGAAACTGGCATTGACACCCGCTATGCCTGCACTGACAGTGGGTGATTGGTTACTCATTGACCATAATGATCACTTCTATCGTTCACTGGATCGCTTATCTCTGTTTTCCCGTAAAGCAGCTGGCAGCCGGGTGGCAGAACAGATGATTGCAGCCAATCTGGACACCGTTTTTATCGTGTGCGCCCTGAATAACAATTTCAATCTGAACCGTATTGAACGCTATCTGGCAATGGTTCGGGATGCCGGTGCCGAAGCCGTTATCGTATTAACACGGGCAGATTGTTGTGATGATCCGCAAAGCTTCGTTCGTCAGGTACAGGGCCTTGATCCGCTGTTGATGGCAGAAGCTGTTAACGGACTGGATGCCAGCAGTACAGAAGTACTGGAATCCTGGTGTCGTAGTGGGCAAACCGTAGCGCTATTAGGTTCATCCGGAGTTGGTAAATCTACCCTGATCAATACTCTGCTGGGGCAGAACACCAACGATACCGGCAGCATTCGGGAAGCAGACAGCAAGGGTCGACATACTACAACAGGCCGTTCTTTACACATGATGCCATCAGGCGGAATCCTGATGGATACACCGGGTATGCGAGAGTTACAGTTGGCATATTGTGAACAGGGCATTGAAGAAACCTTCTCCGACATATCGGCTCTGGCTGAACACTGTCGCTATAGTGACTGTCAGCATCAGAGTGAACCGGGTTGCACGGTAACAGAAGCTATCGAGAGAGGCGAACTGGAACAGCGCCGCCTGAATAACTATCACAAACTGATGCGAGAACAAGCGATTAATGGTGCAACTATCGCAGAACTACGGGCCAAAGACCGGGCTTTTGGCCGTATGGTGCGTTCAGTGATGGCTGATAAAAAGCGCCAGAATGGAAAGTGGTAGGTTTTTATTGATCGTTTTTTGATCAATAGAACCCAATAGCGCAATTAATCCAAGGGGAAAATATACCAACGCTTTCAGGTGAAAAAAGTCTGAAAGCGTTGTTTATTGTCGCATATGATTGATTAATTCTTTATTAATCATATGGTTATGGCGTTATTTTTAGCAACGCTTTTAGGTAATAGCATCAGCTATTTAAGTTAGAATTCCTTGGTTTAAGGCTGACTAATTTTAGGACGGGCTTGTAAAATAGGTACCCCCTGTAAACTTCAGAAACTTACAGCGGTGGATGAATAAGATGCTAGATCTGAATGAGCCTCCATATATAAGCGAGATAATTATGCCCGATCAAACTTCATGGACAGAATTAAACTTCATCGAGCGTGAATCAGTTCCAATCATGACCCCAGGCGCACTTACATTGGAAAATTTAAAATGGATTGAATTCGTGGTTACTGATGAAGAGGCAAAGTGGATTCAGGAAATCAATGAAGTAGTCATGGAGTTTGGTGGTGTATTCCATAGTATCTTCTTGAGATGGGCTGTAACTATCAATGGTCTTCATGTTGCTGAGGATAAATATTCAGATCCAGAATGGAAAAAAAAGGGGTTAAGCTTTGCGGTGCAAGGAATTAGAAATCGCAAGGATGGTTCAGGCCCAGAGCTAACTAATGTCAGGGTATGGGATGGAAACATGGCTGCCGAGGTTCACTCAAGCTCCATTCCGATGCTGGCCGCATGGGCGTTTTGCAATATGTACTCATGTCTTGAAGAGTTCATTTTTAATATGTTTAGGGAATACTTAAAGTCAAACCCACTTGAAATATGCAGAGGGGATGATTTTAAAGAAATACGAAAGCTTTATCGTGAAAGAGATCAAAGTCATGATAAGTCTATTGCATGGAAGACAGCTTGGGATGAACGGTTAGAATCTTGGCATAGAAAAAAACTATACATTGGGTTGGATAAAGTTTTCAAAAACTTTATCAGTAAAACTGGAATTCAGATCCCTTCTTTTTATAAAGGAATATATAACTATAACGACATTGCAAAGACATTAGGAGGGATTTCTCTCATTCGGAACTGTTTTATTCATGGTGTTACCACTGTCCCGAAAGAGCTGGCACAGTTTTGTGAGGAATTTCAAAGCTCTTTCTTTAATTTTACCGAGGGAGAAAAATTTTCACTTTCATTACATGAATTAGCCACGCTAGAACATTTTACTGATGCTTTTACGCAGACCTTAAACAAGAGCTTATTTGAACTAGCCAATCCGGATATGAAAGATTTATACAAACAGTTAAAGGCTAACAAACAAAATATTTAGGATGATAAATGTTATCAGAACACAAATGGGAAATCGGCGTTTCTGCAGGGAGTTATTACCCAAGTCTTACACAAGAGTTTTGGGGGAATGACTTAGGGCTATCATATGAGGATGATCATATGGGAATGCAGTTCTTCGCATACTCATATCATATAGATGAGCTCGATGATCCTGAAGATGTTGCATGTCGTCTCTTCAGCCTCCAGATACTTTTAAATGGGGCTTTAAGATTATCGTGGAACGATAACAGCTTTATTCCTGTGGAATTCACTTACTTTTTCAAATGTAATGGAGAATCCCGTCATAATGTTCATGCATCCAACATTGAAAGAAATCCGTTTAGTTCTGATGAAAACATAGACCTATTAGAGCACCCTGTGTTTCCAGCCAAAGGGAGACTCCACTCACGAATACTAAATATATGCAAGAAAGATGAAGCTCTCCGTTCTTTGGTTTTTTTGGTAGGGCTGATATCAACCAATAACTCTCTAGAAAAGATCATGACATGGGGGACACTGTACAAAATTCACGACAGTGTTAAATTTCATTCGAAGAGTAATGGCTACGACGAAAGTAAACTAGGCGACTCTAAGCGTATAGACGAGTTCAAAGCCGCATGCAATAACTCTCCTCTACTGGGACCTTTTGCACGCCACGGTGACATGGGCTGGACAGAGCCAAAGAGCGCTATTACTGACATCGATGAAGCAATCGACCTAATTATTGGTTATGCACATAATTTTTGCATGGAACATCTCAAATCTAAGCACTCTAGAAAAGAAAGCTCAGCTTAAAATTGACGCTTCTGTCCAAAAGCACCAATTTCGAAATCACCAACGTTATCATGCAATAGCGTTGGTAATTTTAATGTATATTAGATGTGCTCAGTAAATGGCTTTTGAGATCATAAATATAAATTACAGGAGAGTGTGCGGTTCTTACCAAGGAGTACTTAAAACAATAGATTACAGAGGTCTTCGCGTATTAAATAAGCTATACAGGTGTGAATGCGGATAAGATTTTTTAAGAGGTAATGCTTTTTGATTTTGGGTAATTAATAAGGGGTATAGTGCTATATTAAGGTTTTATTAGTGCTAGTATGTCTGAAAGCTCTTTTCTTACTTCTGCGTTCTTCTTATGAGCTTCTGCCAGTTCTTCTTGCAGGTCAGCAACTTGCTGTTCCAGTTTGGCTACTTCAGATGAAGCTAACCTATTGGCCGTCAGCCATATACGATCTAAAGAAGACTGGATTGCTTTTTTCAGATTTTCAGGTATATCTAATCCTTCGAGCAGGTCTTCCTGTTGCCATACCTTTACCACAGACACAGGTGTTGATGGAGACTCATTTGTGGTTTCCATCTGTTTATCTGAATTGCTGGCAGGGAATGGGTTTTCAGCAACTATTTCGACTTTCAGGTTAGATTTAACAGTCATTCAGGTTGTTTTTATATTTTGAACATATAAAAAGTATGTATAATACATTTTGGCTTGTTTTTCCAGAGTCACTGGTCTGGGAGTATTGATTCAGATCACTTTATCTGTAATTTGATCAGAGAGCTTTATTGTCTATCTGGCACTATAAATAAAGTTTTTCAGTATAATGTATAGTTCTGCACAAAATTCTCTGCGAATTTATTATACACTTCCAGCGCTTTCTGGGTTTTATCTGTTGGTTTGCCATTGCTCATGAAACACTGGCCTCCAATAACTAGCATATTGCCATCCATTCGAGCACTTTCGATCTTCATTCCTTTGATGTAGCCAGGAAATGATGCCAGCTCTGTATTGGCCCGATCTATAATGTCAGCTTCTGATAGTACAAGCTTAATCATAACGTTTGTCTTTTAAATATCATTCCGTTTTCAAACTGATAGAGTTTTTCAGATTATAATATTTTTTAGCAGGACTCTTCCGCTTTTTTGCTTATTTTATTTATTAAATCTGAGTTTTTGATTAATATTTCGGCCAGCTCCTCTGTGGAGTTGAATCCGATATGGAAGTTTTCCCCAAGGTCTGCCCAGTAGATATAACAATCTGAGTCAAGATGTTTGTTTATGTCAGAAAAAGGAGGTAGTGACTGTATATGGTTGCTTTTTTTAAAAAGCATATCAGGGATTATGTTTATCGCATTATTTCTATTTTTATATATTTTTATATTCATATTTATTTTTTTTATAGTCATTTTCTGGCCTACTGAATAACTATTTAATTAAAAATAATATGTTGATGCCGCTCATCCTTTCTGAACTATCCTGACTTTTACATTCTTATTATATACATTTTAAATTGAAAGCATACAAGAAAATATTGCATTACGTTACAATTTTAGCATGTTCTAATTCTGATGCCATTTTGCCCGTCAGAAATCTTGCTTCTGTGTGAATCTACTGGTTATTCAGAGTGCAACTAAGGCGGGTAGTGAAACCACAGGAAAAAAATTGATCTTATTTTTCAGCAGGTTATTAGCCCTTACACTACCTGAAGAACAAACTGCAACATTTCGATGCCTGATCGGCCTTCAGTTAATCATCAATCAGCCGTAAGTTAAAAGATCATATTTAATCGAAGAGGAAAGTTAAAATGGATGCTATCGGTAATATTGCAATGAGCATGGGGCAGAGTAATGCCATGCTGGGTGTACAGGCGGCATTAGTGAAGTCTATTCAGGATACGCAGAAAAGTACCGTTGAGACTCTGCTGGGCTCTGTGGCCCAGGTACAACCATCTGTTGAGCCTCATCTGGGTAACAATATCAACGTCACCGCCTGATACTCCAATCAGAAAAAGGAAGGGTAACCTTCCTTTTTTAACTTCGCATCCCGATTACTTTAAGGCACTATTCCCTGCCTGCTTTATATTCTGGTAAGCCATCGTTAATTTGAAACCAGCTGACACGGCTCTCGGTGTAGATGTGTGCATCCGGGTGCAAGTCGACCGGAGTGTCCAGAGTAGCGCTGGCAAACTCAATCACTGAGCTATCCGCATCAGAGGCGCTGAAGGTCATACTGGAGCCGCATTGTTCACAGAACTGACGCCTGGTGCCGTTGGGGGCCTGATAGGTCTTCAGATTACTTTCCCCCTGTACCCAGCGAAAATGCTCACATCTGGCTTCTGTATAAGTCGAAAAGGCTGCACCATGAAATTTGCGGCACATCGTACAGTGGCAGTGGGCCATACGGTGATGGATTTTACTGACTTCATAACGAATGTTGCCACAGAGGCATGAACCGGTAAGCAATATGTCCTGAGCGGGGGGAGTACTCATAAGATATTCCTGATCTGAGTTGAGATTAAATCCTGTGATATACACCTGAATAAACCGGTTGTGATACTCAGCCTGTTGGATGGAGAGCACCGCAGCTGCAGAGAATGTTGTTCAGGTACTTAAGGCGTATTATGAGAAAAGAATCTGAGGATCAGGGCAAGTGAAAAGGTTTAATGGTCGTCTGAACAGAATTAATGCTTAAAACGACAACACCCGGCATGATGCCGGGCGCTGAAGGCGATTGAAGCTACTGCATGGTGCAAATGACCCGTATGTCGGGTTCGTTGGTTTTTTTATTCTGTTCTTTGTTATTTATAACAGGAATTCATCCGTTTTTCCGACTAATTTTCCAATTTCCGGTTTGGTCATGGTGTCATTAGCACCAAGATCCATCGCTTTTTGTCTGTTATCATCACTCATAATAGAGGAAAACATCATAATAGGAATAGTGCTATAGGTCTTACTGGCTCTCAGTCGTTTTACCAGATGCATACCGTCCATACGTGGCATTTCCACATCGGTAATAATCATACTAACCAGATCGGATACCGGCAGGTTCTCGTCTTCTGCTACGTGTTCAAACTCTGTCAGAATTTCCCAGGCATCGAGACCATCTTTTGCGGCAATTACGTTGTAGCCTGAGGTACGTAATGTGGTTTCAATCAACTTGCGGATAAAGGCAGAGTCATCTACTACCAGCAGGGTTTTAGCCTGTCGTTTGGCGGTCATACGATCATCAATCAGTACCTTGCGGTCTTCGGTGACATCATATTTTTCCATACTCAGTTCCGGATTGATATCTGAGATGATTTTCTCAAAATCCAGAATCATAATCAGACGATCTTCGCGACGAACCACGGCAACGACACAATCCTGTTCGCCACTTTCCAGGAACTGGCTCGGAGATTCAACCTCTGCCCAGGAGATACGGTGAATACGGCTGACGCCATCAACCAGAAAACCGTTAGCCATGCGATTAAAGTCAGTGACAATCACATTTTTACGTTCATATTCGCCTTTGGTGCGTATACCCAGCCAACCCGCCAGATCGACCAGTGGAATCAGATTATCCCGCAGAGAGAATACACCAACCAGATGCGGCTGTGGATTTGGGTAGTCCGTTGTTTCCGGTACCCGAATCACTTCCCGGACTTTGGCGACGTTAATACCGTAGTGAGAGATTTTTTCTCCGCCACCGGGCAGTTCCTTACGCAGCTGAAATTCGATAATCTCCAGCTCGTTGGTTCCGCTTTCTAACAGAATTTTCTGCTTATCTTCGGTTACGGCGCTCATAAGCTCCCTCTCGTAAATGACCCGAAATTAATTAACGAAATATAACTCCGGATAGGTTGTATAAACCGTCGCAAAAAAAGCAGGGTATCCGGAGAAGATGTGCTATTGATGACATTTTATCCACATCGGATCATAGCATCAGCATGTGGATAAATTAAGGGGAAAGCGATGTAAAGAGTAACTTTCTGACACTTTCTTACGTTGTAATCTACTTTAAACGGCACTACGCCTTCAGCCGGTGCTGAAGGTGCTAACCATTGCACGGACAAACACCCCCTAATGGGAGTGTCTGCCCGGTATCAGACCTGTTGTCAGGTTAACCGGATAAAATGGTCAACTGCAGATCACTGGCGCTCAAAAGCGACTTTGCCATCGACAATCGCGTATTTAACCTGACCGCTTACCGTCTGATCCATCAGAGGTGAGTTTTCACCGGCAGTAAACAGGGTGTCATGGCTGACCTGCCATTGAGCCTGAGGATCAAACAGACACAGATCTGCAGGTTGCCCGGTAGCCAGAGAACCTGCCGTCAGGCCAAGAGCCTGAGCCGGGCCTGAGGTCAGGCGTTCAACCAGTTGTGGCAGAGTAAATAAACCGTCTTCTACCAGTGTCAGGCCCTGAGACAGGGTGGTTTCCAGAGTCGCCATGCCAGGTTCTGATGCTGCAAAAGGTGCCATTTTGGCTGCCTCTTCATGGGGCAGGTGGGCTGAGGTGATCACACTCAGTACACCCTCTTTTACACCCTGTCGCAGAGCGTCGCGATCGGCTTCGGTACGCAGAGGCGGTTCAACATAGAACATGCTGTTATAGCCATTGATCTCTGCTTCTGTATAGATCAGGTGAGCCATATCAACATCAGCCGTTACCGGCAGCCCTCGTGTCTGGGCATCGGCAATCATTTCAACAGCACGGGCCGTCGACAGCATACCAAAGTGTGCTTTAACGCCTGTGGTTTCAATCAGATGCAGCACACGGGCCAGACCAATCGCTTCGGCCGAAGCCGGAATACCGCCCAGTCCAAGACGACTGGCCAGAGCGCCTTCGTTAGCGCAGCCATCAGCCTTCAGCCAATGATCTTCCGGATAGAACACCACGCGCAGATCAAATGTTGACGCATACTCCAGACAGCGGCGCAGTACCAGAGTGCTTTCAACGGGCTGGCGCATATTAGTCACGGCGACACAGCCGGTATGCTGAAGGCCGGCCATATTACTCAGATGAGTACCTTTCAGACCCTGGGTCATAGCACCCAAAGGCATCACTTTTGCCTGAGAGAGTACTTCTGCCTTATCGAGAATCTGCTGAGCAACCGCTGAGGAGTCAATGCAAGGTGATGTATCCGGGCGGCAGCAAATCGTGGTATAACCACCGGACAGTGCAGCTTTGGTTTCAGAGCGCAGATTGCCCTTATAGCTGGGGCCGGGTTCACGCAGATGAGCGCCGATATCAATAAAGCCTGGTGTGACCACCAGACCTTCGGCATGAATAGTACGCTCAGGATTAAAGCCTGCCGGGGCTTGCCCCAGCGCCAGCACCCGGCCATCAGCCAGATGGATGTCGATCAGTTCATCAATGTTCTGTGCCGGATCAATCAGGCGACCACCACAAATGGTTAATTTCATGCAGATGCCTCCTCGTTATTCTGATCCTGCTGGTTCTTTTGTTGCATCTGGCCGCTGACTGTCATCGACATCACTGCCATACGGATTGCGATACCATAGCTTACCTGGTTCAGAATCAGAGACTGAGGACCATCAGCGACCACGGACTCAATTTCAACACCTCGATTGATCGGGCCTGGATGCATGACAATGGCATCCGGGCGGGCATAATTCAGTTTTTCTGAGGTCAGACCGTACAGGCGGTAGAACTCCCCTTCGCTGGGCAGCAGGGCGCCATCCATACGTTCTTTCTGCAGACGCAGCATAATGACTACATCCACATCTTTCAGGCCGTCTTCCATCCGGGTGTACAGCTTAGCGCCCAGCTCTGCCAGGTTATCCGGCAGCAGGGTTTTAGGGCCGATCAGGCGCACTTCTTCAGCACCCAGAATATTCAGAGCCTGTACCTGTGAGCGTGCTACCCGAGAGTGCAGAATATCACCCACAATGGCCACTTTCAGCTTAGAAAAGTCACCCTTGTGCTTGCGTATGGTGTACATATCCAGCATGGCCTGCGTCGGGTGAGCATGGCGGCCATCACCGGCATTAATAATGGCTACATCCGGTGTTACCTGGCTGGCAATAAAATGTTGTGCCCCGCTATCGGCATGGCGAATCACGAACATATCACTGCCCATCGCTTCCAGGTTCTGCAGGGTATCCATCAGGGTTTCGCCTTTGGCTGTTGCTGACTTACTGATATCCAGATTCAGTACGTCAGCGGACAGGCGCTGGGCGGCCAGCTCAAAGGTTGAGCGAGTCCGGGTACTGTTTTCAAAGAACAGGTTTACCACGGTTTTACCCCTCAGCAGAGGGACTTTTTTAACTGACTTTTCGCCTATGTTGACGAAGGAGTCCGCTGTATCCAGAATCTCTTCCAGAATTTCCTTAGACAGACCGCCAATACTCAGGAAGTGGCGCAGCTTACCATCTTCGGTCAGCTGGACATTTCTCGGGTCGATCGGGTGTACATCAGTCATCGATGTCATCGGGCCATTCTCACCAGTCACACGCTTATTACAGAAACCCCCAACCTGTCAGGGTCGGGGGCCATAAAAAATCAGATCGCCCGTTACGGGCTTTCCTGTAGCTCAAGGCTGAGGTTATCGGGGCCTGTCAGCTTAATGCGTTGCCCCGGAGCCAGCGTCAATTGCTGACCACAGATATCGGGCTGGATCGGCAGCTCCCGGCCAGGCAGATCCAGCAAGGCGACCAGAGTGACAGACTCAGGCCGGCCATAATCAAACAGTTCATTCATGGCAGCGCGTATGGTCCGCCCGCTCATAACAACGTCGTCTACCAGCACAACATGGCGCCCTTCTGTATCAAAAGGCAGGCTGGATGGCTTAACACTGGGATTCAGGCCAACCCTGGTATAGTCATCACGATAAAAAGAGATATCCAGCATCCCCATCGCTTCGTCATGTTCCAGTAATGTACCCAGGCGTTCTGCTACCCAGACGCCACCGGAATGAATACCCACCAGGGCAATATTGTCACGCCCGTTCCGGGCAATATGATCCTTCAGCTGTTGCGCCATCTGTGCGATCAGCTGGTCCACTTCAGGGAGGGTTATTTGCGTCATTCTGTCAGCCCACGTTGATCCATTTTTCGGGTATCCGTCAGCATTCCCTTTATGCTGGTGCTCTCCTGATTAAAGAGTCAAATATTAAAGGGGCATGTTATGCCGACGGGCAGTGCAGGAATAGCCTGCCCCGGTATCGGCTATTATGACTGAGCGGAGCTCTGCTCGGCAAACCAGGATTCCAGAATCAGCTGGGCAGCAATACCATCTACCGGAGTGTCCTTGTAGCTGCCTTTATGGCCCAGATCTCTGGCAATCACTTTCGCCTGTTTAGTTGTACCTCGTTCATCCATACCGAACCAGGGTTTACCATACTGACCATACAGACGGTTGCCAAATTTTCTGGCCCGACGACTCATTTCACTCTCGGTGCCATCCATATTCAGAGGAATACCAACCACGAAGGCATCGGGTTGCCATTCACTGATCAGCTTCTGCAGTTGCTCTTTGTTTGGAATGCCATCTTTAGCCTGAACCGGTGCCAGGGAGTTGGTAGTACCCAGCATCTCCTGACCGACCGCAACACCAATGCGAGTGGTGCCAAAATCAAAAGCCAGAATGGTTCTCTGTCCTGTTGTCTGTTTGCCTGCCATCTATGCGTGACCAGCCTGACTGCTGAGCAGATTGATATCAATGCCCAGTAAACCGGCGGCGGCCTGCAGGCGCTGACTGTTTTCAGCCTGGAAAATAACCGCCAGGCTGGCTTCGCAGGTCAGCCAGGTGTTTTCCTGGATCTCACGTTCCAGCTGACCGCCTTCCCAGCCTGCACAACCCAGGGCTATCAGGGTATGCTGAGGACCGCGACGATTGGCGATGGCTTCCAGTACATCTACTGATGTGGTCAGTGCGACCTCATCCGATACCTGAATACTGGAATCCCAGCTGGCTTGCCCGGTGTGCAGGATAAAACCCCGCTCATGATGTACCGGACCGCCTTCATAAATGTGCTCAACCAGTTCGTGGCCTTCACTCAGACCGCTGTTAGGGTTCGGCAGATCCAGCTGGGCAAACAGCTCAGGTACAGCCAGCTGCTCCAGTGGTTTGTTGATCACTATGCCCAGGGCGCCATCTTCATTATGTTCACAGATGTATGTCACGGTGCCGGAAAAATCGGAATCTTCCAGGTGAGGCATCGCAATCAGAAAATGGTTACGTAAACTCTGAAAATTACTCATCGGTTAACCTTTTTCTGTGGTGCTAACAGGGTGTTTTACTCTGTTTCGCCAAATAAGTTGCCATTTCCGAACTGCCATGTACGGATAATTTCAAGGATATCGGTGCGCTCCCGCATCGACAGTGGAAAAGGCGCAAAAGGTGCAGACAGTTGAACAATATCAATTGCCGCCTGATCCAGCAGAGGGTGTCCCGAAGATTCCAGAACCTGTATCTCTCTGACCGTTCCATCACTATTCAGGGATACCAGCACTCTGAGCCGCCCGGACAGTTTTTGTGTCCTGACCTTTTCAGGATAGTTCAGATTGCCAACTCGCTCGATTTTCTCCTGCCACTGACGCAGGTAGAAGATGTCGTCTGTAGCTCTGGCTGTCACCGTGGACAGTGTTCGCACTTTAGGCCGTCTGGCGTATTGCTCTTCCAGTGCTTTCTGCTCCGCTTCTAAACGGGCAATTTCGACACTGCGTGCTAACAGAGCACGGGCATCGGTCAGACTGTTTATTTCGGGTAAGGTGTCAGTCTGCTGAGGTTCATCTGCAGGAGCTTCCGGTTCTGAGGCATGTACTTCAGTAACCGGGGGCTGATTATCCTGCGCCTTGGCTTCAGATTCAACTTTTGCCGGTATTTTTGCGGGTATTTCCTGGATCGACGGTGTAATGACTGCCGTTTCTGGTAAGTCGGAAGTGTTTTCCGGTGCGACTTTTACCGGCGATGAGACAGAAGGCGGTATTGTTGCTCGGGGCGGAGTCTTTAATGATTCGGGTTGCTCTTCTGCTACCGTCTGTACTTTATCCGGAGGAACAGAGGATTCCTCATGTGCAGGCAATGTCTGCTCAGCGGCTGGTGCTGTGGCCCTGACTGTTTCTATTGCTTGTACCGGTTCCTTCTCAATATCGGTCTGGCCGCTGCCCTGCTGATCCTGCTCTGCGACAAAATTAACCGGTTCAGTCACAGGCTCTGATGGTGTGCGTACCAGAGTAATCTGCAGGCTGCTGACCACTCTTTGGTCTTTATCTGGTTGTGGCAACGGCCAGTTCAGCGGAATACCGGCCCAGAGCAGGAAATAAACGACCAGAGTCAGAAACAGGGTGAAAGCCAGTCGGTCCTGCGAGGTGACCTGGCTATCCGGGTGAGGGACCGGAGGTAGTGAGTGAGTCAGGTCTTTGTCTGATAAACGAGGCCGGACTGTCGACGATGACAGCCCGGTAATCATATCCGGCAGGCGTTCAGACATGCCGTAAAATTCAGCGTGCTGCCAGTTTTTCGGCGATGACATCCATCAGCTGACCTGCGATATCCAGACCAAACTGATCATTCAGTTCCCGGACACAGGTTGGGCTGGTGACATTCAGTTCGGTCATGTAACCACCAATGACATCCAGACCAACAAACAGCAGGCCTTTTTCTTTCACTACGGAAGCCACCTGCTCACACAGCCAGTAGTCCCGGTCTGTCAGCGCACGACCCACGCCAGAGCCACCAGCGGCCAGGTTGCCACGTACCTCGCCTTTAGTCGGGATACGTGCCAGACCGTAAGGAACTGGTTCGCCGTTAACCATCAGGATACGGGTATCGCCTTCAGATATTTCCGGCAGATACTTTTGCGCCATAATCTGCTGGGTGCCCATATTAGTCAGGGTTTCCAGAATCGCACCCATATTAACGCCCTCTTCCTGTACCCGGAAAATGCCGGTGCCGCCCATGCCATCCAGCGGCTTGAAGATCACATCTTTATGCTCTGCATGAAACGCCCGCAGAATATCTTCCCGGCGGCTAACCACGGTCGGTGGGCAGCATTCAGGAAACTGCTGAGCAAACAGTTTTTCATTACAGTCACGCAGACTCTGAGGTTTATTAACCACCAGTACGCCTTCGCGTTCTGCCTGTTCCAGCAGGTACGTTGCGTTGAGAAATTCTGTATCAAACGGTGGGTCTTTACGCATCAGTACAGTATCCAGCTCTGCCATAGAGCTGATCTGCTCTTCACCCAGTTGATAAAAATGATCCGGGTCGCGGAATACCGTCAGCGGACGCATGACGGCCATCGCTTTACCCTGCTGCAGGAACAGATCATCCTGACGCATGTAAAACAGTTCCCAGCCCCTGTCCTGTGCTGCCCACAACATAGCCAGTGTGGTGTCTTTTTTGTAGTTGATCCCTTCAATAGGGTCCATCACCACACCCAGTCTGATACTCATCTTGTTCTCTCCTGAATCAGGGCGCTCAGAAGTCGCCCCAGCAGTATTGTAAGACGCTCATGGCCGCTACCGGGGCCGTTTCTGTTCTCAGTACACGGGGCCCCAGGGCCAGGGCGTTAAATCCCTGTTGCTCTGCCTGAGCAATTTCAGCAGCTGACAGGCCTCCTTCCGGACCGATCAGCAGAGCAATCGTATCTGGTTTGTCATAGCCGCTCAGCTTACGTTCGGTTCTGTGGTGCAAGACCAGCTTAAGATCGGCTTCGATCTGCTGTAACCACTGATCAATGGATACCGGCGCATGGACAACGGGGACATGATTGCGCTGACATTGCTCACAGGCACTGATAGCCACTTGTTGCCAGTGCTGCTGTTTTTTTTCCGCGCGCTCAGCTTTTAAGCGGATATCGCCATGTTCACTGTAGATGGGGGTGATTTCAGAAATTCCCAGCTCGGTGGCTTTCTGAATGGCATATTCCATCCGGTCACCCTTAGAGATAGATTGGGCCAGATGCACATTAAGCGGGGATTCTTTCTCTTCGGCATGGAATTTCGTTAATTCCACGCTGACAGAGCGTTTGCTGGACTGGGTAATAATGGCAGAAAAACAGCCGCCCTCTCCGTTAAAGAGAGTTAGCGGCTGTCCGGCTTTCATACGCAGTACCAGGCCTACATGACGGGCAGCGGCGTCATCCAGTTCGATAACCTGCCCGGTCGCCAGAAACTGGCGGGTATAGATGCGAGGTACAGCCATATAATTAAGCGTCAGCCTGAGCTTCTGCGGCCTGGCGCTGCATCGCTTCTGCATACAGAGCGTCGAAGTTAACTGGTGCCAGCATCAGTGCAGGGAAGCTGCCACGAGTGACCAGGCTGTCGATCGCTTCACGGGCATATGGGAACAGTACGTTCGGGCAGAATGCACCCAGAGTGTGGTGCAGCTGAGCATCTTCCAGGCCATCAATGTGGAACAGACCTGCTTGCTGAACTTCTACCAGGAAAGAGGTTTTTGCATCATCGCCTTCGCCGTTGCTAACTGTCACGGTGAGGTGTACAACCACTTCATACATGTTTTCAGCTACTTGCTGGCTGTTGGAGTTCAGGTCCAGGTTTACACGTGGCGTCCAGTCTTCCTGGAATACAAACGGAGAGTTTGGTGCTTCAAAAGACAGGTCTTTTACATAAATACGCTGCAGGGCAAACTGAGGTTGATTCTGTTCTTCAGCCATGATCATTCCTTAAAAGTTGTTATCTTCAGACCTCATTTGCACAGTCTGAAAGTGGATCAGGCACCCGGTCTTAACCGGGTGCTTAAAATGGGTTGTTATTATACTGAAAACAATGATACCGGTAATTAGTCACCGGCCAGTAAACTGTCCAGTTTGCCGGAGGCTTCCAGTGCAAACAAATCGTCACAGCCACCTATGTGGGTGTCTCCAATCCAGATCTGAGGCACGGTGCGACGACCGCTGAGCTTAATCATTTCGGCCAGCTGGGCCGGTTCGCGCTCAACATCGATCTCTTTCACACTGGCCTCTTTGTTGGCCAGCAGATACTTGGCACGAACACAGAAAGGACACCAGGATTTACTAAAAACTGTGACGGTTTGCATGACATTTTCCTGTCGGTTAATTACTTTTTCACGACGGGCAGATTTTCACTCTGCCACTGGCTCATACCACCGCGCAGATTACGGGCCTGTTCGAAACCAGCCTGTTTCAGCAGGGTAACCGCAGTGCCTGCAGAGGTGCCCATTTTGCATACTACGATCACAGGTTTGTCTTTATATTTTTCCAGCTCGCCAGTTCTCTCTTTCAGACTGGCCAGAGATATGTTCACCGCACCGGCAATGTGACCGTTTTTAAACTCGTTACGGTCACGAACATCCAGAAATACACCATCCTGACGATTCACCATCATGGTTGCTTCATGACTACTGAGAGATTTTGTACCACTCTGTAGTTCATATACCAGCCAAAGAATTAACAGAATTGCAAAGGTACCCACCAGCATCCAGTTGTTGGTGGCGAATTCAATATACTGTTCCAACGTCTTTCCTCATCGCCCGGGTTCAGGAAGCTCAGAGCGCAAACAATGCACCCTGATTTTTCGGCCAGTAAGTATACACAACCTGAACAAAATGTGATCTGTTCTCAATGGGAGCTTTTTCACTTTGTTTCAAGTCCTGAATCCAGCGATTTCATCATGGCAGGAGAAAAAGACGCACCTGTGTTCGAATCGTTACTGATATACGCTCATGTTTCATGGGGCAGATTCAGTAATCTGAAATCAGTTATCAGGTGGTATATCCGTTTTTTCTTTATAATTGCATGAGAGGGGGCAGGCAAGGAAAGCATTTGGGCACAACCTGTGATTCAGGGTATGATTAATCGCCCTGTGCCGTCCCGGAATATCCTTGTCGGGAGGCGATAACATCCACTTTTACTGCGATCTGTCTACATCATGTCAAAAAGAACGCCTGTTGCTCTGATTATTCTTGATGGTTTTGGTTACAGCGAAATCGCTGAACATAATGCTATTGCGAACGCCAGTACCCCGGTTTGGGACCAGCTCTGGCAGAACCAGCCAAACGCCCTGGTGGAAACCTCCGGCATGGCAGTAGGACTACCCGATGGACAGATGGGAAACTCAGAAGTCGGACATATGAACCTGGGTGCAGGCCGCACGGTTTATCAGGAATTTACCCGAATCACTAAATCTATTGATGATGGTGATTTCTTCAGCAATGAAGTGCTGGTTCGTGCGATTGATAAAGCCGTCGCTGCTGATAAAGCTGTACATCTGATGGGACTGTTGTCACCTGGCGGTGTCCACAGCCATGAAGATCATATTCTTGCTGCCTGTAAGCTGGCCGCTGATCGTGGAGCGAAAAAGGTATACGTGCATGGTTTCCTGGATGGCCGTGATATGCCGCCTCGCAGCGCGGAACCGTCAATTGCCAGAACCGATGCATTGCTGAAAGAACTGGGTGTGGGGTTTGTGGCGTCTCTGGTTGGTCGTTACTATGCGATGGATCGTGATAATCGCTGGGAGCGTGTAGAAGAGGCGTATAATCTGCTGACTCAGGCTGAAGCGAAATACGTCTATCCGGATGCGGTACAGGCTCTGCAGGCTGCTTATGAGCGTGATGAGAATGATGAGTTTGTTGCAGCCAGCAGTATCCGCCCGGATGGTGAGACTGTACAGATTGAAGACGGTGATGCGTTACTGTTTATGAACTTCCGTGCTGATCGGGCCCGTGAGATCACTCGCAGCTTTGTTAACCGTGATTTTGATGGTTTTGAGCGCAAAGTGGTACGTGATCTGGCGGATTTTGTCATGCTGACCGAATATGCTGCAGATATTGATACCAGTACGGCTTTTCCGCCAAATAAGCTGGTGAATACGCTGGGCGAGTTTATGGCGAAGCAGGGTAAAACTCAGCTGCGTATCGCTGAAACAGAAAAATATGCCCACGTTACTTTCTTCTTCAGTGGTGGCCGTGAAAATGAATATGACGGTGAAACCCGTGTGCTGGTACCCTCTCCTCAGGTTGCTACCTACGATCTGCAGCCGGAAATGAGTGCCCCGGAAGTCACTGACAAGCTGGTCGCTGCCATTAAAAGTGGCGATTACGATCTGATTGTCTGTAACTATGCAAATGGCGATATGGTCGGGCACACAGGACAGTATGATGCTGCGGTTAAAGCGGTTGAAGCACTGGATGTCTGCCTGGGACGGGTGACAGAAGCTTTGGCTGAGGTGGGTGGTGAATGCCTGATTACCGCAGATCATGGTAACGCTGAACAGATGGTAAACCCTGAGTCGGGACAGGCTCAGACGGCCCATACCACGTTCCCTGTACCTCTGGTGTACTTCACTCCGCGCCGGGAACAGGTCACATTATCGAATGGTCGTCTTTGCGATATCGCACCAACCCTGTTAAAAATCATGGGGCTGGAACAGCCAGAAGAGATGACAGGAGAAAGTCTGGTCAGCTATAGCTGATGTTTTCCATCTGATGATAACGAAAGAACAGGCCCGGATTTTCTCTGGCCTGTTCTTTTTTCTGAGGCAGAAAAAACTTATGATGGCCTGCAAGGTAACTGTCGTGGCTTTGCTGTAGCCTGCAACCGTTTTCTGTCTGAATACTATCTGGCAGGTCTTTCATTCTATGGAAGATTTTAACCTGCCGCTGGAACCTGAGAATCATTGACGATCAACGCCTGTGTTTTTATTTAATGCTTTATGTTCAAGATCTTATCTGACGCTTAGTCTGACCCTGTTGCTGGGTCTGGCGACACCTGTGGTTCTGTTCGCAGAAGATGATAGAAAAGCGTCAAAAGAGCAGCTGGAAGCATTAAATCAACGTATCAAATCTCTGGAAAAATCCCTTAATCAGATTAAAGGCACCCGAGCTGAAGCTGGCAAAAAGCTTCGCCATTCAGAGAAACTGATCGCTCAGACCGCGCGTAGTATCCGGGAAAATATCAGTACCAGTGAAAAACTTCAGCAGCAGCTTAAAGGACTTAAGGTCGAGCTGGTAGAGCTGAAGAAAAAAGAAAATATACAGAAATCTCTGTTGGAGCGTCAGATTCGGGCGGCTTACGCTATGGGGCGTCAGGAACACCTCAAGGTACTGTTGAATCAGCAGCAACCCGACCGGCTGGCTCGTGTCATGCGATATTATGATTATATCAACCGCGAACGTGGGCGGCGCATTGATGACTATGTTGCTGTGGCAGAACAGAAACGACAGGTCGAAACAGAAGTCCGGCAGAAAGAGTTCTCCTTACAGGGGCTGCGAACCAAACTGGAAGAAAAACAGCAGCATCTGGAAAAAGAACAGAAAAATCATGAACAATTAGTCGCTCAGCTGGACAAAGACATTAAGGGGAAAGACAGTGAGCTGTCGACCCTGAATCAGAACCGTCAGCGACTTGAACAATTACTGAAAGAAGTTCAGGCTGCTGCTGCTGCGATCCGCATTCCAAAGCCAAAGGATACCAGGCCTTTTACTTCGATGAAGAAAAAGCTGAACTGGCCGTTAAAGGGGCGCAACCGGGTGCGTTATACCTATGGCAGCGCTGAGGTGGCTGGGAAGCTGAAGCGCAATGGCATGGTCATTGCTGCAGATGAAGGTCAGGATGTGAACGCGATCCACTCCGGGCGAGTCGTTTTCGCTGACTGGCTCAGAGGATACGGGGTTTTGCTGATTCTGGACCACGGAAACGGCTACATGAGCCTGTATGGCTATAATCAGACGGTACTGAAATCTCCGGGAGACTGGGTAAACAGTGGCGAACTGATCGCCACGGCTGGCCGCAGTGGTGGGCAATCCAGTGCCGGTTTGTATCTGGAAATTCGTAGAAAAGGTCGTCCGATTGACCCATTGAGCTGGTTAACCCAAAAGCGACGGGGCTGACAGGTGTTTAAAGACAAGCTGAATTTTATTAAAACGTACCTTTATTTATTAAATAGCACCATTATTCATAATAACCGGATCTGATCCGGGTATTTTATCAGAGCGTTACCCATTGTTTGCTGTCATCAAGGAGAACTACATGAGCGCAATATCCATGCATCTGACCCGACTGGCCCGGCTGAGTGCTCCGGTCATTCTGGGTATGAGCTTAACTGCGCCCCTTGCTCTGGCAGAAACCGCAAAAGAACCTGCAGGGCTGCCTCTGGAAGAACTGCGCACCTTTGGTGAAGTGTTTGAGCGTATCAAACGGGCCTATGTACATGAGGTCGACGATAAGGAACTGCTGGAAAATGCTATCCGAGGCATGCTGTCTGGTCTGGACCCTCATTCGAACTACCTGAAACCGGAAGACTTTGAGGAGTTGCAGGAAAGTACCCAGGGTGAATTTGGTGGTCTGGGGCTGGAAGTAGGCAGCGAGAACGGTTTTATCAAGGTTGTTACTCCTCTGGATGATACACCGGCTGCCCAGGCAGGACTGAAGCCTCAGGATCTGATTATTAAACTGGATGATACACCGGTTAAAGGCATGTCTTTGCAGAAAGCTGTGGAGATGATGCGTGGCAAGCCCGGTACAGACATCCGCCTGACGATTGTACGTGACGGTGTTGAAGGGCCTTTTGAAGTTACCCTGACTCGTGATCTGATCCGTATTACCAGTGTGAAACATCGTATGCTGGATGAGCACTACGGTTATATTCGTATTACTCAGTTCCAGGTGCATACCGGTGAGGAAGTTGAAAAAAGCCTGCTGAAGCTGCATGAGAAAGCCGGTAGTAAACTGCGGGGGCTGGTGCTGGATCTGCGCAATAATCCGGGTGGTGTGCTACAGGCTGCCGTTGAAGTGGTGGATGCTTTTATTACTGAAGGATTGATTGTTTACACCGAAGGTCGACTGAATAACTCTGAATTGAGGTTCAGTGCAACAGACCGTGACCCCAGCCTGGGTATTCCTGTGGTGATTCTGATTAATGAAGGCACGGCTTCAGCTTCGGAAATTGTCTCTGGCGCTCTGCAGGATCACAGACGTGCTGTCATTATGGGGACACAAAGCTTTGGTAAAGGATCTGTACAGACCATATTGCCTCTGGCCAGCGAGCGTGCTTTGAAACTGACAACGGCGTTGTACTTTACGCCATCAGGGCGTTCGATTCAGGCTCAGGGGGTATCACCGGATATTGAGGTCAGGCCTGCTCGCCTGACCCCACTGGAAACAAAACTGCAGGTCACGGAAGCCGATCTGGATGGCCATCTGGAAGTGGATCAGAAGAATTCAACTGATGGCACAGCTACCCCGGATAAGAAACAGGATAAGCGTAGCGTCAGCAAGAAAGAAGATCTGGCGCAAACAGATTACCAACTATTTGAAGCCCTGAGTTTGCTGAAAGGGCTGCACATACTGCAACCGGAAAAATAAACAAGATGAATATTCCCGGGTTCAGATGCCTGAAATATATTCTGGTCGGTATATTATCCGGCCTGTTTGCTATGCAGGTTCAGGCTGGCAAGCAACCTACTATTACTCTGATTATTGATGACCTTGGTTATAATAAACGCAATGGAACAAGGGCAATTAATCTGCCCGGACCTGTGACGCTGGCTATTCTGCCGCACACACCGTTCAGCAAAAAACTGGCCCGCCTGGCTTATAAAAAAGGTAAAACGGTAATGTTGCACGCTCCGATGACGAATATTCATCAGCGTTCGCCAGGTCCGGGTACACTCAGCCCTGAAATGGATAAAGAGGCATTTATGGCATCGTTGCGTAAGTCGCTGGATGCTATTCCTCATGCGCAAGGGCTGAATAACCATATGGGCAGTGAGCTGACCCAGGATAGTACGCGCATGAAATGGGTGATGGAAGAAACGGCCAAACGTCGCCTGTTTTTTATCGACAGCCGCACTACAGCTAAGTCCGTTGCGGAGAAAGAAGCCAGGAGCGCTGGGGTTCCGGTATTAAGCCGGGATATTTTCCTGGATCATATTCGTACAGAAAAAGCCGTCAATGCTGCCTTTGATGTCATGATTAAGAAAGCCCGCCGTTACGGTAATATGATTGCTATCGGCCATCCTTACAGTGTCACGATGGATGTACTGGAAAAGCGTTTGCCTGAGTTGGAAAAGATGGGTATCCGTATGATTTCGGTTTCTGACCAGCTGATTGCTAAGGGACAGCGTTACCAGACACCGGATACTATGGTTGCCAGTCATTCTGCGGGCAATAAGGTGTCTGCATCTCAACAGGCGATGACCTCACCTGCGCCTCGTCTGAAGCAGTCTGCAGCTATGTCTCAGACGGATAAAGGCATTGCGGTGAAAGAGAACCGTTCAGCTGCGCCGATTAAATCTGATCCTCAGCTGGTACCTGTGGCACCGGATGCGAAACCTTCTATGATAAAGCACACACCGGCACCGGTGAAACCTGTCACTATGGACAGCACAAAGCCCGGCCTGCAGCCACTGGATAACCAGCCTGTCAAAACACCGGCTATGCTGCAGAGTATCCCGGTACAGCATTGGGATCTGCAGATGAAACCGGTACCGTAATCTGAATAAAATGCCAGAGTCTGCCGCAGGCTGGCTTCTGTTTTCTGAACGTTATGTTATTAAAGAGATCCGATGAGTAACTTTTTCCAGCAACTTAAAGCGTTGCAACCCTGGCAGCAGACTGCGTTTGCCGCAGCAATGGCAGAACGCATGCTTCCTAATTATGCACTGTTCTGTCAGGTCGTGGATGACAGAGAGGCCCAGCCGCTGAAAAACGCGTTGATGCTGGTGTGGGAGTTTCTGAGCAGCAAGGACAGTAAGATCAATTTTGAAGTGCAGCTGGAAAAAGTGGCTGAGCAAATCCCTGATGCAGCAAGCTACCCTATGTATGGGGTTTATCCGGCGATTGATGCGGCTATGGCTGTGCATACCACTATGGAGCTGGCCATGGGAACTCAGGCTGAAGAAGTCACACGTATCAGTCGCTTGATGCGTCAGACTATTATTCGTTTTGTCGAAGCAACAGAAGACCTGCCTGAAGACGAAGCCTTGCGCCGAAAAGCGCTGAATGATCATGAACTGATGCAGTTTGATCATGTGTTTCAGGATGAAGTTCTGGTTCAGCTGCAGGATATGAAAGCTTACGATAAAAACGGGCTGAAAGCACTGCGCCTGATGGCTCAGAATGATGGCGTGAGCTGTCTGGGATTATCCGCCGAAGAGGTTGATTAAGTCTGACTTTACCGGGAAACGGCTGGTCAGATAATGATCCCGCCAGCCGTTGATTAGTCTAAGTGTTATTAATTGATTATGGCTGAAGTTCGCTCCAGTCAAAACGGGTAACCCGGTTGCTGATCAGGGAAAAGACAAACACATAGCCATTACCTGATGTGATCTGTTCGGCGGCAAATAAACCACCTGGTCTTGTGCCCAGTGCGGTATCGTACCAATGGCCCTGATAAGGTGGTCGAATAACACCCTGGGCATCCGGTGAGTAACCATCCGGGTTATTCCAGCTGCGGGCCAGCATATTAAAACCATCGGCGACTAGAAGGGCATCCTGTGTGGCGTTGTAACTCAGACCCACAGGTAAAAACAGCTGATCCGGGTCCAGTGTGACCGGATGATCGTAGGTGCCGCCACCTTCGCCTACTTTGCCTGTGTATGCTCCGGTTACCGGATTGAAAGCCTGAATGCGCTGGTTACGTCGATCCGTCACGTATAAACGATTGTTTAAAGCCAGAATACCGCCAACCTGATCAAAAGTGCCTGCTGCACCTTCATTAAAGAAATCTGAACCCAGTTGCCAGTTACTGCCCAGATCGGTACCTTTCTGACTGTCAGAACCGCCCATATTCCAGTTGTAATTCAGACTGCCGTAGTAACTGTCATAGTCAAAGCTCCACACCCGATTGCCAAAGCTGGTGATATAGATACGATGATCCTGCCCACCCTGAGATGCGACCGACACGGATACCGGATAATTGCCATTGGCGATATCAATCTCAGGGGCCGACAGGTAACTGGTACGATAGGTCAGATTAAAAATGTCCTGTAACTGACCCGAGGTATTATAGATACGCAGTGAACTGTCTCCCACATACCACCAGGGCAGGGTGGCATCAGAGGCGACGAGTACCGCGACCAGTTCACCTTTTACAGGGTCAGTAAAGCGGGTGATACCGGTTACGCCATAACTCAGATCAGAGCCGGTAAACCGCCCCTGATACTGGCCGTTCTGATCGTACATATTAATCCGGGTATTGGGTGTATCACTGACGAGCAAGCGTCCCGTGCTATTCAGCCAGGCCATACCACTGGAAGAATGCAACTGGCCGGGCAGTGAACGAGGATGGCCCCAGAACTCATGATCCGATACGCCACCGACACCTTCAGATACCGAGCAGCGTAACAGAGTCAGGCCGCTGGAACTGGTCCAGCATTTTTTAATCCGGTTGTTACCGCTGTCACTGACCAGATGCACGCGAGCATTGCTGTAATACTCGCCCCAGGCCCAGATGTTTTCCCGGTAGAACTGACCATTGCCATCAATCACCGGCACTAAATCATTAGGTAACTGAAAGGCTTTATCTTCCGTCAGTGCTGTTGCAGGAGTGCGCATCAGTACCTGGTGGATACCCAGTTCACCGTATTCCCAGGCACTCTGAGCATCGCTGCTCAGGCTGCTGCGATAACGTACCGGATCAGAATCAGATGGGCTGGCCAGATTATCAAAACGCAGGATACGTCCATTATAGGTATCTGCCACATACAGATTGCCTTCTGCATCGGTACGTACACCACGAGGCCGCTTCAGATGATCATCAGCACCGGAACTCCGATCAAAACGTCCCAGCATATCGTATAGCGTCAGCTGACCTGTGCTGGCATCGGCCCGGAAGATCTTAATGCGGTTATTACCGTTATCAGCGACATAGATATAGGTTTTATCTGTGCCAGATTGCTGGTAATAGGTAATGCCCTGAGGGATACGAAATCCGTTCAGTTTATCCGGCTCTCCGGCATAATCGTCGTACCAGGTGGAATCGGTGCCATAGTTCTTATCCACACCCTTGATAATCGGACCGGCGCCAACGTAATTCCCCTGACTGTCCTGATGGCCCAGCGTCTGTACCAGAGTGACCTGATAGTTATTGTCCGGATCAATGCTGAATACCTTCAGACGATGATTAAACTCATCAGAGATATACAGAAAGCCTTCTGGTGTGATGGTCAGGTTTCTGGGCAGAGTCAGATCTTCGCCACCACCATGACCTTTCTGGCCAATGGATGTTACATATTCAAAGTCATCCGCATTGCCGCTGACCGTACGGAAAAAGTGAATCTGATGTCGACCCACATCATTCACATACAGGCCTGCCAGACGATCATCATCGGCTTCGCTCTCCGATAAAAATACTATACCCAGTGGCGCTTTAATATCCGGCACACTGGTTGCCGGACTGTCGGATGCCAGAGTCTGGTCATTGTCATCCAGCACTCCGGTTATAGCACCATTCAGATTCAGTACCCGGATAATATGGTTGCCCATGTCCGCCACATAAACACGGGCACCGGATGCTCCGCCAGACAGCGTATCCTTATCGTAAGTGACTGTAGTGGGAGTATTAAATTGATATTGCTGATGAACGACTTCATTGACCAGATCAGCTGAACGGTCCTCATCAGCAAAGGTCTGAAATGCCTGAACAGGCAGGCTGACCAGTGATAAAGAGCATGCGGTCAGGCTGACATTGAGTGTCAGTCGCCGCAAAAACGAGCAGATAGTCATAACGCATACCCTTTGACATATTCCTGACTAACCTCCTGATCAGCCAGGAAGAACAGAACACAATAAGGCTCGCGCCAGAGACTTATTCAGAATCTGGTGCGACGATATTGAACGCATGCGGGGTATGCGTGATTCCAAAATAACCAGCAACACAAGGTTGTGCTATGACTAATCTGTTTTAATTTGTCACAGAGTTTAATTTCTGATGATTGGTGCTGTGAAAATCAAATCATAAAATTCTGAGTTTTATTGAATGATCAATCTGTTAAGCAGATCGGCTTAAGGTTGATGCCGCCAGGCCACAGCCAATCAGTGTCACGCCTCCGCTACGATTTAACCACAGAGAAGCTTTTGCAGACTGTAACCAGGGGGCAA
This sequence comes from Oceanospirillum sediminis, assembly GCF_014164585.1. Taxonomy (GTDB): domain Bacteria; phylum Pseudomonadota; class Gammaproteobacteria; order Pseudomonadales; family Halomonadaceae; genus Oceanospirillum; species Oceanospirillum sediminis. The sequence continues at coordinate 134,574 of NZ_JACJFM010000008.1, read as the reverse complement.
CCTGATTAGCCAACAAGGCATAAACCGCCAGTACCAGAAAAACCACCAGCAAAAACAGCGGAGCCAGAATCATTAACTGTGGCCATAGAGCCTGATCCTGTGCGATAAACTGCGGAAAGAATGCGATAAAGAAACCGATAATTTTAGGGTTCAGCATAGTCACTGAAAATGCCTGCCAGAAAGCCCCTTTCTGCTGCTTATAAGGTTCTGTGCCCTCAGAATGGTTCTGATACTTTTGATGCTGTTTATCTAATTGAACATCTTCAGAGTGCTTCATGGCAATTGCCTGGCTTTGAATCTGCTGCCAGCCCAGATACAGCAGATAAATCACCCCAGCCCACTTCACCGCTTCAAATAACAGCGCAGAGCTGTGCAGAATAGGCCCTAACCCACTGATCGTCAGGGCCAGAAGAATGGCATCTGCTGCCACGACACCGGCAGCGGCCAGTAGCGCCTGACTCAGCCGATGTTGCAGTGCCTGGAATATCACCAGCAGCATAGAGGGGCCAGGCATCAGGGTGATCAGTATCGTGGCAAGAATAAAACTGATTAACATCGTTCTGCTCCTGTGATCAGCGCAGTAGTGGCAGGTGACCGGTGAAACGGTTGACCAGTTTTTTCGGACCGCATAATGCAATGCCCTGATAAACCACCTGTTCAGCAGGTAATGCTGCAAGGTCCGTTTTATAATCCTGATAACTGCGGGTGCGACGGGTTGCATCACTTAAATCCACCACCACCAGCTGATCCTGGTAGTCAAACAGGGTCTGGCGGAGTGTATTAAGCTCTTTGACCGGCACAGTCAGAACCGGCAATGCATACTGAGTAATCCCCAGGTGAATCTGTTGCTGCAGATCCTGAAAGTTATCTCCGACCAGTTGAGGCAGCTGTTTTGCCAGGCTCATTGCCAGTACACCGGCTGCGTTAGCCATCACACCAACAGGGAGCTCCGGGTTCAGAATCAGTACGGTTTTCAGTTGCTCCATCTGCTCTGATAGGTGTTGTGCTACTGGAGACAGTGAAATGTTATAAGAGGTGTTTGTCATAATATTCAGATCAGTCATATCTCGTATCCTGTGCCATATTCAGGACTGTTATCGCCATACTATCTGGCAGTTCCAGCGTGTTATCTGCACTATAACCATGACATTAATATCTGATTAGCCAGGTGAATTTATTTTCACTGTTCTGATTTTTTGCATAATAGTGCAACAGCGATAGTGATTTAAGTGCTGCGGCTATGCCTGCTACAGGCACGGGAGCTGTTGTCTGGAATGAATGGCGGCCTGTATTTAACGCGTTGAAAGGATAACCTGATGATTGATGAACTCAGAGCCATGGCGATTTTTGTGCATACCGTTGATACCGGCTCCTTTCGTGGTGCGGGTCGGATCTTGTCTTTATCGCCTTCTGTTGTCAGTCATCATATTAACCAGCTGGAGCAGAAGCTGGACACACCACTGCTGTATCGCTCAACCCGTAAGTTATCACTCACAGATGCGGGTAAACAGCTATACATAGCGGCCAGTGAAATGCTGCGAGTGGCCAGTGATGGTCTTGAGCAGGTTAACCAGCAGAGCCAGAGTCTGACTGGTCGTTTACATATCACACTTCCGGCAATGTTTGCCTGCTCTCCCTTGATGGATTGCCTGTCGATGTTTATCCGCCAGCATCCGGAGATAGAGTTACAGATGAGTTTTAGTGATCGGGCTGCGGATCTGGTTGCAGAAGGTATTGATCTGGCCATTCGTATTGGGCCATTAAAAGATTCTGCTCTTAAAGCGAGGGCGCTGTTTGAGATGCCCAGAGTTCTGGTCTGTCACCCGGATCTGCTGCCTGAAGGTTTGAATACGCAGTGTTCTGACGTTGTGGTGGAAAGCCCCCCGGAAGCTGACCCTCAACCCTTGATCACTCTGCTGGAAAAATTACCCTGGATCGGATTCAGCCAGAGACCGGGGGTTAAAACACTGATCAGGAAAACCAGGCCAGCCTCAGAACAAGTGACAGAACAAGCAGCAGAAGCAAAAGAAACGTCAGAAGTAATAAATACAACCGCTTGCATCAATCACTTCAGCATCAAAGTGACCAGTCGGATCAGTGTGGATAATCTGGAAGCTCAGCTGTCGCTGGCCAGAAAGGGATTGGGGTTGATTACTCCGCCCCGTTTTATGGTGCAGGATGATATTGCGCAAGGCACCCTGGTTGATCTCTTAGCGCACTGGCAACCAGAACCCTTGATGGTTTATTGTGTCTGGCCGGAGCAGACAGTACGAAACCATCTGACCGGCCATGTGGTGTGTTATCTGCAACAACACCTGGTGGTTTAACGTTTAAAGCTGAAAACTGAACGTTATATCTGATTCGAGGCTTTAAAGGCTACACAAGCCCTGACTTAAACGGCTTCTGCCAGATCCAGGTCATAAGCCATCAATCTGGATACCGTCAAAGCGGACATGCCCTTCGCTGTCCAGCATCTTCAGGAGGGCTTTGCCCAGCGTGGATTTACCGGAACCGGATTCATCGACAATTCCCACGGTCTGACCCCGCTGCAGGGTCAGGCTGATATCATCCACTGCCCGGAACTGATCGACGATTTTGCCGAAGAAACCCGCCCGGATCGGAAACTCCACTTTAATGCTCTGAGCATCCAGGATCACGGGGGCATCCGGGCTGACCGGGGGCTTGGTGACTTTCGGATCAGAGGCCAGTAGCTCTTTGGTATAAGGGTGCTGGGGTTACGTAATACCTGATCCGTCTGCCCGGTTTCTACCAGTTCACCATGGCGCATCACACAGACCCGGTCAGCAAATTGATGCACTACGCCCAGATCATGGGTGATAAAGAGCACGGTCATACCGAATTTAAGCTGCAACTCTTGTATGGATATGATTTGGTAAATCAGGCCTTTTGATATTAAAACTATATTTTTATGGATTAACGTCCTGATTAATATGGCTATTTAAGGTTTTTACTGTGTTTGGTGTGCGACAAGAATTGTCATGATAAAGGCCTATCGCTCTGCCATTTGCTGAGCAAGTTTCTGCACAAGTGGTGCAAAAGTGAATGAAATTAGTCCGGCAACGGGCCAGGCGCTCATCCAGGCTCGCAGCCAGTGTGCCGGGTAATCTGCTGTAAATCCCAGGTTCAGCCAGGTCACCCAGGCCGTCATCAGACAGGACAGAATCAGAGACATCAGTGCTGATGCCCATAAACGTTGTTTCATTGCATTATCCTGGGCTGTTTAAGAGCTTGTCGGAGCAGAGAGTTCCGTAGCGTTATGGGTTGCCTGATTTCTTTTCTCCGCGCTTCTGGTCGGGGTAGTTCCCGCAGAAATCAGGTCATCTGTCGCAGGGCCCACAGGCGCAGCTTGCTCTCCCGGTAATGCCTGTAATTCGGTAATGGATACAACCTCGGTCATATTTCTGGCCAGATAATCCAGAGTATGATCCGCTTTAAAGTGAGCTTCCAGGCCTTCACGACCATGCCAGGATTCCCACAGAATAAACTCACCCGGTGTGCTGGTGTCTTCCAGAATTCGGAACATAATGCAGCCGGGTTCATATTGTGTTGCTTGCTCCAGCTCAGCCATCGCTGCACGAGCCAGGGCGGCATCTGTACCTTCGGTGAGCCGGATACGGGCTGTCATATCAAAGCGAGCGGGATGACTGGCAACAGAGGATCGGTTCTGTTGCTCTGATTGGGTTGATAATGGCAGAGGGTGATTATTCTGTGTCAGGTCTGTCATGGTTAGATGTCCTGTGCGTTTATATCTCAGTGCTAACGGCAAGGCCGGTGTACGGGATACCGTGATGATAGTAATAAGTCTGACAGGATTCTAAAAATGCAAATATAGTCATTTTTTAAAAGCTATTTTGCAATAATGAAAAGCTTGTGAATGAGTCGCCCTGCGATAAGACAGGAAAAGTATGATGCTGGATAATCTGAAAGTGTTTGTGGTCTGTGTTCAGGCTGGTAGTCTGAGTCGAGCTGCAACACAGGTTGATATGACGGTAGCAACCGTCTCCCGCAGACTGGATAGCCTGGAAGATGCCCTGGGGTGTCAGCTGCTTAATCGCTCTCCCAGAGGGGTGAGCCTGACAGCCCGAGGAGAGATTTATTATACTGAATGTGCAGAGCTGATTGCGGCGCTGGATCAGCGATTACTCAACCTGGATCAGACGCTGAATAGCCTGGCAGGTCCGTTAAAAGTGCTGGCACCGACAAACCTTGCGTGTGGTGTGCTGGCTCCTTTCTGGCGGGATTTTATTCAGCGTTACCCGGAGATTCAGCTAACGCTGAATGTCAGTAATTTCCGGGAAGATATGATTGCCAGCCGGGCTGATCTGGCTATCCGGGTTGGCCCTCAGCCTGACTCAGGATTACGGCAGAAAAAACTGGGGCATACCACGACGTTACTGGTGGCCGCAGCCAGTAAAACTGATCTGCCGTTAGATCTTACCAGCCTGGAGCATTATCCCAGTATTGCCAGTAATCTGATCCAGCAGTGGCACCTGACTTCAGGTCAGGGAGAGACCGTTAAGTTCAACAAACAACATCAGCATATCAGCGATGACCTGAATGTGGTGATGAATCTGGTTCAGGCCGGAGCCGGTATTGCTATGCTGCCGTCCAGTATGGTGTATCAGCTGCTGGAAGAGGGTGAGCTGCAGCAGGTGATGCCTGACTGGCAAGGCCCGATTCGGGAGGTCTATCTGGTCTGGCCCCATAAACACAGTCTGTCTGCCCGTGCTCGTGTGCTGCAAAGTGAATTGATACGTTTTCTGCAGCAACAAAGCTGGTTTAATTCACTTTAATTTCAATTTGCCCATGCTGACAGGAATAGATCAGATATTGCCGGGCTGCTGTGTCCTTATGTTACCGATTTTTACGGTGTTGATACGTCAGTACAGGTTTCGAATGCTAGTATAAGTCATGACTGCCATCAGAATGATTCTGTCAGAGGATAGGTGACCATGTCTGCTATATTTTTTCGTGATAACAGCTTTAACCGGGACATTGTTATTCCGATGGCTCGTTCGGCTTTCCTGCTGGTTTTTATGGCATTGATTGCATTGCCTGTCCAGGCATCATGGCAGCAGTTGGGGCGTCAGGCGGTATCCGGAGAAGCGGATATGAACTGGATTCAGGTTCGGAACCCGGATGGCTTCCGTCAGCTCCGTTTGATGGTCAAAGGCGCTGGAGTACGTATTCATCGTATGACACTGGTATTTCAGAATGGGGAAAGATATATAGCCAGAATCGATCGTTTTATTCCGGCCAATAGCGAATCTCATTTGATTAACTTGCCAGGAGGCAGTCGGGTTATCCGGCAAATCTCATTCTTTTATGATGCCCGTGGATTAGGTCAAAAGCGTTCTGTACTAAGTGTCTGGGGGCGCCCCTGATCTCTTTTTTTGATTTGTAAAATCAAACAGATACATTGCTTCTGGCAAACATGCTGATCCCAGGATGTTCTTCTTTTTGGTTCTCTGATTAATTTAACAATCTTGACGATACACCCCTTACCAGGAAATTATATGACTATGTCATGTAATTTCAGAGGGAAGGCAATGCAGGATCAGATAATAGATCAGGTTCGTCAGTTTAATCGCTTTTATACCCGCCAGATGGGGATTCTGAATGAGAAATTTCTGGACGGCCCACTGACACTGCCAGAGCTTCGGGTATTGTTTGAGGCAGCGGCTTCCGATGGTATTACGGTATCGGATCTGGTTAATCGGTTACGTATGGACCAGGGATATGTCAGCCGTCTGGTTGCCGGGCTGAAAAAGCAGCAGTTACTGCAGATGCAACCTGATCCGGATGATGGGCGTCGCAAGCAACTCAGACTGACGGAGCAAGGAGAAACGTTATACCGGACTCTGGAACTGAAGATGTGTCAGATACTGAAAGAACAGCTGATCCCTCTGAGTAGTGTACAGCAGACTCATCTGGTGCAATCCATGCAGCAGATTACTCATCTATTGCAGGAACACTCTGAACCTGAGATCGGTATTCGTCCGGCCAGAACCGGTGAGCTGGGGCTGATTGCTCAGCGGCATGCTGTGCTGTATGAGCAGGAACAAGGCTGGGGCAAAGGCTTTGAACTGGCAGTGATGCAGGTGATGTCGGATTATCTCCGTCAGACTCATTCAACCCGGCAGCAGGCCTGGGTTGCCGAGGTTGACGGGGCTTTCGCTGGATGTATTTTTGCTGTTCAGGAAGATGACACCAGTGCTCGTTTGCGCGCATTACTGGTTGAGCCGGATTATCGAAATCTGGGACTGGGCCGCTTGTTAATTGAACAGTGTCTGGCGTTCTGCAGAGAAAAAGAGTATCAGAAAGTTGTACTCTGGACCTGTGATGCCTTACAACAAGCCCGGAAACTGTATCGTCATTATGGTTTTCAGTGTCTGCGTCAGTGGCCTGAACAGGATTTTGGTAAAAACCTGAATAGTGAGCACTGGGAGCTGATTCTGGACTGATGGTCTGTAATTCTATGGGGTATCCGGTTGTTATGCTCAGCTCATAAAGCCGGTTTCAGGTCGTCCGCCAGCCATAAACACAGGGCCTGCCAGACAACATCGACCGCTTTGCTACGAGCACTTTTCCCCAGGCAGACCAGGTGAATCGGCTGGCTGTCCGGGTGACGCCACTCAGGAAATAGCAATTTAAGACTTCCTTCACGAAGCTCCTGACGTACCAGCATAGGGTCAGCCATAATAATGCCCTGTCCCATGCAGGCCAGCTCGACCAGAGTTCTGGCATCATCTGTAGCCATAGCGGTTTCAACCTGAAGTGTACGTATGGTGCCGTCGGCTGCCAGAAATGGCCAGTGGTCCAGATTAACGCCCCGGTTTTTAAATATCAGACACTGATGTTGCAATAACTGCTCGGGCTGGAAGGGTTCTCCGGCGTTTTGCAGATAATCCGGACTGGCCATCCAGCCCCAGTGTTTTTTCCCGATTCTGCGGGCAACCAGAGAGGAATCCGGCAGATGTCCAATACGCACGGCGATGTCGATACCTTCACTCAGCAGATCCACCACAGAATCATTCAGGCTTAGCTCAATGGTAATGGCCGGATAGTATTGCTTTAACTCTGCGATCCTGGGTAACAGATAACGCTGTCCTATCAGGGTCGAACTGCTGATTCTGACTCGCCCGGTGGGCTCATCCTGCTGATTGAGAATAAGTTGTTCCGTCTGCTCCAGAATCTCATCCAGGCTATGGGTGGATTCCAGTAGTGCTGCTCCGGCATCGGTCAGATGTAGCTGGCGGGTGCTGCGTTGTAACAGGCGTTGTCCGGTATAGTCTTCCAGCTGTATCACTTTTTTACTGACAGACGAACGAGGCAGGCCCAGCTGATCTGCTGCACCCTGAAAACTCCCTTGTTGTATAACAAGACGAAATACGCAGATATGGGCCAGATACTGGTGCAGTTGTTTCATACAGCAAACCTCTTCATTGATCCGGCCTGTCAGTCAGAACCGGTTTTTCATCCTGATCAGACGGATAGACCAGAAAGCATCAGACCAGGTTCCATCATAGCAGTATTATTGGTTCTGTTCGGGCAACAGTATGTTCGTGCCTGAGTGTCTTATTGCAACCTTCAGATCCTTTTACTCTGTGCTCCAGAACGATATTCATTCGATGACTCGAAGTTATATATTCAGGAGAACGTTATGGCTCAGCAGAAAACAATACTGATTACCGGTGCAACGGCAGGTATCGGTCTGGCATGCGCTCAGCATTTCATTGCACAGGGAGAACGGGTACTGATTACCGGGCGGAATCAGGAAAAACTGAATCGTATCAGTCAGCAGCTTAAAGAACAGGCTGAGGATGACGCTCAGGTGATTGCCTTGCTGTGTGACAGTGCGGATCTTTCTCAGATTCAGTCGATGTCGGCAAAGCTACAGGCTGATAATATCCGATTGGATGCACTGGTACTGAACGCCGGAGTATTTTATCCGGCATTGTTTCATGACAGCACAGAAGATCTGTTTGATCAGACTTTTGCTATCAATGTGAAAGGGCCCTTTTTTACTCTGCAGGCCTTACTGCCGGTAATGAATAACCCTGCCAGTGTTGTGCTGGTTTCCAGTATCGCTGTACGTAAGGCATTTGCAACAGCATCAGTATACTCGGCCAGTAAAGCCGCGATTGAAGGCTATGCCGGAGTGCTGAATGTGGAGCTGGCAGACCGGGGAATACGTGTTAACAGCATTCGTCCGGGAGTTACGTTGACAGAAATTCAGCACAAGGCAGGCATGAGTGAACAGGATATCTCTGATCTGAAAAATAATATGGCAGATACGCCTCTGGGTAGAGTTCTGGCGACAACAGATATGATTCCGGCAATTGCATATCTGGCATCTGATGCTTCGGAAGGTCTGCGTAATGCTCATCTGGATATTGATGGCGGTTTTGCGTTGTAGAGACTGTCTGTAATCCCGGTAACATTCATTTGTTGAAAAACTGCGAGGTATCTTCTGACTATTGAAGCTGATGTCAGACAGTGCTTCGCTTATCCCATCCGTTAGTTTCGTTTATCCAGGACATTTATCGTGAAAGGTGCTCTGCCAGAAAATCGATAAATACTCTTACTTTGGGAGCAAGTTGCCGATTATTGGCAAACACAGCATAGACAGGGGTCTCCTGTGATTCAAAGTTCAGTACCTGCAACAGGCCTTCATTGATCTCCTTCTGCACAAACCACTGAGGTATATAGATAACGCCTAATCCCATAACCGCAGCATCTCTCAGAATTGATAAGCTATTGGCTCTGAAATTACCGTTAACCCGGACCTCTTCAAACTGGCTATGCTGACCTAATCGCCATAATAACTGACTGGCAGTTGTACGAAATGACAGGCAGTTGTGCTGGCCCAGAGCCTGAATATCAGCAGGCTGTCCCTGTTTTTTAAAATAAGCAGGGCTAGCACAGACTACCGATGGACTGCTCATCAGTTTTCTTGCCACCAGACTGGAATCGTTCAAATGGCCGACACGAATCGCTATATCAATCGCGTCCTCTACAAGATCGACCAGTCTGGTATCCAGTGACAGTTGTAAATCTACTTCTGGAAAGCAGGAGAAAAATTCTGGCAATAACGGCAGGATGAAGGTTTCTGCAAAGTCTTTTTCTGCGGTGACATGCAGAATACCTCTCGGACGTTCGGTAAGCTGGCTCACTGCTAACTTTGCTGCACTCATCTCAGCATTAATGCGTAACGCATAGCTATGATAAATCTCTCCGGATTCTGTCAGGCTTTGCTTGCGCGTGGTTCGGTAAAATAGCCGAGCGCCAAGTTCATCTTCAATTTGTGATATCTGTCGGGATATGGCTGATGGGGTGACGTCAAAATACCGGGATGCTTCAGAGAAACTGCCCAGCTCAACAACTTTTACGAATACTTCCAGAGGAGTTCCAATCTTCATTTGTGAAATTTAAGCACAAGTCCTGTGTTCAATTTACTGTTTTTTGCGATTTAAGAAAAAGAAATACTACTTCCACAGTTATTCAAATACCTGTTACTTACTCTGGAAGAGGAAATATTATGTCGAAGGTCATACTGATTACTGGTGCTTCAAGTGGATTCGGTCGTTTAACCGCACTGAAATTGCTATCTGAACAGTACACTGTTTATGCAACGATGCGGGATATTAATGGAAAAAACGCCTCAGTGGCTAAAGAGTTGTCTGAGGCCGGTGCCAAAGTACATGAGCTTGATGTGACAGATGACAAATCAGTACAGACAGCCGTTGATACTATACTGCAAAATGAAGACAAAATAGACGTTCTGGTTAATAACGCAGGAATTGCTGCCTCAGGGATTTCTGAAAGTTTTGGCGCTGACCAGATACAGGCGATGTTTGATGTGAATGTTCTGGGCATATTTCGGGTAACTCAGGCGGTTCTGCCTTCAATGCGTGAATGTCATGAAGGCCTGATTATTAATATCGGTTCGATACTGGGGAGGGTGACGCTCCCGTTCTTTGGGCTTTATGGTGCGAGCAAATATGCTGTTGAAGCCATGACAGATAGCTTCTCATATGAGTTGTCTCAGCTGGGAATTGATGTTGTCCTGGTTCAACCTGGTGCCTATCCAACTAATATGTACACCAGCGCAATTGCCCCTAAGCAGCCAGAGCGGGTAAATACTTACGGTGACGTTGCCGAGCTACCTGCTGCAATTAGCTCAACCATTGCCTCTATGTTCCAGGGTAAGAATGCGCCGCAACCTGTTGATGTTGCTAACAGCATCTTTGCACTGATTAAGCAGCCCAGAGGGAAAAGGGATAAGAGAGTTGTTGTGGGTAACAGCTTTGGTGCAGATGTAGCCAATAACCACATAGCTCCGATTCAATCTCAATTGATGCAGGCCCTGGGGCTGAGTGCATTGGAACAAACCAGGGTGTAAATCTCATTACTGGTGAAAACACTTCTCCGGGATCAGTGCAAAAGCTTTGATCCCGTTTCCTTTCAAGGAATGTATGGGTAATACTATCCGAACTAAACCTGTCAAAATGGCCTGTGCTTTGTCAGCCACAGGCCAGAATATACTTTACTTTTTAACCCAGCCATTGCCCAGATCGATAAAGTGTCCTGATCGGGTTTTGTTAATCACTTTTTTACCGGCCAGCTTTTCCACTTCCTGTAAAGGAATGCCGTTGTCTATCGCCAGTTTCTTATAATGAGCTTTGCGCTGAGCATTGACGCTATCAACCATAGGTTTAACTTTCTGGGCCTGACTGATGATACCCAGATAGCCCGTGTAACGTTCACCGACCCAGCCATTGTTTTTTGCCTGATCCAGTTCGTCTGCCATAACAGCCTGCATCATAGCCAGAGAGATCAGCAGGATACTGGCAAATTGTTTAACTAATTTCATAATCAGACTCCTTAAAACAGGTCACTGTTCTCGCTGAACAGGTCATCCAGTTGTTTATCCACTTTCACGCGGATCTCATGGTCAATTTTGACGTTCAGATTGATGGTGATGGGCTCTTTTGCTGCCACTTCAATTTTGGGTGTGCAGGCGGTGAGCCAGCCCAGTGCCAGCAATGGGATGAGCAGTCGTACCATATCAGTATTTCCTTTGTACGGTTTTATCCAGCGTTTGGCTGATCTGTTCGCTTAATCTTAATGCTTTGAGTAACGTAAGGATATTCTGTTCCACATTAAAATTAAGTCGAACCGGCTGTCGTTCAGCCCGGTTTTCGCCAGAGACTTTAATCTGCATCAGCAGATTACCGGTTTTATTCATGTCTATCAGGCCACTCAGGCTATCGTAATGCAGGTGATTCAGGTGGCGCAGACTGGCTCCCAGTGTCTGATTCTGTTCCAGCATCGACTGCCATGCCGGGTTACGTTGCAGGATCAGCTCACCTGTTCCTGTGGTATAAATCTGCCCTTGTTGAATCTCTGTGCCATCATCATAGAGTCTTACGGGCAGGTCTCCGGATAACTGGCCTGTCACACTGATCTGCTGGCTTTCTGCCAGGTTAATCAGTTTCTGGATATTTATTTCTCTGAGCTGAATCTGTACCGGACGAGGGGTAAAAGGGTAACTCAGCTGATCAAAGCTTAATGAACCATCAAAGGCTTCAGCCTGTCCGTCTGTCAGTGTGATCCGGAAAGGCTTTTGCTCTGCTTCTGTTCCGGGCGTTAAGGTGTAATATCCTGTCAGTCCGGTTGTGAGTGAGGTTAATTCGACACCGGTAAACGCGCGCTCAGCGGTAAGTTGCGTGGGTTGTAAATGAATACGCTGCTCTTTCAGGATCAGAGGCAATTCGGTGCTGAGTTTATTGATCTGATAGCCCTGATATTGTCCACTCATTTCCCGAATACTGATCTGTGCAGATATGGCTTCCGGGGATTGAATATCGGCCTGCCATTCCAACTCACCGGTATCCAGTGTCAGTTCTTCCGGTAAGTTGATACTTCGGGCAAGATCCCCCAGCAGCAGGCTACGGGCACTTTTTATCTGGCCGGAAGGAGGCTGATTCTGACTGCCTGTCAGTTGATACTCAATGGCCATAGGGGCACTGTCTCCATTACCCTGTAGCTTCCAGCTGAACTGTCCGGCATGTGAGATTGTCAGAGCCATATTGTTCTGTAACTGAATATCCTGAATACCGACAAGCTGTGGGTGTGCCAGCTTCATGCGCAATTCCGAGGGCAGGTTCAGTGTGCCGGTTTGAGTATTCCACTGCCAGCGGATGTCAGGTGTTACTGTTAAACGACCGGAGTACAACTGCATCTGATGGTTTAATCCGGTCTTGCCGATATCCAGCACAAAAGGCGTGCTGTCGCTTTTATAACTCAACTGGTTTTGTGAGTTGTTCAGCTTTAACTGGCCGCCACCGGTCAGCTGAATCGGAATCTGCTGACCCGGTAACAACCATTGACTCAGTTGCTGAGCCAGTGATTGAGCCCTTGGCTGAGAAGGTACTGAGCCTGTGGCTGCGTCTGCATTGATCTGATCAGGATGAGGTGGCTCTGTTGTCTGATCTAACAGCCAGCGATCCTGACTGGCAGTATTTAACCTGGCCTGACTGGTCAGAGCCAGATTGAGATTGCTACTGAATTGCCAGTGAGAGGCTGGTTCGGTGGTGATCTGGTTATCCGTACTGGAAGATGGCTGAGGATCCGATAACAGAGCCAGATTGAGCTGGCTGGCCTGAATATCCAGGGAGACGGGTTGTAACTGAATGGCTCCACTGCCGCCTTCTATACTTTCCTGGCGTTGATATTCACTGTGCAGCTGCAGGCTGTCTCCGGTCAGGGTTTTCTGTACCAGATCTGCTGTCCAGCGCCCGCTTTCTGGTTGTAGTTTTCCTTGTCCTGGGGTGAGTTCAAACTGGTATGGCGTCTGCCCGGATGGCTCCAGAGGCATTGTCGTCGGTGCTAATCCAGCAAGCTGATTCAGGCAAGCTCCCTGATAGCTCAGTTCAGGCAGAGCCCGTGGCAGGAGTTCAACAATCGCGCTGCTCAGGTCAAGCTGAAAATCAAGCTGCGTTCTGTTTTGCAGGCGTAAGCGGCAGTGAGCGGTCTGCATGGGTGAATCTGGCAGATAAGCGTTGAACTGGCCGTTCAACTGAGTCTGGCCGAGCCTGGCCTGCAGGCTGATGGTTTTATCCTGCCAGTAAGCGGGCTGAAACAGCTGTGCCAGCTGATCCTGGGTTAAACGTTCCTGTGTTGTCTCTGCTATGGTGCCAGAGTTTGAATCGGCAGAATGATCCGTGCTGTCTGATTCGGCAATCAGGGGGGATAGCCATTGCTGTAGCTGCTGGCGATTACTCTCCAGAGGGAGTTCCAGGGTAACAAGGGTGCTATCGGATAAAATCAGTTGCAGCTCAGAGATCAGTGGTTGTTCACTGATCAGTTTAAAGATCCATTGCCCCTGTTGATAAATCAGCTCTGTGGATAACCGGGCGCTGACAGGGCTATCGACAGCCAGGTTCTCTGCTACCGGCAGATCCAGCTGAATATCTCTGACACGGAAATGGGTCAGTCCGGTTTGCAGACGCAGATTTTCAAGCTGCTGGTACACCAGTGCCGGGTACTCGGGCAGAGTTTGTAGCAGTTCAGTCAGTGTGGTCGGAGACGATTTGGTATTGTCCGGGCTCTGTAATACGGGCTGAAACTGCAGCTGATGAACTGTAATCTGGTCTCTGTCTGGATGGTAAATCAGGTTTTTCAGCTGCAGTGTGCCCAGGTGTTTCAGGTCAAGTTCGGCGCTGGATAGCTGCAGAGGAGAGTAAATATCCAGCTGACTGATCTGTATCGGTTGTCCCTCAAAAGCCTGATTGATTGCAGGCAGCAACCAGAGTGAACGGCTGAACCAGATCACTGCCAGTAATACAAAAGGCAGAAAGACTAACAGAAAAAACAACTTCAGCGTTTTCAGCATAACAGGATCTCTGATCGGATCATGATGGTCAGTGGGTGTCCATCTGCAGTGGTATTGACAGAGTATCCACAACAGAGTGACTCATAACAGTGCTTCTGATAACAAGCGGGTTGATCTGCCTGAGCAGGCCCAGGCATTGATAGTGACAGAAGCTAACCATAAAAAAACCGGATACAGATCATAAGACCTCACTATCCGGTTTTTTATTCATCAGGTATTTACTTTGTAAGCCTCTGTCAGAGTCTTAAAAGCTCTGTCATTCAGCACTAAGCCGGTTACAGGCGCATCTCAATACCCTGAGCAGCCATATAGGCTTTGGCTTCCGGAACGGTATATTCACCGAAGTGGAAAATACTGGCTGCAAGTACGGCATCAGCATGGCCTTTCAGTACACCATCGGCCAGGTGCTGCAGGTTGCCAACACCACCTGATGCAATAACCGGAACCGGAGTGGCGTTACTGATAGCACTGGTCACTTCCAGATCAAAACCGTTTTTAGTGCCATCCCGGTCCATACTGGTCAGCAGAATTTCACCGGCACCGTATTCAGTCATTTTGACCGCCCATTCAACGGCATCAATACCTGTTGGCTTACGGCCTCCGTGGGTAAATATCTCCCAGCGGCCAGGCTCTCCTTCTGCGCTGACGCGTTTGCAGTCGATGGCGACAACAATGCACTGACTGCCAAAGCGTTCGGCTGCTTCCCGGACAAAATCAGGGTTAAACACCGCAGCGGTGTTAATACCTACCTTATCAGCGCCCGCATTCAGCATGCGGCGAATATCATCGCAACTGCGGATACCGCCACCGACTGTCAGAGGGATAAATACCTCACTGGCAATCTCTTCAACCATATGTACCGTGGTGTCGCGGTCTTCATTACTGGCGGTAATGTCCAGGAAGGTGATCTCATCGGCACCCTGTTCGTTGTAACGCTTAGCTACTTCAACCGGGTTACCGGCATCGCGGATGTCAACAAAGTTCACGCCTTTTACAACGCGGCCTTTATCCACATCCAGACATGGAATAATTCGTTTTGCCAGTGCCATCTCAGGCTCCTGTCGCTCTTGCAGGCCCTAGGGCCAATCTGTCGATGTCTGTGACTGTCAGCGGTTACAGTAACTGTACAGGCTGACAGACAGGGTTTTATCGCGGTGTCCGGTGATCAGACCTGACCATTCCACCCGGCAAAGTTCTTCAGCAGCTGAAGACCGGCGTGGTGGCTTTTTTCCGGGTGGAACTGTACGGCCACTACGTTATCGTGGGCCAGTGCCACATGGCAGGTTTTACCATAGGTGGTTTCGCCAATGACCTGAGCCGGATTACCGGCTTCTACATAGTAGCTGTGGACAAAGTAGAAGCGGGTGTCATCTTCAATACCCTGCCAGATCGGATGGTTACCACTCTGTCTGACCTTATTCCAGCCCATATGAGGCACTTTCAGTTTTTCACCCTGCTCATCCAGCAGAGGGTCGCCGAAAAAGCGCACATGGCCATCAAACTGAGCCAGGCAGTCAACACCATCATTCTCCTCGCTATCCTGCATTAAAGCCTGATAACCGACACAGATGCCCAGAAAAGGTTTGCCTGAGGCGATATTTTCCCGGACCACTTTATCCACACCCAGACGGCGGATCTCAGCCATACAATCCCGGATAGCACCCACTCCGGGTAGCACCACATGTTCAGCATTACGAATCACTTCCGGGTCAGAAGTGACAATAACCTGCTGATCATTGGCGACATGTTCCAGCGCTTTCGATACGGAGTGCAGATTGCCCATACCGTAATCGATCACTGCAATTGTTTTCATCATGTTTGTCCTGTTATTAGCTTGCCCTGGCTGGTCAGGTTTTCCAGTCAGGGCAAATCAGGCAGATCAGGCTGCCTGTGACTCAGAAATGCTTACAGACTGCCTTTGGTAGAAGGCATCATTCCGGCCATTCTCGGGTCTTCTGTCAGAGCCATACGTAACGCACGACCAAAGGCTTTAAAAATAGTTTCAGCCTGATGGTGAGCGTTGTAGCCCTTCAGATTATCAATATGCAGTGTGACATCGGCATGATTCACAAAGCCATGAAAGAACTCTGAAAACAGCTGAGTATCGAATTTACCAATACTACCGCGGGTAAACTCGACATTCATAAACAGACCTGCACGGCCTGAGAAATCGATAACCACACGGGACAGGGCTTCATCCAGAGGCACATAGGCGTGGCCATAGCGGGTCATACCTTTTTTATCGCCGACGGCTTTAGCAAAGGCCTGGCCCAGAGTAATGCCCAGATCTTCTACCGTATGGTGATCGTCGATATGCAGATCGCCTTTCGCGACAATATCCATATCAATCAGGCCATGACGGGCAATCTGGTCGATCATATGTTCAAGAAAGGGCACACCGGTATCTATATTCAGTTTACCTGTGCCATCAAGATTCACGGAAACCTTAATCTGGGTCTCCAGGGTGTTACGCTCTACGCTTGCGGTACGCTCCGCCATTATGATCTCCGGAGGATGCTTATTATCAAAAGAATTTGAATTATAGAGAATACCGATGGCTATCCGCTACAATGCATCGACGTTTACAAGCATATAACGCCTGTCCGGGTGTTATTTCCGGTGATTATTCCGGTCGAAATCAACTCAGGGTTTACGGAGACTTGATATGCCCGTTTTACTTCAGACACTGCATGACACCTCAGATCCGGCGCTGCTGGAGCAACTCAGTAAAATCTATCATGATGCCGAACCCGAGCGTTTATCGCAGTCCGGACAGGAAAACGTGACCGTTGAAAATTTTATCCAGAACGTGCTGGCCGATGAAACACGTTCTTTTTACTGTGCTTTGTTTAATGAACGCCTGATCGGTGCTTTGGTTATTCATAAGCCGGGCGATGATACTCAGTGGGCCATGTCGCATCTGTGTGTGCGCAAGGTAACCCGTCGCAGAGGTGTTGGCAGCCGTTTACTGGCACTGACGCTGCAGGCTGCAAAGGATGAGGGTGCAGCCCTGATTGCTCCGGCAGATGCTCTGATGACACCGGATCATATTATTCTGCAGCGTATGGGCTATCAGTTGACGGAGCAGAGTGATGGCTACTTATTAAATCATCGCTGAAGCGATGAACTATTCTTGAAAAGACAGAAGCATACCGGCATTCTGAGATACATTGATTGTCTGTGTTTTTTCTATTTGCAATAGCCGGACAGCCCTGTGCTGCAAAGGAAGGTATTAAGGTGAAATTGCTGTTTAAATCTCTGGCTTATCTGATTTCAATACTGCTGGCGATCATTATCGCTCTGGTGATCTATCTGACGCAGTTTCTGGATGCCAACAGTTATAAACCCCTGATCATGGAACAGGCTGCGCAGGCCGGTGTACCCCTTGAACTGAACGGTGATCTTGAGATCTCGGTTTATCCCTGGCTGGGTGCACGCATTGCCGGAGTCAGGGTATTGCACCCTGAGACCAGAGATCCGGCACAGCCGTTTGCCCGCATTGATGAGGCGGGTATCAAGCTGAAACTGATGCCGCTTCTTACTGGCGCTGTTGAAGTGGATCGCATTCTGCTGGATGGCCTGTATGCTGATATTGAGATTGATCAGCAGGGGCGTGGCAACTGGGAAGTTTTCATACCGAAGGCCGACAAATCGCCAGAGCAAGCCGGAAATGAGGGCACTGGTGAACCATCAGCGGATCAACCGACAGCCTCTGGTAATCCTCTGACGCTGGCTGTTGCCGGTATTGATATCACTAATACTCAGCTGAATTTCACCGATCACAGCCAGCAAGTCAGTGCCCGTATTGAGCAACTGGAATTGCATAGTGACAGCATTACGCTGAAGAAAAACTTTCCGTTCAGCCTGAAAACCCGCATGACCAGCCGAAACCCGGATCTGACTGCAACGCTGGATCTGAACAGCCAGGTGTATCTTGACCTGTCGGAACAGCATTACCGTCTGAGTGATCTTAAGCTGAATGCGCAGGCACAGAGTCCTCTGATAGGACCAACTCCGGTTAAGTTATCTGTCAGCAGTGCACTGGATGCCCGTATGGATAGCCAACAAATCAGTATTCAGCAACTGGCCGTACAGGTGAGGGATCTGGTGCTACAGGCTGAAGGTTCGGCGCCTGTCAGTGCCAATCTGGATCTGTCATTACCTGAGGCCGCACTTAATTTGGCGCAACAGCGTTACCAGCTGCCCGGTCTGGAAATGAAATTGTTTGCACAGACGCCTGCTATCGGGCAACAGCCATTCAGTCTTGATCTGAAAACCGGTGTCGATGCTAACCTGCAATCCGGCGCTGTCTCTGTGCCAGAATTGATGCTGACTCTCAGCAAACTGAGTTACCAGCCGGATGCAGAGGCCAGACCCATTCAGGCGGATCTGGTGCTGAAATCATCTGCTCAGCTGAATCTTAATAGCCAGCGTTATACGTTACCCGGACTCACGATAAATGGACAGGTTTCTCCGGGATCGGAGGATGGCAAAAGCCTTCCTGTTAAGCTGATGCTCAGTGCCGATGCGGATCTGAGTAAACAGGTGGCGGAATTAAAACCATCACAGCTGAAACTGGGGGATATCACTATCACGATACAGGCTCTGGCCCGTCAGCTGAAGGATAACCCTCTGGTCGAGGGAGGGATACGGATTGATGAGTTTGTACCGGCTGAGTTTCTTCAGCAGTTAAATATTGCTTTACCTGAAAGAGCAGATCCTGAAACTCTGCAAAGCTTTTCTCTGATCAGTCGGCTGCAGCTGAAAGATAATCTGGCCCGTTTGCATGATCTGACACTTAAAGCAGATGACAGCACACTGAAGGGGCAGGCCGGAATGAACCTGTTGTCTCAGGCTCTGATGGCGGATCTGGCGCTGGATCAGATTAATCTGGATCGCTATCTGCCACCGCCTGCGCAGACTGAAGAGACGACCGGGGATACTTCTGAGCCGAAAACCGATCAGCCTTCTTCAGAGTCAGGCGCACCTGCTGATACCGGAGCGGCTAAAGAGCCTGAGCTGATTCCGGTTGATCTGCTGAAGCCGTTAAAGGCTAAGGCTCGCCTGACGATTGATCAGTTACAGGTTAAACAGCATCCGATTCGTGATGTATTGCTGGATGTCAGTGCAGAGAATGGTCTTGTGAAACTGAATGCCGCTAATCTGGCTCTTTACCAGGGCACGGTTACCAATCAGGCGACACTGGATCTGAATCAGCAGCCAATCCGTATGAAGATCAGCCACAGAACAAAAGGGGTTGAGATTAAACCGCTGCTGATGACCGCCTCTGAATTTGATGGTTTTGAAGGGACGACACATCTGCAGGCGGATATGACCGCCAGCACCCGTTATATGAGTACGATTATGGCGAGCCTGAATGGCAACGCCAGCTTTAACGTGCTCAAAGGTGCTTTTAACCGGATTAATGTACCAAAAGAGCTGTGTTATGCCGCCGGAGGGCAGGTGCAAGTTGCTGAATGGTCGCCAAATACCGATTTTACCTCTATGAAGGGCGATATCCGTTTTACCAATGGTATCGGTAATAATGAAAACCTGACGGTGGCGATTCCAGGGGTAACCATTACCGGTTTTGGCCTGGTGAATTTGCCTGCCAGTGAGTTTACTTACAATATCGGGGCAAATATTACTAATGCTAACGATAAGGTCTGTAAGGTGAAGTCGACTCTGAAAGCGATTCGCTGGCCTGCAGAGTGTAAGGGTGGTTACGGGACCGGGCTTGATTTCGGCTGTGTATTTGATGTTGCAGCCATTGGCGATACGCTGAAAAATATTGCCCGGCAAGAGTTGCAGGCGACACTGGATAAAGAAGAAGCCCGCCTGAAAGCAAAACTGGCAGAAGAGCAGGATGAACTGAGACAGAAACTGAAAGCAGAACAGAAAAGAGCAGAAGAAAAAGCCAGAAAAGAACTGGAGCGGGCCTTGCAGAAACTGTTCTGATGGGATTACAGTCGCTGACTATCTGCCTGGATTCAAGTAATAAGTGCAATCCAGACTTGATCTGACCGTATAAGGGCTGGCCGTCGTGCCAGCCTTTTTTATTAGCTTAAAAACAACGAAAAAATTGTGACTACTGATTTAAATTCTGATTCATTACAACGGCATCCGGCGAGCGATGTATCTGATGCGATTCTGGCCTGGTTTGATCAGCATGGTCGTAAAAACCTGCCCTGGCAGCATCCTAAAACAGCCTATCGGGTCTGGCTGTCTGAGGTTATGCTACAGCAGACTCAGGTGGCTACTGTGATACCTTATTTTGAGCGCTTTATCGAACGCTTTCCGGATGTTCAGAGTCTGGCGCAGGCTGAAGTTGACGAGGTGTTGCATCTGTGGACCGGGCTGGGATACTACGCCAGGGCGAGAAATCTGCATAAGTGTGCTCAGGTGGTTTGTGAGCAGCATCAGGGCAAGTTTCCGGTGACGGTGGATGAGCTGGCTGCATTGCCCGGTATAGGACGGTCAACGGCAGGGGCTGTATTATCGATTTCGCAGAATCGCTATGCGCCTATTCTGGATGGTAACGTTAAACGCTTTCTGGCGCGTTTACACTGTGTGCCTGGCTGGCCGGGCAGTACTTCGGTGCAGAAAGTGCTGTGGACACTGGCGGAGCATTATACTCCTCGTGAACGCTGTGCTGATTATACGCAGGCGGTGATGGATCTGGGAGCGACGCTGTGTACGCGACGTAATCCGTTATGTGATGAATGTCCGTTATATACCTGGTGCGCTGCCAGAGTGACGGCAAGCCAGCATAGCTTTCCGGCATCTAAACCGAAAAAAGAACGTCCTGTTCGTCATGCAAACCTGTATTTGCTGACTCATCAGGGACGTATTCTGCTAGAGCAACGCCCTCCGACAGGTTTATGGGGTGGGTTATGGAGTCTGCCGGATCAGGAGTCTGTTGCTTTTTTCTGTACACTGTCGGAGCGTTCTGGACGTGATGATGAACAGGGCGTGTTGTATCAGACGCTGACTCACCAGTTTTCACACTTCACGCTGCAGGCTAAGATCTTTCATAAAGAAATTTCATTACCGGATCAGGTGGCGGAAAAAAACTGGTGCTGGTATCACCCTGAACAACCAGAAGAAATTGGTTTACCAGGCCCAATCCATAAGCTGTTACATAAGATGTCCTCCAGCCTGCTATAGGTCAGGGCATCTGACTGACATTATTTTCTCTGTTATTGATTCAAGGAATTCTGATTATGAGTAATACCGTTTTCTGTAAAAAATATCAGCAGGAACTGAAAGCACTGGACTTTCCTCCATTTCCCGGAGTTAAAGGCCAGGAAATTATGCAGACGGTTTCTGAACAGGCCTGGCAGGCCTGGCAAAAATACCAGACCATGCTGATTAATGAGAAACGCCTGAATATGATGAGCCCGGAAGCCCGGACTTTTCTGTCTGAAGAAATGGAGAAGTTTTTCTCTAATGCTGATGATCTGGCTCCTGTAGAGGGGTACGTGCCTCAGGATAAGCCTGTGGAACAATAAGCTGCTGAAATTTTTTAAAAAACTTAAAAAAAGTGTTGACGGTGAAACGGGTTTCCTGTTTAATACGTCCCCGTTGGCCGGATAGCTCAGTTGGTAGAGCAGAGGATTGAAAATCCTCGTGTCGGCGGTTCGATTCCGTCTCCGGCCACCATTTAGAGATTTGGGGTATCGCCAAGCGGTAAGGCACCGGTTTTTGGTATCGGCATTCCCAGGTTCGAATCCTGGTACCCCAGCCATCTCTTGCCGGTATAGCTCAGTAGGTAGAGCAACTGACTTGTAATCAGTAGGTCCCGGGTTCAATTCCTGGTGCCGGCACCATTTCTTTTTTATGCCGTATCATTTTAAGATGTCGTAGATGGCTTCTTACATCCTGCCGGTATAGCTCAGTAGGTAGAGCAACTGACTTGTAATCAGTAGGTCCCGGGTTCAATTCCTGGTGCCGGCACCATTATCCTTCCTTATGAATATTTCCGTATGACACAGTAATATGTAATCAGAATGATTTTATATTCTGTCAGATGCTAATCTATCAGGAAAATAGAGTCGTATTATCTGGTGTCCGGACTGAGTGCGTCAGCTATGTTTATGGTTTGCTGTATGCTCATGATTTATTCTTTTATTCAGGATGCCTGTTGCATACACTGTAAATATCCAGACTGAATAAATTACTGAATGAATGTCGCACTCTAATAAGATCCTGCTGGTTGATAACTCGCCTTTTTTTCTGAATATTCTCAGAGAAGCCATTGTCGCAAAAAGCCATTTTGAAGCGGATGTATCTGTTGCTTCCAGCCGTCAGGAAGCTCTGTCTTGTCTGAAAAGCAGCGATGGCTGGCTGGTCGTCATTAGTGGCTATGAGTTGCCTGATGCCAGTGGTGGGGAGTTTATTCAGGATACACTGGCGTTTAATATACCGGTGATTATGCTGACTTCTGCGCTGACAGAATCGGAGCGACAAAAAGCTCTGCGGTTGAATATTGTTGATTACTTCCCAAAAGATACGAATTGTTTTTCTGAAGTGGCCGGGCTGGTAAATCAACTCAGAGATAATCATCGTCATAAGATTCTGATTGTGGATGATTCACCGGCGTTCTGCTCCTTTGCTGAGCGTTTGTTGTTAAGCCAGAATTACCAGGTACAGGTTTGCCACTCTGCCCTGGAAGCCATGACGCTGATCCGGAAGGATGCTGATATTACGCTCACTCTGATTGATTATATTCTTCCTGATATGGATGGCAGTCAGCTGATTCCTCGTTTGAGAACGTCCAGAAATGCTAATAGCCTGCCAATTATTGCGATTTCTGCTTTTGATGAGAAAAATATTGCGGCCAGAATGATTAAAGCAGGTGCCAGTGATTTTCTGCTTAAGCCGGTAGATCATGAAGAATTACTACTGCGTATTCGTAGTAGTCTCAGGCTGCTGGATCAGTTTAATTATGCTGAGCAGGCCAGGATAGAGGCTCAGGAAGCCAATCGGGCTAAATCCCAGTTCTTATCTCGCATTAGTCATGAATTTCGTACACCTTTGAACGCAATTATCGGCTTCAGCCAGCTGTTATCCGGAGATGATAATCTGGATAAAGAGCAACTGGAGTGTCTGGAAGAGATTCATCATGCCAGTGAACATCTCCTTAGTCTGATTAATGAAGTGCTGGATCTGAGCCATATTGAATCCGGAAAGGTGAAGGTACTGATTTCTGCAGTCAAAGCCAGTGAGCTGGTTCAGGAGGCTGGGCGCATGCTGATTAATCAGGCAGAAGAGAAAGGGGTTAAGTTGAGTTTACCGGATGTTATTGCGGATAATCGTGATCTGCTGGTAACCGATGGTGGACGAATCAAGCAGATTCTGATCAATCTGATCAGCAATGGTATTAAATACAACAGAGAAGGTGGTTCTCTGATAGTCTCTCTGGAGGCAGTGGATGGTGCATGTGTTTTCTCGGTTAAAGATACCGGTTCAGGCATTGATGAAAAGCATCTGGACACCTTGTTTGATCCTTTTACCCGAGCGCATTCGGAGCAATTGAAGATCGAAGGTAATGGGCTGGGGTTATCGATCTGTAAAAAACTGGCTGATTTACTGGGTGGTGAGATCCGTGTGCACAGTATTCTGGGTGAAGGTAGTACTTTTACGCTGAGGCTTCCTGTTGAGCCTCCGGAGGCATTATTGACGTCTGGGATGTGTCGATTGTAAAACAGAGCAGCAGGCTGCGTTCAGGCGAATAATAAAAAACCCGGACTTATTCAGTCCGGGCTTTTTATTTTTGCAGTCATATGCATGGATTGTAATCAGAACACTTCATCTGGTTTTAACTCAAACAGACGCTCTTCAATCTCAACATTGACCTCATTTCCTTCCGCTTCCGCCTTATCTTTTTCTTCATTCAGATAGCTGACGGTACCGGTATCTTCACTGAAACCCTGGTCAACAATGATCTCAACACGACGGTTTTTAGATCTGTTTTCACGGTTATCATTAGGTACCAGAGGCTTGGTGTCAGCATAGCCAATCACTTTCATGCGGTCTGGTGTCACCAGTTGATCAAGTTCCAGTTCGTAGGCTACAGACGCTGCGCGAGCTGACGACAGATCCCAGTTTGAACGGAAGCGATCGGTATTGATCGGGATATCATCAGTATGCCCTTCAATCGTGATCTTGCCTGGCGTTGCCGCCAGAGCCTGGCGAATTTTGTCCATAATCTGTTCAAACTGTTCTGACAGCACGGCACTTCCCGGAGAGAAAGAACCTTTCTCTTCAACCCGGATAATGATGTTGCGTCGGCGTGATTCTACCTGAATCTTACCTTCTTCAATTTCCTCTTTCAGGATGCGGGCGATCGCCTCAGCATCGGCTTCTGTCTGAGATTCTTTTTCGGTTACGGTCTGAACACTTTCCGTTCGGAGATTGGGTTCAGTCTCTGTTGTTTTCTGCTGAATAATCTCCAGAGGGTTCGGTTCAGGTTTTCCCGGAGTGTAGTTCTGCATAATCACGCTGGTACCCATGGGAATATCCTCTGCGCGAACCTGCTTCTGTACACCGTAGGCGTTACGTAGTTCACCTGCCAGACGTTTAAACTTGATAACGTCCATTTCCGAAAATGACAGCAGCAGAACGAAGAAGCACATTAACAGTGACATCAGGTCTGCGAATGTCATTACCCAGGCAGGTATGCCCGCGGGGCATTCGCACTCTTCGTCTTCTTCCGACATAAACTGTGATCCTGTATTTTCCGTTAGTGTCCGTTATTCTGCCGCGGGTTGATCAAAGTTAGCATCATCCCGAGTGCCTGCTGGCAGGTAGTTACGCAGCATATCCTCAATCACGCGAGGGTTCTGGCCAGCCTGGATTGCGAGCAGAGCATCGATAATGATTGCCTGGATACGGGCTTCTTCTGTCATGCGAAGGTCCAGCTTGTCAGCAATTGGGATACAGATCATCGTTGCCAGCATCGCTCCGTACAGGGTGGTCAGAAGGGCTACTGCCATCGCAGGCCCAATGGATTTAGGATCATCCATGTTAGCCAGCATCTGCACCAGACCAATCAGCGTACCAATCATCCCCATCGCCGGGCCTACATCACCCAGCGCGGTAAAGACTTTTGCACCCCACTTGTGACGTTCCAGAGTCAGTGAACGGTCTTTTTGCAGCATGGTCTTAACGACTTCTCTGTCCTGACCATCAACCAGAAGCTGCATGCCGTTTTTCAGAAAGGCGTTATCAACCTCTTTCTCTTCCAGTGCCAGTAAGCCGCCTTTACGAGCTACCTGCGCGACATCAACCAGTACACCGATGATCTCTTCAGGAGATTCCAGCTTAAAAGCAAATGCTTTAGCGGCGACTTTGACCGCCCCGAGAAACTGACCAAGAGAAAATTTAGCCAGCACCACAAACATGGAGCCGCCGATGACGATCAATAAGGAGGGTGGGTTGATGAAGATTGTCGGGTCACCACCGAGCACCATAGCCATGGCTACAATAGCGACTGCGCCGATAATACCAAGCAGGGTTGCGATATCCACTCTAGAACTCCTTGGTTCCTTTTAAATAAAAATCTGTGCTACAGCTCTTAGCATAGGATGAAATCTGCTTCATCATCATATGTAACATTATGCAACTTTTTCCAGTAACGCCGTATGATAACCAGTTTTCCCCATTCATTGAATGGCTATGCTGCACTACTTTAGCTTTCCCGATATCTTATTTTGCAGTTATTACGATACTTTACCTCAGACCTGCCATTAAAGCCCAGACAAAATAAAACGGTTCAACGGGCTGATTTTCAAAGCATTCCTGATATTACGACGTATAATATCTTTTAACTATTGAACCTGTCCCGGATCTCCGGTAACTTCTGCCGGTTTAATTCAGGGGGATTTCTATGGCTCCTGCAGAACAAGCCAAAGATTTTGCCGGCAAAATGGCTGAACTTGAAACACTGGTGAATCAGCTGGAAACCGGAGACCTGTCTCTGGAAGAGTCTTTACAGGCTTTCGAAACCGGGGTGCAGCTGATTCGGGAGTGCCAGAATCGCCTTCAACATGCTGAACAGAAAGTTTCTCAGTTACTGGAACAGGATGGCCAGCTGACAGAGCAGCCTGCAGCAGGACATCTTCATACGGAATAAGAACAGAACGTGGCAATAAAAGAAAAACTGCATCCGCTTATTGACCGGACTGATCAGCAACTTAACCGCTTCCTTTCAGAGGATAGTTCAGCCTCTGATCATCTGCTATCGGCAATGCGCTATAGTATCTTTAATGGTGGCAAGAGAATCAGGCCTGTACTGGTTTATGCGGCAGGTCAGGCGGTAAAAGCGCGACCTGAGGCCTGTGATGCGCCTGCTATTGCCGTTGAGATGGTTCACGCTTACTCCCTGATACATGATGATTTGCCTGCGATGGATGATGATGATCTGCGTCGTGGTCAGCCAACCTGCCATATTCAGTATGATGAAGCGACTGCGATCCTGGCAGGCGATGCTCTGCAGACATCGGCTTTTTCAGCTTTATTGACACCGGCTGAGCAGCCCGGACGTCTGGAGATATTGCGGGAGCTGTCGGATGCCAGTGGTAGTCTGGGCATGGTGGCGGGCCAGATGATTGATCTGGCAGCCGTAGGACAGACGCTTAATCTGGCTGAACTGGAAAATATGCACAGGCATAAAACCGGTGCTCTGATACGAGCCAGTGTGCGTATGGGAGCATTAGCCGGTGAGGCGAGTGCCATTCAGCTGCAATCACTGACTGAATATGCTGTGGCTCTGGGCCTGGCGTTTCAGGTTCAGGATGACATTCTTGATGTGGAAAGCGATACCGCCACTCTGGGCAAACAGCAGGGAGCGGATATTGCGATGAATAAACCAACCTATGTTTCTCTTCTGGGGCTGGAAAAAGCCCGTGCAAAAGCGCATCAGCTGATTGATGAAGCCCTTGAGTCTCTGAATGATTTTGGCTCTGAAGCAGATCTGTTAAGAGAGCTGGCTCGCTATGTAATTGAGCGCAATTACTAGCATACGGATAAGATAAACCTATGTCTGAATATACGCTGTACCAGGAAATTCCCGTTACCCGACCTGACACTCCGTTACTGGACCAGATTCATCTGCCAGAAGATATGCGTGGCCTGGATGAAAAACAGTTGCCGCAGCTGGCCAATGAACTCCGGGAATATCTTCTGTACAGTGTAGGACAAACCGGAGGTCATTTTGGCGCTGGTCTGGGGGTCGTTGAGCTGACAGTGGCGCTGCATTATGTTTTTAATACTCCGGATGACCGTCTGGTATGGGATGTAGGCCATCAGGCTTATCCGCATAAAATTCTGACCGGACGTAAAGAGGCGATGACGACTATACGTCAGTATGATGGTATCGCCGCTTTCCCGAAGCGGAGCGAATCTGAATTTGATACCTTCGGTGTAGGACACTCCAGTACGTCAATCAGTGCGGCGCTGGGAATGGCAATTGCAGCCAGAGAACAGAATAAACAGCGCCATGTTGCGGCTATTATCGGTGATGGAGCAATGACTGCGGGTATGGCGTTTGAAGCGCTGTCTCACGCGGCCCATGTGGATGCTAATATGCTGGTGATTCTGAATGACAATGAGATGTCGATTTCAGAAAATGTCGGCGGTTTTGCTACCTATCTGGCTAAAATTCTGTCCAGTCAGGCTTATACCCGTATGCGTGAAGGCAGTAAGAAGGTGCTGTCTAAACTGCCTAAAGCCTGGGAGCTGGCTCGTAAAACAGAAGAGCACTTTAAGGGAATGGTATCGCCCAGCACTCTGTTTGAAGAGATGGGGTTTCATTATATCGGTCCGATTGATGGTCATGATATCCACTCCCTGGTGACAACGCTGAATAATATTAAGGATCTGAGCGGGCCTCAGTTCCTGCATGTGATTACTAAAAAGGGTAAGCGCTTTGCTCCGGCAGAAGCTGATCCGATTGGCTATCATGCGATTACCAAGCTGGAAAAAGACAGCGATAAAGCAGATAAGCCAGCAGTAGAAAAGAAAAGCGGGCCGAAGTACTCCAGTGTTTTCGGTCAGTGGCTGTGTGATATGGCTGCCAGAGATGAGCGTCTGGTAGGTATTACTCCGGCCATGAGGGAAGGGTCTGATCTGATTCAGTTTTCAAAAGATTATCCTGAACGTTACTTTGATGTTGCCATTGCGGAACAGCATGCGGTGACACTGGCTGCAGGTATGGCCTGTGATGGCCTGAAGCCTGTGGTTGCGATTTATTCGACGTTCCTTCAGCGCGGTTATGATCAGCTGGTACATGATGTCGCGGTACAGAAACTGGATGTATTATTTGCGATTGATCGAGCGGGCCTTGTCGGTGAAGACGGCCCTACCCATCATGGTACTCTGGATCTGAGTTATCTGCGTTGTGTGCCTGAAATGCTGATTATGGCCCCGGCTGATGAAAATGAGTGCCGTCAGATGCTTTATACCGGTTATCAGTATGAAGGACCGGCAGCGGTGCGCTATCCGCGAGGTACGGGACCGGGAGTTGAGATCGAACCTGAAATGACCGCTTTGCCTGTAGGACAGGCTCAGCAGCGCCTGAGTGGACAGTCGGTGATGCTGATGGCGTTTGGTTCTATGGTTCCTGTCGCACAACAGGTCGCTGAAAAACATGGTTATGGTCTGCTGAATATGCGTTTTGTTAAGCCTTTGGATGAAAAGGCTATTCTGTCGGCAGCACAGCAATATGATCTGATTGTGACGGTGGAAGAAAATGCTATAGCAGGTGGCGCGGGCAGTGGCATCAATGAATTTTTGATGCAGAATGCGATCATGCGACCAGTACTGAATCTGGGTTTACCGGATCGCTGGGTTGATCAGGGCAACCATAAACAATTACTGGCAGAATGCGGACTGGATGCAGACGGTATTGAACACAGTATTCAGAAGTATCTGCAGAAACTGAAATAAACTATTTTAAAAAACTGTATGCAATACCCGGATATATGGCATGATCCGGATACCCGGATAAACATATCCGACGTTTAAAAATGGATATATCAATCGGAGATGGATCTCCTGCAAATCCCCTGTTATGAGGGGAAAGCTGTGCCATACAGGCGTACTCCATCTCTGCTTCATCGGGATGATCCCGGCATAGTAAAAGGAGATACGCTGTTGAAATCCTACCTTAAAACCCTGTCCGCTGCTCTGGCAGTATCTGCAGGCTTGCTGACTGGTCAGGCATTTGCTGACCACCATGACGTGTCCGGCATTAAAGCTCCGGCTGATCTGGATAATATTCATGTGGTGAAGCTGTCAACAGATCAGCACTCAACCGACTTTGTTATCTTTGTTAAAAAGAAAGTTCCGCTGCATAAACATGCCTATCATACGGAAACTCTGTATGTACTGGAGGGGCAGGGCGATTTTACTATGGGAGATAAAACTATGGTGATTTCTGCCGGAGACTATATTCGTATTCCTGAAGGCACGCCACACGCAGTGACGGTAACGTCTGATGTTCCTTTGAAGGTGCTGTCTGTACAGGCACCGGAGTTTCTGGGGAAAGATCGCGTTATGCTGAACTGATCCGCAGGCTTTGCACTGCGCAGACCTGGTGGTTCCGGGGCAGAAGCTTCAGAGCCATGACAGACAGCCCGGATTTAACACCGGGGTGTCTGTCACAGGTTGGCTGTCAGAAACCAGCAGGACTTCTGTCTGGCACTTTTATGGTGTGTTATCTTCATCAGGACGAGTGCGGTTAATATCCACATCTGCAGCCTGAGTGAATCCATCCAGATCCATCATATGTCCCAGTTTGCCTGCTTTAGTGGCGAGGTAACCTTCATTATGAGGGTTCATACCGGTCTGAATAGCGACGCGCTCTGTGACCTGAACACCGTAATTGCTCAGAGCCTTAACTTTGCGTGGGTTATTGGTCATCAGGCGAACAGAGGTAACACCAATATGCTTCAGCATAGGCTGGCACATGGTGTATTCGCGCATATCGGCACCAAAGCCCAGCTTTTCGTTGGCTTCAACAGTATCGGCTCCGGCATCCTGAAGATGATATGCGCGAATCTTATTCAGCAGGCCTATACCTCGTCCTTCCTGACGCAGATACAGCAGGACGCCTCTTCCTTCTTCGGCGATACGTTTCAGAGCTTCCTGCAGCTGATAACCACAATCGCAACGCATACTGAACAGAGCATCCCCGGTCAGACACTCTGAATGAACACGGGCCAGTACTGGCTCACCGCTGGACACATCTCCCATGGACAATGCCACATGGTCTTTCCCTGTTTCAGGGTCTTCAAAACCATGCATCGTAAATACACCCCAGGGTGTCGGCAGACGGGATGATGCAATAAACTTAACGGACACAGCTCACCTCACCGAAATAAAGAGGGAAACTATTCTAACAGCGAGTGCCATAATGTCATCTGTCAGAGCCTTTTAAATGCCCGTTTGAAAGTAAAAAAACTATTCATCCTGAGGTAATAATACCTTTTTCAGACGATTTTCGGGTTTAGCACCGCCCTGACCCTCAGGTACAATGTCGGCAACATTTCCAGTGCCTGTATCTGTATGACAGATTTTCTGGCGCTGGATTCAATATGACTGACCGGTTTTAGAGATCATGACAGAACTGAAAAATGACCGTTTTCTTCGCGCTCTGATGCGCCAGCCCGTTGATGTAACACCTGTATGGATGATGCGTCAGGCTGGCCGCTATCTGCCAGAGTACAAAGCCACTCGTGCCCAGGCTGGCAGCTTTATGGATCTTTGCATGAATGCAGATCTGGCCTGTGAAGTGACGATTCAGCCTCTGGAGCGTTTTGATCTGGATGCAGCCATTCTGTTCTCTGACATCCTGACTATTCCGGATGCTATGGATCTGGGGCTGTATTTCGAAACCGGTGAAGGCCCTAAATTTAAAAAAGTAGTCCGCACTCAGGCTGATGTGGACGCTCTGCCGATTCCTGACCCGGAAAAAGATCTGGGTTATGTGATGAATGCAGTAAAAACGATCCGCCGTGAACTGAACGGCCGTGTACCGCTGATTGGCTTCTCCGGCAGTCCCTGGACACTGGCAACCTATATGGTTGAAGGGGGTTCCAGCAAAGAATTCCGCCATATTAAGGGTATGCTGTATGGTCAGCCGGATACGCTGCATCAGCTGCTGGAAAAACTGGCAGAATCTGTGACCAGTTACCTCAATGCCCAGATTCTGAATGGTGCCCAGGCAGTGCAGATCTTTGATACCTGGGGCGGCGCTCTGAGTACACCAGCGTATCTGGAATTCTCTCTGAAATACATGGAACAGATTGTTCACGGTCTGATTCGTGAGCATGAAGGCCGTAAGATTCCGGTGATTTTGTTTACCAAAAATGGTGGACAGTGGGTTGAACATATTGCAGCAACCGGTGCAGATGCATTAGGTGTAGACTGGACAACAGAGCTAGGGGCTGTACGGGCTCGTACGAAAGGCCGTGTTGCTCTGCAGGGTAACATGGACCCTAACGTACTGTTTGGCTCTCCTGCGGGTATTAAAGCTGAGGTTGGGCGTATTCTGGAAAGCTATGGCTATGGCAATGGCCATATCTTTAATCTGGGGCATGGTATCAACCAGTTTGCTGATCCTGAGCATGCTCGTGTATTTGTTGATGCGGTACATGAGCTGAGTGCGCGCTATCATAAATAAGTAGTTATTAAAAAAGCCAGTGCTGGCAAGGAGGGTGAAATGAGTGAAACCGATCGGGATACACAGGACACTGCTCAGGAGGCCAGACTGGCTGAACCGGAACACTTCAGTCTGTTTCAGCAACTGGAAACCCGTGAGCGTCTGGTTCGGCTGGAAGAAGAAAACAAGCATCTGAAAGAGCTGATCAAAGAGCAGGGTGAAAAGCAGAAAAACCTGCGTAGTGTGATTGATGACCTGAGAACAGAGCAGACCTCTCAGCTGAATGAGAGGGCCTGGAAACTGGGGCAGCGAATTGATACTCTGGCCCGTCGATTGGACCGTTTATTCGGTTTCTGGATGTTGTCGACGATGCTGATGATTCTGTTTGTTGTTGTACTGATGTTTAAAGCCGGCGTATAGCGCCGGCTTTACCCTGATCAGGGGATCAGCCTGATGGTTTTTCCGGTTTTTCTTTCAGCTGCTAGCTCTTGTCTTTAGGCACGCGTCCCATCAGATAGAACTCATCGTTAGGCGGTGTATTAGTCAGACTGACCAGGCGGTTAGATAAACCAAAAAAGGCCGTAATAGCACCTATATCCCAGATATCATCCTGACTGAAACCCACTGCCTGCAGTTTTTGCTCCCAGTGTTCGTTCAGCTCACCCACATCCTGTGAAATATACATGGCAAAGTCGAGCATTACCCGCTCTCGCTCACTGATGGCTGCCGTTTTATGATTGATTGCGATCTGATCAGCAACCGTTGGCTTTTTGCTGTAAATACGCAGGATAGCGCCGTGAGCTACAACGCAATACAGGCACTGATTCCGGGCGCTGGTAGCGACAACTATCATCTCTTTCTCTGACGGGGTCAGCGTATCTGACTCTCTTTCCATCAGAGCATCGTGGTAATCAAAAAAAGCCCGTGCTTCCAGGGGGCGATGGGCCAGCATCAGAAATACATTCGGCACGAAGCCTGCTTTTTCCTGCACCGTCAGAATGCGTTCTCTGAGGTCGTCTGGCAGATGATCAATACTTTCCGGGACGGGAAAACGACTGAGGGGTAAATTCATAACAGCTCCTGCAGATTTATTGTTATTTGTATGACAAATAACAATAGGGCAGTCTGCCATCCGGAGCAAGAAGGCATTATGACTCTGAGGTCAGACAAAATATTACCATATTCCATATCTGGCTGACCGATCTGAAAGGACAGCAACTGGCGGATAGTCCCAGGGCTTATTGACTGGCTTATCACCAGGATACTCATAACAAGCTGAACGAGGCCCTGCGTGAAATCCGTAGTGGTAATCTGCAGCTGGGTTTTATGGAGACAGAGGATGATCCTCAGATAAATGATCTGCAGGCCAATCGCACCGGACAGAATGATGGCGATTCCTGATCCGGGATGAACCTATGGATCTGGAACTGTTTAAAGGCGGTACTATCACTTTTGAGCTGGAAGAACTATCGTATTGACTCCATTTCAATTGAGGATTGATCTGAATGTACAAACTGGCTTTTTTTGTGCCCGAATCTCATCTGGAAACCGTTAAAGCGGCTGTGTTTGCAACCGGCGCCGGGAAAATAGGCAATTATGATCATTGTTGCTGGCAGATCAAAGGCCAGGGGCAGTTTCGAGCCTTAGAGGGCAGCCAGCCTTTTCTGGGACAACAGGGGCAGATTGAAACAGTGGAAGAATACCGGGTGGAACTGGTTTGTCACGATGAGCTGATTCGTGAAGCGGTTGCTGCCATGAAGCTGGCTCATCCTTACGATGAACCCGCTTATGATGTTTTTCCGCTGGCAGATATCTGATCTTATTCAGCCATTACTGACTGCCTGATGATGCAGGCTGGTAAAAAAACGATCCCGGTCTTCTTTGGTGACCTGGCACTGGTGCAATGGAAAGTGTCCCTGGCGCCTGTCAGAGAAATACTGACGCAGAGTTTTTTCGATGGTCGGAAAGGCCAGTTCATCCCAGGGAATCTCATCTTCTGAGAACAGTCCTACCTCCAGGCTCTCCGGACCTGCTCCGAATACCGGCTCCGGCATGTCTGCCAGAAACATCATATACACCTGGCTGATGGCAGTGGTATCGATCAGCATATAGAGGTGCCGGATATCGACCTGAGCCTGGGCTTCTTCCCAGGTTTCGCGGGCGGCAGCGTCAGCTGTGGTCTCTTCATTTTCCATAAAGCCTGCAGGTAGTGTCCAGTAGCCGACACGAGGCTCGATGGCTCGTTTACATAACAGTACTTTATCCTGATACACCGGCACTGTACCGGCTACAATTTTAGGATTCTGGTAATGAATAGTATGACAGTTGTCGCAGATATGACGTGGTCTGTTATCGTCATCTGGGATACCAACCCGAACCGGGTGGCCGCATTCGCTACAGAAATTCATCCGGATATCCTTTTTAATATTCACCGAGTCTGAAAAAGATCCTGCCCGGCGACCAGCCACTGTATATACAGTGTTCCGCAGAATGAGGGGCAACCAGATCCTGAAACATTGTGGCGGCTCTGACTGGATTGCAGAATCGCTTTAGGTTCCAAGAATACGGCAGATCTTGTGCATTGACCAGTGTCAGGCTTTTCATCAATTCTGCTTTCGCCTTTAATATAAATAAAGTTATGGCTAACGGAGCAATATGTGAAACTGAAACAACTTGAACAGGCGCTCAGTCAGTTCACTCCGCTCAATATCAAAGGGGCTCATCCGGAAGCCTCTGTGCTGATTGCTCTGACGAATCAGCCTGATCCGGAAATCATTCTGACCAGAAGGGCATCTCATCTGTCCAGCCACTCCGGACAGGTGGCTTTTCCGGGAGGGATGAAAGATCATAGTGACCCGAATCTTAAATTCACTGCACTCAGAGAAAGCTGGGAAGAAGTGGCTATGCCGCAGGATGAAGTAAGAATTATCGGACGCCTGAATCAGGTTGTTTCCCATATGGGAGTGCGGGTTACGCCCTGGGTAGGCATTGTTGAGCCAGATATTGAGCTGACGGCTAATGAAGATGAACTGGATGCGATTTTTCGGGTGCCTTTATCCTTTTTTCTGGCCGATGAACGCCATCATACCGATGTGATTCCTGTTGGGGACAGGGCTATTTATGTCCCATGTTATCACTTTGGAGAATTTGTTATCTGGGGATTATCCGCCATGATGCTGGTTGATTTACTGAAAACCGGATTTCAGGCTGATATCTCACTGCAGCATAAACCCGAGGCTGGCAGCCCTCTGCGTTATCTGGAGCCCAGTAAACATCGCCGGGTCAGTGAAACATCCTGATTGGGGATAATATATAATAATGAACATATATCGTGGCAGAGATGATGTATCATGGCTGACCGGTATATCTGATGGAATGTAGCCTGTCAGGCAGGACAGGTGATCTCCCGTCATATTAAGGGCCGAAAGAGCCTGAGCGATGAATGTCGCAGAATAACCCTCAAGGAGCAGACCGTGATTTATGATTTAGGCGACCGCAAGGTTGAATTTGATACTGATGAACACTTTGTGGCTCCCAGTGCTGATCTGATTGGTTCAGTTCGGGTGGGGCACCAGGTCAGTATCTGGTTTAACGTGACGGTGCGTGGCGATAATGATCTGATTACTCTGGGTGAACAGAGCAATGTGCAGGATGGCTCTGTTTTGCATGTCGATGATGATATGCCTCTGACTCTGGGTAAAGGCGTTACCATTGGCCATAAAGTGATGCTTCACGGCTGCGAAATCGGTGATTATAGCCTGATTGGTATGAATGCTGTTGTTCTGAACGGTGCCAGAATTGGTAAGTATTGCATTATTGGTGCAGGTGCCGTGGTAAAAGAAGGGATGGAAATCCCTGATGGTTCTTTGGTTGTAGGTGCTCCGGCAGTGATTAAACGACAGATTACCGAAGCCCAGTACGCTATGCTGGAAGCCAGTGCTGAACACTATGTGAATAATGCTCAGCGCTATCGTTCTCAACTTAAGGTACGTACCTGATTGTCAGCGCAGGCTGATCACTCTGGTATACCTTGTGGCTATGGAGTTCCTGTGAATCCCGAATCGTTTGTACAACAGCCCTCATCCCGGTCTGCTGAATCCCGCAACCGGATTTCTTCACCCTGCGTCAGCATCTGTGCTCTGAACGATGAAGGTTTCTGCATCGGTTGTTATCGGGACGGTAATGAGATCCGTCTCTGGAATACCTATACCGAAGCGCAGAAACAACAGGTTCTTAACAGCTGCCAGCGCCGGGCGGAAATTGATAAAGCCTTCATGTGAGGCCGGTTTCTGGGTTCTGGCCAGAAACCGCACCTGTCTGAGCAAATGTATTTCGATATTCTCCAGCCAGTGGTCGGAGAATACGACAGTTTTCAGCAAAGAAACGTTTGTTCAGGTGCTTAACCGGTACGGGCTGAATTGATCAGTCTGCTGCCAGAATAGTTCATTCATATAAGTCAGATACTATCTTTATTACTGAAATGATGGTCGTTGTCTGCTGTGAGTGAATTGTTCCTGATACCTTGAGGAAAAAGCGATTATGGCAACTATAGGTACTCCACTGAGTGCAACGGCAACCCGCGTTCTGATGTGCGGTTGTGGAGAACTGGGTAAAGAGGTAGTGATTGAGCTGCAGCGTCTGGGATGTGAGGTCATTGCTGTTGACCGTTACGAGAACGCCCCGGCTATGCAAGTAGCACATCGTAGTCATGTGATCTCTATGCTGGATGGCGCGGCGCTGCGTCGGGTGATTGAACAGGAAAAGCCGGATCTGATCGTACCGGAAATTGAAGCGATTGCGACGGATACTCTGACAGCACTGGAACAGGATGGTTTTAATGTTGTACCGACGGCTCGGGCGACTCAGCTGACCATGAACCGGGAAGGGATTCGTCGTCTGGCGGCGGAAGAGCTGGGGTTAAGCACATCACCTTACCAGTTTGCTGCGACGAAAGAAGAGTATCTGGCAGCCATTGACCATGTGGGGATGCCCTGTGTCGTAAAACCAATTATGTCCAGCTCAGGTAAAGGCCAGAGCCTGGTACGCAGCGCTGATGATATTAATCATGCCTGGGATTATGCTCAGGAAGGTGGCCGTGCCGGTGCCGGAAAGGTGATCGTTGAAGGCTTTGTGGATTTTGATTACGAGATCACCCTGCTGACGGTTCGTCATAAAGGTGGGACCAGTTTTTGTGCACCGATTGGCCATCGCCAGGAGAAAGGGGATTACCGAGAGTCCTGGCAGCCTCAGTCAATGTCTGCTGTGGCGCTGGCAGAATCTCAGCGTATCGGTCAGGCAATTACTGATGCTCTGGGGGGGCGTGGCCTGTTTGGTGTTGAGTTATTTGTCAAAGGGGATCAGGTCTATTTCAGTGAGGTTTCACCCCGTCCCCATGATACCGGTATGGTCACGCTGATTTCTCAGGACTTGTCTGAATTTGCACTGCATGCCCGTGCGATTCTGGGGCTGCCGGTGCCAGTGATCCGTCAGCATGGTCCATCCGCGTCTGCGGTCATTCTGGTGGAAGGGGAATCTACTCAGCCGGTATTTGGTAATCTGGCGGAGGCACTGAAAGAAACAGATACCCAGTTACGCCTGTTTGGTAAACCAGAAGTACAGGGAGAGCGTCGTATGGGCGTGGCTCTGGCGCTGGATAACAGCATTGAACTGGCAATTGAGAAAGCAAAACGAGCGGCATCAGCCGTCACCGTGACGTTATAAGCTTTTTATTCTGCGTGTTTTACAGGTCGGAGATACTCCGGCCTGTTCTCCCTGTCGATCAGTTTTCCCCCTCCTGTTTGTCAGCGCTTTACAGTATCTGACGTAGTTTTCCTTATCCAGCACTTAAGAAGCCTGTCAGAGTGGCAGTGAAACAGGCTACAATAACCGGGTCTCAGCGAACTGATACATGTATCGGAGTATCTGAATGATCCCTGTTATTGGTCGCTACTGAATGAACTGAATAAGACAAGCCTATCATCATGGAAAAACGCAGAATTCTGACCGGTATTACAACAACCGGTATTCCGCACCTGGGTAACTACGTGGGTGCTATCCGTCCGGCCATTGAAGCCAGTCGTGATCCCAGCAATGAATCTTTCTATTTCCTGGCTGATCTGCACGCTCTGATTAAAAGCCACGATCCGAAGCGAGTAGATGAGTCCCGTCGAGCCATCGCCGCAACCTGGCTGGCTTTAGGTCTGGATACGGATACTTCTGTGTTTTATCGCCAGTCGGATATCCCTGAAATTACCGAACTGACCTGGCTGTTGACCTGTGTGTGTTCCAAAGGTCTGATGAACCGGGCTCATGCCTACAAGGCGGCTGTGCAGGAAAATGAAGCGGAAGGCGCTGAATCGGGTAAAACGGTTGACCCTGATAAGGGGATCACCATGGGACTGTTCAGCTACCCTGTACTGATGGCGGCAGATATTCTGATGTTCAATGCCACGGATATTCCGGTTGGACGTGATCAGATTCAGCACATTGAAATGGCGCGGGATATGGGCCAGCGTTTTAATCATATCTACAAGGGCCAGTTCTTTACTCTGCCAGAAGCCCGAGTTGATGATGAGGTCGCAGTGCTGAGTGGTCTGGATGGCCGTAAGATGAGTAAGAGTTATAACAACACCATTCCTCTGTTTGAAACAGAGAAAAAGCTGTTGAAACTGATTCGCAAGATCAAAACCAACTCCCTTGAACCGGGTGAACCGAAAGACACTGAGGGCTGTACTCTGTTCCAGATCTGGCAGGCGTTTGCTACGGCAGATCAGGTGGAGTATATGCGTAAGCGTTACGAAGACGGTATCGGCTGGGGTGATATGAAAAATGAGCTGTTTGAGTTGATCAATGAACAGCTGAAAGAGCCTCGTGCCCGTTACGAAGAACTGATGAATGATATGGGTTATGTAGAAGAAGTTCTGCAGAAAGGCGCACTACGTGCCCGTGAAGAAGCGGCACCGACCATTGACAGACTGCGTAAGGCCGTCGGTTTTGGTTCTTTCGCCTGATTGTTCTGTTCAGCGCTATACTTCTGAAAGGGTGACGTAATGTCACCCTTTTTTGTGATGTTTTTAACAAAAAACATTTACGCATTATATTGGTTTTTTATTTTCGAATACGGGTTGTTCAGAAAAGCAAAACAGCTTGTAACGGAGCGGGGTTATGCCTGATAAACGCAGACAGAAACTGATGAAAGAAAAGGTTCACCTCAGCAATCGACGACAAGTCATTATCGCAGTGTCTTGTTTTTTGTTGTTAAGCCTGACTCTGGCTGAACTGGAAGCATTTGAAGTCGTGTATTATTTTTCCAGGACACATGAAGACTGGGAATTGGATGAGTTGATTCTGGGGGCCCTGGCTGCTCTGATTACCACAGCCTTTACTTTCGCTTACAGCACCTGGCGTTATAACAGAGTGTTGAACGAGGAAATTGAATACCGGGTGAAGCTGGAGCAGGAACTGGCCCAGGCCCAGAAAATGCAGTCATTAGCGACTCTGGCTGGTGGTGTGGCGCATTCTACTAATAATTATTTGCAGCCAATACTGACGTTAAGTCGTCTGACAAAGAAACAGCTACCGGAAGACAGCCCTGTGCAGGGGATTATGGATAAAATTCTGCTGGCGGCAGAAAACGCCAGAGAAGTGCTGGCACAATTGCTGCGTTTTAGTCACTCTGACAATCGTGAAATGTCTCATTGTGACTTATTGCATGAGCTGAGTAAGCATCAGCTGCTATACCGTAGTGTGCTGTCGGAACCCGATTTACTGGTCTTTGAGTTAACCGATCAGCCTTGCCGGGTCGGGCTTAGTACCAGTGAGGTGAGTGATATTCTGTTAGCGCTGATTACTAATGCAGAAGACAGTTATCCTCAACAGATGGGCGAGATTACCGTGACTCTGAGTGCAGATCGGGACAGGGTTATTCTTCAGGTAACCGATCAGGGCTGTGGTATGGACCTGGCGTTACAGGCGCGTATTTTTGATCCATTCTTCACCAGTAAAGACGTAGGGCAGGGTACAGGACTTGGTTTATCCATTGTTCACGGACTGGTTGAGCAGCAAGGTGGAAGTATTGAGGTTGAATCGGCACCAGACCAGGGGAGTTGCTTTACTGTGATATTACCGTCAGTTCCTGATGAACAGCCTGATGATAAATAATAATATACAGAAGCAGAGCCGATACCCGGAGGTGATATGTTCCACATTCTTTTAATTGATGATGATGAGCTGGTTCGTTTTGCTCTGGGACTGGCACTGGAAATGGCGGAGTTCAGAGTGACTCAGGCAGAACATGGTGCAGACCCTGTTATTGAGCAGGTATTGAATAGCGAGCATAAGCCGGATCTTATTATCAGCGATATCATTATGCCTGAGATGGAAGGTATCGGGCTGTTAATGCAACTGAAACAGCAATACCCGGATATTCCTGTGATCAATATTTCCGGAGGGGGACGGGTGTCGGGAACGAATTATCTTAAAACGGCTGAAAAGCTGGGCGCGGTAGCTACTTTTAGTAAGCCTTTGGATGAAGAAGAACTGATTGCCGGGATACACCGCATTCTGGGCTGAGTCTATATCGGTTAAGGAGATGGAGTACTCTCAGGATAAACTCAGGTTTTACCGGATAACACCACCCGATTGCGCCCGGATGTTTTTGCCCGGTACAGGGCATTATCTGCTTTCAGAATCAGGCCGGTGAAGGTATCTGTCTGGCCAGCTCTGAAGCCTGCAACTCCGAAGCTGGCAGTGACTACATCACTGATCTTACTGGCGGGATGACTGATACTCAGTTGTTCAACATGGTTGCGATAGCATTCAGCCATCCTGCTGGCCTGCTCAGGCTCGGTATCTGGCATAATAATACAGAACTCCTCACCGCCATAACGTGCCAGATGAAAGCCGCTGCTTTCCAGTTCTGAGCTTAATTGACGGGTAATTCTGGCCAGACACTGATCACCGGCCTGATGGCCCAGATTATCGTTAAAGGGTTTAAAAAAATCGATATCAAAGAAGATCAGGCTCATGGGCTGGTTCTGCTGAATCGTCTGGTTAACGGCTTTTTCCAGTAAGCCATTAAAATGTCGGCGATTTGCGATACCGGTCAATTCATCGGTTAGCGCCATCCGGTTCAGTTTTTCAGCCTGTTCATTGAGCAACTTTTCCCGCCGCATCATGGTACTGACATCCTGGATTTCCAGCATGCAGTAGCGCTGATCGTTCTGCTCCATTGGCTGAATACGGATCATCTGGGCAAAAACACTCTGCTCCCCATTATCATGAATACAGTTACATTTATGGCATAACGGCAGGGGGGCCTGATTCAGGCCTGGTGACAGGATTGATGGCAGGCCCTGTTCCAGGGCCTGCTGTATACACTGGTGTATCCGTTGATCAGCCAGCTCAGGAAAAACCTCTAATAGCTTTTTATCCTGCAGCGGGTAGGGATGTATGAAGGCGTTATCCAGCCACTGATTGATAAAGGTAATGCTGAGTTCCTGGTCCAGAATCATAACTCCTGACTGGAGGATATTCAGTGATTGTTCAAATAACTTCATTAATCAGCTCACACCGTTCAGGAAACTGCTCAGGGCATTCTGCAGCATATTCTCTGACTCGCCGCCCATCAGAAAGGCAAGATAGCCCTCCAGGTTACGTTCTTCAAGGGAAAGCTGAATTTGCAGAAATAACACGCTTTGTTTTTGACCACTCTGGGCCAGAATCTGATCAATTTCTGCCACCCTCATCTCTGGCAGGTTGCAGGAAAAACTGCCTTGTAGCATATCGGCAATGGCTGCAAAGCAGGCATTGAGGATAATATTGCCTATCTCGCTCAGGGCATCCTGTTCTATCTCAGACAATTGTTCCAGAGGCACCTGACTGCCCAGCATCAGGCGAACCACTTCCAGGCTGCTACGTTCTGGGAACATCAGCATGGCTTCTCCAGAAAAGGCTCCGGAAAAATACTGACTGATGCAGGTTAGCTTCTCTTGTGAAAAGCCAAACAGATCAACGACCCGTTCAGGGGACAGAATATGCACCATAGGTACACTCATACCCACGGACTCTCCGGTCAGCTCACTCAATACTGCAGCAGAGCGCCCGACACTGATATTAAAGATTTCAGACAGGGCATCCAGCTCAAGAGCGCTCAGATCCTTCATGTTCTTCTCCCCAGATCGTCAGGGCCTGCTCGGCAACAGATGGTGTGATAGGTTTGGCTATAAAGTGAACACCCAGCTCTTCAGCACGCTGTTTGCTGGAAGCCTGAACATTGGCTGTCAGCATAATAAAAGTGGTATCCGGCAGTTTCGGGCGTAAGTTTTCAGCAGCCTGAAAGCCATCCATAACCGGCATATTGACATCCATAATAATCAGATTGGGGGCAAACTCCAGCCCCATTTCAATGGCTTTCTGGCCGTTTTCAGCTTCAATAACCTGCCAGTCTGCATCTTTTTCGGTGATAACCCGTGTCATCATCATGCGGGAGACTTTACTGTCATCTACCACCAGAACCGTTTTATTCATTGCTTTACCTTATAAAGTCTGTAAGGCCTTCTCAGGCCTTAAGAGTCTGAATATTGTCCGATTCCTTATGGCACATTTTTCAGGAAAAACAGAAGTTACCCATATAATGGGGTATTCGAAATAACGAGTTTAAAATATAGCATTAAAAAAGCCACTCATTAAGAGTGGC
The DNA here is from genome assembly GCF_014164585.1 of Oceanospirillum sediminis. Lineage (GTDB taxonomy): Bacteria > Pseudomonadota > Gammaproteobacteria > Pseudomonadales > Halomonadaceae > Oceanospirillum > Oceanospirillum sediminis. The sequence continues at coordinate 92,292 of NZ_JACJFM010000008.1, read as the reverse complement.
TTTTTGTCACCAGAGTACCAGGATCACTTTATTTACAGAACCTGATCATGATTCATAATCAGGCTCTGGCATATGAGGAATCCTGCGGACAATGTAGGTGTATACCACAGGCACCACATAAAGAGTCAGTATTGTCCCCACGGTCAGACCACCAACAATGACCCAGCCAATCGCCTGGCGGCTTTCGGCACCGGCGCCGGTTGACAGCGCCAGAGGGATATTACCCAGCACCATTGCACCGGTTGTCATCAGAATAGGACGCAAGCGTAATACACTGGCTTCAATAATGGCTTCCAGTTTCGCTTTGCCTGTTTCTCGCAGCTGATTGGCGAATTCGGTCATCAGAATACCGTGCTTGGTAATCAGGCCGATCAGAGTGATTAAACCAATCTGACTGTATACGTTCAGAGTGCCACCTGTATACTGCATCGTCAGCAGAGCACCCAGCATAGCCAGAGGTACTGTCAGCATGATCACCATAGGAGACGCAAAGCTTTCAAACTGAGCAGCCAGTACCAGATAGATAAAGCCGAGAGCCAGAATAAAGGTCAGCATCAGGGTGTCACCTGTTTGAATGAACTCACGAGCCTGACCGCTATAGTCTAGCTGAATACCGATGATATCCATCTCTTTTGCTGTTTCTTCAACAGTATGTTGCAACCATTCCAGAGCTTCACCCTGAGTCATTCCAGGCGCAAGACTGGCCTTAATTGTCGCAGAGCGCAGCTTGTTGAAGTGGTTAAGTGCTCGTGGAGCTACCGTCTCTTTGATGGAAACCAGGTTGGACAGCTGAATCATCTGACCACTCTGGGAGCGCACATATACCGACGAGAGTGATGATGGCGTTGCCCGGTCGACATCCGCAACCTTCACAATCACATCGTACTGCTCGTTGCCCTGTTTGTAGCGAGTGACAGAGCGTCCGCCCAGCAGGGTTTCCAGTGTACGGCTGATCTCTGAGATGGTAATGCCGACAGCGGCAGCTTTATCCCGATTGATGCTGATATTCAACTGAGGTTTATTCAGTTTCAGGTCCACATCCGGGTTCACCAGCTTGCCACTGGCATACACCTTCCCCATCACTGCGCCAACCAGTTGCTGCAATTGTGCAAAGTCCCCTGTGGACTGAACAACCAGTTCTACCGGGCGGGCAATCGGGCTTTGCCCTAGTGATGCAGGTAGCACCGGGAAGGACATGATACCGGGAATACCGGCATACATAGGACCGCCCAGAGCGCCAGCGATTTGCTGTGAGCCTCGCTGACGCTGTTCCCAGTCCTGCAGGCCCGCAAAGGCAATAATGTTACTTTCAGTCGGGAACAGGCCGGTGATAACGAAGTAACGCTCAACCTCTGGCACACCGGAGAATATGTTCTCAATCTGGCTACTGTACTGATCCAGAAACTCGGTAGTAGACCCTTCAGGGCCGATACCAAAGCCAATAATAGTGCCCCTGTCTTCGGTCGGAGACAGCTCTGAGTTCAATTGGGTGAAGGTATGGTAAAGCCCGAACATGCAGCCCAGACCTATCAGCAGAACCAGAGGACGTACTTTAAGAGTCAGGTGCAACGAGCGACGATAGGTATTTTCCAGCGCCTCCAGCATACGTTCGCCAGTGCGATAGAACCAGCCCGGATTCTCTTTATGCTTCAGCAGGCGGGAGCACATCATCGGAGACAGTGTCAGTGCGACAAAACCCGATACCAGTACAGCCCCTGCCAGCGTCAGCGCAAACTCCGCAAACAGTTTCCCGGTACGGCCTTCGGTAAAGGCAATAGGAGTAAATACGGCTGCCAGTGTAATGGTCATCGCAACAACAGCAAACCCAATCTCTTTTGAGCCTTTAAAGGCAGCCTGAATCGGGTTCATGCCTTCTTCGACATGGCGGTAGATGTTCTCCAGCATCACAATCGCATCATCGACTACCAGACCAATGGCCATCACCATTGCCAGCAGAGTCAGAGTGTTGATGGAGTAACCCAGCGCATACATAAAGATAAAAGCACCGATCAGAGAGACCGGAATAGTGACCAATGGAATCAGGGTCGCACGGAATGAACGCAGGAACAGGAAAATAACCAGAATAACCAGTCCGACAGCTTCAATGATTGTGCTGTAAACGGCCTGAATAGAACGATCAATAAAGATGGATGAGTCGTAGGCTACTTCTACCTGCATGCCATCCGGGAGCACGGACTCAATCTCCGGGATCATGATCTTGATACCCTTCGATACATCCAGTGGGTTAGCAACCGATTGCTTAACAACACCCAGAGCAACCGCTGTTTTGCGGTTAAAGCGTACGGTACCCCGATCATTTTCTGTTCCAATCCGAACCTGAGCAATATCACTGATTCTCACCAGGTAGCCGCTGTCGTCGCGGATAATAATGCGTTCGAATTCTTCCGGGGTTTGCAGATCCGTCTGAGACAGCACCGTAAATTCGCGCGCATCAGATTTGATTGAACCAGAAGGCACTTCCAGGTTCTGAGCCCGTATAGCACTTTCCACATCCGCTACTGTAATGCCGTAAGCGGCCATGCGCGCCTGATCCAGCCAGATACGCATAGAGTAGCGACGTTCACCAAAAATGCGCACTTCTGCCACGCCGGGCACAGTTTGCAGGCGATCTTTAACCAGACGATCAGCGAAATCTGTCATCTCCAGAGGCGTATGATTCGGGCTGGAGAAGGCCAGGTACATAATCGGCTGAGCGTTCGCCTCAACTTTGGCGACAATCGGCTCATCGATCTCATCTGGCAGCATACCCCGCACACGACCTACCCGGTCTCGCACATCCGATGCCGCGTTGTCTGCATCTCGATCCAGCTTAAAGTTGATCGTGATTTCACTCTTGCCAGAACTGGAAGAGGACGTCATAAAATCGATGCCTTCGATACCAGACAGAGAGTCTTCCAGCACATTCGTGACCTGAGACTCAATAATGCTGGCATTAGCACCACTGTAGGTGGTTTCTACCGAGACGGTCGGTACATCGATATTCGGATATTCCCGCACCGATAAACGATCATAAGCGATGATACCAACCAGCAGCAGCAGCAGGCTCATCACCGTCGCAAAAACGGGGCGTTTGATTGAAACTTCAGACAATACCATGTCTTAAGTACTCCTTATTTACTGCGCTTTGGGCAGATTAACCGGGGCCGCTGCAGCGCCCGGACGCAGCTTCATTTGGCCGGCAGTGACGACAATATCACCCGCTTTCACTCCCTGTACCACCTGAACCCGACCACGTTCACGCAGTCCCAGTGTGGCTGGTGCGATGTTCACTTTGCCATCGACCAGGGTATAAATTAGCTGTGCATTACCTTGAGGCACCAGAGCTTCTTCTTTGACCATCAGAGCGTCTTTTATGGTTTCCAGCTGAAGGCTGACACGGGCAAACAGACCAGGGCGCAGGCGGCCATTTTCATTGGGTAATGTGGCCAGTACCTTGACGTTACGGCCATTCAGATCCACTTCCGGAGAGATTGCAAATACTTTACCTGTGACGGTTTCGCCGGGCAGAGCATCAAACTTAACGTTAACGGATTGATTAAGGCTGATACCACTCAGGTAGATTTCGGGAACCCGGAACTCCAGGCGGATCGGGTTGACCGACACCAGACTGACCAGTCCTTGCCCCGGTGTGACGTATTCGCCATCACTGACCTCTCGCAGGCCAACAATGCCATCAAATGGTGCGCTCAGAGTCATTTTAGCCAGACGCTCTTTGGCCAGGTCGACACCGGCCTGATCAATTCTCAACTGTGCCAGGTTGTTATCCCTGGTGTTTACACTTCCTGCATTGGTACTGAGCAGCTCGCTGGCACGTTTGTATTCTTGTTGACTCAGTCCCTGACGGGCCTGGGCCTGTTTTAATTCTGCTCGCTGAACAGAACTGTCCATGGAAAATAACAGGTCACCGGCTTTGACCGATTGGCCTTCTGCAAAATGAATCTGCGCAATACGCCCGGATACCTCAGGGCTGATCATAACGGACTCATTGGCAGACAGAGAACCGACCAGTTCAATCTTTCTGACCAGATCTTCTGGCTGAACGATCTGGGCCTCTACTGGCATAGGTGGCATTTGGGGTTTCTCTGCTGCCAGGGCTATAGTGCCGGAGGACAACATCAGAACGCCTGATAACCAGGCGAAAGAGAGCAATTTTTTCATGTAATAGGCCCCGCAGATCCATAAGCTGGGTTGATATGATAGAGAACAGCAGCTGAGTACGTACTGGACAGAATATGATATCCGTCAGTCATAAATAGTTCTCACTGACAATTAATCTGTTTCAATCAAATGATTAATTATAGGTTGATTATCCGAAGAAAATATTTTAATGCGATATTTCTGATGTATGGTCAGTTAAAAGTATTCTGATATTTTCCAGCCACTGGCAGGAAAATATCACCACTTACTGAGACGCTTTTGGTCTGATGCTTATTCAGAATTGAAGTGTCCGGATCGGAGAAAACCACCATCGCCCATCTTTCATACTGAAGATCTGGTAGGGTTCATCAGGGGCGGGGCGAATCAGTTTTTCTCTGAATACAGGTACGGGAACAGACAGACCTCGCCGTATAAACATAACGCCAGTGATAGCTCCCGGACTATGGGGCATTATTTCCCAGCTCAGCACGCCGTCCCTGTATCCTGGATCGTGGACGATATCTGGCCTGAGTTCTGAGCGCTGACAGGTATACTGGGAGTGATCTGTTACTTCTGCGCCCTCACTGTCAAATATCATCAGAGTGCGCCCTTCATTGTATTGGGCAAAGGCTGCCAGACAGTTCTGGGTAACCTGTAACCAGGGTTTTCCCATCAGTCTGAACACTGTCATCCACTGGCCTTCCTGATAGTTCAGAGATGTCAGCAGGGTAACAGGGGATGATCCCGAATAGTTCTGTATAAAGGCATTAATCGGGTAAGCAGGCAGGCTTTCCTGTTGCAATCTGAAGTTCTGAATACTAAAAGCCTGACCCGGCACAATGATCAGGATGAGCGCCGTGCTGCTTAAGAACAGTTTCAGCCTGCTTGTCAGCAGTGGAGTCAGCACTGTACTACTGACCACTATTAGTCCCAGATGAAAGGCCAATAATACCCGATCAGCATGCTGTTCCGGAGCGGAGATCGCGTGAGGAGCTCCCAGAGCCGGGGCCAGAAATAATCCGGCTGCAATAAATAACAGTTTCTGACGGAAACTGGCGTAAAAAAATGCCAGTAATGCCGTCAGGGCAATAATTGCATTATGTTGCAGATACCAGATCGCAAATGTCTGCCACTGCTGGCCGGATAAACTGAGCAGATCTGTGAGCATAGAGTTCCCCGTACGCCCTTCATCAGAGATACCTAGTACCTGAATTCTGAGAATCAGATAGGTAATCGATGCCAGTAACACGGCAAGAGCCGCTGACATGCGCTTATCCCGAATACAGATAAACAGCAGTAATGGCGGAAGCATAAAATAGATCTCTTTGCACAGCAGGGCAAACAGGGTGGCGATAAATAATAGTACGGCTTTCCAGAAACCTGCATTCTGATATGGCGAGCAGAGCAGAATAAAGCAAGTCAGGCTGGCCAGGGCTCCCAGCAGATAATGCAGTGTATAGAATCGGTAAGCCACTGAGATCAGATTCATATCTGACAGAAATAGCAGACAAACCAGAACTGTAGCCAGAGCATGGCCTGAGTAATGTGCGGATAATCTGGTGACCAGTACCATGATGGCTGCCAGTATCAGGGCCTGTGCCAGAAGATATGCCTCTGACGATATCCCGGCTGCTGTGATAAGCGCTTTGTAAGCGGTTAACAATATCGGGGTATAGTGGACCACAGAGAGTTTCTGGTATTCATCGGATTCCAGATAAGGGGATAGCCAGTTCTGGTCAAGAACCAGTTGTATGATATGAGCATCATCCTCAGAAAAAATGACCCACTCACTCTGTGCCATCAGGGCTGATATAAGTACTGTACATGCTGCAGTTATAACGATCGCAGACGCTTTTCTTTCATCCATTGTTAAATCTCTAAGGGTTTTACCTGCTGCTTACTGCGGTAGTTGATTCCCCGGTGCATATCTGATTAATAAAGACAAATTAATGGGTTGATTAAATGTTTTTAATACGAGGCAATGACCATATTTATGTTAATACTGCAGGCATTAAATCAGGTTTTTTATTATCTGGTGTGACCGTAATCACTTTTTATATTTCTTACCTGGATATTATCTGGCCGAAAGGCTTTTTAGTAAGTGTCAGATTGATACATAAGATACGTATTGTTACATGGAATATATTGTTGAAGCATTGAAATATAAGTACAGAGAATATCTTGCCTATACTCTGGTTATGGGTGTTTGCTGGCTGATTGATAACCTGGTATTTGCTGTCCTGGTTAATGTTATTTCTGTTGGCGCTGCTGTTTTTATTGCTCGTATTACGGGGGCGTTAGCTGGTTTTGTTTGTCACGGAAAATATACCTTTAATGTGGACGTCGATGGGTTAAAAACTCTGTTAAGTGCATTTAAATATGTGGCTGTGTGGCTTTTTGCCTATTGGCTGGTGATATCAAGCGTTGACTTTTTTGCGACAAATACTGACGTAAATATTGTTCTGGCCAAAATGATAACGGAATGCTTTGTTGTACCTTTAAATTTTATTTTAATGAAATATATTGTGTTTGCTGACAGGAAATAATATGTGGAAAAAGGATGTCTCGTGGTGGCTGGCAGCTTGCCTGGTATTTACAGTGGTGGCTTTTTATTATGGTGTCACCGAACTGTGGTGGATGTTCGATGACAGCCAGCATTTGAAACTGGTCAGTCATTATGGTTTGAAAGTATTTACTCATCCTGCTGCCGAGGCTGGCTATATACCAGCTAACTTTACTCCCTGGCTATTTCTGAATTACTGGATTGACTATCAGCTCACCGGCCTGAACCCGAAGGGTGCTTATATACATCATCTGGTTTCCATGGCTCTGGTGATGATTGCTGTGTTTATACTGGCTCGCAAAGTGATGGGGCCCTGGTTTGCTGCTGTGCTGGTGATATGCTTTTTTATGTCGCCAGTCATGTCAACACTGATGCATATTTTATGTACCCGCCACTATCTGGAAGGTCTGGGGTATAGTTGTCTCAGTATTTTTTTATTTATTCAATGGAGGGAGCAGCACCAACTATGGCAGTTGATCGTTTCTGCTCTTTTTTATGCTATCGCAGCGTTGAACAAGGAAGTCTATGTACCACTAATTGGTATTTTTTTCAGCTTGATTTTTCTTGATTTTATTAAACAGTATCAATGGCGTGTCTGGAAATCATTAACTCCATATATGGTCGTTGCTACTGGTTATATATTTTATCGCGGATATGCTTTGGGCTGGCACAGGCTGATCTCTGGCTATGGTAGTCAGGGTGAACATAAAGGTTTGCAAGAGATAATCTATTATCTTTGGGAAGTGGTTAGCTATAATAAACTCCTTCTTGCAATACTGGTTGTTGCTATTTTTTCTGTAGTCAGAGTTTATAAACATGAACAGCCGGGTAAAGTCGATTTTTTCAGATTTTTTGTTGTCGCTGCATGCTGCGTGATTTGTACTTTGCTGCCAGTTTATAAGGTGATGCATACTGCGGATATTAATCATAATTATATTTTTGTTGCGACGTTTGTTGTCTGGTTTGGGCTTGTTTATCTGGTATTCATGCTGTGCCCTGAAAAGTTTGAAAATAAATATATCACATTAGCTGTTATTACTCTGGTTGGTTTCGTTTTTTATCAGGCAAAGTATGCTATTCCGGGAACCTATCTTATGAGTTATTCGCAGCAGAGTAATCTGTTTGAGCGCTATAAAACGGAAGGCCGTTTTATTCTTTATCGCACTGAAAATGTTCAGTTACTGCAACCCGTTGGTGCGCCCTGGCATCACTCAGGTTTATATGATCTGCGTCTTCAGGTGCTGGGGCAACCCACAGGACCGGTAGCCTGCTCCAATATCTGTCAATGTGATCCGGGTATGCCGGTTTATACCTGGTCTGATAATCAGATTTTCCCTGCAGAACTTGCAGGTATTTCTTGCACAGAAAACAAGGTTGTTTCCCAATGAAAAAAATTGAATTTATTGTGCCGCTGCTGAATGAGCAGGAAAATATCCGGTTATTTTACCAGTCATTACTGACGGAGCTGGAAGGGCTTTCATGCCTTCAGTATCAGATTACTTACATTGATGATGGTTCAACGGATCTGAGCTGGCAACAGATTGAGCAGCTCAGTGATCAGGATAGTCGGGTCAGGGGAGTTCGCTTCTCGCGCAATTTTGGCAAAGAGTTTGCCATAGAAGCTGGACTCCGGCAGTCAGATGCGGATGCCGTCATTGTTATTGACTCTGATCTGCAGCATCCGGTCGCTATGGTGCCTGAGTTTATACAGGCGTGGCAACATGAAGGATATAAGGTGGTATCCGGCGTTAAAGCTCGTCGTCAGAAAGAGAGCAAACTGAAAAGTGTACTGGCGAATAGCTATTACTTCCTGTTTAACCGTTTGTCAGGCCTTGCACTGGACCAGATGACAGACTTTAAGTTACTGGATCGTCAGGTAGTGCAGGCCTGGCTGGCACTTCCTGAGCGAGAGCGTTTTTTCCGGGGACTGGTTGCCTGGCTGGGCTATCGTGAAAAAACGCTGGAATTTGTACCTCTGGAGCGGGTCAGTGGAGAAACCTCATGGTCCCTGAGACAGTTGTTTTCCTATGCCAGAAGCAGCCTGGTCAGTTTCAGTTATGCTCCACTGAAGCTGATCAGTATTCTGAGCCTGGTAATGCTGGTATTTGCAGTCCTGCTGGGTGTTCAGTCTCTGTTCTATAAGATAATGGGATATGCCGAAGAAGGGTTTACTACAGTCATTCTGACCCAGCTGATTATTGGCTGCTCAATTATGTTTGCCCTGAGTAGCATAGGTTCTTACATTGCCCGTATTTATGATGAGCTGAAAGCCCGGCCTCACTATGTCATCTCAGAGCAAACAACGCCTGAACAGCAGGATGCCCGTGTCACTATTTTTCCAAGGGAGATGAAGCGGGAATCCCAGTCACCCTCCGCTGACCTGAAACAGACTCATTAACTTTTCTATCAGCTTTCTGTTGTTCAAAGCAGAAAGCTGAGGATGCGTACATGTGCGCATGGAATATTGTGGAGCTATCTCTATGAAGGACACAAAGAGTATTGTGTCTGATGAAGGTGTTGGGTGCCTGTCTGGTGGTTACCTCTTACTATAGTCAGATTTTTTTGCCCGCTCATCTGTCTGAGTATTAATCTGTTCCGATAAAACTGGCAGGCTTTTCACATTAAGGTCTGCCAGATCAGGCGTAAAGCCAGTAATGTCACAATGGTTTTGAATAGCAGGGCAAATAGATGACCAGGGATACGGTTCAGTAATCTGAGTCCCAGCCAGGTGCCCGCTACTCCGGCCAGGATCATCAGAACAACAGGCTGCCACCAGTCCAGGAAGCTGAAGCCGACAAACCCGAATACTGCGGCTTTCAATAAATGCTGAAAAGACATACATGCTGAAAATGTGGCTGTTGTTGCCAGTTTATCGCTGCCCATTCGGTGAATAAAGGCGGCCACCAGAGGGCCTGTTGCACCAACAAACATAGATACCAGTGTGGTAAGGCCTCCAGCCAGAATAGTTCTGTTCCGGGATAACATGACTTTACCGGGTTTTGGCCCCCATACCATCCACAGAATAAAGCCCGCAACGGCCAGTCGTATACTATCCAGAGGCAGTTGAACAACCAGTTGTGAGGCTATCAGCGCACCTATAGCTGCACCGGTACAGAAGGTGGCGACCAGTGGCCAGTGAATATGCTGGCGAGTCATGAAGGCCCTGTTGCCGTTGGAACCAAGTTGTACCAGGCCATGGACCGGAATCAGTGCTGACACTGGCAGTATGGTTGCCATGACGGCCAATAGCATAACACCACCACCTATTCCGGCTGCAGCTGTCAGAAAAGAAGTGGCTGCACTGGTCAGTATCAGTATAAGAAGATCAGGTGTACTGAGTATGGCCATCAGATATTCTGCTCCGCGTATGGAAGGACGGAGGCATACTCTACCATAATTGAATATGGAGGAGAGGGGGCTTCAGGAGGAGGGGGAAAGGGTTTTCCTGTGCTCTGCTCTGCAAGAGATAAAACGGCCCCGACGGTAAAGCTTTGTAATCCCGTCAGGGCCTGAAAATAGTCAGATTGCCCGTGTTTTAACTGCCGGAACGGATGCCTGAGCTGCTTTGGTCTTTTCCGGTGCATCCAGAGGAGCTGCTTTATTCAGCTGAGGCTGTGCATTTTGCTGACGATAGCGGCCAATGATGGATCCCATTACGACGGTTACCAGCAATGAACTGAGCCACAACTCAGAACCGAATAACCATAAGGCGCAGCTGATCGTCAGTGCATCAATGGCCAGTAGTGCAATTCCCCGGTTCAGCTGCCAGCGACGTTCCAGCCAGAGAACCAGTACCGTAAAACCACCGGTTGAAGCGTTATGCTGAAACAGGGTAACGATACCGAAAGCCATCAGAGCGCCTCCTCCCAGAGCACCGAGGATAGGGGCATCCAGCTGCAGATCAATATTCTGGGCCAGAACATCTGTCAGCATACCGATCAGAGTCACCGCAATCGCTGTGCGTACCGTGAAGGTCCAGCCTTTTTCATGCCAGGCCAGCAGATAAAAGGGCAGGTTAATCGCCAGGAAAACCTGACCGAAAGTAAAACGGTCTGTCAGCCAGTCACCAATCAGTGCGACACCTGTGATACCGCCAACAGCTACATGGGTAGACTGCAGAAACAGAATGCCCAGAGCCATAAGAAAACTGCCTTCCAGAATACCAAGCCAGGCGTGTGCACGACGTTTCATAATCAATCCTCAAAGTGGCGTCATCAGATGTTGTGCTGATGAACGCTCATCGTAAAAACAGGGTTATGTTCAAATGATGGCCTGGAAAATTCAGGCAGGCTGAGGCGTGCTATTTACGACAAGGCCTTCTTTGCTGCTGTCGAAGTGCACTGAACAGAGATTCGTTAGGCTTGCTGTTGGCATCTTTATTCCTGCGCAGAGGCGACAAACGCAGTACTGAACAACAGCCACTGAGTACAGACGCATAGGAGCACTGGCGTGCCATGCACCAGCTCATACGTGTAATGTAACTCAGGGATTCAATCAGCATCTTGTCAGAGTCCGAATGTTCAGAAAGGAATTAGCATAGTAGAAGATTTTAGGCGATATGCTCAGAAGAACAAGTGAATTAATCCTGATCAATTGATGAGAAAAAATAATCAATTGGCTTTCTGGCTGATCAGCAGTTGGCAGTGATTACTGCAGCTGATTCGCCTTTAATAAAAGAGATTGTTGATGTTTATAGCAAAACCTTTCTTGCTATATTGGACGAGCTGGTGAGTCACTTTAATCAATACATACCTGAACAAAAGGATTCCGATACGCCTCAACAGACGGTGAGAAAAATATGGCAACGTTCAGCAGGAATATTGTTGCTCAGGTGCTCTCGACATCAGGGACGCGGGCTAATCCACTTCCTGAACCGGTACCATGCTCAGAATAGATGAGCGCACCCGGTCAACACTGAGCTCTTCCATGCAGGGGACGGTGATTGTTCTGTTACGGATTCTCTGACACTCAGCCTGATCACATGGCTGACAAGAGCGATTGCTGCTGACAGAACGCTGCTCCGAAGTATCTTTGTCGGCAGGCTGAAACTCATTGGCACCGGATAGCACAACTAATGGTTGCCTAAGAGCCTGAACAATGCTGGCAAAGATATTATTAAGAGTAACAGTAACCCGACCTGATGCTATAAGGTCCACCATATCTTCCCATGCCAGACGTCCGGCCAGATTAGCTATTTCCATCTGCTGCTCCCGGTCCAGTGAAGCGCAGATCTGCTCACAGAACGCTCTATCTGCCTGAGGCGCTATCAAACGGATTGTCCAGCCCTGGTCGATCAGTTCAATCGCCAGTTGCGCCCATTGACTGGCAGGCCATTTCTGATTCTGTCGGGCTGCTCCTCCAGGGCAGAATACAGCGACAGGTCGTTCAGACTCCAGATAGTGCTCTTTAATCAGTGCCTGTGCATTGGTTTTATCGGCAATCAGCCGGGGCTGGCTGAATTCCTGAACCGCTTCACCATGATCATCAGCCAGAGCAACATATTGTGTGGTTTCACAGGGAACATTTTTTCTATTCAGCCAGCGGGCATCATTCACTGTAATCAGGCGCAGGCGGCCAAGATAACCCGTACGCCGACTGACTCCGGCCATCCACGGTATCAGTGCCGGTTTCCAGTTATGAGTCAGAATAATGGCCTGATCAAACTGCCAGGTTTCCAGCTGGCGGCCTGCTATCCAGAAATATTTCAGGGGCATAGTCATATCTGGTAGAACCAGAAGTTCATCCAGGTGCTCCAGGCGCCGGGCCAGAGAGTGGATCGCCTGTGGTGCCATCAGGCAGATATGGCACTCTTTATATTTCTGTACCAGACGTTGCATAAGGCACTGGATATTAAATAAGCCTTCCGGGTGAGCATCGGATATCAGCAGTATGTTCATAACAATGTCAGACAGATAAGAAGAATGGGTTCAGGGAGTTCAGGTAAAAACTCTGTCAAAGATAAACAGATGTCAGAGAAAAAAACAGAGTAAACCGACAAAAAACGCAAAGCAGGCTGTAAAAAGCATATAACAGATGACCTGAAGCAAGCAGGCTATAAAGCCTGCTCGCTATCAGTAACAGAACAATCAGTTGTTCTGTTCAATACCCTGTAGATACCAGTTGGCATTTTCAGTACGCATATCACGTACCATATGCCAGGTTTCCATAAAGTCAGAAGGGACTGAGCTGTTTTCACGCAGCTGTCCGGAGAACACAATGCTGGCTTCTACCAGAGAACCCTGCTGACTGATATGGCCCAGGCGGGCATCCAGTTTAACCACTTCTGTCTTAGGTTCTTCGGTCAGAGAACGGCGCTCTTCAGCCAGAATGTTATACATTTCCGGAGTAACAAACTCCTGAATTTCTGACAGGTCGTTATTATCCCAGGCTTTCTGCAGATGAACAAAATGACCTTTGGCACGTTCAACAAAGCTGGCTTCATTAAACCACTCAGGAACCTGATTCATCTGAGGTGCTGCAGAGGATGATCCACCGCCCATCAGATCCGTGTTAAATGGCTGCTGACCCTGATCGTGAGCCTGCTTCTGATAGGCTCCTGCAGGGCTGGCCATAGCCTGCTTTTTCTTACGGGAAATCAGCTTAAATACTATGAACAGCACCAGAGCGATCAGCAGGAAGTCCATAATCTGGAAACCTTCAAATCCTTCTCCGAATAGCATGGCTGCCAGTAAACCACCTGCTGCCAGAGCAGCCAGAGGACCCAGGAAACTTTTCAGCTTGCTGCCTTTAGCAGCCGTTGCACCGGCCGTCTGGGTTTTACCCGGTTGAGTCAGAGTGCTTTGATTATTAGTTGGAGCAGTGGCCTGACGGGAATAAGTCCCGGAGGATTTACCGCTACCCAGTCGTTTTGCTTCGGCTTGCTCAATACCGGTGCCCAGCACCAGGAAAAAAGCAAAAAACCAGACAAACATTCGTTGCATAAAGTTACCTGTATGTTTCCTTATTTTTCGTTATGCTCAGAGTAGTACAGGAGCATGAGGTGAGTCTTGAATTGATCTGCACCTTTTACCTGCCTGCACACAGCTATTTTATCTGTTTACAGGGGATGTTTATATGCTGATTAATTCTGACAACTCTGCTCTATTAGTCATTGATATCCAGGAAAAGTTGCTTCCGGCGTTACATGATGGTGCAACGTTCATGCGTAACAGCCACTGGCTGATCAGCATTGCCGGTGAACTGGAGATTCCGATGCTGGTGACAGAGCAGTATCCGGAAGGGTTGGGGGCTACCGACGCGTCATTATTACCTTTGTTAGAATCGGCGCAGGTCATGCGCAAGGAACATTTCTCGGTAACAGAAGAACCCCATATCCTGAATGCACTGAATGAAAAGGATAAGGAACAACTGGTACTGATTGGCGCAGAAAGCCATGTCTGCCTGCTGCAATCTGCTATTGGTCTGTCGGAGCAAGGGTATGATGTATTTGTGGTCACCGATGCGATCCGTTCCCGTAATCCATCTGACTATGATGCGGCGCTGATACGTTTACAGCAAAACGGTATCCAGCTGGTCAGCAAAGAGATGGTCGCATATGAGTGGCTGAAAAAGTGTAACACGGATCAGTTCCGTCATATCAGTCGGAACTGGCTCAGAGAAAAGCTCTGATCCGATATGGATAAATGCATAGAACCCGTTTTTATTACCGGGTTCTGTGTATCTGCTAAGTAAAATATCTCAGCGATGGATAAGGCTATCAGCGTTCAGTATGAACCAGTTCGGCAAAGCGTAACAGCTGAATCGGAGGATACAGTTCCAGCTGACGGGCGACGGCCATATTGATAAATACAGAGTAACGGCTCAGAGAGGGAATGTTCAGGCTTCCGGGGCGCTGCTGTTCAAACAAAACTTTTCTGGCCTGATTTCCTGCCAGACGTCCAACGTTGTAGTAGCGGTTGGCAATAGATAGCAGTGCATTTGATTTCGTGACCATTACTTCATAGGCACTGGCAACAGGCAAGTTATTATCATTGGCGGCAGAGGTAAACGCATCCCGATTCTGTCGGTTATAGGAGCTTGATCCCACGTAGACCACGTCGGCTCCTTCATCGGATAACTCTTTCATCAGGCCGGGTATCTGCCCTGAAACAGGTTTTCCTTTGTCATTCAGCTGGTAGGTTTTCCGGATCAGTTCAAAATCCATTTCAGCGGCCAGCTGTTCCAGCTTCTGGGTATTCAGCACAGAATTCAGTTCAGCCGTCGTGTAGATAACGCCGATTTTCTTTGCATCCAGATAATCCTTAATTGCTCTGATCTGTACCTCTTCCGGCACCCGGTTTCTGACGCCTGTGACGTGATCTCGTCCGCTTCGGTCATAGGACTCGATAATACCGGCCCCTACCGGGTCGGCCACAACCATAAACAGTGCCGGGATATCCCCAAGATAATTCTCCGGCTGGTCGGTATTCATTGGACCGATAATGTCTTTAGATACTGATGTGCCCCAGGTGACTACCAGATCTGGTTGCAGGGTTTTAGCTTCTTCCAGAAAAACCTGAATACGGCTTTTATCTTTGGCTGCGTCTCGTATCATCACTTTGACGGGCAAGTTCTGTTCCGCCAGGTATTGCCTGAAGCCCTGACAGGCTTCTTCACAGCCGCGCCAGACCACCATCAATATTCTGGCCGGGTCATGTTCAGAGAAGTCTCTGGTCTGAGCTGAGGCGATGCCAGACCAGAGAGCTGCTAACAGCCAGAGCAGCCGGATTGTTGTCTTGATCATGCTGCGCATTATGACGTTATCTCCTGTTTCCTGGCACTGAGATGCATATATATACCCATCACAATACCAGTGATTACGATGCCTGTACCGATAATCGCCATAGCCTCTGCAAAACTGTAAACCACCAGTAGACTGGCGACCATGACCGGTCCGAGCACACTGCCGATACGTTCTGAGGTTCTTAGTAACCCCAGAGCTGTAGTTCGACCTACTTCCGGAGTGGCTTCTGCGGCCTCCATTGCGGCCGCGATCAGTGGTGCTTTAAGTATGGAGTGAGCAACCCCCATCAGAGCAACGGCCAGTAGCATACGCCCGATAGAATCTTCACCGTACAGAGATATAAGAATGACCCCGGAGAGAATTGTGCCCAGTACCACCAGCTGTTTCATCTGGCCACTGTAGTCTGCAAAGCGTGATGCCAGAGGGCTAAGAGGGATAATCACCAGAGAATAAACCATCATAATACGACCGATTTCAGACTGACTGGCGTCCAGAGACACCAGATATAACGGTACCATGTAATAAAGAAAACCGGTCAGAATAATCTTGGCTGGTATCGCACAGAACAGTACGATAAAGGCAAATTGAGGGTTGCGGAACAGTGTCAGAGCGCCGCCTCCGGCTCCGGCTTTCTCCGCATCTTTTTTATTTGCCTTGTCTACATCAGAGGACAGCATCATCCAGGCGAGAATACCAGCAAATGCGGCCAGAATAGCGGATAACAGGAATACGGGCTGATAACCAATACGATCAGCAATAATCCCCCCCAATGCGGTACCACACATGGTTGCTGTCATCAGTACCCCAACAAAAATGGCCATGCCTTTAGCTCTGTTATCAGATGAGACAATGGCTGCAATGTAGCCCTGACAGCTGATGGTAATAATGGCATAACCCAATGCGGTGACACCTCGCCAGAAAATAATGTCGTAGACATCAGAAGCAAAAGCACAGCCCAGATAGCCCGCCAGAGCAGGAATTAATCCCCAGAAGAACAGGCGTTTGTTACCCCAGCGATCAACCCAGCTGCCAGCAAATGGTGTCGCAGCGGCAATGACAAACATAAATACCGATATCGGTAATCCCATCACGATATCTTTGCTGAACCAGGGGTTGGGCTCATAAAATTCAGCCACAAAAAGTGGCATGAAAGATTTTTGCAACTCTTCTGCAAAGGCAAAGACAAACAGAGGAATACGGGCATCCATAATATTGCCATGCTGCTCTTTCAGAACATTGAGCAGGCTGAAACGTTCTGCCAGTTTTCTCAACTGTGCTCTGACTGGATTTGTGGACGGTCTATCCTCTTTTATGATCTCCTCCGGGGATGAAACCACACCGCCCTGGCCCTCACCGATCTGTGCCAGCGTTTTGCGGAAACGTTGCTGAAGTTGTTCTGAATCTTCGTTAAGGCGACGAATATAGCGGCCGATAGATCCGGAACCCGCCAGGTTCTGGTTGACCGAGAAATCACCGGAAGCCTGTCGTTTCAGCAAGGCTTCCGACTTTTGTACCGGGCCTGAGACGTAAAACATCACTACGACCATTACGACTTCAAAAGAAACCAGTAGTACTGCAACCAGTACAATGGCGATATCAAAAAATACATCTGTGAGCTGGGTGCGGATAAAACCGGAATCCAGACCGACATGTACAGCACCGTAGCGCTGATTATCGTGCTCAAGTGGCAGCCAGACGTTTTCTGTAGCGATGCTGCTGGCTTCTCCCAGCGGCAGTAGTCTGGTCAGTTCCATCCCCCCCTGTAACAGCCGGGTCAGGAAGCTGGCCTGAAGCACATTTTGTGTTCCAGACCCCTGCTCCAGTGACATTGCCGCCTGAAAGGAAAAGTCAGGAACATTCCCGCCCTGATATACAATGTCGCCACGGTCAGTGGTAATTGTCAGGTACGTCAGTTCAGGATATTTCTCAACTGTTTCAGATAAATAAGTATCCATACCCTTAATTTTATGAAAGGGCACACCGGCATCAACTGCCAGGGTTGTATCCTCTCTGACCACTTCAGCAACGGCGCTGGCTTTCTGAACCAGCAGCGGCTTCAGGGAGATATTAAACTCTGTCAGGGTATAAACCGCACTGATAACAGATGCCAGAATTGTACTGATCAGTGTCAGTATCAGCAGGCGTCGGTTGATAAATCCAGTTAGTCCATCGGCACGATCAGTCATTATGAATTCTTACCTTCTGACGGGTTGGGGCTAACAGAGATTTTATCCAGTTCAGACTCCACCTGGTGTTTCATTTCATTGCTTCGGGATATCTGGCGAGCAAACTCATGAGCCATAGATCCGGGTTTAAGCGATGCGTGTATTGTCTGATTATCTCTGGCAGAAAGTTGCTGATTGATCAGTTTGAAAACACTGTTCACTTCGCCAAAACCAAAACGTACGGCAATAAAGATCAGCAGAGCAAAAACCATAAAAATCATCACTGTCATTTCAAGCAGATGTAATTTTACCTGGGCAACCGTACTGCCATAGGATGCTTTGTTATAGGCAATGACAATACTGCCAATCAGTTGTTGAGTGCTGTCAAAGAGTTGTTGCCCGCTATACAGGGTGAGATCTTTCTCCAGCGTCCACGAGATCTCTTTACCTTTAAGTGCTTTTCTGAGTACTGCATCTTTATCGTCGTGGTTGAGCCAGCGCTGATCGGTTGAGAAGAGTACGTCGCCGCTCAGATTAATGACAAAGATGCTGTTAACCTGAGGATCTCTGGATTTGCTGCGCTGGAGCAGTTCAGGCAGGTTATCCATCTCTTTTAAAGGCAGTCCCAGTTGCTCTGCTTTAATGATGGATCGTTCCAGTGACGAAGACATGACCTGTAACTGAGATGACACAACCCCGGAAATCAGGCTGTTGAACTTCATGTAGTTCATCAGGTACAGCAGGCCCAGAACGCTGGCAAGGATGATCCAGATCGTCATCACCAGTTTTAAATGTACTTCGATAAAGGCTCTCATCTCATTCCCGGTAATTTCCAGAATTAAAAACGCCATAATGGCGAATTATAGGTTAATAATATTATTTTCTTTATTTCATTCAGTTACATTTGCACTCACAGCACCTTCTGTTTCATTGAATACAGAATACATAGAACAAATAAATATAATATCAGTTTGTTGCCCGAGTTATGGTATCGCCGTCTCGTTTTGAGACAAAGTTCCCGAACTCCTGATAGCTTTGATACAGAATTTAACGTAACTTATAAATTCCCCTGTATTTTTTCTGACTTATCAACTCTGCGTCCTGAAGTCCTCAGGCATCAGCTATTGGTAGAAGGAAAATAATAATTCATCTGCTATGCATCTGAAAGGTACCTTTATGTCGTCTGTGCGAGACTCAAAAAGCAGTTGCCTGCTGGCATCCTGCAATGGAAAAGAATATGTGCTGATGCGACTGAGTTATCAGGATCAATTATCTGGCTATTGCACTATGGAAGCCGATGTTCTGTGCGAAAACTTGTCAGCGGCAGACTGGTTGGGTGAAACAGTGCAGTGTGAACTGAAAGATTCTGCAGGTGATAATGCCGGTACACTCAGAACTTTTTCCGGAGTCGTAACCGGAGTTGATGCCCTGGGTACCGCTGACCAGGATCAGTATTACCGATACCGGCTTCAACTGGAGCCCTGGTTATCGTTGCTGCGTTACAGTCGTAATAGTCGTGTTTTTCAGACCAGAACGGGTAAAGATATTGTCTCTGAAATCTTTGATGAACTGGGATTCAAAGGTCTGTACAGCATTGACTCTATGCCTTCTGATAAACGGGAGTATTGTTTGCAACTGGATGAAAGTGATCTGGATTTTGTGCGCAGAATACTGTCTGAAGAAGGTGTACATATTTATGCCGGTACTGATAACAACGCCGGAAAAATGCTATTACATGATGCGGCTAAGCCTTTCAGCAAAACGGGTTGTGTGTCTCTGGATGATGAGCGTTCACCCAGTGGGAAATATCATATAATTGATAGCTGGTTACCCGGACATCACTACCATGCCGGTAAACTGACTCTGTCGGGATATGATTACAGTCAGAGTAAAATGATTACTGGTACGAAGAAACCAGGGCAAACTGTGGCAGGGCATAGCAAGCTGGAGGATACCAGATATTATGAAACAGGCATTACCGGAGCTTTTAGTGATTTAAAATCAGCTGTTCTGACCAGCCGTTTAGCCCAGATAGAATCTGAATACTGGCATATTAATGGTAGTACAGATAGTTATGAATTATTCATTGGGGGGCTTATTAAGCTGGAAAATCATCCGGATGATAGCCAGAAAGGGGAGTATCTGATTACGTCTCTGAGCTATGAGTTTACTATGAATAGCCAGAATGCATTTGAACAGGTTTGCCGGTTCAGCTGTGTTCCTTCCAGTCATAAATATTACCCTGAGTTTATTGAAAAGCCTCGGGTGCATAGTATGCTGAGTGCGGTAGTGTCCGGAGATGGTTCAGACCCGGCATCTGATAAAGAAGGGCGTATTCGTATCAAATTTCACTGGGATAAAACGACCGGTGATAAGACCAGTTGTTGGGTACGTGTGGCTCAGTCCATGGCTGGTAATGGCTATGGCGTACAGTTTATTCCCCGAGAAGGGCAGGAGGTACTGGTCAGTTTTCTGAATGGTGATCCTGATCAGCCTGTTGTCACCGGTAGTCTGTATAACAGTAAGCATACTCCGCCCTATCCCACCGCCAAAACCACTCAGTCAGGCATTAAAACCCAGCTATCCGGAAAATCGAATGAGCTGAGGTTTGATGACAATAAAGATAAAGAACAACTTTATCTGCATGCGGCTAAAGACATGCTGACCGAAGTGGAAAACAATCAGGAAACAAAAATTCTGGCTGAAAGAAAGGTGCAGGTGACTAAAGATTCATCCCATAGTACAGATGAGAATCTGACCGTCAGTGCAAAGAAAAATATCAGCAGTTCGGCGGAAGAAAATTACGCCCGTAAGGCCGGCAAAGATATATCAGATGATGCCGGTGATAATTACAGTCTGAAAACCGGAAAAGAGATTAGCCTGAGTGCTGGCAGTGACTATAGTCTGAATGCAGATGGTGATGCCAGCGTTAAAGCCAGCAATATCTATTTAAAGGCGGACTCTAAAATAGAGCTGAGTGTTGGCAGCAGTAAAATCACTATGAGCAGCTCGAAGATAGAGATTAAATCGACCAATATTGAGATTAATGGCAGTGCTAAAGTAGATATCAAATCATCGGGTGCGGTGAATGTGAAATCCACTGGAAATCTGAAATTATCCGGGTTGAATGCTGAGCTGGCAGGCAGTGTCAGCGCTAAGGTATCAGGTGGTGCGACAGCTGAATTGTCGGCCAGTGGGCAGGCAGCCGTTAAAGGCGCGATAGTGATGATTAACTGATGATATATAAAAAAATTCCCTATACCGATAGTCAGATACTGTTACAGCAGTTTGAACTGTCAGAGCCGGAACTTAAGAAGAAGCTGGCTCTTCTGTCGCCCCATGAAGTGATTGAATATTTAGCAGAACAGAAGCTGTATATTGATCTGATTAATTTTATCTCGCATGGGTTACCTGTCAGAGAGGGTATCTGGTGGGCCTGTCTGGCGATGGATCTTCGCCATGATACTTGGGGGGCTGATGAGCAGAAAGCATTGGCAGAGTGTAAACGCTGGGTAACCGAGCCGGATGAGCACAAGCGCAGAACGGCAGAATACTTTGCTGAAAAGCTGGAGAATACCAGTGCGGTGCGATGGCTGGCTCAGTCGGTATTCTGGAGTGGTCAGGGAAGTATTGCACCACCTGGTGAACCTGTCACTCTGCCACCTGATTTTCTGCACGCAAAAGCGTCGTCCGGAGCGATTAATACCGCGGCTGTTATCCCGGAATGGGATGGCTATGAAGAATATTATCAACAGGTTATCTCATCCGGGCTGGATCTGGCACGGGGTGGATCTGGTCAGTAAGCAGAACAGACCACAACCACAAGTATTATTATTGAATACAGAAAAGGAAGACTTAATATGCCTCCTGCTGCAAGATTAACAGATATGCATACCTGTCCGATGCAGACCCCGGCTACCCCCCCAATACCTCATGTCGGAGGTCCAATTGTGGGGCCAGGCGTTCCTCTGGTGCTGATTGGCAAATTACCTGCTGCTGTGCTGGGGGATAACTGTGTCTGTGTCGGGCCTCCCGATGTGATTGTTAAAGGGAGTGCGACGGTACTGATTAGTAAAAAGCCTGCAGCCCGTATGGGAGATACAACAGGACATGGCGGTGTGATTGTTGCCGGATGCCCGAATGTAATGATTGGCGGGTGAGTTCAACTTGCCTGCCTGAAGATCGTGAGACTTCTGGTAACAGGCAGAACAGGTGAGTGTCTCATCAGATTTTTCCTGTATTTGCCGTTAGAAGCCGGTTTATACAGGAAAAATCAGCAGACCCTGGCTGAACGGGTATTAGTCCTCAACGATATCCAGAATCTGTCGGCGATTCAATCTTCGGCTGGCGGTGAAAACATTTGAACGGTAGACATTCCGGCATTTAAAGTTATCGACGAAGTCCATTAAGACAATGTTTACACTGTCATACATCTCGTTGTTCAATAAATTATTGAACAGGCCTTTGACATTATCTCTGGAGCCGACACCTGACTGAGTGGAAGACTGGATATTTTTGAGGTAAGTCTGAGTCTGGTACCAGCTATATAAACGATCGCTCTGTAGTTCGTATTTTTTCAGGTTCTTTTGTTGTGTACTCACAGACTTTCCGGCCCATGGGCTACCAGAGAAACTTCCGGATACTCCCAGCCCATTAGTACAGGCATCATTCTTTTTATAGTGATGAAGTCCACTGGTCTGATTGTGTCCTGTGAAGTCTTTATCGAAGATAGCGATAGCTTTTCCCCGTACATCCCCGACGCGAATGCGAGCCAGATTGCCTGTGCCCTGATAAAGCAGGTTGTTATCTCCGAGGATTTCACTGACCAGGTTCATAACGGCGTGAGGTACTTCTTTGCTTTTAGTGAATCGGAGAATGCAGAACTCTGTGTTACGCTGCTGAAGAAAATTCTTGACTTCATTAAGCTGGCTATCGAGATCGGCACCTTTGGTGCCTGTTTTCTTACCACCGTGATAGAACCTTATACGTCCCCGGTCAACATCCTCGCCGTTGGTGATATTTTCAATGGAGTTTTTTTTCTTAATCTGAACGGATCGTGAAACAGGTGTTGATTGGCCAATTCTATTCGCTTCCCTTACTAACCGTGCTCTCAGGTCAAAGAAACGAGATCCCGCATTTAACTGCCCTCCTAGCCCTGTATGCTGACAGATTGCCGCGCCTTTCCAGCCCAGGAAACCAGCATTGGCTGTATCACCTGAGAAAATACCAGCGTCATGGCTGCCTGGCATGATGATGTCTGTGAGCAGTGCATCATCACTCAGATATTTTCCCATCCAGTTATATCCGGGCATATAAGTACTCCTGTAAATACTGATGTTATTTTGTGGCGTGGTTAATGCCGGGCGACTACTTTTATAGAGCTTCAGCCTGTTGGAACTGCATATCATTTGTTTAATGTGAGCTTAAGACAGAAATAATGTTGTGACAACATTTGTTTACAGATGCTAGTGGAAATAGGAACTACATCACAAATGTTATATTGGTTTTTTTTGTGGATTATCTTTATCTTGTTGATATTAATGGTTTTTTTTGTTTTTTGTGAACTGGTTCAATATCTTTTTACGGATAAATTCGTTGCTTTTTCTTTTAACAAAAAATAACCTTTTAAGTAATTCAGCGTATAGCAGGTTAATAATTCATACCGACTGACTACTTTATAAGCATTCGTTTAATTATTGATTGTCATAAAAAATTGAATTGTTTTTTTTTGTTCCAGACTGTAGTCAGGATATAAGATCCGTATTGTTTAATGAGGCAAAATAAATGCAGCATTTATTAGACCCGATTAATGATGATATGCCATGTGGCGATTATCTGAAAAATAATCGCTCGGCATACCGGGAGCTAAGAAATAGCTATAACAAAGCCTTATCCGCATTCAGAACCATGATGGAGTCTCCGGATTCCATGCAAAATGATGAGTTGACCGAAACTAACAGAATCTGCTGGGTTGAACTCTCTGCTCTTTGTGAAAAGAATCTTGCCTCGGTATCTAAGGATGTTGAAGTCTTTTGCTGGTTTATTACTGCTCAGATTTTTTCAGATAAACCTCTGGAAAATCTGAGAGATAGCCTTGAAACACTCAGAAAGGTAATAGAACAGTACTGGGAGTATCTGAACCCCAGGCCTCCTGTTGAGAAATTGAAATCAGATGATACGGCCGGTCAGCAGAAAGAATGGGCGGAAATCAGAGTGAAACCTCTGATTCAGTTGATTGGCGAGTCAGAGGGTAGTGGTCTTTTGTATATGCCTCTGCAAAATATAATCCTTGCGGGGCAAACAACATATAACCAGTACTGTGTCGCAGAAATATCCGGAAAAGCACATGAACTGAAAAGTCAGCTTATAGCTTATTTACCTGATGAACGTGCAGAAATTTGTGAAAGAATTGAGTTGCTCATCGGGATTCAGCAGTCCATAGAAATGCTGGATCTTCTGGTTAATGAGCGATGCCATGAAGCCGGGGCTTCTGGTATCAGCTTCCTGTTTCTGAAACATACCTTTGAAGCACTGATTAACGCCTTCCAATTCCTGTTTGCTGAAGAGATTATGCCATGGCCAGGTCAGCCTGTGCCTGAAGAGGAAGGTGGTATTCTGTCGGAAGTGAATGGTCCGGTTCCGGATGCGTCTGGTATTGAAAGTGCTTTGGTTAATAATGATGTCGTTACTTCTCCTCCTTTGAATACGGCGGTACCGCAAAGCGCTTCGGATACGATTTCGCCCGCCTTTGCCGCTAACGAGCACATTGGTAACAGAGACCAGGCTTTTAATGAGTTAAGAAAAATAGCAGATTTTTTTCAGCGTACGGAACCCCATAGTCCGGTATATATGTTGCTTGAGAGAGCGATACGCTGGGGATATATGTCTTTGCCTGAACTATTACAGGAAATGGTGGGAGAAAACCAGCCTGTAATGGATAGGATTAGTCAGCTGGCGGGGCTGGAAAATACAGAAAAAACAGCAATTCCTGACGTAAGTGCTGTGGCTGCTACACCACTGGCCAGAGAGCAGGATGCACAGATACTTCAGAAACCACCTCAGCCACAGAAGGCCGTTGAGACGATAACTGATGATACGCAAGAACCACCTTCTTCCGGTGGCCCGGAAAAAAGTTCAGGTGTATCGGACTTCGAGTGGTAACGCACTCACCTGTACAGACAATAAATTAGCGAAAGAAAGGAACTATCATGGCTTCTATGTATATGCGTATTGACGGCATCAATGATATCAAAGGTGCTGCAACAATTGGCGAAATTGGCGGAAAAAAAGGCTTCTTTGCAATTAACTTTATGGACTGGGGCGCTGCCCGTGGCGTAAGTGTTGATGTTGGTAATGCGAATAATGCCGATAAGGGTATGGTTGCATTAGGCGAGATCAATATTGCTCGTGAATCCGATGGCGCATCTCCACAGCTGACAACGTTCCTTTTTTCTCCGGGAGCGGAAGGTAAAACGGTTGAGATTCTGCTGACGAAACCTTCCCGTGAAGGCAATGGTGCAGATCCCTACATGGTTATGACGCTGGAAAAGGCTCGTATCGCGCACTACAGTGTGTCATGCAATGATGGTGGCTTGCCGGGTGAAACATTTTCTATGACTTACACCACGTTAGCCATCACCTATTATCAGGAAGCTGATGGCGGCAAAATTGAGAAAGGCGATACCGTTAAGTATGACGTGACTACCGCTAAGCTTGAGTCTAAAGCCAAATAAGCCTAATTAAACCGGGAGATTGAACGTGGCCTTGAATTCACAACACAAACGGGTCAGCAAAAACCGTGTCAGCATTACTTATGATGTTGAAACTAACGGGGCTGTTGAAACAAAAGAGCTTCCATTTGTTGTGGGAGTGATTGGCGACTTTTCTGCCCACAAAGAGGACAGAGAAGATCTGGAAGACCGTACTTTCTATCAGGTAGACAAAGATAACTTTGACACGGTAATGAAGCGTGTGGGTCCAGAGCTGAGAATGAAAGTAGACAATACTCTGTCTGATGATGACAGTCAGTTTGAGGCTGCACTTAAGTTCAACTCCATGAAGGATTTCGAGCCGGATGCTATTGTCGGCCAGGTTGATGCGCTACAGAAACTGGCTGATACTCGCTCGCAGTTGAAGACACTGTTGGCAAAAGCAGATCGCTCCCGTGACCTGGAAAAGCTGCTGAAAGAAGTGCTGCAAAGTGCTGATACGATTAATGCACTGTCTTCAGAGCTGGGTATTGATAAGGGAGAAGCATAATGAGTGGTGAAGAGTTAGCGAATGGCGCTCAGGCTGCAACCGAAGAAGGTTCTCTGAGTTTACTGGACCGGGCGATTGCCGCGACGACACAAACTCCGGCCGATACAACAAAAGAACTGTTCTCTGTACTGGCAGAACAGGCTCTGGACGGCACAGTAGTCTGGGACAAAAATGTCACTAAGACCATTGAGAACGCTATTGCAGAAATTGACAAACAGATGTCACGCCAGCTGTCTGAAATCATGCAACAGGATGATTTTCAGCGTCTGGAAGGTTCCTGGCGTGGTCTGAACAAGCTGGTTAAAGAAAGCGAGCTGGGACCGAGCCTGAAAATCAAACTGGTTGATTTCCAGAAAGAGGAACTGCTGGATCAGTTTGAAGATGCTCCGGCCATTGACCGCAGCCCTTTGTTCGATGCTTTGTATCAGAAAGAATTTGGTACAGCGGGTGGTGAGCCTTATGGTTTACTACTGGGCGATTACACCTTCTCCCATAAAGATGAAGATGTTGCTCTGCTGCGTTATATGGGTGAGACGGCAGCTGCCAGTCATGCGCCTTTTATTGCAGCCTCTAACCCGGAAATGTTCGAATTTAATTCTTTCGAAACCTTTAACGAGGGCAAACCGGTTGCTGCAGGTTTTGATTCACCGACCTATGCGGCCTGGAACGCATTCCGTGACAGCGATGATGCCCGTTATGTTACTCTGACACTACCACAGACTCTGGCTCGTCTGCCATATGGTGAGAAAGGCCTGGGCACTAATGCCTTCAATTATGAAGAGCTGGCGACGGATGCTGATGGTAATCCTCGTCCGAAAGATAACAGCCAGCTGGTATGGTCCAATGCAGCTTACGAGCTGGGACTGAAAATGACTCAGGCATTCACAGCTTTTGGCTGGTGTACTGCAATTCGCGGTCTGGATAATGGCGGTAAGGTTGAGAACCTGCCTAACCTGACTTATCTGTCCGATGCCGGTGATATTCAGCAGCAGTGTCCGGTGGAAGTAAACCTGACCGATGAGCGTGAAAAAGAGCTGAGTGATCTGGGTTTCCTGCCATTGGTACACTACAAAAATACCAACTATGGCGTATTTATCGGTGGTCAGACGACCCAGCGTCCTAAAACCTATACTGATCCGGATGCCACTGGTAACGCTGCAATCTCTGCCCGTCTGCCCTATATCATGGCCAGTAGCCGTATTGCACACTATCTGAAAGTGATGGGCCGTGACAAGCTGGGTTCTAATCTGGAAGCGCCGGATATTCAGCGTGAACTCCAGTCCTGGATTGATATGTATACCAACTCGGGTGCGATGGGGAATGCCGAGCGTTCAAAAACGCCTCTGTGTGAATCCCGTATCGAAGTGGTAGAGCAGCCAGGGCGCCCCGGAGCTTACTCAGCTGTTGCACACCTGCGTCCATGGTTGCAGCTGGAAGAGCTGACAACGTCGGTACGTATGGTAACTAAGATTCCGGGTTAATCTTCAGGCCCGTCATCAATGACTCAGACCCGAAGCTGACGACTCTGATTCAGTGTGTG
Source organism: Oceanospirillum sediminis (assembly GCF_014164585.1). Taxonomy (GTDB): domain Bacteria; phylum Pseudomonadota; class Gammaproteobacteria; order Pseudomonadales; family Halomonadaceae; genus Oceanospirillum; species Oceanospirillum sediminis. The sequence goes on along the minus strand of NZ_JACJFM010000008.1, from coordinate 64,864 downwards.
TTACTCGGGTTAAGGTGAGGCGTCCGCTGTGTTCAGTGGGCGCCAGCCTGGCTATTTTCTCAGGACGCTCCAACGATGTTTGATCAGGACTGGCAACAGCAATTTAATGAACTGGATGCTGCCGATAGCGATTATCTGGTTCAGGCACTTGAACTGATCGGACAGCTGAACCCTGATATTCTGACAGATCCACAACAGCTTAAGCGTTTTCTGGTGCGCATGATTGCTCAGCTGGATCAGGCGTTGTCCCGTCAGTTATCTCATATTATGCATCATGATGATTTTCAGGCACTGGAAGCGCGGTGGCGTAATCTGCATGAGCTGTCCTGCCTGCCTGTCAGTTTTCAGCGCATTCGTATCCGTATGATGAATATCAGCTGGCAGGAAGTGTCATATGATCTGAATACCGCTAATACCACCCGAAGTTCAGTGTTGTATAACACGATAGGTAATCGTGAACTGAATACGCTCGGGGGAGAGCCTTACAATATCATTGTTGTCGATCATGCGGTTCATATGGAGATGGATTTTGATGATGATTACGATGATCTCTATACACTGGAATTATTAGGGCAGTTGGGTGAAGCCGTTTTATGTCCTTTTATTCTGTCGGTATCCGATAGCTTTTTTGGTGAGAACAGCGCGGACTGGTTATCGGATACTCATCGAATAGAAAAAATTTTACAGGGGCCGGATTATCAGGGCTGGCAGCGCCTGCGCCAGGTAAAGTCGACACGCTTTCTGGGGCTGGCTATGCCGGATATTCAGTTACGTAAGCCCTATCAGAATCATCCGGTGCGCTTTATTTTTAACGAGATGGATGAAGGTTTCTCGGGTGATTTACGTCCGGCGGTGAGCCGAAATACCGGGCTTTGGGGCAGTGCGGCGTTTGCCTTTGCCAGCACAGTGATGCGGGAGTTTAACCGTATCAGCTGGTTTGGTTTTATTAAATCCCGCTGGCAGGATCGCTATCAGGGGGCTCTGATTAATTTGCCTGAATCCGGAGTATACCGTTCGGTTTATCAGCATCCGCAGAGTTTTATCCGCCTGTTTGGTCACCTGGCCAGCTTCTATTCTGGTCAGGGGTTTATTCCTCTGTCTCATAGTCCGTTAACCAATAAGTACTTTTTTGCTGGTAATAATTCGGTCTGGTATGCCGGTGATTCTGATCTGGATAAGGTCAGTTGCCAGATACAGACGACATTGATGAGTTGCCGGATTGCTCATTACCTGAAAGTGCAGATCAGAGAGATGCTGGGCAGTTACCAGACTGCCTCAGAGTGTGAACTCCATCTGAGTCGCTGGCTGGATAAGTATTGCAGTAATGTGGCTGATGCCGATGAGAACGTACTGGCAAAATATCCGTTGAGTAAAGGTCGGGTGACAGTGAAAGAGTTACCGGGTGAAAGTGGTCGTTTCAGTTGTGAGGTACTGATTAAACCTCAGTACCAGTTCGATCATTTTTGCGGTGAGATGCTGCTTTCAACTGATCTGCTGTCAGCCAGCTGATGCAAGAGCAAAACAAGGAAATCAGATGTCTTTCTGGAATGCATTTCTGAACAAAGAGCAGAGTATGGATCATGCGGATGAACTGGTGCGTTCCGTCGAGTATCAGTTATCTGCTCTGTTCAGCTCTGAAGCACCACTGACACCGGTTTCCCATCGTTTTAAACAGGTCCGGCAATCGAATTACTGTTATGGACTGGAAAGTATCCAGTCCATCAGTAGCCAGATGAATCAGGATGAATTTACCCGTTACGTTCGTAAACTGGTGCAGGCGTTTGAGCCTCGATTGACAGAGGTCTCTGTTGAGGTCTTTGAGCGGGATGAAACGCACAATCGCATTAACTTTTCCCTGACTGCACAACTGAATACTCGCCAGGGCACTCGTATTGTGGAATTTGATAGCAACATCAGCCTGGCAGACCAGGATACAGAAATAGAGGGACAGGATATTGTCTGATCAACTGATGCGCTACTACGAGCGTGAACTGGCGTATATCCGCAAAGCATTATCCGGATTTGCTCAGCGCTTCCCGGAGCAGGCTGAGCAGCTGCAACTGAATAAGAACAGTGTTGAAGATCCCAGTATCACTCGACTGCTGGATGGCATGGCTCTGCTGACAGCCCGTACAGAGTTAAGACTGGATGAACAGCTACCCGATATTCTGCAGGATCTGCTGAATCTGTTATATCCGGGCTATTGTCAGCTTGCTCCCAGTTATTGTCCTGTACAACTGGAAGAAGATCCTGAGCAGCTGAGTGAAACCGTGATCCTGCCCAAGGGCAGTCAGTTATCTCTGCCTTTGACAGAGACACAGCAGGCACTGTTCACGACCTGTGATGATCTGGTGATCTATCCGTTCAGAATTCAGGATGTCAGGGCTGAAATCGCGCCTTTTAATCATGAACCTCCGCCTGGTGTGAAAAATGCTGAAGGAGTGATTGAAATTGAGCTGAGCGCTTGTGATCCGGAAGCTCTGTTTAATCAGCTGGATATTGAACACCTGGATTTTTATGTGCGTGGTTTTGAGCGTAATGCCAACAGCCTGATGGAGCTGCTACTGAAAGAAGTGCAGTACATTTCTGTGGGTGATACGTCTGGTCAGGATTACCGGATACTGGATACGGATCAGCTTAAAAGCCGGATTGCTGATCCTGAATTCCAGTTTTTACCAGCCTATCTGCAACAGTTCACCGGTTATGATCTGCTAAGAGATTATTTTATCTACCCTGATAAAGCGGCTTATTTCCGCCTGAGTCATTTTGGGCAGGCGCTGAAGTATCTGGCCCATAATACTCTGGTCCTGCGTTTGTATGTCAGACACCTGCCCGCTGAGTTTCTGCGTCTGTTTGATACCCGCGTATTCAGTCTGAATACTGTGCCAGCACTGAACCTGTTCCGACAGCAGGGTGAGCCACTGAATTATGACTTTAGTCAGCTGACGATGCCTGTGGTTGCCGATCTGGGCGATAACAATGAAATCGAAGTGGTCAGCATTCAGGAAATCCGTGAAGTGTTACCGGACAGTGAGCGCCGTGTCGTACCTTTATACGAAGCCCGTTATCAGGCCAGTAAAAATCCATTGCAATGGCAGGGGCGGCAGCGCTGGGATGAAAACAGCCAGCGTCATATGGAGTTGTCTCTGAGTAGCCCTTATTACCTGCCTGATCAGGACAGTGTGGTACTGGCGATGGATCTGATGTGCTGCAATGGCCGTAGCCCTTGCCTGATTGCAGAAGGGACGGAGGTCGAGAATCTGGAAGCGATCGATCTTCCGGGTGAGATGAAAGTGGTTTCGACGCCGTCATCGCCCCGTTATCCTTCACTGGATAACAGTCTGTACTGGCGCTTTATTGCTCTGTTGAATAATAACTTTGCCTCTTTGTTGCAAACCCATGATCCTGTGGCAGCTCTGAAAGATGTGCTGACATTATGCAGTCAGAGCCAGTTATGTCAGGCCGCTGAAGCGATCAGAGAGGTCAGTTATCAGCAGGAAGTTAGTACCATGAATATCTGTGGTCAGAACACCTTTGCCAGTGGCACCCGGGTTAGGGTCACGGTGGATACTGATGCATTGGATGGCAGCTTTGCGGTGCTAAGTCAGGTGCTGAACAGCTTTTTTCAGCAGTTCTGCAGTTTTGATCGTTTTATCCAGGTGAATATTAGTCAGTTTGGTAATGATGCTAATCAGTATAATTTCCCGGCAGTACATGGCAGTCAGTTATGCTTCTGAAGGCCCAACTGGCGCAGTCTCCGCAGACATTTGATTTTATTCAGGTCGTTCGCCTGTTAAGAGGGATGAAGCTTAGTCAGAATATTTTCTTCTGGGCGGAGCCTGTGCCAGCGGGTTATGCCAGAGAGATCACTGCCGTTGAGCAGGCAGGTTCTGTGTCCCGTTACCGGCTGGGGCTGGAAGCCTTGTCGGGTGTTAAGGGCGTTCTGCCCTCTTATTTTCATGAAGAATTACTATCCAGCCTGCACGATGAAGACCGTGCGCTGGATGAATTTCTGAATATCTTTAACCATCGCTATTTCCAGTTATTGCATCAGGCAATCGAGAAAGGCCATCTGCAGTTACGGGAAGAGCAGGAAAGTCAGAGTGACAGCCTGACACGTCTGGCTCAGCGCAGAATCCTGGCCTGTCTGTCTGATACGGATACGTTGGCAACCCGTTCCGAACAGAGTTATCTGCCTTACACCCTGCATCTGGGGATGAAGGTGCGTAGTCTGACAGGGTTACGTCGTTTACTGACCGGGTATTTTGAGTTGCTGATTCATGTCGAAGCTGCACCGCAAAGTATTTATCGTCTGCCTGCCGGATCAGCGACCCGATTGGGACAACAGCTGGGGCAGAATCAGAAACTGGGTCAGGGCGCTGTGCTGGGACGCACGGCAACCTTATGCTGGCAACGGATTGAGATACGGGTAGAGCCCAGAAATCAGCAGGAGTATCTGCAGTTACAGTGTGATGATCATTTTGCTTCCCGGTTAAGGGATCTGGCTCATATTTATCTGAGAGAACACACTGATCTTCGCCTGTATCTTTATGTCCGGCGTGAATTCATTAATCAGCCGCGTCTATCTTCGGATCAACGTCAGTCGATACGCCTGGGGGAAGGCAATTGTCTGGCCCCTGAGCGTCATCCTGAACAATATAAAAAAATTCTCCTTCAATAAGGATTCTGATCATGCCACAGGTAAAGCTAAGCAATCTGGTAGGAAAACTGGACACCAATCTGAAACTGGCTCTGGAGCAGGCTGCCGGTGCAGCTATGAATCAGAACGTGCCTGCTATTGAAGTAGAGCACTGGCTGCTACAGATTCTGGCTATGAATGATGCCGCCTTTATGCAGCTGCTGGATCAGCAGAAAATTGATGTGTCCGGCTTGCAGCAAGAATTGAATCAGCTGATTGAGCGTTTGCCAAAAGGCAGTGAAGGCCAGCCAACCATCAGCAGTCAGTTAAGTGAACTGATTGAATCGGCCTGGATGCTGGCTTCAGTGAATTTTGGTCACTATCAGGTGTCCAGCCTGCATCTGGTACTGGCGCTGAATCAGCCGGATCGTTTTGGCGTTAAGCCGGTGACACTGAAGTCCTTTGCTCAGTTGTCCGTTGAGGCGCTGCAAGCTCAGATCAGTGTATTGAAAACTCAGGCTCCGGCATCTGGCGGTGGTGCCGAAGGTGCACCTGTGGCGGCAGGCCCGGTTGAAGGCGGTGCACTGGATAAGTACACGGTTAATCTGACTGCACAGGCCAGAGAAGGTCGTATCGATCCGATTTCCGGCCGTAATGCCGAGGTGCGTAAAGCGATTGATATTCTGGGCCGTAAGCGTCAGAACAACCCGATTCTGGTGGGTGAACCCGGTGTCGGTAAAACGGCGGTAGTTGAAGGCCTGGCGTTGCGTATTGCTGAAGGCAATGTACCCGCTAGCATTCAGGGAGTGGAAATTCATTCCCTGGATCTGGGCCTGCTACAGGCGGGTGCCAGTATTAAAGGTGAGTTTGAAAATCGCCTGAAAGATGTCATCAACGAAGTAAAAAACTCACCGGTACCGATTATCGTCTTTATCGATGAGGCTCACACCCTGATTGGTGCCGGTGGTGCCGCCGGTCAGAACGATGCGGCGAATCTGTTGAAACCAGCGCTGGCCCGTGGTGAGTTCCGCTCTATCGCTGCGACCACCTGGGCAGAGTACAAAAAGTATTTCGAAAAAGACCCTGCACTGACCCGCCGTTTCCAGGTGGTCAAAGTGGAAGAACCCACTGCAGAAGATGCGATCCAGATGCTGCGGGGGGTATCGGAGTCCCTGAGTGAACATCATGGCGTCTTTATTAAAGATGAAGCCATTGAAGCGGCGGTGAACCTATCGATTCGTTACCTGCCATCCCGTCAGCTGCCGGATAAAGCGATCAGTCTGATGGATACCGCCTGTGCCCGTATTGCCCTGACCCAGGGAGCGAAACCTGAACAGATCGAACAGCTGGAGCAGCGCATTCACTATATCGAAAGCGAACTGGCGGCGATGGAAGCGGAGCAGGCGCTGTTCACGGAAGGCGCTGATGTGATCAGTGCGCTGCAGGAGAAAATCAATGAATTGACGACCGAGCTGGAAGATTGCTCTGATCGTTGGGAGCAGGAGCAGCAGCTGGTTGAGCAGATTCGTGAACTGAAAGCTACGCTGCAGCAGGAGCATTCAGACAACAGTATCGACCCGGCGAAACAATCTCAGCTACTGGCGCTGTTGGATCAGTTACAGCAGGTGCAGGGGGATGAGCCTCTGGTTCACGCGCTGGTGGATCAGCAGACCATCGCCAGCGTGATTTCCAGTTGGACCGGCATTCCTGCGGGTAGCATGATCAAAGATGAAATTACTAAACTGCTGACGCTGGAAGACAGCCTGCACAAGCGGGTGATTGGCCAGAAAACGGCCATCAGTGAGCTGTGTAAGAGTATCCGTATCTCCCGTGCCGGTCTGACCGATAGCCGTAAGCCGGTGGGCGTGTTCCTGATGTGCGGCCCCAGTGGTGTCGGTAAAACCGAAACGGCTATGGCGCTGGCCGATCAGGTATTTGGTGGCGGTGATAACCTGACTGTGATCAATATGACGGAGTTTAAGGAGGAACACAAAATCTCCATGCTGCTGGGTTCTCCGGCAGGTTATGTCGGTTTTGGAGAAGGCGGTGTGCTGACCGAAGCGATTCGTCGTAACCCTTACTCGGTACTGCTGCTGGATGAGATGGAAAAAGCCCATCCGGGTATCCATGATCTCTTCTATCAGATTTTTGATAAGGGGCATATCAAAGACAGTGAAGGTCGCACGGTGGACTTCCGTAACACCATTATTATCATGACCTCCAATGCGGCGGATCAGGCGATCTGTGATGTGTGTGAAGAGAGTGAAGAGCGCCCTGAGAACAATGATCTGGTCGAGCGTATTCGCCCGGAACTGCAGAACTTCTTTAAACCGGCCTTCCTCGGTCGTGCCACTGTGATCCCTTATTATCCTTTGAACAATGATGAGCTGGGCCAGATTACACAGATCAGCCTGAACCGGATTCGCAAGAAACTGGATGAGCAGTATCATGCCAGTTTTGAGTGGGATGATGCTCTGGTTGAGTTTATTGTCGGCCGTAATACCGATCCAACCACAGGTGGCCGTGCGGTTGAGCAGATTATCAATCGCACCCTGATGCCAAAATTGGCGGAAGAGTGTATCGCCCGTCTGAGTGAAGGTGAGCCGATCAGCCGTGTGCATATTAGCGTGGCTAATGGTGAAATAGCCCTGGATATTCAGTAGATGTGGATTTGAGCCTTGTCTTGAAACAGGTGCTTTCGCTGTGACAATCATCCGGTTTGCAGAATAACAGGCCGGATGATTGAACAAGGCATTCATACTGAACAGAAGATACGACAACCCGGAACCTTGTGACCACCATGATCATAGAAAAATCTAAACTCTGGCTGACCGGTTTACTTTCTGGTTACCTGCTGTTGGCAGGTATGCCCTCTTATGGCCTGGACCGGGTCAGATTGGCTACTCAGTTATGGCCTCCGTACCAGACTCTGGATGATGGTGTGATGGGCGGTATTGCTCTGGAGCGCGTGCAGTGCACGTTCCGTCGTATGCAGCAGCCTTATGAGCTGAATATGATGCGTTGGGATAAAGCTCAGTTGCTGGTTGAGACCGGAAAAATGGATGGCTTTTTTGCCGGGTCAAAAAATTCAGCCCGCGCCCGTTATGCCACGATGTCAGAAGCCGTGATCTCAGAAGATCTGTCCTGGTATTTTAATCCTGGGGTGAATCTGAATGCCAACGATGAATCATCAAAATACAAGGCCCGTTTTGGCGCTAAGTTTAATACCAGTAAGTGGTTGTTTCTTAAGAAGAATGGATACAATGTCATTAAGAAACCCAGGGATGCTGAAGCTCTGCTGAAGATGCTCTGGCAAGGGGATATCGATGTGGCGCTGGAGTATGAACTGGTGTTTGAGCATTATATGAAGCAGTCGGGTATACCTACGGACTATTTTCGTAGAGTGCCTATCAGAACCCAGGATCTGAACGTGCATTTTTCCAAAAACTTCCTGAAGGAGAATCCGGGATTTCTGGATCGCTTTAATCAGGCCTTAAGACGCTGTAAGCAGGGTTAATTATGTCGATCAGCATACAGTTAGTTGAAACTCCCGAAAATGAGCAGGTTGGCAGTCGTCAGCTCAGTCTGTCTGATGCCGGTGGCACTATAGGTCGCTCCTACGATTGTAATATTCAGCTGCCTGACTTTCAGCGTCAGTTGTCTCGTGTTCACGCTGAAATCAGCCGGGATGACAAAGGACAGTATTATGTAACAGACCGCAGTACCAATGGCCTGTTTGTGAATAATCGTCGTTTAGGCAATGGGCAGCGTCAGGCAGTGAATGATGGCGATCTGTTGCGTATGGGCGGTTATGTGTTGCTAATCAGCGACATGCAATCTCTGTTTTCTGCTTCAGCAGATCCCTGGGATGATGAGCCGGAAGTCGTGAGTGCGGCACCGGTTTTCTCGATGGATGATCTGAAGAAAGAGGAGCAGCAATGGGACAATCGCTATGACGATAATGATTCGTTGCTTACAGATGGAGAGCCTCTGCGAGCTTTCTCTCACGATAAGGTGCTGTCTGATGATCATGCCGGATACGATCCCTTCGATGATCATTATGAAATGGATATGGCTGGTACTGCTTCGAATTCAGATGTATCGCCAAACCGCAGCCTGACTCTGGACACTGGTGCGCTGGATCATGCACTGGAACCCGGAGCCGGTCAGCAGGCTGATCAGCAGCTGATCAGGGACAGCCTGACTCAGCTGAATCAGTTGATTGATAAGCAACGTCAGATGCAGAGCGAGCAATATAGTCACGATCGCCTGATGGATTGTATCGAGAGAGCGTTGAGCCGTTTTCTTGAAGAGCTGGACCCTGCCAGCCAGGAAGAGATGTTCCGGGATTACATTTCTGGTTGGGGAAATAAAGATAAAAAGTTCTGGCGTTTGTATCGCAAGCAGTTCAGCCAGAAACTGCAGCGCAAAGAGTATCACCGACAGTTTGCGGCATTGTTTATTGAAGAGTTACGAGGAAAAGGTCAATGAGGTTGTTCAGCCTTCTGACATTACTGATGGTTTTATTATCCGGTTGTTCATCTCAACCGGAACAGCCACTGCCTTACCCGGTCAGTGTCTCGGTTGAGATTGCCGATAATGTGAATCCTTATGGTACGGGATCAGCCCATCCCGTGGTGATCAGAATCTATCAGTTAAGTGAGACCGGGCAGTTTAAAAATGCCAGTTTCCTTGATTTATATAATAAAGACCGGGATACCCTGGGTAATGCTCTGATTGATGTTCTGAATCTGCAGCCACTGGCGCAAGGGGAACATAAAGTGGAGCTGGATCTTCAGCCTGGCAGCCGTTATCTCGGTGTGTTTGCTGAGTTTGCTAATTACACTGACGCTGAGAGCAAAGCCGTGATGACTCTTCTGCCTGATCAGTCCGACCAGGAAGATCAGATCATCCGGGTCAGTCTGAACGGTCTGAGCATCAGCATCGAACAATACGAAGATAAAGCCTGGTGGCAGATTTTTTAGGGGAAGGCAGTGAGACGACATCGCAAAGTGGTCTGGAGCGAAGGTATGTTTATCGCTCCCCAGCATTTTCAGCAACAGGACCGGCATTATTACCACTATTTAGAGCGCTATATTGCTGCGGCTCGTGGCAATCAGTTGTACGGCTTCAGTGAACTGCAAATAGATCGGGAGCGTCTGAAAATAGGGAAATTTGCTATTACCAGTTGTAAAGGGATTTTCCCGGACAGCACCTACTTTGAAAATGACAGAGAACTGATTCTTGAAGTGCCTGCTGCCACACTGGAAACTGATATTCTGCTGGCGGTTCCGCTGGCAATTGATGGTGAAGTGGAGTTCGGTGAACAGGCGGAAAATCTGCGTTATTTCCAGGAAAATATCTCTTTGTTTGATGCCAGTCAGGCAGGAAATAATGCGGTAGATACACCGGTTGCTCAGATTAATGCTCGTCTGATTATGGCGGGAGAAGATACGACCGGACTATGTACGATGCCGGTGGCCAGAGTACTGGAATGTCACGATAGTGGTGCTGTTCTGCTGGACCATAGCTTTATTCCGGCAGCGGTGCAGTATCAGGCCTCTTCTTTGCTGACAGAGCGTATGAAGGAGTTGCAGGTACTGACAGAAAACCGGGCAAGAATGGTGATGCAGCGTATTAATAACGGTATGGATCGCAAGAGTGAACAGACTCTGATGCGAGAATATCTATGGCTGCAGACACTGAATCGCTGGATTCCCTGGATTCACAACACCCTGGAAACACCTCAGACCAGCACCTGGGAGATTTATCAGCAGCTGAACGTGATGTCGGCTGAGCTGGCCAGTTTTGAACCCGCGATGGCAGCTCCCGGTCCTGTGCTACAGAGTCATAATATGCAGGCGGCATTTAATCCGTTATTTAACCGTCTGCGTGAACAGCTTTCTCTGGTACAGAACGACAGTGTGAAAGAGTATGACTGGGATACCGGACTGTTTGAGAAGCGCCGTTTACTGCGCTTGATGATTCCGGAACTGCACAGTATGCGTGATCAGCGTTTTGTGTTGTGTGTGCAGTCATCAATCGGTACGGCCAGCCTGGCGCAGCTGTTTCCTTCAGCCTGCAAACTATGTGGTCTGAGTCAGATTGCTGATGTGGTGCGTAACGGTTTGTCTGCTGTTCCTCTGAACGCTTTACCTGTGTCGCCCGGAGAGCTTAAACCTCAGCCGGATGTCTGTTATATCGAGATTGATACCCGTCACCCGTACTGGGCGGCGATGGTTGAAAAGCGGGAGCCTCTGGCATTGCATGTCGATGGTCGCTTACCTGATCTGGATCTGAAACTGTACGCGCTGGGATAGTCATCATGAATATGGATTACCTTGACGAAGCGACTGTCGCCATTGATCAGTCGGGTTCTGAGCATGGGGAGGCAGTGAATGCTCCTGGGCAGGATATTCCGTTAGCCGGATCTGCGGTGCTGAAATATGAGCTGCTGAATCAGAGCTTTCTGCAGGAGTTCAGTTATCACGACAATAATCTGATTAATGCCGGTGCAGAGCTACTGGGCTTATGTGCCAGTATTCATCATATGTCTGAACCTGATGATCTGTATCGTTTTCGACAGGGAATTATCCGTAAGATCACAGAGCTTAAGCAACGTATCGGGCGCTATGATTATCCTCCTTCTGTTGCCGATAAAACCTGTTTTTTGTTCTGCATTGTGCTGGATGAGATGATCCTGCACAGTGACTGGGCTGAAAACAGTGGCTGGGAAAACCAGACGTTTGTCAGTGAGCTGTTTGGTGTCCGTGACGGGGGAGAACAGTTCTACTGGCTGGCAGAAAAGGCGTTGTCACAGCCTAAGCTGTTACTGGATCTGATTGAGCTGATCTATATCTTTATCCGTCTTGGTTTCCGGGGTCAGTATCGGCAAAGTGGCCGCAAAGATCTTGAGCAGCTGACCCATCAGCTGGAGAAGGTGATCTTTCAGGCCCGTCCGGCGGCAGGTATTCAATGTCAGACCCAGGTCAGTCAGCCCCGGAAAAAGCATCTGCCTGCTCGTCCTGCTCATTTTATCCGTCAGCTCTTGCTGTTTCTGGTGGCTATCGCTCTGGCCTGGGGAGCGACCAGCTACTGGTATCAGACCACCCTGGAGCAGAGAGCCAGAGATTTTATCGGTTTGTCAGAGTTCAGTCAGTCTTATCTGAGTCAGGATGACGATCGCGTAGTGACTTATACCAGTACCGACGAAGAGATGAATCTTGCGGTACAGACCTATGGCCGCCAGCCTGCAATCAGTGTCCGTAAAGCTGAGCCTGAAAATGTCCCCGCCTCTGTTGGTGAGCGGGAGTGGACAGTACAGCTGGCCACGGTAAACAACCAGCGTCAGGGAGAGCGGTTTATTCAGGACAACAAGCTGGATTCTCTGGGCGCAGAAGTGAGGGCCTGGAAGAATCGCTATCGGGTCATAATTATCGCAGACAGTCGCCAGCATGGTAGCTCATTGGTCAGCAGAGCCCGTGCTCTGGGCGTCAGCGATGCCTTTCTGTTTCTGAATTAATGCACAGGTAAGTTAGATGGAAAAGATTAAACTGGCTTACTGGCCATTTGTACTCCTGATGCTGGTACTGTCCGTTGTCTTCTGGCTGGGCAGTCTATGGTTTGAGTGGTGGCAGTGGCAACCCTTGTGGTTGCCTGTGCTGAGTGCTGGTCTGTCATTGTTGCTGGCGGCACTGATCAGCTTCGGCTGGCGGGTTTTGCGTTTAAGGCAGTTACGTAATCAGCCATCTGAAGACGTCTTAAGACAGAAACAGCAGATGGCTTATCAGCAAAAACGTATGATCGCCCTGTTTAATGCTTGCTGGCGTCAGCTTAAGCCCCGACAGAGTGATCCATATCAGGTGCCCTGGTATTTTGTTGTGCACAGCCAGTCTATGGCTGATGATGATCACCTGCTACGAATGATGGGCATGGAACCTGTCATGCTGGATGACCGGACTGATGGTGATCTGCCGGTACACTTCTGGATCAGCGAATTTGCCGTTCTGATCAGTTTACCGGATCACTGGCAGGATGAAGGCACCGAAGCCTGTGTACAGACGGTACTGAACAAACTGAAGTCTCATAGGCCACGTCAGGCCGCAAATGGTGTGCTGCTGGCCACGCCTGTCAGAACACTGCTGAATACACAGCAAACAGCGCTGGATGCTCTGGCTCGTCAGCAGAAACAGATACTTCAGACATTGAACAAACAGCTGGGAGTGAATCTGCCGGTTTATAGCCTGTTGACCCGCATGGCTGATCTGACCGATTTCAGTGAAAGCTTTGCGGTGCTGGATGAACATCGTCAGGAAGAACCTTTTGGTGCCATGATGCCTGTGCCGGATAAGCCGGGCTATGATGCTCAGTGGTTTGATCAGTCTTTTGACCAGTTACAGTCTGCCATGACTCAGCAGATCAGTGCCGGGCTGAAGTTGCAGTTAAATTCAGATTTTCGCTCGTCTGTACTGGCAGCTCCCTTCCAGTTTGGTCTTCTGAAGTCAGAACTTGGACAATATTTCTCGGTATTGTTTCTGGATTATCAGTTTGAAGAAGCGGCGCTTAACTTCAGAGGATACTTCTTTACCAGCACCCATAAGGACAGTATTCCGGTTGACCCTCTGAGTCAGCATCTGTCATCTGATCTGGAGCAGAGTCGGGTATGTGGTCGCGAGGCGCAGACCCATAGCCGGGGGCTATTTGCTAAGCAACTGCTGCGGCGGGAAATTCTTAGTGAGCGCTTCCTGGTGGGCGTGAATACCACCAGAGAAAACCTGTACCGGGTGATGAAGTTTACCTGGACCGGTGGCCTGATTGCCCTTTTTCTATGCTTTTTATGGTTGCTTAAAGCTAACTTTGATTATTTCCATGAACTGGATAACCGGGCACTGGCGCAGGCTGAAAGCTACAAACGCCAGCTGGCTGAGAATCCGCCGGATACTGATGATCTGGCCTCACCGATATTCAGTCTCAGTGAACTACGTAATGTCAGTCTGATCTATAGTGAAGAGCCTCCCTGGTATGTGCAGTCCTGGCTACCCGATCCGAGTATCCGTCATCCGGCATATGCCGCGTATCAGACCGAGCTGAAGGAGATTCTGCTGATTGTGCTGCGGGATTACCTGATGAAGGATCTGTATGTCTACAACAAGCTGGAAGACAGGGTTAAGACTCTGGAGCTGTTTAATCTTCAGCAACTGTTGTTCAGTCCTGATCGGGATAATAACGATGCTTTAATGGATTACTATATCCACTTCATGCAGGAGGAAGGGCAGGGCGATCCTGATACGCTGGAGCATTTCCGCCTGCTGGCTGCTGATCTTCTGAAACCAGGTGTTGTACCTCCGGCGAATAATGAGCCGCTGGTTGAACTGGTCAGAAATCGCCTGTCCACCGAAGATATCAGCGATCTGCTGTATCAGCATATTCTGCAGCAACCGGGGTTCAGCGAACGTCTGGATATGCGCGAGCGTCTTGGACAGCACTACCGTCAGACACTGGCGTTTGATGAGGCCGCCGGGGCTTACATGATCCCGTATATCTTTACCCATGAAGGTTTCCGGGAGCTGATGCAGCGTACTGGCTTTCAGCTGGCACAGGAAGCCTTAAAAGATTATGAGGGCGTGATTGATCGTATCAGCAATGAGAATGAACTGAACCGCATCAACCGTAAACTGAAGCAGCGCTATATTGACGACTATACCGCTTACTGGCAGCGACTGGTGACGGGGGTTGAGTGGCAGTCCCCGGATAGCTGGGCCAGTACTCATCAGCAGCTGACATTGCTGAGTGATCCGGTCTTTTCTCCGTTAAAACGCTTCTATCGACTGGTGTCTTATCATACCAATCCTGATGCAGAGATAGCTCCGGCTGAATCTGCAGAAGAGGAGAAGAAAAAAGGCATTAAGCTGAAAGGTAAGGTTGCCAAAGTGGCAAAACAGGCTGAAGCAGAAGAAGCTGAAAGGGAGGCCCGTCTGGCAGCAGAGCGCCAGGAAAATGCCCGTCGGGTGGCAGAGGGGATCAGTCAGTCGTTTGAGCCGTACCATAATCTGATTAAGGCGGATGAAACCGGACAGACTCGTCTGGATCTGGCACTGAATCAGCTGATACAGATTCAGGAGTGGCTGAAAAAAGCTTCTGGCGAAGTATCCAGAGGTCAGTACTTCCTGAACCAGTTGGCTGAAGCGACCAGTATAAGCCCTCTGGAACGGACACTGACACTGGCGGATAACTATCAGAGTCCCTTATTGCGCACTATCCTGGCTGGGTTGTCAGATCAGGTGAATGGTCTGGCGATGACGGATATCCGGGCACTGATTAACCGGGACTGGCAACGTAATGTACTGGATTATTACAATGCTCAGATCGCCAGCTTTTATCCGTTCAGTCAGCAGGCTGTGCTGGATGTCAGCCTGAAGGCTTTTGAGGATTTCTTTGCCCCCAAAGGCATGATGGCGGACTTTGCCAATCAGTATCTGGTGTACTTCAGTGCACGGGAAAACAGCCATCCGGTGTTACAGAGCTTTTTACCGGGACGCTTTATGAGCCTGAGTGCCGGTTTCTGGCGATCTATGGATGCGGTGTCGGATATTCAGTCTGCTTTCTTTATTGCCGATACCTTCGGGTTACAGTTTGCGGTAAGGACGCAGCAGCTGACCCCTCAGCTGACAGAGTTTTCTATTGCCAGTGATCGGGTGATTTACAGTTATCGCAACGGGCCGTCATTATGGAAAAATATCCGCTGGCCCATTTCAGGCAGTGAGGCCTGGGATCTGAGTGTCCGTCTGAAGAGTCTGGATGCCAGTCAGTTCCAGCAGACCTATACTGGTATCTGGAGCTGGTTCAGACTGGCACAGGCCTTAAATGGTCAGCCGACTCAGGAACGAGCGATCAGTTTGCTTACCGCTCGTCATGGCGAGGCATCGGCTAAGATCTTACTGAGAGTGGATGGCGATAATAATCCTTTTGTTAAAGGGTTCTTCGATCAGGTCATGCTGCCCGGAACGATCTGATGTCGCTGACAGAATCTTTGCCTGCTCTCTTATCTGAACGATGGGAGTGCTATGGTGAGATCTGTCCGGTCAGCCCTTGTGTCTGGCGACTCAGGCACAAGGCAACACAGCAGTGGCACTATCTTAAGCTGGCGCAAGAATCCGTTCAGCAAAAACTACTGGCGAATGAAATACACTGGTTAAGCGTCCTGACCGGCGATTACCTGCCTGAGGTCATTGCTGTCTCTGAAGATAGGCATAAGTCCCCATATCAGCCCCGGACCTGGCTATTAACCGGCCAGGTACCCGGCCAGCCTCTGAATCAGTTGATTCGGTCGAATCAGATTAACCGTGCTGATTATCATGTGATTATTAGTGGCTTGTTTACTGTACTGAGACACTGCCATCAGCAGGGTGTGGTTCACAGTGATATTAAACCGGCTAACCTGATCTGGTGTCGGGAGTCTCAGCAACTGTCGCTCATTGACTGGGGCAGTGCTAACAGGCCGGGTAGGCTTATTTCAGAACAGCCCTGGCGCAGCTTCAGCCCGTCATACTCTCCACCTGCTTTGCAGCGGGGGGAAGGGCATCTCTCTTCTCTGGCAGACTGGTACAGTTTTCTGATTATGGATCAGTTACTGCAACAGCAGCCTTTGCCTGTATTTGACTGGCAGCAACCAGAGTGTGTCAGTCGCTATTATTCCCGGCATGGTTATTGCCCGGCCCTGTCTGAAGAGCAACGAATGTTTCTGTACCATTGTATGCTCCAGCTTAATCAGCTGGGCTGATTGCTTCGCTAAAACATCTCCGACAAAACCTCCCATTGTTGATACATAACGCTATAGTTCAGAAGCAGGGCGTGACAGTTATTCATCTCTCCCTGGCGTATGCTTATGCTTTTCCTGAAGAATAATTATGGAGAGATTATTATGCTATCAGCCTGTTATCGCAGCCCGGCTTTGCTGCCCGTTGTATTGTTATTATCTGTGTTGATGGCAGGTTGCAGCAATCAGCCTGCCAAAGAGCCGGTATTCCGGGAAGTATCCGGTCAGGTAATCTATCTGGAGCGATTACTGTTACCGGCTGCCAGTCGTCTTGAAATAACCCTGCAGGATGTTTCTCTGGCTGATGCTCCGGCTGTGGTTATTGATCGGATCGTGGATAATACGCCAGACACACCACCCTATCCGTTTCACTTCCGTGTTCCAGAAGATAAGCTGATTCAAGGGCATAGTTATTCAGTCAGTGCCCGTATTCTTCATGA
The DNA here is from genome assembly GCF_014164585.1 of Oceanospirillum sediminis. Classification (GTDB taxonomy): domain Bacteria; phylum Pseudomonadota; class Gammaproteobacteria; order Pseudomonadales; family Halomonadaceae; genus Oceanospirillum; species Oceanospirillum sediminis. Next base: position 47,970 of record NZ_JACJFM010000008.1, on the reverse strand, counting down.
TAATAAACTCCTGTTTATTACTGATACCCGTTATCAGGTGCTGGCAGGTGACGATGATAGCGATCTGATGTTGATTATGACGCCGGTTAACCATACTCCTGATGCATCCTTACAGAACACCTACTGGAAGCTGAATAGCATTAATGAACAGAAAATCAGTGTAAAAGAGGGGCAGCGGGAAGCTCATCTGATTCTGAAACAGGGCAACCGGGCTCAGGGATATTCTGGTTGTAATCAGTTTTCGGGGAATTTCCGTCAGCAAAAGAACCGATTGAATTTTGAACGGATGGCGGTAACCCGTAGAGCCTGCTTGCCGGATTTACGCTATGAATCGCTTTATCTGGGCCTGTTACAGGGTGAGGTGAGCTGGAAAGTCAGAGGCAATACACTGTATCTGGAAAGTACTGCCAGAGGAATACGGGCCAGTTTCAGCGCGGTATATCTGAACTGACTTATATCGTACAGTGACAACAGGGACATAACGGGCAAGGCTGATAAGTATGTCATGCCGGATAGTGGATATTATGACGCACATTAATATATCGGAACATATTACACTGGAGCCTCTGGCTGTATCGGATGCAGAAGCTATTTTTCTTTTAATTGATAGCAGCCGGGAGTCTCTGAGTCAGTATTTGTACTGGGTGGATTCTGTAACTGATATTGCAACAACCCGGAAGTATATTCAGAGCAGAGTGTGTAGTGGCCTGGATGGTGCAGCCTGGTACAGAATTAAGTTTCTGTCTGAGAATGTTGGTGTTTTTGGTATTAAGTCTGTCGATGTCGAAAAGCAAAGGGCAGAGATAGGGTACTGGTTGCATTCCGATTATCAGGGGAATGGTATTATCACTCAGTCGGTGTCAGGTATTGCTCAGCATTTAAAGCGGAACCGTGCTGTTCGTTATCTGGAAATAAGATGCCTTGAAAAAAATAAGGCAAGTATTGCTGTTGCGGTTCGTGCAGGTGGCCAGCACTCCGGAACTATCTCCGGTTATAACACAATCGGAGGAGCGTTACAGGATTTATATATTTATACTGTGCCGCTTTAGCAAGCTATAAAACAGAAACAGGCATAAGGCCTGTTTCTGCTTCATCTGAATAACAGAGCTATCTGCATTCAATAACGAACTTAGCCGTTAACCGGGCTCAGCCACTCAGGGTGTTCTGCACGCTTGCCTGTTACCTGATCAAAGTACAGTGTCTGTAGCTTCTCAGTGATCGGGCCACGGCGACCAGAACCAATCTGACGACCGTCCAGCTCACGAATCGGCAGTACTTCAGCAGCAGTACCGGTGAAGAAGGCTTCATCTGCAACATAGACTTCATCACGAGTGATACGTTTCTCGATGACATCCAGGCCCAGCTCTTCTTTCGCCAGTTCAATCACTGTACGACGAGTGATACCGTCCAGACAGGAAGTCAGCTCAGGCGTATAGATTTTGCCTTCACGGATCACAAAGATATTCTCACCGGAACCTTCCGCCACATAACCTTCGTTATCCAGCAGCAGAGCTTCTTCACAACCACTACGCAGCGCTTCACTCAGAGCCAGCATAGAGTTCATGTAGTTGCCGTTTGCCTTGGCCTTACACATGGTGATGTTTACGTGGTGACGGGTGTAAGAAGAGGTCTGAACCTTGATACCCAGCTCTTTGGCTTCCGGTGACATGTAAGATGGCCATTCCCATGCGGCAACCATCACATGTACTTTCAGGTTGTCCGCGCGCAGGCCCATGCCTTCAGAGCCGAAGAATACCATAGGGCGCAGATAGGCATGCTCCAGGTTATTCTCACGTACGGCTGCCAGCTGAGCTTCGTTGATCTCTTCTTTGGAGAATGGCATTTCCATATTCAGGATATGCGCAGAGCGGAACAGACGATCCGTATGTTCCTGCAGACGGAAGATCTGAGCACCTTTGTCTGTTGCGTAGGCACGCACACCTTCGAAACAGCCCATACCGTAGTGCAGGGTGTGGGTCAGTACGTGAACTTTGGCATCTTTCCAGTCCACCATTTCGCCATCAAGCCAGATGAGACCTTCGCGTTCGGCCATTGACATAGGGTAATTCCTTACAAAATGATCTGTCTTATTTTTAACAATAATGCACTGACTTTAGCACACTCGGGAGGCTTAGAAAGTCAGTGCTGCTTTTAACTGTTATCTTCCAGCAGATTATGCCAGATTTGGCTGACTCTTGCCCGGTACTCGACGAATTCTGTTGCCGGAACCTGACTTTTTGTTTTCTGCATGGACGCGTTGTGGGCTGACTGCCGGTAAGCCAGATAGGCATCGCTCAGCAGGCGAACATCATCCTCTGGCAGAATTCCGGTATGCTGCAGTGTTTCCAGAATGCGCATGTTATCGGTCCAGCGCAGCAACTCCGGGTGCTGTTCACTGTATCTGAGCACACAGTACTGAGCCATAAACTCAATATCGACCATGCCACCGGCATCCTGCTTCAGGTGGAACAGAGGTATTTCATCCCCTGTTGCCGGTTTTGAACCCAGGTTGTCACGCATTTTAATGCGCATAGATACCACATCTTCTTTCAGCTGAGCCTCATCCCGGGGTTGAGCCAGAATTTCTCTACGGATCTGTTCAAACTTGCTGGCGACTTCCGGACAGCCCGCTACGACTCTGGCTCTGACCAGTGCCTGCTTTTCCCAGGTCCAGGCTTCTTTTTCCTGATAATCCCGGAAAGCTTTTAATGAACTGACCAGCAACCCTGAGTTACCGGATGGACGCAGACGCATATCCACTTCATACAGCTGGCCAGAAGGTGTCATCGTATTCAGGATATGGATGATACGCTGTCCCAGGCGGGTAAAAAATACGCCATTATCAATACTCTTATTACCATCGGTATAGCCCTGAGACGCAGCGTCATGCAGGAATACCAGGTCCAGGTCTGAACCATAACCCAGCTCTATTCCTCCCATTTTTCCGTAGCCTGCAATGGCAAATGACGGATCACAGGGCTGACCATCGGCCTTTTGTGGCCGCCCATGTTTATCGGTCAGTTTTTTCCAGGCCATCTGCAGCACATGCTCCAGAATGGCTTCGGCAATAAAGGTCAGATAGTCACTGACTTTCATCAGCTGACGGGTGCCCATAATGTCTGAGGCGGCAACTCGCAGCACATGAGCCCGTTTGAAATAGCGCAGGGCTTCCATCTGGGCTTCTTCATCTTCTTCCGGAATGCGCAGCATCTGCTGACGCAGTTCATCTCTCAGAGGCTCAAGCTCTGCCGGAGTATAGAGGGTCGCTGTGTTCAGCAGTTCATCCAGCAGAATCGGTGTCCGCGCCAGATGTTCTGCAATCCAGGGACTGGCCGCACAGAGTTTGACCATCTGCTTCAGTGCGCCTGGATTTTCCATCAGGAGCACAAAGTAAGCACTACGACGCAGTACGGCTTCGACCAGCAGCAGAGTGCGTTCCAGGGTACGGGATGGTGTTGTACATTCAGTCACTGCTGCCAGCAGCAGAGGCATAAACTGATCCAGGCGTTGTTTACCCTCCCGTTGCAGGCTCTGTACAACCCGGCTGGATCTGAGCTGTTCCAGACGTTTATAGGTTTCCTGAGCTTTTTCAAAGCCCTGGTCTTCCAATAAGGATACACCGGCATCCGGCTCATATTCCCCTTGCCAGATAGCTCTCAGCTCTGCGTTCAGCCCCTGGTTGTTTTCTTCTTCGTCATCCGGTGCTGCAATCACATTGGCAAAATGTTCGGCAACCCGGTTACGGTGATGATCCAGCTTCTCTTCAAATGCCTGCCAGTTATCAAAATTCATGATGCAGGCCATCCGCAGGCGAGGGAAGTCGTCATCCGGCAGGGTCTGAGTCTGCTGATCTGCTACGCCTTGCAGCGCATGTTCTGCGTTACGTAAAAACAGATAGGCATCCAGCAATTCGTCAGTAATCTGTTGAGGCAGAAGACCCATACCGCTGATGATTGGCAGTACTTTTCTGATGGAGCGTTCCTGCAGCTCTGTTTCACGACCGCCACGAATCAACTGGAACACCTGGGTGATAAATTCAACTTCCCGGATACCACCTGAACCCAGCTTTACGTTAGTGGACAGGCCCTTACGTCGTACTTCCCGGTTGATCATCGCCTTCATATCCCGCAGGGATTCAATGGCGCTGTAATCGACGTATTTACGGTAAACAAAGGAGTTCAGTTCATCCAGCAGCTGATTACCAGAGTCGGTATCACCGGCAATTATCCGGGCCTTAATCATGGCGTAGCGTTCCCACTCACGTCCCTGATCATGGTAATAATCCACCATGGCCGGGAAGCTCAGTGACAATGCGCCACTTTGTCCATATGGGCGTAGTCGCATGTCTACCCGAAAAACAAAACCATCTACCGTATTGTTATCCAGTGCGGCAATCAGTTTCTGTCCCAGACGGACAAAGAAGTCCTGGTTTTCCAGAGTGCGTCGGCCTCCCTGGGTCTGACCATGACGAGGGAAGCAGAACATCAGGTCAATATCGGAAGACAGGTTCAGTTCCCTGGCCCCCAGCTTACCCATACCGATAACGATCATTTTCTGAGGAACAGATTCTTCTCCGGCCTCTGCTTTGGAGTAGGGGGTTCCCCATTGCTGACAGTAATGATTGTAAAGCCAGTTCAGCGCTTCATCGGTACAGATATCTGCCAGATCGCTCAGTTCGGCTGTGGTTTGCCACATATTGGTCCGGAAGGAAAAATCCCGCCAGATAATACGTACCATCATCTGACGGCGGAACTGGCGTAAGACACGGTGCAGATCATTTTCGCTGTCGATAGCCGCGATTTTGTCTTGCAGAATAGCGCGCATCTGAGCCGTGTTCAGAGGGATTTCCAGCCACTGCTGATCCAGCAATTCTTCTGTCAGCAGAGGGAAACGCTGCAAGCTTTCGACAACATATTCACTGGTAGTGATGATTTTTTCGGCATCAGGGACCGCTTTCAGGCGTTCAATCAGACTGGCATCCAGTTTATCTTCCAGACGTTGCCAGTTCTGGCGGGTAGTATCTTGTAGCAGCTCAGGCACACTCATGAGGCATCCTTTTCGGCAAAAGTTCGGGGTGGCACGAAGCGGATGCGCCTGTATATCCGTGCTGGCCGGATACCAGGTGAAACGGGTGTCCTGACAGGACTTTCCGGGTCGCTTCGTGAACAGGGCCCTGACAAATGATACCGAAAATCATACCAGATCAGGGGGGAGTCGAGGGAGATGCAGCTCAAGGTATCAGCGATGCCAGCATATTGAAAAATGTCGCAATTTCTGAAGTTTACGGCGTTTAATCGACGTTACAGAATATTCCTTTTTAAAATCATGGTCTTACCAATTTGCTTTTCCAGAACAGGATACTCTACCCGGGTATTAGCCCTAAAGTACCCCGGTAAAAAACCTGGCGGGCGCTCTGATTTTATTTTCAGGTGTGTATAATGCGTGCGGCTTTATCCTGCTGGGCAGAGCAGGGCATGCCTGTGCATAACAAAAATACTGACTGCACAGACCAGGCACGCTCTCAAGACTCCGGTATTTTCCGCGAGTTCCTGAAAGATGGGTGCTAACAAAAATTATTAAAAATTTGACCCCAAACTTTTTAAAGGAACGCTCAAGATGGCACAGACCATGTCGCAGGGCTTTTTGAGAAACTTTCTTGGCAACTCCCCACTGTGGTACAAGAAAGTTATCATAGCCTTTCTGATAATGAATCCCATTATTTATCTTATGCCCGGCTTCGGCCCTTTCGCCGCAGGCTGGATCCTGATCCTCCAGTTTATCTTCACTCTGGCAATGGCATTGAAATGCTATCCTCTGCAACCCGGTGGTCTGTTGGCCATTGAGGCGATTGCTATCGGACTGGCATCGCCAGAATCCGTCATGCATGAGGTTGAAGCAAATCTGGAAGTACTTCTGCTGTTGATCTTTATGGTGGCCGGCATCTACTTTATGAAACAGCTCCTGCTGTTTGCTTTCACTAAAATTCTGCTGGGTGTCCGCTCCAAGAGCATGTTGTCCCTGCTGTTCTGTATCGCTGCGGCTTTGCTGTCTGCCTTTCTGGATGCGCTGACTGTCACTGCGGTGGTCATCAGTATTGGTGTCGGCTTCTATTCTGTTTATCACAAGGTAGCGTCTGGAAAGCAGTTTCATGCTAAAAGTCATGATCATGGTGATGATGATGAACTGCACGACCAGCATAAAGAGGATCTGGAGCAGTTCCGGGCCTTCCTGCGCAGCCTGTTAATGCATGCTGCTGTTGGTACCGCACTGGGTGGTGTCTGTACTCTGGTTGGTGAGCCTCAGAACCTGCTGATTGCTAAAGTGGCAGGCTGGAGCTTTGTTGAGTTCTTTGTGCGTATGGCGCCTGTCACTATGCCTGTTCTGGTGACAGGTCTGATTACATGCGTCTTATTGGAAAAAAGCAGAATTGTTGGTTATGGCGTTAAACTACCTGAATCGGTACGTAAAATTCTGAAAGATTACGACCGTCATCAGACAGAGAAGCGTACGGCAAAAGATAAAGCTGCATTAGTGGTTCAGGCGATTTGTGCTTTTTTCCTGATCTTTGCGCTGGCATTCCACATTGCTGAAGTGGGCTTAATTGGTCTGGCGATTATTGTGCTGCAAACGGCATTGAATGGCATTACGGAAGAACATCAGATCGGTCATGCGTTTGAAGAGGCTCTGCCGTTTACTGCACTTCTGGTCGTCTTTTTCTCTGTAGTGGCAGTGATTCATGAGCAGCATCTGTTTCAGCCCTTTATTCAGATAGTACTGAGTATGGAGCCGAGCCAGCAGCCTGGAATGTTATTTATTGCTAATGGTCTGTTATCAGCAATCAGCGATAACGTTTTTGTGGCGACGGTCTATATTTCTGAAATTAAGGCTGCTCTGGACTCAGGAGCCATTACCCGTGAGCATTTTGACACTCTGGCGGTGGCGGTAAATACCGGGACTAACCTGCCCAGTGTCGCCACACCGAATGGGCAGGCTGCTTTTCTGTTCCTGCTGACCTCGGCAATTGCACCTCTGGTGCGCCTGTCCTATGGACGTATGGTGCTGATGGCGCTGCCGTATACCATTGTGATGTCTATGGTCGGTATGTTTGCTGTGGCTAACTGGATCGGCTGATCCCGTTTATCCTTATGATGATCCCTGAGTGTATTGTTCAGGGATAGCTTCCCGGACCGGATTCAGGCTGATCCCTTTATCCGGTTCCGATGCCCCTGTGCTGGCAGACTTATTTTGTGTTCAGTTCTGTCCCGCTGATGATTGTCCTTGTTCTGCCTTCCACTGCTGAGCAGCTTCAAAGCGGGCTTTCAGATATACCATCAATCGATCCAGAGCGACTCCGGCTGCCAGGCTGTCCTGTTGCTCTATCGCCTGATACAGAGCCTTATGGGCTTCTATCACATCCTGTCGGTCACGGAAGCGGTATACCACCATATTCGCTACGGGCTGCATGGCTTCAATCACGCCATACATCAGAAACTGCAGCATCGCATTACGGCTCATATCCACCAGAGCCCGATGAAAACGAACATCAGACGCGCAGAACTCTTCATCGCTCAATGATTCCTGTTGCTGAATGGCCAGCTCTTTAGCCATCTCTGCCAGCTGAACCGGATCTGGCTGTTGAGCGGCAAGACGACAACAGATCGCCTCCATTTCATGGCGGGCATCAGCAATCTCGGACAGGCTGAACTGGTCCATACTGGCCAGCAGGGTTGCTGAGGAGGTCAGGCTCTGACTGGCCTCTTCCAGTGTAGGGCGATTGACAAAGGTACCTCCGGCAGGCCCCCGACGGGAACGAATCAGGTTCTGAGCCGCCAGGCGTTTCAGTGCCTCCCGGATCGTAGGGCGGGATACCTGATAACGACTGGCCAGTTCTTCTTCTGTTGGCAGTCTGTCGTCGGCTTTCAGCTCGCCAGACATAATTGCTTCTCTGAGTTGTTCAGATATCTGTTTGGCCAGGCTCTGGGTGACCAGAGGTTCTATCTTCACGGGTGCTTACCTGTATCAAAGTTATTCGGGTTGAGCATTTTTTCCTGACAGACAAGCCGTCATCTTCGGTCGAGTGACCCAAGCGTTCCGCATTATAGCAGAGCACGAGGTTAAATTGTTAAATATCTATTTGTTTGACAAATAGAGGAATTGGCGATTATCCTGAAAAAAGTTCTGATTTAACATGACGTATGTCTGTGATGTTAATGCATCTGAAAACGGGCATGAAGTACTGAAAACGACACTGAGTGCTGCAGATAGCACTGGTCTGACAAATAAAAAGAGGTAGACCATGAATAAAGCTCTGGTACTGGAACAGGAAGATAAAAAAACACTGGCAGGCGTCCGTGAACTGTCGATGGATGAGCTGCCGGAAGGTGATGTACTGGTTAATATCGATTTCAGCTCATTAAACTTTAAAGACGGGCTGGCGGTGACAGGTGCCGGTAAGATTGTTCATCAGTTTCCTATGGTACCGGGTATTGATCTGGCCGGAACGGTTGCTGAGTCGGATAACCCGGATTATAAGCCCGGTGATCCGGTAGTACTGACTGGCTGGAGTGTGGGGGAGCGTTACTGGGGCGGTTATGCTCAACAGATGCGTTTACAGTCGAAATGGCTGGTGCCTCTGGCAGAAGGTCTGACAGGTCGCCAGGCCATGATCATTGGAACGGCTGGTCTGACATCCATGCTGTGTGTGATGCGTTTACAGGAAGGTGGCCTGAAGCCTGAAGATGGACCGGTTGTGGTCACCGGTGCAACGGGTGGCGTTGGCAGTATTGTGGTTGCTTTGCTGGCACGTAATGGCTATGAAGTGGTGGCTGTCAGCGGCAAAGCAGATAGTGAGGATTATCTGAAACAACTGGGTGCCAGTGAAGTACGTACCCGCAGCGAGTTTGAAGAGAAAGCCCGCCCTCTGGACAGAGCGTTGTGGGCTGGTGCTGTCGATACAGTGGGTGGCGATATTCTGGCTAAGGTCCTGTCTCAGATGAAATATGATGGTCGGGTTGCCACTGTAGGGCTGGCGGCCAGTCATGCACTGAATACAACCGTTATGCCTTTTATTCTGCGTGGAGTTGATTTGCTGGGCGTCGATAGTGTGATGATTCCGTATGAGCGCCGGGTTCAGGCCTGGAAGCGTCTGGCTGAAGAGCTGCCGGAAGAGATTCTGGATCAGGTGACTGAAGAAGTCAGTCTGGAGCAGGTGCCAGAGTACGCACAGAATATTATTGAAGGTAAAGTACGCGGTCGTGTACTGGTTAATCCTAATCTCTGAATCTGAAATACAAAGGGGGCTTGTCAGCCCCCTTGTTCACGAATCCTTCCGTTGATGAACTGAATGTTCACCTGTCCGGCATGTTCTGATTAACCCAGCAGCAGGCGGGACCAGAAAATAGTGGCTGGCAGGCAGTTCATACCTACCAGAATAGCCAGACCCGGAATAAACCAGATAATGCCAGAGTCATCGCGGAAGTTTTCGTCATGATGATCCATCAGAGGCTCCTCACAGTTGATCGTTTATGTAGCTGAGATTTGATGTTTATTATTGATGTTTATCAAATGTGTTGTGCATTTTACGTACAAAAGCTGGAGTGTCCAGCGAACACTGGTCTGCTTGATCAATTCGCGACTAATTAACGACGAAAAGTGGCGCAAAGGAGTAATAACTGATTAATAACCATAGAGAAAAAAAGATTATTAGCCCTGTCTTGATGTGAGGCTTAACGGTCTCTTTTCCGGCTGAAATAATGGTCTGACTGGCTTGTAGAGATTGATTGAATCTGCGGATAAAAAAGCCTCTCACCAGACAAAGAAACGCTGATGTGGTCCGGTCTCTGTCAGACAACTGACCGCCCGCCTTCCACTGGAATAACGACACCGGTCAGATAAGGATTATTCAGAATATAATCCAGAGTCCGGGTGATCACATCAGCTCCGGGTTCTGTTTGCAGTGCTGACTTTTTCAGGGCCTTGGCTTTGTAAGCATCATCATCGTCTTCATTAAACATAATCAGCGCTGGTGCGATGGCGTTAACCCGAATCTGTGGAGCAAACATGGCGGCAAAAGACTGGGTCAGACTTTCCAGACCCGCTTTAGTGGCAACATAAGCACCATGCTTTCTGGAACCTTTGCTGACGACGGCATCCGTCATATGCACAATATCCCGAGGCCCGTCACTGGCCAGTAACAGGGGCTGGCATTGCTGATTGATCAGGTAGGGAGCCAGCATATGGATATTGAATAACCGGGTAAACCCTTCGCTCATCTGCTCCATATCAGAGCTGTCCGGCAGCCAGTCAGATGCGTTATGAATCACAGCTCTTAGGCTGGAGGTCTGTTGTTTCAGGTGATGAATAAAGTCTGAAATACCTTCCGGTGTGCTGAAGTCTGCTTGCAGAGTGATAATACCTTTCTGATGAAATTCACTCAGGTCATGATGATCACTGCGGTAACTGATAATGACCGGGTACCCCTGATCGGCAAACCATAATGCTGCCGCTTTACCCAGTCGCTGGGCGGCTCCTGTGATCAGAATGGGTGATGAGCAGGTGATATGATGACTTTCTGACTGGCTGGACACTGCTTAATCCTTTATTGGGTATTTAAGGCGGGTAGCCGGATTGAAACAGAGGTGCTTCTATCCGGCCAGAGAGTACAGAATGGTATTACTTGCGCGGAGCGTAGGAAAATACGTCAGAGAATACGCAGGTTTCATCCAGACCATACTGAATCAGGGTATCGGTTACCGAGTACACCATGTTGGGCGAGCCACTGGCATAGACCGTTGCATCATCAAACTTACCATGATCTTTTATCATGGCATCATGCAGCATACCGACATGGCCATTCCACTCCTGGTCCGGCAGCAGATCGCCAATCACAGGTACAAAATGGAAATTTTCGTATTCCTGATCCCATAGCTGAGGCAGCTCTGCCATATACAGGTCCTGAAGTCGGCGGGCGCCCCAGTACAGGTATAGTTGTTGATTGCTACCCTGCTCAAACGCTTCTTCCAGCAAGGCTTTCATCTGGGTGAATCCGGTACCGGCTGCCACAAAAAAGGCTTTATCTGTACCTGTGTCTTTCAGAATACAGTTGCCTTTTGGCAGTTCGGCGTTAATCATTGTCTGCTGTTGCAGGGTTTGCAGCAATGTACGGCAGTTGTCCCGGTCTGGCAGGTACTGAATATGTAGCTCAATCCGGCGACCATCAGGGCGGTTGGCAATAGAAAAAGCGTTCCGGCTGCCCTCTGGCAGGATGATCTCCAGATACTGTCCGGCATCATAGTCCAGTGTCTCTCCGGCCGGAGCCAGCAGTTCGACTTTATAAACATCTGATGTGCCGAGCAGTTCAACACTTTTAATCTGACAAGCCAATGTCTTCACTCTATATTCTCCTGGCGCCAGTACCCGTGGCAGACTGACTTCTGCTCCGGTCAACGCTTGTGCAGTACAAAATAAAAAATATTCTCCGGGACCGGCAATCTGCTCCTGTCCCCGGCCTCTGTAGCTCAGTTGACCCTGTAATACTGTGCCTTCGCAATATTCGCAGACACCATTACGGCAACCTTTCAGCAAACGAAATCCCTGTTGTGCAGCATCTTCCGATAACAGCCGGTCTGGCTTTTGCCAGATAACCTGTCCGGATGGCTGGCAGGTTACAGCGATGCAGTCTGATGTTATTTCCTTTGACGGACTCATTTGCCTGATGTCTGATTAAGTCTCTGAGGGGGTTATTCCCTGCAGCTTGTCGCAGGGGTGTTTATTCAAAAGTATATCATGGCTCCATGATGCCGAGCTGATCCCACAGCTGGTCCACTTTCTCTTTTACACTATTATCCATTTCAATCGGAACACCCCACTCTCTGTCTGTCTCTCCTGGCATCTTATTTGTCGCATCCAGACCCATTTTAGAACCCAGACGAGGAATAGGGGAGGCAAAATCCAGATAGTCGATCGGGGTATTTTCGATCATCACCGTATCACGGGCCGGGTCCATACGCGTGGTAATGGCCCAGATGACATCGTTCCAGTCTCTGGCATTCACATCATCATCGGTGACAATAACAAATTTGGTATACATAAACTGACGCAGAAAAGACCAGACTCCCATCATCACGCGCTTAGCGTGCCCCGGATACTGCTTTTTCATCGTGACAACAGCCATGCGATAAGAGCAGCCTTCAGGAGGCAGATAGAAATCGGTAATTTCCGGGAATTGTTTCTGTAGGATAGGCACGAAGACTTCATTCAGTGCCACACCAAGAATAGCGGGCTCATCCGGTGGACGTCCGGTGTAGGTGCTGTGATAAATCGGGTCTTTACGATGAGTGATGCGCTCGACAGTGAATACCGGGAAGTGTTCCACTTCGTTGTAGTAGCCCGTGTGATCTCCAAAGGGGCCTTCCGGGGCCATGTCATCCGGATAGATATGGCCTTCCAGTACGATTTCTGCAGAAGCCGGTACCTGTAGATCATTACCGATACACTGAGTCACTTCTGTTTTCCCGCCTCTCAGAAGACCAGCAAAGGCATACTCTGACAGAGTATCCGGTACCGGAGTGACTGCACCCAGAATCGTTGCCGGGTCTGCTCCCAGGGCTACACTGACGGGGAAAGGTTTACCCGGATGAGTCTGCTGCCACTCCCTGAAATCCAGCGCACCGCCACGGTGTGACAGCCAGCGCATAATCAGTTTGTTTTTACCGATCAGCTGCTGACGATAGATTCCCAGATTCTGACGCTCTTTATGAGGGCCTCGGGTAATTACCAGAGGCCAGGTGACCAGAGGTCCGGCATCACCTGGCCAGCAGGTCTGAACCGGAATTTTGTACAGATCGACATCATCGCCTTCCAGCACGACCTGCTGACAGGCGGCATTACGCACTTTTTTAGGCCCCATATGCAGGACTTTTTTGAATACTGGCAACTTCTCTATGGCATCTTTAAAGCCTTTTGGCGGCTCGGGTTCTTTCAGATAAGCCAGTAACTGGCCTACTTCACGCAGTGCTTCTACGTTATCTTCTCCCATGCCCAGAGCCACACGCCGTGGGGTACCGAACAGATTGCCCAGTACCGGCATCTCATAGCCTGTCGGGTTTTCGAATAGCAGTGCCGGTCCACCCTGTCTCAGGGTCCGGTCACAGATCTCGGTCATTTCCAGGTTCGGATCAACCGGTTGAGAGATGCGTTTCAGTTCACCCATCTCTTCCAGCTGATCAATAAATTCTCTCAGGTCTTTATAGCGCATAGCCTGTTACCTTAACTTATCCCCTGAGTGTCCCGGTATATTGCGGGGCAGCCGGGTATCCATAAATAAAATCAGGGCATTAAAAAGGGCAAGCCATGGCTTACCCTTTTTTACTCTCTGGCAGACGCTTTATTTGCGTTTCATTGCCTCGAAGAATTCATCGTTAGTCTTAGTATCTTTCAGACGCTCGATCAGGAATTCGATAGCTCCGGTATCTTCCATTGGATGCAGCAGTTTACGCAGAATCCATACGCGTTGCAGTTCTTCTTCCGATGCCAGCAGGTCTTCGCGACGGGTGCCGGAGCGACGGATATTGATTGCCGGGTAAACACGTTTCTCTGCAATCTTACGATCCAGATGCAGTTCCATGTTACCGGTACCTTTAAACTCTTCGAAGATCACTTCGTCCATCTTAGAGCCGGTATCCACCAGAGCCGTTGCAATGATGGTCAGACTGCCACCATGTTCAACATTACGGGCTGCACCAAAGAAACGCTTAGGTTTTTCCAGAGCGTGAGCGTCAACACCACCAGTCAGTACTTTACCGGAAGAAGGGATCACAGTGTTGTACGCACGGGCCAGACGGGTAATGGAGTCCAGCAGAATAACAACGTCCTTTTTATGTTCTACGAGACGTTTAGCTCGCTCGATCACCATTTCTGCAACCTGAACGTGACGGGCTGGTGGCTCATCAAAGGTTGACGCAACGACTTCACCCCGCACGGAGCGAGCCATCTCTGTCACTTCTTCCGGACGTTCATCAATCAACAGAACGATCATGTGACATTCAGGATTGTTGCGGGTGATGGAGGAGGCGATGTTTTGCAACATCAGGGTCTTACCGGCTTTTGGAGGGGATACGATCAGACCACGCTGGCCTTTACCAATCGGAGCAACCAGATCAATGACGCGGGCTGTAAGATCTTCGGTTGATCCGTTACCGATCTCCATCATCAGACGTTCTTCAGGGAAGATCGGCGTCAGGTTTTCGAACAGGATTTTATGCTTGGAATTCTCTGGTTTATCGAAGTTAATCTCGTTAACTTTCAGCAGGGCAAAGTAGCGTTCGCCGTCTTTAGGTGGGCGAATTTTACCGGCGATATGGTCGCCTTTTCGCATATTAAAACGACGAATCTGGCTGGGTGATACATAGATATCATCGGGGCCTGCCAGATAAGAGCTATCTGCGGAACGCAGGAAGCCAAAACCATCCTGGAGAATCTCCAGTACGCCATCCCCATAAATATCTTCACCGCTTTTCGCGTGCCTTTTCAGAATCGCAAAAATAATATCTTGCTTGCGGGAACGAGCTACGTTATCGACGCCCATTTCCTGGGCCAGTTCTAATAATTCAGGAACAGATTTTTGCTTTAATTCGGTAAGATTCATGGGTCGTATAGGCGTTTTGATTTGATAGTCAGATAATGCTGACAAAGAATTCGTTCAGACCAGGCTGGCCGGACACAATCACTTCTCTTAATAATCAGTATTTATCCGGTAGTATTGTTAAGTTGTAATCAGCACTGGCTGTGAAACAATAAAAAAATAGCAGAAAACAAGACAGAGCTGAGAATTGTCAAAGGAGACGGTGTTTCAGGTAGACAATAAGCTGGAAGTTAAAATACCACCAACACTGGCAATATACCAGCTTTACAGAAAATTAAAAGGGCAAGATAGTTGTGCAGGCTATAAAAACCTGCACAAAGTGTCCGGCTGTTACAGAGAGGCTTCCAGGAAAGCTTCCAGCTGGGACTTAGACAGTGCACCAACCTTAGTGGCTTCAACGTTGCCATCTTTAAACAGCATCAGTGTTGGAATACCACGAATACCGAACTTAGGTGGCGTTTCAGTATTTTCGTCAATATTCAGCTTGCAGACTTTCAGTTTGCCTGCATTATTTTCTGCAATCTGATCCAGAACCGGAGCAATCATTTTACAAGGTCCGCACCACTCAGCCCAGTAATCTACCAGTACAGGAAGTTCTGAATTCAGTACTTCTTCTTCGAAAGACGCATCAGTTACATTGACTATTTTGTCACTCATTGAACTGCCTCCAAGGCAAAACAGATTTATTTTGTGCCTATGATAGCACCGGAAAGCCTGACGGTAAAAGTTGGTGATTAGGCATTTCTGATGCATATGTTGCTTTTTGCCCGCAGTTTCAGAAGGGTTTTTCGCAATTGCGTATTTTTTGTCACTGATTCGTCATGTGACACTTTTATGATCGTGCCATAATTAGGGATATGATAAATACAGGCCCCGAAAAGACTATGAATAATACGGATAACTCTAACCAGAATGAGACACCTGCTGATGGTGAAATGCTGGCAGCGATAGATCTGGGATCGAATAGCTTTCACCTGCTGGTGGCGCGTCAGGGTAATAACGATATTCGGACACTGGAAAAGTTGGGCGAGAAGGTTCAGCTGGCTGCTGGTCTTGACTCCGATAATAATCTGACAGATGAAGCTCAGACCCGAGCACTGAACTGCCTTAGCCGTTTTGCCCCTTTTCTTGAAGGGATTCATCATGACAATCTGAGAATTGTCGGCACCAACGCTTTGCGTGAGGCTCACAATGCTCAGCAATTTCTGGATAAAGCTGAAGAGATTCTGAAACACCCTCTGGAAGTGATCAGTGGCCGTGAAGAAGCGCGTTTAATCTATGTTGGAGCGGCCCAGACACTGGCAACTCCGAAAGGTCGACGACTGGTTGTCGATATTGGTGGCGGCAGTACTGAATTTATAATTGGGGATGGCTTTGATCCTCTGGCTCTGGAAAGTCTGCATATGGGGTGTGTGGCTTACAGTAAACGTTTTTTTGCTGACGGACAGATTACAGCTAAACGTTTTCAGCAAGCGGTAATGGCCGCGAAAAATGAGCTGCTCAGTATTCTTAAGCCTTATAAAAAGCTGGGCTGGCAACAGGTTGTAGGGACATCTGGCACAATTAAAGCAACAGCTGCTGTGCTGCAACTGAATGGCTGGACTGAAGCGGGTATCACTAGGGAGGGGTTAAATCGGCTGTCAAAACACCTGCTGAAATTTAAAACCCTTGATCAGGTTGAGATGCCAGGGCTGAAGCCGGATCGGGCTAAGGTATTTCCAGCCGGTGTCGCTATCCTGCAAGGTGTCTTTGAGTTGCTGGATATTGAGCAAATGGAATTTACGGACGGCGCATTGCGAGAAGGTATTCTGCAAGATCTGGTGGGACGTTCGGCGGATCAGGATATCCGGGAGAAAACCGTCAGTGCTTTGATGGAGCTTTATCAGGTTGATATCGCTCAGGCTGAAAATGTCAGCCAGACTGCTGAAAATTTGTATCAGCAGGCAAAAAAAAATTGGAAGCTGGAGACTGAAGATCTGCACTTGTTACTGAAGTGGGCTGCTTTGTTACATGAGACAGGCTTATCTATTTCTCATAGTCAGTTCCATAAACATGGTGCCTACTTACTGCAACATTCTGATTTATCTGGTTTTTCTAAATATCAGCAGAGTATGCTGGCCGTGCTGGTGCGTGGCCACCGACGTAAATTCCCGATGGTTGATTTCCGTCTGCAGCCTGAGAGTATGCAAAAAGCCCTGATCCGACTGGCGGTTTTACTGCGCCTGGCAGTATTACTGAATCATAGTCGTCCGGATGAGGCTCATCAGCAGGCTCAGATTACTGTAAAGGGTAATGATGTTGTGCTTGAGCTGGGAGAGTCCTGGCTGGAAGATAACCCGCTGACAGTTGCTGATCTGGAACTGGAACAGGAATATTTGCTGGCGCATCAGATCAATCTGACATTCAGCTGATGACAGTTGTAACCTTTTGAAAATCCCTGCCAGATAATTCTGACAGGGGCTTTCTTATCCGATCTGGCAGCTTCTCTGCTGACTATTGATCCGCTTTTTTAACACGACGCAGTAGCGCTCGCCCTGGCCCTGAACCAGCGTAGCCCATAAACAGCAGCAAGAGCACGGTTGCCGGATCATAAGCAATCACAACAAAGAAGATGGCGATAACAAACATCGTCAGAAAGGGAACCCGGCCTTTCAGATCAATCTCTTTGAAGCTGTTGTACCGGACGTTACTGACCATAAGTACACCAATGGAAGCAACGATAAAAGCCAGAGCATAGGTATAGGCAGTATCGTTCAGATCCAGGTCGCTGAATGTCCAGACAATACCGGCAACAACAGCGGCTGCCGCAGGACTGGGCAGTCCAATAAACCAGCGTTTATCCACAGAGCCAATCTGAGTATTAAAGCGGGCCAGACGCAATGCTGCACCGGCTACATAAACAAAGGCGGCAATCCAGCCAATTTTTCCTATATCGGACAGCATCCAGCTGAAAGCGACCAGAGCGGGTGCGACACCAAAAGACACCATGTCGGCCAGACTGTCGTATTCTGCTCCAAAGTCACTCTGAGTATTGGTCAGGCGGGCAACACGCCCATCCAGTCCATCCAGAATCATGGAGATAAAGATAGCAATGGCAGCACTATCGAAAGCGCCATTCATAGCTGAAACAATGGCGAAAAAACCAGAGAAAAGTGCACCGGTTGTGAAAAGGTTTGGTAGCAGATAGATGCCGCGCCGACGCACTTTTTTTCCGGCTTCGACGGTCTCTTCTTCTACCTCATCTTCCCCCAGGGACAACATGCGGGTTTCTTCCACAAGATCGTCATCACCGTTATGGGGCTGTTTTTCCTGTTCGTTCATAATCAACCTGCAATAAAAAATGAAGCCGTTATTCTACACATATCAAAGGTTACGGCACTATGCAGAAAATCAATTCGATGGATAAAAGTGGTGAAAAGTCATTCTACTGGAATAAATAGCCGCCAATTCAGCTGCGGATTCGCGCTCTGGCGGAAAATAACAGGTGTCATAAGCGGTTTGGCAGATAGCCAGTAAAACAGAGAGGGCAAAGCCGTTACTGTTCAGATAGAGGATAGCGGGCCCAGAAACTAAAAAAGCCAGCATGAGCTGGCTTTTTCAGAGCAGAGAGAAAGATGCTTAGTTCTTCTCTTTGTCTACGATCTTGCTTGCCGCGATCCAAGGCATCATCGCACGCAGTTTCTCACCCGTCTCTTCGATTGGGTGAGCGGCGTTGTTACGACGACGTGCAGTCATGGATGGGTAGTTAGTCTGACCTTCCGCGATGAACATCTTCGCGTACTCACCGTCCTGAATGCGCTTCAGAGCGTTACGCATTGCTTCACGAGATTGCTCGTTGATTACCTCAGGACCAGTCACGTACTCACCATACTCAGCGTTGTTAGAGATGGAGTAGTTCATGTTGGCGATACCGCCTTCGTACATCAGGTCTACGATCAGTTTCAGCTCGTGCAGACACTCGAAGTAAGCCATTTCTGGAGCGTAACCCGCTTCAGTCAGGGTTTCGAAGCCCATTTTAACCAGCTCAACCGCGCCACCACACAGTACAGCCTGTTCACCAAACAGATCGGTTTCAGTCTCATCTTTAAACGTAGTCTCGATAATACCGGAACGACCGCCACCAACGCCCATTGCATAAGACAGAGCCAGTTCTTTAGCACTACCGGAAGCATCACGGTAAATTGCGATCAGATCCGGGATACCGCCGCCTTTAACGAACTCAGAACGTACAGTGTGACCAGGCGCTTTAGGAGCAACCATGATGACGTCCAGATCAGCACGTGGCTCAACCTGGTTGTAGTGGATAGAGAAACCGTGAGCGAAAGCCAGAGTAGCACCCAGCTTGATGTTAGGCTCGATCTCGTTTTTGTACAGCTGGCCCTGGAACTCATCCGGAGTCAGGATCATTACTACGTCAGCTGCCGCAACTGCATCAGCAACATCAGCAACTTTCAGACCGTGAGCTTCAGCTTTTGCACGAGAAGAAGAACCAGCACGCAGACCAACAGTGACATCAACGCCGGAATCTTTCAGGTTACACGCGTGTGCGTGACCTTGAGAGCCGTAACCGATGATAGAAACTTTTTTGCCCTGGATGATGGAAAGATCACAATCTTTATCGTAATAAACCTGCATGGTTCTACTTCCTTAAAGTTTGGTTAACTGTTTAGCGCCTGCTGTTAGGGTACGCAGGCTGCAAATAGGGTTGGCAGTAAAGCTCTGTTAGCTCTTGCATGTTATTCATTAACAGATCATCACAGCGGAAGCGGTGACAGGTCTTTGCCCGTTCGTTTGCTCTTAATCGGCGATTGCCGCTTCAGCCTTGCCTTATTCGTTGAGCTAAAGATACCGCCTTAAAAGCATTGCGTAAAATGATATATACGCAATGTTATATCCCGATTTTTGCAATATGGTTCTCTCTAATACTATAATTCCCTGAGATGTCATTACCTCGCAGATTAAAACCCTATGGATATCCGCCAGCTCAAACATTTTGTCGCCCTGTCTGAAACCCTGCACTTTGGCCGCGCCAGTGAAGCCTGCCATATCAGCTCATCGGCCCTAAGCCGGAGCATTAAGCAGCTGGAAGATACTCTGGGGGTTGCATTGTTTGAGCGCGATAACCGCACCGTGACATTGACTCGGGAAGGAGAGAAGTTCCAGGCCTATGCCAGAGATGCCTTAAGTCAGTGGGATATGATTCGCCACACCCTGCTGGAAGACGCCAGTCAGTTACACGGTGAGATCAGCATGTATTGCTCAGTAACTGCCAGCTATAGCTTCTTACACGATATTCTGCGTCGCTTTCGCAGCCGCTTTCCCGGTATAGAAATAAAGCTGCATACTGGCGAGCCAGGCCCCGCCGTCAGCCGGGTTATAAATGGTGATGAGGATGTATCCATTGCCGCTCGTCCCGATCACCTACCCGCCAGTCTTGCGTTTAAATCTACAGGGCTATCGCCACTGTATTTTATCGCCCCGGTGGATGATCCTGTACTTAACCCTCTGGTGGAACAGGAAGTTAATGCTATCGATTGGCGTAAAGTGCCTATGATTCTGCCTGAAAAAGATCTGGCCCGACGCCGGGTGGATCAATGGTTCAGTAACAAGGGAATTAAACCGAACATCTATGCTCAGGTCGCCGGTAATGAAGCGATTGTCAGCATGGTCAGCCTGGGGTTTGGTATTGGTGTAGTGCCCAAAATCGTACTGGATAACAGCCCTCTGGCCGACCGTGTAAAAGTATTATCGGTTACCCCGACGCTGGCCGCTTATGATGTCGGGGTCTGTGTACTGAAGAAAAAACTGAAGAACCCTTTAATTGAAGCGTTCTGGTCACAGCTGGATACGGATACCTGAGTGAGATATGTTCAGGCATCGTTAAGCTGGAAAATGGCTGATCCGGTGGTGATCAGTGCAATTATTCTGGTACACCCAGCTGTCCCTTGGAAGAGATGCCCAGGTGACGCTCCATCAGAGTCGCTGCCCACTCAAAGTCCCGCGCTTCAATCTGTTCCAGAATGTCCAGATGTTCCTGACAGGACTGCAGCATACGCTCCGGGTATAACACCGCACCGGATTCGGTAAAACGTCGCATCCGGTTATGCTGACGAATAATCTCACTGAAATAGCGATTACCGGAAAAGTCCGCCAGCATCTGATGAAAGCCCGCGTTAATATTCAGCAATGCATGGTGAGGGGTTTCAAATACCAGTCCATCAACCAGTTGTTTATGCATGGCTAAACAGGCCTGAAAACGTTCCGGTTCCGGTTGAAAACCAGCACTGCGAATAGCGGCCGGTTCAATGATCCGGCGTAGCTCATAGCTATCCTTATTACTTTCCACACAGCCGATCAGACGGGTAAACAGCCAGCCTTTGCCCTGCGCCTTCTGCAATAGCCCTTCGCTGACCAGTTGTGTCAGTACCTTGGTCAGCAGCGCTTTAGGCACATCGTAGCGACGTAACAGGTCTGCTTCGGTGACATGTTCTTCCAGTTGCCCCTGCACCCGGTCCTGACCGATCTGCACATACAACTGATCCTGCGGTGATTCTGGTAACGTCATCTCAACCCGCATCAGAGCAGGGCTGTCCATGGCCAGACGCATACCGCCACCCGGACGGGGTTCAACCACCTGGAAATGCTCCAGCAGTTTCAACGCGGCACGAATCGGAGAACGGGAAACCGACAGCTTTTCTGCCAGCTCCCGCTCAGATAAAGCACTGCCTGTGGTCAGCCCCTCCCGGATAAAGAGGGCGATCAGCTGATGGCTCAGTTCAGCCTGTAACGGGTTAATGCTTCTCAGGTTCTCGTCCTTCTGAGTGCTCAAAGCGGGGTTCTCCATGACTAATCCAACGGGCAAGAAAGTCGGTGGCATCAGGGATCAGAGGGAAGCCCTCATGATGAATGCCCGGAATCACATCCAGCTGTACCTGACAGCCCTGATCTCTGAGCGCAGAAGCCAGCACTGTGGCACGTTCCAGACGGTTGCGACCAGCTTTATTGCAATCGGGGCGCCAGTACCGGGAGGCTGGTGTCAGGTTTATTTCGCTGCCATCCAGATCCTGTTCGCCCACCATAATCTGTATAGGTATACTTTTTATGGTATCAAAGTCTGGATAAATACCAAAAATTTCTTTGCTATCCGATAGCCCCATCCACCAGCGTTCATCACTGGGCAGGGTTACAACACCCGGGGCAGCCACCGAAACCGCCTGCAGGCGATGAGGGTGCAGGTAGAGAAAACGATGAGCAAACTGTCCACCACCAGAAAAGCCGTGCATCAGAAAACGATCACGACGGGCAGAGAAGCGTTCCGCCACCTCTTCCAGCATGGCTAAAAGAACCAGATCATAACGAATTCCTTTTTCATACAGGTACTTATAACCACTGGTATCGTCTCTGTCCGGGATGCCCACCGGGAATAACGGGCACAGAATAATACAGCCCTCGCGCTCAGCAAAGTCGGCAAAACGATCCCGATAACCCTCAACGGTACGGCGGGAACCGTGAATGACGGCACAGACCGGCAAATTTTTCTGCTGATGAATCTGCTGAGGCACATAAAGACAGTAGCTGAATCTGGGGTCGGCCTGACAGGCGTAGAAGGTGGTCGCACCCACGTCATAAATACCAAAAGACAACTTGCCCTCCTTGTGGTTTTTTTATTAAGATAAAAACCAGTTAATAAAAACGATTATCAAATACATTATTTTTAAATTTGTTGATTCTACCTATGAAATACTCAATCGTCGCCCCTCTGATGCTGACTACGGCTGTCGCTAGCCCCCTGGTGCTGGCTGCATCATCCGATCCTCAACAGCAAGATGATCTGGTGATTAGTGCATCCCGCCATAACACGGTACTGAGTGAGATCCCACGCTCTGTGACTGTGATCAGCCAGCAAGAACTGAGACAACAGTTCAGCATTTCCCCGTCACTGGGAGATGCCCTGGGTAAGTTGGTGCCTGGTATGGCTCCGGCGGGTAAAACCATGACCAATAACAACCAGACTCTGCGTGGTCGTAAGATGCTGGTACTGGTGGATGGCATTCCACAGAATGCCAACCGCAATATCTCCAGGGATCTGGCCGGTATTGCCCCGGAAACCATTGAGCGCATCGAAGTGATTCGCGGTGGCAGCGCTATCTATGGTAGTGGTGCTTCGGGTGGTATTGTGAATATCATCACCCGCAAAAATACCGGTGTTTCAGAATCTACTATCGGGCTGAACACCTCACTGACTCACGGTAAGGATTCTGTCGGCTGGAAAGCATCGCACACTGTTTCAGGTCAGAGTGATCAACAGGATGGTTCGCTGGATTACGGTCTGACCATAGGTTACGAACAGACTGGCGGTTTCTTTGATGCTGTTGGTGATCGCATTGCGCCTGAACTGGGGCAAAGTGATCTGAGTGATACCGGTTCGCTGACACTGGCAGGTAAAGTGCGCTGGAGCGATGACAAGCAGGCGATTACGCTGTCGGTGAATCATCTGGAACGGGACCAGGATACCGACTATACGCGGGTTGATGGCCCTGACGGTAAAGCTCTGGCAGCATCCGGCCTGTCACTGGATAAGCAAACCGCCGTTGAGAATACTCAGTTGAATCTGGCCTGGTCACTGTACGAAACCGCTTTGGGTGCGCTGGATGCCCAGCTGTATTACCGCGATACCTACAACCGTTTCCTGCCCTTTGATGGTCGCCCTTATGGCTCGTGGAACCATCTGGCTCAGACCGAGCTGTCCGGTCAGTACTGGGGGTCTCGCCTGACCATGAACACCCCGGTTAACGATGCCGTTATGCTGCGCTGGGGTGTGGACTTTAACCACGCTACCGAAGACGGCCCTGCGCTGATCTACGATGGTGATATTTACGACAACAGCAATAAGCTGAACTTTGTTCAGACCGGTAAAAAAGGCTTTGTACCTGAGATCCGTCAGAAAACTCTGGGAGGTTTTGCTCAGCTGGAAGCAGATCTGAGCGATAACCTGATCTGGGAAGGTGGCCTGCGCTACGAAACCATCAGCGCTGAATTTGATGATTATGTCACCCTGGGCCAGGAAGTCCCCATTGATGGCGGTCGCATCTCTTATGACGATGTGATGTTCAATACCGGTCTGACCTGGCTGGTAACAGACCAGACCGAAGTATACGCCAACTTCTCTCAGGGTTTTGAGCTGCCAGATCTGGGCCTGCGTTTGCGTTATACCTCCAACTTTGATGCTGGTAGTTCCGAACTGGAACCGATGAAAACCGATACCTATGAAGTGGGTGTTCGCTCTGACCTGGGTGATACTCAGCTGAGTGCGGCGGTATTTCACAGCACCTCGGATCTGGGGAGTATCGCCATTGAAGACTTCTCTCTGGTGCTGCCTCGGGTTAAAGAACGCATCACTGGTCTTGAGCTGACCGGTCGCCATCAGCTGAATGATCAATGGCGCCTGGGTGGCCTGCTGACCTGGATGAAGGGGGAATCCTACGACAAGAACCAGGGCAAATGGCTGGATCTGAACAGCTTCCGTGTCCCACCTGTACAGCTGAGCGCTTACGTGCAGTATCAGTCATCAGCAGACTGGCTGCATAAAGTTCAGGTGAATCATTCAGCCGATCGCGATGAAGCATTCAAAGATGGCGCAGGCTGGGGGCGGGGCGAAGTTAAAGCCTATACCACACTGGATTATTTTGCTGCGTATCAGCTGGGACAAGGCAGTATTAATGTCGGGATCGAAAACCTGCTGAATGAAGATTACCGCACTGTACTGGGACAGCTGAACCGTTCGGAATCTCAGGGGCAACACTACGCACCGGGACGTACTCTGATGGTGTCTTATCATCATCAATGGTAATGCAGTCTGACCAATGAACTTACGGTATCACCGGCACAATCTGCACCGGGGCAGGGCTATAGCCCCCTGTCTCCGGGCAGGCAGAACTCTGGTTCTGTTTCTCATGGCAGGCCTGTCTTTGCTGATTGCAAGGGCAGGCTTTTCTGCGTCTTTAACTCACAATTCTGCTAACCCTGACCGTTCTGCTGAAAGCTGTCATTGGGTCGAGCATGCAATGGGACAAAGCTGTGTGCCTCATCAGGTGCGCCGCCTGGTGGTACTGGATACCGGTGAACTGGATATCAGTGTCGGGCTGGGGCATTTACCTGTAGCAACCACCTATCCCTATCAGATCGATCATCTGCCGGACTATATCCCGGCAGATCAGACACCGATCTCTGTCGGATTAAACTCTGAACCGGATCTGGAGCGTATTCTCCAGCTGCAACCGGATCTGATTCTGGGCAGTCGCTCAGTGCACGGTCATCTGTATCCAATACTGAGTCGGATCGCACCGACGGTACTCAGCGAACGCATTGGTGTCAGCTGGCGGGATAATCTGCAGCTGTTTGCCCGCGCCTTACAGCAGGAGCAAAAAGCCAGTGACTGGCTGACCGGTTTTGAGCAGCAATGCCAGCGTATTAATGCCTTATATAGACAGAAAGGCCGTCCCACAGTGTCTGTTGTTCGCTCCATGCAGGACCATGTGCGTCTGTATCTGCAGGATACTTTTATCCACACCTTATTGGACCAATGCGGTATTCGTCGTCCTGAAAATCAGGATATTAAAGGCTTTGCCACCCGGCTGCGTTCACCGGCGCAGATTCGTCAGCTGGAGGGGGAGTTGATCCTGTTGAGCGAATACAGCCCTGAACTGGGATCTATGATTCGCCAGTGGCAGGGCACCGGCTTCTGGTCATTACTCAAAGGCCGGATTGTCCCGGTGGATGACCATTACTGGATGCTGGGCATAGGACCGCTGGCGGCAGAACAGGTATTACACGATCTGGAGGCGATTATCCGTGCTTACACGCCCTCATCCTGAAGCGACAGCCGCATCCGGGTTATTCAACCTGATCCGGCAGTATGCTATCTGGCTGGTTCTGGTTACGGTATTGCTGGCCTCTGTGCTGTTATCTCTGCTGGCCGGTTATCCACAACTGTCTTTAGCAGACTTATACCTGAGTCTGGTATCTGACGCTCAATCACTGCAACAATCCATTCAAAAACCGATTCAGCAGCTGGTACTGACAGAGCTTCGTTTTCCCCGACTGATAGCGGGCCTGCTGACCGGTGCCGCTATGGGCTGTGCTGGTTTTTTATTACAGCGACTGAGCCAGAACCCTCTGACCAGCCCTTCGACACTGGGTGTGACTCAGGGTAGCGCACTGGCACTAGTGCTGGTATTTATTCTGGGTATCGAAATGAGCCCGGTAATGCGTTTTAGTGCTGCACTGGTCGGCGCTCTTTTTGCCGGAGGATTACTGCTGGTCCTGATGTTGGCGAACCGGCAGCGTAACGATACCAGCACCCTGATTCTGCTAGGCGCACTGATGGCCAGTTTTTTTGCCGCGCTGACCACCAGCATGCTGTTACTGGAGCAACACGCGATTAATGCGATCCGCTTCTGGCTGTCCGGCAGTCTGGCGTTTGTCCCTGCTGAGTTACTGCCGGTTCTGGCGCTGATCTGCCTGAGCTGTTTTGCCGTTAGCTATCTGATGCTGCCCGGGGTTAATCTGGTCACTACTGGAGAAGCCAAGGCCAGTAGCCTGGGGATCTCCCCCCTGAGGGTCTATCTGGTTGTGCTGGTTCTGATTCTGTTACTGACCGGAGCCTCCGTTGCGGTAACCGGGCCGATACTTTTTACCGGTTTAGTGGTGCCTCATCTGGCCCGGTTACTGGTCGGTGTTAAAGCGAGCGCTCATCTCAGTGCCAGCTTGTTACTGGGGGCGATTATGATGACCCTGGCCGATGGCCTGACCCGTTGGGTTGCTCCGGAAACATCGGCCTCTCCCAGTATTCCTATGGCGATTATTGGCGCGCCCTGGTTTATGTGGCTGGTGTATCAGAGGTATCGGACATGAGCTATCTGTTACGTCACTTATGGCTAATCGCTCTGGCACTGATCAGTGTGTTGCTCTATCTGTTTAACGGCAGCGCCGATACCCTGGCATTACTTCTGTCAGAGCAAAGCGAGCTTGCCTGGCAACTGGTTATGGAACTGCGTGTCCCTCGTTTGTTACTGGCCATCACCGCGGGGGCCTGCCTGGCCTGCTCCGGACTGTTGCTGCAGACCCTGACTGGAAACCATCTGGCTGATCCTGGTATTCTGGGCATTAATCAGGGGGCTGCGATTGCGGTACTGTGCAGCGTTATGTTTTTACCAGAACAGATGCTGGTCGGGCAGGCCTTAGCCGGGGCTGCTGGGAGTCTGTTTACTCTGACGGTAATCGGCTGGCTGAGTCAGCGCTTAAGCCCGGTGGCACTGATTCTGTGTGGTATCGGTTTATCAGCTCTGCTTTCTGCTTTACTGAATCTGCTGATGCTGAGCGCTGAAACCCATCAGATCGGTCAGGTGCTGACCTGGCTGTCAGGCAGTTTATCCGGTGCTTATCAGGAGAAGGCACTCTGGTTGCTGGTAATGGCACTGCCGGTACTGATATTGTCTGTGTTACTGACTCTGCACCTGAAACCTATGCTGCTGGATCAGCATACCGCAACGGCATTGGGGCTGGAGTCATCAACCCGTCTGTATTGTCTGTTAGCCGCCGGAGTACTCAGTGCACTGGCAGTTACTGCTGTTGGAGCACTGGCTTTTATTGGCTTGTTAGCCCCGCACCTGGCCCGCTTCAGCGGTGAGAAAACACCTGCCGCTCTGCTATTACCGACGCTGTTATGGGGCTGCATTCTATGTGTTCTGGCGGATCTTATCGCCCGTACTTTATTTGCGCCGATCCAGCTGCCCTTCGGACTGATCATCGCCATTACCGGCGTACCTGTCTTTATCTTCCTGTTACTGAAAAAGCCTCCGGCTGCAAAGGTGCTATCGTGACTGCTATTTCTGCTCATCATATCTGCGTGCAATACCAGCAGACTCAGGTACTGAAACAACTGGATGTGACTTTGCCTGAGGGTAAGGTGACAGCTCTTCTGGGGGCAAATGGCTGTGGTAAATCAACTCTGCTAAAAGCCTTATCGGGGCAACAAACGATCACGGAAGGCGAGATCAGACTGGGTCAGGACCCGCTAGGCGCGCTCTCCCGTAAAGCGATTGCCCGCAAGCTGGCTTTTCTGCCTCAGCACCCGCAAGCACCGGATACCATGACGGTGGCAGAACTGGTGATGCTGGGGCGTTATCCGTATCGCCGTTTTCTGGCCATCAGCTCTGCAGAGGACCATCGTGTTGTGCAGGATGCTCTGGTCAAAACCGGGCTGGAAACTCTGGCTGATCGGCATCTGAATCGTCTGTCTGGAGGTCAGCGCCAGCGCGCCTGGCTGGCGATGGTGCTGGCCCAGCAGGCGCCACTTATGATGCTGGATGAACCCACTAGTTTTCTCGATATTGCCCATCAGTATGAGCTTCTGTCTCTGGTACGACAGCTGAATCGGGAACAAGGTACGACTGTAGTTATGGTACTGCACGATATCAGTCAGGCGATCTACTTCTCAGATCATATTCTGTTGATGAAACAGGGGCAGATTCTGGCTCAGGGTGCACCAGGCGAGGTGATCAATGAGGACAGTATTCAGCAGGTGTTTGGTTTTAACTGTCGTCTGGAGCAATCGGGGCAGACACAACTACTGGTGCCAGAGGGGTATTGATAGAGAGTCTATTGAATAAGATGTCGTGATATTAAAAACGCTCTGCCGGATTAACCGGCAGAGCATCTGAACAAGGTATCAGGCAGGTTCAGCTTCCTTGTTTGATGTGTTATCTGTTTTTTGCACGGGTTTATCAGGTGCATGTTCCGGGTGGGTATTATGCACGTGGTGCTTGTCATCCACATGCTTGATGCCCAGGTTGGCAAAGAAGGCGATCACCAGCAGTGCAGCCATCGCATACATGGTGGTGTTATACAGACTGGAGGTCGGATCAACCGTACCTGCCGGGGCGATTTCCATCAGCCTGGAGATCGTTACCGTTTTGGCTGCGATCAGGTTTTCCAGTTGATCCATGCCTGCCCCAAAGGCCTGACGGAAGGCTTCCGGGTCGACTTTAGCCGCCAGATCTTTCAGGGCATCTTCCACCGACATCTGACGCAGATAGGTAATGGCAAATGGCCCCAGAACCCCTGCGGTGCTCCATGCGGTCAGCAGACGGCCGTGAATACCACCCACGTGCAGAGTGCCGAAGATATCAGCCAGGTAAGCCGGAATAGTGGCAAAACCACCGCCGTACATGGTGAAGATGGTCATGGTCGCACCATAGAACAGTACCAGCCACATGGTAGACGGCTCTACGCTGACCTGAGTCGCCACGAAGGGAATCGACAGATACAGCAGCGTGCCCAGCACAAAGAAGCAGTGGTAGGTGTTTTTACGGCCAATAAAATCAGAAATAGAAGCCCAGAAGAAACGCCCCACCATATTGAAGACACTGATCATCAGCACATAGGTGGCGGCAAAACTGGCATCGACAATTTCGGGTAGGGTCGAACCAAAGATCTCACCCATCATGGTCTTGGCGACACCAATTACCCCGATACCGGCCGTCACGTTCAGGCAAAGCACAATCCACATACGGGCAAACTGAGGAGTTTTAATCGCCTGGTCGATATGAACATGATTATCAGAGATCATCTTCTTACCGGATTTCTCGTCAGATGGCGGTGTCCAGCCTTTCGGCGCCCAGTCTTTTGCCGGTACGCGATATGAGAACGCCGCAATCGTCATAATGACAAAATAGACAATACCCAGGGTCAGGAAGACGCTTGCGGCACCGGTATCACCCGTGCCGACAACATAGACACCTTATAGACACCTTCAGGTCCGGGCACTGGCACTTTAGCCATATCGGCTGCTGTTGCCACAACCACTTCAACCTGTTGTCCCGCAACCTCAGCAAAACGACGACCACCTTCTGTGATCAGATTAACATCGGCCAGCTTACCCAGATATTGCGGTGCTTCGTAATACACAGACAGCAGCCAGGTTTTCAGGGGCGCACCTATCATCGCACCACCACCAAAGCCCATAATCGCCATCCCGGTCGCCATCCCCCTTCGGTCCGGGAACCAGCGTATCAGGGTACTGACCGGGGAAACATAGGCGAGGCCAAGGCCACAGCCTCCTATCGCTCCATATCCGAGATAGACCAGCCAGAGCTGATGGGTCGCGATACCGGCACTGCCGATCAGAAAGCCGCCTCCCCAGCAGATCGCAGCCAGAAAGCCGACCATACGCGGGCCCACTTCTTCCAGCCATTTACCGCCAACAGCCGCAGCCAGCCCCAGGAAAACAATCGCGGTGGAGAAGATCCAGACCACGGAACTGAGTGTCCAGTCATCCGCTGCACTGGCGACTACGCCCACCTGCTTCACGAGAGGTGGGTTGAAAATACTCCAGGCATAAACGGAACCGATACACATGTGAATTGCGATTGATGCGGGCGGCACCAACCAACGATTAAAGCCCGGCTTAGCAACGATCCGGTCTTTCATCAAAAAGGCCAGAGGCCCTGAAGAAGCAGACATAAATGAACTCCATTCTTGTTGTTATGACATTTGGAATTGAGGTCGGAGGGTTGGGGTTGTTCTGTAAACGTCCGAACCTGCTGCAGGGTTTAGCAAAAGCTAAGCCAGTCACTGTAAAGCCTTTTTTTACAAGAGGTTATGAAAAAGGATGATGAATATTCCTATCTGATCTGATCAAAAAGACCCATAAGTCATAAGTATCAGGGTCATAATGTCCCTGTTGTGCAGACATGAGGAATGTGGGAGAAGAAGGCGTTGCACTTATCAGGAAGGGATATGAGGGCTGCTTCGATCTTAGTTCTGATGGGTGTCAACAGAGAGACAGGCATAAAAAAGCCGTTCCCAGTGATGAGAACGGCTTTAAAAGGAGAGCAGATATTAATCGCCGGATATCAGAGGCTCAGAACCTTTTCACCGCGAGAAATACCGGATACTCCGGTACGCACGACTTCCAGAATCGTGTTAACGCCCAGAGCCTGGATAAAGGAATCCAGCTTGTCGCTATCACCAACCATCTGTACGGTGTACATGGTGCTGGTGACATCAACGATCTGACCACGGAAAATATCCGTTGTGCGTTTAATTTCAGCACGCTGAGCACCAACGGCTTTAACCTTCACCAGCATGAGTTCACGCTCCACGTGAACACCTTCTGTCAGGTCAACCAGTTTGACGATATCAACCAGTTTATTCAGCTGTTTAGTGATCTGTTCGATCACCTGATCAGAACCCTTGGTCGTCAGCGTCAGACGAGACAGTGTCGGATCTTCTGTAGGTGCAACGTTCAGCGATTCAATGTTGAAGTTACGCTGAGAGAACAGGCCTACTACCCGTGATAACGCACCGGCCTCATTTTCCATCAGAATTGAGATAATGTGTCGCATCTTAGGTACGCTCCGTCTTACTCAGCAACATGTCACGCATCGACCCCTGAGGAATCTGCATCGGATAAACGTGCTCTTTCGGATCGACCATAACGTCCACAAACACCAGTTTATCTTTCATAGCAAACGCTTTTTCCAGCGTGGGCTCCAGATCTTCAATCTTCTCAACTTTCAGAGCAACGTGGCCATAGGCCTCAATCAGCATCTTAAAGTCAGGCAGAGACTGCATGTAAGACTGAGAGTGGCGTTCCTGATAGTTCAGATCCTGCCACTGACGAACCATGCCCAGAGACTGGTTATTCAGGTTGATAATCTTCACCGGAATACCAAACTGACTACAGGTCGACAGCTCCTGCATCATCATCTGGAAACTGCCCTCACCGGTGACCAGGGCCACATCGTTGTCAGGGTAGTTCAGTTTGATGCCCATTGCTGCCGGGAAACCAAAGCCCATAGTGCCCAGACCACCTGAAGTGATCCAGCGGTTTGGTTTGTCAAACTTGTAGTATTGAGCCGCAAACATCTGGTGCTGACCTACATCTGTTACGACGTAAGCATCGCCTTCTGTAACCTTCCACATGGCTTCAACAGCCTGCTGTGGTTTGATTGGTCGATCTTCTTCTGCGGTATACAGCACAGAATGGCTGGCACGCCAGTCATTGATCTGCTTCCACCAATCAGCCAGAGCATCCTGATCAGGGCTGTTTTTCGCCTGTTCAACCAGATCCAGCATTTCACTCAGTACAGAATCCACCGGGCCAACGATAGGTACATCGGCGCGCACTGTCTTTGAGATAGATGCCGGGTCGATATCCACATGGATAATCTTCGCCGTCGGACAGAACTTGCTGGTGTTATTGGTGGCACGATCATCAAAGCGAGCGCCGATGCAGACAATCAGGTCTGAATGGTGCATCGTCATATTCGCTTCATAGCTACCATGCATACCCAGCCATCCAACACTCTGTTTGTCTGTCTGAGGATAAGCGCCGATACCCATCAGAGATGAGGTGACCGGGAAGCCCAGTTTTTTTGCCAGTTCAGTGAACTGAGGTGCCGCTTTACCCAGAATGACACCACCGCCAGCGTACAGAATCGGACGCTTAGCTTTCAGCATCATATCAACCGCTTTTTTGATCTGGCCCGTGTGGCCACGAACCACCGGGTTGTATGAGCGGATTTTCACTTTCTTAGGATATTCATATTCGAAACGATCAGTCGGAGCTGTCATATCTTTTGGAATATCTACTACAACCGGACCAGGGCGGCCTGTGGTTGCAATATAGAAAGCTTTCTTAATCACTTCCGGGATTTCAGAAGCATGCTTCACACTGAAGCTGTGTTTAACGATAGGGCGGGACACACCAATCATGTCCGTTTCCTGGAACGCATCTTCGCCAATCAGGTGACTCATGACCTGACCACACAGCACGACCATAGGAATAGAATCCATGTAAGCTGTGGCAATACCGGTCACGGTATTAGTTGCGCCAGGACCAGACGTTACCAGTACCACCCCCGGTTTGCCGGACGCGCGGGCGTAACCGTCTGCCATATGGGCAGCTGCCTGCTCGTGACGAACCAGAATGTGCTTAACTTTATCCTGGCGGAATATGGCATCGTAAATATGAAGAGCCGAGCCGCCGGGATAACCATAAATGTACTCTACGCCCTCATCCTGAAGAGAACGAACGAGCATGTCGGCGCCAGAAAGTAATTCCACCGTAGTGAACCCCCTAAAAAAATAGTTCGAGTGCAAAAACGAACAACTATCACAAGAAACGACAGCCTGAGTCGGCTATGCGTTATTCCGGATATATAAATTTTCCAAGTGAGGTGACTGATAAAGGGCAGCCACCTTCAACATCGCTTAGTCATGCAGGCTCATGACAAGGCTGCCTTACCTGGCACTTAGGACCGGGTGGGTCCTGCACTCTTCTTCGCACGGGTATATGCGGGTCGGGGCGTCAGCCAGGCCTGGCGGATAAACCTGGGCCTGCTATTCCTTCGGCGGGTAAATTAGCCTGTTTACCCTTCACGTAGACTTCGGGGGGTCACCCATTATCTCTACGCCCGTAAAATAAGGAGAAGTAGGTTCTAACAGAGCCATGCAGATGTCAATAGAACATTGGCGCAAGTGCACAACGAGTAGAGGAAAAAACTGTATTGATGTTTGATAACAGGAAATAACCCGTAAAACTGAGGGGAATTATCAGTCCTGTCAGAGTATTCACTCCATAGTGCTCTGTTGTATTTTTCACTCTTTCTGATCTGCATTTACTGCTGTCCGGTTTTCAGACTGGATCTGTCTATCCATGTCGGTATATATCATAATTTATGATATTGATTCTCATTTTGTGTGGACGGATATCGCTATGCCGATAAGAGTATCCGCTACAGATAACGGATCTCTCTGTCTCAGGTATACTCATCCGAATGAGGTCTGATTATTCGGCTTCCAGTTCTGCTTCCAGAGCTTCCAGCTCTTCCTGAATCAGCATCCATTCCTCTTCAATGCTTTCAGCCTGCTGGCTCAATTCACCCTGTTTCTTTAACAATACCTGCAGCTTGTCTTTATTGGCGGCTTCATAGATATCCGGCTCGGCCATCGCCTGTTCAATATCCGATAGCTCGGACTGAACCTTATCCAGCTGCTTCTCCAGTTTATCCAGCTGTTTTTTCAGTGGACGCAGCTGCTCCCGACGCTGTGCCGCCAGGCGACGTTCCTCTTTACGATCTCGTTTGACGTCCTGACTATCAGTATTAGCTGTGCTCTGAGAGGGTTTGTTCAGCTCCTGAGTCCGCTGTTTCATCCACTGATAATAATCTGGCAGATCACCGTCAAAAGGCTGAACCTGGCCATCACAGACCAGCCAGAATTCGTCTACGGTATTACGCAGCATATGACGATCGTGGGATACCATAATCACCACGCCCGGAAAAGCCTGTAGCGCCATAGTCAATGCCAGACGCATTTCCAGATCCAGGTGGTTGGTGGGTTCGTCCAGCAGCAGCAGGTTTGGTTTCTGCCAGGCGATCAGTGACAGTGCCAGGCGGGCTTTTTCGCCGCCGGAAAAGCGGCTGACTTCGGTGTCAGCATCATCTCCTCTGAAGCCGAAACCGCCCAGATAGTTACGAATCTCCTGTTCTGACACCTTAGGCGACATACGTTGCACATGCAGCAAAGGCGAAGCAGCAAGATCCAGCGCTTCCAGCTGATGCTGAGCAAAGTAACCCACCTTCAGGTTTTCACCAGCGGTAAAGATACCTGCCTGAGGTTGAACGTCGCCGACCATGGTTTTAATCAGAGTGGATTTACCGGCGCCGTTAGGGCCGAGAAGGCCAATTCGCATGCCTGGTAGCAGACTCAGATTCACCTGTTGCAGGATGGTTTTGTCGCCATAGCCGATATTGGCCTGGTCCAGAACCAGTAGTGGTGAAGAGGTTTTCTCAGAACAGGGAATGGTGAACTCAAACGGTGAATCAACATGTGCCGGAGCAATTTTTTCCATGCGTTCCAGCTCTTTTACCCGGCTCTGGGCCTGCTTGGCTTTTGAAGCCTTGGCCTTAAAGCGGCGGACAAAGTTCTCGATCTGGGCGATACGTACCTGCTGCTTCTCAAACTGGGCCTGTTGCTGAGACAGGCGTTCAGCGCGCATGATTTCAAACGCCGAGTAGTTGCCCCGATAAAGCGTAATGTTCTGATGTTCGAAATGGGCGATGCCTTCGGTCACACTGTCGAGGAAATCCCGGTCGTGAGAAATCAACAGCAGGGTTCCCGGATATTGTTTCAGCCAGTTTTCCAGCCAGAGCGTAGCATCCAGGTCCAGGTGGTTGGTGGGTTCGTCCAGCAGCAGTAAGTCCGAGGTCATCAACAGCGCCTGGGCCAGATTCAGACGGATACGCCAGCCACCGGAAAAGGATTTAACCGGCAGCTGAGTCTGAGCCATAGTAAAGCCTAACCCCAGCAGCAGTTGTTCTGCCCGGTTAGCGGCAGTATAACCATGAACCTCTTCCATTCTGGCGTGCAGGGCGGCAATGGCGTGATTGTCGCCAGAGGCTTCAGCATCTGTCAGCTGCTGTTGAATCTGGCGCAGTACCTTATCGCCATCCAGTACGTACTCCAGGGCTGTTTTATCCAGCGCGTGAACTTCCTGAGCCATATGGGCAATACGCAAATTGCCCGGCATTGAAAGATCACCGGTATCCGGGTGTAGTTCCCCTAATAACAGTTTAAACAGGCTGGATTTACCGGCACCATTGGCTCCTACAACGCCGATGCGCTGGCCACGGTGAATAATCAGAGAGGTGTCCTTCAGCAGAATCTGGGTTCCACGTTGCAGGCTCAGGCGTTCTAGTGTAATCATTGTCTGGTAACGGATATCAAATAGTAAAAATTATCGCTGGCCCGGAGGCAGGCAACATGTCAGAAATCTCATTGGAGTATGATAACCCATTCTGGCTTTTTTCTACGAAACTCTATCGCCTGGATGAGGTGGAAGCCGCCTGTATCTATCTGCAGGATCATCAGAATATTATGGTTAACCAGTTATTATTCTCCTGCTGGCTGGCGACACAGAATATGTCGTATGCAGAAGACTGGGCGCAGCAGGTAGAGCCTGTACTGGGTTGGCACAATCAGTATGTGGTGCCTTTAAGGAAGCAGCGTCGCCAGCTGAAACCGATGGCAACGGCACAACCGCATCTGCAGAAGCTGCAAAGCCACTTATTGCAGGCTGAGTTGTTATCCGAACAGCATGAGCAGGCTCTGCTTTATCTGCTGTACAGCCTGAGGAAAGGGCTGGTTACGGCTGAGGATCGTGAGCAGGCTTTGAAAACCAATTTGTCCTTTGTCGTTAAGGACACGACGCTGAGTCTGACGTCCCAGCAGCAACTAGCGAAAATTGCAGAGAAAGTTATTGATGAAGAGCGGGCGCACCAGCTGGTTACAGAATTATAAATATGAAGACCCGGACACAGTTCATGCGTTTATATTCTGCTAGTGTCGGGGATATTAAAGCTTTTATTTGTTCTCTGACTGTTGAACTGGAGGTATTTTGCCCCCATCAGTCAGTTATGACTGAAGCCGGTTTGCTGTAGTTTCTGGTTATATCATCACTGGTATATCGGGTCTGCTATATCGATTCGGATACTGGTGATGGCTCTGATGCTAATTATGAGTACCTGCCTGAGTTCAGGCTTTTCTCTGCCAGAACCGAACTATCTGATGTAATGGTTGTCGATTCGGTACTCAGTAACAGAAACTGAATTAAGCTATTCTTAAGCGCCAGCCAATAAGATCGCAGATGCGCTGATAAATATAAACAAGGGGTTAAGATTAATCCCATGAAGGAGTTTTCATGAAAAAAGCATTACTGACCCTGGCCCTGAGCGGTCTGCTGGCCACACCTGTTATGGCTGCAACTGAGCTGAAAACAGAAGACGATCGTCTGAGCTACAGCCTGGGCATGATTATGGGTCAGCGTCTGAAACAGGATGTTGAAAACCTGAATGTTGATGTTATGGCGCAGGCGATTAAAGACCTTTATGCCGGTAAAGAGATGAAGATGACCGACGCTGAAGTGGGCCAGACTATGCAGGCTTTCCAGCAGAAGAAGATTCAGGAGCAGCAGGAGGCTCAGGCTAAAGCAGCAGAAGAGAATCTGAAAAAAGGTGAAGATTTTCTGACTGAAAATGGTAAAAAATCCGATGTAAAAACCACTGAATCTGGTTTGCAGTATCAGGTGCTGACAGCGGGTAATGGTGCTAAACCTGCGGCAACGGATCAGGTTAAAGTTCACTATGAGGGAAAACTGATCAGCGGTCAGGTATTTGACAGCTCTTTGCAGCGTGGTGAGCCGGTAACCTTTACTTTGAATCAGGTTATTCCGGGTTGGCAGGAAGGACTGCAGCTGATGAGTGTTGGCAGTAAGTGGAAGCTGTTTATTCCTTCCGGGCTGGCGTATGGCCCAGGTGGTGCCGGTGGTGCGATTGGCCCTAACGAAACTCTGATTTTTGAAGTTGAGCTGCTGGATATCAATCCAGAAAGCAAAGAAAAGAAAGAAGGCTGATCTCTGCATCAGTTGAATAAAAAACGGGGCATGGCCCCGTTTTTTATTATATGTGTTCAGAAAGAGCTGAAGTCAGAAAACTTTACTGAATTTCTGCCGGATAGGTACTCCGGGTTTAAGCTGTTGTTGCTGATAAGGTTTTTCCCTGAACCATAAGTTAACAGCCCATTTCTCTCCTTTCTCAACGGGTAAGCCACCATGCAGGCTATCCGGGTGGCGCTGATTTGTACCTTCATGGCAGTTATGGAAAATCACCATGCGCCCCTGCTTAGCTTTCACTTCAACATCCAGTTTCGGGAATCCGGTACCACCACCGGCTTCTACATCATTCAGATAGATCAGGCAGGTAATCAGTCGTTGTCCGCCTTTTTGCATACAGCGAATACCTCTGTCGGTACTGCTGTCCCAGCCGTCAAAGTGTGCTGCATATTCCTGAGTTTCCCCATAGTGGATTACCTGAAAAGACTCTGCTTTAATCAGATCTATACCCACTAATTTGCTGATACGCTGTGCCAGCTTCAATAGCTGAGGGGTGTGATTATGAGGCAGCCAGCAGTTCCTTCCGGTACGGCCTTTACTTTCAACTCCGGCTTTATCTGAGCTGACGGTGGCCCGCTTCATTTTTGACTCTGCTGCTTCAATGATCATTGCAGCCTCTTCTGAAGAGAGAAAGTCTTCAAACAGATAGACAGGTGGTGTGCTATTTATTTTCAGGCCAGAGTCGTAATCGACCGGTATCCGGGTCATCAGCTGCTTCCTTTTCCTGGTGAGGGTGGCCTTTACTTTAACCTGCTTTAATTGTCGGGAAAACAAAAAAGCCGACATTACTGTCGGCTTTTTAGTATCAGGCAGAAAAGCTGTTACTTGTTCTTCGCGCGCTTACGCTCGTTTTCAGTCAGCAGCTTCTTACGGATACGGATGGATTCTGGTGTTACTTCTACCAGCTCATCGTTTTCGATGAATTCCAGCGCCTGCTCCAGCGTGTGCTTGATTGGCGGCGTCAGGGTCAGCGCTTCGTCAGTACCAGAGGCACGAACGTTAGTCAGCTGCTTACCTTTAGTCGGGTTAACCACCAGATCATTGCTACGTGAATGAATACCGATCACCTGACCTTCATATACTTCCACACCGTGACCCAGGAACAGACGACCACGGTCCTGCAGGCCGAACAGACCGTATGCCAGCGTCTTACCTTTCACCATAGACACCAGAACACCGTTCTGACGCTTAGCGACTTCACCGTCTTTAACGGTGTCGTAACGGTCAAATACACTGGTCATGATACCGGAGCCTGAAGTCAGAGTCAGGAACTGGCCACGGAAACCGATCAGACCACGGGAAGGCACGGTGAACTCCAGCTTAACGCGGCCTTTTCCGTCTGGCTCCATGTTGGTCAGCTCACCTTTACGCAGACCCATCTCTTCCATGATTGAACCCTGGTGCTGATCTTCAACATCGATCACCACGTTTTCATAGGGTTCCATCAGTACGCCGTCCACATCCTTCTGAATTACTTCTGGACGAGAAACGCCCATCTCGAAGCCTTCACGACGCATGGTTTCAATCAGAACCGACAGGTGTAGCTCACCACGACCGGAAACGATGAATTTATCCGCAGTATCACCCTGTGCTACACGCAGCGCGACGTTATGGATCAGCTCCTGATCCAGACGCTCTTTGATATTACGTGAGGTGACGAACTTGCCTTCTTTACCCGCAAACGGAGAGTCATTCACCATAAAGGTCATGCTTACGGTCGGCTCGTCAACGGTCAGAGGAGGCAGTGCTTCAACCTGCTCAGGATCACACAGCGTATCAGAGATACTCAGGCCATCAATACCATTGATACATACGATATCACCGGCAGTTGCCAGGTCTGTATCCACACGCTCCAGCCCCAGGTAACCTTTAACGTTCAGGACTTTACCCTTACGCTCTTTACCTTCGATATCCTTGATCACGACCTGTTGATTTGGCTTCAGACTACCACGGGTAATACGGCCGATACCGATTACACCTACGTAGCTGTCGTAATCCAGTGCAGAGATCTGCATCTGGAACGCTGCGTCAGGGTCCACTTCCGGTGCAGGAACACGATCAATGATCATATCCAGCAGCGGCTTCATATCATCCGCCATCTCTTCCGGATCATCACCGGCGATACCGTTCAGTGCAGACGCGTATACCACAGGGAAGTCCAGCTGCTCGTCAGTGGCGCCCAGGCTATCGAACAGGTCAAATACCTGATCCATCACCCAGTCAGGACGAGAACCCGGACGGTCGATTTTGTTGATCACAACGATCGGCTTCAGACCACGCTCAAACGCTTTAGAGGTTACGAAACGGGTCTGTGGCATAGGGCCGTCCTGAGCGTCAACCAGCAGCAGTACACAGTCAACCATGGACAGTACACGCTCTACTTCACCGCCGAAATCAGCGTGCCCAGGAGTATCTACGATGTTGATACGGTAGTCGTTCCACTTGATGGCGGTGTTTTTCGCCAGAATGGTAATACCACGCTCTTTTTCCTGGTCGTTGGAATCCATAACGCGCTCTGCACCAGCGTCACGACGATCCAGGGTGCCGGAGAACTGAAGAAGGGCATCAACCAGAGTGGTTTTACCATGGTCAACGTGCGCAATAATTGCAATATTGCGTAACTTACTGATATCTGAAGACATTCGGAGTATTTCGCCTGCTCAAAAATAATAGACCGGCCACACCACACGATAGATAAACCCTTAAGCAATCTAAAGAGCGGACCCAGATCTCTGGACGTTTTTGCCATCTGAAAGATAGCAAAGGAAAAATAAAAAGGCTGGAGATTGTACACACTTTACCGTTGCGGTTATATGAATTTCTTTGTCTGTAATACAGATCCCTGTCCCTGCAGGCTCAGGTCTGTGCAAGTTTTAAGCAAAAACAGTCGGTTACGAAACTCCTGAGTAAAAGGATCACAAGGCGTCGATAAAAAGTCGTGATTTTAACTTTCTATCTGGCGTCGATTCGGTAAAATCCCGCTTTTTTGTCGTTCTAAACGGGTGAGACATGAGTAAACAACGCAAGGCCGTTTCTCTGATTTCCGGCGGACTGGATTCCATGCTGGCTACCAAGGTTATTCAGGATCAGGGCATTCACGTTGAAGGTATCAACTTTTACACGGGATTCTGTGTCGAGGGGCATACCCATGCCATTCGTAAGAAGGATAAGGAAAAAGAGAAGAAGAACAGCTCGTTATGGGTGGCTGAGCAGCTGGGCATCAAACTGCACATTATTGATATCTCGGAAGAGTACAAAGATATTGTACTGAATCCGAAGCATGGCTATGGGCAAAACCTGAATCCCTGTCTTGATTGTAAAATCGATATGGTCAGTCGTGCCTGGCAGTGGTGTATGGATAATGACTTTGACTTTGTGATTACCGGTGAAGTGATCGGTCAGCGTCCGAAGTCTCAGCGTAAAGAAACCATGCCTATTATTGCCCGTGAATCTAAAATTGAAGACCGCCTGCTGCGCCCTCTGTGTGCTAAGCATCTGACTGAAACCCTGCCTGAACGTGAGGGGTGGGTCAATCGTGATGAGTTGTTTGATTTTCATGGCCGTAACCGTAAGCCTCAGTTTGCACTGGCGAAACAGCTGGGCTTCTCTGAATGGTCGCAGCCTGCTGGTGGTTGTTGTTTCCTGACCGACGAAAGCTACAGTAACAAGCTGCAGGATATGTGGGATTCCCGTGGTGAGCGTAACTACGAGGTAGACGACATTATGCTGCTGAAAGTAGGACGCCATATTCGTCCAGCGAAACACTTTAAGCTGATTGTCAGCCGTGAGCAGGGTGAAAATAACTTTATGCGCGGCTATCGCCCTATGTACAGTTATCTGTATCCGACCAGTCATGGTGGTCCACTGACCCTGATCGACGGTACGCCATCGGAAGAAGATATCCAGAATGCAGCCCGTGTTGTCGCGCGTTTCAGTCAGGGACGTGATGCGGATGAAGTGGTTGTGAACTACGTTCAGAAACACAATGGCCCGGAGCAGGTGCTGACAGTGAAGCCGATGCCAGCGGAAGAGATCCCTGACGACTGGTATATTCATTAATCTCTCTGTTGTAAGCCATTCTGATATTAAATATCAGAAGTTGCCTTGCGGAGCGCCCGTCTGTATCTGAAGCATCGTCAATGCATTATTATCGTGGACGTATTCAGACAGAATATCCATAGGGTTGATCCCGTATCAGCCCGGTGCAGGTGAATTCATCTGTACCGGGCCAGAATCCATTCCTGCACAAAAACAGCGCATATCATAATGTCTGTTTTTCATAATCATTCTGACCATCAGGTCTATTCTTCAGGTCCGTATCTATGAACCAACATGAACTGAACGCCCGTAACCTGCTGTGCCCTATCCCTGTTATCCGTACACAGAACAAGATTGCTTCCCTGGAAAATGGTGATCATCTGGTGGTTTATTGTACTGATCCGGGTACACTACACGATATTCCGGCCTGGTGTCGGGTACATGGTCATACTTTGGTCTCAACGGAAGAAAACAGGGATGAGATTATTATAGAGATTGAAGTTGTAAAAGAGTAAGAGCCAAAATAGTGCGATCATTTATTATGATGCACTTCTTTGGTGCAAAAGGGCGTGCGGCAATTCTTCTTTCTGAGCATAACTCGTTGGTTAGCATGGGTTTTTAATTCATGGCACTAGTATTGCTAAAGAAGAGGTAATTCCGAAGGAAGGCGTACAGCTTTCCAATCGTGATAAAAAAATAAACACGATTTTGACAACCAAGCGAAAGCTCCATTGGAGGACAAGCAATGTCAGA
Organism: Oceanospirillum sediminis; assembly: GCF_014164585.1. GTDB lineage: Bacteria > Pseudomonadota > Gammaproteobacteria > Pseudomonadales > Halomonadaceae > Oceanospirillum > Oceanospirillum sediminis. Next base: position 6,022 of record NZ_JACJFM010000008.1, on the reverse strand, counting down.
GCAAACTCTGAAGCTAATCGAAGAGAATGATGTTAAGTGGGTAGATCTGCGTTTTACCGACACGAAAGGTAAAGAGCAGCACGTAACCATTCCTGCCCGTTATGTTAACGAAGACTTCTTCGAAGAAGGCCAGATGTTCGACGGTTCTTCTATCTCTGGCTGGAAAGGCATTAACGAATCCGACATGATCCTGATGCCGGATGATTCTTCTTCTTTCCTGGACCCGTTCTTCGAAGATAAGACTCTGGTTCTGCGTTGTGACATCATCGAGCCTGCGACCATGCAGGGCTACGAGCGTGACCCGCGCTCTGTTGCTAAGCGTGCAGAAGAGTATCTGAAGTCTACTGGTCTGGGCGACACCGCATTCTTCGGTCCTGAGCCTGAGTTCTTCATCTTTGACGACGTGCGTTGGGATTCCAACATGTCCGGTAGCTTCGTGAAGATCGATTCTGAAGAAGCAGCCTGGAACTCTGAGAAGTCAATGGAAGGCGGTAACATGGGTCACCGTCCTCGCGTTAAAGGCGGTTACTTCCCGGTTCCACCAGTTGACTCTGTACACGACATCCGTGCCACTATGTGTAACGTGATGGAAGAGATTGGTCTGAACGTAGAAGTTCACCACCACGAAGTGGCGACTGCTTGTCAGAACGAAATCGGCGTAGCGTTCAACACTCTGGTTAAGAAAGCTGACGAAGTTCAGATGCTGAAATACGTTGTACACAACGTTGCTCACGCATATGGCAAAACGGCGACCTTTATGCCTAAGCCTGTAGTGGGTGATAACGGTTCTGGTATGCACGTTCACCTGTCTTACTGGAAAGACGGCGTAAACCAGTTTGCCGGTGACCAGTATGCAGGTCTGTCTGAGTCTGCTCTGTTTGCCATTGGTGGTATCATCAAGCACGCTAAAGCACTGAACGCTTTCTGTAACCCGGGTACTAACTCTTACAAGCGTCTGGTTCCAGGTTTCGAAGCTCCGGTAATGCTGGCTTACTCTGCACGTAACCGTTCGGCTTCTCTGCGTATTCCTTACACTTCCAGCCCTAAAGCTAAGCGTGTTGAGGCTCGTTTCCCTGATCCAATCGCTAACCCATACCTGGCGTTTGCATCTCTGCTGATGGCGGCTCTGGACGGTGTTCAGAACAAGATCCACCCTGGCGATCCTGCTGATAAAGATCTGTACGATCTGCCAGCAGAAGAAGCGGCTGAGATCCCAACCGTTGCAGCTTCTCTGGAAGAGGCACTGGCCGCTCTGGATGCGGACCGTGAGTTCCTGACTCAGGGTGGCGTATTTACTGATGACATGATCGATGCTTACATCGAGCTGAAGAAAGAAGACGTTGCACGCGTAAACATGACCACTCACCCGGTTGAGTTCGATCTGTACTACAGTGTGTAATCGTTAAGATTTCCGCTCTCTTCTCAGAAGAGAATTTAAAACCCCTGCTCTGCAGGGGTTTTTTTATTGTTGCCTGAAAAGCATCGCTCATGGCGATGGTGGTTGTTCGCTTCAATCCGGAATATAGAATGTTGTCAGCTCTGTTACGGATCAGTTTTATCTGGCTGATAATGTCAGGGAGCTATTGTCTGGCAGATACCCCCTATAAAAGTGTTCGCCTGATCAGTCTGCATACGGATCAGAAGGAGCAGCGTATTATTCGTATGTACAGTCAGCCTGCTCTGCAAACCGGCCATACTGCAGAGTTACTGTGTAATGGTAAGGTGTGCCAGAGTCCGTTACATACCGAGTATTTTCTGCTGCACAACCTTTCCCGTGGTCATCATAAAGTCCGCGCCCGGATACTGGATCAGCAGGGTAAGCCCGTTGCTCTGAGTCCACGCCTGATAATTAATATCCCCCACTGACGGGCTTTTTCTGACCGCAGAGAAAAGCTTTTTCCATACCCTGATCTTAATTTTTATATTCCCTGAAAAGTGCTTTGCACCAGAATATTGCATGCTGCACCAACGGGATTTTTTATTGTGCTCTATAATGGTGCGATAGGCGTGCTGTAAATATCTGAGGTGCCGTGTTTCTATAAAAAAGTGTACGCGAAGCCCCCTTGATAGCTGACAAGTCCATATTTTTTAAACACTTGTATTTTTCTGGTTCATATTTTGCTTTTGCATCCCTATTAAGGAGGGAAGCACTGTGGCTATTACATCTGAAAGTCATAAGTTATTGCTGGATAACCTCAGTACAGCGGTTATTCAGCTGAATAAATCGCTGCAGCTGGTTTATCTGAACCCGGCAGCAGAGATGTTGTTTGCCTGCGGTGCTAACAGAGCCATTGGTCAGCCATTGTCTGTGTTATTTACCGAGGACAATGACACTGAGTCTGCCTGGCGCCAGGCGGCCAGTGCCGGACATCCGTTTACCAAACGGGAAACCGGAGTTACGTTGTCGAACGGTGAAAAGAAGGTTGTCGATTACACCGTCAGCCCTATACTGACGCAGGATGGCTACGTATTAGTGGTTGAATTACAGGCCAGAGATCGTTTATTGAGAATCAGCCGGGAAGAGGAGCTGTTTGCTCAGCAGGAGACCCTGAGAACCCTGGTGCGGGGGATGGCGCATGAGATTAAAAACCCCCTGGGTGGTATCCGTGGAGCTGCTCAGCTGCTGGAACGTGCCTTGCCGGATGACAGCCTGAAAGATTATACCGAGGTTATTATCAGTGAAGCGGACCGGCTGAGAAATCTGGTGGACCGTATGCTGGGTCCCAGAAAGATGCCCAATATTGGTGCGTTGAATATTCATGAGATTCTTGAGCATGTTTTTGCTCTGGTTCGTGCTGAAACGGGTGGGCAGATTCGCCTTATCCGGGATTATGATCCCAGCCTGCCTGATATGACCGCTGACAGAGAGCAGTTGATACAGGCGGTACTGAATATTGTGCGTAATGCGATGCAGTCGCTGCAGGAAAGCCAGACACAGAATGCCTGTATTACTTTCAGAACTCGCGCCAAACGCCAGTTTACACTGGGGGCGGAGCGACATCGTCTGCTGTGTCAGGTTGATATTATTGATAACGGTCCGGGTATTCCGTCAGAGCTGATGGAAACCCTGTTTTATCCACTGGTGACCGGCAGAGCATCAGGCACAGGACTGGGGCTGTCAATTGCACAGACTATTCTGCATCAGCATCATGGCCTGATTGAGTGTAAATCTCATCCCGGAAAAACCGTATTTCGTTTATTGATTCCATTGGAGCATAAAAAATGAACAGTCCTTCAAACGTATGGATCGTCGATGATGACCGTTCTATCCGCTGGGTATTAGAACGTTCCATGGAACAGGAAGGTATGGATGTCAGTGTCTTTGAGCAGGCAGAACAGGTCTTGCATGCTTTAGGTAAAGACTCACCGGATGCCCTGATTACTGATATTCGTATGCCGGGTATTGATGGTCTTGAGCTGTTATCCCGGATTCAGGATAGTTATCCGGATCTGCCGGTCATCGTGATGACGGCGCACTCGGATCTGGAAAGTGCTGTGGCCTCTTATCAGGGGGGCGCTTTTGAATATCTGCCAAAACCTTTTGATGTGGATGAAGCCGTTGCCCTGGTGAAGCGGGCGATCAGTCATGCTCAGGAGCAGGCTTCTGCCCAGATTGAAGCTCAGCCCTTGCCCAGTACCGAGATTATTGGTGAAGCGCCTGCTATGCAGGAGGTTTTCCGGGCGATAGGGCGTTTGTCTCATTCCAATATTACTGTACTGATTAACGGTGAGTCCGGGACAGGTAAAGAGCTGGTAGCCCATGCGTTGCACCAGCACAGTCCCAGGGTACAGAGCCCATTTATTCCTCTGAATATGGCTGCTATTCCTAAAGATCTGATTGAGTCTGAGCTGTTTGGTCATGAAAAAGGAGCCTTTACCGGTGCTAACACCCAGCGTCGGGGGCGTTTTGAGCAGGCTGATGGCGGTACTCTGTTTCTGGATGAAATCGGTGATATGCCTGCTGATACTCAGACCCGTTTATTAAGGGTGCTGGCTGACGGTGAGTTTTATCGGGTAGGCGGACATACACCAGTGAAAGTGGATGTCCGGATCATTGCTGCAACTCACCAGGATCTCGAAAACCTGGTGCAGGAAGGCCGTTTCCGTGAAGATCTGTTCCATCGCCTGAATGTGATAAGGGTTCACCTGCCCAGACTGAGTGAGCGCCGTGAGGATATCCCGCGTCTGGCGGATTTTTTCCTGGGTAAAGCTGCAAAAGAACTGGGGGTAGAGCCTAAGGTGCTGTTGCAGGATACCGTAGATTATATGCAGCAGCTGAGCTGGCCTGGCAATGTCCGACAGCTGGAAAATACCTGTCGCTGGATTACAGTGATGGCTTCTGGCCGCGAAGTGCATATGGATGACCTTCCGCCTGAGTTGATGGAGCAGAAGCAGGCTGGGCAGGATACGGGCAGCCGTTGGCAAGGAGCGCTGAATAACTGGGCGGATCAGGCTCTGGCTCAGGGACAGAAGGGTATTCTGGATATTGCCGTGCCTGAGTTTGAAAAGGTGATGATTGAGGTGGCGCTGAAGCATACTGCAGGCCGACGCCGGGATGCTGCTGAGCTGCTGGGCTGGGGCAGAAATACGCTGACACGTAAGATTAAGGAGTTGAATCTGGATTCTAACGGTGAAGAAGATGAGGCTGTTGAGTAACTCGCAGCCTGCCGTTTGCTCCGGTTATAACCGCTTTTCTGATTGTGTCTGTGCTTTTCTTCCATAGTCAGAGATTACACGGCCCCTTCAAAACCGATCTGCCGCCAGGCTTCATAGGCGATCACTGATACTGCGTTGGACAGGTTAAGGCTACGACTGGTGGGTATCATAGGAATTCTTAGCCACTGCTGCGGATCAAATTGCTCCAGAACATCGGCTGGCAGCCCTCGTGTTTCCGGTCCGAACAGTAATATATCACCGGCCTGAAAGGCCATATCTGAAGCAAACCCCTTTGCTTTAGTTGTACAGGGGAAAACCCTTTTTCCCTGTACCTCGGCCATGAAATCGCTGAAATTCTTATGTCGACTCATCCGGGCCAGATCATGGTAGTCCAGCCCGGCCCGTCTCAGTTTTTTTTCTTCCAGATCAAAACCTAAAGGCTCGATCAGATGCAGATAGCATCCGGTGTTAGCGCAGAGGCGAATGATATTGCCTGTATTAGGTGCTATTTCGGGTTCATATAAGGCGATTTCAAACATAAGGCTCTTACAGGTAAAGGTATTAACTGGCTGATATTACTCTGTATCAGCTCATAATGCCCGAGTAAATTTAAACGTGACTGACTGATTGCTTACAAAAAAGTATGACAAATACACATTAATGCACACTATTGGTGTTTTTATATATTCATATCTCTGTTAAGAGGCTAGAATGGCTTAGTGGTGCACTAATTTAGTGCGCATGCTCTAATTATAATAACCAGAGTTATGAGGGATATTTGCATGCTGAATCAACTTTCTGTAGGCAGGAAGCTGGCCTTAATGATGGTTATGCCAGTGATTGGCCTGTTAGCCACATTTTTCATTGCTGAGACGGAACTCAAAGCGTCTAACGACGGGGTGGCAACGATTTATGATGATCGGGTTGTCCCCCTTAAAAATCTTTATCTGATCAGTACTGATTACGCCGTATTGATTATTGATGCCGTGAATAAAACTAATGCAGGACTTATGAGTGCTGAGGAGGCTTATCGGGGTATTCAGGAAGCTCAGAGCCGTATTGATAAAACCTGGAAAGTGTATACAGCGACTGACATGACAGAGAAGGAAGCGCAACTGGTAAAAGAAGCCCAGGTACTTTTTCTGCAGGCCAATCAGTCGATTGATGCTCTACAGGATAAACTCTCTGGTATGAAAGGTACTCAGAAAGGCTTGTTGGATCAGTTTGATGGCACGCTTTACAGCACCATTGATCCTATCAGTGACAAGATTGCACGTAACTATTCAGCTGCCCGGTCAAAGATATCTGGCAGCTGCCCACAAAATAACAGGGTTAAGGCATTACTTGCTGATACCGATTGTTTACG
>NZ_JACJFM010000076.1 GCF_014164585.1 Oceanospirillum sediminis | reverse complement strand
ACTGGACAGTGCGAAGTTCTCGATAGTGGAAGCATAAGCTTGACGCCTCTCAAGCTTATGATCTTTTCTTAAACTCACCACAAGTAAAGTCGAACCAAAAACCGAGAGGCGACTATGAAATTATGGTGGGTATGGTTTACTGCTGTCCAGTCCTTAAAGTCTGCCTGCACGAGAAAACGGACATTCTTCTGGTTATGTCTGGTCCTCATGGGCTTCACGGTCAGAACCGACAATGCTGGCGTATCCAGTTTTATCCGGGCTTTATCTCTTAAACCCCGATGCTATGCTTCCTTACTTCATTTATTTCACTCCAGCGCTCTGAATCTGGATAAACTCACAACAGCCTGGTATCGACTGGTGCTCCAAAAGTTCACACCGGTTCAGTACAACGGTCGACACATCATACTCGCCGATGGCATTAAAGTACCCAAAGAAGGGCGTAAAATGCCAGCGGTTAAAAGACTCCATCAGGAGTCCGGCAATAATTCAAAGCCCGCCTGGATTATGGGGCATTCTTTTCAGGCTCTGGGACTGCTGGTGTCGTCAGCCACCGGCAAGCTGGCCTGCGTTCCTTTATACAGTCGGATTCATGAAGGCATCATCACAACCAATCGGGATAAAAGAACCCTGCTGGATAAACTGGCGATAATGTTTATCGCCTGCACTCAGGATATGGCGATCTCTGCCATTCTGGTAGCCGATGCTTATTATGCCAGTCAGAAAGTGATCCGGCCTTTGCTGAAAAGAGGGCACCACCTGATCAGCCGGGCAAAAAGTAACAGTGTGGCTTATCTTCCGGCGCAGCAGATAACGCATTCCCGTAAACCCGGCAGGCCCAGACTCTATGGCCGAAAAATTCATGTTCGCAATGTCTGGCACTTATTAGATGAACATTTTGAGTCAGCCCCGAGTCCTGTTTATGGTGAAAAGGACATTGAAATACGCTACCTTTCTTACGATCTGATCTGGCGACCAGCAGGCAGAAAAATACGGTTTGTCTGGGTTGATCACCCCCATCGGGGGCGGATTATTCTGATCTGTACAGATCGAACACTGTCCCCTCTGGACATCATTGCCCTGTATAGCTATCGCTATAAGATTGAGTTGTCATTCAAACAGGCAATGCATACGATTGGAAGCTATGGCTATCACTTCTGGATGAAGGATATGACCTTTCCTTCAAAGAAGTCGGGCAATCAGTATCTTCATCGTAAACCAGAGGCTTATCGGGCAGGTGTTCAGCGAAAACTGAATGCTTATCATCGGTTTGTTCAGCTGGGTTGTATTGCTCAGGGTCTATTACAGTATCTGGCATTGCACTTCCATCACATTGTCTGGAACCACTTTCGCAGCTGGTTGCGAACGATGGATAAGACTTCCCCTCCTTCTGAAGCGGTTGTGGCTCAGGCGATGCGTTCTTCACTGCCAGAATTTCTTCTGGTTTCTGTTCAGGAGCTGAACGTGGTGAAATTCCTGATGGACGTTATGGAATCTGAGCGATACGAAGGCTTCTGGCAGACAGGCTGACGATTAAGTCACGAAAACAATCCATTAAAGCTGGAAATACCTGTTTTTGAAAAAGTGGGGAAACAGTTGTGCATAGCCCATAGTCGTCAGAACTACGCACTGCTCAG
>NZ_JACJFM010000075.1 GCF_014164585.1 Oceanospirillum sediminis | reverse complement strand
TAACTATTAAGCGGTTATACGGATGGCGGAGCCATAGCTATAACCGTCTGTTGAACGGCCGCTGATTGTGCAGGGGATTTGCTTTTTAACGCTCTGTTTTCCCTGTCAACCTGCGGTTTGTCTATGAGTGTTTTTTACCGGCTGTCCACGCCTGATCTCACTCACACGGTTCACTTTTCTTTCTGATATAGCTCTGTTTTAACCTTTTTCAGCCCGTCAGGCAAGCCGTGTCCCTCGGGATATACCCGAAGGGGGTAACTCATTGTTCCTGTTACCGTCTATCGTTTATGCACTGCTGACCTTCGGCGGACAGACGTCCGCTTTTTTCACTTCTCCTGTACAACGAATACCCTGGCTACCACATTCCGGACAATGAGGCTTTTTATCTTCGGTAATGTTCTCTTTCTCAGGTTCTGCCTGTACCACAACCTTGCGTATCACTGCCAGTGATTTTGCTCTGATCGCATTGGCGAGATAACCATAATGCCTGATGCGCATAAAACCCTTTGGCAGTACATGCAGTAAATACCGTCGAACCAGTTCTCGACACGTCAGCTGTAAAACTGCAGGACGGTGGTGTTTGTAGTCATAACAGGACAGAGTGATCTGCTCTCCACCCTGATACTTCAGGCGATGATTACTCAGCCCGATCCGGTGACTGTAACGGGCCAGATACTGAACCAGTGTATCCCGGTAATGGATGGCACTTTTGCTGTAAACCACCCACGTTTTTTTCATCAGCTGATTCAGCTTCCGGGTGATCTCTGTTTTATTCAGCTCCATCATCAGGCCCTGTTGCTCAGCGTCGCGGAGTAAACTGACCATAATCCCTCTGAAACGATGAGATAACGCTTTAACCGGCAACAGATAGTTTTTATTCTGTTTTTTCCACTTCCGGCCATATTTCAGTACACCCGCCGGTATCAGGCAGTGCAGATGAACATGCCGGTTCAGTCGTTGCCCCCATGTATGCAGTACGGCAGTCATACCGGGGAGGCCTTTCAGTTTGCGTTCACTCAGTCCTTTCAGTGCGGCCCAGCTGGCCCGGAACAACAGCCGATAAATCAGTCCGTCGTAACGGGCTGTCCACTCATTCAGTTCATGAGGCAGAGTAAAAACCAGATGGAAGTATGGAACCGGCAGAAGTTGCTGCTTCTGTTTTTCATACCAGTGCTGACTGGCATGGGTCTGGCACTGAGGGCAGTGTCTGTCACGACAGCTATGATGCCATAACCAGCGAGAATGACAGGCGGTACACTGATAAAGGGCGCTACCCATTTTAGCCGTTCGACAGTCCATCAGGTGATGCAGAACCTGCCATTGCCTCGGACTGGCCCGGATCTGGCCTTTCTGATAGCAATACCGGATGACTTCAGCCAGATTCAGTTTACTCATGGCGTCACCCAAAGATCACGCACAAGATCCTCGTTCAGACATCGGGCACTGTCCATCATGGCAATCCATTGCAGATAACGGAGTGTTGTACTGATCTGCTTATGTCCCAGCAATAGCTGCAACCGGGGTAATGGCATACCGGCCATGAGCTGATGAGTGGCAAAGGCATGGCGTAAGCTGTGAAACCTGATCTCTTTTGTTATCCCTGCTCTCTGAGCGGCCTCTTTCACTTCAAGCCTCAGATATTTTTTATCCAGTGGACGATCTTTATATTGCCCGTAAATCACAACATCATCGGGATGGTACTGACGCCAGTAAATACGCAGGTTCTCTTTTAATCCCTCAGAAAACAGGACAAAGCGGTCTTTCTGGCCCTTGCCCTGGCGCACTTTGATACGGTTATGCTGGCCATCCAGGTCATGGATTCGTAGCTGGCTGATCTCACCAATCCTCATCCCCGTGGCATAGGCCAGAATCACAGCGGCTTTCTGCTTGCCATGGTTGCAGTGCTGAATAATTGCTCTGACTTCATCGGGATAAAGCAAGTCAGGAATCTTCTGGGCTTTCTTCGGGTGAGGGAGTTCTAATGGCCCTATTGGGCGATGCAGTACCTGAACATAAAGGAAGTGGATGGCATGAATCGCTTGCCGACAACTGGAACAGGACCAGTGTCGCTCACGAATCAGGTAAAGCAGATATTGCTGTAGCTCAGCTATTGTTAAGTCATGGGGTGACCGATGATAATACCTTGCTAACTCTGTGATCTGATAAAGATAGGCTTTTTGGGTTGCAGAGCTATAACCTCTCAGAGTCATCTGATCAGTCATTTGCTGGCGTAACGGAGTCATCTTGAAGTCTCCAGCAGATGGATGGAAACTTAAGTCTGGTTGATATCCGGAGGGTTACGCCCGCTCCGCGAAGCGGCTTAGTTCAACATTTTAATATCACGCATGCGCGTTTTCCCCGGATTTTGACTTTACCGAGAAATGCCATAACTGATTGTTCAGGAAG
>NZ_JACJFM010000074.1 GCF_014164585.1 Oceanospirillum sediminis | reverse complement strand
GCTTACCGCTCCTGGTCGAAATGATCCATGCCTGAATAGCTAATTTGTTTTAAAAACAGTCTATTAAGGGCTTTTCAGGGCTGACTAGGTAGTTAATTTTAACTGTATTAGTTCAGTCCAGAGCGGCGGGAGCCGCTCTGGCCTGGATAGAAGCAGCATTCAGATAGCCTGATTGGCGTGAAGCCGTTACCAATACCAGAACCTTATTATTTCCTGGCAAGTGCCACTGAAAAACGGCTTTTAGCGTTAAATGGCTAAACGATAAAATCCATATTTGATAGCAATGAAATGTCAGTCTTGCGGTTTGGTGACACATAGAATTGTTTGTTGTTATGTCAGCTTTAAAAAATCACCATCAATAATCAGCAGATGTACTCCATTTTCTGTTATTGATTTATGGGAGCTTAAATCGTCCGAAACAATATATGACATCCCTTCTTTCAATATAGATTCAGTGCCATCTTTTAATCGATTAATAACCTCACCTTTGATGCAATAAACAATATGACCTTTTTCGCACCAATGGTCAGCTTCATAATTTTCAGAATACTCTACATATCTAACCCGTAAGCCATCAAATTGCATAGTTTGCCAGAACGCTTTCCCTGTAATGCCTACGTATTCTTCTTTAGGGAGTGACGACCAGTCTATTGTCTGAAAAGGTATGTTGCTCATTTTTCGTTTCTCTAAAATTAAAAATATTAAACACCTGAACAAAGGTTTCTCTGCGGAACAGTGCTGTACTCTCCAGCCATTGCTATTGTCCGGAGATACTCGAAACCCCTGTGCTCAGGTATGTGACTGAAAATTCCGGATTAGAATCTGTTCCAGTCCATACCTGCCCAATCATTATGGGAAGACTGCAAGCAGACAGAATAGATACAGATACGTAAAAAAATAAGCATACAGTTGAATAAACCAGCATACAGGTGTTCAGAGAATGACGACCACTCTATTTTTGACAAGGAATTGTTAACCATCCTTGACCCTGCACATATATTTTATCGTCAGGATGTAAACACCTATATAAAAAATTTCGACAACTATATTATTATGGCCTGTTATCGGAGAAGATATAAGCATTAATATGGAGCACTGAGTTTTCCGAAATATTATTTAGTATACATGAAGTATCAAATAGATAATAAACATACATCTCTATCGGCCACTTCGAACTAGCCGGACTGCTAGTGGAAACCCATTGGAATGACCATCAACACTACCATCAATAAAATCAATGTAATAGAACAGAGAAGGCAAACCCTCCACTTCACTGTCGCTCCAATATGGCGCGCCTTCACTTAAGTTTTTTATATCAGGGAATATGTCAGAACGAATTGCAGGGTTAGTGCTGTTGATATCTACAATACTATATAATTCTTGTATTGTTGGCACTCGCCAATCTGTTCCTGTATTGGCAGCATACAGCTCTGCCTGAGTTAAGCTCATTATTTTTACATCGCCCACGCATCCAGCATTAGCATCCCAGTATGTACCAGCACTACAGCGTAGCCAGGTTAAGCCTGTCTTAGTGTCAAATGCTGTGGCATCATGCAGTATAAATCGTACTCCGGCCTCTGTTGTTAGTGGAATGGAACCGGTGTTGCAAGTTGCAGACACAGCCCCAGATAGTACAGAGCACCCACCCCACAACAGAATCGGTATAAATCTTCTTTTTATACGCCCTATGCACGCATATTTGACTCGTTTTATTATAAACCGCATTTTTTATTATACTCCTGAAACGCCATATTTAAAGAATGATATTTTTTCACACTCGTCAGGATTTTCATTGACTAACAGCTATACCAGGGGACTCTCGAGCGATCATTATAATCACTAAATAATAGCTAACCAGCTATATGAAAAGATAAAAAATAAGAAACTTTTTCCTTAAGCTCACATATTAGTTCTTGATCCATAAAACGGTACTCATCAGGAATATTTAATACATATAAAGGTTTATGGTTCATCATACGAGAGAACTCAGCCAATAGCTTATTTTTATGTTTATCTTCCATTACAAAGATATAGTCAGCCCAGCGGATATCCGCCGGGCTGACGCTCTTTCTGGCATTAGGACTTGTTCCTGCAGAACGGGTATCAAAGCCAGAGCATTTTTTCCAGATTGCTTCACCTGTAGGGCTGCGCCATTGGTTGCGGCTACAGATGAATAGAAGATTTAAGCGCTTACTCACCTGACGGTAACTCCTGATCAAGCAATTGCCTCTGGCTTTTAATTGGATAATCGAAACCAAGCTGTTTGGCACGCACTACTTTTCGACGACGCGAATACATTAGCTTCCATTTCTTTTCAGGCTTAAATAATTCATCTGAACCCATGCCTTTTCCATTGTTGATTCTGTCTTTGAACCTTCTCCAGGCTCTGTTTCTGTCTTCAGACATTGATCTTTCCTATTGTGATTATCGGGTTCAGCAGCCGCGATAACACGGAAAGTAAACATCTTAATTTTAATGAACAATCTGTATTCTTCAATATATTATTTGATCCTAGACCAGAAGATCTTTTTTTGCCTTATGCAGATAGAAGGAATACCTCATCATAATACATACATCAATCTGCTTTCAGGTGATGGAAATATCTCCCTCAGAAATATAAAACATTATTTACCACCACAAAAACAATATAATCTTTATACATAACATAACGTATACAACAAAACCATAAACAGCCAAAAAAACATACACTATATAATGTACAATATTAATTTAACCGATTAAAAAAACTTGACCTAAAACACAACTAGATATATCGTAAAAATGAGCTGCAGCATCAATTATTTTTTGAGACAATCATAATAGAAAAACAAATATGACAATCATTAAAAAAAATTTTCCTTTGCTGTGCATAATATTATTCACCCATATGATAAGTGGGAAGTCGCTTTTAAATACTGGCGACATTCTCATTGCCAGTACGATTCAGAAAAAAGAGTGTATGGAGGAAACAATAGATTAAACGTATAGTTTATGGCTGGAATTTTTATAGCTGAGCAGTGCGTAGTTCTGACGACTATGGGCTATGCACAACTGTTTCCCCACTTTTTCAAAAACAGGTATTTCCAGCTTTAATGGATTGT
>NZ_JACJFM010000073.1 GCF_014164585.1 Oceanospirillum sediminis | reverse complement strand
AGGTAGCCGTAGGGGAACCTGCGGCTGGATCACCTCCTTAAACGACACTCACAGTCATCACAGTAAAGTGTCCACATGAATTATCTGACTGTTTTGTAAGGTTTAGGATATATGGGGCTATAGCTCAGCTGGGAGAGCGCAACACTGGCAGTGTTGAGGTCAGCGGTTCGATCCCGCTTAGCTCCACCATTTCCTGAACACTTCTGTTTTCTCCAAAGTGAACATAACAAAGCTTATGCTTTCTTATGTTTTCTTTATGAAAACCGCTCTTTAACAATGCAGATTAATGCCAATACGATACTTTGTAATTATTACTGAATATCGAATTGATCCAACAATATTGTTTGATGTGCTTATGATAGTTCTGACTATCGTTCGCACATCAGCGGATAAATTCTCTTTTGTAATCTCAATACAGCGTATCCGGTGTATATCGTTATAAAGCAAAGTCTTGAACAGACCCTTCCGGGTTATATGGTCAAGCAATTAAGCGCATACGGTGGATGCCTTGGCAGTCAGAGGCGATGAAGGACGTAGAAACCTGCGATAAGCCTCGGGGAGTCGGTAAACAGACTTTGATCCGAGGATTTCCGAATGGGGAAACCCACTCCTTACGGAGTATCCCGTGCTGAATACATAGGCACGCGGAGGCGAACCCGGGGAACTGAAACATCTAAGTACCCGGAGGAAAAGAAATCAACCGAGATTCCGAAAGTAGCGGCGAGCGAAATCGGATCAGCCCTTAAGCTTCGGTGTGAATAGTGGAACGCTCTGGGAAGTGCGGCCATAGCGGGTGATAGCCCCGTACACGAAATTCTATCCAAAGTGAAATCGAGTAGGGCGGGACACGTGAAATCCTGTCTGAATATGGGGGGACCATCCTCCAAGGCTAAATACTACTGACTGACCGATAGTGAACCAGTACCGTGAGGGAAAGGCGAAAAGAACCCCTGTGAGGGGAGTGAAACAGAACCTGAAACCGTATGCGTACAAGCAGTGGGAGCATCCTCGGATGTGACTGCGTACCTTTTGTATAATGGGTCAGCGACTTATTTTCAGTAGCGAGCTTAACCATCTAGGGGAGGCGTAGCGAAAGCGAGTGTTAACTGCGCGTTCAGTTGCTGGGAATAGACCCGAAACCGGGCGATCTATCCATGGGCAGGTTGAAGGTTGAGTAACATCAACTGGAGGACCGAACCGACTGTCGTTGAAAAGCCAGCGGATGACCTGTGGATCGGAGTGAAAGGCTAATCAAGCCCGGAGATAGCTGGTTCTCCTCGAAATCTATTTAGGTAGAGCCTCGGACGAATACCATGGGGGGTAGAGCACTGTTTCGGCTAGGGGGTCATCCCGACTTACCAAACCGATGCAAACTCCGAATACCCATGAGTACTATCCGGGAGACACACGGCGGGTGCTAACGTCCGTCGTGAAAAGGGAAACAACCCAGACCGCCAGCTAAGGTCCCTAATTTATAGTTAAGTGGGAAACGATGTGGGAAGGCTAAAACAGCTAGGAGGTTGGCTTAGAAGCAGCCACCCTTTAAAGAAAGCGTAATAGCTCACTAGTCGAGTCGGCCTGCGCGGAAGATGTAACGGGGCTAAACTATAAACCGAAGCTGCGGACTTGTGCTAAGCACAAGTGGTAGAGGAGCGTTCTGTAAGCCGATGAAGGTGGGTTGTGAAGCCTGCTGGAGGTATCAGAAGTGCGAATGCTGACATGAGTAACGATAAGGGGTGTGAAAAACATCCCCGCCGGAAGACCAAGGGTTCCTGCGCAACGCTAATCGGCGCAGGGTGAGTCGGCCCCTAAGGCGAGGCAGAAATGCGTAGTCGATGGGAAACGGGTCAATATTCCCGTACTTTTATACAGTGCGATGGGGGGACGGAGAAGGCTAGGCCAGCACGGCGTTGGTTGTCCGTGTTTAAGCCGGTAGGCTTGCATCTCAGGAAAATCCGGGATGCTCTATGCCGAGACGTGATGACGAAGACTCCTCGCGAGTCGAAGTGGTCGATGCCATGCTTCCAGGAAAAGCCTCTAAGCTTCAGCTGTATAAAAACCGTACCCCAAACCGACACAGGTGGTCAGGTAGAGAATACTAAGGCGCTTGAGAGAACTCGGGTGAAGGAACTAGGCAAAATGGCACCGTAACTTCGGGAGAAGGTGCGCCGCTGACGGTCAAGGGTTTACCCCGTAAGCTGTCGGCGGTCGAAGATACCAGGTGGCTGCAACTGTTTATTAAAAACATAGCACTGTGCAAACACGTAAGTGGACGTATACGGTGTGACGCCTGCCCGGTGCTTGAAGGTTAATTGATGGGGTTAGCTCACGCGAAGCTCTTGATCGAAGCCCAAGTAAACGGCGGCCGTAACTATAACGGTCCTAAGGTAGCGAAATTCCTTGTCGGGTAAGTTCCGACCTGCACGAATGGCGTAATGATGGCCACGCTGTCTCCACCCGAGACTCAGTGAAATTGAAATCGCAGTGAAGATGCTGTGTATCCGCGGCTAGACGGAAAGACCCCGTGAACCTTTACTACAGCTTCACAGTGGACTTTGACATAACTTGTGTAGGATAGCTGGGAGGCTTTGAAACTGTGACGCCAGTTACAGTGGAGCCAATCTTGAAATACCAGCCTGGTTATGTTGAGGTTCTAACTCAGACCCCTGATCGGGGCCGAGGACATTGTGTGGTGGGTAGTTTGACTGGGGCGGTCTCCTCCCAAAGCGTAACGGAGGAGCACGAAGGTACCCTCAGCACGGTCGGACATCGTGCAATGAGTGCAAGCGCAGAAGGGTGCTTAACTGCGAGACTGACACGTCGAGCAGGTGCGAAAGCAGGTGCTAGTGATCCGGTGGTTCTGTATGGAAGGGCCATCGCTCAACGGATAAAAGGTACTCCGGGGATAACAGGCTGATACCGCCCAAGAGTTCACATCGACGGCGGTGTTTGGCACCTCGATGTCGGCTCATCACATCCTGGGGCTGAAGCCGGTCCCAAGGGTATGGCTGTTCGCCATTTAAAGTGGTACGCGAGCTGGGTTTAGAACGTCGTGAGACAGTTCGGTCCCTATCTGCCGTGGACGTTGGAGACTTGAGAAGAGCTGCTCCTAGTACGAGAGGACCGGAGTGGACGAACCTCTGGTGTTCGGGTTGTCATGCCAATGGCACTGCCCGGTAGCTACGTTCGGACGGGATAACCGCTGAAAGCATCTAAGCGGGAAGCCCCCTTCAAGATCAGGTCTCACTGAAGCC
>NZ_JACJFM010000072.1 GCF_014164585.1 Oceanospirillum sediminis | reverse complement strand
CATTGCGTTCGGGTTCAGCTCTGAGTCGGGTTTCCGGTTCTGGGGCTGTTCTTGGAAGTAATGCAAAATCTTCTTCGGGTTCTGAAAAGAAGGCACGAGAGGCAAGGCATAAGCGTTTTTCTCTGAGGAAAGATGTTCAAAGGTCTGTCGTTCGTGCTGGAATCAAAGAAGGCTTAAAGTATCCTCGTAACTTCCATCGTGTGGGCCATTGCGGTCACACTCCTATTTCTGATTTAGTTCATGTAAAAAAATCTTCAAAGACAGGTAAGCATTACTACGGTGGACTGGCTACCTGTGGTTCTGTTTGGGCGTGTCCGGTTTGTGCTGCGAGAATTCAAGAGGTGCGTAGAGTGGAGCTTGCAGAAGGTATGGCCTCTGCTTATAAGCTCGGATTACAGCCGGTCATGGTTACACTGACTTTCCCGCATACCAGAAAGCAGTCTTTAGAAGAGCTTTTAAGTGCTCAGGCGAGAGCGTTGTATTTACTGAGAAGCGGTGACAGGGCTACAAAATTTAAGGTAGCTACCGGATTTAAGGGTCTGATCAGAAGTCTTGAGGTAACTCATAGTCAGAAATCTGGCTGGCATCCGCATGTTCACGAGTTGTGGTTTGTATCTGCTGATGTGGATGCGAGTTATATACGTGGCTTGGTGCTTCCTATGTGGCGTTCCTCTTGTAAAAGTGCTGGCTTGCTTGAGGCTGGCGGTGCTGGCTTTGATGATCATGCGGTTGATGTGAAGGGTTGGTGTTCTACATCTGATTACCTTGCAAAGCAGGATTCTACGGATCACTGGGGCGTTGACCGTGAGATGGCGAAAGGTGTGACGAAAAAAGGTAAGAAATCTGGTCGTCACCCATTCCACCTGGCCGAACTTGCAGCGGATGGTTGCAGGCAGTCCGAAGCTCTTTTTCTTGAGTATGTTAAGGCGTTTCATGGAAAGAGCCAGCTTTACTGGGGGCGGGGTCTGAGAGAGCTGTTAGGTGTGTCTGTTTCCTCGGATGAGGATGCAGCAAAGGGTGAGGATAAGCCGGATAAGCTGATTAAGATTCTGGATCGTGAAGAGTGGAAGCTAATTGTTGCCCATGATGCAGAAAGCCGCATATTGGACTTATTTGAGACGAGGGGAGTTGATGGTGTAATGCGATGGATGACAGCTCCCGAAATACCTCCGGGTATGACTGTTCAATAAATTACATTGTTGGCCTGTTTGTTTAAATCACGTATCCAATGGCGAAGCCATGCAGCGAAGCGGTAACCGCTGTTAAGGGGTGAGGCAAGCACGTTTCTGAATGCGCGTGGTAATAATTATCAGGCAATAAGTTAGGTCATCGCGCCCTGTAAAACGCTTTTATTATTTTGGTGTAGCTCAGTGGACGGCATCTGCATCGTCGTCGGTTCGTATGTCTGGATCATGTGAGCTGGTGGGTTATTTGGATCAGGTGGTGTCATGCTGCAAGCTAGGTATGGCGTGACCTGTGGCCTTATTGACCTTATAAGTGGAGTAGGGCTATCCGGGTGTGGTGATGGTGGTGGTTGGTACGGTGGTTATGTCCTGCTGACTTGATGATATTCATTGTCCTGGTGTAGCTCAGTGGACGGCATCTGCATCATCGTCTGTTCGTATGTCTGGATCATGTGATCTGGTGGGTGTGACCTGACCTGTTTAACCTGCTGACCATTGTTGACCTTTGCTAACTTCCTGTATTTCTCTGTATAGGCCGTTCTAGGTTAGGTATTGGTTAGACCTGAAAAACGTCATACAGGCCATTCAGTGCGATTATTCACAATGTTTAACTTAACACTCCCTAACCTTTTAATACCGAATCACTCCCGGCCCTCTTTTCAAATGAGTGAACGCCCTGTCAGTTATGCCGGTTGTTCTCTGGTATTGGTGCGTTATATTTATTCATCAGAGAGCTGGTATAATAGGCATCTATCATGATTCAGTGCGATAAATACGAGGTTTTTATGATGATTAGCAAGGCGCAAAGACAGTGGTACGCACAGAAAAGAATGAGTTTAGCCGTAGACCGGCAGATAACAGCCAGAACAGATCAGGAGCGTAACAAGGCCGTATTGTGGGTGAACCTATGGGCCAGAAAAGCGGGACTACCTCAAGGGTAAGAAAAGGGCTAGGTGTACCAGACTTTTTAGACGCATATACGCGTGATGATACTGGTCAAAAAACTAAGGGTTTACCAAGGTTCGCAGTTCGCAAAGTTCGCGGGGTTGGTTCGCATCTCAGATAATTTTGAGAGTCCTTAAAAGACTGTTTACTAATTCAATTAATAGAATCCCCTGTCCATTAATCCCGAATATGGACTTTATAGACAGTGCATACAGTGTGTTCCGGACCGTCTATAAACTTATAAAATAATAGACAGCTATGTGAGTTATACACCATTGCCCTGATACTTATATAATGGGAGATTATCAGGACTCAGTGAGATAAATCACCGATGAACAAGCAAGAAAGAGTTTATGAAGTTCTGACCAGTGGCAGAGCATTAGCCAGAGCGTTAGGGGTTAGCGACCTGACTGTCAGAAAGGCTAAGGAGAGAATAAAACAGGAACAGGCAGAATCAGGCCGGGTGTCACCTGAAGAACTGGCACAGGTGATCAGGTATTTAGAGCATGGGCTTACTTTGCCAGCAAATAAGGGCGGAGCGATTAAGGTCGAAATTAAGAAGGCGCTGAAAGTCTTGGGGCAGTATTGAGTTAAGAGCTGTGTCTAATTTGGAGACTGGGAGAGATTAGTGTAAAATAGGCTTTACATAAATTTTAGGCACAAAAAAGCCCGGCTACCACGACCGAGCGATTTTGTTTGTGCAGCACTTACAAGAAGCGTACACACGACTTCCGCGCATTGTAAAGCTGTACTGCCTCTTATGCCATTAAACCAATGTCTAATACCGTTGGTTTTAATATTATGATATTTGGAGTAGCTGCAATGCAATTTACCGAACAAGCCCGATTTGTCGAACATTTAACACAGCGCCTGACTGACTCCCGGTCAAAGCTTAATCTTCTGAAACAGCATTATCACCTGCCCGAACACGTAAAGCGCAACATTGCTATCAGTGTTGTTGCATCTGATGCATCCGATGCACTGGCTAGGCTTTTGGCTTACCTATTAGACAATCCCGGTGCTAGAACAGATCATATCAGCAGGGATTGTGCCATCGGTAACGTGTCTGACACTCATAGAAAAAAACGTGCACTGTTGGTGTTGGATCGTCTGGGTTTGGCTGTCAAGTGTAGAGAGCTTCCGGCTTGTAATCGCTTTGGTGGGTTAGGAACAATCGGGCATCTCTTTATCATCACGGTAGATAATCGCTACGAAGATAATTAAAGGTGATTCAGAGTCCCCGTCATTCTGGGGTGAAAGATGCATTGCGTTCGGGTTCAGCTCTGAGTCGGGTTTCCGGTTCTGGGGCTGTTCTTGGAAGTAATGCAAAATCTTCTTCGGGTTCTGAAAAGAA
>NZ_JACJFM010000071.1 GCF_014164585.1 Oceanospirillum sediminis | reverse complement strand
CTGCGGTATATGGTTTTGGCGAATGATATTTTCGCAGTTTCTACTCATGTGACTAGCCTCTTTTCTTCCTGAAACTGTCCGAACTATTGGTTATGAATACCTGAGTTATTCCAAGCTTTGTGCCAGGTTGAATAAAAAACGGCTTAAGCCGCTAAACAAGGGCCTTGCAGGGCAATCCAGTATGCATAATCGAAATCCAAATAAGCCACTATTCGATCTGATAGAATCGCTTTCGATCAATTCAGATCGCTGAACTTCAGGCCAAATTTAGCCAGATACTGGCGTAAGCGATGCCCATCATTGGTGGACTGTTTTTGCAGTCGTGATTTATCAAACAGCCGACGCCCCGCATCAGCGAGTGAACGGGATTCCCGACAAACACCGACCACATATTCCAGCTGCTGACGATCAAAATCATCCAGCGTTGTCATTCGTTCTGCATCTAATAACGCATTTAAATCGACTTTTGACTGAACCGGTCGTAAAGCGCCTTGCCATTGCTCCTGCAGACGTTCGATCTCCTCATCGACCTGCGCTGAACGAATGCGACCACCCTCCGCCAGCGTCGCCATCCGCACCATCGACGCGTTTAAATCACGGAAGTTGTTCTGCCAGGTAGAGGAAGGGGACAATGCGAAATCCAGATAGTGCTTACGTGCATCTGCGTTAAAAGAGACCTTGTGGCCTTTTTCCTTTTCGAGCTGTTGCAGCTCATAGTCGATATTCGGGGCCAGATCTTCTGATCGCTCGGCAAGACCGGGTAAGCGATAACGCCACAAATTAATTCGGGCCAGCAGGTCTTCACGAAAACGACCCTCCAAAACCGCAGCGGCAAGATCGCGATTGGTTCCGGCAATCAATTGAAAATCACTCTGCGAGACCCGGTCGCTCCCCATGGGATAAAAGCTTTTTTCTTCGATGGCGTGTAATAGCATGGCTTGCTCATCGAGGCCCAGTTCACCAATTTCATCTAAGAACAAAACACCGCCGTCTGCTTTCGCAAGCATGCCAGCCCGCTCGGATTGCGCGCCAGTGAATGCCCCTTTGACATGCCCGAACAGCATCGACATAGCGGCATCACCGCGTAGCGTCGCACAGTTTACACTGACAAATTCCCCTCGAACCTGACCACGCTGGTGCTTAAGCTGGTATAACCGCTGCGCTAATTGTGACTTACCCGCACCCGTTGGACCCGTAATCAGCATCGGTGCGGAGGAACGCACCGCAACAACTTCCATTTGCTCGATCATCTGGTTGAATTTTTTGTTTCGGGTTTCGATACCGCTTTTAAGAAAGCTGAGGTTATCGCGATACTGGCGGTCAAACCGAGACGCGATTTTGTCGTATTTTGATAAATCCAGATCAATCACATTGACTGAACCGGCGGCACCTTCTTTACCGGGAGAGCTTTGTAACAGTTTGGCCGGGATGTAGTTCGCTTCGCATAAAAGATACCAGCAGATTTGTGCAACGTGGGTTCCCGTGGTGATGTGCACATAATAGCTCTCATCTGCCTCGGCAAAACGATAGCCCTCAGCAAAGTCGAGCAGGGCGCCATACATCTCCTCAAAATCCCATGGGTTAGACAGGCTATATTCATGCAATATCACTTCAGTGCCGGGCGAGGCGCATTGAATATCCTCGGCGACTCTGGTGGCAAAGCTGAGCTCTTGCGTTTCATGCAGCAGCTCAAAACGATGCAGGGGCAGCTCCGGCTGCTGTACTACCCCCAGAGTCGGGCGCCATTTATTCCAGCGATTCTGGCCCTTGCCACGCCTATCCAGGCGCGACCCTAAAATCCCAATGCCTACGTTTTTCACAGATCCCTCGCGATATATAACGATCAAATTCGATATTTAACAGGCTATCAGAATTTAGCTGCCATGGCCTGATAAAAATAAAAATATAATAAAAACAAAAGATTAAAAATAAAAAAGAAAACTGGCACGTAGCTTGAAATAACTAAACCGAGTCGATGAGTTGTGGCGCTGTGTTCTGGCAGGCCGACACCTCTTCTTTGAAGCAGGGTGTATCACTCATCCAACAGTTGCAGGTTCAAATCCTGCTCAAAAAACAGATTACTCGAAAGAGACGGGTTCGAATCCCACTATCCTGAAAACTTTACAGAGAAAGGAGCAAGTAACAACAAACGAAGGCCCGCTTTTACTGACTCATCTGCGCTAGGGCAACAGGCAGCAAAGGACACCGATATGCAAGGACGGCATGAGCCTGACGCTTCCGCGCTGACAGATAGGTAAAACCCCGACGTTTGTGTCTTGCTCCGCACTAAAAGGAAGACACTATGTTTACATCATGGACCCTGAGCCAGACCCAGCGTGGCTTACTGTTTAAAGATAAAGAACTCACTGAGGTTTTAGCGAGCGGAAAGCATCGCCGTTTCAGCCTGGGTAAAACATTCAACTTAGAAGTATGCGACATTCACGATGGGGCATTTACCCATGCCGACCAGCGCATGCTGGCAAAGAATCCATTATTGTCTGATGCGTTACTGGAAGTGGCCACCAGCGCAACACAAGCTGCACTTATTTATAAAGACGACGTGCTAACACGCGTGATCGCACCGGGCGAACGGCATTATTTCTGGCAGGACAGCGCAAGCTGGAAGGTTGAAACTATTGAAATCAACCAGGCCGATTTATCCATTGAACCCACGCTACTGCGTGAACTGATTCAACAGGGCGTGCTAAACGACGTTTACTGCGCTCTGGTAGAAGACCAGCAACGCGGCCTGTTATTTGTTGATGGCAAACTGATTACATGCTTAGACGCAGGCCGCTACGGCTTCTGGAACTTTGAAAAACAAGTCGCCGTGCAAACAATCGATACACGCCTATCTATGGTTGAAATTCAGGGCCAGGAGATTTTAACCAAAGACCGGGTGAGTATTCGTATGAACCTGAGTGTTCATTACGCGATTTCAGACCCGGTCGCTTATGTGCGCGGCAGCCGTAACAGCAAAGACCTGGTTTATCGCACCGTACAGTTGGCCCTGCGAGAAGCGGTTGGTGTACAAACGCTGGATCAGTTATTGGAACACAAACATGATTTATCCAACGACTTACTGGCTGCGGTTAAAGGCAAGTTAGAAGCCTGTGGCATTGATACACAGGAAGTGGGCATTAAAGATATTATCCTGCCTGGTGATATGCGCGATATTCTGAATCAGGTGGTACAAGCACAAAAAGCAGCCGAGGCGAACGTGATTCGTCGTCGGGAAGAAACCGCAGCAACCCGCTCACTGCACAACACCGCAAAACTGCTTGAGAACAACCCTGTGCTGATCAAGCTAAAAGAACTGGAAGCGCTGGAAAGAATTTCTGAGCGTATTGAGAAAATACAAATTGTCGGCGGATTGGATCAGGTTCTCAACATGTCGAATCTGTTAAGTACAACTAAGGATGGCTCATGATGGACCCAAAAAAGGAAATAGAGCGGCGCCTGCGCGCTGCTGAAGCTGAATACGATGTAAAAGTGGTGTTCGCGATAGAGTCGGGTAGTCGTGCCTGGGGTTTTGCCTCGCCAGATAGCGACTACGATGTACGGTTCGTTTACGTCCGCCCTTTGCACTGGTATGCCAGCTTCGACGTTGAAAACAGACCCGATGTTATTGAATATCCCATCGTTGACGACTTTGATATCAATGGCTGGGATCTTCGTAAGGCATTGGGCTTATTACTCAAGTACAACCCCTCGCTGATTGAGTGGCTGCATTCGCCGATTGTCTATCGCGACGATGGACACTTTGCTTCGGCCTGTAAAGCCTTGCTGGCCGACTCATTTAATACCACCCGAGCGGCATACCACTATCTGAGCATGGCCAGGAACAACTACCGTGAACACTTACAAACTGATGAAGTACGGTTAAAGAAATACCTTTACGTGCTTAGGCCATTACTCACACTGCGTTGGCTGGCAGAACATCGTTCACCCGCACCGATTGTGTTTGATGAATTGCGAGCGGCGGTTAACATCGAGCCGGTTGTAGATCTTGCTATTGATGATTTGCTAACTCGCAAAAAAGCCAGTGGAGAAAAAGAGCGTGTAGCCAGAATTGAAGTGCTTAATGAGTTTATAGAAAGTGAGCTGAAACGTTGGGAAGAGATGCCTGACTTTGACAAAGAATCGATCGACTCGGAAGCGTTGAATAAGATTTTTCGGGATTACACTATTGCGGCTAACTCGTAGATCAAAAAGCCAGTAGTCTTTGTTAAGATAAGGCTGTTTTTTTGTTTGGTCGTGCCAGTCAGTATTAAAAACGTACCAGGCAGAGCATTTTGCCAGTTCTGAGGCAGGATGCTTTTCTATGTGCCATTGCTTTGAGTTGGTGATATCTGAAGGCTTTAACTGAAGGGGCAGAGCGAGTACTTAAATTGCTGTCTGGATATACAGTATATTTTGTGAGATTTATATAACTTTGCTCGGATAATCTGTCGCAATGCTCGGTTTGTCGGTGTATTATTTTTCTATGTTCAAGCAAATCAACATGTTATAGCCTGCATCACAGAGAAAGCGAGTGCGCGTTGATTTGAAATAACAGGCATGCTCGGTTTTCAGGGATGAGAAAACACAAACCTTCTATTTTTCTCTTCCTGAACAATCAGTTATGGCATTTCTCGGT
>NZ_JACJFM010000070.1 GCF_014164585.1 Oceanospirillum sediminis | reverse complement strand
GATTGCCATCCATGATTTATCCTCTCTGAAAAAGTGCTTATTTTGCTATAAATCTCAAAGCAGAATCCACACCTAACGTCGAGGAGCCATTTCTTTTGGTAACGTTATCAACCTCTCGATAGCTAAAGTCATGATATAAATATCACTTCAAATGGTTCTGAGGCAGTTGTGATTGACCGAGAACAGCAACGATCAGGATAAAACCATCTTCTTTCGTAAAATAAGCTGTGTGCTTACCAATAGGAAAGTAGAAGCCATTCGGGTACAACTCATCACAACTTTTTCCAATGGCAGAGTTGTCAGCAAGCATTTGAAAAGCAGTCATCAGCTTGTCTCTGTAATTCTTCCATTGTAATTCTGAAAAATTTGTAACTGTATAGCTTTTAATTTTATGCAAATGGCTTTGTGCCAACTTACTCAGTTTATATTTTCCTGGTTTCATCATTCAGGTTACAGACTCTTCAAGAATGTTTCGCCATCCACTGTATTACCTTGTGCTAAATCTTCTTCCGCAGATTCAAAGCAATGTTTAATATAATCAGCTTTCATCGCTTCAAGCTCTTCGTAGTCCTGAATAGACATGACTACGACAACATCTTTGCTGTTTTTGCTGATTTTAACAGGCTCTCGTTGAGCATTTAGAAGCAGTTCGCCAAAATTACGTTTAGCGTCATTTGCGGTTAATGTGTGCATATTTAAGCTCCAGACACAGGCTACTGATAAGATTATAGGTAGTTGCACGAAACGTTCAATCTAATTAAATCGTGCGATTTGTGAGAGGATTGAACGTATAAAGAGCTCAGGAAATACATAAATGCAGAGCAGCCATAAAATAATCCTTTAGAATCAAAGGGGTGTGCCAGGCTGCGCTGTATCCTGCTACCATAACCAGCAGATGAAGGTATGCCCTATAAATGTTACATTGCCCTGCTACGAATGGATTGATGGTGAGAATCCTGAGTTATATACGTAATTGTTAGTTAATGAGGCCCGGCGGCGGCTCCTTTGGGGCTGGATTTTGCTGATCTCGGCCTCAGTTGGCAAAGTGTTAAGTGAAAAAAGTATGAGTATAGAAGACAACGCAGACGCATGGGTTGATGCCTGGTTCGATCTGAATTTCTTAGTCGATGAGCATAAAGTAACTGATGTGCTATTACCTGATGGTACAGAAGCAACATTGAATGAGGCCAAAAAATGGCTGCAAGACACATTGGGTGGATCTACCAGCGTATCTTTTTCCATTGAAACGCACAACGGAAAGCAGGTCGTTTTAATAACCGCTGAAGCATGACTCTCGCAAGACTAGCAGCACTCTGAAAGTGCCGATAAGCTTAATCCGTAAAAGCATTAAGATCACTCATGGATGAGGTGGTTATGGCCTGTGCTCGGCAAGAACAGATTTATCCATCGATCCCCCGGATTATCATTGTATCGCTCGCTGTGTTCAGCGGGCGTTTTTGTGTGGTGCGGAGGGGAGCTTACCGATCAGTTGTGATCAGCATGAGCTGAAAAAAGATTTTGCCAGTTGGCTGTATAAGAGTTTTATCAGAAAGGGGCGGTTGGGTCTGAATCCCAGAGAAAATTCCGTTTCTGATATCAATGATTTTTATGTGGTGCATACCGTGTTGGCTAATCGAATAGATGAGTGGGAACGCCAGATTGCTGATAAAGCGATGCATGAGGGTGAGCAAAAGTTGATTTCTCGTCAGCTGACGAAGAAGTTTGGTGCTTTGCCAGCATGGGCTAATGAGAAATTACTGTCTGCCAGTTCAGAACAGTTAGATATCTATGGTGATAAGCTGCTGGATGCTGAAACGCTGGAGCAGGTTTTTTCATAGCCACAGATCTATTTGAGTCGACAATAGCGACATCGTGGTTATCTCTGGATGTTCTGATATAAAGATGACGATGGCTCCTTTTAAAAATCCGACAGCGTCAGCAATTGAATAAGCATGCTGGTTACTATCACTTTAAATAGTTTTGTCAGACGAACCCTGAACACTGACACACTTAAACAGGCCATAAAATCTACTGGTGCGACGCTTAGCCGTAAAGGCCGTTCCAGAAACTGGCAGTTAGAGGCGGACAGAGAACAGATCGGCGACATTATCCGCTTAATATTCGAGTCTGGTGAAGACAGCTGGTGCTGGGTAAGCAAAAAGCTCTCTGAAAACAAACCCAAATTAGAGCATGAGCAACTGAAAGAAGTTGCCAGGCAACATCCATCCATAACCGTTAATCGGCTTATCGCATTAACCGATTGCAGCATCAGTGATGCGCGCATTGTGCTTGATGAGATTGAATGGGAATACGTGACTCGCCTTCTTAATATCCGCAGAGATCGCTGATCTCAGTTTTCCCCGATTGCTGTTTATAAATCAATAAGATAGATTTGTCTGTCCAGCTTTCACTCCTTTCTCTATGCGAGCCAATAATGACGCTTCAGGTTACACGATCTAATCACTTAATAGACTTAACCACAGGCCATCCAGACCCGGATCTGTTACCCGTTGATCTGTTTCGTTCTTTGTCCCTTGAGCGTCAGAATCTGGCTTATGGCCAGCAGGCAGGTAGTGACTTGTTTCGGCAAACCTTATCGGAGTGGCTGACAGAGGATTACGGCCAGCCGGTTAATGCAGATGAGCTGCTGGTAACGAATGGGGCGTCCAATGCGCTGGATATGATCTGTTCGCTGTTGAGTCAGCCCGGCGCAACGGTGCTGGTAGAAGATCCCTGCTATTTTATTGCGCTGAAGTTGTTCAAGGCCCGTGGTTTTAATGTGGTGGCTTTGCCGATGGATAATGAGGGCATTGAGCTACAAGCGCTGGAGCAGGCCATTGAGCAATATAACCCTGCGTTTATTTACACCATTCCCTGTTTCCATAATCCTACTGGCATTACCCAGCCCCATCGTCGTCGGCAGGCGCTGGTAAAACTGGCTGCTGAAAAGCAGTGTGTGCTTGTGGCTGATGAGGTGTATCAGTCGTTGTATTTTGATCAGAAACCGCCTGCGCCTTTAGCCAGTTATGATCGTAATGCGCCAGTTTTGTCGATTGGGTCTTTTTCAAAAATTCTTGCCCCTGGTATGCGGTTGGGCTGGATTCAGGGTTCGGGTGAGTTGCTGCATCGGCTGACGAATTCGGCGTTGCTGTTCAGTGGTGGGGGATTAGCACCGGTTACGTCGGCGCTGGTGGGGGCTTTGCTTGCCCGTGGTGAGTTTCAGAGCAACCTGACTCATTTAAGGCAGACTTATGCGGCCCGGTCTGAAGCGCTTTATGATGGGCTGGTATCGACCTTTGGTGATCAGATACAGCTTAAAAAGCCCGATGGCGGTTATTTTTTATGGGTAAGTTTTGTTGATGGCCGGGATGTGGCGTCAAAACGTGATCAGGCCAGGGCGCTGGGGGTGAACTATTTACCCGGTAATCTTTGTTCTGCTTCCGGGCAGTTCCGTTCCAGTATGCGTTTGTGCTTTGCCTGGTATCCACAGCCGCAGCTTATCACGGCTTGTGATCGCTTAGGGCTGGTTTTTTCTTAGGCTGGTTTGGCTCTTGTTTTTTCGGCAGAGCATCAGAATCTTCATGCAGGATAAGGTATCAGTTAGCGATTGCTTTAAATCGCTAACTGGTGTTTCATTACTTGCTAATCAATGTAAGGAGTTCGCCTATCGCAAGTATTTAAATCTTAAAAGTCGCTACCCCTGGAGTGTTGCAGCACCCAGAGGCAGCTAACCATCACCGATATAATAGGTATCAATAAATGGCTAATTCTCATTTTACGCTAGGGCTTCGCTCGGCTAAAGAAAAATTTCTTTATTTTCATCATCTTACGGCCTGTAATCGCATTTGCGGTGCCAGGTTTTTTTGCGCCTTCAATTCTTCTTGGGCCTCTGGCTCATATTCTCTTTTTTGGTTGTTCAGGCAACCGGTATTTCCGATTAATCTGACAGCAGGGAGTGTAGTCTTATGAGCAATGTGGCTGATATTAAAGACGGAGAGAAGAAAGCGGCGGTTGATCCGCTGGATTTGTATCAGTTAAGTCAGGCCTTTGAAAGTTTCAGCCATCGCTGTGCTTTTATTATGGTCGCGCTGGACAATATCGCGTTTTCTGATGAGGTTTCAGTGCATAACAAGGAGGCATCCTATGGCGCGGGTTATTATGTCTCGGATCTGTTGGATGAGCTGCAGCTGATTCAGAAGATGGTGGATAAAGATCTGAAGCCTGAACGTTAAATTTTCACTCTGTTCCTGAGTGGCAGGGTGTTGATTGATTTAAATACTTTGCCGGTAGGGATTTCACCTGTGCCACGCTTTGAGGAGGCGTGGCCTTTCAGGTGCAGTCTGTTACTATCGGAAAGGATAGATTTTACCTCACAGTGTGGTGAGGTTTGCAGGTAACGAGGGATGTTATGGTGTTGCCGGAAGGTTGGTATGAAGCCAGCGAAGATCAGGCCTGGATGTTGGGCGGTAAGCTTAATCGGGCCTTAGACAGGAATCATTTCTTATATGACAAGCGCCTTTGGGTGGTGGCGTTTCAGTATCAGGTTAACAGGGATAAGTTACTGTGCAGGCACCCGGAGCAAGAGGATATGTTTACCCTGGTGCAGCTGGCCTGGTCGCTGACGTCATCAGAGGTTTGTCAGACGCCGCCGGTTGTCGAGATGCACGGCAGTTTTCAGGATTTTCTCAGTTATGAGGCCACAAGGCAGGGTATTTTGAATAATGAGCCCGGTTTGCTGAACGATGCCGAAAGACGAGGGGAGTTAAGAGGGATCGAGATAGGTAAGCAGCAGGGTATTGCCATCGGTGAAAAAAGAGGCCTGGCGGTAGGCGAACGGCAGGGGCAGGTTAAAGTGCTGAAGCGCCAGTTGTGTCGCCGTTTTAAAAGAACACCTACTGAGGTTATTGCCAGAATCAATTCTGCCTCTGATCGTCAGCTGGAGCTGTGGGCGGATAATATTCTGACCGCTCAGACTCTGGAGCAGCTGCTTGAGCCAGATGAGCATAAGGTTGGGGCGGGTGATCTGGTTGTCGGCGAACGGTCAGTCGATAATAAGCTGGCGCTTTTCTCTGAATGATTGTTTACACCGGGTGTTTTACCTGACAGGTGGGCAGTGTTGGTTATCAAGTGCACTGCCCGCTTCTTCAGGACTATTATCTATAGCTGTCAGGCTCCGGATGATCAAATATCCAAAAAGAGTTATCCTGTATTGCTTTCAGACTCTTTTCCTGGGGGCAGTTAAGGCTTTATTTTATATGTCTGGCTTTTAATATAATAATATCCTTTGTATCTGAATATCTATTATCTCATTTACATCATTAACTTATTCACTGTAATCGATGAAATACACAAAGTGTGAGATATCACCATGTTTTCATGTGATTAATTTGTACTTGTCTTGTAGATGCTTCTTTTTTTTAGCCTTCTTTAAATTACATATTATTTCATGCTTGCTTTAATAAAAAACAATAGCCCTGAGAAATGCTTTTATTATTATAATTTTTACCAGCAGAGTATTTTACTGGACAGTGCGAAGTTCTCGATAGTGGAAGCATAAGCTTGACGCCTCTCAAGCTTATGATCTTTTCTTAAACTCACCACAAGTAAAGTC
>NZ_JACJFM010000007.1:71568-181889 GCF_014164585.1 Oceanospirillum sediminis | reverse complement strand
GGTAGTGTGGGGCCTCCCCATGTGAGAGTAGGACATCATCAAGCTTTAAATTAAGAACCCCGGTCTCTATGACCGGGGTTTTTTCGTTGTATGAAGAAAAGTCCGGCCGGGAAATGGAGAACATGGCTGACCCCTGCCGTGACTGATACAGTGCAGGCGATCAAATACCAGTTGTACTGTCCTGAAGAAATAAACTGTAATAGCTCGCTTTGCTTCCTTTTGGTAAAACAAAACTATCAGCGCGTCAGATAGCGTCTTTTATTGATATGAAACAGCCTCTGGTTGATTGATCCATTGCTAAGCTACAGGCACTCCCGGCAACAAAAGAAAACATAATACCCTGTTTATAGGAGGGGTTATCATTCAATAGCAGATATAATAGATTTTAGTTGATGGCATAACTAAAAAAATAATAACGATTACTTCTGTCCCATGCTGTTGACGCTGTTTTATGACAGAAGTTACAGGTTGCTTATGTTGACTCGATTATCTTTACGCCAGAAGCTTCTGGTAATTCCTGTACTTGGTTTTCTGGTAACAGGTATTGTCATTCTTATGATGCTGACTCTGCTAAAGCGTCAGCATCAGCTTACTCAGAATGTTGTTGAACATGACTTATCTGCGATTCACCACTATACCTCTCTGCTTTCTGATTTTTCCAAAAATCACCTGTCTGTGCATGATTTACTATCCCGATACAGAAATGATCTGAATGCTGAGGATCTGGTTGCTCTGGGAGCTGCCAGAATTGAGATTATCAGGCAGGTACAACAAGGGCTGGATAATCAGTTTGATATTCACAGACAGTATTCAGACAAAAGCAGTCAGGAAGCCGTACTGATACTTAAAGAGAGCCTTGAGCATTATATTCAGGCTGTTGAATCAGCTTTACAGCAATCTGATAACAGATTGCGATACCAGGAGACCCTGCAGAGCGCTAATCAGTTGTTTGCTGAAACCCATAAACACTTTGTTGGATTGTTGGAAATCATGGGACAAAGCTCAGAGGAAGAGACGGAAGTACAGCTGGCTGTGTTTGAGCAGCATATTCTGCTTGTTTCACTTATTGTCTTTGTCATTATGACATTCCTGGTGGTATTCAGCCTGCGTCAGTCCGGTCGTCTATCCCGGCAGTTGCATCAGATGATTTATGCTATGAATCAACTGGCTTCAGGTAACCTGAGGTTTCGCCGTTCCAGAGATCATTATGATTCCGAGGAACTTGAACAGTTATCGGAAGCTATTGATTGTTTCCACTCAACACTGAACTCACTGGAAAAGACTCAGGCCAGGGTGGAAGAACAGAATCTGCGTTTGAAGGAGGAGGTTTTACATAAAGAGCATGCGGAGTCAGAGCTGACTCATGCTCTGGATGCGCTTCAGATCGCTAATGATGAACTGGAACACCGGGTAAAAGAGAGAACCTCTGCTCTGGCAAAAATGAATGACGAGTTGTTACTGGAGATAGAGCAACGTTCCAGGGCTGAGCAACAATTACAGTTGTTCAAGATGGCAATTTATAACACCAGTGAAGCCGTTATTATCACTGATGCTGATGCCAGAATTCTGGAGGTGAACCCGGCTTACTGCCAGATTACAGGTTATAGCAGAGCTGAGGTGCTGGGTAAAAATCCTAATATTACCCGATCTGAACGTCATTCTGAAAAATTCTACCGGAATATGTGGGGGTGCCTGGCCAATAAGGGGCAGTGGAGTGGAGAGATCTGGGACAGAAGAAAAAGCGGTGAAGTCTTTCCTAAATGGCTGACCATTAATGCGGTAAATGATCCAGAACGCAATAGCACCTGGTATGTTGGTGTCTTTATGGATATCAGTGATATGAAGCAGGCCGAACAGCAGTTGGAACAGCTGGCTTATTATGATGCTCTGACGCAGTTGCCTAACAGAATTCTGTTCCAGGACCGTCTTGAGCAGGAAGTGAAAACCTGCGCCAGTGAAAATGGCCGCTTTGGTGTGCTTTATATTGATCTGGATCGCTTTAAGTATGTGAATGATACTCTGGGACATTCAGTGGGGGATCAGCTACTGGTTGAAGTTGCCAGGCGTATTAAGCTCTGCCTGCGTCAACCGGATACTGTCGCACGGATCAGTGGCGATGAATTTACAGCAATTATCCGTAGTGTCCATGAATTAAATGATATGGAAGTGGTTGCAGCCAAGATTATCGAGCAGGTTGAGCAGCCTGTTATCATTGGCAGTCGGGAAGTATATGTCGGAGCCAGTATTGGTATAAGCCTTTATCCGGATCATGGTAATAGCTCAGAAACGCTGAAAAAGCATGCAGATATGGCTATGTATAAAGCGAAAGAGCTGGGACGTGGGCGTTATCAGATTTTTGATTACACCATGAGTGCACTGAATGTCGACCGGATGGCTTTAACAGGCAAGCTGAAGCAGGCGATTACCCAGAATGAGTTTGTGCTGCACTTCCAGCCTATTGTAGAAATCGAATCCCACTCTATAGCTGCGGTAGAAGCTCTGATTCGCTGGCAGCCCTCTGAAGGTGAGATGATTTATCCTGGCAATTTTATTGAACATGCAGAAGAAACCGGACTGATTCATGAGATTGGCAATCAGGTCTTGCTATCGGCTTGCGAGCAGGGAGCGCAGTGGAACCGACAACTGACACACCCGGTCACAATTGCAGTCAATCTATCGGCGATCCAGTTTGAGAATCCGGAGCTTGCAGATTATATCAGAGATGTACTGGATACCACGGGGCTACCGCCCGAGCTGTTGAATGTGGAAATTACTGAAACGACGGTGATGAAGCATCCGGAACAAACAGAAAAGCTGCTCAGAGAAATCTCTGATATGGGAGTGGGGATCTCAATTGACGATTTTGGTGCGGGTTATTCATCATTAAGTTATCTGATGCGCTTTACCGCTAACAAGCTGAAAATTGACAAGGCATTTACTCAACAGCTGACAGACAGACGCAGTGATCAGATTATTCCTACGGCGATTATTAATCTGGGTAGGAGTCTGAATCTGCAAACGGTCGCTGAAGGCGTAGAAACCAGGTTTCAGCTGGATATGCTGTATGACAAAGGCTGTGATTATGCTCAGGGCTATCTGTTCAGCAAACCGGTTGATGCAGAAACGATCTGGCCTATGCTGCAGGCTCATACTTTACTCGAAGATGTTAGAGGTATGCACATTTAAATGGATCTTTTCCTGTTATCATAGGTCTTAATGCTATGATTTTTTTCTGACAGGTATTTCTATGCTGAAAAAGATATCTCTTATGCTGATGGCTCTGCTTTTCAGTCTGCAGTTGCAGGCTGCGGATACTCAGGAGCTGAAAGAAAAAGCCAATGCTTTACTGGAAGAAACCGGGGAAGTGGTTTCTGAAATTGCGTCTGAAGTTGGAGATAAAGCATCAGAAGCAACCTCAGGTTTAGGGGAAAATGCTTCTAAGGCGGCAGAAGATGTTGGCAACAGTCTGAAGGATTTTGGCTCAAAGCTATGGAATAAAGGTAAGGAAGCTGCAGAGGCTGCCCAGAATGAGCTGAATGATGCCAAAGACTATATTGAAAAGAAGTATGAAGAGCACAAGCCAGAGGAGCGGCAGAGAGAGGATGACAGTGGCTCTTCTACTATTTCTATCTGATAAATGTTAAGAGTGCCGTCTATCGGAATATAATAAAGAGCCGCGATGATTCATGGCTCTTTATACTTTGTATCCCTGAAGTTCCTCCAAATTACCTGGATTCCGGTTTATTCCTCCAGGTAGGTGTAACCTGCCAGCCCTTCTCGTAACTCGGACATAAACTGGCTTTGTTCATCTTCCGATAAGCTACTGCTTTCCAGTTTCTGACGGTAATTTTCTATCAGGGTGGCAGGATCAAAGTTAACGTATTCCAGTACACCGGAAACGGTATCCCCTTTAATGATCTGATTAATCTGCACCTGGCCCTGTTTATCGATTGTTACATCGACGGAATCGGTGTCACCGAACAGGTTGTGCATATCTCCCAGAATCTCCTGGTAAGCACCGGTCAGAAATACGCCTAGCAAACGTTGCTCGCCTTCTGGCCAGGCAGGCAGGGGCAGGGTTGTTTCCAGACCCTGACCATCAACATAAAGGTCAATGCGACCATCCGAGTCACAGGTAATATCCTGGATAACTCCCCGGCGCAGCGGTGGCTGGTGTAACTGGGATAACGGTAGGATCGGGAATATCTGATCAATACCCCAGACGTCAGGCAAAGACTGGAACAGTGAGAAGTTAGCAAATAACTTATCTGCCAGCTTTTCATTTAATTCATCCAGTATCTCTCTGTGAGCTCTGTTCCGTGTATTCAGTTGTCCTCTTAGCTGAGCACAGGTTGCAGTATAAAGACGCTCTGCCAGAGAGCGTTGATGCAGGCTCAGAATATCCAGCGTATACATATCCTGTGCTTCTGACATAGCCTGCACGACATCATGGTAGCTTTCGACCAGAGAGCGCTCATCGGCCCCCTGACGTACCAGCTGGAAGACTCGCCAGAGTTCCTGTATCACTGCAGGTTCATCCGGACTGATGCTGTCCGGAGCTGAGGTGTCAGGGGATTCAATGTCGATCACATCGGTAATCAATACGGCATGATGGGCAGTGATGGCGCGTCCTGATTCTGTAATCAGATGAGGGTGGGGCAGGTCATGGTTGTTA
Source organism: Oceanospirillum sediminis (assembly GCF_014164585.1). Taxonomy (GTDB): domain Bacteria; phylum Pseudomonadota; class Gammaproteobacteria; order Pseudomonadales; family Halomonadaceae; genus Oceanospirillum; species Oceanospirillum sediminis. The sequence goes on along the minus strand of NZ_JACJFM010000007.1, from coordinate 177,214 downwards.
CAGACGTCATTGATAGCATGAACGACATTGTTCGCATACTCTTCCATACTGTAATTGATGGAGCAGATACTGCGTGAACGGGTGCCTTCATAGTCAATGCCCAGACCACCACCGACATCTACAAAGCAAATACCTGCCCCGAGTCGGCATAATTCGTGATAGAAGCGGCCACATTCTTTCAGACCACGCTGGATGTCCCGGATATTGGCGATCTGAGAACCCAGGTGAAAATGCAGCAGCTGGAGACAATCCAGCGCACCGGCTTGTTTCAGCTGATCTACCGCTTGCAGAATCTGGGTCGCGGATAAACCGAATTTAGATTTTTCTCCCCCGGTATTCTGCCAGTTACCCTTGCCAATAGAGGCCAGACGGGCACGAATCCCCAGACGAGGAGTGACGCCGATTTTCCGACTTTCTTCCAGCACCAGGTTCAGTTCGTTCATCTTCTCAATGACGATAAATACCTTATGGCCCAGTTTTTCACCCAGCAGAGCCAGACGAATATACTCGCGATCTTTATAGCCATTGCAAACGATAACAGAGTCTGGTTTGCCGGTTTGAGCCAGGACGGCCAGTAATTCAGGTTTACTGCCAGCTTCCAGTCCGACACGATTGTCAGAACGGGCTGAAGTATTCAGAATTTCCTCAACCACCCGTCTTTGCTGGTTCACTTTAATCGGATAAACCGCCGTGTATCCTCCCTGATAATTCTGTTCAGACATCGCCCGGTCAAAAGCGGCACAGAGGCGATTCACTCTGTGGTGGAGTATGTCAGTAAATCGAACCAGCACGGGCATAGCCAGCCCTTGTTGCTGTAATGTCTGACATAAAGCCATCAGATCTACTGATGCAGAAGGGTTAGCCGGTGAGGGTTTTACTGTGACCCGCCCTTCCGGATTAACACCAAAATAATCACTGCCCCAGTGATCAATATTGTAAGTACGGAAGGCGTCATCAAGGCTCCAGTCGGTCATAGTCTGGCAATCTCCGAGAGGGAAAACAGTCAGTAAAAGTATGGCGGCATTATCGCTACATCCTTTCCGGATGCAAAGCATTCTAAGCATGAACTGTCGGATAGAAGAAAAAAAGTTCTCATGGACAGGGTTATGGGGTCCATACTTAAGTTTATGTGGGGTATGAGTGCTTCGTCATATCCTGTCTGGCCACCGGTTATTCAGGCATGACCTGAATCAGGAGGGTGTTATGCGTTTACTGTTTATTCTGACCACTGCCTGGTGGCTGATGGCTTGTGCGATCAGCAGCGAAAAACAGGATGCTATGAATCCGTCCTATACCTCTCAGGAGACCGCTGAGGTGAAAGCCAGTGATAATATGGAACAGCTAATGGCACTGGCTGAGGCGGGTAACCGCCGGGCGATGATGACTCTGGCACAGTACTATGATCAGAAAATGAAAGAGAAAGGCGGCGATGCATTATCGCTGATGTGGCTGAGAAAAGCTGCAGATTCGGGTCTGTCCGATGCTATGTATGAGCTAGCGAAGGTATATGACTTTGGTGATGGTATCCCGGAAGATAATCAGCAGGCTGTGCACTGGTATCAGCAGGCTGCTGATTTGGGACATGTTGAGTCGATGGTGAATCTGGGAGTGATTTACGATACCGGAGAAGGCGTTGAGGAAAATAACCTGAAAGCGATGGGCTATTACCTTTATGCTGCGAAAAGAGATGATCCGGATGCCCAGTATAATCTGGGGCTGATGTATGAAAATGGTGAAGGTATCAGTAAAGACAGCAAACAGGCGGCATACTGGTATCAGCTATCTGCTGAACAGGGTGATCTGAATGCGATGGTGAACCTGGGACGTCTGTACCATATTGGGGATGGTGTACCTCAGAGCGAGCAGAAAGCCCGTTACTGGTTCCAGAGAGCGGCCAGAGCCGGTGAACCCAGCGCTCAATATAATCTGGCTGGTATCTTTATGAGTCCAGAAGGGGCCGATCCTGACTTTGCTCAGGCCGCTCGCTGGTATCGTCAGGCTGCTCATGCGGGTATCAGACCGGCTATGTGGCAGCTGGCCAATATGTATCGTCTGGGCTACGGTATCGATCGGGATGATCGTAAAGCATTCCGCTGGACACATAAAGCGGCCTATTCCGGGGTTATTCCGGCTCAGTTCCAGCTTGGGCTGATGTTTTTACAGGGTGATGGTACTCCGGTCAGTCAGACATTGGGTGTTTACTGGGTAAACCGTGCCGCACACCAGGGTTACCCTCAGGCTCAGGCCTATATTCGTATGCTGATTCAGCAACAGGCCGACCTGGGAGAAACAGTGGAGCCTGCCGCGATAGCTATGTAAAGCCGTTGGCTGGTGATGGGTATCCTGAAAATGACTGAATCTGGATCCTGGTGGAGTATACTGTGATATCTGAACGGTAAAATCTGCCATTTTTTATCAGACAGAATAAAAATTACTTTGCTCCGGGCGGAACATTCAGTATTGTTCCGCCCTTATTATATTGGTGCTTTTTACCGCCCATCTGATTGTGTTGAGGTCATCATGAGCGAGCAACTGGATAACAGCTGGTTTACCGAAGTTTTTTCTTCCTGTGGTTCTGCTTTTTCCATGAAGGTTAAAGCAAAGCTGCACGAAGAGCAGAGTCCATATCAGAAACTGGAAATTTATGATACGGAAACCTATGGCAACCTGATGGTCATTGATGGGTGTGTCATGCTGACGGATCGTGACAACTTCCTGTATCACGAGATGATGTCTCACCCGGCGCTGTTTACACACCCTGATCCGAAACGTGTGGTGATTATTGGTGGCGGCGACTGTGGAACACTACGTGAAGTGCTGAAGCACCCCGGAGTTGAAAAAGTCACCCAGATTGATATTGATAAGCTGGTGACGGATCTGTCTGAACAGTATTTTCCGGCGCTGTGTGACAGTAACAATGATCCTCGGGCTGAGCTGTTGTTTGAAGATGGCGTAAAGTGGGTGGATAACTGCCCGGAAGAAAGCATTGATCTGATTATCGTCGACTCGACCGATCCGGTTGGCCCGGCTGAAGGTTTGTTCAAGGTTGATTTCTTTAAGCGTTGTTTCCGAATTCTGAAACAGGGCGGCATTATGGTACAGCAGTCAGAATCTCCGCTGTATCATACTGACAGTATCATTCGTGACCTGCATACGGATATGCAGGAAGCTGGCTTTACAACAACGGCTACACTGCCATTTCCTCAGCCAGTTTATCCTTCGGGCTGGTGGAGCTGCACTATGGCAGGTAAAGGAACTGATGTGAAGTCGTTCCGTACAGATGCTTCTGAAGGTAAAGCATTCGATACTGAGTACTACACTGCGGATATTCATCGGGGGGCGTTAAGTCTGCCACCTTTTATGAAAAAAGTGCTGGGCTGAGTGAGAGTAATTCCTTGATATAACAATGAAAACCCGCTTTTGATGAAGCGGGTTTTTATTATCTGACGTGTTTACGTACCTATGTTTACTGACTGCCATCCGCTTGTTTCATCCGGCCTGCCGCGTTTTTCTGGTCATCACCTTTCAGACGTTCAATCATACGAATAATAGCGGCGAGTTGCTGATTATCGCGGGAATAAAACTGGTCTTTCTCATAGCCCCACCAGTCCCAGCAGCCCTGTGGGTTGGGCAGGCTTTTTCTGGCCTGTGGATAAAGTAAAACCAGGTTATTGTTATCGGCCCAGCGATTATAACCGCTGGAGCGGAAAAACTGATTACCGATGGCTTCTGCGCTCTGATCACAGCCATGAAAGACCACATGAAGCTGACAGCTGGCGGCGCCTGATTTGCAGCTTTCAGGCAGATAAAGATAACCTCTGTCCAGCATGCCTTTGCCATCAAAAAAAGCATTCTGGCCGAACTCGAGAAATTCACCTTTTAACTGATCTGAGCTGGTGGGTATCTGCAAAGGCCCATACAGCACTCTCAGCGCTTCTCCTGCGCCATCAAAATGGCAGTTCTGCAGATGATTGGCATCCGGATCACCGCAGTCATTGTCACTGCTCAGTGTCGGGAAGGCGTGACCTGCCTCTGGTATGGCGGTAATGCGGATGTTATACGAGGCCACCAGAGTCTGGTAAAAACCGATCAGACTTTCACTGATTGATGGCTTTACCACACGGTCACTCTGACCATAGAAAATATACACAGGATCATCAACTACCAGAGCCAGATCACCGATTTCGCCGTTCCGGCTGGCTCTATGCATAATGGCCATTCGTTCTTCCAGACTGGCAATGGGGAAGCGCGTTTGCATGCAAGACATCAGAGCATGGCTGAGTCCTTTAATCGCACAGCCCCAGGGGCCTGCTGAAAATATTGCTACGCCTTCAATTTTTTCGGGATAAGCCAGATGCAGCTGATTGGCCAGATAACCTCCGGAGGAGAATCCGGATACTGTTACTCTGGCCTGTTCAAGGCTGGTAAGGTAAGGCAATTCCGGATAGCTGACAGCCTGAGAGTCATTATCGCTGCAGGCTGACAGGAGAACTGTCGGAATCAGCACTGCCAGGCTGGCAAGGACTCTGCGTGTTATGGGCTTAAACATAAGAATATCCGAATCTCTGGGGTATCGGCGGGAGGATAGCGAAAAAACCTTATTTTGCCTATTAAGCCTTATGTTGAACTCTGGAAAGATAGCGGATCTTTCTGTAATCGATGCATTGACTGGTTCGATCTAAGTAAAAGTAGTGTGGAATAAGAGTGGAGTATCATGGAGAGACCCGGTTATCCACAAAAATTATCCACGGATAAACAGGGCTTAACAACAGAGTTATCCACAGGGTGTTTGTCAAGCTTATTTTCCAGCCTGTGGATAGAGATATTGAATTCAGTCTCCTTGATACTGCTCGCTTTCAGGTTCTTTGTGTGCATCTCGTATATTCAGAATTTCATCCAGATTGTCCATAAAGGCATCCACAATCGCCGGATCGAAATGCAATCCCCGGTTTTCTCTGATCAGTTTCAGCGCATCTTCAACGGCCCAGGCTCTTTTATAGGGGCGTTCTGATGTCAGAGCATCAAATACATCGGCAATGGCGCAAATTCGGCCAACCAGAGGGATCTCTTCGCCTTGCAGGCCATTTGGATACCCTGTGCCATCCCACTTTTCATGATGAGTCAGGGCAATCTCTCCTGCCATTCGTAGCAGATCTGATTCAGCCCCTTCCAGAATATCAGCGCCGATCTGAGAATGGGTTTTCATTATTTCCCATTCATCCGGCTCAAATTTTCCCGGTTTCAGCAGAATATGATCCGGGATACCGATTTTGCCAATATCATGCATTGGGCTGGCATTGAGCAGTAAATCACACTGAGCGTCATCCATACCCATAGCTTCACCCAGCAGACGGGAGATTTTACTCATGCGCACAATATGCAGACCGGTTTCATTATCCCGGTACTCTGCCGCTCGTCCCAGACGGCGTACTACCTGAAGGCGAGTTTCATTCAGTTCCGCGGTCCTTTCAATCACTTTGTGCTCAAGAGACTCGTTCAGGCGTTCCAGGCCTTCCCGGTACAGCTTGCTTTCCAGTAGATTACTAACCCTGTGCAGTAGCTCATTGCGTTCGAAAGGTTTGGTGACGTAATCTCTGGCTCCCAGTTCCAGAGCCTGGGTTCTGAATTCCTGAGCACTCTGAGCAGTCAGTACCAGTACCTGAGGTAAGGGAGAAAAGCGTTCTGCCAGGGCACGCATAACCGCGAAGCCATCCATATGAGGCATGTTCAGATCCAGCAGAATCAGGTCAAATTGATGCTCTGCAAACAGATCGCAGACCTGACGAGGGTCCATTGTGGATCGGATACTGGTATAACCTGCTTTAGCCAGTGTACGCTCCAGTAATTTAACATTGACCGGTTCATCATCAACGATCAGAAGTCGGGCATCAAATAAGTTAATCATTGAAGCGGTCATGGGGTATATCCTGCCTTAGGTCTTTATTGGGACATCTTAATAAATCGGCCAGTTATAACTAAAGTGTATCATTATCTTTCGCTTCGTCATTGTGCTCTGGATCAGAAAAGTGCTGAGGCAAATCAATCCAGAAATGGCTGCCCTGATTTTCCTGGCTGGAAAAACTCAGTTCTCCTTTCATACTCCGGGCCAGTTTCTGACTGATAACCAGTCCGATACCTGTCCCCTCTACATTAGATGCCTCAGCTCCAAGCCTTTGAAAAGGCTGGAATATCTCAGATTTTTTTTCCTCAGGTATTCCTGCTCCTGTGTCTTTGACTGAGATCCTGACAATGCCATATTCCGGGGTACTGAATTCGAGCAGAATAAAGCCGGATTCTTTATTGTATTTTACCGCATTGGACATCAGATTCAGGATAATCTGTTTGACCCGGGTTCGGTCAGCCGTCAGATACAATGAATCGAGTCCGTTCTGATCACAATTGATGGTGATTTGTCTCTTGTCTGCCAGCGGCTGAGTCAGTGACAGACATTCAGAGATCACCATATTCAGAGGAACAGGTTCTATACTCAGGTCCAGGCGTCCAGCCTCGATTTTCGCCAGGTCCAGTACTTCATTGATCAACTCCAGCAAGTGGCGTCCGGCATGGATAATCTCGGTCACGTTTTCCAGTTGAGCCTCATCCAGTTCTTCCAGCTCCAGCAACTGGGCAAATCCCAGAATAGCATTCAGCGGGGTACGCAGTTCATGGCTCATACTGGACAGAAACTGGGACTTTGCCAGATTAGCCCGCTCTGCTTCCTCTTTTGCTGTAATCAATGCCTGATCTGTCTGACGACGGGAAATACCCAGAGCCAGTACATTGAACAGACGCATTAAAAGAGATTCATCATCCGGGTTGTGGTTATCAAATGCTCTCAGAGCCAGAATTACCACGCCGATAAACTGATCTTCAATCTGCAGAGGAATCAGCAGATGGCCATGAGGAGGTGCTGATTTACAGTGATGGCAGCTCAGAAGGGTTCTGGGCTGGCGTGATTGAGCCAGTTCTTTCAGCAGCTCCTGAGTATCAGGGTGATCGGCAATGCTGGAGTTACCGTTGCCAGGCAGATTCAGATTAAATACGGTCTGCCAGTGTGTGTGCTCCTGATAGGGAGCCAGATGGACCGACGCGACAGACATCAGCCAGGGCTGAGATTCCAGAATCAGCTCCATAGTTCTTTGCAGGTAATGGCCAATGGAGCTGCCCTGCAGGGTCAGGCGAAAGACCTGAGCGATTAGTTGATCCTGAATGGCTGCCCGCCGGACTTTTGCCTGTTGGGCTTTGATTTCTGTCAGATCAACAAAGGCTCCGACATAATGAGTAACCTCATTACTGTCGTCGGTCACTGCTGTGATGGTCAGCCATTCAGGGTAGATTTCACCATTTTTACGTTTGTTCCAGACTTCACCTTCCCAGCGTCCGCGCTGATTGATTGATGCCCACATATCGCGATAGAACTGCTGATTCTGGCGACCTGAGTGCAGAACCTGAAAGGTTTTTCCGGCGATTTCATCGGCGCTGTACCCGGTGATTTCACAGAATGCAGCATTCACTTCCAGAATGATGCCCTGACTGTTGGCAATTACGATGCCTTCATGTGATTCAAACGCGGTAGCTAAAAGTCTCAGCTTTTCTTCATCCTGCTTTCTGGCACTGATATCGTGATAAGTCCCGAGAATGCCACTGATTTCGCCCTTATTATTCCGAATGACCTGTTTATGGCCCTGAATCCACTGGGTTTTTCCATTAGTCAGCAGGGCTTCTTCATAATCCGCCGATTCTGCCTGGCCTGATAGTAACAGGTCATCCTGATGATCAAATACCTGACGATTCTGATTGGCCCAGGGTAATTGATTGATGGTCATCCCCCGAAGCTCTGCAGCAGAAGAAACACCGGCATCCTGCATAAAAGCCTGGTTGGCTCCTTCATAGTGTTTTGAGGTGTTTTTCCAGAATACCCTTGTGGGAATACTATCCATCACCATGCGGGTGATCTGTTCCGCTGTAATGGATTCTGAACTGTTGTTCTGTCGCTGTAGGTGATCAGCAAAGCATTTTGCCCAGAGTGAACTGAACAAAGGAACTGGAGGCTGATCGCTTAACAGGAAGAACTGGTCTGACAGAGGTACTGAAAACAGCTCCCCGTGTTGTCTGACCTGATCATTTTCTGGCCGATAGCTGACTTTAAACTCTGCCTGCTCACAATGAGTACTGAACAGAATATCTCCGGCGGAAGTAAACAGTGTCAGGCACTGACACCCCCACTGTCTGCTGATCAGTGCAATGGTTCCGGCGATAAGTTGTTCAGGATCAGGGGTTGAATAACCCAGAGCAAACAACTGTTCAGAAAACTCGTGTGGGGTAAATTCTGCCATAACACCTTGTTATTGATCTGCTTTCTGAATCAGAATTTATAACAGAACATATCGATCCGATACAGAAAATGATGAACTCTGATAAAACTATAGCGTGATATAAGCGCATAGGAAGTCGCAAGCCGTCATTAAATAGTCGGATTGTGTACGTTTTCACAAACCCAGATGATATGATGTCTTACACCTTTACTGGATAAAAAAACAGGTATTTAATGAAGGTTCGTCTGACACGTTGTAAAACTCTTTCTTGTCGCAAGCTGATACTCAGCCGCAAAGATTACTGTAAGCGTTGTAGTCTGCCCCCCGTTATGAGGGGTAAAGAAAGCTGGCTGGCATCAGCTCATCCTGAAAATAACCGGGCTGATCTTTCCGGGTAGCCGAAACAGACAGGCAATGAAAAAGCCCTCGTGCCGAGGGCTGGAAAACATAATCATGCAGGCAAGCATACTGACGATATGTTTAAGCAATTAAATGATCCACTCTCCAATGAGCAGATATAGCCTGATCGGTTGCGTGGCCAGAATCACAATGCCTACACTGGACATTAATTCCCTTTGGCATTTTCACTGCTCCTGTAAAGACAGGCCATGCCTATTCCTGCAAGAAAGCCAAACCAGTGACTGGAGTATGACACTCCGCTCATAATAGGAATGAGTCCGAAGAGCAGTGGGAATCCATAAAAAATAAAAGCCAGAACGCCAACCAGTATCGGGATTATTTTTCTGGTTAGCAGGCCCGCAGCCATGAGAAATCCTGCCATACCAAAGATTATTCCGCTTGCCCCTACGTGAATGGCTGGTGGAAACAGAAGGTAACCACACAACCAGGTCGCAAATCCTCCGATGACGGTAATTCCGGCAATAATCTCCCAGCCATCGTTACTGTAGGTGGAGAACAGCAAAAGGCTGAGAATCAATAACGGAAAGGTGTTATTGATCAGGTGCATCAGTGAGCCGTGCAGAAAGGGAGAGGTAATAATGCCTATAAGACCACTCCAGGATGTGGTATCCAGTCCAAAATGGCGATAGAAATCAATAGGGACTAAAACATCAATGATGAACACACCCCACATGATGCCTGTCAGCATCAGAACAGATCTGGCATGTTCAGAAAAGGAACGCTTTCCTGATCGCTTAAACATAAAAATTCCCTCATTGATTTAAAGGCGAAAGCCTGACCATTACCTGATATAAGTTTTCTCTGTGGGCAGTTGCTTTCAGATGACTACGGCAAGCATAACGTGTCGAATAACCTTTATCTGAGATCACGATAAGTTAGAAAAGGTCATTTTCAGGAAGTTGTCTGATAGATAATCAGTGAAGTACCCGGTGAAACAAGGGGGCTGAAGTTGCGAGGGGGAATACGTTTGATACCGGACTACTGTGTACCTGGACGCCAGAAACAAAAAAACAGCCTGTTGGCTGTCTTGGTAACTTGCTGATTTTACTGTAAAAAATGGCCCGCTCGGCGCGATTTGAACGCGCGACCACCGCCTTCGGAGGGCGGTACTCTATCCAGCTGAGCTACGAGCGGGTTATGGCGCAACATTCTATGGAGTAATGAGGCGGATGTCTACTGGCAGAGTCGAACAAATTAAGATAACTGCGTGTAAAAGCTGAATTTTTATCACTATGACGATTCAGCTATAGCTGTTTCCGGTTAAATTTGGAAGCTATCTGACGTTTATTTGACCTGTAAAGGGGTCTATCCAGCCTCCCCCGACCTGTTGGCTATTTCCGCTAAGACTAATTGCCGCTATACTTCCGTTTTTTATGGTTAATAGAATACACACCCAGAAAAGAAGCGGTTTTCGCTTTTTAATGGATCAGTGATTAGAGGTGGTGAGAGTGAAACGCAGCGGTATGATCGCAGGTGTTATGGGCGTGCTGATGGGCGCGGCTCTGAGTACATCAGTACAGGCGGCGAATATGTCCAAAGAGGCTATTGCTGAGCGTCTGAAGCCAGTGGGTGACGTATGTCTACAGGGACAGGATTGTGGTGGTGCAGCGCCTGCACCAGCAGCAGGTGGCGGTAAGTCTCCTGAAGATCTGTTCAATGCTTCCTGTAGTGCATGTCATAATACAGGTGCTGCAGGTGCACCTAAGAAAGGTGATGCTGGTGCCTGGGGCCCTCGTATCGCGCAGGGTATGGATACTCTGTACAGCCACGCTATCAATGGCTTTAACGCTATGCCACCAAAGGGTGGTAACGCTTCTCTGAGCGATGACGATGTTAAATCTATCGTAGATTACATCGTAGATAGCAGCAAATAAGCTATTTGTGTATACAAAAAACCGGCAGGCCTGACTGCCGGTTTTTTTATGCCTGTAATATTCTGCCCTGTATTTCAGGATTAAAGTCCCAGGCTTTTTTTCAGGCTGTCCAGAGCGGCTCTTCCCCGTTCCCGCTTAGCTTTGTCCGGCTCCTGTTCTTTCCCTTCCCAGGCCAGATCTTCCGGGGGGAGTTCATCCAGAAAACGGCTGGGAGTACAGTTCAGCATTTCTCCGAACTGTTTGCGTTGTGCTGCCATCGTGAGGGTCAGAGTCTGACGTGCTCGGGTAATACCGACGTAAGCCAGGCGACGTTCTTCTTCAATATTACCGTCATCAATACTATTGCGGTGTGGCAGCAGGTCCTCTTCCATACCAACAATATAAACGTGAGGATATTCCAGCCCTTTTGCTGAATGCAGCGTCATCAGTTGTACCCGGTCTGAATCATCCTCTTCGGCCTGTTGTTCCATCATGTCCCTGAGGACCAGCCGGGCAATAGCATCTTCAATACTGGCGCTGTCGTCGTCATCCTGCATTCGTTTCAGAGTGTCCTGCAGAGAATCCACAAGAATCCTGACATTGGCCATACGCCGCTCTGCGACCTGGGGAGAGCTGGAGTTCTGGTGTAACCAGCCTTCATAATCGATATCGTGGATCATCTCCCGGATCGCGGAGATGGAATCATCCTGATAACAGCGCTGACGGGTTTTCTCCAGCCAGTGATTAAAACGGCGCAGCTTATCCACCTGTTTTTCAGACAGGGATTGCTCCAGTCCCAGTTCAGAGCAGGCGTGAAACATACTGATATGACGCTGATTGGCGTAAGTGCCCAGTTTTTCCAGAGTAGAAGGGCCTATTTCCCGGCGGGGCATATTGATGACACGCAGAAAAGCATTATCGTCGTCCGGGTTTACCAGAATTTTCAGGTAACCCATGATGTCTTTGATTTCATGACGGGCAAAAAATGAGGTGCCGCCACTGATTTTATACGGGACCTGGAAAGCCTGCAGCTTAATCTCCAGAATCCTGGACTGGTGATTCCCACGGTAAAGAATAGAGAAATCTTTGTAGGAGGCATCCTTTTTAATACGGTGTGTCAGAATCTCTGTCACAACCCTTTCGGCTTCAGCATCTTCATTGCGGCAACTAATAACCCTGATCTGTTCCCCCTGCCCCATTTCGCTCCACAGGGTTTTTTCGTACACATGGGGATTGTTGGCGATCAGGGTATTGGCAGCTCGCAGAATCAGCGAGGTTGAGCGATAGTTCTGCTCCAGTTTAACGATACGCAGGCTGGGAAAGTCCTCGCCCAGCTTGACCAGGTTTTCCGGACGAGCGCCACGCCAGGCATAAATAGACTGATCATCATCTCCTACAACGGTCAGGGCGCCGCGATAACCGATGATCAGTTTGACCAGCAGGTACTGACTGACATTGGTGTCCTGGTATTCATCCACCAGCATATAGTGAATTTTGTTCTGCCAGCGTTCCAGAATATCCGGATGATCCCGGAACAGACGTACTGGCAAACGAATCAGGTCATCAAAGTCGACGGCATTGTAAGCCTGAAGGTGGCGATCGTATTCCCGGTAGACCGCCGCTGCCAGTGTTTCTTTATCATTTTCAGCCAGACCCAGCGCTTGTTCTGGTTCTATCAGATCGTTTTTCCAGTTTGATATCATATGCTGCACCATGCCAATGATGTCTGCATCTGTCTGGAAATCCTTATGCATCAGGTCCTTGATCAGGGATTTGGTGTCCTGGTCATCGAACAGGGAAAAACCGGCCTTGTATCCCAGTGTTTTATGTTCCTTGCGGATAATATTCAGGCCCAGGTTATGAAACGTCGATACGGTCAGTCCTCTGGATTCTTTACCCTGAACCAGCTTGCCCACTCGTTCTTTCATCTCGCGGGCTGCCTTATTGGTAAAGGTTACCGCAGCGATTTTATGCGCCTTAATACCGCACTCTTTAATCAGGTAAGCGATTTTTGTCGTGATCACACTGGTTTTACCACTACCGGCACCGGCCAGTACCAGTAAAGGGCCACCAACATATTCAACGGCTTCACGTTGCCGGGGATTCAGACGGGAAAGCATAAACAGGATCCGCTTCTGGAGATTGGGTTGACAGATGATGAGCTGGTTGGTTTTCAGGGGCGCTGATTGTATCAGTGTAGCGGATATCGTTAACAGGGGCTTAGCAGAAATTGTCCGGTGTATATCAGTCTGGGAATACAATAACCGCTCAGCAGTGTATTACCGGATGCTGAATGGGCCAGTGTTCTGAATAAATAGCAGAGTATTCAAACAACGGTATATCTGTATTTTTCATCATTGTTATTCCCGATCACTGAGCGCTGTCGGCTTTAGTGCTGAACCAGTTGATTACGCCCACTGGCTTTGGCCTGATAAAGCGCCTGATCGGCGTTTTCCATCAGAGTTTCCAGGTCTTCTGATTGACGTATGCACAGGCCCATACTGATGGTGACCGAAATATTCTGTTCTGAGAGCGGGATGTCAGTGTTTTCAATACTTTGACGAATAGTTTCCAGGCGTTGCCGCATCTGATCTGGTGTCATATCAGAAAAGATAACGCAGAACTCTTCTCCACCCAGGCGGGCCAGCAGATCTTCACTACGGATATGTTCTTTCAGTTGATCTGCCACCACTTTCAGCGCTTCATCTCCTGCGTTATGGCCGTAGGTATCATTCACGTTTTTGAAATGGTCAATGTCCATCATAGCCAGCCCCATACTGATATGCTCTTCGTCAGATTGTTTAATCAGAGTATTGGCATGAGGATAAAAATACTGACGGTTATGCAGGCCGGTCAGAAAATCCTTATAGGCGGCATCCTGAAGCTCACGAACGCTGATCAGCAGGTCCATCATGTTATTGATGCGGCTGTAGAATTCTTCGACGGTAAAACCTTTGTACATAAAGTCGTTAGCGCCGCATTTAAGAATCTGAGCCGGAATTTGCTGATCCATCTGGCCGGATACGCCAATAACGGGCAGTTGTGCGGAAGTAAATTGTTTCCGGATGCGACGAATTACGTCATATCCGCTCATGCCGGGCAGCTGATAATCCAGTAGCACCAGGGAAATATCATTGCTGCGGGATAGCATATCAACGGCTTCTTCACCGGTAAAAGCACTGATCACCTGATAGTGCTGACGCTGAAGCAGTACCTTCAGATACGTGCAGTAGGTAGGCGAATCATCGACTACCAGAATTTTGTGTTGTTCATTTCGCAGCAGGCGTGTGACCAGGCTGACAACATCCTGCAGACCATCCTGATCTTTAAAGAAATAATCGATGACATCTTTATCCATAACCTTCTGGCGGGTTTCAGCGTCCAGTGAGCTGGTCAGGGCGATGGCGGGTACCTGTTCCTCCAGAGCAATGGCCAGCATTTCGCACTCTGCTGCATCCTCCAGCATTAACCCGCTGATAACCGCCAGATAGTGTCCTTTGTGCTCCTGAAGTAACTGACAGGCTTCCTGACGACTTTTAACAGAGTCTATTGCAAGTGCTTTAACTTGCGTTCGCAGGGTTTCTGCCAGAACATCCCTGAAAAACATGGAGTTATCAACAACGAGGATACGGGATCTGGGGGCTCTGTTCAGGCGGGGCATGAGGGGTCCTGTCGTCTTTTTTTATGGGGTGCACTATCTTAATGATAATGCACAGCCGGAAGGAAACAAAAAAAATAACTTCTCAGGGAAATAAATGACTGATATACCGGATGGGTCAGGCACTGACGGGAACTGGGGTCAGCAGACCATCGGCCAGGAATGCCCACTGCTCAGGCCAGTTATCTACCGGAGAGCGTCCCGTGCGGCTGTATTGCTGGACCCGGCCTTCCAGAATAGACATCAACAGCTGAGCGGTGGCTGGTACCGGCATAACGGTTCTCATCTGATCGCGGATTTCTGCTTCACGCAGGATCTGTTTCAGCTGAGTTTCCAGACGCTCATAAAACTGTGAGATACGGGTACGTAACCGGGCATCCTCTCCGACCAGGGCTTCGCCGGTCATGATGCGACAAAGGCCCGGATTTTTATCGGCAAACGCCAGCACCAGTGTCAGGATGTGTTCGCAGCGGTACAGCGCCTGAGGTTCATCCTGCAGGATACGGGTTACCCGGGAGAAAATCGTTTCTTCAATAAACTCGATCAGCCCTTCAAACATTTTGGCTTTGCTGGCAAAGTGGCGGTATAACGCAGCCTCTGATAACCCGACCTCTTTTGCCAGCGAGGATGTGGTCACCTTAGTGCCCGGACGATTCTCCAGCATGTGTACCAGCACCTGAAGAATTTGCTCCTTGCGAGAGGTTTTTTGTGTTTTCTGCTCTTTTGCCTGAGTCATAACTATTCCAAATTACCAGCAATCAAATCAGCTGTTGTCAGAAATAAAAATTAGTCCTGGTTGGTAATCTGTGTACCGACACCGGCATCGGTAAAGATTTCCAGCAGGGTGGCGTGTGGAACACGACCATCAATAATGTGTGAGCTGATAACACCGTTTTTGACGGCGCTCAGTGCACAGCCGATTTTTGGCAGCATGCCGCCGTAGATAGTACCGTCTTCAATCAGAGCATCGACCTGCTCGGTGCTCAGGCCGGTCAGAATATCGCCTTCTTTATCCTGTAGTCCGGCTACATTGGTCAGCAGAATCAGCTTTTCAGCCTGCAGCGCTTCAGCAACCTTACCGGCTACCAGATCGGCATTAATATTATAGGAGCGGCCTTCGTCATCGACACCAATCGGAGCAATAACCGGAATGAAATCTCTGTGTACCAGCATGTCAACCACATCAGTACAGACCTGATTAACTTCACCCACATGGCCAATATCAATAATTTCCGGCGCAGTCATATCCGGGGTTTTATGAGTGACTTTCAGTTTTCTGGCCTCGATCAGACCGCCATCTTTACCGGTCAGACCTACGGCTTTACCACCGGCCTGATTAATCAGGCTGACAATATCTTTATTGACCAGGCCTCCCAGTACCATTTCTACCACGTCCATGGTTTCACTGTCGGTGACACGCATCCCATTTACAAAGCGGGATTCGATATTCAGCTTTTCCAGCAGCTCTCCGATCTGAGGGCCACCGCCATGTACGACCACAGGGTTTATGCCGACCTCTTTCATCAGAACCATATCCCGTGCAAAAGAGGCTTTCAGATCCTCATCTGTCATCGCATTACCGCCGTATTTGATCACGATGGTTTTGCCGGAAAAGCGCTGAATGTAAGGCAGGGCTTCGCTTAAAACTTTAACTACTTCTATGGCGTGTTCGGTATTTGCTGTCATTCTTTTTCCTGTTTTGCTGCTTGCATCAACGGATATCATGGATTGTCTTAACCGGCTCCAGGTCATGAGCCGGTGTTTTATCCGCTGGCTGTTCTGTCATCGGGCCATGAGCAATGTTGATGATCAGTGTACGTCCAGTTTCAGTCCGGGCTGGATTTTTTCCAGTTCACTGATAAAGGTACTCCGGATACGTTCCAGTCCTGCATCCGTTTTCGCTTCAAAGCGCAGCACCAGAACAGGGGTGGTATTGGAAGCCCGGCATAATCCCCAGCCGTCATCATAGTCGACCCGGATACCGTCAATTTTATTCACCTGACCATTGCCAAACTGACCCTCGTTCGCCAGACGGTTAACCAGGTCAAATTTAGTCTCGTCGGTGACCTGAATATTCAGTTCTGGAGTGCTGATATCTTCCGGGAACTGGCTGAACAGGCTATCGGCATCCTGACCGGATGCGGCCAGAATCTCCAGCAGGCGAATCGCGCCATACAGGCCGTCATCAAAACCAAACCAGCGCTCTTTAAAGAAAATATGGCCACTCATTTCGCCGGCCAGAGCAGCCCCTGTTGCCTTCATCCGGGCTTTGATCAGGGAGTGGCCTGTCTGCCACATCTCAGGTTCGCCACCGGCCTGTTCAATCACTTTAGCCAGATTCCCGGTACATTTCACATCAAAGATCACTTTGGCACCGGGATTACGCTGGCAGACATCCTGAGCAAACAGCATCATCAGTTTGTCGGGATAGATCAGCTGTCCGGTCTGAGTCACGACGCCAACGCGGTCGCCATCACCATCAAAAGCCAGCCCCAGATCGGCACCGGAACGTTTTACTTCTGCGATCATATCTACCAGGTTAGCCGGTTTGCCCGGGTCCGGGTGGTGATTCGGGAAGTTACCGTCCACCTCACAATACATCGGGGTCACATCGCAACCGAGCTGCCGGATGACATCCGGAGCCAGATAGCCCGGTACACCATTACCACAATCCACGACGACCTTCAGTGGACGGGCCAGATTAAAGTCACTCAGTACCCGGTCTTTATAGGCCGCATTAACGTCTTCATGACTCAGCTGGCCCTGACCCTGCAACAGATCCTGCTGCTGGATACGCTGGTACAGTGCAGTAATCGCTTCGCCGTACAGGGTTTCACCGGCCAGAACAATTTTCAGGCCATTGTAATCCGGCGGGTTATGGCTGCCGGTCACCATGACGCCGGAAGTAGTGCCTTCCAGGGTAAAGGTGGCAAAGTACAGCAAAGGTGTAGGCACCATACCGATATCAATGACATCAGCACCGGAGGCCTGAATACCGCGGATCAGGGCAGCACTGATTGCCGGGCCTGACAGACGGCCATCCCGGCCGACAATCACTGCTTTATCTCCACGGGCCTGAGCTTCAGAGCCGATGGCCCTGCCGATTTGCTCAACGCCGTCCTCAGTCAGGGTATCGCCAACGACACCACGAATATCGTAAGCCCGGAAAATAGAGGCAGGTACTGTCATTTATCTGTCCTGATAATACTGATGGATAAGCCCTGAGCCAGTACATCGACCGGATCAGGACAATAAAAGTTAAATCGGGGTATTTTACTTACTGACGTCCGGAATGACCGAAGCCACCTGCGCCACGGTCACTGCTGTCAAACTCCTGAACAATGTTCAGCTCAGCCTGTACGACAGGTACCAGCACATACTGGGCAATACGCTCACCGGGTTCGATGGTGAATGCGTCTTTGCCACGGTTCCAGCAGGAGATCATCAGCTCGCCCTGATAATCAGAGTCAATCAGACCAACCAGATTACCCAGTACAATGCCGTGTTTATGGCCCAGACCTGAACGAGGCAGAATCACACCTGCCAGCCCCGGATCGCCGATATGGATCGCAAGACCCGTACCAATCAGTACGGTTTCGCCCGGATTAATGGTAATCGCTTCATCCAGGCAGGCTCTGAGGTCCATACCTGCAGAACCCTCAGTTGCATAGGTTGGCAGAGGCAGTTCATTACCTATTTTTTCGTTCAGAATTCTGACGTCTAAAGTACTCATTCTTGACTCGTTTATCAGGTGTTACTGTGTAAGAAATGGTCACTGATCTGTGTGATCAGTTGTCTGGCCAGTGTGGTTTTACTGGCCTGGTCCGGCTGGTAGCGGCCTATGTCCGGTGTTGCCGGATCTGCACTGCCAGCCTGTTTCCAGAGTACAGTGACCGCATTCTGGTCGCTGTTAAAACCAATGTCGCTACGGGATACATCATTGGCAATAATCATATCCAGGTTTTTTCGCATCAGCTTGCTGATCGCATAGTTCTCAACATCCTGGGTTTCTGCTGCAAAGCCGACAGTAAAAGGCCGTTGTTCATGGCGGGCGATGGTGGCCACAATATCGGGGTTCTGTACCAGACGCAGCACCAGTTCGTTCTGGCCTGGCTGTTTTTTCATTTTCTGATCGGCGGCATTATCCGGGCGATAGTCTGCCACGGCTGCTGCTGCGATAAAAATATCGGTATCCGGCAGATGCTGCAGACTGGCTTCCAGCATGTCACAAGCGCTGTTTACCTGAACCAGATTGACGCCTTCTGGTGCCTGAATCTGTACCGGGCCACTGATCAGGTTGACCCGTGCTCCGGCATCCCGAGCCGCTTCTGCCAGTGCATAGCCCATTTTACCTGAGCTGTGGTTGCTGATATAGCGTACCGGATCGACGGCTTCGCGAGTAGGACCGGCTGTCAGCGTGACGGTCCGACCCTGCAGAGGCTTCTGAGTTTGTGTATTACTGACTGGTGACGATGATTCGTCCCGATGACTCTGTAACAAGGCAAAGATTGCACTGGCTTCCAGCATGCGTCCTGGCCCTGTATCACCACAGGCCTGTTCACCCTGATCCGGGCCTAGCAGAGTATAACCGTATGTCTGCAGTGTCCGGGCATTTTTCTGTGTTGCCGGATGACGCCACATGGCCTGATTCATGGCCGGGGCCAGCAATACACTGGCTTCTGTGGCCAGACAGAGTGTGGTCATCAGGTCATCCGCCATACCCGCTGCCAGGCGCGCCATCAGGTCAGCACTGGCCGGAGCGATGATAATCAGATCCGCCCACTTAGCCAGCTCGATATGCCCCATGCCAGCTTCCGCTTCTGGGTCCAGTAAGTGGGTGTGAACGGGATTTCCGGAAAGAGCCTGAAAGGTTAAGGGGGCGATAAAGGCCTGAGCCCCTTCTGTCATTACCACGCGCACCTCGGCGCCAGCTTTGACCAGTAAACGGGTCAGTTCCGCGCTTTTGTAAGCGGCTATTCCTCCGCTTAAGCCCAGCAGAACCCGGCAACCCTGCATCATCATATGAACCTCAGAATATCAGGTATTTTGATTGTTTCCGGGCAACTTATCTACCCTGGAAAAAAGTGCTACAAGATAGCATGAGCGGCTCAATCAGGTAAGAGCTTATCACGACTGAAAGCCGGATATCAGCCGTATTGTCTGACTGGCAGGCGACAGTCCGGCGCTATGTGTCTTTGAAAGCAGATGGTTAGCAGTGCTACTGACTTGAACTGCTCCTGAGGATGAGGTTTATTCATAACATCAGGGAGATGCTGATAAGGATAATTGCCATGATGGCAACCATGATTAAGGAGGATGTGATGAGTCTTAAACACTGGCCGGAACAGGATCAGCCCAGGGAAAAACTATTACGGCAGGGGGCTCATACACTGAGTGATGCCGAGCTGCTGGCTATTTTTCTGCGTACCGGTGTTTCCGGTAAAAGTGCTATTGATCTGGCTCGTGACCTGCTGGCCGGATTTGATGGCCTGAGAGCCTTGTTAGAAGCAGATCAGGACACTTTCTGTCGTTATCACGGACTGGGGCCTGCTAAATATGTGCAGTTACAGGCTACACTGGAGATTGGCAAGCGTCATCTGATGGCTCGCTTACAGCAGGGAGAGGCATTAACCAGCCCTGAACTGGCACAGCAGTACCTGATTACTCAGCTGCGTCACCACCCTCATGAAGTGTTTGCCTGCCTGTTCATGAATAACCAGCATCAGGTACTGGCATTTGAGTCGTTATTCCGGGGAACCATTGATGCTGCCAGTGTCTATCCCCGTGAAGTGGTTAAACGGGCGCTGGAACATAATGCCGCGGCAGTGATTTTTGCTCATAACCATCCTTCCGGAGTGGCTGAGCCTAGTCGTTCTGATGAATACATCACTGAAAAACTGAAACAGGCGCTGGCGCTGATTGATGTTCGGGTACTGGATCACTTTATTATTGGCAATGGTGAGACAGTTTCACTTGCGGAACGGGGTTTGATGTAGATAATAGCCGGGAAAATCACTATTTACTGTTTAACCGGTACAGAAAACCTGAATTTACTTGTCAGGGTAAGGCTGTTCTGGTATAACAGTGCGCCTTTAAATTGATGGGTTGAAGCAGGGTGCCGTTTTTTCCGGCTGGTTCGCTGATTCCCCCAGGTTTCTTGAATAGTTAAGACGCCTAGCTAGCGACTGGAGGCTAGAAAATGTCCAAAGTTTGCCAGGTTACCGGGAAGCGTCCTGTAACCGGAAATAATGTGTCACACGCACAAAACAAAACGCGCCGTCGTTTTTCTCCTAACCTGCACACGCACCGTTTCTGGGTTGAATCCGAGAAGCGTTTCGTGAAGCTGCGCGTATCTGCTAAAGGTATGCGTGTTATTGATAAGCAGGGTATCGAAAAGGTACTGGCTGACATTCGTGCGCGCGGCATTAAGCTGTAAGCATTGAATTAAGGAGATAAATCATGCGTGATAAAATCAGAATGGTATCATCCGCTGGTACTGGTCACTTCTACACCACTACCAAAAACAAGCGTACTACGCCTGACAAACTGGAAATGAAAAAATTCGATCCAGTTGTACGTCAGCACGTTATGTACAAAGAAGCTAAAATCAAATAAGATTTTTTCTTCTGAAAAAACCCGGCTGGTCCGGGTTTTTTTGTGTCTGCAGAATACCTGACTCTATTACATGGATATTGGCGCAGAGCAGATATATCTGCCAGATCACCGGTATACTGATAGTCCGTCATTGTGCGGTAATGGAGAAAAACATGCCTGAATTACCTGAAGTTGAAACCACCCGTAAAGGGATCAGCCCTTACTGTGAACACCAGAAAGTGCTGTCGGTTGAGGTGCGTCAGCCCAGTCTGCGCTGGCCGGTACCGGATAATCTGGCACAACTGCTGGAAGGTCAGGTGATTCGCGGAATTCAGCGCAGAGCAAAATACCTGCTGCTGGCTTTTGATCATGGCACTCTGATAATCCATCTTGGTATGTCTGGCAGCCTGAGAGTGATGCTGCAGCCAGAGCCTGCGCAAAAGCATGATCATGTGGATATTACTCTGATTACCGGACACACCCTGCGCTACCATGATCCCCGGCGCTTTGGTGCCTTTGTCTGGACTGATCAGCCTGTAGCACACCATAAACTGATTGCTCATCTGGGGCCTGAGCCTCTGTCTGATCAGTTTACAGCACAGTATCTGAGTCAGAAATGTCAGAAACGTAAAACCGCGATTAAGAGCCTGATTATGGACAGTAAGGTCGTGGTCGGTGTGGGGAATATCTACGCCAATGAAGCCCTGTTTATGTCCGGGATTCATCCGAAACAACTGGCCGGACAACTGTCAGAAGGAAAGATATCTCTGCTGACAGAAAAGATACGCTTTGTCTTACAGCGTTCTATTACCCAGGGCGGTACCACGTTGCGGGATTTTGTCGGTGGTGATGGCAAACCGGGTTATTTTGCCCAGCAACTGAACGTTTATGGTCGTGCCGGAAAAGATTGCCCTGAGTGTGGTTATCAGCTGGAGGAGATTCGACAGAATAACCGTAGCAGTGTGTTCTGTGCTCGCTGCCAGCCCCTGCAGGCTTAAATAAAAGCGCTGTTACTTATTTCCTGATACGTGATCAATCGTGTTACAACATGAACCGGGCCGGGCACACAAACCGGGTACATAATAGGAATAAACGTCAATGTACAGCATCATCAAACATATCCACCTGTTGTCAGTGGCTATCAGTATCAGTCTGTTTGTGCTGCGGGGAAGCTGGATGCTGCTGGACAGCCACTGGCTGAAGAAACAGTGGATACTCCGCATCACCTACCTTGTGGATACCTGCCTGCTGGCCAGTGCTGTCGCTCTGTGTGTGCTGATTCAGCAATATCCAGGCATCCACCACTGGCTGAGTGCCAAAGTGCTGGCCTTGTTGCTGTACATTGTGCTGGGCAGCATGGCACTGAAAAGAGGGCGAACGAAAAAACAGCGTGCTCTGGCTCTGCTTGCTGCTCTGCTCTGCGTCGCTTACATTATAGGTACAGCCCTGACGCATAACCCCTTGTCCTGGTTCAGTTAGCCTGCCTTCTCTCAGATTGTGTGGTAACTGTTACCGGACAGAAAATAGTTATCCGTCTGGCCTCTGATTCCCTGTTTTTCTGAAATAAGGCCATCCTATGCGTATCGCAGTATTCAGTGCTCAGCCCTACGATCAGCGTTTTCTGGATCAGGAAAACCATCACCCTGATTGCGAACTGGTCTATTTTAACCTTCTGCTTAATGAAACCAATGTTGAAGTCTGTAAGCAGTTTGATGCGGTCTGCGCGTTCGTCAATGATGACCTGAGTGCTCCGGTACTGAAAAAGCTGAAAGCCAGAGGTGTGCGTTATATCGCATTGCGTTGTGCCGGTTTTAACAACGTGGATCTGCTGGCGGCTAAGACACTGAATCTGCCTGTTGTCCGGGTACCGGCTTACTCACCGGAAGCGGTGGCTGAACATACGCTGGCACTGATTCTGGGCCTGAACCGTAAAACTCATAAAGCCTTTAACCGGGTACGGGAACAGAATTTCTCTCTGAATGGCCTGTTAGGCTTTAACCTGCACGGCCGTACTGTGGGGCTGGTCGGCACAGGACAGATCGGCATAGCCACAGCCCGTATTCTGAAAGGGTTTGGCTGTCGTTTATTGGCCTGTGATCCCTATGAAAATGATGACTTTATCGAGTTGGGCGGTGAATATGTCTCGCTCAACCGCCTGTATCAGGAAGCGGATATTATCACCCTGCACTGCCCTCTGACGGAGCAGAGCCAGCACCTGATTGATGAAGAGGCTATCTCCCATATGAAAGATGGCGTCATGCTGATTAATACCAGTCGTGGCGGACTGGTCGATACTCAGGCCCTGGTTGCAGGTCTGAAAACCCGCCGGATCGGAGCACTGGGGCTGGATGTCTATGAGCAGGAAAGCGAGCTTTTCTTCCATGATCATTCAGGGGAGATCATTGATGATGAACTGTTCCAGCGTTTGCTGACCTTCCCCAATGTAATGATCACCGGTCATCAGGGCTTCTTTACCGAAGATGCGCTCACACAGATCGCCAGAACGACTCTGGATAACCTGTATGCCCTGGCAGATGGACAGAACTGTGTGAATGAGCTGACGCAGAGTATCACTTGAGAACCTGAATATACGCTGGATCAGATCGTATCTTCTATTGATGTATACTTTCAGTAAAAGTTTTTCGGTATACATCACGCCAGTGACCAGTCTATTTAGACTGGGAAATTTTTTTCGAGTGCTTAGCTGAATGATGTTAAAGTCAGTTAAGACTTAAATATGATAATCAAAAATATTAAGTCGTCTGCCTTCAGACTCGACCATGGATGGTTTAATCATGAGTATTCCTTATTGCCAGATTCGTGCTGCTTTTAATGGACAGACTATTCGCGTTTACCAGGCTTATAATCATGCTATTGCTGATTCAGCTTTGGAGCATGGTACATTCATATCTCCTCCCTTTAAAATGGAACGTATGACATGGATTAAACCGTCTTTTCTGTGGATGATGTATCGTTCTGGATGGGGGAAGAAGGATAATGGTCAAAGCCGTATTCTGGCAATTGATATCACAAGAAAAGGTTTTGAGTGGGCATTGGAGCATAGCTTGCTTAGCTATCAAGCCAGAGAGTACGCAAATAAGGATGAGTGGCTGAGAATTAAAAAAGCAACCCCTGTTCGTATCCAGTGGGATCCTGAACGAGACTTATATTTGCAACCGCTTGAATATAGGGCTATCCAGATTGGGTTAACTAATGAAGCCGTAACACTTTTTGTAAACGAATGGATTCAGAATATTACTGACGTTACAGACCTGGCGGTAGAAATTCACAGATTGGTTGAATTGAATCAGATTGATGAAGCAGTACGAAGACTTCCTATAGAAAAAGCTTATCCTATTAATAGTAAAATCAAAAAACATTTAGGAGCCGTATAATGGCTCCTTACAGTTATTGAATGTTATATGCGTAAAAAATGATGTATATAAGCAGAGTTAAAGATGTAACTTCCTTAAACTCATAAGTAGACGTACACTACTCTTCCCTGCATAAAGCCCGTATTATCCGGCCTTTTCGGCCGGATAATATCGGAATGTTTATGTTCGGGTACTTATTGTGTAGGTGAATTGTTGATACAGCCTGACCCTTATTTTGGATTAAACCAGGAAAATCTATAAAGATTTTAATCGTCTGGGCCTTACATTTAGACGGCTTACTCATATGAAACATCTTTAAGCCGGTTTTCCAGGTCGGCTGCAATTTCCTCCATGAGTTCACTATCTCCTGATGGCTGGCAGCTGTAGAACCAATTTCCTATATCGCTATTATGTTTTAGAATGAAATACTCATTTCTACACCTTAGTTGATAAGAGCGTGTGTTTGTTCCTTCATCCTTTACACTAATTTCGGTGTTGTAATTTTTTGAAAAAAAGCTGATTAAAGTGTCAAAAAAATCTGAGTCCTCCAAGCCTAATACATGATACTCTACAACTCCTTGAGAACCTTTTTTTTTTCTATAAATAACGTTTTCTTTCTTCATAATCCAAGCCTTTTGTTTACACTCTGTCTTGATCTTTGAGAACTGTTTATTATTTCTTTGCTTATCTGTTCTTCAGAAGGTTTTTCTATTCCTTTTTGGATAAGTTTTTTAGTTGTTTTTGATGAAATTTCTTTAAATGTCAGATTTGGCTCTTCTCTCGTAAGTCTATCAGCAGTAATTCGATCTTGCATTCTTTCTCTGGCATCTGATCTGAACTCATTTCTCAGGTTGAATGCTTGTTTGGCCTGTGAACTAATAGGTAGACTTTTATCAAGAAGGCTTGGTATTTTTTTCTCTTGGTCTAGATAGAACTTTCTGGCTTCCGTATTAGACAAGGTCCCTCTATTTGGATTATTTCCATAATGAGAATAGAAATCGGCACTTCTTTTGTTAACATTATCTGGATTATATGGGTTTTTTTTGTCTATTAAGGAAATAGGTTCTTTTATATTCCTACCCCGACTAGCTATTGTGGTAACTAAAGGGATAATAGCAGAGTACCCTGGGATAGACTGAATCTTTTCAGCTCCTATTGCCTCTGCACCTTCAGATAGAGGAATGGTGTCCGGGCTATTTTCTTTATAAGCAGATACTATCTCTTCAGATGTAAGTTGGTTTCCTGTCTGTGTGTCTGAGAACTTTACAATACCTTGCTCAGAGAACCACTCTGCCTGTTGTGCCCGTTGGTCCTTGATAAAATCATTTGCAACCTGTTTGGTAGCCCCAACAATCTGATCAAGAAAACCTTCTTCCTCAGGAGATTTTCCTATGTTGTGGGTTGGTCTTTTTCTTCCTGACTGGATAAATTCTGTTAATCGAGTCTGAAATTCAAGTGTTGTAAACGGGGATGACGACTTTGATTCTGCCCAGGTTATACTGCTTAATGATATTGTTGATCGAATTAGTATGATGTCTCCCGAACGAATTTTATCTTTTAGCTCCCTTTTTTGTCTGGCCTGATCGCCAAGGCTGTAGCCATAGGAATACACGGCGAATGGTTTATCACCTTCGTCTATAATCCTTAGTGCTTCGTTTGGGTGAACTATATATGGAAGGTCTTCTATATAAATTTCGTTGAATTTGCTTAAGTAGTACATTTTAAGTCCATTTTTATAAGCCTTTGAGTCCTTCAAGGTGTAATATTTAAATTCTCTTTATTTTTTCTCTTTAGTGGAAATTAATATATTTGAACAGGACTAGCACTGAAGTAAATAAAATATATTTATCATGTGATTATTATTTTTTGTTAATGAGTTGTAATTGGCGACAGCTATTAACATGTATTTATATTGATATGATTTTAACTATATATGCCGGGCATAAATATTTATTACTAGCCTGGCCTGAAGCAGAGAAAGTAAAGAGTATAAATACCGAATCTTTTGTGCAGATATTGAAGGGATATGCAGACATCCATGTCTGAGAATCTTCCTAATGCAATAAACCTGAATGGATAAATTGCAGAATCAAAGGCAGGCTGATCATCGCCAGCAGTGTCTGAGCCGTGGTGATGGTTGCCATTAACGGGGCATCACCACCCAGCTGGCGGGCCAGAATATAGGCTGATGTGGCAGTAGGCATTGCCGCAAATAACAGCAGAACAGAGATCATCAGCAGTTCCAGATCCAGCCAGAGGCCGATCAGAGCAGTTACAACCGGCATGATGGCCAGTTTGATCACACTGGATGAGATCAGAGGCCAGGAGGCGCTGCGGATACTTTTAAGATCCAGAGCAACCCCTACGGCCAGCAGACCCAGTGGCAGAGCGGCCCGACTGGCGATATCAAAGGCGGCGGCACTCCAGCCCGGCAGCCCGATCCCAGTCAGGTTTAACAGCATCCCCACAGTACAACCGACAATCAGCGGATTTTTGATGATCGCTTTGACTGTACCCATAATCCCGCCTCCGGCCTGCCCGGCATAACAGCTGAAGATAATGACGCAAAGTACATTGACCAGTGGGATCATAATTGCCATAGCGACAGCGGCCAGGGTCAGCCCGGCATTACCATACATTGCCTGGGCTGCTGCAAGCACGACGTAGGTGTTAAAGCGAATCCCCCCCTGATAAATAGAGGTGAACGAAGGCCCGGAGCGAGTCAGCACCGGCTTCAGAATCACCATTAGCAGCGTCATAACGGCTAACAGAATAACAATGGCCAGCGCCAGTTGATCAATGGCGACATCCTCTATCCGGGCGTTGGCCATTTTGCTGATCAGCATCACCGGGAAGAGGAAGAAATAGGTGAAGCGTTCTGCCAGTGGCCAGAAATCACCACCGGGAAAATTCAGATGGCGAATGACAGCACCGGCCATAATAACCATAAATACAGGGACCAGAGCGTCCAGAATAAGCGTCATACTGCAGTCTCAGTAAACAATGAATCAGGTGTCATGCTGTTCTGGGGCCGCCAGAGCGCGTGACAGAATTAAGGATACGATCAAGTGGTTATTTTACTGCCTGGTCAGCCTGAGTGCCTGTTAACTTCTGTGAAAAATGGTGCTTTTGCTTTGTGATCTTCCAATGCTGAGTTTGTTATGCTTCAAACCTCCATGCTCTATCAGGTTGCAGGTCTATGCGGCAATTAGTCACACGGTATTTGCTTATGGCTGAGATACACTTGCCACAAACATAATCGGGCGAAGTGTATGTCTTCAAACCAGATGAAATGGCTATGGAGTCTGACGGCTCTGGCTCTTTTAATCATGTTGCTCTATCTGGGCAATCACCTGCAGGAACTGACTCAGGTGGACGATACCCGTGTGCCGGGGTGTGTGGTGACAGAAGGAAGCTGCATTGTTGAGATCAGTCCGGAACAGCGATTGAAAATCTCTTTATCCCCCTGGCCTATTCTGGCATTACAGCCGGTCAGTTATACCGTCGCGGCTGAAGGCATCGGTCTGGAGTCAGCGCGCCTGGCACTGACCGGTAAGAATATGTACATGGGAATTCATCAGTACACTATGATGGCAGACGCCAGCCAGCAACAACTGAATGTCACCGGCACCATCAGTGTCTGTACGGAACGTGTGATGCCCTGGCGTGGTCGTATGGACCTGGAAACCTCAAACGGGCCACAGCAGGTCTGGTTTGATTTCAACGTACATCAGTACTGAACCGTCAGAGAGTTTTATCATGCAAAGTTTTGGCAAGCATTTTATTAAAGCGCTGTTAATGCTGATACCGGCTGTGGCACTGGTTGCCGGTATGGAGATGTATCAGAAATATCAGCAGGAACAGGCGGGTGGCTCTATGCAGCTGGGCAGCCCTTTTACTCTGCAGACTCAGGATGGGCCCTTTACACTGGCTTCTGATGGCAATGAACTGAATGTGATCTATTTTGGTTATACCCAGTGCCCCGATATCTGCCCGACCTCCATGTCTGTTATGTCTGCCGCTTTCAATCAATTGCCGACAGACGCACTGCAGAAGGTGCAGGGTATTCTGATCAGTGTCGATCCTGAACGGGACACTCTGGAGCATCTGAAAACCTATGCCGAATATTTCCATCCGCAGATTAAAGGGATGACGGACGCACCAGAAACGATCAGAGCACTGTCGGCCCGTTATGGTGCTTTCTACCAGAAGGCAGAAGTGAAAGGCAGTGCTATGGGATACACCGTGGATCATACCTCGGTCTTTTATCTGACTAATCGTGAAGGCCAGGTTCTGGAAACCGTGTCTCACTCAGCTTCGCCGGATGATCTGCTGGCGGCACTGAAAAAGCGCTTACTGTAATCCTGAACGTACATACCTGCACAAAAGTATTTCGATATTTTCCGGCGGACCGGTTAGAGAGAAATTTTTGTGTGAGTGCTTAATAACGCAAATAAATAAGGATCTGTTATGAAAAAGACACTGCTCAGTTTACTGCTGCTGGTACTATCGCCACTGGCGCTGGCTCAGGATATTCAGGTGATGCATCCGTATGCCCGTGCTGTACCTCCGGGGCAGATGAATTCAGCCGCTTTTATGATGCTGAAAAACGCTGCTTCTGAGCAGGTCAGCCTGGTGAAAGCAACCAGTCCGGCGGCGAATGTGGTTGAACTGCATAACCACATCATGGATGACGGTGTGATGAAAATGCGTCAGGTAGAAGATATCAAGGTACCTGCCGAAGGTATGGCAGAACTGAAACCAGGCGGTTTTCATGTGATGCTGATTGGTCTGAAACAGAATCTGAATGAGGGCGATCAGATCCAGCTAAAATTACACTTCAGCAATGGTGAGATGGCTGATCTGGAACTGCCGGTGAAGAAAGTACAGATGGGTATGAAGCACAAACACTGATGCCTGCCCTGAGAATCAAAAAAGCCCCCGTCGGATTACCTGCCGGGGGCTTTTTTGATGGTGTTCTTACTGACAGAGTTGAAAAGTACCCCACTCTGTCCAGTCTGAAGAGAATATCAGACTGCGTCAGTACCACTTTCACCGGTACGGATACGGATAACCTGCTCCAGAGGAGAGACAAAAATCTTACCGTCACCGATTTTTCCTGTGTTGGCTACTTTTGTGATGGCATCAATTACCTGATCCACAATATCATCGCCTACAGCAATCTCCAGCTTAACTTTTGGCAGAAAATCTACCACGTACTCAGCACCGCGATACAGCTCAGTATGGCCTTTCTGACGACCAAAACCTTTCACCTCTGTGACTGTGATGCCCTGTACACCAATCTCAGACAGAGATTCACGTACATCATCCAGTTTGAAAGGTTTAATAATGGCAGTAACCAGTTTCATTATTATGCTCCTCTGCAAACAGCGTCTGCCAATGTGACGCTGCAAGAATAGTATCCATCGTTTTAATCTGTGTATAGCATACTGTGATAACCGGTAATAAAAAAGGGCACCCGAAGGTGCCCGTAAGGAGGTAGATGCTCAGAAATTGTCGTTATTTTTTAAGATCTCTGCTCTTGCGTTATTTTTCTTCTCTGAGTCAGTTTTATTATTATTTCAGGTCTTATATCGGTATTGCTTATTTAGTCGTGAACTCAGGATAAGCTTCCAGACCACACTCTGCGATATCCACACCGTCGTACTCTTCTTCTTCCGATACACGGATACCGATGACTGCTTTCAGGATGGACCATACGATCAGGCTTGCGATGAAGACCCAGCCGAAGATGGACACGATACCCAGCAGCTGTGCCGAGAAGGTTGCATCAGCGTTGCTCAGAGGTACTGCCAGCAGACCCCAGATGCCCACTACACCGTGTACAGAGATCGCACCGACAGGATCATCAATGCGCAGTTTATCCAGTGCTACGATGGAGAATACAACCAGGATACCACCTACAGCGCCGATCATGGTTGAAGCGAAAGCGGTTGGAGACAGAGGGTCTGCAGTGATCGCTACCAGACCTGCCAGAGCGCCGTTCAGTACCATTGTCAGATCTGCTTTACGGAACCACAGGCGAGCCAGGATCAGAGCCGCAATCGCGCCACCTGCTGCTGCTGCGTTCGTGTTTACAAAGACTTCTGCTACTGCGTTTGCTTCGCCAACATCCGACAGTTTCAGCTCGGAACCACCGTTGAAGCCGAACCAGCCCATCCACAGGATGAACGTACCCAGAGTTGCCAGAGGCATGTTACTGCCTGGAATCGCGTGTACTTCACCATTAGGACCGTATTTACCTTTACGAGCACCCAGCAGCAGAACACCTGCCAGAGCAGCCGCTGCACCGGCCATGTGTACGATACCTGAACCTGCAAAATCAGAGAAACCTGCTTCGCTCAGGAAACCACCACCCCAGGTCCAGTAACCAGAGGTTGGGTAGATCACACCGGTCATTACTACAGCGAATGCCAGGAAAGCCCACAGCTTCATACGTTCAGCTACTGCACCAGACACGATAGACATAGACGTCGCTACGAATACCACCTGGAAGAAGAAATCCGAGCGCGCTGAGTAATAAGGGGCATCTTCGCCACCGGCCAGTACGGCTTCAGTGGTGTTTTCTTCACCAATCAGGAAGCCCAGGCTTGGCAGAATGCCACCGGATTCGCTGCTGTACATCAGGTAGTAACCACACAGCAGATACATGGTGCAGGCAATCGCATACAGGGCGACGTTCTTCGTCAGAATTTCTGTGGTGTTCTTAGCACGTACCAGACCGGCTTCCAGCATGGCAAAACCAGCGGCCATCCACATGACCAGAGCACCACAAATCAGGAAATAAAAGGTGTCAAGGGCATACTTGACCTGTACTAAATCTTCCATTGGAAAATCCTCCAAGGGTTTTTAAATAGGGTTTTATAAAACGTCTGGATCTGTTTCTCAGCGTTTAAATTGCATCGGTACCGCGCTCGCCGGTACGGATACGAACAATCTCTTCCAGTGTGGTGATGAAAATCTTGCCATCACCAATCTTGCCGGTGTTCGCCGCAGTAGTGATGGATTCAACCACCTGGTCTACCTGGTCAGCGGATACCGCGACTTCCAGTTTTACTTTAGGCAGAAAATCCACCACATATTCCGCACCGCGATACAGCTCGGTGTGGCCTTTCTGACGACCAAAACCTTTCACTTCTGTAACCGTGATTCCCTGAATACCAATTTCCGATAACGCTTCACGTACATCGTCCAGCTTGAACGGCTTGATGACTGCTGTGACCAGTTTCATGGTTTATCCCCTTCACGAAAACGTGACTATCTGTATGAGTTTGTCCGGTAAAAATTGGTAGGCTATTTAACAGTGCATCACCTGTCAGCCTGCTTGCCCAAGGTTTTGCATAGGATGTGCCAGGAAAAAAAAGTCTAATTAATTCAAAAAATTAAGAGAAAATTCAAGGAAAAGCTGCATCAAATAAGCAGGCCAGGTTAAAAAATGGTGCACTGCTGAAAAACCTGGGGTCAGGGTTTTGCACTATTTTTGTGCAATTCAAACGCTTCACTATTGAGCAGATGTTCAACGATGAAAAAATGTAAAGTGGTAAGATAGTTACCTCCTAATAATAACCGGCTGGCACATACTGTTATGTCTTCTGATTATCAGACTCTGGAAGCTCTGCGACAAAACCATCCCGCCTGGCGCTTACTGGCCAGCCCTCATGCGCCTTTAATGGTCAGCTTTTTTCAGAAAGTCTTTCTTGAACGCAATGCCAGGGTACTGGATCAGTCCGACCTGACCGAAGCACTGGAAGATGAGTTGTTTCATCTGCGGGAGTTGCTGGGACAGGATAAGTTTCCTTATCTGCTCCGGGCACTGAATCAACTGAGCTGAGAGCGTTATTCTTATGGGTAAAAACGTTGCCAGATCTGTTTTTTTACCTGACTCTGTGGACTGAATGATGAGTGAATACCAGTATTATCGTTTTGAATGCACCGACAGCCTGTTGTCCTCACAACAGCAGACAAAGCTGCGCGATATTTCCAGCCGTGCTGAGATCACCTCCAGCTCATTTCAGGTGTATTACAACTATAGTGACTTAAAGGCCGATCCTGATCTGCTGATGAAGCAATATTTTGACGTGGGTTTTTACTATGCCGATTGGGGGGAGGTCATTATCTGGCTGAAGTTGCCACCGAAAAGCCTGCCTGAAACTTTTACAATGATTGATGACGGTTTTTCGGCGATTGTCTGGAATACAAACCAATATCAGTTGCTACGTCTGGTGATGAATGAGGATGATCGTTACCGGGATGACGATGATGCCGAACGTTTTTTTACGTATCTGAGAGACCTTCGAGCAGAGCTGATCAGCAAAGATTACAGGCTGCTGTATCTGTGCTGGCTGATTCAGGTTCATAATAATGATTCACCACCCCCTCTGCCTCGTATTGGTTATGACTTTTCTCAGTTAACAGACGCACAGCAAGCCTTTGCAGACTTATTTGGTCTGTCTGAAGTGCCTGTCAGAGCGTTAGCGGCCCTTCTGAGTCAGACAAAAAATCATGCAACGTTATCAAGTCGCCCACTACCGCCTGAACAGCAGCTCCGTCAATTATCGGCAGAGGATAAAGACCGGCTGCTGTACGCTCTGTTTGAACAGGGACAGCTGTCCAGCCAGCAGGCGTTGGCAATGCTCAACGAAAACACCGTACCGGATCAATGGCGTTACTGGCTGAAGGCCGAAGATCTGGACGCTTATATGGCTCGCATCAGAGATGAGATGAACCGGGTATATCGGGCACGGGAAGCGGAACGTAAAGCCAGGGAACAGGCAGAGAAGGAGCACTATATGGAGCAGGTCTTCGCGAACAGAGAGGTTGGCTGGAAGCGAGCCAAAGAGGGTGCGGACAGCATGAAGCCAAAGGGATATGACCAGACGGCCGCCACGTTACAGGAACTGTTTGATGCTTACAGTATGAAGGGCGTTCTTCAGGACTTTATTCTCCGGTTCCAGCGCTTTGTATCAGACTACGCGACAAGGCCTTCACTGATGCGGCGACTTGAGGGGCTGAAAAAGGCCATTGAGACTGGACAGTGTTTATGAACCCTGAGAGGCAGGGGGATAAGAAATAAGGTTATGGATAAGGCATTGACCCGGAATCTTGAGCAGGTGGGATACGATCTGTTGATTGGTATATGTTATCCATTACTGTTGTCAGATATTCTCAATGCTGGTCGCAGTAAGGCTTATGACTATGCAGCAGACTATTACCGGCATCTTGAGCGGTTGGACGAAAAGATAGACGACTATCCATCTTTAACTGACCGGTCAGAGTTTAAAGATCAGTTAGAGCAGAAACATGGTCGGAAATACTCTTTCTGGAATCGCTTGTAATATACTGTAAATGTTATGATTTCCCACTGCTTTGGACAGAGGTTCTGCTTTTCACAATCTGTTCTGCAACGTGAGATAAAATATTCATTGTTCGACGTGCAGGCTTGCGAAACGATGAATGAAAGTGGTGAGTTGAGCTTGATTAGAAGGTTCTGAGTGATATCAGTAAAAAGGGCGCCGAATGAAGGTGGATGAAATTGTAAGTCAGGTCGCAAAGGCCAGTGTTTCTCAGGATCTGTTAAACAAAGCAGGTATGCCTGATTTATTGGCAGACCTCTTCCAGCCTGATCTTGCTGAACAGCCTGAGACGCTGAGCCATCTGATGGTGATTGCAATTGCTCAATCGCAGCTGCTGACCCGGCAGCAGCAAACGCTGCAAGAACAACACAGTATCATTCAAAAGCAGAGCCATGATATTGAGCGCTCGAATACTGCGGTGAGTAAGCACCAGAAGGTGCTAAGTCAGCATCAGACTCAGCTGAAAAAGCTGATTGAAGGTTATGCTGAACGTCAAGGGCTGTCACAGGCAGTTGCTGAGCCTCAGGGGCTGAGTCAGGAAGCCGATGACAGGATTCAATCAATCGAGCACGCCTTGCAGAATGTAATAACAGAGCAAAGCGAGGCGATTGCCGGGTTACAGCAGTTTCAGAGTAATGAAATCCAGCATCTGGATGATACCGTCAATGAAAAAATTGATTTCATAGAGGAATCCCTGCAAGCCTCCATTGATGAACAAGAGCTGGCACTTTCAGGTTTTCAGGCCTATCAGGAAAATGAGTTAAGGAACCTGCGGGATGACCTGGATTTTGTTAAAAATGAACTCAGTGATGAGATCGTAGAGGCGAAAGATTTAACGGAATCTCTGGCTAACCAGAACTCAGAGGATATGCAGTTCTTTGAGAATACGTTAGAAGAGAACATGACGTTCCTGGATGACAAACTGGATGCTGTTCATACCGCTTGCGATACCCGATTAAATAAACTTTCCGATGATATGCAGAGCGAACTGGCTCAGCAGAGTGAAGCCCTGCAGAATATTAACAGTGCACTATCAAAAGAGCTGGAAAGCCTCGCAGAACAGCTGACATCTGTTCAGGAAGAACAGGCTCAGAGTGCACTGAAAAAAGACGATGATCTGGGTGATAAAGTTGATGCAGTCCTGGAGGAGAGCAAAGCGTCAGCAGAAGCACAGAACCAGAATATACAGACGTTAAAAGAACAGCTGGAATCGCTGGAGGCTAAATCGCAAAGCCAGAATGGAGAGCAGAAAAAGCATCTCTTAAGAGTTGAGCAGAGCCTGAAAAAGTCGGTTTCTAATATTGGCAGTACACTCAGTACTCATGCCAGCTTTTCGAAACAGCTAAAGGCAACAAGTCATAAAGAGCTGAAAGCGCTGAACCTGAAGATTGATCAGCAGGAAGGCGATTTATCAGATGCGCTGGAAAACTTTGAGCGCCGTGTGCAGCATCTGACATTGTTGGCATACGGTGGTATCGGGGTTGCTGTGCTGACCTTGATCGGGCTGGTGTGGATGAGCCTGTCATCTTTTGGTGTGTAACCTCAGGATATTTCCTGCTCTTACTCTTCTATACCCGTAAAAGAGCGCCCACCACTGTGCGATGTCATGTGGTGGGTAATAATGAGCTTCTACAGAGGCTTTAAGCCGAGTATGTTTTTAATAGAACCTATTCGATATTCTGAATCTGAATATTGATCCAGATTTAAAAATTTATATATATCATAAAGATACCAGTGAATTTCTGTGATTATTTCTTCTTTACCCACCAGTTTACCCACCTTTTGCAATTCATCTACGCTTAAAAGTCACTGGATTGATCTGGGATATTGCTACCTGAATTACATTTGACTAAAACGTACCAGATCAAAGAGAGTATGATGCAAGCATTGTTAATCGAAAGTGGATCATGCTCCAAAGATGTTTGTAGGTAATTAAGTGGCATATAACTACCAAGCGACCCTCAACCCAGAAAAGGCTCTGATTTGGCGTATTGTTCACAGGGACAATATCCCCTGGGTTCTGGATAATGGTTTGCACTGTGGTAATAGTACGATCCAATGCCCTAATTGGGTGCCGATAGGAAACCCAGAGCTAACTCATAAAAGAGCTACGCATGCCGTGCCCGTTGGCACTCAAGGCTACTTAAACGACTATGTTCCGTTTTACTTCACGCCTTTTTCACCCATGCTGAAAAATATTCATAGTGGTTGGGGTGGTGTACGCCAGCGGCCAAATGAAGATATCGTTATCTTGGTGTCTGATCTGTATCAGATACAGGCAATGGGCCTGCCTTATGTATTTACTGATAGCCATGCTTATTACGCTTGGAGTAATTTTTATACTGATCTTGAGGATCTGGATAAGATTGATTGGTCGATACTTCAAGCTAGAGATTTCCAGCGTGCTCCTAACGATCCTGCAAAGTTTGAGCGCTATCAGGCTGAGGCTTTGGTTTATCAGTCCTGCCCTGTAGAGGCTCTGATAGGTATGGTTTGTTACACTGAAGATGTAAAAGCCATGTTGGATAACTGGCTACATGAACGAAAAATTAATATGCCTGTTTATGCCCGAACAGGGTGGTACTTCTAATGATTAAATATAC
The DNA here is from genome assembly GCF_014164585.1 of Oceanospirillum sediminis. Taxonomy (GTDB): domain Bacteria; phylum Pseudomonadota; class Gammaproteobacteria; order Pseudomonadales; family Halomonadaceae; genus Oceanospirillum; species Oceanospirillum sediminis. Next base: position 141,023 of record NZ_JACJFM010000007.1, on the reverse strand, counting down.
ACAAGGCAATTTGTTAGAAGCAGAAGTTGATGCTCTGGTGAATACCGTCAATACAGTGGGAGTGATGGGTAAAGGGATTGCTCTGATGTTTAAGGAGCGGTTTCCTATAAATATGCAGGAGTATGCTAAAGCCTGTAAAGAGCAAAGAGTACAAACGGGTAGAGTGTTTGTTACAGAGACTGGAGACATGATGGGGCCTCGTTGGATTGTTAACTTTCCAACTAAGCAGCATTGGCGGGCTCGATCCAAAATGGAGTGGATTGATGAAGGTCTAGTGGACTTGCGCCATTTTATTTTGGCTAATAAGGTTCGCTCCATTGCCATTCCACCACTGGGTGCTGGCAACGGTGGACTGAACTGGAAGGATGTAAAACCCAGAATAGAGCAAGCTTTGGGTGATATTGTTGATGTTGAAATAATTATTTATGAACCGACGACTCAATATCAAAATGTGAGCAAAAAAACAGGTGTAAAAAAGCTCACACCGGCACGAGCATTAGTTGCTGAGCTGGTACGACGTTACTGGATTCTAGGAATGGAGTGTAGCCTGCTGGAGATTCAGAAACTGGCCTGGTTCTTACAGCGAACGGTAGAGAGGAAAGGGCTTAATAATGAGCTCAAGTTGAGATTTGAAGCTAACTATTACGGGCCTTATGCAAATAACCTTGACCATCTTTTGAATGCTCTGGACGGTAGTTACCTTAAATCAGATAAGCGCATTCCAGATTGCGATCCGCTGGATGTCATCTGGTTTAATGATAGTGAAAAGGATCGGATTACAACCTATTTATATTCAGAAGGAAAGGAGTATATATCCGCACTGGAAGAAGCCAGTGAGCTAATATCAGGTTTCGAATCACCTTTTGGCCTAGAGTTACTATCCTCTGTGGACTGGTTATTGGTTCAGGAAGGTTGTGAACCCAACCTGATATCTATCAAAGAGGGTTTGCAGCGCTGGCCTGCAGGAGACAAATGGGCACAGCGAAAGTTAGCTTTATTTAATGATAAACACTTACAGTTTGCGATAGATAAATTAGCCGGTTTTGCATATTAATTGAATATATAGGTTTCTGATAAAAGTCTGTCCTATTTAGCCGATACACGACGGGAACATGATGCACAACGGTATAGTTAGAACTCATCAGTAGCCCAGCCCTAACTCCTGATCCAGAGCACTTAATTCATCAAGGGCATTAAGCCGGTTTTTTTCCAGTGTCTCCTGATATTGACGAAGGTCGGCAAACCGTACCTTGCGACGATTCCCCGAACGGTGGAATGGGATCTCTCCATCATCCAGCAATTTAATCAGGGTAGGCCTTGAGACATTTAGCAGGTCGGCAGCTTCCTGTGTGGTCAGTTCTGCATGAATTGGCACTAGCTTAACGGCGTTGCCTTCACCCAGTTCCGTTAGTACATCTACCAGCATACGCAGAGCGCTAACGGGCATATTTACCGAGTGGGTTTCACCACTTTTATCCTGCACAGAAAGGGTCTGGACTTCTGCTTTGGTTTCTAAAATTGCGGCAAGCTCCTGGCTGCAAAGTTTTGCAAGAGCGGCTTCTTCAGCGGAAGGTAGTTGTTCATGTGCTTGCATTGTTTTGCATTTCTCAAATGGTCCTATTCGAATTATTCGCAAAGTTGTATTGTGAATCAATCTTTTCTAAATATTCGAAAGCTTTAATATATGCTTTTAGCATAAGATCGGTACTTGGGGGCTGGAAATACCATCAAATTAGATAACTTAATGTTTGAAAAGGAATATATTGTCTGACTCTACTCCAGTGATAAACTCATTATTAAATTGAAAATACTGGCCTCAACGAAAAAGACTCCCCCTGAGCCGCAGGATGTGATTGAGAAATAAAGAATGACACTGATTAAATTAAAAGATCTGGAAGCGCATCTTTGGCATGCAGCCCATATCATCACAGGCCCAATTGATGCGTCTGACTATAAAACATATATCTTTCCCATCCTGTTTTTTAAACGTATTTGTGATGTTTACGATGAAGAGCTCAAAGAGGCTTTAGAGCAGGTCGGTGATGAAGAGATTGCCAGACAGGATATGTTCCACCGTATACAGATTCCAGAGGGTTGTCATTGGGATAAAGTACGCAATAAGCCTAGTGATATTGGTCAGGCCCTGAAAAATGCATTTCGTGGTATTGAGCTTGCTAACCCTAAACTGCATGGCATTTTTGGGGATGCGGGCTGGACCAACAAAGAGCGCTTGCCAGATGAGTTACTCATCACATTGCTTGATCATTTCCATCAGGTAAATCTTGGTGTCGCCAGCGTTCGCGATGATGATATGGGGCGAGCTTATGAATACCTGATTAAACGCTTTGCAGATAAAGCAAATAAAAAAGCAGGTGAGTTCTATACCCCCCGTACCATTGTACGTTTGATGGTCAATATCCTTGATCCTAAAGCAGGTGAGAGTGTCTATGATCCCGCCTGTGGAACTGGCGGTATGCTGTTAGAAACCATCCATCATGTTAAAGAACAAGGTGGTGACCCTCGCTTATTAAAAATCAAAGGACAGGAAAAAAACCTGACGACAGAAGCGATTGCCAGAATGAATCTGTTCCTGCACGGTCAGGAAGACTTCAGTATTCTTCGTGGTGATACGCTACGTGATCCTAAATTCCTGGTTCAGGATCAGCTGGAAACATTTGATTGTGTGATTGCTAACCCGCCTTTTAGTTTAAAAGAGTGGGGGCATGATCAATGGTCTGACGATCCCTATGGTCGTAAGCATTATGGCCTGGCTCCTAAAACGAATGGCGATTTTGCCTGGGTGCAGCATATGTTTGCTTCACTGAATAAGTCAGGGCGAATGGCTGTGGTATTACCTCATGGCGTGTTATTTCGTGGTGGAGCAGAGGGAAAAATTCGGACTAAATTGCTGAAAGAAAATCGTATCGAAGCGATTATCGGCGTCGCTTCAAACCTGTTTTATGGCACAGGTATTCCTGCTTGCATACTGGTATTACGCAAGACCAGACCCGAATCTCATCAAGAACATGTACTGATCGTTAATGCTGAAGAGATTTATACCAAAGGCCGAGCGCAGAATACGCTGAGTAATGATCAGTCTGATGATATCTATCATATTTATCAGACCCAGCAAGAAAAGGGTCCTGAAGCAGAAGAAATTGAAGGTATTGCCCGTTGGGTCTCATTGGATGAAATCGAAGAGAATGATTTTAATCTGAATATTGCCCGTTATGTGCAGAAACCACTGGAAGAAGAAACCATCACGGTTGAAGAAGCATTACAGGATTTTCAGCAAAAGCTTGCAGCTTTAGAAAAAGCAGAAGAGGAACTGGAAGCCTTGCTTATAAAGGAAGGTTTTGAAGTATGAAACTAACCCTTGCTTACACTTTTGAGCTGGAATATATGGATTACCGCACTTCATGAACAAAATAGATTTAGAAAGTCTTCTCTGGGGCGCGGCAGAATTTCTGCGTGGTCAGATTGATGCTTCAGACTACAAACAATATATCTTTCCGCTGCTGTTTTATAAGCGCCTATCCGATGTTTACTTGGAAGAATATAACGAAGCATTGGGTATTCATGATGGGGATGCTGAATATGCTGTGATGCCGATGTATCACAGGTTTAACATTCCTGAAGAAGCCCGATGGGAAAAGATACGTAATACCAGTAAAGAGATTGGCGAAGCGATTCAGAAAGCACTACGGCTGATTGAGTCCAATAACCCACGTTTGCATGGTGTATTTGGTGATGCCCAATGGACCAATAAAGAGCGCCTGCCAGACCACTTATTGGCAGATCTGATTGAACACTTCAGTAAAATTCCATTGGGGATTCAATCGGTTGCCCAGGATGATCTGGGTGAAGCCTATGAATATCTGATTAAAAAGTTTGCTGATGATTCCGGTCATACCGCTGCGGAGTTCTATACCAACCGTACCGTTGTACATTTAATGACCCGGATAATGGGCTTGAAACCCAGTGAGACGGCCTACGATCCTACGTGTGGCACAGGCGGAATGTTACTGAATGCGGTAATGGATCTGCGTGCTCGCGGCGAAGAATGGCGTAGCGTGCATCTTTACGGGCAGGAAGTGAATTTACTCACCTCTGCTATCGCCCGTATGAATATGTTCCTGCACGATATCGAAGAGTTTGATGTACTGCGTGGGGATACATTGGGTGAGCCGAAGTTTATCGAAGGCGATCAGCTTAAACAGTTTGATGTGATTTTTGCCAATCCTCCATACTCCATTAAAAAATGGAATCGGGATAAATTCTCAGCAGACCCTTTTGGCCGCAACCTCTACGGCGTACCGCCTCAGGGCTGCGCGGATTATGCTTTCTACACACACATTATTAAAAGCCTGAAACCGGATACCGGCCGGGCAGCCATGTTATGGCCTCATGGCGTACTTTTTCGCGACTCAGAGCAATCGATCCGTAAGCAAGTTATTGAGTCGGATATTATCGAAGCGGTGATAGGCTTAGGGCCAAACCTGTTCTACAACTCTCCGATGGAATCCTGCGTCGTTGTACTGAATTGTAATAAACCTGCAGAGCGAAAAAATAAGATTCTGTTTATTAACGGCGTAGAGCATGTCACCCGTGAACGCGCCCATAGTCGCCTGTCAGATAATGATCTGGATGTGCTGATACAAGCCTATTTTGAGCCAGAAAAGCAAAGTGATATCACCGCATTAGTGGATATCGGCACCATTGCTGAAAACCAGCATAACCTATCGATTCCTCTGTATGTACAGGCTAAAAGTACCGATGAAACCCATGATGTTGGCCATGCGATTGAAGCCTGGAAAGTCAGCCGGGTACAACTAAAAAAACAAACCAAGAAATTGTTTAAAAGCCTTGCCGATCTTGGTTATGAAGTGCCCAAAGCAAAGAAAAATAAAGTGTTTACTGATGAGATGGCCGAAGAAGCCAGAAAAGTGTTACGCAAAAAGCTCAATAAAAACGGAGCCGCAGATTAATGACTGACAAGCAAACTGTAAAATTTGGTGATATCTGCCGCGAAGTTAAACTAACGACAAAAGACCCCATTGCCGATGGCTATGAGCGTTATATCGGTCTTGAGCATTTAGACTCGGGCTCACTGAAAATTAAACGCTGGGGTTTAATTGCAGAAGATAAACCCAGTTTTACCCGTGTCTTTAAAAAAGGACAAATCTTATTTGGTAAACGTCGCCCCTATCTGAAAAAAGCAGCCGTAGCCGAGTTTGATGGGATATGCTCTGGCGATATTATTGTTATGGAGCCAATAAGGTTTTCATATGATCCAAGCCTCATTCCATATATTGTGCAATCCAATATTTTTTGGGATGCGGCAATTAAATCATCATCAGGATCATTATCTCCACGAACTAAGTTTAAGTCACTTTCCAATATTGAAATTACATTACATGAAAAGGAATTTATTCATAGGAAAAAATCAGTATTATTAATGACTGAAAGAGCAAGCAGTCATGCACGTGATGTATGCTTAGCTGGCGAAAAGCTATCTTTTGTATTAAAAAAAGAGTTATTAGTTGGTTCGTGGTCTAACGAGAAAAAAAAGCAGGCAAATTGTGGGCTAATACCTGAATCATGGGAAGAAGAAAGATTTGATTTAATCGGTAAGTTTCTAAGTGGTGGTACACCAAAAAAATCTAATGAAAGCTACTGGAAGGGGAACTTCCCTTGGTTCAGTCCAAAAGATATGAAAACCTTTAATTTAGAGAATTCCATCGACCGTGTTACTAAGGAGGGGGCTTTATCCGGTTCTAAAATTATACCTGAGCAAACAATTTTATTTGTGGTTAGAGGCATGATCTTGGCTCATACATTTCCAGTGGGTATTACAAATCAAGAGTCTTCTTTTAATCAAGATATGAAAGCTATTCAAGTTAATGATGAGTTTGACCCTCTTTTTATTTTACACTGGATGATTGCTAATTCTTCAAACTTTCTATCATTGGTGAGTACTTCAACACATGGTACCAAGAGGTTGAGTTCAGATGCTTTCTCATCTTTATGGGTACCAAAACCTCCAAAAGAAATACAAATAAGGTTAGTTAATAGTCTTGAGAACTTTCGACAGCTTCTTGAAGGTATTTCTACAAGAGAGAAAGATCTTAACGAAATTCGTCAAAATCTAGCTAATCAATTAATGGAATAGATTATGTTCAACGAAAAAACCGTTACTGAAGATGGAATTATTGACCGTTTAAAGAGCTTAGGCGGGGTAAAGTGGACTTACTGTCACGGTGATAGCCTGCCTAAAAAGTCGCAGGATATTTTCGTTGATGAGTGGCTTAAAGAGGCACTTTGTTCGTTAAACCCTGATCTTAAGAAGCAACCGGATTATGCCGATGAGGTGATCCATAAGCTGCGTGGTTTGGTGCTGGAAGCAAAACATACAGGGTTGGTTAAGGCCAATGAAAATTTTCATGAATGGTTAATGGCTGAAAAGACGTTGCCATTTGGTGAAAATGGCGACCATATCACGATCAATCTGATCGACTTCGATAATATTGAAAACAATCACTTTGTGATATCGCGCCAGGTGCATTACCAGGCGGCAACGGAAGCCTATTTTGATATTGTGCTTTATATCAACGGTATGCCTCTGGTGGTGGGTGAGGTCAAAACGGCGACGCGGCCGAGCGTGACTTGGCAGGATGGTGCTGCGGACTTTATGGGTGGCACTAAGCACTATTGGCAGAATGTGCAGACGTTTTTTGTACCGAATCTGCTGTGTTTTGCCAGTGAAGGTAAAACCTTTGCTTATGGTGCCATTCATGCCCGAGTAAAAGATTGGGGACCGTGGCACCGTACCGAGCAGAGAGGGGATATATTGCCCGGTTTGAATGCTGTGCTGGATAGTGCGGAGGGCTTATTAAATCCTCAGACGCTATTGCAGTTACTGGAATCTTTTGCGCTCTTCTCTTCGCTTAAAACCGGGAAGGATACTCCGCCTAAGCGTATTAAGATTTTACCTCGCTATCCTCAGTTTGAAGCCGCGAAGCAAGTTGTTGAGCGTGTTAAACAAGGCTATCCGAAAAAAGGCCTGATCTGGCACTTTCAGGGTTCTGGTAAATCCTTGTTGATGCTGTATGCCGCTAAAATGCTGCGCTCTGATAATGCATTAAATAATCCTACTGTTCTGATTGTGGTTGATCGTCGGGACCTGGATAGTCAGATCAATGAAACCTTTGGTGGTGCCGATGTTAAAAATCTTGTTCAGGTGAAAAGCTGTAAAAAACTGGGCGAGTATATCGAGCAGGATAAGCGAGGCATTCTGATCACAACCATCTTTAAGTTTCAGGATATTGAGGTGGACGAAAGCCAGGCCGATGGCCTGAACTCCCGAGAAAATATCGTTGTACTGGTGGATGAAGCACACCGAACTCAAGAAGGTGGTCTGGGTGAAAAAATGCGTTGGGCGCTGCCGAATGCCCATTTTTATGGTTTAACCGGTACGCCGATTTCAGGCATTGATCGTAACACCTTTAAGTTATTTGGTGCCGATGAAGACCCCGGTCGTTATATGAATCGCTACAGCTATAAACAGTCGATTCGTGATGGCGCAACAAACCCGGTGAAGTTTGAGCCGCGTCTCGCGGAACTCAGAGTGGATCAGGATGCCATTAATGAAGAGTTTGAGCGTATAGCTCAGGAAAATAACTTATCTGAAGACGAAAAAGCGACTCTGTCAAAACGGGCTGGCAAACTGGCCGTTATGCTGAAAGCCCCTAAGCGCATGAAGGCGGTCAGTAAGGATATTGCGAAGCACTTCAAGCAACACGTACTGCCGAAAAAGATGAAAGGCATGGTGGTGGTCTATGACCGTGAAGCCTGCGTCACCATGTATCACCTATTGGGTAAGCGATTGGGGTTTGATGCCGTTGAGGTGGTAATGAACGTTGATCCGGCTCCCAGGGTTGATAAAGAAGGTAAGAAAAACAAAGATTGGCTCAAGTGGCATGATGAGCTGGAGCTGGCGATTAAACCGGAAGATTTTGAACGCTGGCAAACCCTTGACGCTGATGACCAGTTACAGAAAGATCTGATCGAACGCTATAAAGATCCGAAACAGCCGCTACAGCTGATTATCGTGACCTCCAAACTGTTAACGGGTTTTGATGCGCCAATCTGCTACTGCATGTACCTGGACAAGCCTTTGCGGGATCATACGCTGTTGCAAGCGATGTGTAGGACCAACCGCCTGTATGAAACGAATGAAGTACATAAAGGCATGGGGCTGATTATCGATTATTTGGGGGTATTCGAGAATCTACGTACTGCCCTGGCTTATAACCCGGAAGAGATTGATGGTGTTGTTGAAGGCATTGAAGCTTTTAAAGAACTGTTACCGGCACAGCTAGATAAATGTTTGACCTTTTTCCCTGATGTTGATCGCTCTGTTGAGGGTTTTGAAGGCATTATGGCGGCACAGGACTGCTTGTCGACAAATGAAAGACGCGACGAGTTTGCCGCTTGTTTTGGTGTTTTGGCAAAACTCTGGTCGGCTATTAGCCCTGATCCTTTTTTAACGCCTTATCGCCAGGATTATCAATGGCTGGCACAGGTGTATGAATCGGTTCGGCCTGTTGGGCAAACCGGGGCATTGGTATGGGCTGCATTAGGGCCCGAAACCGTCAAAATGATTCATGAACATACGGACATTAAACGTATCCGTAGAGATATTGATGAGTTGGTGATGGATGAGCATGCCCTGTTCACTCTGACACCTCAGGAGCAGGAACAAAGAGCAAAACGCCTGGAGATTGATCTGATGGGGCGTTTGCGCGGTCATGACGAGCCTAAGTTTGTTGAATTGGGCGAGCGTCTGGAAAAACTGCGCAGAGATTATGAGGCCGGTGTTATTAAGGCTTTGGATTGGTTAAAAGGCTTGTTAGATACCGCACGAGATGCTGTTCAGGCAGAGCGTGATACGGGTGAAAAAGCGGTAACGGAAGAAGATAATAAGCAGGCCCTAACAAAGCTCTTCCTGGAAACACGACCTGATTCAACCCCAAAAGTGATTGGTGATGTTGTAGAAGCTATTGATGCTATTGTGATAGCAACCCGGTTTGATGGTTGGCAAGCTTCTGAAAGCGGTCCTCGTTTAGTTCAGCGAGCTTTGATGGTCACTCTGGCAAAGTTTGGGCTAGGAAAAGATAAAGAGTTATTTGATAAAGCATACGCCTATATTGAAAAACACTATTAAGAAAGACTGACTGGTATGAAAATCAACACTCTACGCTTGCAACACTTTCGCCGTTTTAGCGACTTTACACTTCAATTTCATCCTCAGCTATCGGTATTAGTGGCACGCAATGGCGCGGGTAAAACGAGCATCCTTGATGGTGTTGCTGTTGCGTTAGGGGCTTTTCTGACGCGTTTACCTGACGTGTCTGGTTTAAGCCCTAAAGCGGCTGACTTTCAGGTCTTCCCGGATGGTCGGAAGCCGCCATTTATGCGTATTCATTGCGAGTCAGCCCATGGTGTAAGCTGGGATCGCACTGAAAAGCGGGATCAATCCGAAAAAACCAAAATGCTGATTCCTGATGGAATTGGCATTAAAGCATTGAATCAATATGTTGATCAGTTCATTGATGGTCTGAATGAGCAACAGGCTTTTGAACTCCCTATTTTTATCTATTACGGTACTGGACGAGGCGTATTTTCGATTCCTCAGCGCAAACGGAGTTTTCAGAAGGCGTTCAGCCGGTTTGATGCGTTTAATGGCTCTCTTGAAAGCCGGACCAACTTTAAAAGCTTTGTTGAGTACTTTTATTATCTGGAATCGAAAGAGAGCCGCTTACAGAAAGAGAAGCGCTCTTTTGATGTAGAAATACCTGAGCTTAAAGCCATTCGCAAAGCGATTAATACGATGTTGCCGGAGTTCAGTCATCCGGTAGCCGCTCAACCGGCAGGAATAGAGGTGGACTGGCTGCATGACGGAGTGAAAAAGACACTCAGAATGGAGCAACTGAGTGATGGTTATCGTACAACGCTGGCTATGGTGATGGATATTGCGGCCAGAATGGCGGAAGCTAACCCGGATATGTCAGATCCTTTGCAGACCGAAGGTGTGGTTCTGATTGATGAAGTGGATCTTCATTTGCATCCGGGCTGGCAGCAAACCATTCTGCTGGATCTGATGCGCACTTTCCCGAATGTTCAGTTTATTGTTTCGACCCATAGTCCTCAGGTGATCTCTTCCGTTAAACCGGAATGCTTACGTGTGATTGACTGGCAGGATGAGCGGCCAGAGCTGATCCCGGTATCTTTTTCTGAAGGGGCAGAAGCTCAGCAGATGTTACTGGACGTGCTGGGCCTTAAGAGTCCTCGCGTGGAGGCGTTAGAGATTGTACAGAAGCTACATCGGTATCAGACACTTGTGTCCGAAGATCAATGGGATGGTGATGAAGCGCTGAGATTAAGGGAGGAGCTACAACGCTGGGGAGGGGAGTTTGAACCAGAACTGGCTCGTCTGAATATGGATATTCGGATGAAAGAGTGGGAGCGTAACCAATCATGAAAAAGGTTCTAAAGGGACAGGAACCTTCCCTGTTGAAAAGCTATCGCACGTCTACTCCTGGTAATACCTGGGAGGCATTCAGCAAAAAAACAGGACGGAAAACGCAGGTACAGCAGCAGTTAAAAGCTGATCAGAACGGCTTATGCGCGTATTGCGAAATTGACCTTCTTGATGCGGATGAAGATGAAAACGGCGTAGCAGACTTTCGGGTTGAGCATTTTCATCCTAAATCCGCCACTGTTGCGGGAAGCCATAACTGGCATCTGGACTGGCATAACCTTCTGGGCTGTTGTCATGGTGGTAGCAAAAATGATGTTAGGGATGCCAATACACGTTTTACCAGCCCGGATCATTCCTGTGATGTGCCAAAAGCTAATCAGAATCTGACGAGCGTTATCCTGAACCCACTGACAGGTGTGCCTGCGTTTCCTGGGGTTTTTAAGTGTGACAGAGCAACAGGTATGCTTTCAGTTAATACGAATAACTGTAATAAAGCGGGGATTAGCCCGGTTCAGGCTCAGCAGACGATCGATGAGTTACGGCTGAATGCCGATCGATTAAAGCGCTTTCGTAAAACAGTGCTGGATCGTCTGAATTATCAGTTACAAGAGCAGGTAAAGATAGGTATCGCCGTGCCACAGGCGATGGATCAATTAGCGCAGGCTTATCTATGTAAAAATAATCAACAGCAATGGCCCGCTTTTTTCACCAGCATCCGTGACTATCTGGGTCCTGCTGCGGAGAAGCAACTTCAGGCTATTGGCTATCAGGGATAGCTGAAAGAGCCAGAGGCTGGCTGATAACCGAATCCGCTATCAGCCGGTGAACCGATGAATCGTTCTGGATTATTCGATGTTCTGAATCTGCTCACGCATCTGTTCGATCAGGACCTTCAGTTCCACCGCGCATTGTGTGGTTTCTGTCACGATAGATTTAGACGCCAGAGTGTTAGCCTCGCGGTTCAGTTCCTGCATCAGGAAGTCCAGACGGCGGCCAATCGGGTCCTTTTTCTTCAGGATACGGCGGACTTCCGTCACATGAGTGTCTAAGCGATCCAATTCTTCGGCAACGTCAGTTTTATTTGCCAGAATCACGATCTCCTGCTCGACCCGCGCCGGGTCCAGTTCCTCTTTAATGCTTTCCAGCTTCTCTTCAATCTGCTGGCGCTGGCGCTCCAGGATGCCAGGCAGTACGTCACGAACCTGCTTAACAATGGCATCAATACCATCCAGGCGTTGTACGATCAGGTTAGCCAGTTCTTCACCTTCACGGGCACGGGAGCTGATCAGGTCTTTCAGGCCCTGCTTATACAGATCCAGAGCCGCTTTTTTAATCTCGTCCGGGTCCACTTCTTCATTCTGAAGTACACCTGGCCATTGCATCAGTTGCAATGGATTGATCTGCGCCGGGTTCTGCAGATGGCTGCTTATGGCCTCTGCTGCACCCGCCAGTTGTTTTATCAGCTTCTCATCAATCGAGAACTGCTCACTGACCTGAGCGGGCTGAAAGCGCAACACAGATTCGACTTTGCCCCTGTTCAGGTTTTTGCGTTGCATCTCGCGGATCGCTGGTTCCAGATCCCGCAGGGTTTCTGGCAGGCGAAAATGCGGTTCCAGAAAACGCTGATTTACCGAGCGGATCTCCCAGCTCAGGCTGCCCCATGGGTACTGGGCTTCTTGCCGGGTAAATGCGGTCATGCTGTGTGTCATGGTGGACTCCTGGACAGAGGCTGGGGCTGAGACAGCCGGTGAGGTATTCGATTTGCGCAGTAGTGTAGCGAAATCGGGTTTTAAAGTCTGCCTGTGATGACTGGGCGTGTATAATTGTAAGCATTCTTTTTTGTCTTGTTATTCTGTTCTGCAGCTGCCAGTGGTTTTCGGGCATGATTTCCGGATACCGGGTTGCTCGGAGCAATCTGATCGTTTCTTATTTTTCAGGTCCGGATAGTGGCCTGTTCCTGTCTGTTAAAAAGGTGTGTTATGACTGATTCTGTGACCCGTCCGAGTGAGCGCGCAGCGAACCAGATGCGTGATGTGAAAATTACCCGCAACTATACTTGTCATGCTGAAGGTTCTGTACTGGTCGAGTTTGGTAATACCAAAGTGATCTGCACAGCATCGGTGGATGAGTCGGTACCTCGTTTTCTGCGGGGCAAAAACCAGGGTTGGGTAACCGCTGAATATGGCATGTTGCCGCGTTCAACCGGTTCCCGTATGAATCGCGAAGCGGCGCGCGGTAAGCAATCAGGCCGTACTCAGGAGATTCAGCGTCTGATTGGTCGTTCTCTGCGTGCTGCGGTAGATCTTGAAGCTCTTGGCGAACATACCATCCAGATCGACTGTGATGTGATCCAGGCCGATGGCGGTACTCGCACAGCGTCGATTACAGGGGCTTGTGTGGCTTTGGTGGATGCCATTCGCTGGCTGCAACGTGAGAGAAAGATCAAAGGCGATCCGTTGAAACAGATGATCGCTTCAGTCTCTGTGGGTATTTATGAAGGTCTGCCGGTACTGGATCTGGATTATCCGGAAGATTCCAGCGCAGAGACAGATATGAATGTAGTGATGACCGATCAGGGTGGCTTTATTGAGGTGCAGGGTACAGCAGAGGGGGCACCTTATTCTCAGGATGAGCTGCTGGCGATGCTGGAGCTGGCGAAGAAAGGCTGTCAGGAGCTATTTGATATTCAGCAGCAGGCTCTGGCTGAATAGTGTTTGGCTGCCGTTATCTGTGACGGATACTGGCAGACAATAGAAAAAGCCCGCTTAGCGGGCTTTTTCGTTTACGGATGTTTCAGTCATCGTAAACCAGAACCAGGGGAGTTACAGCTCCAGGTCGTATTCGATGACCAGAGGTACATGTTCTGAGAAACTGGCGTGAGTATCAAACCAGGCGTTGACAATATTACGACGCATATTAGGACCGGTGACCTGATAGTCGATACGCCAGCCATCCTGACGGTTTTTTGGCTGATCCAGATCCGGATACCAGGAGAACTGGTTTTCATCGCGGTTTACTTCGCGAAATGCATCCAGAAAACCCATAGGACCAAAGACCTGATCCAGCCAGGCGCGTTCTACCGGACGGAATCCCGGAGTGTCCTGGTTGTTAGCCCAGTCAGCCAGATCAATGGTTTTATGTGCGGTATACCAGCTACCGCAGATAATGTATTCACGACGTTTACGGCGCAGTTTTTTCAGATACTCATTAAACTGCTCCATAAAGGCATATTTTTCCTGAGGCGAGCTGTTATCCGGCATCAGGAAGGAGCCGATGCTGACCTTGTCGAAATCAGCCTGAATATAGCGGCCTTCAAAATCAGCCTGCTCGAAACCCAGACCAGTCATAATGGCCTTGGGTAGCTTACGGCAATACACACCCGTTCCGCTGAAGTTTTCTTTGTCAGCGTCAAAAAAGTAACCCTCATATCCTTGAGGATAAAGAATGCTGTCATCCAGTTCGTAGGATCTGGCCTGCAGATTCTGAACGCAGATTACATCAGCGTCCTGTTGTTGCAGCCATTCCAGAAAGCCGCGTTCTACGGCCCGGCGAATGCCATTTAAGTTAACGTTAATGATCTTCATACATGGTTCCTGCTACGACTAGCGTGTATGATACCCGAGCTTTAGACGTTTTGGTAAGGACACAGCTAAAAAGTCGCGGTTTATTGCGATTTTTTGCCTGTTTGTGACCCTGTTAGCGTCTGAAAGTTGTATCTTTACAGCAGACAATCCATCGGAGCTTATTGAATGAAAGACTATCAGCGTGAGTTTATCGAATTTGCCATTGAACAGAACGTACTTCGTTTTGGTGAATTTACCCTTAAATCAGGCCGGGTTAGTCCATACTTCTTTAATGCCGGTCTGTTCCGCACCGGTCGTGCGCTGGCGAAACTGGGGCGTTTTTATGCCGAAGCGATTGTTGCTGCTAAAGTAGAGTATGACGTAATTTTTGGTCCTGCGTATAAAGGAATTCCTCTGGCAGCGGTTACAGCTGTTGCGCTGGCAGATCAGCATGACCTGGATGTGCCTTATGTCTTTAACCGCAAAGAAGCCAAAGATCACGGTGAAGGTGGTGTACTGGTAGGGGCTGAGCTGAAAGGTAAGGCGCTGATTGTGGACGACGTCATTACGGCAGGTACTGCTATTCGTGAAGTGATGCAGATCATTGATGCTAATAGTGCTCAGGCCGGTGGTGTGGTGATCGCTCTGGACCGTCAGGAGCGTGGCAAAGGTGAGCTGTCTGCTATCCAGGAAGTTGAGCGTGATTTTAACATTCCTGTGGTCAGTATTATCACTCTGGAACAGGTACTGCAGTATCTGGATGAGAAAGGTGGTCTGGAACAGCATGCTGATGCGATTCGTGCGTATCGCGAACGGTATGGTATCTGATGCTGTTATCAGATCAGTAATATCCGGCCAGACTGTTAAACAGAAGGCATCTGTATTGTATGGAGCGGTTGTCCCGTAGGCTGGATTCCCGGATAAATCTGGGGGTGTTTCTAAGTGCATTAGGGAACCGATAATGAAAGCTATGATGAACTGGCAACAACTGTTGTCTGATGCACGTCTTAAAGGATGTACCCGGCACAGTCTGGATGATGTCGGGCGCTCCCCCTTCCATAAAGATCATGACCGCGTCGTTTTCTCCGGTTCTTTCCGTCGTATGGGACGCAAAACCCAGGTGCACCCCTTTGCTGAAAATGATCATATTCACACCCGTCTGACCCATAGTCTGGAAGTGGGGTGTGTCGGGCGCAGCCTGGGGATGATGGTGGCAGAACAGTTGCAGGAGCAGTTACCGTCAGGTATCAGTGCGGCAGATCTGGGAGTGATTATCCAGAGTGCCTGTCTGGCCCATGATATTGGCAACCCGCCTTTTGGTCATGCCGGTGAGTATGCGATTCGTGACTGGTTCACCCAGGCCCAGAAACAGGGGCGCTTGCAAGGCCTGACCCGAGAGCAGCAGGCTGATCTGGTCACTTTTGAGGGTAATGCTCAGGGCTTTCGTATGGTGACTCAGATTGAGTACAACCAGTTTTCCGGTGGTATGCGTCTGACCTATGCCACACTGGGTACTTTTCTGAAATATCCCTGGACGGCACCCTATGCGGACCATGCCGGTAAATTCAGCTGTTATCAGACCGAATTGCCTGCACTGCAGGAAGTGGCTGATGCCCTGGGATTGATCCAGCTGTCTGATCAGCGCTGGTGTCGACATCCTCTGGTGTATCTGGTCGAAGCCGCAGATGATCTCTGTTATGCCCTGCTGGATCTGGAAGATGGTCTGGAGATGGAGATTCTTCGTTATCAGGAAGTGGAAGAGATTCTGCTACAGATCGCAGGTGGCAATCCTGCAGGCTACAGTGAGCTGAATCAGGCCTCAAATCGGCGACGGATTGCAGCACTCAGAGGCGCGGCTATGGAGCAGGTTGTAGCCGCTGTATCTGAACAGTTTGTACAGCATCAGGCCGATCTGCTCAGCGGGCAGTTTGATTCCGATCTGATTGATGTCTGTCTGCCCGATATTGCTGAGGGTGTCGCTGAAGCCAAGCGTCTGGCGCAGCAGTGTATTTTTGATCATCCCCGGAAAGCCAAGCTGGAAATTGGTGCTTACAGTACTCTGGGCGTACTGCTGGAGTCCTTCTGTGGCGCGGTGGAAGAGCTGGGTCAACTGCAGGATGGCGATTCACTGGATCATCTGAGTTTTAAACATAAGCGTATTCTGGCCCTGATTGGCGAGAACATACCAGGACCTGACTGGAACCGCTATGAAGCTTATCGTCGGGTACTGGACTTTATTGGTGGTATGACCGACAACTATGCAGTGGATCTGGCCCAGGAGATGGGTGGGCGACTGAACGGCTGATTGTTTCTATGCGGGCTGTCAGGGACTCACAGGTCATACTCACTGCTGTTCTTCTCCGATACTTTCACGTCATACTGTGACCTGATGCTGACAATCAGTCACAGACTGAAGCCACCATAACAAAAACAACAATATCGGAGTCTCTGCCATGAATGCACCCTTACCCGACACTGTGATGACGACAGATGAAATTACCCTGTTTCTGGAACAGGAGTTTCCGCAACATATTGGCCATGTGGTTCGTCTGGGGAAAAATACGGCGGATATGCGACTGGATGTGAGTGATGACCATCTGCGTCCCGGAGGTACCGTATCTGGCCCGACGATGATGGCACTGGCGGATGTCTGCCTGTATGTGGCTATTCTGGCTCAGATTGGACCGGTAGCGCTGGCGGTCACCACCAGTCTGAACATCAACTTTTTACGTAAACCAGTGCCGGAAAAAGCGATTCTGGCACAAGCCCGGTTACTGAAGCTGGGGAAACGTCTGGCAGTGGGGGAGATCAGTATTTTTTCTGAAGGAGAGGAAGAGCCTGTCGCTCATGTGACGGCGACGTATTCTATTCCGCCTCGTTAATGGCCGCTTTATGTCCGACTGTGCTGGCAAACAGTTATGATGAGCAGAAGAGCGAAGTCTTGAGGGTGTGAAGAGCTGTGCAGGTGATAGCGACGAGACTGTTTGTATTACAGGTCTCGTCGCATGTTCTGGGCCTCAGAAGCCGCTTTGTCGTGAACGCTGGATATAGCCCAGCCCGGAAACCGCCAGTAGTATCCAGCCCAGCGCTGTAATCAGACCACCAGCAGGGGTAATCATACCGGTATTCAAAGCCATCAGGTGTTTACCGTAAATGCCTCCACTGAATGCAATGATACCCAGAGTAAAACACCAGGCTGGCAGGATATGTATAAAACGAGGGCTTTTACCGGCCAGGATCAGGGATATAATCACCAGCACACTATTCAGTTGCTGGTAATAAATGGCTGTTTTAAGGCTGGACATAACATCCGGCGTAGTATTCAGACCATGACTGAACCAGGCATCCAGTAATACACTGCTGCCTCCCAGCAGTGCGACGCCTGTCCATAGCAGTGTCGTCATGGAGTTCTCCTTGTAATGAGCAGTATCCGGCGACTGTGCCGGAGTAATCGTTATCGTAATTCGGGATTAACTTCTGTTATGTCGGCATTCTGAGCGGAGTGTTTATTTTTTAACACGTTTACCCGCTGCTTCAGACCTGCAAAATCCTGGAAATCCGTTACAATGTCGGGTCATTCTGACAGATAGCCTGCGGCTGTAATACGTGCCGGGTCGCTCGTGGTATCCGGATTCTGTATTACTCGGCCTGAGGCCTGTTAATGATTCACCAGACTATCCGGAGCATTTTATCGTATGCAGATCCAGGTAAATGGCGACACGCGTACCCTTGACGCTGGCAGTACGCTGCTACAACTGATTCAGTTACTTGAGCTGGAAGGCAAACGTATCGCAGTGGAAATTAATGAAGAGATCGTTCCGCGCAGTGAGCATGGCAGTACGATTCTGAATGAAGGCGACAATATCGAAATCGTGCATGCGATTGGCGGTGGCTGATCCGGTCAGTTTATGCAAATCCTGCAGACCACATAAGTTACAGACATCCGCATACGGAATCTTCTGAATACAGGGTACATCTGAGAAAAGGGTAACAGACGTTATGACTCAAGATCTTTTAACCATCGCAGGCAAATCTTATCAGTCCCGATTACTGGTCGGTACTGGTAAATACAAAGACCTGGATGAAACCGGCCGGGCGATTGCAGCCAGTGGCGCTGAAATTGTGACAGTCGCAGTTCGCCGTACTAATATTGGTCAAAATGCTGATGAACCGAATCTGCTGGATGTGATCTCCCCGGATAAGTACACCATTCTGCCTAATACTGCAGGTTGTTATACCGCTGATGATGCGGTACGTACCTGTCGACTGGCTCGTGAACTGCTGGACGGCCACAAACTGGTCAAGCTGGAAGTGCTGGGTGATCAGAAAACCCTGTACCCGGATATGGAAGAAACCCTGAAAGCCATGGATACTCTGGTGAAGGATGGTTTCGATGTCATGGTGTACTGTAACGATGACCCGATTGCAGCGAAGAAACTGGAAGATATGGGCGCTTGTGCGATCATGCCTCTGGGTTCTCTGATTGGTTCGGGGCTGGGGATTCTGAATCCGCACAATATCCGTATTATTATGGAAAGTGCCAATATCCCGGTTCTGGTCGATGCCGGTGTAGGTACAGCATCTGATGCAGCGATTGCTATGGAGATGGGCTGTGAAGCGGTGCTGATGAACACGGCTATTGCTGCCGCTAAAGACCCTGTTCTGATGGCATCGGCAATGAAAAAAGCCATTGAAGCCGGCCGTGAAGCCTATCTGGCCGGTCGTATGCCACGTAAAAAATACGCCAGTGCCTCTTCTCCGCTGGACGGTCTGATTGATTAATATTTATACAGGTTAAACAAGATAATGTCTGATTCCACTGATGCTCAGAATCTGAATCAGGACGCTGCTGAAGCGACTGAAGCTGAAAATAATCTTCCTGAGC
Organism: Oceanospirillum sediminis; assembly: GCF_014164585.1. Taxonomy (GTDB): domain Bacteria; phylum Pseudomonadota; class Gammaproteobacteria; order Pseudomonadales; family Halomonadaceae; genus Oceanospirillum; species Oceanospirillum sediminis. The sequence continues at coordinate 122,032 of NZ_JACJFM010000007.1, read as the reverse complement.
AGGAGCAGAATGTGCCGGAAGAGCACAAACGCCGCATCCGTAGTTTTGTACTGCGTACCGGACGTATGACCGCAGGTCAGCAACGGGGAATGGATGAGTTCTGGCCGAAATGGGGCCTGACTCTGGAGCAGGGAATGATCGACCCGACAGACGTCTTCGGACGTGAAGCGCCGTTAGTGCTGGAAATCGGTTTTGGTATGGGCCACTCTCTGCTGGAGCAGGCGAAGACCATGTCTGATCATAACTTTATCGGGATTGAAGTGCATACGCCGGGCGTAGGCAAGCTGATGGCCGAAGCCGGTGATGCTGGCCTGAGCAACCTGCGGGCTTATGAAGATGATGCCATTGAGATTCTGAAACAGTGTATCCCGGATGGCTCTCTGGACTTATTGCAGCTGTTTTTCCCGGACCCGTGGCATAAGAAACGCCACCATAAACGTCGCATTGTGCAGGCGGAGTTTGCTCAGATGATTCGCCAGAAACTGAAAGTCGGCGGGCGTTTCCACATGGCAACAGACTGGGAAAACTATGCAGAGCATATGGTTGAAGTGATGAATCAGGCAGAGGGCTACGAAAATACCGCGACTGATGGTGATTACGTGCCGCGTCCTGATTCCCGTCCGGTGACTAAATTTGAAAAACGGGGTGAGCGCCTGGGGCATGGCGTATGGGATATTATCTATCGCCGCACCTGTTAAGTTCATGATCATCTGATCGTTAAAGGCTGCCATCTCCGGGCAGCCTTTTTTGTGTGTTCTTTGTATTCTGTTCTCCTGGCACTGCTTGCGCTTGCAGACAGCGGATTTTCGCAGGCTCAGGCTATTGCAGTTTATCAAACAGGTGTCTGGCGATATCAGAACTCTGCCCTGACATGCAGAGATAAAGCCCGATACTGTTCTCCCGACCAGATGCCGGGCGGGCCGCAAATTGTTCAGAAAATGAGCGGGCTACACTTTCGGGCAAAATGGCAACTCCGAGGCCAAACTGCACCATATTGATCATGGCTGAGATATCCGACACTTCAATAATATTGCCCGGACTGCAATGGTTCTCTTTCAGATAATGATCAATACGCAGGCGAAGCGAGGTGTTATCGGTACGACTGTAGGTCACCAGTGCACAGGACTCCAGCTGCCGGGGATGTACGATGGTTTGCTGCATCAGTGGATGATCAGCCAGAGCCAGCACATACAATTGCTCCTCTGATATGTGATGGTAAAGCAGATCGGGGCTGGCAGGAGGCTGGCTGTTCCGGATCAGAGCCAGGTCCAGCTGATCACTTAATAGCTTCTGTTGCAACTCTGTCGCATTACCGCACACCATATGCAGGCTGACGCCTGATTGCTGAGCGGCATACTCTTTCAGCCGCTGCATCACCGGAGCGACAAAGGTACTGGTGCCTGAATAACCGATACGGATTTTTTGTTGTTGCTGCTTACCCAGATCCCGGACTTCATAACGGGCCTGGTCAGTATCACGGATAATGTTTCGGGCTTTGCCCAGAAAATATTCACCGGCAGGTGTCAGGCTGACCTGGCGGGTATTTCTGATCAGCAGCTGAGTATCCAGCTCCTCCTCCAGCTGACGAATCTGCTGGCTCAGAGGCGGCTGAGTGATATACAGACGTTCCGCTGCGCGGCGGAAGCTGAGTTCTTCAGCCACGGCGATAAAATATTTCAGCTGCCTGATATCCATCTGATTAAGTCCTTTGCTGAATAACAGTGATCTGAAAACAGACATTCTCTGCTCAGCCACCTTGTGGGATTCTCGAAGAAGGGAGAATCTCATGCAAGTATTTATCACATTTGTCGCCTCTGCCGGGGCTTTTTTCAATCTGTATCAATTACAGGCACTGTTTCCACAGCTCAATGTGTTGTTCGGAGTCTCCGAAGCGCAGGCCGGACCTCTGAATATGGCCACGTTACTGAGCCTGGCACTGATGGCGCTATTCAGCAGTGCACTGCTGGGACGTATCAGTAGTTACCGGTTAATTTATAGTGCATTCCTGTTGATGGCAGTCTGTAATGCCGCGCTGGCAATGGTCAGTGAACAATGGCAGCTACTGGTGGTCAGGCTGACCCAGGGCATTCTGATTCCGCTGATTCTTTCCACCTTATTACGTTCAGCCCGTAACACCTGTGCAGATAAAAAAGCCACCGTTATTTCAGCTTATGTCACGGGTACAATTCTGGGGAGTGTATTCAGCCGGTTTGGTTCCGCCTGGCTGGTAGACAGTACTGGCTGGCAGTTCGGGTTTATGATCGCAGCCGCCCTGATGCTGCTGGTGTGTCTGCTGGTTTATAGCCAGAAATCGCTGTTTCATGATGGAGATAGCGACTCGTTACCTTCTGCAGATGGGGAACAGACTGCCCAAACTAACATTCGACACTGGTATCAGCTGACCGGGACTGATCAGCACCGGCTGAAGGTTCTGCTGGTGATCGGTTTCTGTATTCTGTTTTCTCAGAGCAGCATGTTTACGGCCATTGGCCTGAGACTGGCGGTGGAGTATCAACTCAGCGCCAGTGAATCCGGTCTTATTTATCTGACCGCAGCGCTGGCAGTCTTCTTTCCGGCAGTTGCGCTTAATCTGTCCCGGCTATACGGGCAATGTATCGCCTTACTACTGATTAGCTGCCTGAGTGTATCGGCGGTATTGTTCTCAATGGTGGAATCTCTGCCTTTGATTGCCGTTGCGATTGCTGCGTTTTCCGTCAGTGCCTATATGGCACAGGCACTGACTAACTACCTGATTTCTGACCTGCCCGCCGCCGCTGTACGGTATGGCAATGGTCTTTACCTGTTTTTTTACTACCTGGGGGGATGCTCCGGAGCCCTGCTATCAGCCTGGCTGTACAGCCACTATAGCTGGGGGTATATCGTAGCCAGTGTCGCAGCCTTTCAGATAGTTACCGCTTCATATGTTGCCCGACAGGTCCTGGCCAGTCGGGAGAAGGGAATAATGAAAGACAGGAGTGTGTCATGAACCTTGAACCTATCTTTGACTTTGGTAATGCCGGCTGGAATATCATTCTTGAACGTTTTGGCCGCCTGATCACTGCAGATTATCCATCGTATCAGTTTTATCATGCATTTATTGAACGTCAGAGTCCTCAGCCCTGGCGGGATGACCTGATCCATTATCGCAGTGCTTTCCAGGATATTCAGCGCCACCTGTTACGTATCTGGGTCACTCAGGGAGAACAAGTACAGAGCCGACCTCCGGGAGTTATCAGCTATCGGGCTGAAAATACACTCTCCGCCAGACATAAAGCCTCTGCGCCATACGCTATGACCTTTTAAGCTGATCCCGCGAAATATATATTCCCCGTAGAACTGACAGACTCTGATCTGTCAGTTTCTTCTTTACCAGCATAGCAACATTTACATCTTCATCAGAAACCGTTTCTTCCTGCTGTAGCCCTCTGTTTCCCCGGACATCCGGTTCCTTGTGGCAAAGGCGTGTCGTAAAACCGACAAATGTGATGCCTCGTAGTATTCAGTACATACATTGCACTGCATTATAAAAAATAAAATCATTATTTTTCATGGTGTTACAGATGATTTTATCTGCTGGTACAGAGTTTGCGCTACTCCGGTTAACACTCGTGATTAGTAAAAAAATACCGGAGAACTGTCATGCTTACTGTTACTCCCAACGCTCAACAAGCGATCAGTCGCTTTATTCAGAATTATCAAGGGCCGGTTGCCGGACTGCGTATCTCCGTTTCAGACGGTGGCTGTTCAGGTTATCAGTATGGTTTACAGCTGGAAAACCAGGTGGCGGATGACGATATCCGACTGGTATTTGATGATGTGGTGGTATTAATCACCCCGGACAACCAGGCGTTGCTTGATGGCTGTGTGGTCGATTTTGTCGAAAACCTGGAAGAGAGCGGCTTTAAATTTGAAAACCCGAATGCAAAAGCGGCCTGTAACTGTGGTAAGTCGTTTTCGGCTTAGGGGGGAAGGGATATGTGGAATTATTCAGAAAAAGTACAGGAACATTTCTTCAATCCTCGTAATGCCGGTGAACTGGAAGAAGCCAATGGCATTGGGGATGTGGGCTCTCTGTCCTGTGGTGATGCGCTTCGACTGATGCTGAAAGTGGACCCGGATACGGAAACCATTCTGGATGCCAGATTCCAGACCTTTGGTTGTGGTTCGGCAATCGCATCGTCTTCGGCACTGACGGAAATTATCAAGGGAAAAACGCTGGACGAAGCACTGGCGGTCAGCAATCAGGATATTGCGGATTACCTGGATGGTTTACCACCGGAAAAAATGCATTGCTCCGTCATGGGACGAGAAGCACTTCAGGCGGCAGTGGCTAATTATAAAGGTGAGGAGTGGAGCGACGACCACGAAGAGGGTGCTCTGGTCTGCAAGTGTTTTGCAATTGATGAAGTCATGATTGAAGACACCATCCGGGCTAATCATCTGAGTACAGTGCAGGACGTTACCCATTACACCAAGGCGGGCGGTGGTTGTTCAGCCTGTCATGAGGGCATTGAAGACATCCTTAACCGTGTACTGGCTGAGCGTGGTGAAGCTCCTGTCGGCAGCAATCTTCAGCCTTCTGATAGTCGGTCTGAGGGGCATATCATTCCTGATGATCAGGTCTCAGGTGTCTGGGTCAGTTCATCTGCCGGAGAAAAAGCGATGACAGCCGCTGATGTGGCTGCCGATGCGATGGCAGCGTTGAGCCAGATAGAGCTGCCAGATACTCCGGTGGTACCTGATACTGCGCCAGTGACTGGTAATACCGCGAAACCTGTGATGAACAATCTGCAGCGGATGCGCAGAATTGAAGCTGTTATTGAGCGGGTGCGTCCTCAGTTACAGAGAGATCATGGTGATGTGGAGCTGATCGATATTGATGGCAGCAATATCCATATCAGACTTACAGGGGCCTGCACCAATTGTCAGCTGGCCAGTATGACGCTCAGTGGAATTCAGCAACAGATGATGGAAGAGCTGGGTGAATTTGTGAAGCTGATTCCTGTTAAAAGTGCGGCGGTAGGAGTATAGCGATGGAGACGATTTATCTGGATAACAATGCCACCACCCGTGTTGATCCGGAAGTAGTGGAGACCATGTTGCCTTACTTTACAGAGCAGTTTGGCAATCCTTCTTCGCTGCATGAGTACGGTAATCGGGTTGGTCTGGCACTGAAAAAAGCCCGTGGACAAATTCAGGCTCTGTTAGGTGCGGAATATGACACAGAGATTGTGTTTACCTCTTGTGGTACCGAGAGCGATTCCACCGCGATTTTATCAGCTCTTAAGGCTCAGCCTCAACGCAGGGAAATTATCACCACCCAGGTAGAGCATCCTGCGGTGCTGGCGCTGTGCGAACACCTGGAAAAAGAAGGATATACCGTTCATTACCTTGCCGTTGATGGTCAGGGGCGCCTGGATCTGGAACAGTATCAGTCTCTGCTGTCTGAGCAAACCGCTATTGTCAGTGTGATGTGGGCCAATAACGAAACAGGCACCTTTTTCCCGGTACTGGAGATGGCTGAGATGGCTCATGCCAGAGGTGTGATGTTCCACACCGATGCTGTTCAGGCGGTGGGTAAAATTCCGATGGATCTGAAAAACAGCAAAATCGATATGCTGTCGTTATCCGGCCATAAACTGCATGGGCCTAAAGGCATTGGCGTTTTATATCTGCGTCGTGGGACCCGCTTTCGTCCGTTATTACGCGGGGGGCATCAGGAACGGGGCCGCCGGGCCGGAACTGAAAATGCCGCATCTATTGTGGCGCTGGGTAAAGCAGCTGAGCTGGCACTTCAGGCTATGGAGCATGAAAATACAGAGGTCCGGCGGCTCAGGGATAAGCTGGAGAAAGGGATTTTATCTCAGGTGAATTATGCTTTTATCACCGGAGACCCGGATAACCGCCTGCCCAATACCAGTAATATCGCCTTTGAATATATTGAGGGGGAATCCATATTACTGATGCTGAATAAGTTTGGTATTGCCGCTTCCAGTGGTTCTGCCTGTACATCCGGTTCGCTGGAACCTTCCCATGTTATGCGGGCTATGGGACTGCCCTATACTGCGGCCCATGGCACGGTACGCTTTTCTTTGTCACGGGATACCACTGAGGCTGATATTGATCGTGTCATTGTTGTGCTGCCCGGCATTATTGATCAGCTGCGCACCCTGTCCCCTTATTGGAAATATAACGCACCGGTCAAGGAGAGCTTTGATCCGGCATATGCCTGAGTGGGCAGCGTTCTGAATTTAATATAGGGGGCAGAGGATGAAACAGATCATTATTGATGATACTACGCTTCGGGATGGTGAGCAGACGGCTGGCGTTGCTTTTTCGCTGGAGGATAAACTCCGTATCGCCCGTCAGCTTGATGCTCTGGGGGTTCCTGAACTGGAGATTGGTATCCCGCCTATGGGAGCGGCAGAGCGGGATGATATTCAGAGCATTGCTGCAGAAGGACTACAGGCTGAATTACTGGCCTGGTGTCGGATGCACCCCCAGGATTTGAAAGCCTGTGCCGCTTTACCTCTGTCGTTACTGGATCTGTCCATCCCGGTGTCCGACCTGCATATTGAACGCAAGCTGAAAAAGGACAGAGCCTGGGTGCTGCAACAGATTGCAGATCTGGTGCCTGAAGCCAGTGATCTGGGGTACAGGATTGTTGTTGGCTGCGAAGATGCTTCCAGGGCTGATCCTGATTTTCTGTTGCAGGTGGCAGAAACCGCTCAGAAAGCCGGTGCTGTCCGTCTCCGGTTTGCAGATACGCTGGGCATTATGGAGCCATTCGGCGTTTTCGACAGTATCAATCAATTGGCGAGAAATACGGATCTGCAGCTGGAAATGCATGCTCATGATGATCTTGGGCTGGCGACCGCTAATAGCCTGGCAGCGGCTCACGCCGGTGCAACGCATATTAATACTACGGTCAATGGCCTGGGTGAGCGTGCCGGTAATGCGGCTCTGGAAGAGGTGGTGCTGGGACTGGATCATCTTTATGGCATGGATACCGGTATTCGTCTGCATGACTTCCCTGAACTATCCAGTTATGTAGCTCAGGCCTCGGGAAGGCCTGTCAGCTGGCAGAAAAGCCTGGTGGGAGAGGGTGTTTTCACCCATGAGGCGGGCATCCATGTGGATGGTTTATTAAAAGATCCTCTGATCTATCAGGGTGTCGATCCGGCCTTGCTGGGGCGTACGCATCAGCTGGTGCTGGGCAAACATTCGGGACGCAAAGCGGTGCAGGCCAGCTACGCCCGTCTGGGCATTACTCTGGATAATCAGCTGGCCGGGGAGCTGTTAACCGGGATACGTCACTGGAGTACTCTGCATAAGCATCCTCCGGGGGATCACCAGTTACTGAGTCTGTACCATGCTGCACTGAATAACACGGATACACCAGTGCTGCCACAGGCTCAGTCTTTTCTTCCTTCCTGCACATGATGAGGTGAATATTATGAGCAATCTGCAACAGATCGACTCGCTGGAAGCTCTGGATGAAGCTCTGTATGAACTGGAATCCGCAGAGGATTTTCTGGAGTTCTTTCAGCTGGAATTTCAGCCTGAAGTGGTACAGGTCAATCGTCTGCATATTCTGCAGAGATTCCATAACTATCTGCAGCAGCAAGAGGAGCTGCCTGATTCAGTCCAGCATCGTATAGCGGTCTATCAGACGCTGCTGGATCAGTCCTATCAGAGCTTTATTAACTCCAGTGCCCAGCAGGAAAAAGTCTTAAAAATTTTTAATCGCCCTCAACCGGGACAGGGATTTGTTTCCCTGACAGCCATATCCACTCAGTCTGCCAGTAAGCCGGAGGCGTTATGATTTCTGTGTTTGATTATGGAGATGAAGTCAGGGTGATCCGGAATCTGCGTAATGATGGCAGCTTCCCCGGAGCCGATAAAGGTGATTTGCTGATTCGACGAGGACAGATCGGTCACGTACGTAATGTCGGAACCTTTCTTCAGGATCAGATTATTTACACGGTGCACTTTCTGGAAGAAGACCTGCAGGTCGGCTGTCGTGAGGAAGAACTGATTGATGCCTGTGAACCCTGGCTGGCCAGCCAGTTTGATAACAGGGATAAAGTGCTGTCAGCGATGGCATTATCCGTTCAGGGTGATGTGCTGGTAGAAGAAGGTACGGAAGGACAGATTTTTAAAGTGCTGAGAGATACAGAGCAGCAGCGTATTTCCTACCATGTCCAGTTTCCGGGGCGTTTACTGGTGGTGCCCGAACATGCCCTGAATCCGGCGGGGCTGCCGGTATCTGCTGAGCATCCGGAGGCCTGATATGCTGGTGAATGAAAAAGAAGCGCTGGCTTACCTGGAGCTGAAAATTGCCAACGCCCGCTTTGCTCATGCTCCCGGGCAACTGACAGCTCATCAGCAGAGAGAGATTAAGCTGATTGCCAGACGGCAGTTTATTCTGGAAGAGCGGGTGCTGGCGTCGTCGGAAGCACAGCAGATCGTACTGACCGACGCGACCCTGGACGAAGTGTTTTTTCGCCAGAGGGAGGCTTACGACAGCACCCAGTTGTTTGAACAGGCTCTGAGTCAGCAGTCGCTGACAAAAGATGGGTATCGTATGGCGCTACAGCGGGAGCTGATTGTTGATGCTGTACTGGAGACGGTTGCACACCGTGCAAAGCCGGTATCAGAGCAAGAAGCCCGTGAATATTATGATCGCTATCCTGAACGATTTACGTTGCCGGAAAAACGACGTACCTCCCATATTCTGATTACCCTGAAAGATGATTTTTCTGAGTCAGAGGCACAGGAAGTCCGGGAATTGCTGAATGTGATTCGCGTTCAGGTGATGGAGGACCCTGAGTCATTTAACGAACTGGCACTACGTTATTCACAATGCCCCACTGCTGTTGAAGGCGGTCAGCTTGGATTAGTGCCTCAGGGGATCTTATATGATGAGCTGGATGCCGTACTTTTCAAAATGAAAATCGGTGATATCAGTGCTCCTGTACTGTCACCAATGGGGTATCACTTGCTGTGGTGCAAAGAACTTATACCGACTGAAAAGAAGACGTTTGCTGAGGCCCGGGATGTCATCCTGCAGAAAATGAATATTAAACGTAAAGAAGAACTGAAAAAAGACTGGATTCGTCAGCTGTCCAGGGTGGCTGTTCAGGATAGAAGCAGAAAGTCCGAACAGGAGTAGTCCACCCGGCCATACCGGATCTGATTGTTCGCGAATGCCTCTTGTGCTGGGAGGTTGTCATGTGGGGTATTGAATTCCCCCTTTTACCGGTCTGGTAGATATTACCTGACCGGTTTTTTTCTGGCAGTTCAAATCAGCCTGTCTGTTATGATGTTTCCCATATCTGTACTACTGCCACTGACCGTTACAAAGCAATGTTGCTAATCTATCGGTATTAATCAGCTCGTAACACTGTTCCGATGGCAGAGTATACCAAAAGGGGAATCGCTGTCTGAAGGGGCATCGGTATTCACTCATTCAACAGGCCTGTGAATACCGACGAAGATCGTTCGAGGGGTGATGCTAATCGGCATCGGGCGTTTTACGTCTGGGCACCTGCTTAGGGTCTGCTGTGATTGCACGATAAATTTCGACCCGGTCAAACTCATTCAGGCTCTGATCCGGTTTAACCTGTTTGCCAAAAATGCCAATTTTCTGCTGTGACAGGTCAATCTCCGGGAACTGGTGCAGAATACCTGAAATCTCAATGGCCTGTTGGGCACAGGTATCCTCGGCTACTTCCAGGTTTATCCAGTTCTGATCACCACTCAGGCTGCTATAAGCCACACTGATCTGCATACTAATTCTCCTTTCATCCGTTGGGGGCGATGGTTACACAGTACAGCCTGATGGCTGATCTGCACTCTGCACTTGTTTGTCTGAGAGTTTCTGGTCCAGCCAGCGTTTAGCGACCAGCAGAAAACCCGTTGCAATAAAACCACCGGGAGGCAGCACCATGATCAGAAAGCCTTTATAGTCAGGAAGCACTGTCACTTCCAGGAAGGCAAAGGCGCTGCCCAGCAACAAGCTGGCGTTGGCAAATAAAGTGCCACTGCCGATAATTTCCCGGAACGCTCCTATCGCTACCAGCGCCCAGGTCAGGCCGATCCCCATTACCAGAGCGTCGTACAGCGAGTCCAGTACTGTATTTTTGGAAGCAAAGGCTTCTGCCCGGCCCAGGATCGCGCAGTTCACCACAATTAAAGCGATAAACAGACCGAGAACTTTATAGAGTTCATAAGCGAATGCATTGATCAGCATATCGGTCAGAGTGACCAGGGTTGCAATAATCACGATATAGACCGGAATACGGATCGCCTGACTGATGGTGTGACGTATCACAGAGATAATCAGGTTTGCACCAACCAGTACAAAAAGGGTCGCAAGTCCCATACCCAGGCCGTTAGTTGCGGTACCGGTGACGGCCATCACCGGGCAGAGTGCCAGCATTTGAGCAAAGACAATATTGTTATCCCACAAGCCATCACGGGTCATCTGTTTGTAGTTCGCCATTACGGGTTCCTCGCATTCAATTCTGATTTGCCGGAGATTGATCCTGACCGGATTGAGTACCTGCCGGTGTGATCTGATGCAGGGGGTAAAGCAGCTGCCCCTGTTGTTGGTCAAAGAAGGTCAGCCCCAGGAAAATGCCTTTAACGACTGCCCGAGGGGTAATTGTGGCACCGGTAAACTGGTCAAATACACCGCCATCTTTTTTGACTTTCCACTTTTCGGGTGCAGGCTGTTGTAGTGATTTACCATTAAATCCGGTGATCCAGGGGTCCCGGTTTGCTTCAATCTTATCGCCTAAGCCCGGAGTCTCCTGGTGGACTAATACGCGAACACCGGAGATTTCGCCATTGGCTTTGATAGCCATCAGCATCTCAATGCTGCCGGCATAGCCCTCTGAACGGATAGGGAAAATAACGGCAGTGACCTGGCCTGAAAGCGTCGCCTGGAAATAACTGATCTCTCCCCAGGGGGACTGAATCTGCCCCTGGCTTTGAAGCAGATCGTTGTCATATAGTCTGGCTGGAAGCACTTCAGAAAAATTTTGACGCATGTCGGCTTCCAGAGCCTGACGAATTGGCTCCCGTGTTAGCTGATAGGCCAATGCCAGCGCACTGCATGTCAGCAGGACAACGATACCCAGCAGAGCCGATTGATAGTCCAGTCGATCACGAATACTAGTCAGTGTCTGTTCCAGCCCGACTTTTTGTTGTTTCCCAGCTTTTCGCTCTTCCCCAGCTCTTTGCTCTTCCCCTGCTTTTTGCTCCAGCCCGGCCTTTGGCCCTTCTTCTGCCAGTTGATTCTTACCCGTTTGTTGCTCGTTAACGTCTGATACCTGATCCATCGCCCGCTCCTTATTTGTCCGCTGCTGGGTTATTGACTGCCAGGGCCTGGCCCCGGCGGCTACGGCCATAGATTCTGGGCTGTATATAACGGTCGATTACAGGTGTTGCGCTGTTCATCAACATAACAGCGAAAGCAATGCCTTCCGGGTAATTACCGAAGGTGCGAATCAGATAGGCCAGCAGACCACAGCCCAGACCAAATATCAGACGGCCTCTGGCAGTAACCGGGCAGGTAACAGGGTCTGTGACGATAAACCAGGCCGCCAGCATGGTTGCACCGTTAAGCAGATGAAAATCGGCTCCGGGATACAGCTCAGGTGAGGCCTGATTCAGTAATAAAGCCGGAATCGCTATTCCCAGTAATAGCCCCACAGGAGCCTGCCAGGTAATAATGCCTCGCCAGAGCAGAAACAGGCCGCCCAGACTCAGCAGCAGCGCAGAGCCCTCTCCCAGGCTACCGCTGTGCAGACCCAGGCCGGTGTCCAGCACGCTATACGCTGGCTGGTTGGCGGAAGAGCTGACAGCCGTGGCGATATGAGCTGGGGTGCCAGCCTCAATCTGCATTTTTATGTCACTTAAAAAAGTGGCTCCGGTGGCGCCATCCGGTAACGCCTGACTGGAAAAGATATAGCTGATACTGCTACTGATGTCAGGAAATTGAAAGGTTAGTGCTGAAGGCATATTGTCCAGTACGGGTGCCGGATTGATCCATTGTGTCATTTCTACTGGAAATGCGATCAGAAGCATAACCCGCGCAGCCATCGCTGGATTAAACACATTCTGCCCCAGACCGCCAAAAATCTGTTTGATGATCACTATGGCCAGAAACGTGCCGACGATGGCCAGCCACCAGGGAGCCCAGGGAGGCAGACATAATGCCAGAATCCAGGCTGTCACCAGAGCGGAGCCATCTTTCAGATGTTTACTGACGGATTTACCGAACAGTTTCAGCAGCAGACTTTCCCATAACAGAGCGCTGGTCAGACAAATCAGCCAGAGAATAAAAGAAGGCCAGCCATAGGCCCAGAAGGAAAACAGGGTCGCAGGACTCAGGGCCAGCATAACCTGCAGCATCAAAGCCGGAAGATGGGCACTGGAGTTCTGTAAGATACTGGTATTGCCTGTACTGTTGTGGATATGAGGCCCATGGTTCGGTGGGAAGGATGATACCGGCATCTCTAAGCCTCCTCTTTCTGTTGCTGAGCTGCTTTTTTGGCTGCGGCCGCTGCTCGTCTTGCAGCCATCAGGGCTTCTTTTTCTTTTGCCTGACGTTCCAGTCGTCGTTCACGTCGTTGTGCCAGAACCTTAGTGTTTTCCATTTTCTGTCGGGCTTTCTGCTGCTGGGCCAGCTCGCCTTTGGCGTAATTGAACAGGTGAGTAAGAGGAATACTGGATGGGCAGATATAGCTACAGGCACCACAGGCAACGCAGTCATGCAGTCCCAGTTCGTTTGCTTTTTTCAATTCACCACTGCGGATATTAGCGGCCATCTCCAGAGGCAATAAGCCCATAGGGCAGGAGCGGACACAGTTGCCACAGCGTACACAAGGGCCGGGATTTGTATGGTTTATCTCATTTTCGGTTAATGCCAGAATGCCGCTGGTGCCTTTAATGACAGGCACATTCAGATCCGGTAGCTGAATGCCCATCATGGGGCCTCCCATAATCAGGCGAGCTGGTTTTTCGTTAAAGCCACTGGCCCTGTTCAGGAAATGGCTGGCCAGAGTTCCCAGGGGGACTTGCCAGTTTCCTGGATGTGTCACCGCACCGCCACTCAGGGTAACAATACGGGAAACCAGCGGTTTTCCCTGATACAGGGCCTCTGCGGCTGCATAGGCGGTCGCCACATTATGTACGATAATGCCACTGGCTGCGGCACGGCTCATGGCGGGAATTTCGATTCCGGTCAGTTGCTGAATCAGCTGCTTTTCAGAGCCCATAGGGTACTGGCTGGGTACCGGGATAACCTGTACTCCGCTGCCCTGAGCAGCTTGTTGCATCGCTGAAATAGCATCTGGCTTGTTATCCTCTATGCCAACCAGCACCTCCCGGGCCTGAACGGCATGCTGCATCAACAGAATCCCCTGAATGATCAGGGTAGCTCGCTCCCGCATCAGACGATCATCACAGCTCAGATAAGGTTCGCATTCCCCGCCATTAATAATCAGAGTCTGTATCTGACTATTCAGGCTCAGGTTCAGTTTGACTGCCGATGGAAAGGTTGCACCACCCATACCGACAATACCGGCTGCTCCGATACGTATGCAGACCTCTTCAGGAGATAATGCCATAGGGTCTGACGGAGGATTCAGAGCCCCCCATTCATCCAGACCATCCGGTTCCAGTGTGGCAACCAGCACTGGCAGGCCAGAAGGGTGTGGTGCGGTATGTTCTGCCAGAGCCAGTATTCTGCCTGATGTCGGCGCATGCACCGGTGCGGATATATTGCCCTGACTGCTGGCAATCAGCTGGCCTTTAAGGACATGATCGCCGGGTCTGACTACCGGGCTGGCCGGTGCACCGATATGCTGTTGCATAGAAACATAGAGGGTGTCAGACAGTGGAAAGTATCTGATCGGACTGTCATTACTCAATGATTTATGACCGCAAGGGTGTACTCCGCCACGGACTGTTTTCCTGAACATCTGGGTGACTCCTTGTTGATTCAAAACAAAAAGGCTGATCTCCGGGAGATGATCAGGCTGTGGGCTGGCTCCATGTCCAGGTGTGCAGGGTCGGTTTGATGGCGACCATGCTGATACATTCTGTCGGGCAAACGTCTTCACATTTACCACAGGCTGTACAGGCCTGTTCAAACACCACATGCATCTGTTTGGCCGAACCTAAAATGGCATCTGTCGGGCACACCTTGTAGCAGCGGGTACAGCCGATACAGAGGGATTCGTTGATCAGTGCGATTCTGGGGCCTTCATCACACATGGCACTGCTATCCAGAGGGATACCCAGTTTCCCGGCAATGGCTTCGGCAACGGCTTTGCCTCCGGGAGGGCAGAATGTTGGCGGCAGATCTCCTGCAACAACCGCTTCAGCGGCTGCTCCACAACTGGGGTTGCCACACTGACCGCATTGAGTACCGGGTAGCAGCTGTTCGATCTCTTCTGCCACATTGCTGCGTTCGACTTTTAATAACCGGGACGCGATGCCCAGCACCAGACCAAGAAATGCGCCCAGCAGGGTCAGAGGTAATACTGCCATTAACATAATGATGACTCCTTGGTGACTCAGTAACTCTGGTCGTACTGTCTGTTAAACGATGGAGAAAGTAAGTATCCGGGGGTTCAGGCCAGGCCAGCAAAGCCCATAAAGGCTACGGAGAGCAGACCGGCGACGATATAAGCGATAGGGGCTCCTTGATACAGTACCGGTACATCCAGCACTGCCAGACGTTCACGCAATCCGGCAAATAGCACCAGCACCAGGGTGAACCCCAGTGCGGAGCCTGTACCGTAGATCAGGCTCTGCAGAAAACTATGACTTTGTTGTACATTCAGCAGAGCGACACCCAGCACTGCGCAGTTTGTCGTGATTAAAGGCAGGTAGATACCGAGCACCTGATACAGGGCCGGGCTCAGCTTCCGAATCAGCATTTCGGTAAACTGCACCACGGTCGCAATGACCAGAATAAAGGCCAGAATACGCAGATACTCCAGTCCCAGCGGAGTTAACAGCCAGTTTTCCAGCATCCAGCTGGCGGCTGCTGCCAGTGTCAGAACAAAAGTGGTGGCCAGCCCCATACCCAGAGCTCCATCCATTTTGGTGGATACTCCCATCAGAGGGCAGAGGCCAAGAAACTTGATCAGCACGACATTGTTGACCAGTGCTGTGGAGATAATCAGCAACAGATACTCTGACATCAGATTGCTCCTTTAAACAAAACTGCGTGTTACATCCTGTTAACGCAAGGAGTATGCCATTCGGTGAAAAGTGCCCTTTTAAAGCACATTTCCGCTATTTTTGCTCCATGATCGTTGCATTTGTCTGTGTTGCAGAGCCGATAAGTCCGTTGTTTTTGTCAGAAAGCCGACAACCCTGATATCCGCCTGATGATCTTAAGTGTCGACTTTCTGAGCGCTTTATTCCTGAAATAACAGTACAAAATGTATTGGTATAAGCGTTGCATTACCCCTGTTTGCAATAAAAAAAGTGCTTCACATTTCTTTTTACACTGAGTTACGCAGTTTTTCTTAATGTTACAGGTGGGGCTGTTGCAGGAAGAGCGTTCCAGTGTGCCGTGGTAATACAAACCGTGATAAAGCAAACCGCAGGGGATCAGGCTGTTCTGGCCGGATTGTGAAAACCCGGGCGGAATAAAAAGAGGATACAGGCATGTCGGAAACTGATGATGTTTATAAAGGATCTGTTGCCAATCCCTATGCCGAGATACTACCGCAGAAAGTATTTCAGCTGGCTGTTGAACAGGCGGCAGTAGCGATCACTATTACAGATCCTGATGCCAGGATTCTGTATGCAAATCCGGCTTTTGAGAAGGTGACAGGTTACTCAATCGGGGAAGTCGCCGGACTGAATCAGTCAATACTGTCTTACAAAGTCACTCCCCGGCTGGTTTACGATAGCCTGTGGGCTCAGCTTGAACGTAAGCAGCCCTGGAAGGGCGTACTGGTAAACCGCCGGAAGGATGGCTCCCGTTATCTGGCTGACCTGACCATTACGCCGGTACTGAATGCCGAAGGTGATATCAGTCATTATCTGGGGATGCAACGGGATGTGACGGATGTACATCGCCTTGAGCATCAGGTGAATAATCAGCAGGCACTGATTGAATCGGCACTGGATGCCACTCAGGCTGCTATGGTCACCCTGGATGATAGCTTAGTACCGGTATTGCGCAATCGTAGTTTTCTGGAGCTGGAGCAGAAACTGGAAAAAGGCTTTATTAACCGGGTGATTGAACGCCTCCAGCAGTTATGGCCAGAGCAGTTCTGCCTGGAAAACGTATTCTCGACCGGTTTTTCTGCTCTGGAAATTGATCTGCAGCCGCTGGATAAAGCTCAGCCTTTATGGTTCAGCTGTTCTGGTTCTGCAGTCAATGAACAGGATGCCAGTGCGGAGGGATTTTACGACAATAAAAGCAGCCAGTATCTGCTGATCACCCTGCAGGATATCACTGACCTTAAGCAGCAGCAGACTCAACTGCATCTCAGTGATCTGCAGGCTTTGTTGCAGGAGCAGGAACGGATTCGCAGCGTACGCGAGACGCTGTCAGGCGCTATTTATCAGCTGGAACGTCCTCTGAATATGATCAATGCGGCTGCCAGGCTGGTTTCCCGACGCAGTCAGATTGATCCGCAGGGATTACTGCATCTGTTTAAGGAAGTGCAGAGTGCTGGCCAGCAGACCTTAACCACACTCAGTGCCTGTCTGCCGGAACCTCATGAAGAAGCGACGACTCTGGTTAATGTGAATGAAGTACTGAGAAATACCCTGAGTTTACTGACGCCGAGACTATTAGCTGCTGGCATTGTCGTGGAGTGGCAGCCAGAGGTTGACCTGCCAGGGCTTCCCGGAAAGCCGACAGAGCTGACCACGTTGTTCAAGTTGCTGCTGGATAATGCCACAGAAGCCATGATCATAGGGCGTTCGGAGATTCGGGAGCTGTATCTGCAGACTCGCTCTGCAGGCTCAGGGGTGGAGATTATTATTCAGGATACCGGCCCCGGCATTGATAAGAATAAGCAACTGAAGGTGTTTGAGCCGTTTTACACCACCCACCCGCCAGGCAAGGGACATCTGGGAATGGGATTTACTCTGGCACAGGATATTGTCAACAAGCATCAGGGAACATTAGAAATTGACCCGGGATATACCCGGGGCTGCCGGATAAAGGTGCAAATCTGTCATGCATGATTCTTACGTTTGCGAGAAAGGTTCACCGGTGGTTGTTACCGGAAGTGATGATGAAAGTCTGAGCCCGGATATGCTGCAGGCGGTACAGGCCGGAGAGCTGGAAACTCTGTTTCAGGTCAGTCAGGTCTTGTCTGAGTCACTGGATTTACAGGAAACTCTGAGTCTTTTACTGGAGGTACTGCATCGCCGGGTTGGGCTGGAGCGAGGTCTGGTGGGGCTGGTTCCTCCTGATCAGGAAGCGATGGTGGTGTATGCCCTGCATGGTATGCCGGAGTTGAATGCGGAGGATGTTGTATACCGTCCCGGCGAAGGGATTGTCGGCGAAGTGCTGGGTAGCAGACAACCTTTGCTGCTGGAGAGGATTACTGACGACTCCCGGTTTCTGGGTCGATTAGGGGTTTATGATCCGGAACGCCCTTTTATTGGTGTGCCGATTCAGAGTGGAGATGATGTACTGGGTGTACTGGCCGCTCAGCCCAGCAGTAGTCAGCGTGGTTTGCTGAATGAAAGAGCCCGCTTTCTGGCTATGACAGCTAACCTGATCGGTCAGAGTGTCCGCCTGTCCAGGCAGGTAGAGCAGGAGCGCAGGGTATTGAGGGATGAAAGGGACCAGCTGAAACGTACGGTACGTAACCAGTATGGATTCGACAATATTATTGGCCGGGCTCATGCGATGCGTAAGGTGTTTGAGCAGGTGCGTCAGGTCGCTAAATGGAATACAACGGTGCTGATCCGAGGGGAAACAGGAACGGGTAAAGAGCTGATTGCTAATGCAATTCACTATAACTCTCCCCGTGTTAAAGGCCCATTTATTAAGGTGAACTGCGCGGCACTACCAGAAAACCTGCTGGAATCTGAGCTGTTCGGGCATGAAAAAGGGGCTTTTACCGGAGCTGTTTCGCAACGGCAGGGGCGCTTTGAGCAGGCTGATAATGGCACTTTGTTTCTGGATGAAATTGGTGAAGTCTCTGCCAGCTTTCAGGCGAAGCTTTTGCGTATTCTGCAGGAAGGAGAGTTTGAGCGAGTGGGCGGCAGCCGGACCATTAAAATCGATGTGCGTGTCGTGGCGGCGACCCACAGGGATCTGGAAGCTGATGTCGGAGAAGGCAGGTTTCGGGAAGATCTTTATTATCGTCTGAATGTTATGCCTGTGATGATCCCTGCATTGCGCGACCGGCTGGAAGATATTCCTGATATTGCTCACTTTCTGTTGCAGAAAATTTCTACGGCTCAGAAACGTCCTCTGAATATCACGGATGATGCTTTGAGAGTGCTGATGCATCATCAATGGCCGGGTAATGTCAGAGAGCTGGAAAACTGTCTGGAGAGGGCATCTGTAATGTCTGGCGACGGAACGATTGATCGTGATCAGGTGCTGTTAACCGGCATTGATGAGCAGGTAACGGGCGCCAGAGGAGGGGATATTGATCTGCTGGATGAGTCAGTAGATGAGCGGGAGCGGGTTATCGCTGCTTTAGAGCAGGCGGGCTGGGTACAGGCAAAAGCAGCGCGTTTGCTCAATATGACGCCCAGACAGATCGCCTACCGTATTCAGACACTCAATATTCGTGTGAAGCAGTTGTAACTTACTGTGTTCCTCCGCTTTATTCCCATAACAACTTGTACTAAACCTCACAAGCATCAGGTGCTGGTTTGTGAGGTTTAGTACAACATCTGTTTTGTTTTTTTTAATGGGTAATAAAAACAATAGGTTATCTGTTTTTCATCTGCGGCACGGGTTTTGCCCTATCAGGAGTAGTGACTTAAAACCTCCCGGCTCAGTCTGATTCCATGCCAGGGAGCAACCTGAAGGAGATCACCGTGAAACTGCCCGTATTGATCGATAAGACAGTGAGCAATCCGATAGAGCAACAAGCATCCGGTGGTTGTTCATCAGGCTCCTGTGGCAGCAGTCAGCAAGCTGTGAACCAGCTACCGGCTGATATTCAGGCCAGGGTAGCAGATCATCCCTGCTTCTCAGAACAGGCCCATCACTTTTTTGCCCGCATGCATGTAGCTGTTGCTCCGGCCTGTAATATTCAATGTAACTACTGCAATCGTAAATATGATTGCTCAAACGAATCCCGTCCGGGAGTGGTCTCTGAAGTGCTCAGCCCGGACCAGGCCATTCAGAAAGTCAAAGCGGTTGCGGCTTCGATTCCTCAGATGACGGTACTGGGGATTGCAGGTCCCGGTGATCCTCTGGCGAATCCTGAAAGAACCTTTGAAACCTTCCGTCGGCTGTCGCGGGAAACACCGGATATCAAGTTATGCGTCTCTACCAATGGGCTGAATCTGCCAGACTGTGTGGAGGAACTCAGCCAGCACAATATTGAACATGTCACTATCACCATCAACTGTCTGGACCCGGAAATTGGTGCCAGAATTTATCCCTGGATCTTCTGGAATCACAAGAGAGTAAGAGGTGTTGAAGCGGCCCGTATCCTGATTGAACAACAACAGAAGGGGTTGGAAATGCTGGTGGCCAGGGGGATTCTGGTGAAAGTTAATTCTGTCATGATTCCGGGTATTAACGACCAGCATCTGCTGGAAGTCTCGCGGGTGGTAAAGGAAAAGGGCGCGTTTTTACATAATGTGATGCCCATTATCGCTGAGCCAGAACATGGTACCTACTTTGGCCTGACCGGTCAGCGGGAACCCACTCATCAGGAGTTGCAGAGTCTGCAGGATGCCTGTGCCGGAGATATGAATATGATGCGGCACTGTCGTCAGTGTCGGGCAGATGCTGTTGGCCTGCTGGGCGAAGACCGGGGTGAGGAATTTACTCTGGAAAAGATTGCTGCCATGGATATTGATTACGATGCGGCGATGGAAAAACGCCAGCAGATCCAGGCACAGTTACTGGAGCAACTGCATCGTCAGCAGGCCGGAGGAGAGGTCTCTTTGCCTGATGCAACGCTCTGTTCTTCTGAAGCGCAATCCAGACCGGTTCTGATGGCCGTCGCCAGCAAAGGCGGGGGGCTGGTCAATCAGCATTTTGGCCACGCCACTGAGTTTCTGATCTATGAAGCCAGCCCTCAGGGAGTACGTTTTGTGGGGCATCGTTCGGTTGATAAGCCCTATTGTGAAAATAGCAGCAGCTGCGGTGATGGGGACAGTGTACTGCAGACGATACTGAGCAAACTGAAGGATTGTGAAATGTTGCTGTGCTCAAAAGTAGGCTATGAACCCTGGAGTGCACTGGAGGATGCCGGTATTCAGCCGGATGGCTCTCATGCTCTGGAGCCGATAGAAGATGCGATTCAGGCGGTGTATCAGGAGATGGCTGATAAGGACTTATTGAGTTCTGAGTCTGAAACACAGCAACAAAGCGCCTGACAAAGCGGAGGGCAGAGAGGGCGACCTGAATGCCTGCTCTGGCCCCGATAACTGAACAAGAAAAATAGCTGACGGTTTCAGTGTTCTGCACTGGTGCTGTCAGCAGAGATAACTTACGTGATTGAGCGGGTTGGCATCTTAGGTATGCCAGGGAGAAAGAGTGATGGCTTATGAAATTGTGGATAGCTGCGTCAGTTGTACGGCCTGTGCCATGGTCTGCCCTAATGATGCTATTTCAGAGCAGGACATGCAGTTTGTGATTGATAGCACTTTATGTACCGAGTGCGCCGGTGATTTTGATGACCCTCAGTGTGCCAGCATCTGCCCTGTTGAAGGCGCGATTGTGGATGAACTGGGATATGAACTGAATCCACTGGGTTCTCTGACAGGCATTATTCCACTCAGTGCTGCCTGAGTGGGCGCTGAGCTGACGTTTTAATTCTTCATAGTGAATGAATACCGGCCGTTGTGCCGGAGTGAACAATAGCCGGATCAGAGAGTGATTGATCAGGATGATATTCAGCAGCAGCGAGGTGGCTATGAACGCATTACTTTTACCTCCCCGTGTACAACAGGCTTACAGTCAGTGGGTCGCGCTGTCCGATGGCGACAGTAATGCGATCCATCTGGCAAAAATGCTGGCGGCACAGACAGAAGGTCATTCCGCTCTGAGTGGAACCCTCTCTCTGACCGATGATGAATTCTATCTGCTGATGCAGCAGTATTTTCCCCGGCAGGACCTGAAGGGATTGTTTCTGGATCGGGAAGGCCGTCATTTCACCCCGGAGCATGAGCAGCTGGTGGAATTAATACTGGCTAACCGGGCGGCACGCTGCAAAAGCGAAGTTTTTTTTGCTCAGATACTGGCTGCGGGTTGTTCCGGAGCGGATCACCTCTGGTATGACCTGGGGTTCTGGTGTCGCAGTGATCTGCAGCAGTTTATTCAGCTGAACTTTCCCGGCCTGGTGGAGAAAAATATGCTGGGCATGCGCTGGAAAAAATTTCTCTATCGTCAGCTATGCGTTGATACCGGGATTAATATGTGCCGTTCGCCCAGCTGTCAGTCCTGTGTTGAATACAAGGAATGCTTCAGCCCTGAATAGCTGTGCCGGCGTTGTTCAATTTAGTTCAGTTCAGTGCAATACCCTTAATCAGTGCATAAACCTGTTGATCAGGTTTCAGACCGAGCCGGGTGATCGACCTTCTTGAGATCCGGGCCAGCATAATCTGCTGGCCAAGAGCCAGCCGAACCAGAGACTGGCTGGGGTTATTATCGTCTCTGATATCCATCACCCTCACCTGCAGGCAGTTCAGCAGACTGATCTGCTGTGGCGGTGATGTCGCCAGCACCACATCTCTGGCCATGACCCGCACCCGAATGGGTGAGCCTGCATCTCCTGATGGCTTCGTATCGGCTAAATGCGTATTAGTTTGCAGTTGCTTATTCCGGGGCAAGTGATTCCGGGGGATATCCTGCTGGCTGATAAACAGACGCTGGCCTTCTACGGTCAATTCCGCCAGATAATCCTCCGTTATGGCGCTGGATTTCAGCTGGGCCTGTAATACCGTCGAAGCCTGCCCGGTGCTGATAAAGGGCAGGTCAGGGTCTGTCAGCATCTGTTGTAATGGCCCCTGAGCCAGTACTTCACCATTTTGCAGATACACCAGATGATCTGCCAGTCGGGTTACTTCATCCATTGAGTGAGTAACATAGATAACTGGCAGCTGTAAGCGTTCTTTCAGCATTTCCAGAAAGGGTAAAATATCCGCTTTACTGGTGGAATCCAGAGAGGCCATGGGTTCATCCATCAGCAACAGTTCAGGGCTGGTCAGTAAGGCACAGCCCAGAGCGACCCGTTGTCGTTGTCCGCCAGACAGCTGTGACGGGTACCGGTTTAAGAGTGTGCCCAGCCCCAGCAGTTGTACCACCTCTTCAAACTGAACGCTGCGTTTGTTTTCGTGTACGCGCTGCCAGCCGAACTGCATATTTTTCAACACATTCAGATGAGGAAACAGGCTGGCTTCCTGAAACACATAGCCCAGAGGCCGCTGATGAACGGGCAGGCAGAAGGTCTTTTTCTGCCAGATCTGATTGTTAAAACGCAGCTTACCATCTGCCTGGTACTCCAGACCGGCAATACAGCGCAACAGAGTGGTTTTACCTGAGCCGGAACGACCAAACAGTACGGTCACTCCTTTATTGGGCAGCTGCAGTTGCACATTCAGTTCAAAAGAGGCCCTGTGTATACGAAAATCCAGCTGTAGTGACATAAAGACTCCTAGTGAATCTGAGTGACTTTAGCCTGTCGGTTCAGAGCAAAGATGCAGATCAACAGGGTAAAAGAGGACAGGACCAGAATAGAGGACAGCTGATGGGCGCCCTGGTAATCCATCGCTTCCACGTAGTTATAAATGGCAATGGAAGCCACCTGTGTGCGACCAGGAATATTGCCGCCAATCATCAGGATCATGCCAAACTCTCCCAGTGAGTGAGCAAAAGACAATACTCCGGCAGTGATAAATCCCCGGCGGGAGAGGGGCAGTACCACATGGATGAAGCTATCCCAGGGTGAGGCTCTCAGGGTAGCGGCGACTTCCAGTACCCGGCCTCCGGCTTCGCTGAAGGCATTCTGCAGAGGCTGTACCACAAAAGGCAGAGAAAACAGCATAGAGCCAATGACCAGTCCGGAAAACGAGAATGCCAGATGTCCCACTCCCAGTTGTTCTAAGAAGCCACCCACAGCTCCTTTAGGGCCTAAGAGCAGCAGCAGATAAAAGCCCATAACGGTAGGAGGCAGTACCAGAGGCAACGCGACTAACGCTTCTATAATGACTCTGGCGCGACTTTTACTGTGTGCCAGCCACCAGGCCAGCGGGGCGCATAGCAGTATTAACAGTAAGGTACTGATCACAGCCAGTTTGACCGTAATCCACAGGGCGCTTAAATCGGCAGGTGTCAGTGACCACATGGTTAAGATCTCCGCGCTGGTAAAAGTGACGGTGCAGGCAGTGTTTCAGCCGGTTTCTGGCTGTTTGCTGCTTTCTGGTCAAACATTGTTTAATGTGCAGTACTGTTCTTTAAAGGCCGTTTAGTACACATCGGGCATGTAATAGCCGGCATTTTTAATGATGCGTCTGGCAGACGGCTGTTGTAACCAGCTGACAAAATGCTGTGCCAGTTGGGGGTCTGAAGAGGTCTTCAGCACAACGGCCTGTTGCATAATAGGGCTATAGCTGGAGGCATCCGGTATCCAGCGTGATCCCTTCTTTTCCAGCCTGGCCTGAGCCAGTGCGATAAATCCCATAGCAGCGGCCCCGGAAGCGACCTGAGAGTATGTCTGGCCGATGTTACTGGCCCGGATCAGGCGTTGTTGCTGTTCCAGTGTCTGCCAGACTCCTTTGACCTCCAGTACCTGCCGGGCGGCGAAGCCATAAGGGGCATTGTCAGGGTTCGCGATAGATAAATATTCATACTGCCCGTGTCGCAGCACTTCGCCTTTGGCATCCACCAGATTGTCTTCAGACGACCAGAGCACCAGAACCCCCTGGGCATAGGTGAAACGGCTGCCTGTCAGGATCAGGCCCTGCTGTTCCAGTTTTTCCGGTCGCTGGTTATCTGCGGCAAAAAACAGATCGAAAGGAGCACCGTTGCTGATCTGTGCGTAGAGTGCACCGGTAGAACCAGAGCTGATTAATAACTGATGACCGGTACTCTTCTGGTAATTCTGTGCCAGTTGCTGCATGGTGCCGAGAAAGTTTGTGGCTACGGCCACATGCAGCTCTTTAGCCTGAATGTTCAGGCTGAATAGCAGAGTGATCACTGCGAGTAACAGAGCAACAGAAACTCGATATTGTCTGTTTGTCCGGTGTGATCGATTCCGGATGTGACGGTCGGATAAAATCGTGAGAGAGCTGAAATACATGTGGCCTCCTGACCCTGAATATCATGTTCAGGGATGATCTGAATAATCGTGGCTGTTTCATTCAGGGCTGATATTTTCAGAGCGACTATTTGTAAAGCTAAGCAGAGTGCCTTTTGCGGATATTTGACCGGAGACTTACCCGTTCCCGATGCTTTTTTGTGGCAAAAGGCACAAATTTATGTGCTGAACAGCACAAAGCTTTGTCGTAAAACTGACAAGACAGTGGAGTAAACATGGCTCCGTACTGACCGGTTAACACACTTCCCGGGTGTTGTGTGGCCGCCAGCTGGCGGCGTAGTTAAGAAAGGTGGCCAGAGGGTCATCCCATAGCTGCTGATGTTCATGCTGCCACTGGCATAATGCGCCGTGAATCTCCTGAATATCCGGGCAGGCTTTTGACTCCAGAGCGGCTTGATAGTCTTCCAGCAGGTTCAGGAAAGCCTGATGCTGGCCGCTGTGATTCTGATAATGGTTGTAATCTGTCATCTGCATAAAACGTTCTTCCTGATCGAAGTGTTCGCAGGCTTGCTGGCGCAGGCTATTCAGCAATTCGGGAATAGCGTTTTCTGTTGCCAGAGGCAAAGCACCCAGTAAGGCGATAAAACGGTGGTGTGCCTTATCCATCGCGGGCTGATCATAGTGCTGGTTGCGCAGGGCGGACATCATATCTGTCATGGGACTATCTCCTGTGGCTGATAACAGGGCTGTTTCCCCTGTCTCAGATTGTTTTGTCTGATGAGGTATCCCGGTGTCATAAGGTTATCTCTGAATAGCACCGGGTAACGGAGTACTAAGCCGATACGGCCCTCAGGGTCTGCAATTGTTGCAGGCAATCCATCGGCTGGCAGGGAATCGCTTCTAACCCCTGACGTTGAAGAAACCGGGTTTCTTTACTGGCGACAGAGGCTGCTTCTGAGCTATTGCTGACTCCGGCACTGGTGCAGCTCCAGCCAGAGGGTTGTCCTGCATCATAGATGATGTCATTGATCAGCATACGGCTGGTGTCCCGGTTCAGGGGCAGGCCCAGCAGCAGATAATGCAGACCTTTACGACGCTGCTTCAGGAAAGCAGGCATACCAAAACCACCCATCAGTTCCGTCAGGTAATCAACATAGTCTGCATCTGAGGCAATATATAAAGACTCCGGAATCGGTGTGCCCACAGGTTTGAACAGCACTGGCAGATGGGTATCCACATCCTGTTCCTCAATCGCCTGATACTCTGTGCCATCGTATTGGAACAGGCGGTAGCGTTCGGTTGCTCCTCCGATTCGGGCCACTCCGACAACCAGCAGATGCTTTTTGTTACTCCAGGCCTGCTGCAACTGAGTGTCCCGGTTCATATCTATGATATAAGGCAGATCCAGCTGCCCCAGTTGTTGGTGAAACTCAGATGGTGCCCAGTCGGTATCCCGGTACACGGTGTCCAGAAAACGGGTAACGGTTTTACGGCCCTTTTTCAGTTCGATATTCATTGCTGCTCTGGGGAACTCATACATCAGCTTAGGCGCCATAGGGCGACCGTTATTCATGGCCAGAATCAGGCTGTCACTGTCAGCAGGAATATTTTTCCCCTGCTTATCTGTGACGCCGGATAACACTCCGGGGCCCAGTACAGGTACACATTGCCCACTGCTGAAAGCCTCAATCAGTGCATGCGGAACCGGGTTGTTTGCTGAACTCATCTTAATCTCTCCTGGCTATAGGCGGATGCTTATTAATCTGAGTCAGGCAATTCCTATACCAGAGAAAAAAGCCTGGTTTTGCTGACACTGTAAATAATGGAGACTGCTCTTCCTGTGCGGCTGTTGTTTTCAGGCCAGTGCCGGAATGACCTCTGATGTATTTTTCCTTTGCTCTTTTTTCTGCTTGATGGTTTTCCCCGCAAAATCCTTGTTCAAAGTCCGACAACAGACTGACATCTGTTGTGTCTCATACGACCATAATAAATTTATGGTTATTTGAAAGTTTAATAAAAACAGATGGTTACTAAATATTTTCTGATTGGCACAGGCCTTGTAACTACCAATACAGCAGCGAACCCCGTTCGTTTTGACTACCCAAAGTGAGGAGAATGACTATGGCTTTACGTCAAGCTGCCATCTACGGTAAAGGCGGTATTGGTAAATCAACCACTACCCAGAATCTGGTAGCCGCACTGGCTGAGATGGGCAAGAAAGTAATGATTGTCGGCTGTGATCCTAAGGCTGATTCCACTCGTCTGATTCTGCATTCAAAAGCACAAACCACAGTGATGCATCTGGCCGCTGAAGCCGGTTCTGTTGAAGACCTGGAGCTGGAAGATGTGATGGCGATCGGTTATGGCGATGTGAGATGTGTGGAATCCGGTGGCCCTGAGCCTGGTGTGGGTTGCGCAGGACGCGGGGTAATTACCGCGATTAACTTCCTGGAAGAGGAAGGTGCCTACGACGAAGATCTGGATTTTGTGTTCTACGACGTACTGGGTGATGTGGTATGCGGTGGTTTTGCGATGCCAATTCGTGAAAACAAAGCACAGGAAATCTACATCGTTGTGTCCGGTGAGATGATGGCAATGTTTGCGGCCAACAACATTGCTAAAGGCATCGTGAAGTATGCGACTTCCGGTAGCGTACGTCTGGCGGGTCTGATCTGTAACAGCCGTAATACTGACCGTGAAGATGAGCTGATTGAAGCACTGGCGGCTCGTCTGGGCACACAGATGATCCACTTTGTGCCACGTGACAATGTGGTACAGCATGCTGAGATCCGTCGTATGACGGTGATCGAATATGATCCGAAGGCGAAGCAGGCCGATGAGTATCGTGCTCTGGCACAAAAAGTGGTCGCTAACGAGAAGTTCATCGTACCGACACCTCTGGAGATGGATGACCTGGAAGATCTGCTGATGGAGTTCGGTATTCTGGAAGAAGAAGACGAAAGCATCGTAGGTCAGAAAGCTGAAGAAGTGGTCTGAGCCTCTCTCTTTTCTCTGTTAATCGTTTGTTTTTTTCTCATTAGCGTGCCTGCGGATGGGCAGGTAACGCTGGAGGACCGTGAAATGGCTAATTTAAGTAAAGAAGAGACCCAGGCGCTTATTCAGGAAGTTCTTGAGGTCTACCCGGAGAAAGCAAAAGAAGATCGCGCCAAGCACTTATCTATTAATGATCAGGCCGCTGATACCAAGTGTGTGACGTCAAACCGTAAATCTCTGCCAGGTGTCATGACCATTCGTGGTTGTGCTTATGCCGGTTCCAAGGGGGTGGTCTGGGGACCGATCAAAGATATGATCCATATCTCCCACGGCCCTGTAGGTTGTGGTCAGTATTCCCGCGCAGGCCGTCGTAATTATTATGTTGGCACGACGGGTGTGAACAGCTTTGGCACCATGAACTTCACCTCAGATTTCCAGGAAAAAGATATTGTTTTTGGTGGTGATAAAAAGCTGAGCAAGTTGCTGTCAGAAGTTGAAACTTTGTTCCCTCTGCATCGTGGAGTCAGTGTGCAGTCAGAGTGTCCAATCGGTCTGATTGGTGACGATATTGAAGCGGTATCAAAAGCCAGCAGCCAGGAAATGGGTAAGCCGGTTATTCCGGTACGCTGTGAAGGTTTCCGTGGTGTATCTCAGTCTCTGGGTCACCATATTGCTAATGATGCGATCCGGGATCATGTCTTTGAGCGTGAAGGCGCTGCTGAAACAGTTGAACCCGGTCCATACGATGTAGCCATTTTAGGTGACTACAACATCGGTGGTGATGCCTGGTCATCCCGTATTCTGCTGGAAGAGATGGGGCTGCGTGTCGTATCCCAATGGTCTGGTGACGGCACCATTGCTGAGATGGAACATACTCCGAAGGTGAAGCTGAACCTGCTGCACTGCTACCGTTCTATGAACTATATCTCCCGTCATATGGAAGAGAAGTACGGTATTCCCTGGGTGGAATATAACTTCTTCGGCCCGACTAAAGTGGCCGAGAGCCTGCGTAAAATCGCTTCTTATTTTGATGACTCCATTAAAGAAGGTGCCGAGCGTGTGATCGCTAAGTACCAGACCATGATGGATGAGGTGATTGCTAAATATAAACCCCGCCTGGAAGGCAAAAAAGTGATGCTGTATGTGGGTGGGCTGCGTCCTCGTCACGTGATTGGTGCTTACGAAGATCTGGGTATGGAAGTGGTCGGTACAGGTTATGAATTTGGTCATAACGATGATTATGAACGTACCACTAAGGATATGGGTAACGCGACCCTGATCTATGATGATGTCACCGGTTTTGAGTTCGAAGAGTTTGTTAAGCGTGTGAAACCGGATCTGATTGGCTCTGGTGTGAAAGAGAAATACATCTTCCAGAAGATGGGCGTACCTTTCCGTCAGATGCATTCCTGGGATTATTCCGGTCCTTATCACGGCTACGATGGCTTTGCCATTTTCGCTAAAGATATGGATATGACCCTGAACAACCCTTGCTGGAAAAACATGACGCCACCATGGAAAGCCAGCGCAGAGGAAGAGCAACAAGCTGTCGCATAAGACGCTGAGAAGCGCATAAACAGCTCAATGCTCAGAGCGTAAGCCTTTTGCAAAGCAGATCCTTTTTATCACCGATGCCCGTGTCCACAGATTGGTGGCCGGGTAAGGAGACAGTCATGCAAGATACAGACAATATTAAACAAAGTTACCCTTTATTCCGTAACGAAGAATATAAGGATGTTCTGGCTCGTAAGAAAACCGATTACGAAAACCCTCATCCAGACGACAAAGTTCAGGAAACCTTTCTCTGGACCACAACCGAAGAGTATCAGAAGCTTAACTTTGAACGTGAAGCTCTGACAGTTAACCCGGCAAAAGCATGTCAGCCACTGGGTGCTGTTCTGTGTTCCCTGGGGTTTGAAAAGACGCTGCCTTATGTGCACGGTTCTCAGGGGTGCGTTGCTTACTTCCGTACCTACTTCAATCGCCATTTCAAAGAACCGGTAGCCTGTGTTTCTGACTCTATGACAGAAGACGCGGCAGTATTTGGTGGCCAGAAAAACATGATTGATGGTCTTGAAAACGCTAAAGCGTTATACAAGCCAGAGATGATTGCGGTTTCTACCACCTGTATGGCCGAGGTGATCGGTGATGATTTAAATGCCTTTATTGGTAATGCCAAAAAAGAAGGTGCTGTCGAACAGGATTTCCCGACACCTTTTGCCCATACCCCTTCTTTTGTCGGCTCTCATGTGACCGGCTGGGACAATATGTTTGAAGGTATTGGCCGCTACTTCACTCTGAATAACATGGAAGATAAAGCGGTGGGCAGCAACGGTAAGATTAACCTGGTGCCGGGTTTTGAAACCTATCTGGGTAACTATCGTGTGATTCACCGTATGCTGGGTGAGATGGGCGTGGATTACAGTCTGCTGTCTGATCCCACTGAGGTGCTGGATACTCCGGCTGATGGTGAATACCGCATGTATGAAGGTGGCACTACTCAGGATGAGATCAAAGATGCGCCTAATGCGATCAGCACTATTCTGCTACAGCCTCTGCAGCTGGATAAAACTAAGAAATTAGTGACCAATACCTGGAAGCATGAGGTGCCTGCTCTCGATATTCCTATGGGGCTGGAGTACACCGATAACTTCCTGATGGAAGTGGCGCGCCTGACCGGCAAAGAGATCCCTGAATCTCTGGCCACTGAGCGTGGACGTCTGGTGGATATGATGACCGACTCTCACACCTGGCTGCACGGTAAGAAGTTTGCTCTGTACGGTGATCCTGATTTCACTCTGGGTATGACTAAGTTCCTGCTGGAGCTGGGGGCAGAGCCCACTCATGTACTGTGTCAGAGCGGCAGTAAGCGCTGGCAGAAACGCATGAAGAAAATGCTGGAAGAATCGGCTCCGGTGAATAACAAAACTGAGCTGTATTTTAAGCAGGATCTGTGGCACTTCCGCTCACTGATGTTTACCGATAAACCTGACTTTATGATCGGTAACTCTTACGGCAAGTTTATTCAGCGTGACACCCTGCATAAGGGTAAAGAGTTTGAAGTACCGCTGATTCGTATCGGCTTCCCTATTTTTGACCGCCATCATTTGCATCGTGCTACCACGCTGGGTTACGAAGGTGCGATGACTGTGCTGACCACTCTGGTGAACTCTGTGCTGGAAAAAATGGATGATGATACCCGCATCATGGCGCAAACAGATTACAACTACGATCTGGTTCGCTAAACCGTTGGGATATTGCTGGCCATGGATGGCCACTTCTTGTGATGCCCGGCCTGGATATCAGAAAACAAACCAGGATATCAGAACAACCCCGATATCAAAAATGAGTTTATCCGTGAATAGATAGAGAGTGTCTTATGGCCAATATCATTATCAGCAAGGCAGAAGACGGTGGTCTGACCTTCTATATGCCAAAAAAAGATCTGGAAGTGAAGGTTATTTCTCTTGAGTTTGAGGCAGCAGACAAGTGGGGAGGAGAGCTGAAACTGGCCAGCGGCCAGAGCTACTATATCGACCCTATGGCTGCGCCCTCATTACCAAAATCGTTACGCGCCCGCCGATTGGATTAATGGCCAGAGATCTTGTTTGAACGCTTATATGAGGAGAAGCGATCATGGCAATGAAAATTGACCCGGATATGTGCACAGCTTGTGCCGACTGTGAACCTGAATGCCCTACTGTCTCCATCACTGAAAAAAGCGGCGTAGTGACTATTAATGCTGCGACCTGTGACGAGTGCGTGGATGAGGGAGAGCCTCGTTGTGTTTCTGTTTGCCCGGTTGATTGTATTTCACCGGCGTAATCTGACAGTCCTTTCTCTGTGGGAAGCCTCTGAAATATTTTTCAGAGGCTGACTGCAAGCCCTGAACCCGAACCCCGGTTAACCCCCCCGACAGGGAGTGATCTTATGTCTGTTTCCAGTAAAACAAAGCCTGTTTCCAGTAAGAAAGACTGTACCTGTGATGGTGACTGCCAGTGTCAGGATGATTGTAAGTGTAATGGTAAAGGCGATGGTGCTTTGCCTGAAAAAGAGAGCATGATCAGTAAAGTAGCCGCCCAGCGTCTGTCTCAGGCGGCAAGGGCTCTGTCATCTGATGACCCGGAAGTATTTGTGATTGCTACAGGTGCTTATCTTGGGCTGCCGATTGATGAAACTCAGCTGCAGGCACTGACCGTTGAAGATATCAATCGTATTGTCAGTGGTGATGATGGGCAGCTACCCGAAGATTATCGTCCGGAAGCAATAAAACTGGCGCTGAGTTATCTATGGGGTGAGCAGTCCGGGCAGCAGGCTCCACCACAAATTGATCCGGAGCCAGAAGTGATGGCTGGCCTGCCTTATCTTCAGATTGCCGTTGCATCGAATAATGGTACTCAGCTGGATGGCCACTTTGGTTCCTGTCTGCGCTTTCTGATTTACCGCCTGAATAAAGAGGGGATTTACCTGGCTGATATTCAGGATAGCCATGAGGTGCCATCGGGGCTGGAAAAAAATGAAGCTCGGGTTAAATTACTGGAGGGCTGCCAGCTGCTCTATGTGCAATCCATTGGAGGACCTGCTGCGGCCAAGGTGGTGCGGGGTGGCATACACCCGGTGAAAGTTCCTGTGCCCGGAGAGGCGATGGCAACCCTGAATCTTCTGCAGAGCCGGCTGGACAACCCTCCGCCCTGGCTGGGAAAAATCCTGGGACAGCAGAGCAGTATCGAAAAACGTTTCAGTGCGGAAAAAGCAGAGGAGCTGGTAACCGATGATCAGTGAACAGGTGCTGGAGCAGCTGGCGGGGCAGATTATTCAGACACCTCCGGAGCTGCGTTATCAGGAGGTGCTGCAACCGGTATTTAAAGCTCTGGTAACTCAGGGCTCATTAACGGTTTGTAGTGACAATGACATTCCGGGTTTGGCTAAGCCTGTATTTGAAGGTGAGGACTTTGATCTCTATCTGGTGGATGCTTCCAGTCATTGTGCCGGTTTAACTAACAATCATGATATTGCCTGTGGGGTGGTATTAGCCCTGCATGACGATGACGACTAGCAGAGGAGTAAGCGATGGCATGGTTTACGACATCTGATAGTGCAAAAGAAGACGCCCGGCCTGCCAGTATGCAGGGAACGTTAAGTCAGAAAACAACAGAAGCCGCCCGCGACCTGATTCAGGGGCTGGGTCAGGTAAAACCTGATCAGGCTGCTTTACTTCGTTATCTGAAAACATGCTGGCCAGAGGTCGATTTCCGGTATCAGCTGACCCGGTCAGGCTGGCACAGGCCCGGAGGACTGATGACGGCCGATCAGCAGATCCTGACACGGGACCCTGAATTGTGGTTACAACAGCAACTGGAACAGCAGGGCAGCTTTGAAAATTTACTCTGTCAGCTGGAGCAGCAACCGTTGCTGGTTTTCAACCTGGACGGTTCGACACATTTTTTCGTCGCAAACTATGGTGACAGGCCGGAACAGAGCTGGCAGCTGGAAGTGGAAGAACTGCAGGAAATGATGACCCGTTGCCTGTTAAGTCAGCATGCCGGTCTGTTCAGTGAGAGCGATGTATCTTCTGATGACACTATGCCGGACGATCTGCAGGATCTTCTGGAACCGGTTACACCTGCGATTTTGCCTGCCAGGCCTCTGGGTGATGCCCGATATCAGCCGGGGCATCTGATGAATATCAGCGAGGCCATTGAGCAAAGTGTCAATAAAGATGATCTACACCGTTTCTGTGATGAATGGCGTTTGTCTGTTACTCCTGAATCCGGCTTTTATCAGTACTGGTTTTTTCAGCGCCATGAAAGCCGGATTGGTCCGGGGATTCAGCAGCTGCGTCTTTATCCGAAGGCGATACAGGCAATCAGCCTGAAAGCCTTTAACTGGCAGCTGGATACCAATGCTCAGGACATGGCCAGGCAACTACGCCAGTTTGACAGAATCGCAGGTTATTCCGGGGCATGGTATTTCTGTATGGTAGCGGGCAACCTTGTGCCCAGGGAGTTGCCGACGCGCTTACAGGATGACTGGCTGGATGAATACCGGTATATCTCTGAGCGACAGGCCCGGCTGGTACGCAACTGGCTGCATAAACCCTATACCCTCTGAACATAATGCGGGAGCTTCCCCGCTCCGTTATGCCTGCATAAACTGGTTACTGCTGAATACCTGACCCGGGTTATCTGTGGGGGATTGGAACGGGGGGCTGGTGTTCAGCCTGTCCGGTTTGTGCGGGCTTTTATCTGCTTTCCTACGAACGTGGTGCCTGTCTTTTTTCATTTCATATTCTGGCTCTGTCAGCTCGTTAGCAGGGCATTGTCGTATTTATGCCAATCGCATGCTCCTGAATGTCCTCTTCCTGACAATCTGACTATCAGTTGTGAGTCAGTATTTTTTCTTGTGTTTTTATTCTTTTTAAAACAATAGGTTATGTTTTTTCTGGCAGAATGTTTGTCTGGTACAGCCTTTGCTCCTTTATCCCTGAAACCCAATGACTGAATGTGATCAGTCCAGTTTTCGGGGGAATGTTTATGCAAGCAAAAGAACTGGCCGCTTTAATGGATGAACCAGCCTGCGACCATAACACCAAAGAAAAAAGTGGCTGTAAGCCTGCAAAACCAGGTGCCTCGGATGGTGGCTGTGCCTTTGATGGCGCTCAGATTGCGCTGCTGCCGATCGCTGATGTCGCACATATTGTGCATGGCTCTATCGCCTGTGCCGGTAACTCCTGGGATAACCGTGGCACACGCTCTTCAGGGTCCGAGCTGTAC
Source organism: Oceanospirillum sediminis (assembly GCF_014164585.1). Taxonomy (GTDB): domain Bacteria; phylum Pseudomonadota; class Gammaproteobacteria; order Pseudomonadales; family Halomonadaceae; genus Oceanospirillum; species Oceanospirillum sediminis. The sequence goes on along the minus strand of NZ_JACJFM010000007.1, from coordinate 87,810 downwards.
CGTATCGGCATGACAACCGATCTGTCAGAAGAAGATGTGATTATGGGACGTGGCGAAAAGCGTCTGTTCCATAGTATTGGTCAGGCGCTGGATCGTTATTCACCCACCGCGGTATTTGTTTATAACACCTGTGTTCCGGCTCTGATTGGCGATGACTTTGAAGCCGTCTGTAAAGCTGCCAGTGAACACTTTTCCATTCCTGTTATTCCTATCGACTCTGCCGGGTTTTACGGCACTAAAAATCTGGGTAACCGTCTGGCGGGAGAAGTCATGTTCAGATATGTGATTGGAACGGCAGAACCAGAGCCTGTTTCTGCTGAAGCTCAGCGTCATGATATTCAGGTGCACAATATCAATCTGATTGGCGAATACAACATTGCTGGTGAACTCTGGCAGGTAATGCCTTTACTGGATCAGCTGGGGTTGAGGGTGTTATGCACCTTATCCGGAGATGCCCGTTTTCGTGATGTTCAGGTGATGCATAAGGCTGAGGCCAACATGGTGGTTTGTGCCAAAGCCCTGCTCAATGTGGCCCGCAAGATGGAGCAGCGCTATCAGATTCCCTGGTTTGAAGGCAGCTTTTATGGTGTCAGGGATACCTCGGATGCGCTGCGCAGTTTTGCCCGATTGCTGCAAGATGAGGATCTGGCTGCGCGTACAGAGCAGCTGATTGAACGGGAAGAAAACCGTATCCGAGCGCAGTTGATACCCTGGCAGCAGAGGCTGAAAGGCAAACGGGTGTTGTTATATACCGGGGGAGTTAAATCCTGGTCGATTGTTTCTGCCTTGCAGGATCTTGGTATGGACGTTGTGGCGACCGGTACGAAGAAATCCACCGAAGAGGATAAAGCTCGTATCCGGGAAATTATGGGCGATGATGCCCGTATGCTGGAGGAGGGCAGTCCACGGGCATTACTGGATACGATCCGGGACTATCAGGCTGACCTGCTGATTGCAGGGGGGCGCAATATGTATACGGCGTTGAAAGCACGGCTGCCGTTTCTGGATATTAATCAGGAACGGGAGTTTGCCTACGCTGGCTACGACGGCATGGTTGAGCTGGCCCGGCAGTTGTGTCTGACGCTGGAGTCACCTATCTGGCCCGCATTAAGAACACCGGCACCGTGGGAGTCACCGAGTGTGACACCTGTGGCACAGAGTGACAGGGAAAGCTCATAACAGGAGGCCCGATATGGTCAGAGTGATCAAAAAGCAGAAGCCTTTATCCGTTAATCCGCTCAAGGTCAGCCAGCCGGCAGGGGCTATCCTGGCATTTATGGGGGTCAGAAATGCGATCCCTATGCTGCACGGCTCTCAGGGATGCAGTGCGTTTGCCAAGGTATTGTTTGTGCGGCATTTTCGTGAACCCATTCCCCTGCAGACCAGCGCGATGGACCAGACATCAACAGTCATGGGGGCTGATGGCAACGTACTTCAGGGTTTAAAGACCATCATTAATGCCCGGAATCCGGAGCTGATAGGTATTCCTACCACAGGACTGTCAGAGACTCAGGGCAGTGATGTAAAAGGCCTGATCCGGCAGTTTTATCTGGACAATCCTGAGTATCAGTCTTTGCCTGTGATTCCTGCCATCACGCCTGATTTCAGTGGCGGGCTGGAAACCGGTTTTGCGATTGCACTTTATGAAATGCTCGACCGGCTGGTACCCGCTACCGACTGTGCTGGTGAGAATGCCTGTCAGGTCAATGTACTGGCCTCATCTATGCTGACAGGGGCTGATATCGACTATCTGAAACTGCTGCTGGAACGCTTTGGGCTGAAGGCGGTGGTTGTTCCTGATCTGAGTGATTCTCTGGATGGTCATATGATGGAGGCGGATTTTGTCCCCGTGACGACAGGAGGTACGCCGGTTTCTGCCTTTGCTGAGCTGGGCAAAGCCAGTGCTACCCTGGTTATAGGACACTCCCTGAATCATGCTGCGGATCTGCTGACACAAAGAACCGGAGTTGAGGATTTTCGTTTTGACGGGCTGATGGGGATGGAGGCGATGGATCAGCTGGTGAATACTCTTCATCAGATAAGTGGCAGAGCCGTACCGGATACCGTAGAGCGGGAACGCAGCCAGTTACAGGATGTGATGCTGGACAGTCACTTTATGCTGGGTTTTACCCGTTATGGTATTGCCGCTGACCCGGATCTGTTGCTCTCATTCAGCTCACTGGTCACTTCTGTGGGAGGAGAGGTCGTTGCGGCAGTGGCACCTCATAACGCACCCTCACTGAATCGAGTCTGTGCTGAAGAGATTCATATTTCTGATCTTGAAGAGCTGGAGCAGCAGATGGTGTCTCATAAGGCCCGGTTGTTAATCTGTAATGCTCATGGGGCCGGACTGGCCCAGCGTCTGCAGCTGCCGTTATTAAGAGCGGGCTGGCCGGTTTATGACCGACTGGGTGCTCAGCATCAGTTATGGATTGGTTATAAAGGATCTTTGCAGACTCTGATTCAGTTAGCCAATATGCAGTTGTCTCAGGCTCATCATCATGAAGTCGCTCCCTATGTTTCTGTGTATTCCCGGCGTGAGCAGGAGATGTCGTCATGCGCCATTTGAAACTGATTGCTCCGGCTGCACAGCAATCTCAGATATCACAGGATCTGACGGATAACCCGGAGTCTCCATCTGTGAGAATCGCCTTTGCCAGCAGTGACCGTGTACATATCAATCAGCACTTCGGCGCTGCCAGAGCCTTTATGATTTACGACGTTAGTTCGCAGACGTATCAGGTTTCTGAAATCGTAGAGTTTTCTACTGCGGATGCGCAGCAGGATAAGCAGCATAGTCAGCTGGATGCCCGGTTAGATCTGCTGCAGGGGTGTCATGGCGTGTACTGTAATGCTATCGGCGGCGGAGCGATCAGGCAACTACAGGCTATGGGAATTTATCCGGTTAAAGTCGATGAGGGACTGTTGATCGAAGTGGCACTGAAAAACCTGCAGAGCCTCTGGCAAAGTCGCCCTCCTCTCTGGCTACAGAAGGCATTACGTCAACTGCAACAGCCCGATGCCGGGCAACGTTTTTTGGATATGGCGAAATCATCCTGGGACGGTGACTGGAGTGATGATCTTCCCCGAGAAGAGCAAGAGGGAGAGACATTATGATTTCTGCGCAGGGAGTGATTATCCGGCTACCGGGGAATCGACTTGGTGTACAGGCGGACTGCCAGCAAAGCTGCAAAAGCTGCAGTGTACATAAGGTATGTCAGGGCAGTCAGCGTACTATGCAGCTGGAACTGACACCTGAAGCTCAGGTAATGCCTGATGCCGGAAGCATACCAGGAGCTTTATCAATACACGGCTGGCAACCGGATTCTCTTGCGTCCCGGAGAACAGTTCCCCCAGCGTTGCCGGCACAGATACCATCACTGAATGAAGGGCAGGGAGTACAGATTCATATTGCAGAGGAAGAACTGCTGCGTATTACCTTACTGGCTTACTGTCTGCCTTGCGTTGTGATGCTGGTCTGTGCCTGTCTTGGTAGCTTGTGGGGAGATATTTTCGCAGCGATTCTGGCGCTGGCAGGACTGATGGCCGGGGTTTTATTCAGTCGTCATCTCAGTTTGCGCAGTCCTCCCCGTTTAACACTGAAAACCCTGAATCCGACAGCAGAATCAGGCCCGGTATCGTAATACCGGACTGATGACATAAACCCGTTGTTTAATGGCGTCGTCAGTAAGGCTGTCGCCATTTCCTTTGTAACCAGGAGATGATTATGAACGTTGATCATACGATACCTTCAGAGGCTTTACCGGACCATCTGTTTATACCGGAAATCACTCGTCAGACCAGGGCGTTTGATACTTATGGGGTGAATGAAGAGTTGCCACCGGCAGAAATTCTGCAGGCTTATGTGGTCACTAAAGCCCAGCGGCGGGAAATGCCGATTATTGGTGATCCCGATGAGGAAATCATTGCCCGGTTGAAAGCCTATTACAGCGCGATTGCGATGCGTATTGAAGCTGGTAGTGGTCTGATGGCTGCACCTATGTTCAGTCTGTCACATGAAGGCTTTGGCCGTGTCGTTATCACCGTAGGCAAGCTGTTAGTGCTGGACAGGACATTAAGAGATGTTCATCGCTTTGGCTTTGAAAGTCTTGATGTGATGTGTGAACAGGCTGACAAACTTTGCCAGAGTGCCCTGACTCTGCTGGAAAACTACCCCAGGGCTGCCAGAGAGTAGTTTCCGGTTAACCTTCATCCCCTGCTGAGCTGACAGTACCCCGTCCATCCCCCCTGAAACTGTTCCGGCCATTTTGCTGGCTGTCGCTGATAACAACGACAGCGGGCGGCAATAAGAAACTAAAACACTTTTGACCTGCTGATGAGGAATAAATATGTCTCCGGAAGAGATTAAAGCGCTAGAGAAAGAGGTGCGTAAAGCGAAACGCATTGCCAGTGAAGCCGCGATGGCTCTGCATGATCTGGTTGAAGACAGTCTGCCTGCTGGTTATGAGCAGCTGCCACAGATGTCTGATGCGACTTATCAGGCCTGCCTGCGCTGGGATCAGGTCCGAACAGAGCTGGCAGCAGTAAAGGAGGGCGTCTGATGTCTGTGATTACAGGATTAACCCGTGATGGTACCAGCTGGACACCGGAGTTTGTGGTGCATCTGGATGATACGACCTGCATCGGTTGTGGTCGCTGTTATAAGGTCTGCCCCAGAGATGTGTTTACTCTGGAAGAACGGGAGCCGGATGATGACGATGATATGGATGATGTCGTCAGTGTAATGGTGATAGAAAATGGTGGCGATTGCATCGGTTGTGGTTCCTGTGCCCGAGTGTGTCCTAAACGCTGTCATACCCATGAAGCACGGGCTGCCGGAGAGTAGTTTCGTCATGTTTTCAGTGGTAAAACTGACTCTGTGATGAAGATAGCCGTGCAACCGGAGACGTCATTCAGACGCTTCCGGTTGCTTACTGTATGGCCATAAACATTCGAATAAATGTTATCTACCTGGCGATGCTTTGCATGATCATTCTGACGTTATCAATCAGATTCTTTGACGCATTTTTAGTTTGCTCGGAAGCTTCTGTCGCTTCAACTGCAGCACTGTTTACCTGATGCAGGTTATTGCGAATGACCTCGGCAGCACTGCTTTGCTGTGATGCCGCTGTCGCCGTAGCCTGGCTCATCCCGGTAATACTTTCCATTGTTTCACTGATAGTGGCCAGAGTCTCGCCAGCCACTTCAGCCTGTTGTACACAGGACTGAGCATTTTGCCTGCTGACCCGCATAATGGATACTGCATCGTCTGTTTCCCTGGTCAGATTATCCAGCGTGCGATAGATCTGCCCTGTAGATTCCTGGGTGCGCTGAGCCAGGGCCCTGACTTCATCCGCAACAACGGCAAACCCTCTGCCCTGTTCCCCTGCGCGGGCTGCTTCGATGGCTGCATTGAGAGCCAGCAGATTTGTCTGGTCAGCAATCTCAGTAATGATACTGATGGTATCTGCAATTTCGCCGGTCGCCTGGTGCAGGCGACTGACTTTATCTGATGCCTGTTCAATGGTATCGACCAGGGAGAAAATCGCCTGAGAGGTTTCCTGTACAGCACGTTTTCCCTGGTGGGCCAGCTGATTCGCTCTATGGGTTGCGTTGCAGCTATCGGCAGCATTCTGCGCGATATTGTCGATGGAGCCTGATAGCTGATGGGTAACAGCGGCGATCTGCTCGATTTCTGCTGCCTGACGATTGATTGCATCAGCTGCATGCTGAGCAATCTGAGTGGTGTCATCTCCCAGTTTGTATAACTCATTCACGGAGTAGGTGATGCGGGTAGTCATGGCACGGATATTGGCTTCTCGCATGATACCGGCCAGATAAAGCTGCCCGGCTTCTGCGGTACAGTTACCATACATTTCTGATAACAGATCGCTTTTGACATACTTTTCAGAGCGCTGAGTGGCATTGTTTAACGGACGGAGAAAAAAATAACTAAGCCCGGTCATCAGCAGGGCGGAGCTGACAGAGGTTGCGATTAAACCAGCATAAGATAATGACCAGATACCTGTGATAACAGAGGGTGTCATCGCTGATACTGCCGCAATGACAGGCATGATATGGCGCAGCTTTAAATCATATAGACTGAAACGGTTGACGCCTTTGTTGACCCGGGCATAGATCTGTTCTGCCCGTCTGATCTGATTGGGTTTTGGTTTTTCCCGTACTGACTGATAGCCCACCACTTTGTGACCTTCGAATATGGGCGTAACAAAAGCGTTTACCCAGTAATAATCACCATTTTTGCAGCGATTTTTTACGGTCCCCATCCAGGGCTTACCTCTGTGTAATACCTGCCACAGGTCGGCAAAAACAGCCGGGGGGACATCCGGGTGGCGTACAATACTGTGAGCTTTGCCAATCAGTTCTTCCCGGGTAAAACCAGACACTTCAATAAAGGCATCGTTCACCAGGGTGATGCGACCTTTAAGGTCGGTTGTTGATATCAGAGGAACATTATCAGGAATGCTCTTTTCTTTATCCGTTGTTGCTATATGACTTCTCATAAGGGCTCCTTCGGTCGCCCAACCCGGTAACTGGCGGATCGGGTCTCTGAAAGCTGAGCTTTGGTCTGACAGTTACCCTCTTAAAACAGCAAATATTGCGCCAGCGAAATAAAAATGTAATAGAGCATTCTGGCGAAAAAATGGATCATGCACGGTGTTTGTCTCACAATCCGGCGCTGTTATGGTGCAGTTCAGTGCGTTGGGCGGATCTCTGGTTTCAGGTATCACTGTCACCAAATAGCAGATCATCAATTTCACGCATGATGAATTCATGACGATGAATATTCTGTACCAGCTCTTTTGCTTCCGGTTCGCTGTATCCATACAAATTAAAGCTGGCCTGACCTGATGGCTCGCCATCGTATAGCAGTTTCAGAGATAGCAGCCAGTTGCCCGGACTATGGCCTGCTTCCAACTCTGCGATAGCTTTCAGGGCTCCTTCCAGCGGAACAATATAATGATTTATGCTCTGATTTATCTGGCTCATGACAGGTCCTGCTGTGCCAGATGAGCAACCAGTGCGCTGTCCAGTGTCTGCAGATGCAACTCAAACCATTGAGGCAGGCGATCACGCAGATAGGCCCGGGCAAAGACCTTATTCCCCCGATCAATACCGCGTTTAAACTGACGCAACTCACCCAGTAAGCGAGCATGCTCACTTTTATGCTCTTCCTGTGCTGAAAAGCCGGATATCTGCATCAGATGATTTTCTCTGTCAAAGTGGGTCTGAGCAAGCTGCAACAGCTGCTGGAAAAGCCCTGCCAGCTCCTGATTCGTACACACTTGTATCCGGTTGATCAGCTGATAAAAATGTTCATGGTCCTGATCAATGTCATCATGACCAAGCCGTGTCAGTGAGTTGTGAGACATAGGGCTTATCCATCTGAACTGTTTGGAGTCAGTGCAGCAAAAAGCAGGCCTTTATGAAAAGTTTTTTTAAATCATATAGTTAATTTGATTTTAATGGCGTGATGGGAATGAATTGACACAGATATGATGTTTGTTGTGGCATAACTGACAATCAATTTATCTGGCGACATTTTGAATCGCATCCTTGTAATTATAATAAATGCTAATTATTATCAGTTGCATTGTCTTATAAGTATTGCTGTATATGAGTGGTCGTTAGCTGCTGTGAAAGTCTTAAAATCTCTGCCAATTCTGATTTCGGGTCTGGTACTGGTCTGTTCAGCCAGGGCCGATCAGCCTGCTTCGCTTCCTGATGAAGCCAGTGAAGGTGATACCTGGGTAATTACCGGTACCCGGACGGAGCGTTTACTGGAAGATACACCGGTCAGAACAGAAGTAATCAGCCGTACTAAGCTGGATCAGATTCATGCCCGTGATCTGACAGAAGCCCTGAAAATTGTTCCCGGACTGATGCTGAAAGATATTCACGGTAAAGGTGGTAAAGAAGTCTGGTTACAGGGGCTGGATGCTGACCGGGTACTGATTCTGATCAATGGCCGACCAATGACTGCCAGTACCGGTTCTTCTGTTGATGTTGCTCAGTTGGCTACAGCGGATATTGAGCGGATCGAGATTGTAAAGGGTGCTACTTCAGCCCTTTACGGCAGCTCCGCTATGGGTGGGGTAGTGAACGTGATTACCCGCAAACCGACAGAGCCATTCAGTGCTGCCCTGGTTCTGGATATGGGCAGTTATGGCGATGCTAATACCGGGCGTTCAGATCTGAGTCTGGGTGGCCGTCAGGAGGAGCTGGCCAGTCGCCATGCCCGCTTTGATATCGGCATGAAACGGGAGCAATGGACCACTCAGATCAACGGCAGTATCAGAGATACAGAGGGTTATGATCTGAATCGTGATACCGCCTTTGAAGAGGGTGGTGCCGGTACACGTAAAAACCTTTCCGCCCGGATCAGCTTTGAGCCGGATGAGCATAAAGAGTTCTTTTTTGAACCGGCTTATTACAAAGAAGATCTGACCGCTCACAATATTCTGTTCCGGCCAGGCAGTGGCTATCTGGATAAAACCGAAATTGCCACTCGAAAGCGGCTGGATGGCGGTACGATTCTGGCATTTGGAGACGATCTGCTGAAGCTCTCTGCCACCTGGGAAAATTTCGAAGATGTGACCGAAAAAGGCGATATCAGAATTGCAGAGCAGGATATTTATAAAATCAGCTCTCAGTTTGATACGCCGGTAGCTGATAATCAGTTGCTGACTCTGGGTATTGATCTCAGCCATGCCTCGATGGCTCAGGAGCAGAAAAAACCGACGGCTTCCGGTTATGAGGTGGTCAAAGAGATTGGCGACGGTTCTGATAACAGCAGTGCAGAAGTTTATCTGCAGAATGATATTTTTCTGACCGACCAGTTAGAGTTGTTACCGGGTTTCCGCTATCAGCATGATACTGATTTTGGCGATCATCTGACGCCAAAAATGAACCTGCAGTACACCCCGCAATGGTCCGATACGATGGATGTTCGTATCCGGGCAGGTATCGGTAAAGGGTACCGGGTACCTAATCTGAAAGAGCGTTATTACGTTTTTGATCACAGTAATCTGGGCTATATGGTGCTGGGTAATCCGGATCTTCAGCCGGAGTATTCGACTAACTATCAGCTGGGTATTGAACTGAGACCTTCACCTGATCTGCGTTTTGATCTGAATCTCTTTCGTAGTGACCTGAAAGATCTGATAGCGACATCCGTCGAGTCCGTCAGAAACAATGTGGTTAATTATCGCTATCTGAATATTGATCAGGCTCGTATCTTCGGTGCTGAACTGGCTGCAGGCTATGACTGGAAAGGTCGGGCTCAGCTGGATGTTGCTCTGACCTGGATGGATGCCGAAGATAAAACAACCGGTAAACCTTTACCCAAGCGACCGGAATATCAGTTGAAAACTGGTCTGACAATCAGGCCTTTCACCGGTTTTAGCGCCAGCTTACAGGGTATCTGGCAAAGCAAAGAATATAACGACCTGGAAAATAATTTTTATACCCCGTCCTGGACGACCTGGGATCTGAAACTGAATCAGCAGGTTTCTGAACATGTTCGCCTTTTTATGGGTGTGGATAACCTGCTGAATAAGACCCGTGATCCCGATAATCCCCATGACCAGGGGCCACATCCCGGACGCTTTATCTATACCGGCCTGAGAGTCGATATCTGATCTGTTTTCTGACTGAAAATCTGGTGGAGTAAATACCTGATGAGCCTCTTCTTTCGTTTTAACCGTACAAAAACTGCTGTTGCTGTAATAGCAGCCACTCTGATACTTGCTGGCTGTAATGGCGGCGGTAGCAGCAATAATGATAGTAGCGATAATACGGGGGGGAGTGATAACACGGGCGGTGATAGCACTCAGAGTGGTGCTCGTTATATCACTCTGGACGCAGCAACGGATGTGACTCAGGCGGCTTATCTGGATCTGGCGACAGGTGTGCAGACGACATCAGGTCAGGACTGGCATGTGGCATATCAGAAATATGTTGGTTTTAAAGTGAACGGTGGTGCTTCCGGTGCCGGTAATGCTAATGGCGCTATTACGGCATGTTATACCGGCAATAGTGCTGCTCTGTATGATGCTGAAGGCAATCCTGTACAGAGTGCTTTTGAAGCGGCCAGTGCTGACTCAACCCTGGAGGCTTTCAATGCGGTAACGGGTGTTGAAAGTTGTGTCGACGGAGGTATGAAGTCAGACAGCATTGCCCCTCAGATCAAAGACTGGCTGAGTGCGGATTATAGCCAGGGTGCTCCGGTATACAGTGCGGACAGTAGCAAGTGGTGGGTGCTGAGATCGGCTAAAGCGGATCCTTCGACACAGACGTTTGATTATAGTCGTTTCCATATTACTGACCTTACGGTTGAACTGGGCGAAACCACGACCCGTCAGATGACCCTGGGAGTACAGACCTGGAATCCTCTGACTCAGAGTTTTAATGATGAAGTAGCATCGCCTGTACTGGATTACAGCAATGGCCGGGTTTACTACGATATGGAAAGCAACAGCGTTGTTTCCGCCGAGGACGACTGGGAGCTGAGCGTTGTGGTTCAGGATCGAAACTACCTGATCCAGGTAAATGGTGGTGCGTCAGGCACTGCATCTGCTGGTGTCGGTGTTCTGCAGGTTGACTCTGCTCTGGATGTGACAGATCCAGCCAATACTGATCAGGTGTATAAGTATTTTGCTGATCAGTCTGAAGGTGCATTTTCTGCCCCCGGCGATTACGGTGCTTTTGATTACAACGTCGATGGACAGGGGCATCAGATGTGGCCTAACTATGGCATCTATCTGGTACAGGATGGAGCGCAGTTGTTTAAGATGCAGGTGCTGAGTAACTATGGCGAAGATGGCAATCTGACCAGTGGCAACCTGTATATCCGTTATGCTCCTGTTACTCAGTAAGGGCTGCGAGGGTTTATAAAGTCACAGAGGTTTAGTCGTGGCTTTAGTCTGTATTTTACGGGGACATTAGTCCCCGTTTTTATTGGTTATTCCTGAGAACAAAAAGCTGGCCATTTGCCATAGACAGAGAATAACCGTTGATTCGTGGTGAGATCCGGTGTTTCCGGATGCAGTAAGGGGAAATGTAATGACACTATCCGTCAGTCCGGAAGCCGTTGCTGATCTGCAACAGCGCTATCAGCAATTCAGAGATGAAAACCCGCAGCTGAGAATTCGTAATGCTGCTGATGCACTGGGCGTCAGTGAGCTGGAGCTGGTTGCTCTGAATTGTGGGCCTGAGGGCTTCAGCGTTCAGCGTCTGGATAGCGCAGCGGGACAGTTCCGTAAACTGCTATCAGAGGTACGTGAGCTGGGCTCCGTTATGGCGCTGACCCGTAACGATACTGTTGTACATGAGAAAACCGCACCTTATGGCAAATTAGGCGGCGGGGAGAAGGTGGGGCTGTTCCTTGGTGACATTGATCTCAGAGTGTTTTTTGAGCGCTGGCATTATGGCTTTCATGTGACGGAAGGTGAGCGTCGTAGCCTGCAGTTTTTTGATGCGACAGGAACAGCGGTGCATAAAATTTATGCCAATGAGCAGACGGATATGGCAGCGTTTGATGCACTGGTAGCCCGATATATGGCGGATGATCAGTCTCAGGGAGCCGTGATTGATCCTGAGGCCGTGGCAGAGCAGAAGCAGAGTGCTTACGAGACTGTGGCTGATGATGAGGTTGATATTGCTGCTTTTCATCAGGACTGGGATGGGCTACAGGATGTACATGATTTTCTGGCGCTGTTAAAAAAACATGCTCTGGAGCGGCAGCAGGCATTCCGGCTGGCAGGAACAGAACGTGCAGAGCCTCTGGCAGCAGAGGTATTTGAACGTGCTCTGGAAATGGCTGCTGAGCAGGAAATGCCGGTGATGATTTTTGCAGCTAACAAAGGCATGGTGCAGATTCATACCGGGCCGGTAAAGCGTCTGGTGCGTCGTGGTCCCTGGTTTAATGTACTGGATGCTGGCTTCAATCTGCATGCTAATACAGAAGCTTTTTCACAGGCGTGGAAAGTGGTGCGCCCCACAGAAGATGGCCCTGTTTCCTCTCTGGAACTGTTTGATCATAAAGGACAGCTGGCTCTGCAGATGTTTGGTGCCCGTAAGCCTGGACAGCAGGAACTGAATGAATGGCAGGCGTTATTGTCTGCATTGTAAGTCTGTCTGATGAAATCAGGGGTGTTATCTGGTTATGAGACACCACTGATCTGGTTAGCGGCTGATTTTCGGGGCAGGTGGCCAGACTCCCGGATATGCCAGAGGTCAGTTGGTTAAATCAGAGCGGGCAGACCATCATCCAGGGTGATCTCTCTGGGGCGATACTGCCAGTACATTTCAACCGTATCGGCGCGGAGCACATCAAAGGGTTTTCCCTGAGCAGCTACCTGCCCTTCTTTTAGCAGATAACAGTGATGGCAATAGTGCAGTACCTGGTTGAGATCATGCAGAATAGCAATAACACCGTATCCCTGCTCACGTGCCAGTTCAACGGCCAGTTTCAGAATACTGTGCTGCTGTCCCAGATCCTGTGCCGATGTCGGTTCATCCAGCAATAATAACGGAGCCTGTTCCGCCTGGCTTAGTTGCAGTAACACCCGCGCCAGTTGTACCCGTTGTCGCTCTCCGCCAGATAACGATGGCCAGTTACGGTCAGCCAGATGCAGACAGTCTGTTTTTTCCATCAGACGCTGAATATGACGCTGGCCTTCTTCGTGACTCATACTCAGAGGCGTCAGCCCCAGAGCAACCACTTCTTTTGCCTGAAAAGGGAAAGTCAGCTGACTGGCCTGAGGCAAGACTGCCAGATGGCGTGCCAGCTGTTGCGATGACCACTTATGGATCGCTTTACCATGTAAAAGTGCCTGCCCGCTGGCCGGTATTTCTCCGGTAATCGCTTTTAATAAAGTAGATTTACCTGCGCCATTAGGACCCAGTAAACCCATTACCTGTCCTTCTGCCAGTGCCAGATGGTTAATATCCAGCAAGGTTTTTTCCCGAATTTTCCAGCTCAGCTGATTCAGTTCAAGCATTATTATTCTCTCTTTCTGATCGGGTTTGTCAGCTGTTCCAGCTATGACGCTGACGAATCAGTAATGCCATAAAGAAAGGGGCGCCCATCAGGGCCGTGACAATACCGACGGGAAGCTCTGCAGGCTGGACAATCAGGCGGGCAAACAGGTCAGCAATCATCAATAGAAAAGCACCACACAGGGCGCTCAGAGGTAGCAGCGTTCTGTGATTGGGACCGGTACTCATACGGACAAGATGAGGTACCACCAGGCCAATAAAACCGATGATACCGGCAGAGGCAACGGCAATGCCGACACCGATAGCGGTCAGTACGATCAGTTCCAGCTTTAGGCGTTCAACCTGAATCCCCAGGTGTCGGGCCTCGGCTTCACCCAGTAGCAAGGCATTCAGTGCATTGGCCCGTTTCTGAAACGCAATAGCCAGCAGAATGAGAGCGGCTGTTGAAAGCAGGATGTTCTGATCGTTGCTGCCAGCCAGTGATCCCATCTGCCAGAGGCTCAGTGCTCTGAGGTCCTGATCATTAGCGAAATAACTGACAGAACCAATACCTGCTCCGGCAAAAGCGGTAATAGCAACCCCGGCCAGCAATAGCACAGTAATTGAGGTTCCGGCACGAGTCTGAGCCAGAGAGTAGATCAGCAGGGTGGTGATCAGACCACAGACAAAAGCAGAAACCGGTACTGCCCAGGCTGAAATGGCTGCCGGAGCCCATACAATGGCCAGCACAGCGCCGACGGCTGCGCCGGAAGAGACACCGATGATTCCCGGATCAGCCAATGGATTCCGGAATAACCCCTGCATGACCGCACCACATTGCGCCAGAATCGCACCCACCATAATGGCCAGTAATATTCTCGGTAGTCGCAGCTCAGTAATAACAGCATGCTGGTAGTCCTGTAACCGACTCATGGTTGATCCACTCAGGTGGTCCACCACAGAAAGCAGGCTCTCGATTGCAGGTAAAGGCATCGCTCCCAGCATCAATGACAGCAGGCTACCGCCGGTCAGCAGCAGGAGAAGAATGCCCGTTGTCATCGGGACAGGCAGGCGCAGCATGACAAAACTCCTTAAAAAGCAGACTGGCAGAGCATTAACGATTCAGGTGATTGCTCAGACGTAAAGCCTCATCAACGGCACTGACACTGAGACCACCGGAAACCAGGCTACTGCCATCTACCGCGAGGATTTTTTGCTGTTTACCTGCCGGAGTATGTTTCAGCATAGGGCTGGCTTTCAGCAACTGTTGTACTGCTTTTTCCGGTTCTTTTCCGGCAATAATGATCAGGCTGGGTTTAAGAGCCAGTAAGGCTTCGGCCGAGATACTACGGTAGTTGTCATAATCAGCCAGATTGTTAGCGCCCAGAAGTTTAATCAAAGAGCCGCCACCACTTTCTCTGCCAGCCATGCGCAGTTTATCGTTCATAAATAGCAGAAACACCGCCTGTTCAGATGACAGAGCCTGGTTATGCAGCTGATCCAGTTTTTTCTGCAGATCGGACAGAAGCTGTTGTCCTCGGGATGTCTGATCCAGCTGTTCTGACAGTGTCCGGATATTATCAATCAGCTGAGTTTCGCTACGTGCTGCAGGTAGCTGTATTAACTGAACAGGGCTTTGCTTCAGGCGATCAACGACGTGGTCAGGACCCATCTCTTTACCACCGATAATGGCATCCGGGTTAAGACTCAGAAGACCTTCAGCGGACAGATTACGGTGATAACCGATATTGGGTAGTTTTTTGCCGGGCAGCAGCTGAGGACTGGTGACATCAATGGCTACCAGATGATCGGTCAGCTCAAGTGCTTTAATGATTTCTGTTGTACCGGCATCGGTACTGATGATGCGCTCCGGTGCTGCCAGAGTCTGAGAGGATACCAGCAATGAAACGCTGAGAGCACTGGCTGTCAGTATGCGAAGCGGGTAGTTGAGATTGAACGGTTTCATTGTGTCATTCCGGGTTGTTTCTGGGGTATCTGACGACACTTATGATCTGTCTGATAAGTGCTGATACCGTGATTGGAAAGCGCTGGCTGCATCGGCCTGCCTGATCAGACAGGAATGTATCATTTATTATTAATGATAACAATTAGCGTTTACAATGATGTGTTATCACGGTTAAATAAGGGCCTGTTACAGCAGCTGTTCTGTTGATCGGGCGGGAGACATCATCGTTTTGTTTTATGCTGATCAGAATAAGCGGATGACATTATCAGTCGTGATTTAATCGAGGCCTGACTCATGAGCAAGCAAGAAATACTGAATACCCGAATTAATGAAGAAGTTTCTGACTTTATCGCCAGCCGCAAAAGCCTGATGTTGTCTTCGATTCAGCCGGATGGAACACCATATGCCTCTTATGCACCTTTTGCGATTGGTGATGATTGTCTGTATGTGCTGCTCAGTGAGATTGCTTTGCATGCCGTGAATCTACAGCATAACCCGGCAGCCTCTGTGCTGATTATTGAAGATGAAGACTCAGCAGGTGAACTGTTTGCTCGCAAACGTGTGAATTACAGTATGCAGGCAGCACTGATTGAGCTGGAATCTGAGGCCTGGTATCAGGGAATTGATATTCTGGAAGCCCGTCATGGCGAACGTATTCGTAATCTGAGCCAGCTGGCTGATTTCCGCTTATTCCGTCTGTCACCTGAAGGTGGTCGTTTTGTGAAAGGCTTTGGCCGGGCCTTTACCCTGGCGGGAAACTCTCTGGCCGGTGAGGAGGTCAGCCATATGCGCGATGGTCATAAAAAGCGTGATGATATTAAGGCCTGATATTTCAGAACAATAGCAGCAGGAATCCGGAATTCTGCCTGATCAGGGCGGAATTCCGGAAAGATGACAAAATACAGATCTTAGCGGTTATGGCTTCTTAGTCGCTTGAGGGGATTTCTTACGGCCTCGGGTTGTTGATGTCGTTTTTCGGGTTGTCCGGCCTTGAGTCCGGCGAGCTGGTTTCTTCGCTGTATTCGTCGTTGAGGTTTCTGCACTGGCGGCAGCTTGAGTGGTATCAGAAGTTGTTGTATCCGTTTCTGGCTGAGCCTTTGCTGGCGTTGATGCTGTTTTTTCCTCAGTGCTTTTTTTGACCAGATCTGCAAAGGTCAGAGGTGCTTTTATTTCTTCAGTTTTTGCTGTAACAGGCACGGTTAACGGCGTTGTCGGGACAATCTGTGTGTTTTCAGTCTTGACAGTTTCTGTCACTGGCTCAGGCTGTTCCACAT
>NZ_JACJFM010000007.1:0-71472 GCF_014164585.1 Oceanospirillum sediminis | reverse complement strand
ACAGCTTCCACAGCTTCCACAGCTTCCACAGCTTCCACAGCTTCCACAGCTTCCACAGCTTCCACAGCTTCCACAGCTTCCACAGCTTCCACAGCTTCCACTATTTCAGTTACAGGAGAGCTGTTTCCGGGCATTTCTGTTGCAGAGATAGGGACCGCAGAGGACCGGTGTTGCTGAATAAAGGCTTTAATTTCCGGTGCGACCTCTTCACGGAAGCGTCGACCGTTGAAAATACCGTAATGACCTACGCCCGGCTGAACGTAGTGTTTACGTTGCTCATCACTCAGGCCTGACAATATCTTATGGGCTGCTTCTGTTTGCCCCATACCGGTAATGTCATCGCTTTCACCTTCAATCGTCATCAGCGCTGTCCGGCTGACCAGATCCGGACGGATCAGATTACCTTGCCAGGTGATCTCACCTTTGGGCAGCTGATGTTCCAGAAATACTTTCTTGATCGTATCCAGATAAAAATCAGCAGGCAGATCCATAACGGCGAGATACTCGTTATAGAACTTTCGGTGTGCTTCGGCGTTATCGCCATCTCCTTTGATCAGATCACCAAAGAAACGGAAGTGTTTGCTGACATGGCTATCCATATTCATACTCATAAAACCGGATAGCTGAATAAAGCCCGGATAAACCTTCTGACCGGCACCGGTAAAGCCTTTCGGTACGGTGCAGATCACATTGTCCCGGAACCACTCATAGTCTTTGCCAGAGGCATAATCATTAACCTCTGTCGGATTGACGCGGGTATCAATCGGACCACCCATCAGGATAAGAGATGCAGGTGCACAGTGATCGTTCTCAGCCGCCATTACTGATGTAGCAACAATCGCTGGAACACTGGGCTGGCATACGGCAATCATATGGGTATCCGGTCCCAGATGATGCAGGAATTCAATCAGATAACTGACGTAATCATCAAAACTGAAACCTCCTTCGCAAACAGGGACTTCACGGGCGTTCACCCAGTCT
This sequence comes from Oceanospirillum sediminis, assembly GCF_014164585.1. Lineage (GTDB taxonomy): Bacteria > Pseudomonadota > Gammaproteobacteria > Pseudomonadales > Halomonadaceae > Oceanospirillum > Oceanospirillum sediminis. Next base: position 70,491 of record NZ_JACJFM010000007.1, on the reverse strand, counting down.
GTGATATAAACCTCATGATCCGGCAGGAACTGTTCAACAGTACCGCGCAGCAGGGTTGCGTAATGACCGGACATCGGGGCTACAATCAGCACTTTAGGCTGGGGTTCCTCCAGCCCGGCACGTTTGAAGTGCAGCAGATTACAGAATGGCAGGCCATGACTGATCTGTTCGTTAATACGGTACTTTTCGCCATTAACAGTGGTATAGCGGAAGCCGAATTCAGGTTTTTCATAGTTATCTGTACAGCGTTCGATCAGTTCCGCTGCAGCGGTCATCGTGCGACCTGTCCAGGTGATGCGCAAAGGATTCCATGGCAATGTCAGCTGCTTACGCCAGGCCTGCGCCCAGAGGTGTACCGGTTGTATCATCTGGCTGTACGTGTGGTGCATTCTGTAGAGCATAGCGGGTCTCTCCTTTTAGGTTCTGAACAGGTTGCAGGACGATTATTTTTCTTGTTGTGCATTGCAGCATTGTTTCAGATAGCAAGGATAGACGTTCCGGTGAAAGATGAGAAACACTGAATGTGACTGGTAAACAGAGAAATGTCTGCGATCTTCTTTAAAACAGAAATAAAGTGATATTGGATCGTGATTTTTATCGAATCGGCCAGTCATCAATCCCTATGGTGTCTTCGACCATAGTGGTATCACCCTGCCATTTTCGGATGAAGTGATTATCCGGATCATAAGCTGCACGTTGACGCTCAAGGTTAAAATGGCGACCGCCTCTTGGGTCGGCTCCTACGCCTGCAATATACTGCCAGTTACCGTAGTTACTGCCCGGATCATAATCCAATAACTGGCTTTCGAAATAAGCTGCTCCGTAATGCCAGCTTACAGCCAGCTCATTGACCAGTGCGCTGGCGACGATCTGACGTCCCCGATTAGATAAAAAACCGGTGCTGTTCAGTTGTTTCATACAGGCATTCACTAAAGGATATGGGGTTGAGCCTTCTCGCCAGCTGCGAAAACGTTGTGGATAAAAACTGGTGAGCAGGTTTTTGTGCCGTTCTCCTCCGGGGCGATACAGGTCAGCACCTAACCTGTGTGCAGACCAGTAAAAAAACTCTCGCCATAATAGCTCCTGTTTCAGCCATCCAGTTGATTCGTTACAACAGATCTGGGCCTCGTATTGTTCAATATCAGACCAGACCTGGCGTGGTGATAAACATCCCAGAGCCAGCCAGGGAGACAGCCTGGAAGAGTTCTGCCAGCCATCCAGCTCATTGCGAGTCTGTTTATAATCACTGAGTTGTCGTGTTTGCCAGAAATAACGGTGTAGCTGCTGCCAGCCCTGATCTTCCCCGCCAGAAAAAGGCGCATGACCATGAGGTTCGGGGCTATCAGGCCAGTTGGAGACCTGGATTAAGTGATCCGGAGGTGGTAATGGACGTATATGCTGCAGACCCTCTTTAAGAGTAACCGGTGCCGATACCGTCAGGGCTTCCATCTGGCGACGAAACGGAGTGAACTGCCTGGGGAGTTTTAACAGATGGTCAGGTAGTTGCTCTTTTATCCACAGAGCATTCTGATGAATAATCTGAATAGACGTCTCTGGAATCTGTTGTAACTGCTGCCAGTCTCTGTACTCATCAAGACCGCTGTTATAGCTACCTGCCAGGGTGCTGATCTGATACTGCTGGCAAAGTTCAGATAATACACTGTATCGGTTACCGGATAGCAGGTGCAGATCATGTCCATAGCGCTGCAGACTGGCTTTCAGAGCCAGTAGGCTCTCTTTCAGAAAGCGCCAGCGCTGGCCACCCAGAGATGCGAAACCATTTTTATTCTGACGAAATGCCTGTAGGTCCAGTATGTAAATAAAAAGTATTTCGTCTGTCTGACTAATCAGGTTATTAAGGGCAGGATTATCCTGCAAACGCAGGTCCTGACTGAAACAGTAAAGACCACGGCGAGCAGGTGACGCTTCTATCGTAACCGTATGGGGTGTCTGAATCAGGTGCTTTGTCATTGCATCCTCTATGTCTCTACCAGGGGATTTTCTGGCCATCCCATGCCCAGAAATGACCGCTCTCTCTTGCTGTTAGCTGGTTGATGACTGCCAGTAAATAAGCCGCTGTCTGAGAAGGAGAAAAGAGTTTATCCACAGGTACATTTCTCTGGAAGGGTTCAGACAAGGCCGTATCTGTCGTGCCTGGGTGGAGTGCAGCGACACACACACCTTTATGGGTTCGCTCCCACTCAATACTCAGTGTCTTCAGTGCCATGTTCAGCGCCGCCTTTGAGGCCCGGTAGCTGTACCAGCCTCCCAGGTGATTATCACTTATACTGCCCACACGGGCGCTGATAGTAGCAAATATACCTTGCTGACTGGTCTTCATGACAGGAGCAAAATGTTTAGCCAGTAGCAGGGTAGGCATAGTGTTAACCTGAAAATTGTGCTGAAAAAAATCAGCATCGAATTGTGAAATGCTTTTTTCAGGCCCCTGATGCGGAGTGTGCAGCATCCCCGCACAGTTAATCAGCCAGTCCAGATGATCGAATTGTTCCGCCAGGGCTTTAACCTGATCTTCCTCGGTCAGGTTAACTTGCACCCATTGAACAGTGTCTGACGGGACAGGAACAGGCAGATTAGAGTAGCAGGTAGCCGTAATGCTGGCATCGGGGTGATCACAGGCGATCAACTGCAATAATTCCCGACCAATGCCCCCACTGGCTCCGGTGATCAGTATTTTCAACGACTTTTTATCCATAGGCATATTTTGAGTCTGAATCAAAGTTTCACTCTATACGCAGAGAGGAGAAAAACAGATTTCTGTTTCATCTGGTTTGTCAGAAACTTACACTTAACTTCTTGATAAAGCCTTAAACCTGAAGGGAGAGCCAATGACACTTATCACAGTAAAAAGCCAAAAAAAGAAATTGAATTCTGCTCAGAGCCGCCTTCAGAAAGAATTTGAACGTTTGAGCAAAACGCTTGAGAGAGAACAGCGAAGTTTTAAAACCTTTCAGACAGATATGGAGAACCTGCGACACAGTTATGTTGCAGAGGTTCTCCCTGTTATGAAAGAAAGCTGCACGCCTATAGAAGCCCTGGCAGAAAGATTAATTGAGTTATCGGGACGTAAGAGTCTGTCAAAATGGCACAGAGAAGAGATTGATAGCTGGCTGGATGAGTTGTTTGAGCTTATTGCTGCAGTTAAGCCGGAAAGAGCAGGAGAACTGGCTGAGAAAGCCACAGAGGTGTTTTATCAGGTATCAGGGTATTCGAAAGAAGATATAGAACGAGCTGAGAAAGATGAAGAAGAGTTGATCAGTGATCTGGAAGAACGTCTTCGCGAAATGATGGAAAAACAATTTGGAGAGGGTTTTCCGGATGATGAGGATGAAGACTGGGATGAACAGGATGATCTGTTTGGTTTTACTTCCGAGCAGAAAAGGGAGAAGACAAAGCAGCAGGCAGGTGGCCAGAACAAAGTGGAAACATCTGATGAAGACAAGAGCCCCGGAGCTGACAATGAGAGTTCATTAACGGATGATGCCAGACATCAGGGAGTGGATAAGTGGCTGGCAAAACTATTTCGTAAAGCGGCACAGGCTTTACATCCGGATCGGGAATCTGACCCGGCTAAACGAGCGATTAAGCAGGAAACCATGTCAGAGCTACTGGCTGCCAGGGAAGCAGGGGATATCATCCATATTCTGACGATTTATACTGAGCATGTTCAGCAGGGCCCTGCTGAAGTACCTGAGGAGATGATGCAGGCACTGTGTGATAACCTGACAGAGAAAATTGAGGCTATAGAGTATCAGAAAGAAGACTTTCTGCATGATAACCCGGCCATGATGTTTGTCTATCAGATGCTTTATGACAAACAGAAAAAGAAGCAGAAAGAAAATATTGCATTACAGCAGGAACGGGCCAGAGAGCTGGCGGTGATGGCCACGGAAGACAGGGCATATATGCGTAACCTGAATTGCCTGAAGGAGCTGTTATCGGAGCGTTATGATAATAAAGCAATTCTGTCTATGGATGAGATCCTCAGTCAGTTTCGGTGATCATGAAACAGTTTAGCTCTGACAGCTCTGAAATTTAAATCGGAAAGCTGACTGAGAGTTGCGGACTGGATGCTGGCAAGAGATCATCCAATCCGCTGTCATTTTACTGTTCGCAGGAATCGCGGGCAGCAGCATTGCACATCTATCACGAAGTTACACTTCGTGGTAGATCTTAGAACCGGTATCCAGGAACTCTTTTGACTTTTCCTGCATGCCTTCTTCCGCCTTAGCATTAATGGCAGCGACCTGAGCTTCATCCAGATCACGCACTTCCTGTGAAATCTTCATGGAGCAGAACTTAGGTCCGCACATGGAGCAGAAGTGAGCGACCTTCGCAGATTCTTTCGGTAGGGTTTCATCGTGGTAGGCTCGGGCTGTATCCGGGTCCAGACCGATATTGAACTGGTCTTCCCAGCGGAACTCAAAACGCGCCTTGGACATGGCGTTATCACGTACCTGAGCCGCAGGGTGGCCCTTAGCCAGATCCGCCGCATGGGCCGCAATCTTATAGGTGATAATACCGGTTTTAACGTCATCTTTATTCGGCAGACCCAGGTGCTCTTTTGGCGTTACGTAACACAGCATGGCACAGCCGTACCAGCCGATCATAGCGGCACCGATACCAGAAGTGATGTGGTCATAACCCGGTGCAATATCAGTTACCAGAGGGCCTAAGGTGTAGAACGGCGCTTCGCCACACTCACGTAGCTGCTTGTCCATATTCTCTTTGATCATGTGCATCGGCACGTGACCCGGACCTTCGATAAAGCACTGAACGTCGTGCTCCCAGGCGATCTTAGTCAGCTCACCCAGGGTTTCCAGTTCAGCAAATTGCGCTTCATCGTTGGCATCGTACACGGAACCCGGACGCAGGCCATCACCCAGGGAGAAGGTCACGTCGTAGGCCTTCATGATCTCGCAGATCTCTTCGAAGTGCGTGTACAGGAAGCTTTCTTTATGGTGTGCCAGACACCATTTCGCCATGATGGAACCACCACGGGAGACGATACCTGTCATACGTTTCGCGGTCAGAGGCACATAAGCCAGACGTACACCGGCATGAATGGTGAAGTAATCCACACCCTGTTCCGCTTGCTCAATCAGGGTATCGCGGAACACTTCCCAGGTCAGATCTTCAGCCACGCCGTTTACTTTTTCCAGCGCCTGATAGATGGGTACTGTACCTACCGGGGTCGGGCTGTTACGGATGATCCATTCACGGGTTTCGTGGATGTTCTTACCGGTAGACAGATCCATAATGGTATCTGCACCCCAGCGAATCCCCCAGGTCATCTTGGCCACTTCTTCTTCGATAGAAGAACCCAGCGCCGAGTTACCGATATTGCCGTTAATCTTAGTCAGGAAGTTACGACCGATAATCATCGGCTCGATTTCCGGGTGGTTGATATTGGCAGGCAGTACCGCACGACCACGGGCGATCTCGGAACGGACAAACTCAGGGGTGATTTCCTGAGGAATCGCGGCACCAAAAGAATGGCCCGGATGCTGTTCGTTCAGTTGCAGCTGCTCACGCATCTCTGCCAGCTTCATATTTTCACGGATGGCAACGTATTCCATCTCTGGCGTGATAATACCCTGACGTGCGTAGTGCATCTGGGTAACGTTTTTGCCTTCTTTGGCGCGACGCGGCTTGCGCTGCAGATCAAAGCGCAGATTTTCCAGTGACAGATCTGCTTCGCGCATACGGCCATAGTCAGAGGATAACTCCGACAGAACGTCTGTATCGTTACGCTCGTCGATCCAGGCGTTACGCTGAGGGTTCAGACCTTTACGTACGTCAATGCTGGCTTCAGGGTCGGTGTAAGGGCCTGACGTGTCGTATACACGCAGTGGCTCATTTTCTTCATTGCCAAAGCTGCCTGTGGTTGGGCTAAGGCTGATTTCGCGCATGGGGACACGGATATCCGGGCGGCTGCCTTCGATATAGATCTTTTTTGAATTGGGGAAGGGCTGGACGGATTGCTCATCCACCTGAGCGGTTTCTTTCAGATGTCCATTTGTATACGACATAGCAGATACCTTTATCACGGTCAGATAGTTATCGGGTATTGGCAGTAAATCAGTGGTGACAAGGCTACGGCTGGCGGTGATAGCAACATACACTGCCGGATACGGTTTCCGGGCCCGGTATATTACTGATCAGTATCTGGTGTCTCTGCGGTGTAATGGCTGACGATCAGTCAGTTTCTGTCAGAGACATTTCTCGATTCCTACGCTGGAATTACCCAGTTCAGGTTCTTCGGGTTCCGCTGCAGCGCAGCGATCTCAGCCAACCATCGCACCCCGTCAAGACTTGCAGTGAGTCTAGGTAGACAGCATCAGGCTGTCCAGTCTTTCCGTAAGAAATAAGTGTAAAGAGAAGTGGATAGTAACAGAAATCCGGTGGTTATTTGCCGCTCTGGCAGGCAGTCGATTGCCGTCATAAATTAAAGAAAGGCAACTTTTTGCCGAAATCAGATGATACGGCACTGAATCTCTGGTGTCGGCAATATTCTGATGCAGCCTGCTTTGAATCGAAGTGGGCGGCTGGGGTTCGGCTATGAAAATTATTAATCAGTTAGAACAGTCCCAGGAGGTTACCAGGTCGCTTAATCAGGCCCTGCATAAATCTCAGGGGGCGCAGTTCTCTATGTTGCTCAGCATTCTGACCACCCCGATTCATACTGATGATCTGCAGGGATATGATTCCAATGATCAGATAGATATGAATCAGGCAGGGCTGGAAGCCGATGCGAAGAAGCGCCGTACAGCGATGGTTGTAAACAGTGCATTTGGTGAATCCATGCGGGAAGGCTACGGTGGTTATTACAGTTATCTGAGGGCACTGGCGGATACCTATCCTCATATTCAGCAGGTGACAGCAGTGAAACCCGTTGATGTGAAGCAGGTTTATGAACTGGCCACTGCACCTGAGTTAGGCGAAACTCTGGTTCGACAGGTGAAAATGGTAGCCTGACGATAAGTTGTTAATATCCGGTTAACTTATTTTTAACCTTTTTTCTGCGATAGTCTGTTATTAACTCTGTTAGACTGGCCGGTATGATTTTCTGACAAAGTCAGACAATATAGCTGAAGCAATTGTTGTATAAAGGTATTTTCGTAACAGGCAGGTTCAGGCCGAATCTGTTTTTTGGGCACTGAGGGTAAACAATCACTTCTGCCCTGTTCGATTAATTATACCGTTTGAGTGTTGGCTGATCGCTCTGACACACTGAGACCCCGTCGTTAATCCGTGGGATTTTTCTCGGAGTGGTCAGTCAGGTACGCTTTAACAGATAGCGCTTCAACCGTATTCCGAAATCAGTTAAATTAGTTTCTACTTAAATAGATAGGGCAGCATTATTTTTGCTGTCTTTCTGCCGGTTAAAAATGTGCAGGAGCAGGCTATGCGACGAATTACCGCTCTTTCAGCGGCCGTGATTACAGCTCTGAGCTTAAATGCTCAGGCCAGTAACCTTTCCGATATTTACCAGGACGCTCTGGCGAATGACCAGCAGCTGAAAATTGCTAAAGCTCAGCTGGAAGCTGTATATGAGGATGAAGAGATTGCCCGCGCCGGTATGCGTACCAGCGTATCAGCCGGAGGTAGTCTGAACCGCAATGAAAGAGATGGTAAAAGCTCCGGTAATAACATCAGCACTGGCTATAATTCACTATCTGCCAGCCTGAATGTCACTCATCCATTATATAACGAAGGCAAGTCACGCCAGATTGGTGTTGCTGAAGCCTCGACTGAGCAGGCTGAGCTGACGTATGCCTCCTCTGAAATGGATCTGATTGTCCGGGTAACAGAAGCCTTTTTCGCGGTACTGCGTGCGAAGGATACACTGAACTCATCTCTGGCACAGGAAAAGGCGATTAACCGCCAGCTGGAACAGGCTCAGCAGCAATTTAAAGTTGGCCTGATTCCTATCACCGGTGTGAATGAAGCCCAGGCGGCTTATGATGCGGCCCGTGCAGCCCGGATTGGCGCTGAAGGTGATCTGCTGATCAGTGAAGAAGCGTTGCAGCTGATCACTGGTAAAAGCTACGATAACCTGAACGCATTATCTGAAGATTTTCCTGTCGCATCGCCTAAGCCTGTCAGTGTGCAGTACTGGATTGATCTGGCGCTGGATAACAGCCCGGAAGTCAAAGCAGCTTATAAGCAAAAAGATGCGGCAGAACTGAGTGTAGGGGTGGCTAAAGCGGCACTGAAACCATTTGTGGATGCGAAAGCTTCTCTGGCTCATCAGTATCAGGATACCTCTCAGGAAACCAGTCTGACGGACCTGGCACTGGGTGTAGAGATGGGCTGGCAGATTTATACTGGTGGTTCCACCAGCGCTAATATTCGCAAAGTAGGCCACGCCCTGAATCAGGCCGCACAGTCTCTGGAGTTGCAAAAGCGTTCTGCCGCTCTGAATGCCCGTAGCTACTATATTCAGGTTACCACCAGTGTGCAGCAGGTGGAGGCTCGTCGTCAGGCGCTGATCTCATCGGAAAGCGCTCTGAAAGCAACACGTTCCGGTTATGAGGTAGGCACACGTAACATTGTAGATGTTCTGCAGGCTGAACAGGCGTTTTATACGGCTGAAACCGCTTATCTGGATACTCGCTACAGCTATATTGTCAGCCTTATTAAGCTGAAACAGGCCGCAGGTGTTCTGAAGCCAGAAGATATTGCTGCACTGGATCAGTGGTTGCAGTCGTAATACACTTTATTTACTCAATCTTTTCAGCCCCTCTTGCAGGGGCTTTTTTATTTAGGGTAGCCTAGGCAGTCCTGATAGTCCGGTACACTCGGAGCGATGAACAATAATTACAAGGGACAACAACCCGCCGGAGCGGCTATGGATAAGCAACCCAGCGCTGTTATTGATGCCAGCCTGTTTGATACGGGGTCTGTGGCAATATTTAAGTGGAGCACCCTATCTCAGCCAGATAATCCCTGGCCTGTGATTTATGCCAGCCAGAATGTAAAGGAGATCTTTGGTTATCAGCCAGAGGATCTGATTTCCGGCAAGGTCCGTTTTATTGATCTGCTGCATCCGGAAGATCTGGCCAGGGTTGAAGATGAAGTCAATCGTGCCGTTGAGTCTGGTGAATCCCACTTTAAACATGCCGATTATCGTATTTACTGCCGCGACTGTTCTGTTCGCTGGGTAATGGATTACACCATGATTCAGCGGGACCAGAATGGTCATCCTGAATGTTTTATCGGCTATCTGATTGATGTGACGGAAAGAAAAACTCAGGAAGCTGATCTGGTAGAAAGTGAACAGCGCTACCGGGCGTTGTTTGAAGGCAGTCAGGTGGTTGAGTTCCTGCTTGATCCGGCGACAGGGCTGATTGTGGATGCTAATCAGGCGGCCTGTACTTTCTATGGCTATAGCCGGGCTGATATGAAAAAAATGCATATCAACCGGATCAATACTCTGTCTCATGAACAGTTAAAACAAGCGATTACCGAGGCTGAAGACGGTGGTCAAAGTCACTTCGTTTTTAAACATCGGCTTAGTGATGGTTCCGTCAGGGATGTTGAAGTTCATAGTGGCCTGATCCGCTATCAGGGCCGCGAACTGCTTTACTCCATTGTGCATGATATTACCGATCGTCTGGAGGCTGAACGGGACCTGATCAAACTGTCCAATGCTCTGGACCAGAGTGGCAGCATTGTGATGCTGACTGATTCCAGCCATAAGATTGAATTTGTAAATCGACAGTTCACCCGGGTTACAGGATTTAACTCTCAGGATGTGGTTGGAGAGCATGTGGACTTTCTGTCGGCTGGACGTACCTCCTATGAGGTACGCAGCAAGCTGTCAGAAAGCCTGAAACAGCGTAAAAGCTGGCATGGTGAGCTGCTTTGTCGGCGTAAAAATGGTGAAGTCTACTGGAGCAGCATGTCGGTATCTCCGGTGATGGATGGTGATGATGAAATATCCTGTGTGGTCGCTGTTGCTGAGGATCTGACTGAGCAACGGGAAACAGACCGTAAGATCCAGCAGCTGGCGTTTTTTGATCCGACTACTGGCCTCGGCAATCGTCAGTATCTGCTGGATGCTCTGGATAAATTCTTTATTCAGCACGCCGGACACCGCAACCGCCCAGACAGAACCGCTCTGATCTATATTGATCTGGATGATTTTAAACGCATCAATGACTCTCTGGGACATGAAATGGGAGACCGCCTGATCAAAACAGCCGCTCATCGTCTGAAGGTGGTGGTCAGTGATCAGGATATTCTGGTTCGTCTTGGTGGGGATGAGTTTGCCATACTCAAACACTTTGAAAGTGACCTGATTATGGATCACTGGCTGGAACAGTTGGTGCACCAGTTTATCCGTACCGTCAAACTGGGGCCTCATACCCTGAATATGTTTGCCAGTATTGGCATTGCGATGTTGCCGGATGATGCCAGTGATACCGGAACCGGACTGCGTAACGCTGAACTGGCCATGTACCGGGCGAAAAAAGCCAAAGGGTGTGGTTATCAGTTTTTCTCTGAGGAACTTAATCATCAGGCAGTAGACCGGTTGCATAAAGAGATGAAGCTGCGTAATGCCCTGACAGATAATGAGCTGGAGCTTTACTATCAGCCAAAGGTTCATCTGGATACCGGTAAGGTGATGGGGGTTGAAGCCCTTGTTCGCTGGCATGATCCGGAAAATGGCATGATTCCACCGGGTGAGTTTATCCCGCTGGCAGAGGAAACCGGACTGATCCTGCCTATGAGTGAGTGGATTCTGGAGCAGGCCTGTTACCAGGTGGTCAGCTGGCAACAATCGCTGAGTATGCCCCTGAAAATGGCAGTGAATCTGTCTGTGCGTCAGTTCCAGGACCCGCTGTTTGTTCAGAATGTAGCCGATATTCTCCGTAAAACCGGGGTTAATCCGGCACTGATTGAACTGGAAATCACTGAAAGTATGCTGATGGAGAATATGGATACTGTGCTGCCTATGCTGGATGAGCTGAAGCAGCTTGGTGTCAGCCTGGCGATTGATGATTTTGGCACTGGCTATTCTTCTCTGGCGTATCTGAAAAAGATGCCGATTGATGTACTGAAAGTGGACCGGGCTTTTGTTCAGGATCTGCCTCACGATCAGAATGATTGTGCGATTACCAGAGCGGTGATCCTGATGGCGCAGCAGCTGGGGTTAAATGTGGTCGCTGAGGGCATTGAGGATCTGACTCAGGCTGAATTTCTGACTGACAACGGTTGTCAACTGGGACAGGGGTTTTATTTCAGCCGTCCGTTACGGCTGGACGATCTTGAAAGCTTGCTGGCAGACTCAGGACTTCTGGCGGCGGGGTCCGCCGGACAGTCCGGCCATATGGGGTCGGACTGTGAGCTTGAGCTGACCGATTAAGTCTGACCGGGTTTTATTCTGCGCTGAGAAATTGCTCCAGTACGGCATTCAGATAGCTAAAGCCCTCTTCTGTCGTTGCCAGGCGCCCTGTTCCTGTTTGCAACAGGCCCAGCTGGCGCAGGTGCTGAAGAATCGGCTCTGTTGATGCTATCGCCTGTCCGGTGCGTGCCTGATACAGGGCTTCAGGCACACCCTCTTTCAGCCTGAGTACATTCATGAAAAATTCCAGCGGCAGGTCTTCCTGCTGAATAATCTTCTGATCTGATAACGGCTGTATTGCACTCAGATACTGTTTCGGGCTGCGATATTTGGTGGTGCGGATAATTTTATCCAGTCCTGTACCGGCGGCATTCAGCTGGCTTATTTTGCCATGAGCACCGGCACCAATTCCCAGATAATCTCCGAACTGCCAGTAATTCAGATTGTGCCGGGCTTCACTGCCTGGCAGGCTGTAACCGGATACTTCGTATTGCCTGAATCCAGCCTGATGGATCATCGCCTGGCCCGACTCCTGTATCTGCCACAGAATTTCATCTTCCGGTAACGGTGGTGGTGATTGATAGAAGGCCGTATTCGGCTCCAGTGTCAGCTGATACCAGGACAGATGATCGGGTTGCAGATCAATAGCCTGTTGCAGATCTGCCAGTGCTTCCTGCTCTGTCTGTTCAGGCAAACCGTGCATCAGATCCAGGTTAAAACGGGTAAAACCGGCTTTACGAGCGCTTTCTGCAGCCCGTATTGCATCGTGTCGATTATGTATCCGGCCAAGGCGTTTCAGTTTATCCGGTGAAAAACTCTGAATACCAATGGATAACCGGTTGACTCCCGCGGTGTAGTAACCCTCAAAACGCCCCTGTTCCACAGTGCCCGGATTGGCCTCCAGGGTGATTTCTATATTGTCTTCAAAGGGAATACGTTGTGCCGTACCTGCCAGAATCTGGTCAATGGCTTGCGGGGAAAACAGGCTGGGGGTACCGCCACCAAAAAAAATACTGTGTAGTTTTCTGCCCTGAACCCAATGCAGATCCTGCTCCAGGTCCTGTAATAACGCCTGTACATAGGCTTGTTCCGGCAGAGTCTGATCCTTCCGTCGGTCCAGTCCATGAGAGTTAAAGTCACAGTACGGGCATTTCTGTACACACCAGGGAATATGAATATAGAGGCTGAGTGGCGGTAACACGGATGGACTCATTCTGTCTGAAGTGGATTGACCTGTCCGGCCTGTCTTTTTTCCAGCCGGACAGTGAAGTATTCTGCTTTGCGTTGTGCTGATTCGAAGCGTTTTAATACTGACGAATCTGAGTCAGCTAACTTAGCTGCTCTGGCGCTGCTGTAGCTGAGTAATCAGATCCAGTGTAGCCCGTCCGCGATGGCTGCGTTTATTTTTTTCTTCGGCCGTCAGCTCGGCGGCTGTGCATTGCAGATCGTCTACCCAGAACAATGGGTCGTAACCAAATCCACCTTCACCCTGAGCGGCTTCCAGAATACGGCCTTCCCAGCTGCCCTGAGCAATAATCGGGGTCGGATCATCCGCATGACGCAGATAGACCAGTACACACCAGTAGCGAGCGATCCGTTGTTCCGCTGGCAGCCCGGACAGTTCCTGCAGCAGTTTGTCATTATTTTTCTGGTCGGTGGCTCCCGGACCTGAGAAACGTGCAGAATAGATACCCGGTGCACCTTTCAGTGCATCCACTTCGATACCTGAATCATCCGCCATGGCGGGCTGGCCGCTGACCCGGCTGGCTTCGCGGGCTTTCAGTAGTGCATTCTCAACAAAAGTCAGGCCGGTTTCGTCCACCTCAGGCACCTGGTATTCTGACTGAGGTACCACTTCAAATCCCAGAGGTGCCAGTACCTGGCCAAACTCTTTTAACTTGCCTTTATTGCCACTGGCCAGCACCAGTTTCTGAAGGTTTTCGCTATTCTGGCTCATTGTTTTCTTCAGTGTTGATAGGAAGCCTGCTGGCTTCAGATAATAAAGAAGGTGATGATCAGGCATCACAGTGTTAAACAGGGGAAGTTTATCACGATTGTCCGCTCTCTCCTGATAAATGCACCGGGCGGAGCTATTTATCAGAAGGAGAAGCAGGTATGGGGCGATCTGTTTGTATTATTCGCTATTCACCATAGAAGCGGCGGATAAAGCTCAGATCATGAGCGGGAATATTCGGATCAAAACGCACTTTTAACCGGAAACGAGTCGGCTCATCTTCGGTGAAATTGAAGGTTGTGATCTGATAGATGCCGTCTTTTTCCCGTATGGTACGAAATCCCAGATTGGTGCTTTGACCGGCCAGGTTAGATACGTCACCCGTCACCAGAGCTTCTACCGGTTTGTAGCTGTCATCAGCCTGTTTTTTCAGTACTGAGATATTGATCATCGCCTGATAACGGCTGCGAACAATCTTATAGGCTCTGGCCACATCCGGTTGCAGAAAGCCGGTGGTAAAGGTGTTGTAGTGAATCTGATAATCGCCGATCTGTTCGAACTGTTCAGCACGGGCGGGTAGTGCGATTGTCAGTAGCAGACTCAGTGTCAGCAGAAGACGTGACATGATTGACCTCCTGATCAGAATATAGGAGCAGGTGAATAGTTAAAGCTGAATATCAGAACAAAACGTGTCAGAGAAACCAGCGAACATGATGACATGCCCGATGGCTTCCGACCCTGATCTCAGTATCAGACCTGTTCCGGATTAAATAATTCAGGCATTTTTACGATAAAAATGCCTGTCCGTGGCTCAGATCTGGCTACCAGAATCTCAGCGGGTAACCCGATAGATGGCCAGTTCACCAAACAGATTCGGCCATATGCGTGTTGCCCAGTGAGTTTCATGCTCACTGTTGCCCACGGCCCGGTCCAGAATTCTGAACTGACGATCCTTACAGAGCTGTTCAAAGTCCCGGAAGGTCGACAGGTGAATATTCGGGGTATCATACCAGGTGTGTGGCAGAGACTTGGATACCGGCATTTCACCTTTCAGTGCCAGATAGAAGCGGCAGCGCCAGTATGCGAAGTTCGGAAAAGTGACAATGCACTCTTTTCCGACCCTCAGCATCTCTTCCAGCATCAGATCAGGTCGACGCAGTGCCTGCAGTGCCTGAGTCATCACCACCAGATCATAGCTCTGATCCTTAAAATTACTCAGGCCATCATCCAGGTTCTGTTCGATCACATTGACGCCTCGGGAGACGCAGGTGGTTATTTTCGCCGGATCAATTTCCAGACCATAACCGTGCACCTGCTTATGCTGCTGCAGATAGCTCAGCAGCTCTCCGTTACCGCAGCCCAGATCCAGTACCCTGTCGTTCGGGTTGACCCATTCCTGGATAATTTTCAGGTCAGGACGATTCAGGCTCATGATACACCTCCGGCGGTCTGGTCAGCGACCCGATTCATAAAGGCTGAAAAAATCGCTTCATAGCGTTCATTGGGAATCAGGAAGGCATCGTGACCGTGAGGTGATTCGATACAGGCATAGCAGACGTTTTTGCCAGCCTCCGTCAGGGCATTGACGATCTCCTCAGAACGAGCCGGAGAGAAACGCCAGTCTGTACTGAAAGAGATGACCAGAAAATGACTTCTGGCCCGAGCCACAGCATCAGACAGTTTACCGTTGAATTCGGCGGATGGATCATAATAATCCAGGGCCTTGGTCATCAGCAGATAGGTGTTGGCATCGAAGCTGCCTGAGAACATATCGCCCTGATAGCGCAGATAACTCTCAACCTGGAACTCAACATCATAACCGTAGTTAATTTTGTCGGTGCGCAGGTCCCGGCCAAATTTACTACCCATAGAGTCTTCAGACAGATAGGTAATATGGCCGACCATTCTGGCCAGGCGCAGTCCCTGACGGGGCAGGGTATTATGCTCGGCATAACGTCCGTTATGAAACTCAGGGTCACTCATAATGGCCTGACGGGCCACTTCATTGAATGCGATATTCTGAGCTGTCAGGCGAGGAGCGGCCGCAATCACAGCGGTGTTACGCATTCGTTCCGGATGGTGAATGGACCATTGTAAGGCCTGCATTCCACCCAGGCTGCCACCGATAATCGCAGCCCAGACATCAATCTGCAGGTAATCACTCAGCCGACGCTGGCTTTCTACCCAGTCCGGAACCGTCATGACCGGGAAATCAGGACCATAGGTTGTCCCGGTTTCCGGATTGATTGATGTCGGGCCGGTAGAGCCATTACAGCCCCCCAGATTATTCAGGCATACAACAAAAAATTTATGGGTATCAATACACTTGCCGGGACCAATATAAGCATCCCACCAGCCGGGTTTGCGGTCATCCATCGAGTGATAACCGGCAGCATGGTGTGTTCCGCTCAGGGCATGACAGATCAGCACCGCATTGCTGCGTTCAGCATTCAGTGTACCGTAGGTTTCGTAGATAAGTTCGTAGCTGTCCAGCGTACGACCACAGGCTAGTTCCAGCGGGGTGTCAAAACGTGCAATTTGCGGTTCAACAATACCGACAGAATCTTCAGGAATTGCAGTAGGCATTTTTCCCGGATCGTCCTCAATCAAGATATCTGTGGACGGCTTAGCCTCTCTGCAATATGTATTTTACTGCCCGTGAAGGCGCGTAAAAACAATGCCAGCAGAGTACAAGCCGCGGAAAGGACTCACTGTACCATAATTATCTATGAATGCTGCACGGCTTTATGCTGTATACGGGCAGATAATGGCATATTCGCGATATTGCCCGGACCAGAGTGGAGTATAGAAATAACCTTATAGCTTATCTGCTCTGATAAGGTCTTTATTGCTGGGACATGTCACTGTGAAAACAGGATGAATCAGGTCGTCTGAAGGCCGGGAATCTCAGGCAGTTTTTCCGGGGCCTGAATCCGCACGCGTTTCTGCCGACTCAGCTCACCCTGAAGGATATGGACTTTGCTTTTACTGACGCCAAACTGCCGGGCCAGAAATTTACACAAGTGCGCATTGGCTTTGCCATCGACAGGAGGCGCGGTAATTCGGATTTTGAGGCGACCATCATGTTCACCACAGAATTCATCCTTACCGGCTTTAGGCTGAAGATGGCAGGCGATGATCAGATCATCGCCATCCCACTGACAAAATGAAGATGTCATAACCGGGTATTACATACCGGCAACCAGACGCGTCGGCAGACCGGACATCTGGGCCAGAGGACCAACAACCAGAATCTCCAGTACGTTGATACCAATAAAGACAAAGATTGGTGACAGATCCAGGCCGCCCATAGAAGGCAGAATATTACGTACCGGTGCCATAACGGGTTCTGTAATCTGGTAAATCAGCATGGCGCCGGGATGGCCGCTTTGTGGAGCAACCCAGCTCAGAATAATCGAAATCAGCAGAGCAAAGAAATAGATGTCCAGCAAGGTTGAGATCACACCAGTCAGGCCACCCATCAGCAGATTAAACACCGGAGGCATACCTGCTCCGGCAATCTGAAGCACAGCAACCAGTCCCAGGACCTTGATGATAAAGGCAACAATCAGGGTTGCCAGATCAATACGGCCCATCGGACGGATAATGGTCTGAAACGGGCGAACAACCGGCGACGTCAGCTTGGCGACCGCCTGTGAAATAGGGTTATAAAAATCAGCTTTAGAGAATTGCAGAATAAAACGCAGTACCACGATAAACAGGTACAGGCTGACCAGAGTAGAAATCAGATAAACGCCAGCATTACCAACAGATTGTCCCATTGTGGCATAGCTCCTGAAAATGAATGTTGTCTTATTGTATGGAGGCAAAAGCGTTTTTTTCCAGCACTATTCGCAGGTTTAACGGATCTTTTGCCTGTTCTGGCAGCAGAATTACTGATCCAGTAGTTCTGCCAGCTCTTTACCCCGGTTGGCCGAGGCTTTGACGGCTTTTTCAAACAGTTCTGTCAGACCGCCTTCATTAAAGGTTCTGATCGCCTGTTCTGTCGTGCCGCCCGGTGACGTAACCCGGCGGCGTAATTCTGCTGGCTCCACATCACTTTCTGTGGCCATTCTGGCAGCTCCCAGAGCTGTTTGCAGGGTCAATTGACGTGCCACTTCCGGTGTCAGGCCAACGGATTCCCCCGCCTGTTGCATCGCTTCCATCATCAGGAAGAAATAAGCCGGGCCGCTGCCGGAAACCCCGGTAACCGCTTCCATTAACTCTTCCTTGTCTACCCAGAGCGCAATACCTGTGGCTTGCATCATACTTTCAGCCAGTGCTTTCTGAGACTCACTGACCTTGTTATTGGCAAACAGACCGGTTGCACCACAACGCAGTAAAGAAGGGGTGTTAGGCATGGTGCGAATCACGGCGACATCGCCACCCAGCCAGCGTTCCAGTGTCTCTGCTGTCAGGCCTGCAGCTACGGAGATAATCAGAGGTTTGCTGGCTTGCACCTGATCTCTGATCTGATCGCACAGCTCCTTCATCATCTGAGGTTTGACACCCAGGATGATCACATCATGGCTGGCAACAGTAGCGATATTATCGGAACTGACCTGAATATCCCATTGTGCCTGCATCTCTTTTAATGGCGCTTCGGAACGGCGTGTCGCTGTAATCTGCTCCGGGGGATAGCCTTCAGCTATCAGGCCTCCAATGATACTACCGCACATATTGCCGGCACCCAGAAACGCCAGAGTGGCATTTTGCATAGTATAAATTCCTCTGTTTTCGGACAGTTCTGCCTGAATTTTTCCGGATCTCAGATCATTTATAAAAGATCCGGGGCAGTATTCTGTGCTCCGCAAGACAGCGACGACGATTATTTCATGCGTATTACTGTTACGGAGTGATTCGATCAATACCGTTATTATGCCGGATAAGAGCGGGCTCCGAATATAGCCGTGCCAATTCGAACCATGGTGCTGCCTTCGGCAATGGCGGCGTCCATATCCCCGGTCATGCCCATCGACAGGGTATCCATCTGAGGATGATCTGCTTTTAATTCAAACAGGGCAGCCTGCAGAGCGGCAAACGGTTTTCTTTGCTCTTGCTGAGTATCCGCCGGTGCCGGAATCGCCATAAGACCTCTCAGGGTCAGGTTTGGCATCTGTGCTATCTGAGCGGCCAGTTCCGGGAGTTCTGTCAGGGTAATGCCTGATTTTGTGGCTTCTTCACTGATATTGATCTGCAGGCAGATATTCAGTGGTGGCAGGTGTTCCGGGCGCTGATCATTCAGGCGTTGAGCAACTTTCAGGCGATCCACGCTGTGTACCCATTGAAAGCTTTCCGCGATGGCCCGGGTTTTGTTGGACTGAATCGGGCCGATAAAGTGCCAGCAGATATCCAGATCTTTAAGGATTTCCTGTTTTTCCAGTGATTCCTGCAGATAATTTTCACCAAAATCTCTTTGCCCTGCCTGCCAGGCGGCTTTCAGTGCTTCAGCAGGTTTCGTTTTGCTGACTGCCAGCAGGGTAACTGTGTCAGGTGATCGTTGATAGCGCTCGCAACTCTGTCTGATCTGCTCACGGACACCGGATAGATTCTCAGCGATAGTCTCAGCATTAGCTTGGTCAGTCATGGTAGATTATTTCCTGGTTCAGGCGTTATTGCCTGGTCATTAATCATCACATTATACAATCGGGATTCAGGCAAATGGATATTACCGAACTGCTGGCTTTCTGCGCAAAGCAAGGAGCCTCTGATCTTCATCTTTCTGCGGGTATGCCGCCGGTATTACGCATGAACGGCGATATGCGCCGGATTAAGAGTCCGGCACTGACATCAGAAAAAATAGACGCCGGACTGAAATCACTGATGACTCCGGAGCAACAGGAGACATTTCAGAAACAACTGGAACTGGATTTCTCCTGGCAACAGGAAGGCGTTGCCCGTTTCAGAATTAATGCATTCCATCAGCACAAAGGCGTTTCTGCCGTTATAAGAGCTCTGCCATTTCAGGTGCCATCACTGGATCAACTGGGGCTTGGCGAAGTGTTTCGTCAGTTGGCGATGACCACTAAAGGTCTGGTGCTGGTCACTGGGCCAACTGGTACAGGTAAAAGTACCACGCTGGCCGCCATGCTGGATTATGTGAATGAGCATCGTAGTCAGCATATTCTGACTATTGAAGATCCTATTGAATTCCTGCACACCAGTAAAAAGAGTCTGGTCACTCAGCGGGAATTGCATAAAGACACTCTGGGATACAGTG
Source organism: Oceanospirillum sediminis (assembly GCF_014164585.1). Lineage (GTDB taxonomy): Bacteria > Pseudomonadota > Gammaproteobacteria > Pseudomonadales > Halomonadaceae > Oceanospirillum > Oceanospirillum sediminis. The sequence continues at coordinate 50,946 of NZ_JACJFM010000007.1, read as the reverse complement.
AAGCTCTGCGAGCTGCACTTCGGGAGGACCCGGACGTTATTCTTGTGGGTGAGATGCGGGACCCGGAAACAATCCGTATGGCACTGACAGCAGCAGAAACCGGACATACCGTTTTTTCTACGCTACATACGGATTCTGCGGCAAAAACGGTGAACCGTATTCTGGATGTTTTCCCCGCCGGAGAGAAAGCTCTGGTGCGTTCTATGCTGTCTGAGTCTCTGCAGGCTGTGGTGTGCCAGAATCTGGTCCGTCAGCAGAAAGGCGGACGTGTTGCGGTACATGAGATTATGCGGGTGAACTCTGCTATTCGCCATCTGATAAGAGAAGATCGGATTGCACAAATGCAGACGGTGATGCAGACCGGCGCAGCAGAAGGCATGCAGACTATGGAACAGGGGTTACAGAATCTGGTATCTGATGGGGTGATTTCGGCGGATCAGGTGGATTTTTCCGGCTGAAAAATAGTCGTATTACATTATTACGTTTTATGTAATTTTACTTTTTCCTGGAAGAGCTGCAGAGAAAAAAATCATCAGTGCAGGCCTTAAAAGCCTGACATAACGTATCCTCATAAGCCAGTTTTTCAGGGCCTGAATGTGCGCAATCCGTTATAATACGAGGCATAGAGGTTATCGCCGGGTTTTTGTCTGATGGACCCGGTCTGAGTTCAGCCACCTGCAGGGGTATATGCATTCAGGTGGACTATAGCATCTTCTTTTTATCGTAAAACCTGGTCAAAAGGTGGTCGATTACGGAAGATGTTGATTACATTATTATTTTTATTGAGGTGCAGTCTTTGTTTACCGAGCTTTCTTTGCATGAACGCCTGATTAAGGCGCTGGACAAACTGGAATTCAAACAGCCGACCGATGTTCAGGCGAAATCTATTCCTGCCGCCATGCAGCAAAAAGATCTTCTGGTCAGTGCGGAAACCGGTAGTGGAAAAACAGCGGCATTTTTATTGCCGATGCTGCACTACTTCCTGAACAACCCGTCACCGAATACTGGCACCAGAGGACTGATTCTGGCACCGACCCGCGAGCTGGTGCGACAGATCTATAAGCATTTCACTGAACTGGCGGCTTTTACCCGTGTTGAAGCGACCTGGATTATTGGTGGAGACACCTTTAAGTATCAGAAAGCGATGCTGCGAAAGAATCCGGAGATTGTTATTGCGACGCCTGGGCGTCTGGCTGAGCATCTGGAAAAAGGCTCTCTGGATCTGGATGATCTGGAGTTTCTGGTGCTGGATGAAGCGGATCGTATGCTGGATATGGGGTTTAAAGAAGAGCTGGAGGCGATTACCAGCCGTTGTCGGCCTGAGCGTCAGACGATGCTGTTCTCTGCCACAATCAGCCATCCGGGAGTGCGTAAGGTGGCTGAGAGTACTCTGAATGATCCTGAAACCATTATGATCAGTACGGTGCGGGATCAGCATGAAAGTATTACTCAGCAGTATCTGCTGGCAGATGATAATAAGCATAAGGATGCCATGCTGTTACGTTTGCTTAATGATCTGAAATACGAAAAAGCGCTGATTTTTGTTAACAAAAAAGTTGAAGCCGATCGTCTGGGGGGCTTCCTTCGCTATAAAGATGTACGCAATGTCGTGCTGCATGGGGATATGGAGCAGGATAAGCGTAATCATGTGATGAATCTGATGCGCCGGGGGCATATTAATGTCATGGTCGCTACTGACGTAGCAGCACGTGGTCTGGATATTTCGGGTGTCGGCCTTGTGATCAATTACGATATGGCTCGCAAAGGGGATGATTACGTACATAGGATTGGCCGTACCGGTCGTGCTGGTGAACAGGGTCTGGCTATTTCGATGATCCAGCCGCAGGACTGGAATCTGAAAGCAACGATTGAACGCTATCTGCAGGTTTCTTTTGATAAGACTGGTGTAAAAGGGCTGGAAGGGAGGTATAAAGGGCCTAAAGATGTTCGCAGTAATGGCAAAACCCCAGGTAAGAAAAAGCCAAAAACGGCTGCAGAGAAAAAAGCTCAGAAAGCCCGTCAGAAAGGCAAAGAGAAAAAAGTGGCTAAAAGAGCCGCTCGTCGTAATGAAGAAGCACTGGGGGATGGTGTGGCAGCTAAGCGTCGTCCGACAGCCCCTGTAGAACGTAAGAGTACGGGCTTTGGTACGATCAGAAAACGCTCTGCTGAACCTTATAAGCCTGATAGTGATGAAGAGTAAGTTTTCCCTGTCCTGATATCTGATCTATTTTTCAGGTGGCTCTGCTATCAGAAATGGCTCTGAGTGTTTAGAAAATAAAAAAATGCCCGACAGAAGGGGGATTCTGTCGGGCCAGACCGTGATTAGCTTGATGAGGAGATAAACCATTAAATAAGGAAACCTGAACCTTAATTTAAACTGTGGTTTAAATCGCTGCTTATTCCTAAGCAGTGAATAAATGATAATGATTCTTGTTTTCAAAGTAAAGCCTTTCCTGAAAGATTTTTGCATTTTCTTGCAGTTGTTTTTATCCAGGTGTTTCAGAGTCGGCTGCTGCCTGATAAAGAAGCAATTCGCTCTATTGGGTTATGAGATAATCGGACGATTTCCAGGTTATACAGATGATTGTGGAACGGGCCGGATTAGCAGGCAAAAAAATGCCCGACAGAAGGGGGTTCTGTCGGGCCAGACCGTGATTAGCTTGATGAGGAGATAAACCAAATAAAAAAGGAAACCTGAACCTGTTTAACTGGTTTAAATCGTTGCTTATTGCTAAGCAGTGATTTAATGATATTTGTTCTCATTTGATCTGTAAAGTGATTTTGAGAATTATTCTCAAAATTTTTTCTTAAAATATATAACTTACTGATTTGAATATATTTTAAGAAAAAATAAATTATCCCACCCCCTGAGAGCAGACAAAAAAATGCCCGACAGAAGGGGGATTCTGTCGGGCCAGACCGTGATTAGCTTGATGAGGAGATAAACCAACTGTATTCGGGAACCTGAACCTGAATTGACTGGTTTATTTCGAGCCAGAGAGAGGCTTATGGTAAAGCGGTTAAACCGGCACCCCTGCAGACTTAAGCGCCTTACCAGAAGATCTCCCTGAGCGTGTTTAAATAGTAATGCTTCTCATTTGATTGGTAAAGTATTTTTGAGAATTATTTTCATTTAAATTTTTTCTTATTTAATTTCAGATGGTTAGGCGGCTTTTTAGATTTATCGCGACAAAGACTACTTGTGCCTGAACAGGGAGGGAAAATGTTGACGAGTTGTAAGGGTGAGGATAAAAAAAACCGGCCTTCAAGGGCCGGTTTTTTTATCTGATCAGATCAGTTTTTTTCTGCTGATGCTTCAGGCATCGGCAGACCTGGCAAGTGATACCCTGCCAGATTCAGACACTGCTGGTAATAATGGCGGCTCTTAGTAGCGCGTCCCATATTCGAATACAGTCGGCTAAGCTCAGCGGCCGTTGTTGCCAGAGGATCATGACGGAAGCTGGCCTCCAGATATTCCGCGCCTTTACCCCAGAGCTGATTGCGCAGGCACAGACGACCGGCTGTCAGTAACAGGCTGGCATTGTCTGGCTGGCCCTCCAGCCACTTCTCCGTCTGTTTCAGGTGCTGGTCTGCATCACCCTTGCTGATCAGGCCATAGATAATGACCAGCTTGTCTGACCAGCGTTTGCGTAGTCGCTCATTGATAAAGCGCTCCAGAACCATTTCTGCGTTACAGGCCAGCAGGCCGCGAGCATAGGCTTCAATCAGACGATCATTTTCTTTCAGATCAGATGGCAGATTCTGCCAGATCTTCTGAACCGCTTCGCGCTGCTTATCGTCATTCTCCAGCTTAGTGGTTTCTTTTAGCAGAGAGATGTTCAGGTTAATCAGGAGATCCTGGCCTTCTTTGCCAGAGATCACCTTATTTTTCAGCAGCTGAGGGTAAAGCTCCTGCAGGCTTTTCCAGTCTTCCAGTTTCTTATAGACGCGCATCAGAGTTTTCAGTGCCCAGCGATGACGAGGGTTCTGTTTCTGGATGCGCAGCAGGGCTGCCAGGCACTGCTCGTACTGGCCGCGCTCATACTGGATTTCTGCCTGAGCAATTTCTACCGCTGTTTCCGCGCCAGGGGAGCTATCCAGAGCTTTTTTCAGCAGTTTATCTGTATGGCCACTATGTCCCTGAGCATGAGAGGCTTTAGCGGCTGCCAGGTAATTGACCAAAGGTGTACCTGAGCGCTCTGCACTCTTACTCAGCAGGCGCTCTGCTTTACGCCATTGTCCTTCAGATAGCAGCAGCAGACCTTTTACCGTCGCTTTCTGAGCACGTTTCTCACGGCTGCCCGGTGTCAGTTTATTCAGTGTCTGAACCGGATTACGTACGATTACCAGAGTGCGAATCAGCAGGTAGAAGCCGATCAGAATCAGTCCCTGCAGTACCAGACCAACCCATAGAGACATCTCTACAGTGGTTTTACCCCAGCTCATCAGGATGTAACCCGGATCCTCTTTAATGATCAGGCCCGCGAACATCCCCGCTGCCAGCGCGAGGACAATGGCAATATAGAGACGTTTCATGCCTGTGGCTCCTTACGCTGTGGTTTGAATCGTTGTTTCTGGATTTTACGCAGCAGCTTCAGAGAACCGGATACATCCGGTTTCTTCACCTCAATGGAAGTACTTTCGAGTTTTGCCAGCTGTTTCAGTGCGTTCTGAGTCATGTGCTGGTTCAGGTCAAAGTGAGACTTGATCCACTGTTGAGCCTGTTGCATCAGAGCTTTATACAGGCGGGTATCTTCTTTCATCAGGGCAATCTGGGCCTGTTGCAGATTCAGACGCAGGTTGTGACGCAGATACATGCTTTCCTGGGGTGGAAGCAGAGGTGTGATGGTCTCGTCACGATGACGGATAATCACCAGGCCTTTCATTTCAGACCATAATGTCTTCCAGATTGGTGTACCCTCTTCGCCTTTCAGGTTCAGGCCTTTGCTGACATCACTGGTATTGCCTGGTTCCAGTGGCAGTGGCAGCTGATCAATCTGATTCTCCAGAGCAGCAATAGTAAAGAACATGCCGCTTTTATCAACCGGAGCCAGGCCTGACAAGCTCAGTCGCTCATCTGCAATCGCCTCACGGACAGCGAACAGGCTGGGATCATCCGCTTCCATCAGACGTTCATCGGCGCTGGCCAGCATAGCTTCGGCACCATTGATATCACCTTCCAGTTGCAGCCTGTGGTTGGCCAGACGCAACAGATACTCTGCTTCAGCCTGCAGCCAGTCACTTGGCTTAGGACCTCTGGCATCGGCCAGCTCAGCTGCCAGCTGAATCATCTGCTGACGCTGTTTGCTCTGCTCTCCATCCAGTTTCTGGATTGAAGCTGGCAATTGCTTCAGGCTGCTAAAGCTACTAATCTGGCCATTCTGCTGCTGAACTTTTGAGGTCAGTGCACTGTTGCTATCACTCAGTTCCTGTAGCTGCTGCTGTAATTTCGTCTGCTGCATCCACAGGCCATAACCGGCCGCACCGGCAGCGCCCAGAGAGATCAGGATGGCCAGAGTGGCCAGTCCCTTTCCAGAAGCCTGCTTCTCTTCTGCAGGCTGAGCTTTGGGGTCTGCTTGAGTCGTCGCTTTTTTATCCGCTGCTTTCGGATCAGCTGGATTTTTTTCGTCTGAAGCTTTTTTATCAACAGCAGATGGCTGGGCAGAAGCTGGCTTGCTATTGTCTGCTTTGCCTTTCAGATCAGGCTGATTGCCTTCTTTCTGCTCAGCAGTATTCGCTGCAGTAGTCTGGTCAGCAGAAGGCTGAGTGCTTTGCTCTTTCTGGGATTGATTCTCTGATGTCACGGTCTTTTCATCCGGGCTGTTTTTATCAGCCGGCCCTTTGCTATTTTTCTTTTCGCTCATGGCGTAGCCTCATGCTTAGCTCTGACTGGCAATGCTTTCCAGCGCAGCGAGCTGCCAGCGGCTGCCTGCCCCTTTGGCCTGAACGATACGCTTAAACCCTATCGAACGGGCTTTCTGTCGCAGGCGAGGGCTGGAAACCAGCAGGGTTTTATCTAAAAGCGGAGCAGGTAATCCTGTCAGCTGTTCAAGGTTGTCTAACGCGTCAGAACTGGAAATTATGACGACATCCAGTTCGGCAAACTGCAGAATATCCCGCTCTGCGGATAGCAGGTTCGGGCAGGTTCTGCGGTACAGAATCAGTTCACTGACACTGGCTCCCCTGTTGACCAGGGTATCTTTGAGCAGTGTCCGGCCTCCTTCTCCTTTACACAGGAGAATTTTTTTTCCACTGACATCCGTCAGTCCGGGCATCTCCAGCATAGCTTCGCTGTTGTCGCCCTGTCCGGGCCAGCTGACCGGAAGGCCAAAGTCCTCCAGAATGGCGGCAGACCCCTGACCTGGTGTGAACCAGTACACCTCAACCGGAGGTTGAGGCCAGTACATATCCATACGATCTGTAAACAGGCGTGCCGCATTCGGACTGATGCAGATCACAGCATTAAAGTGATCCAGATCCAGAAGGCGGCTACGATCCTGAGGTGTTTCTTCCATCTCCTCTATTGCCAGCAGAGGAATATGTAATGCATCTGCGCCACGGCTTTGCAGTAATGCTGTCAGTTCTGTCTGATTCTGTGGGCGGGTTACCACAACTCTCAAAGGCATCTGACAGGAGCGTTTCAGCAGCGCAGCAGAATGAGTACCGGGATCAGGCACGGTTATAAACCCGATCCAGTATGGCTTTGGCTCCCTGATCAATCAGCATATCTGCGACAGCAATACCCAGAGCTTCAGGATCACTGACAGCTCCGGTTTTTTCAGCGCGTAACAGCTGGCTGCCATCCGGTTCACCTACTAAAGCACGTAACCGTATGCTGGCGCCATTATCCATCAGTTCAGCAAAGCCACCAATGGGGACCTGACAACCACCTTCCAGATGACGGTTCATGGCACGTTCTGCACGTACCGTGTTCCAGGTATCTTCATCCTTCAGGGGCAGAATCAGATCAATAATATCCTGATCATCGGCGCGGGTTTCAATACCCAGCGCACCCTGGCCAACAGCCGGAAGGCTAAGTTCCGCAGGCAGTTCCTGACGAATACGACCATCCAGTTCCATACGTTGCAGGCCGGATGTCGCCAGAATGATGGCATCAAACTCTCCGGCATCCAGTTTGCCCAGGCGAGTCTGAACATTGCCGCGCAGGCTTTTAACCTGAAGGTCAGGGCGGTTGGCTCTGGCCTGGAGTTCACGGCGCAGGCTGGATGTACCTAATATTGCCCCCTGAGGCAGATCATCAAAGCAGGCGTATTGATTAGAGACAAAAGCATCGGTCGGTGCATGTCGTTCACAGATAACTGGCAGCTCAAAGCCTTCCGGTAATACCATAGGAACATCTTTCATAGAATGCACGGCGATGTCTGCCAGGCCTTCCTGCATCGCCAGTTCCAGCTCTTTTACAAACAAGCCTTTGCCACCAATTTTTGCCAGTGGCGTATCCAGAATTTTATCGCCCTGGGTACTCATTGGCACCAGTTCAACGGTCAGCCCCGGATGAAGGGCTTCCAGGCGGGCCTGAATATGTTCGGCCTGCCACATTGCCAGAGGACTTTTTCGGGTGGCAATACGGATCACTTGTCTGCTCATAGATCAGAAAACTCGGTTGTTTTGTGCACCGCCGGATACTACATCGTAAACCCGCTGATGAACATATCGATTCGCGTCATAAATAAAATTCTGCCGATTCTAGCAAAGCCTGAGCCGTTAGACACGAAGACAAGAGTTTAAGATGAAGAAAAATTAAAGATGTCGGGGATTCATATCTGAACAATTGCGTTCCGATACTCCCCGGTCAGTTATCGGAGAATACAGCAAGGTTTTCGCAGAGAAACTTTGGTTCAGCTACTGAAGCTGTTCCCCTATTATCTGGGGATCAGAGTACCTTACTGGTATACTGCAGATAAAAGTCAGCAGGCTCCATGATCTGTCGGATTAATTATCATCTGGCGATGATTAACGAATACCCTTAAACGGAGCCATTCAGCACGAGGATATGCAATGAGTGATAATACAGGCGCCAACCCGCAGAATTCCGGTACCAACCAGCAGTGGGGCGGGCGTTTCAGTGAACCCGTAGATGCGTTTGTAGCCCGTTTTACCGCATCGGTTGATTTTGATCAGCGTATGGCGAACCAGGATATCCAGGGGTCAATTGCCCATGCGACTATGCTGGCAAAAGTCGGTGTACTGACCGAAGAAGAGCGTGATCAGATTATTCAGGGGCTGACCGAAATTCGTGAAGAGATTGCTAAAGGCGAATTCCAGTGGTCTGTTGAGCTGGAAGATGTGCATATGAATATTGAAGCACGTCTGACCCAGAAAATCGGTATTACCGGTAAAAAACTGCACACCGGGCGTTCTCGTAACGATCAGGTGGCGACGGATATCCGTCTGTACCTGAGAGATGAAATTGACCACATCAGTGCCGAAATGACGCGCTTGCAGGATGGCCTGCTGGGACTGGCGGAGAAAGAAGCCGATACTATTATGCCGGGCTTCACTCATCTGCAGACGGCTCAGCCGGTCACTTTTGGTCATCATCTGATGGCCTGGTTTGAAATGTTGCAGCGTGACTATGAGCGTCTGCAGGATTGCCGTAAGCGTATCAACATTCTGCCGCTGGGGGCTGCGGCTCTGGCTGGTACAACCTACCCGATTGATCGTCACATGACTGCAGAGCTGCTGGGCTTTGAGCGTCCGACCGAGAATTCTCTGGATTCGGTATCGGATCGTGATTTTGCGATTGAATTTTCCTCTGCCGCAAGCCTGATTATGATGCACCTGTCCCGTATGTCGGAAGAACTGGTGCTGTGGACCTCTGCGCAGTTTAATTTTATCAATCTGCCAGATCGTTTCTGCACCGGTTCTTCTATTATGCCGCAGAAGAAAAATCCGGATGTACCAGAGCTGGTACGTGGTAAAAGTGGGCGGGTTTATGGCCACCTGTTTTCATTGCTGACGCTGATGAAATCCCAGCCACTGGCGTATAACAAAGACAATCAGGAAGACAAAGAACCCTTGTTTGATACCGTCGATACACTGCAAGGATCTCTGCGTGCTTTTGCGGATATGATTCCTGCTATCGAGTCCCGCAAAGCCGAGATGCGTGAAGCCGCATTACGTGGGTTCTCAACGGCGACTGACCTGGCGGATTATCTGGTTCGTAAAGGCATTCCATTCCGTGACTCTCATGAAATTGTAGGTAAATCTGTAGCTTACGGTGTTGAGAGTGGTAAAGATCTGGGTGAAATGACGCTGGAAGAGCTGCAGCAGTTCTCTGATGTCATCACGGATGACGTGTTTGATGTACTGACGCTGGAAGGTTCTGTGAGCGCCCGTAACCATATTGGTGGCACCGCTCCGGATCAGGTACGTGCCGCTGTACAGCGCGGTCGTGACGTGCTGAGTCAGCGTTAATGGCCGGTATCCTGAAAAAAGTTGCACTGGTTCTGATAACAGGACTGGTGCTGACGGCCTGCGGTCAGAAAGGGCCGTTATTTCTGCCTGAGAAAAACTCAGAGCAGGCACAGACAGGCAACAGTGAATCCTGCACAGGTGATAACCTGTGCCCGAATGCAGAAGAAAGCTGATGGATTATTTTAATTATCAGGGTGACACCCTGTTTGCTGAAGAGCTGCCGGTGAATGAGCTGGCAGAGCAGTATGGCACCCCCCTGTACATTTACTCTCGTGCAACACTGGAGCGTCATTATAAAGCGTATGACGATGCTCTGGGGGCGCATCCGCATCTGATCTGTTATGCAGTCAAAGCAAACTCTAATCTGGCAGTACTGAATGTGCTGGCTCGTCAGGGTTCCGGATTTGATATTGTCTCGGTGGGTGAGCTGGAGCGTGTACTGGCTGCTGGTGGTGATCCGGCAAAAGTTATTTTTTCCGGTGTAGGTAAACAGCCTGATGAAATGCGCAGAGCACTGCAGGTGGGAATTAAGTGCTTCAATGTTGAGTCCGAGGCCGAGCTGGAACGTCTGAATGATGTGGCAGGGTCTATGGGAGTTAAGGCGCCGGTATCCTTGCGGGTAAACCCGGATGTGGATGCTAAGACCCATCCCTATATTTCTACCGGGCTGAAAGAGAATAAGTTTGGTATTTCTATCGACCGGGCAGAAGACGTGTACCGTAAGGCAGCTGCGCTCCCTCATCTGGATGTGCGTGGTGTGGACTGCCATATCGGCTCCCAGCTGACAGACAGCACGCCTTTCCTGGATGCACTGGATCGTTTACTGGTACTGATCGACCGACTGGCAGAGCAGGGTATAACTATTGACCATCTGGACCTGGGCGGTGGTTTAGGCGTACGTTATGATGATGAAACGCCTCCAGAGCCAGGGGATTATGCCAGTCTGGTACTGGAACGTCTGGGAGAGCGTCAGTTAACGCTGATTATGGAGCCGGGCCGTTCAATTGCCGCCAATGCCGGTATTCTGGTTACCCGGGTTGAGTACCTGAAGCCGACAGAAGCAAAAAACTTTGCCATTGTCGACGCGGCGATGAACGATCTGTTGCGGCCGTCTTTGTACAGTGCCTGGCAGGCGATTATTCCGGTGGTGAAACCGGCTGCAGATAAAGAAACGCAGTCTTATGACCTGGTCGGACCGATTTGCGAAACCGGAGATTTTATCGGTAAAGATCGCGAGCTGGCGCTTGAACAGGGCGATCTGCTGGCTGTTCGTTCTGCTGGTGCTTATGGGTTTGCGATGTCGTCGAACTATAACAGCCGTAACCGTGCGGCCGAAGTGATGGCTGATGGTAGTCAGAGTTACCTGGTGCGTCGTCGGGAAACATTCGCACAACAGATAGCGGGTGAGAGTGTATTGCCCGGTTAACGCTTGTCAGCGGAAATCAATCAGGGGATAACCCCGGCTCTGATCCCTGATCAGAGCCACAGATAAAGATGACCGGTATAGCTGAGCTGGAAACTGAGTATATCAGGCTGTTGTACCGGAGGAGAAAAGGATGCTGCTGAAGTTTTCAAAGATGCATGGTCTGGGCAATGACTTCATGGTTGTTGATCTGGTATCCCAGAGAGCGCGCATCTATCCGGATCAGGTCAGAAGCCTGGCAGACCGGAATTTTGGTATTGGCTTTGACCAGTTACTGGTTGTCGAGCCACCGGGAGACCCGGATATGGATTTTCGCTATCGCATTTATAATGCGGATGGCAGTGAAGTGGAACAGTGCGGTAATGGTGCACGCTGTTTTGCCCGGTTTGTTTATGATAAACGTCTGACCAGCAAGAAAGAGATTCAGGTAGAAACTGCCGGTGGCAATATTGAGTTGCGTCTGACCGATGATGGCTGGGTGACGGTTGATATGGGCGCTCCTCGCCTGATTCCTGAGCAGGTGCCGTTTCAGGCTGCAGAACAGGCCAGCTGTTATGACATTGAAGTTGACGGCAATCATTACCAGATTGGTGCGGTCTCTATGGGCAACCCTCATTCTGTCATGGTGGTGGACGATGTAGACACGGCTCCGGTTGATGTGCTTGGTCCGGCCATTGAATCTCATCCACGCTTTCCTAATCGGGTAAATGCCGGTTTTATGCAGGTGATCAGTCGTAATGAAGTACGACTGAGAGTCTATGAGCGTGGTGCTGGCGAAACCCTGGCCTGTGGTACCGGGGCCTGTGCAGCCGTGGTGGCTGGTCGGATTCAGGGGTTACTGGATAACGAAGTTCAGGTGCACCTGCCCGGAGGCACATTACGAATTGAATGGCAGGGGGAAGGTTCGCCTGTACTGATGACCGGACCTGCAACACGGGTTTTTGAAGGACAGATCTACCTATGACAGATGCTCAGGCAGTGGTTGATTATCTGCAACAACATCCTGATTTTTTCCGGCAGCATGAGGACTTGCTGCTGGAACTCAGCCTGCCCCATCAGAGTGGGCAGGCCGTTTCTCTACTGGAACGGCAGATGACTCTGCTCAGAGAGCGTCTGTCTCAGAAAGAGAAACAGCTGGAAACTTTGCTGGATACTGCACGGCATAATGATGCTCAGCTGGCAAGAGTCCGGCGTCTGGTTCTGTCTCTGCTGGAGTGTCAGGATCTGAATGAGCTGGCTGCGACTCTGGCTGAACAGCTTAGTAATACCTTTGGTACTTCCTATAGTCGCCTGATTATTACTAACCCTGCTCACTCGCAGTATATCAATACCAGTCAGCTGATCGTGCATTCTGAAACGGCTATTGAAGCATTGATTCAGGCGTTTCTGCGCAATGAACGTACCTATTGTGGTGGTGCGACGGCAGAACAGCTGGAGTTGCTGTTTGACCGGGGCATGCTGGCCGATGGTTCCGTTGCGATTATCTCCCTTAATGAAGGTAGCGTAACCGGGTATTTGTTGCTGGGCAGTGAAAACCCGGACTACTTTAAAGCTGAGATGGGGACTGATTTTGCCCAGTACGTGGCTGATGTCATTGTACGTTTACTGAGCTGGTTGCACTGACCTGTCTGTAATCCATTCAGCAAAGTGGATGATCTTTATCCGGGATTTTTCTGAGCGCGCCGGATGATTGTCCTGGAATGTTGTAATGAAAAATATATCCGAGCCTGATTCCGGGCAGATGCATGACAGCCTGATAAATGATATTGACGTTTTTTTATCCGATCTCAGAGAGATTCGTCAGGCATCACCTCATACTGTCAGTAACTATCAGCGTGATTTATTGCAATGCCTGGCCTGGTTACGGCAGGAAACCGATATTACAGGCTGGCATCAGCTGAAACGGGATCATCTGCGTTATTATCTGGTCTTCAGGCATCAGAATGGCCTGTCGCCTCGTTCACTACAGCGTCAGCTGGCAGCGATACGGGCTTTGCTGGTGTATTTACAACAGGAAGGACGATTGACGGATAATCCGGCCGATGGTCTGAAAGCACCTAAAGCGCCGCAGCTATTGCCTAAGCCGGTTGATCCGGATCAGTTGCAGCATCTCCTTAATCAACTGGCAGATGAATCTGATGAAGTCGGGTTAAGAGACAGTGCCATACTGGAGCTTTTTTATGCCTGTGGCCTTCGTCTGGCTGAACTGGTGGCCCTGAATCTGACTCAGGTGAATTTTGCTGAGCAACAGGTTCGGGTGATGGGCAAAGGGGGCAAAGAGCGTCTGGTGCCTTTTGGCACTAAGGCCGGTCAGGCGTTACAAAGGTGGTTGACCGTGCGACAACTCTGGCTGAAGCAAGCGGATGAAGACGCGTTGTTTCTGGGGGTACGAGGTAAGCGTATCAATCGTTCCAGTGTACAGCAGATTCTGGCTCGTATAGGGCTGGAACAGGGTATCAATGATCGTTTACATCCTCATAGATTAAGACATTCTTTTGCCAGCCATCTGCTGGAATCCAGCGGCGATCTGCGTGGCGTGCAGGAGTTGCTGGGACATGCAGATATCAGCAGTACACAAATTTATACCCGGCTCGATTACCAGCATCTGGCCCAGGTCTATGATAACGCCCATCCAAGAGCGCGCAGAACATCTCATCGTCGCAAATAAACATCCTGCCGGTGGAAAATCACCGTAAAGTGATAGCCGGATTCCCGGTTGGTGTTTTATGCTGCGAGTCTGATGACTTCTGAAGTCGAGTGATAATTAACCCTTTAACTTGTCAGGTAATTTATGGCTATCAAAGCGGTAGTGTTTGATCTGGATGACACCCTCTGGGATCTGGATCCTGTTCTGCATCGGGCTGAACAGGTGTTTTATCAGTGGCTGAATAATCATGCGCCAGCGCTGACCGCTCGTTTTACTGCCCGGGAACTGCGCTTATACCGGCTTGGTCTGGCCCGGCGCGATCCTGAACTACGACACTTTGTCACCCGGGTACGCATGCGGGCAACCCATGAGTGCCTGTTATTGTCCGGTTACAGTGAATCAGATGCGACGGCGCTGACAGAACAGAGCTTTGCGGTACTCTGGCAAGCCAGAAACCGGATTGAGCCTTTTCCATGGGCGGTTGAAGCTCTGGAGGGGCTGAAGAGAGAGTACCAGATTGGTGCTCTGAGTAATGGTAATGCGGATGTCTATCAGACGGAACTGGGCGAATACTTTGATTTTGCTTTCAGTGCAGAAGGTTTATCCGTCGCCAAACCGGATGCCAGAGCATTTCAGGCTGTGCTGGATCATCTGACATGCCAGCCCGAAGAGATTGCATTTGTCGGTGATAATCCTGAGCATGATATTCAGGGGGCGGCAGCGATGGGGATGAAGACGATCTGGGTGCAGGTTAAAGACTGGCCGAATCCTCCTGAAGAGATTCCTTTTGATCAGCGCATCGACTCTCTGCAGTTACTGCATCAGGCGGTCAGAAATCTGGGGTGATCAGCAGCGGCCTGCTGACCTGTAACAGGCAAACCAGAAGGGCTTATGTCCTTCTGGTTACTCCATAGGCCGGGCTGTTTTTGTATGGAGTGTCAGGATTAAGAATTATCCTGATCCGCCTTCAGAGACGCTTCGATATGGGTGATGACTTCAGGATCGGCCAGCCACTCATCCAGTTTCTTTCTCAGTTGATCCACACCGTCCTTTTTCAGCGATGAGAACATCTGGATCGTTACCAGGTCCTGCCACTCTTGCAGGGCGCTACGCACCTGCTGCAGAGCATTTTTAGCGGCACCGCGTTTCAGTTTGTCTGATTTAGTCAGCAGGATATGTACCGGTTTATTTACTTCATCAGCCCACTGCAGCATCATCTGATCAAATTCTGTCAGGGGATGGCGAATGTCCATCACCAGTACGATGCCTCTGAGGCTCTGGCGCTGAAGCAGGTACTCTGACAGATGGCGTTGCCACTCCAGTTTTACTTTTTCCGGGACTTTTGCAAAACCATAACCTGGAAGGTCGACCAGGCGTTGATCTGTGCCCTTGTGCAGGCTGAAAAAGTTGATAAGCTGCGTGCGCCCTGGTGTTTTACTGGTTCTGGCCAGGCGGGAGTTCTGGGTCAGGGTGTTGATGGAGCTGGATTTCCCCGCATTTGATCGACCGGCGAAGGCAACTTCGGCCCCGGTTTCAGGCGGGCACTGAGCCAGAGTAGGCGCGCTGATCATATATTGGGCAGTCTGATAGTTCAGTTTCGGGATAGAAGGCACGTCGGTCATAATTTATTCAACTAATGGGGCAAAGATCGGATTAGTATGGGGCGTTCACGTTTCACTACGGATTAGTATATAATGCCACCACTTTTTAAATGGTAGTGTATCATTGCGGCGATTCAGGCACGAACTGAAAAACACAGCCGTACAGCGAATTGATAATATTCTGAGACACTGCCAGGGCTTTATCCGGCGGGAGCCTCGTCGACAGTTTCGGCTACTGAGGCAGTTTTAACGTCTTTCGGTAAGCCTCATGAAAACAACAGTAATCAACTTAAAAAATTAGCAAGATTGGATTAGCGATGAAGAAATTACTGGTAGGTCTGACAGTTTCTCTTAGCCTGGCAGGCTTTGCCCATGCCGCAGGTGATGCAAAGGCCGGAGAAGCAAAAGCAGCTGTTTGTGCGGGTTGTCACGGTGTAAATGGCGTAGCCATGATTCCTAACTACCCGAGTCTGGCAGGTCAGCATGAAAGCTATCTGGCAAAGCAGATCATGGAGATCCGTGACGGTGTTCGTAAGGTACCTGAAATGACTGGTATGGTTACTGGTTTCTCTGATCAGGATGCACAGAATGTAGCGGCTTACTTTTCAGCTAAGCCTAAGAACCTGGGCCAGTCTGATCCGGCTACACTGGAGCGTGGTCGTGAATTGTACCGTGCCGGTGATATGGCAAAAGGTATTCCAGCCTGTACAGCTTGCCATTCTCCGAATGGTATGGGCAATGCCCAGGCGAAATATCCTGTTCTGAGTGGCCAGAATCCGGCTTACACTGAAGCAGCTCTGAAGAAATTCCGCGATGGCGCGCGTACGAATGATCCTAACAAGATGATGAGTGCTATCGCAGCTAAAATGAGTGATAAAGATATTCAGGCCGTTTCTAACTACGTGTTTGGTCTGAACTAAGCTTCAACTCTGCGTCAGTCAGAGCTATCGGAGTGTATACTCTGTCTGCAAAGGGGCCTCAGGGCCCCTTTGTCGTATCTGAGTTATGGAAGTTCTTCCAACAAAGAATGACAGGCATGGTGATCTGTGACAGGAATCTTTGTTGCGTAAGGAACTTTTTTCTTTCAGAAGCGTATTGTTATTAACTACCTGAACAAAAGTATCTCTGTGACAAGTTGCTGTGTTGTATTTTACAGTCAGAGATTGGAGAGTATTGGAATACTTTTGTTCAGGTATGTATTACTCCAACTATTATTCCTTAAGCAGAACACAAGGATCTCCTGTATGTTCACACGTATTGCTAAGCGTATCAGCCAGGTTCTGGTACTGACGGTATTCAGTTCACTGGCTATGGCTGCTGATTTTGTTGAAGGTAAGGACTATATCCGCCTGACGACGCCGGTTGCGGTGTCTCAGCCAGGAAAAATTGAAGTTGCTGAGCTGTTCTGGTACGGCTGTCCTCACTGCTATGACTTCGAACCTTATATTGAACCCTGGATTAAAACCCTGCCTGATGATGTGCGTTTTGAGCGAGTACCGGGCACTTTCAGTAAACTTTGGAAAACTCATGCCTCGGCTTTCTATGCAGCAGAAGCACTGGGGATTGGCGAAAAACTGCATGCTGATTTCTTTAACCGCATTCACCAGCAGAATCAGCGTCTGGCGGACGAGAACTCCATTGCTCAGTTCTTTGCTGAGTACGGCGTGACAGAAGACCAGGCGAAAAAAGCACTGAAATCTTTCGGTGTGAAGTCAAAAGTACAGCAGGCTGGCGCTCGTCTGAGAGGTTATCAGGCGTTAGGTGTGCCTGGTATGGTGATTAATGGTAAATACCGTATCGATACAGGCATGGCGGGTAGCTGGCCGAATATGCTGAAAATTGCGGAATTCCTGATAGAGAAAGAACGTCAGGTTCAGTAAAGGAATGAAAACCTGAGCAGCGGATGAGTTCACAAACGGTCTGCTTTCTGCGTATTACTACGGATTGATATTCGATGGGTAACAGAAACCGGCAGCTTTGCCGGTTTTTTTGTGTCTTATTACACTGTCGAAAACTTTTCTCCTGTCAGTGACAAAAGTATGATTAGTCCAGCCGTTCAACCGTATTTACGTTTGACTGATGTAAACGTAGCGGCTGAACTGATCTGAGTGTTCTGGCGACCTTCTGACCAGAGGCGGACCAGGCATCTGAATAACTAATAAAAATGAGGTTTACCATGACCAAGGGCCCCGGGACTCTGAGTCAGGTTATCAACAAAATTGATGCCCTGACGGAGCTTGTCGGACGATCAATTGCATGGCTTACCCTGGCTATGATGATCGTCATGTTTACAGTTGTTGTACTGCGCTACTTATTTAATACAGGCATGATTGCCATGCAGGAATCTGTAATGTACCTGCATGCTGCAGTTTTTATGGTGGCCGCAGGGTATACCCTGAAGCACGATGGCCATGTTCGTGTTGATATTTTCTACCGTGAAATGTCAGAAAAGAAAAAAGCACTGGTTGATCTGCTGGGTACCGTTTGCCTGTTGCTGCCAGTAACACTGTTTATGGCATCAATCAGCTTTGATTATGTAATGAACTCCTGGGCGGTGATGGAAGGATCTCCTGAGGCCGGTGGCATTCCGGCTGTCTTTCTCCTGAAAACACTGATTCTTGTAATGGTCGGATTACTGCTGTTACAGGGTATTGCCGAAGGCCTGCGCAACCTGCTGGTTGTTATGGGCAAATCCGATGGCGTTGAACATCACATCAATGAGGAGAAAGTATAGTGGTTGAGTTTCTTCCCCTTGTTCTGTTTGGTGCTGTCTGTGTGGTCCTGATGATGGGCTACCCGGTTGCGCTATCTCTGGCTGGTACTGCTCTGGTATTTGCTTTTGGCGGTGCTGCGGCAGGCGTATTTGATATGGCTTTCCTGCAGGCGTTTCCGAACCGTCTGTACGGTATTATGACCAACCAGACTCTGATTGCTGTACCCTTGTTTGTTCTGATGGGGGTCTTGCTTGAAAAGTCCAAAGTGGCAGAGACCCTGCTGGATGCAATGGCGCTGCTGTTTGGTTCTATTCGTGGTGGTCTGGGTATCTCTGTTGTGGTGGTTGGCATGCTACTGGCAGCCAGTACTGGTATCGTCGGAGCGACAGTCGTCACTATGGGACTGATCTCTTTGCCGACCATGCTGAAACGTGGCTATTCCCCGTCACTGGCAACCGGTGCTATTTGTGCAACTGGTACTCTGGGTCAGATTATCCCTCCATCGATTGCTCTGGTTCTGTTGGGTGATGTGCTGTCCAGCGCTTATCAGCAGGCTCAGCTGAATATGGGGGTCTTCAGCCCGAAAACAGTTTCGGTAGGTGATCTGTTTGTTGGTGCCATGATTCCGGGTTTGCTATTGGTGATGGCTTATATCATCTACATGATGTCTGTGGCATTCATGAAACCTGAAGCTGCGCCGGCAGTCAGCCGTGAGCAGATTCAGGCTGACCGTAATGTTCAGGAACCTCTGGTATTAATTCTGTTAAAAGGTCTGGTGCCACCGGTTGTACTGATTATTGCGGTGCTGGGGTCGATTCTGACCGGAGCTGCAACGCCGACAGAGGCTGCAGGTGTCGGGGCATTCGGTGCGGCAATACTGGCGGGTGTTCAGCGTCAGCTGAGCATGAAGATGCTGGCTGAGGTGGTGCGTTCCACAACCAATGTTACGGCTATGGTCTTTATGATTCTGATTGGCGCTTCTATCTTCTCTCTGGTATTCCGGGGATTTGGTGGCGAAGAGCTGATTCATCACTGGTTTGATAATATGCCTGGTGGTGTTGTCGGTGCCATGATCATCGTGATGCTGGTTATGTTTCTGCTGGGCTTTATCCTGGACTTTATTGAAATCACCTTTGTTGTGGTTCCGATTGTTGCTCCTGTGCTGCTGATGATGGGGCTGGATCCGGTATGGCTGGGTATTATGATGGCGATCAATCTGCAAACCTCTTTCCTGACACCTCCATTCGGTTTTGCACTCTTTTATCTGAGAGGGGTCGCACCACCTTCGGTGCCTACATCGGCTATCTATAAAGGGGTCATTCCTTTCATTCTGATTCAGGTCACTATGCTGCTGGCTCTGACAATGTGGCCCGAGTTGGCAACCTGGTTACCGGGTGTTGTTTATGGTGAATAACAAGCCTGAATAACCATCGTGATCGAATATAAATATAGCCTCGCTTAGTCGGGGCTATTTTTTTGAGTACTGATTAATTGTTTATCAGGGCAAAAGCTGAATCTGGTCTATCTTTATAAACAGAATAAAAAGCCTCTGATACCGGAGTATCAGAGGCTCAATAGACTAGTGAATCAGCAGATCATGTTATATCAGCCAGAAATCTGACAGGTTGTGAGACGTACCGTCAGCAAATTCCAGCTGTATGGCACTGTCGACACTGGCAATGTCTGTGATAGTGATCTGATCTCCGGTGGGCTGACCAGAGTTATTGACGGATATCTCCAGATCAACGCTTCCCTGGAAACTGAGATCACTGGCACTGATGCCTTCGCCGAATCGAATGATATCTGGCTGACTATCAGGTGCCTGGTACATTGCAAATGTGACGGTGTCATAACCATCTCCGCTGTTAAACAGGATAATATCCTGTTGCTCCGATGTTTTTATTGTGTCATTTCCGATTCCTCCTTCTAAGATAACGGCAGGTGTATCTGGCTGCACGATTACTGGGTTATCCGTAACTTCCAGTTGGTCGTCACCAGCACCTCCTTTCAGATGCACTGCGGCCGCAGCATTGGTTATTAAAATATCATTTCCGGCTTCACCATCTGCGATAAAGACTTCTGTGGCATATTCGCTGACACTGACATGAATAGTGTCATCACCGGCACCGGCTTTAACACCAATATGCTGACTGCTATCTGCATACAGAATATCTGCACTGTCAGTGCCCATCAGAGGTGTCGGAAGCTGACTGATTTTTATCTCTGTACCATCAGCAAACTTAAGCATGTAGTCGTAGTTGATCTGGTTATAACCATCGGCCACCTGAATGGTCAGAGTATCACCGGTAGGCTCACCATTCTGCAGAATCTGCAGCAGCATATCCTGAGAGTCGGTGAAGGTAATCAGACGCAGATCGTTCTGAGTGATACCGGCTCCGAACTGAATATAATCATCATTCAGGCGGTGCCAGTCTTCAGTCAGTGACAGAGTATCCTGACCATCCCCCAGTCCGAAGCGGATCTCGTTACCGCTGCCGGTGGTGCGGATCTGGTCGTTCCCGGTGCCACCTTCCAGAATTGTGACAGGCGCATCCGGCATGCCTTCGTTATAACCCATCGTGGTGATCAGCGTATCATCGCCAGCCCCGCCTTTCAGATGGGTACCGGCTGCGGATTCCCCTGTGATGGTATCGTTACCGGCTTCACCTTCGGCCGTACGGACCGGTTCACCGGGCAGACTGGAATGCTGCAGAGTAATCAGATCATCACCGTCCCCGGCTTTGATATCCTGGTAGCTACTAATGGTGTCTGCGGCACTGGTGCCCTGCAGATAACCATCGACGGACAACAGCGAGGTTTCTGTACCGTCAGTAAACTTCAGGGTGTAGTTATAGTCAGTCTGGTTATAACCATCGGCCACCTGAATGGTCAGAGTATCACCGGTAGGTTCACCATTCTGCAGAATCTGCAGCAGCATATCCTGAGAGTCGGTGAAGGTAATCAGACGCAGATCGTTCTGAGTGATACCGGCTCCGAACTGAATATAATCATCATTCAGACGGTTCCAGTCTTCAGTCAGTGACAGAGTATCCTGACCATCCCCCAGTCCGAAGCGGATCTCGTTACCGCTGCCGGTGGTGCGGATCTGGTCGTTCCCGATGCCACCTTCCAGAATTGTGACAGGCGCATCCGGCATGCCTTCGTTATAACCCATCGTGGTGATCAGCGTATCATCGCCAGCCCCGCCTTTCAGATGGGTACCGGCTGCGGATTCCCCTGTGATGGTATCGTTGCCGGCTTCACCTTCGGCCGTACGGACCGGTTCACCGGGCAGACTGGAATGCTGCAGAGTAATCAGATCATCGCCGTCCCCGGCTTTGATATCCTGGTAGCTACTAATGGTGTCTGCGGCACTGGTGCCCTGCAGATAACCATCGACGGACAACAGCGAGGTTTCTGTACCGTCAGTAAACTTCAGGGTGTAGTTATAGTCAGTCTGGTTATAACCATCGGCCACCTGAATGGTCATGGTATCACCGGTAGGTTCACCATTCTGCAGAATCTGCAGCAGCATATCCTGAGAGTCGGTGAAGGTAATCAGACGCAGATCGTTCTGAGTGATACCGGCTCCGAACTGAATATAATCATCATTCAGACGGTTCCAGTCTTCAGTCAGTGACAGAGTATCCTGACCATCCCCCAGTCCGAAGCGGATCTCGTTACCGCTGCCGGTGGTGCGGATCTGGTCGTTCCCGATGCCACCTTCCAGAATTGTGACAGGCGCATCCGGCATGCCTTCGTTATAACCCATCGTGGTGATCAGCGTATCATCGCCAGTCCCGCCTTTCAGATGGGTACCGGCTGCGGATTCCCCTGTGATGGTATCGTTACCGGCTTCACCTTCGGCCGTACGGACCGGTTCACCGGGCAGACTGGAATGCTGCAGAGTAATCAGATCATCGCCGTCCCCGGCTTTGATATCCTGGTAGCTGCTGATGACATCGTTACCATCAGTGCCATAAACAGGTGCTGGCAGATTGTTGATATCGTAACTAGTACCATCTGCAAATTCTAACAGGATATTATCCTGGTAAAGTATAGTAATACTATCGCTGGTATTAATACCATTTTCCTTTAATGTAATGATATACTGGCTACCTGAATCATCAAGATCGATATCTGATACTGAAATATTATCGCCAAAGCGAATTATATTTTGTTCGGTTGTTCTTCCTGATGTTGTCAGTGATGCCAGGTTAATTCTGTCAGCTCCATCGCCTCTATTAAATAATAGAACTTCGCTATACATTGAACCTCGAACATAATCATTACCTTCTCCGGGGTTGATTATAGATGCTATATCTCCATGATAGCCGCCAGAGTGTTTATTAAGATAAATGCTGTCATTACCTGAATTTCCATTGATTTCTACATCTGTTCCCCCATAGACAATAATCTTATCTTTACCTGAACCCCCTGATATTTTTATTCCATCTCCGGCGTATGACTTGACTGTATCGTCTCCATCCCCGCCATAAATTTTTATATTTCCAGCCAGATCGCGGTTATCAAGGTTTTCTATAATAGTGATTTGATCATTACCTTCATCACCGTACAGGTCAGCCTGGCTGCCTCCTACAGCATATAGTTTGTCATCTCCTGTGCCACCAGATAACAGGTCATAGGCGTTTTCTGTTGGATAGTCACCAGGTCTGTAACCTGCAAGATCATCATTCCCTTCCTTTCCCTGGATATATTCGTTTTCTGCCCCTGAACCTCTGAGCCGGTTATCTCCGGCATTGCCTGATATAGAAGTCATATTGTTTGATGGCTGATTGTTGTCAGTCATGTAATTTTCCTTTTAATTAAGAGCTTTTCCTGTGCTCTTTATATCCGTTTTGCCATATTGAGTGTTTGTATGGCATGAGTACACTAGTCTATTGATTAGTTTTAAATCTGGTGAATCAATCTCGGGGAATGAATGGTGGGTATAAATGAACCTGTTTGTAGAAACACATAATTACTTCCTTGTGTTTTTTATAGATATTCCTTTTATGCTGGTTTTGTTTTCGGCGGTAATAAGTTTTTATTTAGCTATATTTGCATTAAATAAAAAAAGTATGCAGGAGTTAACTTTAATAGGGTGGTTGTTAAGTTGGATGTGATTTGCTTTTTTAATTATATGTTAATGTTATAAAATGTGGGTATGTTAACCATGTCTCAAAACATGCAGCTATTTGACAGGAATCAAACTCTGTAAGAATTGGACGGTTTTCTGGTATTTTAACTCAAAGAAAATGGTCGGGTGTGGGTTCTAATTGAAATTGTTTAGTCGCATTCCTTCGGTTATTTCGCCGTTATTCAGAATAGCGGCCCTTAGCCCTCTTTTTATGAATAAAGATTCAGGTGCACCACATCGGTAGTCAGGTTTCTTCAGGGTTCAGTGGTGCTGAGTAGTCGGATACAGATTATCAGAGGAATATTGTCTTTTAATGGTCAGGCTGAACCTGAGCATTGAAATGTAATCCAACAGAGATAAATATTTTGAAATTGAGTTCTGATATGAAATATATGATGAAAAAACAGCAATTATTACTCCCTGCTTTGGTGACTCTGGGGAGTGTACTATCAGCGCCGGTTCAGGCTGCGAATCCTGTCTGGCTGGAAGGAAAAAATGAGCAAAGCTATGAGATTCAGGTTTATCACAGTCCTACCTGTGGCTGTTGCAAAGGCTGGGTGGATCATCTGAAGGATCACAACTTTAAGGTGGAATCCATAGAAATGCATGATGTGACGCCAATTAAGCAAAAGCTTGGCGTTCCCCAACAAGGAGCGTCCTGTCATACCGCTGTAGTGAACGGCAAAGTGATTGAAGGTCATGTCCCTGCGCAGGATATTAAGCAGTTACTGAGTGCAGAGTCTGATATCCGTTTGCTTACGGTGCCTGGTATGCCTTCCGGCGGTCCGGGGATGGATTATGAAGGCGCCAGAAAAGATGCTTTTAAGGTCTTCGCGATGACAGAACAGGGTAAGGTCAGTACGTTTAATCAGTATCAGGATTATTAAAAAGATTGTTTAATGCTGGCCAAAGAAGAAGGTACTGCTGTGCAGTACCTTTTGATCTTAGGTGAAGCTATTAAGCGTCGATACGCTTGTACTTCACACGCTTAGGCACATCAGTACCCACACGTTTATGGTAATCCGCTTCATACTCGGTGTAGTTACCGGTGAAGAATTCTACTTTGGAGTCTCCTTCGTATGCCAGGATATGTGTGGCGATACGATCCAGGAACCAGCGATCGTGCGAGATCACAAAAGCACAGCCAGGGAAGGTCAGCAGCGCTTCTTCCAGTGCACGCAGAGTTTCGATATCCAGATCGTTTGACGGTTCATCCAACAGCAGTACGTTTGCTCCCTGCTTCAGAGTTTGCGCCAGATGCAGACGACCACGCTCACCACCAGACAGGTCTTTTACGAACTTCTGCTGGTCGTTGCCTTTAAAGTTAAAGCGACCAGCATAGGCACGGGATGGTACCTGATAGCTGCCGATAGTCAGAATATCCTGGCCATCAGAGATCTCTTCCCAAACGGTTTTGGTCCCGTCCAGATTTTCACGGCTCTGGTTTACAAATGCCAGCTTCACGGTTTCACCGATTTCAACCGTACCGGAATCCGGTTGCTCTTCACCGGCAATCATCTTGAACAGGGTGGATTTACCAGCACCGTTACCACCGACGATACCTACGATGGCACCCTGAGGGATGCTGAAGTCCAGGTTGTCGATCAGTAGCTTGTCACCAAAGGACTTGGTTACGCCGTTGAAGTTAACCACCTTGTCACCCAGACGCGGTCCGGGTGGAATGTAGATTTCGTTGGTTTCGTTACGGCTCTGGAAGTCCTGGGACTGCATCTCTTCAAAGCGTGCCAGACGTGCCTTGCTCTTAGCGTGACGACCTTTGGCATTCGAGCGCACCCACTCCAGCTCAGACTTCATGGATTTCTGACGGGATGCTTCCTGTTTCGCTTCCTGCTCTAAGCGGGCTTCTTTCTGCTCCAGCCAGCTGGAGTAGTTTCCTTCCCATGGAATACCGTGACCACGGTCCAGTTCCAGAATCCAGCCAGCAACGTTATCCAGGAAATAACGGTCGTGGGTAATGGCTACCACAGTACCGGAGTACTCGTGAAGGAAGCGTTCCAGCCAGGCGACAGATTCCGCATCCAGGTGGTTGGTCGGTTCGTCCAGCAGCAGCATGTCCGGGCTGGACAGCAGCAGACGGCACAGGGCCACACGACGACGCTCACCACCGGACAGATGTTCTACTTTGGCATCCCAGTCCGGCAGACGCAGTGCTTCTGCAGCTACTTCCAGCTTACGCTCCAGGTTATGGGCGTCAGAGGCTTCAATGATATTTTCCAGACGGGCCTGTTCGGCAGCCAGCTTGTCAAAATCAGCGTCAGGTTCTGCATAGGCGGCATAAACAGCTTCCAGCTGTGTCTGAGCATCTTTAATTTCAGACAGCGCTTCTTCAACAACTTCACGAACATTCTTGCTGTTATCCAGCACGGGTTCCTGAGGCAGATAACCGACATTAATGCCAGGCTGGGCACGGGCTTCACCATTATATTCGGTATCAACACCCGCCATAATGCGCAGCAGGGTGGATTTACCCGCACCGTTCAGACCCAGAACACCAATTTTGGCACCGGGGAAGAAAGACAGAGAAATATCTTTCAGAATTTCACGTTTCGGTGGGACAACTTTGCCCACGCGATTCATGGTGTAAACAAACTGAGCCATGGCAGCAGTGTGCTCCTGATAGTTAGAGATAAAAAAGAGGGAATCAGCTTTTTAAGATAGATGTAATCATACAACAGGGCACAAAGATCACTAAGGGGATTGTGCGGTATTGTTTATTACTGACCGTACACAATACCGGATGTCAGACAAAGGATCTTTATGCCGGTTCTGAATTCAGTCGCCAGTTAATCGTACAGGCTTTTTTCACCTTCCGGGCGCGTTTTAAAGCGGCGGTGCATCCACATATACTGATCAGGATGCATTCTGATGATCTCTTCCAGTGTTTTATTCAGAGACGTGGCATCAGCCACATCATCTCCAGTTGGGTAATTTTCCAGTGGTGGGAAGAACTCCAGCTGGTAGGTGTTATCTTCTGTGCGGCTGATACTGACGGGAAGAGGTACGCTACCAGTCATTTTAACCAGACGGCTGGTAATACTGACCGTTGCCGCTTCGACACCGAAAAAAGGGGCAAACACACTGACACGGCGACCAAAATCCTGATCCGGAGTGTACCAGAGAATATTACCTTTCCTCAGGGTTCGGATCGCTTTTTTCAGATCTTTTTTATCAATAGTGTCGCGATAAATCTTCTCCCGACAGTGGGTCATAATCTGTTCAAACAGTGGGTTATTGTGCTTGCGATAAAAAATATCAATGTCAAAAAACAGGCTGCTGACAGCTCCGGCCAGGTCAAGAGTACTGACATGGGTTCCCAGAATGATCACACCCTTGCCACTATCAATGGCTTCCTGCATGTAGTGGCCATTTTTAACGACTGAGATCTCTTTCAGAATGGAAGCCGGGCGAAACCAGGCGGTAGCGGTTTCAAATAGGCCAATGCCATTCTGAATAAAGACCTTTCGAACGAGTTGCTGTTGTTCTGCAGTCGAGAGCTCTGGAAAACAGAGCTGGATATTACGTTCTGTGACTTTGCGGCGGCTTCTGGCTAATCGCCGGAT
Source organism: Oceanospirillum sediminis (assembly GCF_014164585.1). Classification (GTDB taxonomy): domain Bacteria; phylum Pseudomonadota; class Gammaproteobacteria; order Pseudomonadales; family Halomonadaceae; genus Oceanospirillum; species Oceanospirillum sediminis. Next base: position 24,402 of record NZ_JACJFM010000007.1, on the reverse strand, counting down.
TATCAGGCCAGCCCATTTACCCAGGGTATATTTCACGGGCCAGGGTAGCCAGGCACATAACCAGATGATGGCGAAACCTGCACGGGTCGGCCAGTAAACGGGATGCCATAAGTTGTCGGGATAATCTTTGCGAGCCATAAAGCCTTCCTGTCTGAATTCAGGGGAGCTATTTTAACGGTGACGATGATTCCGGGAAAGCCGGGAGTTACTTCGTTCAAACACCTGTTACACTTTAAGTTATCAATCTGCTGATAGTGCCATTGGAATGATGAGCAGTGCAGGTGTCGTGTAATAGAGTGTAATATTTTTTCTCCGGTGATTTTCTGGTTATCCTGTAATATTTATACATATCTGGCAGTTTTTTTAATATTAAAGTTGTTGCTCTATAACTTTATGTTTTTACTTGTTTTTTTCTCTTTTGCTGTAAGCTTGAGAGTATCTGAATATGGATCCTTCAGGTCAGGGTTTTTATGAAAGCGTTTTTTTCCGAATTATCACTGACAACACGTATCTGGGTTGTTCTGACCTTGTTTACTATGGGGTTGTTCGCTAACACCATGCTGGAACTGGGCAGTACCCGCAGCGAAATTCGCAGCTGTTATCAGTCTAATGTGGTGCATATGGTTGAAGCGGCTAAAAATATTCTTCAGCATTTTCATCAGCGCGCCCGTAATGGAGAATTGACCAGAGATGAAGCCCAGGCCAGAGCACTGGAAGCTATTTCTGCGATGCGCTATGACTCCGGCAATTATATTTTTATGGGCGATCAGCAAGGTGTCGCGATCAGCAACGGCATTAAAGAGCTGGTTGGCACTAATATTATGGGGATGCAGGACCCCACAGGACTTTACCTTGTTCGTAAACTTTATGACCAGGCACAGAGTGGCGGTGGATTTGTTAACTATCAATGGCCTGATCCGCTCAATAAAGAGGTCTTGAAGGCAAAGACCAGTTATGCCGATCTGTTTGAGCCCTGGCAGTGGACCCTGGGAACCGGGCTGAACATGGAAGCTTTAGAGCAGGATCTGCATCGGGTGCATGATAATAGTCTGATTAATTTTGGGCTGGTGGTTGTAAGCTTTGGCTGTGTCATTTTTCTGTTTATGAATCAGATCATTACCCGGTTCCGTAAAGTCAGTCAGTCTCTTCGTCATTTGGCTGCGGGGCGTCCGGAGTATGCTGTGCGCCTTGAGGAATCCGGTGGCCGGGAAATGGCAGAGCTGGCCAGAAGCTATAATCAGCTGGCTGAAAATCTGGAAATGGTATCCCGTCAGATGCACCAGAATGGTGAAAAAATCCTGAAGGCGGCACGTAAAATGGAGCTGGATTGTCCCGTCAGTCTGCCGGATAAAATGGATTCCGGTTATCAGGAGCTGATGAACATTATGCAGCAGGTAGCGGAGCAGACAGAGCACCTTCAGGATGCCCATCACCAGCTACAGACACTGGTGGAAAAAGATGAACTCACTGGTTTGTTATCCCGTCAGGCCTTTGAAGTTCAGGTTAATGACCGGATTGAGCAGATAGGGTCTGAAGTCCCTCACAGTCTTTATATTCTGGATTTTGATAACAGCCAGGACCTGTTAGCTCTGGATCAGGCGGGGCTGAATGAACGACTGAAACCCATCGCTGATGAGCTGCGTCAGCTGTTGCCTGCTGGCACCTTTATCAGCCGTTATAAAGAATCAGGATTTATTTTCTGGGCGATACATAATGATTTTGCTGAAGGTATGAGGCTGGCTCTGCAGGTACATCAGGATCTGCAAAGCTTGCTGTCTGGCAATACTATCAGCCTTGGAATCAGTTCTGTTATCGGTGATGAAAAACGCTATGGCCTGCTACACAATGAAGCTCTCAGGGCTTTGCTGAGAGCTCAGTCTGACGGTGGCGCTAAGGTCTATGAGTACTGATTAATGGCTATGGTTTGTGCAAGGAAAATTCAGAGCCTTGTTCAGTGGATGACCTCTGATTCTGTGCTGTAATCAGGATCAGGGGCAAAAAAGCCGGGAGAATTCCCGGCAAATGTGTTCTTCAGACAACCATTGTTCAGAAGAATGCAGTCTTATGCCATGATGTGGTGGCCAGCATCGACATAGTGTACGCCACCAGTAATGGCCGATGACATAGGGCTGACCAGGAAGGCGGCCATATTGCCGACTTCTTCCGGAGTACCCAGACGATGCAGGGGGGAGTGGTTTTCTGCGTTATGAACCAGCTCATCAAAATGATCAATGCCTGATGCTGCACGGGTCATCATAGGGCCTGGTGATACGCTGTTGACGCGAATATTTTTCTCACCCAGTTCGGCTGACAGATAACGTACCGTACTTTCCAGAGCCGCTTTGATCGGTCCCATCATATTGTAGTGATCGACTACTTTTTCTGAGCCGTAGTAGCTCATTGTGATGATAGAACCACCATTTTTCATAAGAGGCTCAGCCAGTTTCGCCATGCGAACCAGAGAATGACAGGAGATGTCCATTGCACGACAGAAACCTGCACTGCTGGAATCGACCACACGACCGTGCAGTTCGTCCAGAGGAGACCAGGCAATAGAGTGGACAACAAAGTCAATTTCGCCCCAGGTTTCTTCTGCTACCTGGAAAACGTTTTCCATTTCGTCGGCACTTTCAACATTCAAAGGCAGGAATAAACGGGCATCCAGGGCTTCTGCCAGAGGCTCAACATACTGACGGGATTTTTCATTCAGATAGGTTACTGCCAGTTCTGCTCCGGCTGCTTTCAGCACTTTTGCACAGCCATAAGCGATGCTGTTTTCATTGGCGATACCAACAATGATGCCTTTTTTCCCTTCCAGAGATAATGTCATGTTATTTACTCCATAAAGACAGATCTGTGTTTGAATTAGTAACTTAATGCACTGCAGTATAATCAGGTTTCATGCCAGTGAGTTGACAGCTATGCGACGTTTTAGTTACAGAGAAAGTGTGGTTTTTATAGTAAAAACAAAGGCCTGTCAGCTCTTTTCTGACCAGAAAAGATGAACAGGCCTTAATAATGTTCAGAATATATGGGACAAAAAATGTCCTGTTCTGGGGCAGAGGCGTTTAATCTGGTGCGTTGTCAGGCTGGTGTAATGCCTGTCGGACTGGCGTTTCACTGCCAGGGGTTCCGTCAAGACCATTATGGATATAACGTTCTTTTTTTCGCTGTTTTACTTTCTCCAGATCAACCAGAATAAAGCCATCAATACAGTAGCCAAAATCAGCGTCCACACTGAAGTCCATAAACTGAATTCCACCTTCTTCGCACAGCTCCGTATACTGCTTGTACAGTGTTGGTACTGTCACACCCAGATGATCCAGCTGTTCTTTAAGAATCAGAAAATCAGCCTGGGCATCATCGCCGTTGAACAGGTTATACATCTCCTGCTGCACCGAAGTGTCAGAAACGTAAGGAGCATTGGCTTTAACCAGAGGCTGTTCAGCACCGTGGTAATGACGGTAATACCAGACAATCAGATCTTTTGCAGCCTGTGGGTAGCTGTTACTCAGACTGACCGGTCCAAACATATAGCGTACTTCCGGGTGGTGTCTGAGATAAGCACCGATACCAAACCAAAGATAATCCAGACTGCGTTTACCCCAGTATCTGGGTTGAACAAAACTTCTTCCCAGTTCAATGCCCTGACTTAATCGGGACTCCAGAGCAGGAGAGATCGTGAACAGTTCGCTGCAGTACAGAGCCTGAATACCTTCCTGCTCAATCAGCTGCCCGGCTTCAGCGATACGATAGGCTCCGACAATATCCAGTTCTTCTTCATCCCAGAGAATAATATGCCGATAGTATTTGTCGTAGCGATCCAGATCTCTTTTTTCACCACTGCCCTCTCCGACACGGCGGAATGAAATCTCTCTCAGGCGGCCCAGCTCTTTCATAACAACAGAGCCTTTTTCGGCATCAAACAGAAAGATCTGTTTGCCATCCCGTGTTTCTCCCAGCAATTGCGATTGCCGCAACTCCCGTCTCAGAAGACGGCGGTCTTCAGGGTGGGCAATGCTTTTTTCTGTATGAAACAGCGGCTTTCTGTCTTTGCATAGCCGGTAGACATGCTTTTTCAGTAGTTTGGCTTTATCCCGATTGGACAGGTGTTCAATATCCAGTTGTGACATAGGGATGCTGCGACCAATACGTACCGGTAAGCGCACCTGACGTTGTTTGAACATCTCTCTGAGTAGCATCAGTGTACCCAGAGGTCTGGCCATCATTGACATGCCGTAGAACAGGGATGAGTTCCGGCCACCGACATAAACAGGCAGAATCGGGCTATTGGTTTTGCGGGCAAAGTGCAGGAAGCCAGGCTGCCAGCGGCCGTCTTTAACGCCTGCAGGACCGGCACGGGATACTTCACCTGCCGGGAAAATAATCACTGCCTCATCGTTCTTCAATGCATCGGTAATACGGGCTGTACTCTGCTTATAGCCTCGCTGAGTCATATTATCGACGGGTAACAATAAAGGCTGCAGCGGCGTAAACTGCATCAGCACATCGTTAGCAACAATACGTACATCGGCACGTACACTGCGTATCAGTTTCAGCAGTGCCAGACCATCCAGCGTACCAATCGGATGATTCGCAACAATAACGACCCGGCCTTCCGTTGGAATATTTTCCCGTTCACTGTCACTGACAGACAGACTGAAATCAAAATAATCCAGTACCAGGTCAACAAACTCCGGGGCATCTGCATCATGGTGCTTATCCAGAAAGCGATTAATCTCCTGCTCACGGCACAGCCAGCGAAGGAAACGGAACAGCCCATTTTTTACCAGAGGATTACGACGGGATATGGCAGGAAATTTGTCACTGACAACCTGTTCAATATTGATCACGGTTTCACCCTGAAGCTGTATGTGAACGACTCAATCGGCTGTCTGATAACCCTTCAGACACGACGCTTTTATGGCAACTCTAGGCATCCGGGATGACAGAAACCTGACATGACAGTGTCAGTTTGGTGACAAGGCGTCAGGTTTAATATCGGTTATCATGCAGGCATACCCCGTCAGTGACTCGATTCTGACGGTTCAATTACGGAGCAGAAAAATGAAACAGGAACACTTCAGTAAACTGGAAAATATGTATTTATCAGGGCGTTGCAACGATACTTATCAGCCTTCTATTCAGGTGGAAAAGGGACTGGCAACGATTCAGTTTGATGTTCAGGAGAGCTTTTTCCATGCGGCCGGTGCGGTGCACGGATCGATATATTTCAAGGCGCTGGATGATGCAGCTTATTTTGCCGCTAACTCAATGGAGACGAGTTATTTTGTGGTGACCTCCAGTTTCACAACATATTTTCTGAGGCCTGTCAGTCAGGGTTATCTGAAGGCCATTGGCAGGGTTGTGAATCGCAGTAAAACTCAGATTATCGCAGAGTCCATTGTGTATGACAGTCGTGGTAAAGAGGTTGCCAGAGGCAGTGGCACTTTTGTACGCAGTGCCACTGCGCTAAGTTCGGAGATCGGTTACTGCTGAAGGTCTGTTTTTTTCTGCAGAATGACGACATCCTGACTGATGACCTCCAGAGTCATCCGGTAATGCCGGGCGATCCAGTGAAAGCTGTTTTCAGAAAAAAAAGTGATATGTGTCGGGTCATTTTTATAGTGCCAGCTGGCAAAAGCTTCCTGGCTGGTGACCCGTTTGGTCATAATGCCCAAGTAGCCTCCCGGTTTCAGAATGGCTGACAGTTGTTCCAGTACCTGTGCAGGAGCAGACAGATGTTCAAACACTTCGGTACTGGTAATGAAATCGTATTGCTGTGTCATGACATCAGGCTGGTTGGCGTAATACACATCAAAAGTATTCATTCGGTAGCCGGTTTCTCTGAACATCTGTGCCAGTACCGGGCCCGGACCACTGCCAAAATCAAGCCCCAGGCTGCCAGCAGGTACACGTTGCCGGATCGGATCAGCCATGCGACTCAGAAACTCCCGGTATCCCATGTCCTGATCATTATTTTCATGCAGATCATACACCGACTTTTCATCATCATGGGACAGATGCTGACACCTATCGACAAAAACCAGATCGCATTGTGAGCAGTGCTGATAGCTCCGCTTTTTATCCTGATGCCAGAAATGTGTCTCGGACGACTGACATAAAGGACAAGTGATGTCCGCTGCTATCCGGGCTGGAGATTCCATGAGTAATCACCTATTACTTAAAACTGAGCCGATTTATCTCGAACCCGAATCATAGCCTGAGTGCTAACTATGAAAAAACTATTCATTGTCATCAATTGGCCGAAAAGCGCTGATCTGCCTGTTTCTCTGGTGCTGGTAGCCGGTGTGGCTCATGGTGTTAATACACCGATTGGCATCTGTCTGCCTTCAGTGTGCCAGTGAATCCGGGAACGATGTGCTGTTTTCCATTCGTATACCTGGCTGTTTGCAGGAATGACCGATGGGACATCGTTCTTTCCTTGAGCTCATTCATTCTCTGGCCTATTAGTTAAATAGAATATCAGGTAATAGGGAAGAGCTTTATGTCCGGGCGAGAGCATGTTTCTATTACGGGCCGGGCGCTGTGGCTGATTACACCATTTATTTCTCTGGCAATCATCACTGGTGTACTAGTGATGTTTGAGTATTTTCGCAGTACAACCAAAGAGATGCATCTTGAGCAGATCGAGTTTTATGTCAAAGAACGTATTGCTCGTGAACGTATCCTGTTTCAGCAGGCAGAGAATCACCTGGCTAAGATACAGGATAAGTTTATCCAGCGTTTTAACAGTCTGGAAGCGGTTGATTATGAGAAGCGCTTTTCTGCCCTGATGCAAAAAGAGACAGATGGTACCTGGCGAAATAGTGAACGCTTTGCTGATCTGAATGAATATTCCGGCAATTTTATTGATGATGATTCTCCGGTGACGTCTGATCTGAAGAAAAAAATGGTCATTTTTTCTGAGCTGACCAATCAGTATGGCCCCGCCTGGCATGGGCAATACCATAATCTGTTTATCATAGGGCAGGAGAACTATATGTCGGTGTTCTGGCCGGAAGTGCACTGGGCGCGGTTTGCAGATACCAGTCTGGATCTGACCCGGCAGCAGAATTACTTCCATGGCCCGGAATCTGATTCCCCACCAGCCCTGACAGCCGATGAGTCAGGGCAATCACTGTGGACCGATGTCTATTTCGATAATGTATCCCGGAAATGGCTGATCAGTAATATTGCGCCTTTATATCTGAATCAGCAGCAGATCGGTACGGTAGGGCATGATCTCTATCTGAATGAATTGTTTCAGCGTACCCTGAATGACAATTACCCTGGAGCATTTAACTTTGTATTTACTCGTCAGGGGCGGGTGATTGTACATCCTGATCTGATGGAGCGCCTGTTTCTGAGAGAAGGCCAGTTGACCGTACAGGATGCTGGATTTCCGCTGTTGACAGAGGCTTATCAGCGTAGCCTTTCGGGCAATCTCTGGCAGGCCTATGAGTCGGCGGATGAAGAGTATTTTCTGGTTATGAGCCATTTAGCTGAACCGGACTGGTTTTTTGTCTCAGCTTATCCTCGTCAGGCCATTACGGATCTGGCATTGAACAAATCCCGCGTCGTGCTATTTATGGGACTCTGTTTGTTGCTGATTATGCTGTCGATAGTTTACTGGGTGATGAAATATTATGTGGCCACCCCCCTACAGCAGTTCATCTGGGCTGCACATAGCGTAGCTGAAGGTGACCGTAATGTATGGCTGGATGATTCCAGGCGTGATGAACTGGGGCAGCTGGCCAGCAGCTTTCTCAATATGCAGAAAGCAATTCGCAGCCATACATCCAGGCTGACCTGTGAAATTTATGAAAAGAACGACGCCCAGAAAAAACTACAGCAGGCTAACGATGAACTGGAACTCAGAGTTCAGCAGCGAACTGCCTCACTGGAACAGGCTAATCAGAAGCTCTCTCTGACGCTTGAGCAGCTCAAGGAAGCCCAGGGGCAACTGGTTGAAGCGGAAAAAATGTCCTCTCTGGGAGGTCTGGTAGCGGGGGTTGCTCATGAGATTAATACACCGATTGGTATCTGCCTGACGGCTGCCTCCGGCATTCAGGATGACCTGGTGAAGCTGAAAGCCAGATATCAGGCAGGCCAGATGTCTGAAAATGATTTTACCGGTTTTCTGGTGATGGCGGATGAAGCGATGTCTATTCTGATCAGCAACAACCGGAGAGCCAGTCAGCTGATTCAGAGTTTTAAACAAGTGGCCGTGGATCAGAGTAGTGAAGAGTGTCGGCGTTTTATCCTGAAAGCCTATATCGAAGAAGTGCTGTTTTCTTTACGGCCCAGGCTAAAACGGACCAGGCATCAGGTTGCCCTGAGCTGTGAAGAGAGCATCGAAATGGAATCCTATCCTGGGGCTTTGTCTCAGGTGCTGACGAATCTGGTGATGAACTCCTTACTGCACGGTTTTGAAGATATTGAACAGGGGCTGATACAGATTGATGTGGTGCAACAGGATCAGAGCCTGATACTGACCTACAGAGACAATGGTGCTGGTATGGATGAGCAGGGCCTGCAGAAAATTTTTGAACCATTCTATACGACCAGGCGCGGTAATGGCGGTAGTGGTCTGGGCGCACATCTGATTTACAATCTGGTGACTCAGAAACTCAGAGGCAGTATTCACTGCACCAGTGCGAAGGGCCAGGGCGTTTGTTTTGTACTGCGTTTGCCATCATGTCTGACGGGTGATGTCCACCCGTAAACGAGACTGTTTGCTGAATGATATGCGCGTTGTTAAATACCTGATTGCCAGAGGCTGATACTACAGTTGATAAGCAAAAGGCCCGCCTGAGCGAGCCTTCTGCAAAGCGTAAGCATCTTGGTCAGCCAGGCTGATCAGAACAGAACACGGGCACGGATTGTGTGTTCTACAGAGCGCAGAGCGTCCAGTGCCTGGTTGCTGTACTCTTTATCCACATCAACCACAACATATCCGACTTTATCATTGGTCTGCAGGTACTGACCTGAGATGTTGATACCGTTGTCAGACAGTACCTTGTTGATGTTGCTCATCACGCCAGGTACGTTCTCATGCAGGTGCAGCAGACGGTGTTTTTCCGGATGAGATGGCAGTGCCACTTCAGGGATATTCACTGCACTGGTGGTGGTGCCGTTGTCGCTGTACTTGATCATTTTCTCAGACACTTCGACACCGATATTTTCCTGAGCTTCCATAGTGGAACCACCTACATGAGGTGTCAGGATAACATTGTCAAATTCACGCAGAGGAGAGACGAACTCTTCTGTGTTTGAGCGCGGCTCAACCGGGAATACGTCAATGGCAGCACCCAGCAGTTTACCGCTGCGAACAACCTCAGCCAGCGCATCAATATCAACAACCGTACCACGAGCAGCATTCAGGAAGATGGAACCTTCTTTCATCTGAGCAAACTGCTCAGGACCCATCATCCATTTGGTTGCTGCGGTTTCTGGTACATGCAGAGAAACGACGTCAGAGGTATTCAGCAGCTCTTTCATAGAGCCGACCTGGTTAGCATTACCCAGTGGCAGCTTAGTAATCACATCAAAGTAGATCACTTTCATACCCAGAGATTCTGCCAGTACAGACAGCTGGGAACCGATGCTGCCATAACCGATGATGCCCAGGGTTTTACCACGGATCTCAAAGGAGTTTTTCGCGGACTTCAGCCAGCCACCACGGTGACAGACTGCATTTTTCTCCGGAACACCGCGCAGCAGCATAATGGCTTCTGCCAGTACCAGCTCTGCAACGGAGCGGGTGTTGGAGTATGGCGCGTTAAATACAGTGATACCACGAACCATAGCAGCGCTCAGATCTACCTGGTTGGTACCGATGCAGAAACAACCCACAGCCACCAGCTTTTCAGCTACGGAGAAAATGTCTTCTGTCAGCTGGGTGCGGGAACGGATGCCGATGAAGTGGGCATCTTTAATAGACTCTTTTAACTGCTCTTCTGGCAGTGACGCGGCATGATACTCAATGTTGGTATAACCGGCTGCCTTGAAGTTATCAACTGCAGACTGGTGTACCCCTTCTAACAGAAGGATTTTGATCTTGCTCTTGTCAAGAGACGTCGTAGCCATTGTACTGGAATCCTCTAGCGGTCACGGCATTTTGCCGTTCTGAAGTAAGCTGTAGCGAACTATCTGTTGTGCAGGAGATTTTTAACCAGATGTACTGGCAGGCAGAGGTGTCTGACTGAGATACAGTCGAATAGGGTTTTAACAACCTCCGTTTATCACCTTCCGGTAACAACAGGGACATCATGTTACCACAAGAAACTGTAATATCCGTTCAAGAATTACTCATTTAATAATGAAGCAGGCTCATATTCTGGCATTTTTTTACCAGAATAGAGCGAAAATACACTGAGAGCGACGATAAATAGCGAATTCTGTCGCAAATAAGGATGCGCTTTTTTCTGTTGTATGATCGACCAAGGTCGTATGAAAACTGATGGCGCGAGGGTGAAATCTGTCCGGTAACACCTGTGTGTCTGAGCGTTACAGACACCCCCGAGATCCTGTTAAAGCACAGAATCCGGCCAGACTTTATCCTTAGGTAAGCGGCCGGATGCAGATACCAGCAGGCCTTCTGTTCTGAGGCGTTCGCTTTGTTCGCCACTGCCATGAAAATCCGATACCTTAAACTGACTGTTGACCACCCGGTGCCAGGGCAGCTGAGTGCCTTCCGGAAGCTGAGACAGAATGCGGGCAACCTGGCGGGCATGCACACCTGGCAGCATCGCTGCCAGACGACCATAAGTGGTAAAACGCCCTTCCGGGATCTGACTGAGCAGCAGCCAGAGCTGCTCCTGAACGGATATTTCCATACTGTTTAATTTATTTTCCGAAAAATTCCACCAGCAGAGCCGTTTTTTTACTGCTCTGTGCTCGAATATGGCCTGATATGCGGTATAGTTTGTCCGACAAAAGTATCACTCTGCTAGTACATTGATACACCGCTTTGGAAACAATGTCTGAGCTGATTCTCTGAACCTGTCCTGATCCCTGTGATATCTCATCATGCACAGCCTTTAAACCGACAGGTTTTAACAATTAAAAGATAATAACACTGGATACCGGATCAGCCCGAGCAGAGAGTCTGCGTCGTCCCGATCCCCTGCTGGAGAATAGCATGCAACTGAACGCTAAATTTAAAAAATGGGCCGCGGGCTCTCTGCTAGCGGCTGCCACCCTGACCACCAGTCTGATTGCTCAGGCTGAATCCTATGTTGCCATTACCCAGATTGTTGAGCACCCGTCACTGGATGCTATTCGTCAGGGCGTTAAGGATGAGCTGGCAGAGCGTGGCTACACCGAAGGTAATAACCTGAAGTGGAACTATGAAAGCGCTCAGGGCAACCCAACCATTGCGGCTCAGATTGCGAAAAAGTTTGCCGGTGACGGCCCTGATGTGATCGTGGCGATTACCACGCCTTCGGCACAAACCGCTGTGGCATCAGCAAAAGGGATTCCGGTAGTTTTCTCTGCAGTGACAGACCCTGTTGGCGCTAAGCTGGTTAAAGCGCTGGATAAGCCAGGCCGTTGGGTGACCGGTACCACCGATATGCTGCCAATGGGCAAGCATATGGATCTGGTGAAGCAAGTTGTTCCTTCAGCCAAATCCATTGGTGTAGTGTTTAATCCAGGTGAAGCCAACTCCGTAAGCTCTGTAAAAATGGTGCATGAAACCGCACCTGAGCGTGGTATGAAGGTAGTAGAAGCCGCCGCAACGAAATCTGCCGATGTACTGGCCGCCGCCCGTTCGCTGGTGGGTAAAGTGGATGCGATCTACCTGCCAATCGACAATACGGTCATCTCCGCTCTGGAAGCGGTACTGAAAGTGGCCGAGCAGGCGGATATTCCTGTGATCACAGGTGATACTGATTCGGTTAACCGTGGTGCGATTGCTGCTGTTGGTTTTAACTACTACCAGGTGGGTCGCCAGACCGGCGTGATGGTAGAACGTATTCTGAAAGGCGAGAAAACCAAAAATATCCCGGTGGAAGGCATCGAAAAAATGGAGCTGGTGCTGAATCCGGCTGCCGCTGAGCGCATGGGCGTGACGCTGCCTCAGGAACTGATTCAGCAGGCGAAAACCATCGTTAAGTAATACTCAGGGTATTGTCAGTAACTGATTACGCTGGCTCTCCCTCTCTGTTCTGCCCGTTAAGTTATCCACACCCGGTTATACCGATCTGGATATTCACACGGGCAGAACTGTTTTCATCGGAACGATTTCCGATCCTCTTTAACCCAGGCAACATTGAGCGGAATTATCGTGAGTGCAATAGCCTTTTTCGGAGCCATTGAGTCCGGCCTGTTATTTGGTCTGGTGGCCTTTGGTGTTTTTATCGCTTTCCGGGTACTGGATTTTCCTGATCTGACCGTGGATGGCAGTTTTCCCCTGGGCGCTGCGGTGGCGGCCACACTGATTGTATCTGGCTGGAATCCCTGGGTGGCCACCGCTATGGCGATGGTGGCGGGTTGTATGGCCGGGGCATTAACCGCCTGGCTGAATGTGCGTCTGCAGATTATGAATCTGCTGGCCTCTATTCTGACCATGATTGCACTCTACTCCATCAATCTGCGCATTATGGGTAAACCTAATGTGGCGTTGCTGGGTGATGAAACGGTACTGACGCCGTGGGAAGAGCTGGATATTGCCTTCTACCTGATCTCGCCGATTCTGCTGACGCTGGTCGTGCTGGTCGTGTACTTCCTGCTGGTACGTTTTATGACCTCCGAAACCGGTCTGGCCATGCGGGCCACCGGTGTAAACGCTAAGATGGCTCGCGCCAATGGCGTACATACTGGCCGGTTAACCATTATGGGTGTCGCGCTGGCAAATGGTCTGGTGGGGCTGGCTGGTGCTCTGTTTGCACAAACCCAGGGTACAGCCGATGTGACTATGGGCGTGGGAACCATTGTCGTGGGCCTTGCTGCTGTGATTGGCGGTGAAGCGATTATGTCGACCCGCACGATTGCCCGCTGGCTGTTTGCCTGTCTGATCGGTGCCATTCTGTATCGTCTGGCGATTGCTGTCGCACTGAACACTGATGCATTGGGCCTGCAAGCGCAGGACCTGAACCTGATTACTGCTGTACTGGTGACGCTGGCGATTGTGATGCCACGTATGAAACAGCTGAAGCGTAGCGGAGGTGCTGCATGATTGAAGTAAAAGAGCTGCACGTCACCTTTGGCAAAGGCACCCCACTGGAGAACCATGCGCTGCGGGGGATTAATCTGCAGATTCCAGAAGGTCAGTTCGTCACGGTGATCGGCAGTAATGGCGCGGGTAAATCGACGTTTCTGAACTCTCTGGCCGGTGAAGTGATGGCGGATACCGGCAGCATTGCAATTGATGATCAGGATGTTACCCGCTGGCCAACCAATAAACGCTCTGGCCTGGTGGCCAGGGTGTTCCAGGACCCATTGGCAGGCACCTGTGAATCCCTGTCCATTGAAGAAAATATGGCACTGGCACTGAAGCGTGGTCAGCGTCGTGGCCTGAGTCGTTCAATGAAAAAAGAGTACAAAGAGCTGTTTCAGGAGCGTCTGAGTCGCTTAGGATTAGGGCTAGAGAAACGTCTGGGTGATCGCATGGGACTGCTATCCGGTGGTCAGCGTCAGGCGGTCAGTCTGCTGATGGCCACTCTTCAGCCGATGAAGATCCTGTTGCTGGATGAGCACACTGCTGCACTGGACCCTAAAACTGCTGCGTTTGTACTGGAGCTGACCCGTGACATTATCGCGGAGCAGCAACTGACGGCACTTATGGTGACTCATTCTATGCGCCAGGCACTGGATGTGGGTGACAGAACTCTGATGCTGCATGAAGGCAATATTGCTTTTGATGTGCAGGGCGATGAGCGTGAAGGTCTGGATGTACCGGATTTGCTGGCGCTGTTCTCGCGTAACAAGGGCGAAGAGCTGAGTGATGATAGTTTGTTGTTGGGGTAATCGTGAGCCAGCAAGAAGTGCTTGAAATTCTTCTCCTGTAATTTCCACTCTGGCTGAATTCTTTTGTCAGAGTGGAAACAGATTCATTGATACTTAATAGCGGTTTCTGAAGTTCTGAGCCATAATCCCTAACTGATACATCACTTCATTCTGGCGTGCTTGTTGATGAGCATCAGGCCTCAACAGAGCCATGAAAAGATAGATATCCGGATTACTAAAACCCTCGCAGTAAACCAGATGGCTATCACTAGTGCGATAAAACTGGAGCTTGCGAATGGGTTGCTCAAGCAAGTGAAGGTGTTTCACCTCCTCTTGCTTGAGAATCGGCAATATATTGGGATGATCATACGGTACATCCCGGCTGAACAGGTCAGGCAGAACACCTTCCTGTTTATAACGTCTGAAATCCATTTCAAGTTGAGTGAGTTCGGAATCATCTATCGTTTCCCGAATCAACTTACTTTTAAATATCCTTATCACTCTGAGAAATCATCCAGATCTTCTGGTTTTGCATTAAGAAGCTTCTCTTCACATAGCCGGGTGATTGTTTCCATTCTGTCAGCATTGGGACGGAACGTGGACTTCACCTCAGGCATTGCTGTTTCGATGAGCTGCACCATGCGTTCATAAAGCTCTGGGCTCAACATATAGCCTGCTGTCTTATTGTTTGAAAGAACGGCAACCGGCTCATCCAGAAAATAGTCATTCAGACTTTTTCTGGCCTCAGAGATTGAGACAGTCTTTTCTGCCAGAATGACATGTGTTGCCATGTGTAACCTCTTAAGTATCAAATTGGGTGCAAGGTTATGTATCAATTTTGATTATATAAGAAGTTTTATTCAGTAACGAACCGCTGTCAAATACTTGTTTGATTCGTAAAGCCATGACCAGGTTATTCCGAATCAGGAAAGATCCATCTCAGAGACGTTCTGTTATCTGAATCAGCTATGCTTCACCTGATAAATCCCCGCCAGTACCAGTGCCGTACCCACCAGCTGAATTGCACTGACCTGTTCTGATAACAACCACCAGCCTGCCAGAATCGTCATCACCGGGCCCAGCATGCCGATCAGTACGGTGCGGGCTGCACCGATATAGCGAATGGCACTGGACTGGAATAATACAGGCAGAACAGTCGAAAACAGCGCCATCGCCAGGCCATACAGATACACCGGAAGCGGTTGTACCAGATTGGCCACCGGGTGAACGATCAGGTAATGCACCTGTACGGCACAGATGGAGACCATCATCGCCAGTACAGAAAAGCGCATTGCACCCAGACGTTTAATGGTACTCTCCGATAAACCGCTATAGCAGGCGTAAGATACGGCGGACGCAAACACCAGCCCGGCACCCAGCCAGATATCACTGCTCTGTTCCGAAAAGCGTAAATCACTGAAAAACACCAGGGCGATGCCAGCATAGCTGAGTAACAGCGCCCACAGAATTTTCCGGTTGAAACGCTGTCCCAGAAACACCACGCCCATCAGCACCACTAGCGTTGGATAGATAAACAGAATGACCCGCTCCAGGCCGGATGAGATATATTCCAGCCCCATAAAATCCAGAATGGATGCGCCGTAGTAACCGGTCAGGCCCAGGAAAATCAGCCAGCCCCAGTCTTTTTGCGTCAATGCCGGGCCTGAACGCAGGGCAGTAAAGCCTATGATCAGAAACATCGGCAGAGCAAAAAACATGCGGATCGATAACAGGGTGATGGCATCCACTGGCGCTTCCAGATAAGCCAGTTTGACGAAGATAGCTTTCATGGAAAACCCTAGTGCGGATAACACGGCCAGCACCATCCCCTTATGCTGACTGGATAACGCAGACCAGCGCCACCTAACAGATTCCCCCGCTGATTTTTCAGCGCTTTCTTCTGCTGATTGTTTAGCATCTTTCAGATGATTATTGCCGGAAGAATAAGGTGAATCGGTATCAGATGATGAGGGCATAACAGGGTTCTCCACAGAGGCTGATGGACAGTGATCAGGCTGAGCATTTATGTTGAGTGTCCAGGAATCAGCATCATAGAGTGCCCTTTGCTCTGTTAGAATTGGTGATTTACCATCTGTGTCTTCGGAAAATACGAACGCTGGTTATGAAATACAATCTGACTGATCTGAGGCTCTTTATCGCGATTGCGGAGTGTCAGAACCTGACCCGAGGGGCTGAGCAGGTCTTTCTTGCTCCGTCGTCTGCCAGCCATCGCATTAAGGTGCTGGAAGACTCTCTGGGCACTGTGCTGCTGCAGCGTAAAGCCCGTGGGGTCGAGTTAACCCGTGCCGGGGAGATTTTTTTGCGCCATGCCCGTCAGGTCTTCGCCGGTCTTGAACAGATGCATGCGGATCTGGCGCCTCATGCGTTAGGGGTACAAGGGCATGTGCGGCTCTGGGCTAATACCCATGCGACACACAGTTATCTACCGGATGATCTGGCACTGTTTCTGGGGCAGCATCCGCAGGTGAGCGTCACGTTAGAGGAGCACTCCAGCCTGGATATTCTGGCCGGTGTCGCCAAAGGTGATGCCGATCTGGGGATTGTGGCCGAGGTGGATGAACGCAGTGATATGGTCATGCTGCCCTATCGGGAAGATCTCCTGGTGATTATTGCGCCCCGGACACATCCTCTGGCACAGGCGCGGCAGATCGCCTTTCAGGAGGTGGTGAATCAGCCCTTTGTGATGCTGCACGCCGGATCTGCCATTCATACCTTTACTATGAACCTGGCCGCCAGCCTGGGACAGCATCTGAATGTCCGGGTGCAGGTGCGAAGCTTTGAAGCGGTCTATCGTATGGTGGCGGCAGGGGTCGGTATTGGCCTGGTGCCCAGAGAAGCGATTCGCCAGCGGCAGGATGATGTGGTGTTTCTGGCACTGAATGAGCCCTGGGCGAAACGGGATCTGAAGGTGTGTTATCACCCCAGAATCCCGCCATCGGGTTTTACCCAGTTGCTGATTGAACATCTGACAAAAGCGCAATAGCCCTGCGCTTTTGGGGCCTAATCAAACGATCCGCTTTAACGGTAACGACCAGTTTTGTTTTGTTCGGACTGAAAAAACGGCTCAGAAGAAACGGCTCAGAAGAAACGGCTCAGAAGAAACGGCTCAGGGCAGACGCTGAACCAGCAGGGTCAGCAGCTGCCAGAACTCTTCTACTGACTGCAGTTCTACCCGTTCTTCCGGTGAGTGTGCGCCACGAATCAGAGGACCAAAAGAGATCATATCCAGCGCCGGGTATTTCGCACCGATAATGCCGCACTCAAGACCTGCGTGAATGACCTTCACATGGGCTTCCTGCCCCATCAGTTCTTTATGACAATGCTGGAAATACTGCAGCAGATCGGATTTCGCATTCGGTGTCCAGCCTGGATAAGCACCATCAAATTCGACATCCGCCCCTATCAGCTGGAAGCAGCTGCGAATCCGTTCTGCCAGCGCCTGAGTCGCACTGTCTTTTAAGGAACGCACCAGCAGGCAGGCTTCGAAATCTGCTTGTGGTGTCGGGCTTTGTTCAGAAGACTGAGTTGAGGGTTTCAGGGTTACGATACCCAGATTATTCGAGGTTTCCACCACACCGGCAAAACCGCTGTTGCTCATCTGCTCTACGCCACAAGGTGCTGCATTCAGTACATTGATCAGCTGACGGCTGTCGTTATCGGACAGCGCCAGATCTGCCTGAACCGTGGAAGTCTTCAGGACCAGCTCATGATCCGTTTCAGCCAGCTCTTTATTGAATAAAGCAACTTGCTGAGTCAGTGCTGCAATAACGCTATCCTGCTGCTCGGCTGCCAGAGCGATGACGGCTTCAGCTTCCCGTGGAATCGCGTTGCGCAGTGTACCGCCATTAAAGCTGGCCAGGCGGAAACTGAATTCGGTCTGCAGTACATTCAGTGCGCGGATCAGCAGACGATTGGCATTGCCCCGGCCTTTGTCGATATCCAGCCCCGAGTGACCGCCACGCAGGCCGGTAAACAGGATTTTCAACGCGCTATTGTCGTTACTTTGCAGAGCAAGGTGATGATTGACGTTAACATCCACACCACCGGCACAGCCCACGTACACATCGCCCCGGTCTTCAGAATCCAGGTTCAGCAGCCATTTACCCTGAAGCCAGTTCTCCCGCAGTTCCAGCGCACCGCGCATACTGCTTTCTTCTTCGATAGTCAGCAGCAATTCAACCGGACCATGCTGAATATCGTCTGCATCCAGAATCGCCAGACCGGCTGCCACGCCCAGACCGTTATCGGCACCCAGTGTCGTGCCCGTAGCCGTCAGCCAGCCATCCTGAATCTGAGTAGCAATCGAATCGGTCAGGAAGTTATGCTCAGAATCCTGATTGGCCTGAGCCACCATATCCACATGGCCCTGAATGACGATGGTCTGACGCTGCTCACATCCGGCTGTGGCAGGCTTTCTGATTAGCAGATTGCCCGCACCATCGCGTTCATGAGCAAAGCCTTTGCTGTCGGCCCAGTGCTCCAGCTTTTCGACAATAGCGGCTTCGTGTTCAGAAGGACGGGGGGTATCAGCCAGCAGTTTAAAAAAGGACCATAATGGCTGAGGCGCCAGTTCAGACAGGTGTGCGTTTGTCATATCTTTGCTCGTATTGTTATCTGTGGTATGCCGTGCTATTCAGCCCGCCACGACCAGGTGTTTCAGGTTCTCTATATTGTATTCAATCCTGAACATTTATCCGAGTGTTATGTTTTTAATTGGCTTGTATGTTGTTTTTAATATGCTTTATTTCTCTTTTATAATGTTTTTGTTTTCTGGTTTTTTCTTATTATTTGACAGTTGAGTTCAGTTTTATTATGCTTTTTAACAAGCTTCTTATCATTTTTTATTCGATAAGGTGAATTCTCAGTTAACGTACCTGACATGCTTTGCAAAAAGATGATGGTAAAGGGGTTAATTGAAACATGAGTACTAAAGAGGATTACCAGAAGAAAATTGAAGCTCAGTTGCATGAGTGGAAAACTGATATTGAGCAACTTAAGGCTAAAGCAGATGCCGCCAATAGCTCTGTGAGTAAAGAATTTCACGAACAGGTCGATGAGCTGAAAGCTAAGCGTGATAAGCTTTCCAGTGAAATTGATCAGCTTAAGCAATCCAGTGGTGATGCCTGGCATGATATGAAATCAGGTGTTGAACTGGCCCGAGAGTCCCTTTCTATCGCAATTAAATCTGCATCTGAGCGATTTGACTGACGTATCTGACAGGCTTTGTTTCTGGCAATAAAAGGATAAAACTTAATAAACTGTTAAGTTTTATTGTTCAGTGTTAATTGTCAATATTTAAATGCAAGCTATCAGGTGTTGTTATGTTTTTTAATCGCAATTTTTTATCCGCTTTTATTGTACTTTTCTCTATTTCATCAACGGTTCTTGCAGCACAGGACGATGTCTCGGTTAAAGATATAAAACAGGAAACTAAAGATGTCATTACAACGTTACAGGCTTATACAAGGGAGCAGAAGCAAGAAGCTCTGAAGACTGCTGAACAGGCGATACAAAATATTGATTCCAGAATTGATCAGCTTGAAAACCGGATTGATCAGCAATGGGATCAACTTGGCGAAGATGTCCGCTCAGAGAGTCGACAGGCGTTGAGGGAGCTTCGTAAAGATCGAATCAGACTGGCGGAATGGTATGGTGGCATGAAGGAAGGCAGCCATGATGCCTGGTCAGAGATGAAAGATGGTTTTAATGAAGCTTATCAGTCTATTGCTGACGCCTGGCAGGATGCTGAAGCGGCATTTGACCAGCAGGCCGATAACTCCTGATTACCAGGGGAGGCTTTTATTGTCTGACAATAGGGTGAAATGTCAGACAGCTATTATTGCCAGTATATAACCAATATGCCGGGGTGGAGATCTTATTCCTCACCCCGGCGCTGCCTTAATTACCGAACCTGATGCAGGTAGCGGTTTTCCAGATGCTGGCGGAAATACTGAGGGTTCAGTGCTTCGCCACTGGCGGCCTGTACCAGTTCAGGTGTGGTCAGGAAGCTGGCTTTCTGCCAGATACTATCACTCAGCCACTGGCTGATCTGACTCAGATCACCAGCTTCAATCTGAGCTTCCATATCACTGATCTGCTGCTGAATACAATGGAACCACTGTGCCGCATACATAGCACCCAGGGTGTAACTCGGGAAATAACCAAAGCTGCCATCGGTCCAGTGAATATCCTGCATACAACCGTCTTTAAAGTTGCCAGCCGTGTCGATGCCCAGATAAGACTGCATCTTCTGCTGCCACAGATCCGGGATATCATCCACCTCGATCTCGCCCTCGACCAGTGCCTTTTCGATCTCATAACGCAGCATCACATGAGCCGGATAAGTCACTTCGTCCGCATCCACCCGGATAAAACCAGGCTCTACACGGGTGTAGTACTGATACAGATTGTCTGGAGTAAAGGCATCCTGTTCGCCAAAGGTCAGCGCGATTTGCGGTGCCAGATGCTTTAACAGACTGCGGCTGCGGCCAATCTGCATCTCAAAGAACAGACTCTGGCTTTCGTGAATCCCCATCGAACGGGCTTCTGACACCGGCTGACCCAGCCAGGCTTTAGGCAGATTCTGCTCATAACGGGCATGGCCGGTCTCATGGATAACCCCCATCAGGCTTTCCGCAAAAGAATCCGTGTTATAGCGCGTGGTCAGGCGCACATCTTCCGGCACACCGCCGCAGAACGGATGGCTGCTGACATCCAGACGGCCTGCCTCAAAATCAAAGCCCATCAGCTCCATCGCGTGTTTGCCCAGCTGTTTCTGCTGTTCAACACTGAACGGGCCCTGAGGCTCAACCACAGGCCGGGACTTTTGTGCATCCTGCACTGTCTGAATCAGATCCGGCAGCCAGCTTCTCAGATCATCGAATAAACGATCTACTTCAGCAGAACGCATACCCGGCTCATACAGATCCATCAGCGCATCATAAGGTGACAGGCCCGTTTTCTCGGCTCGTAACTGGGCTTCCTCACGGCTGAGTTTAACGACCTCTTTCAGGTTATCAGCAAAACCGGCCCAGTCGTTTTCCTGACGCTGAGTACGCCAGGCGTGTTCGCATTTAGAACCGGCTTTGGTTTTTGCCAGTACCAGAGACTCTGGCAGAGCACGGGCATTTTCAATATCGCGCTTAATCTCACGCAGATTAGCCTGCTGTTCGTTATCCAGCGTTTCTTGCTCAGCAGCGGCCAGCCAGTCGCCAACCTCCTCTGCTGTAGCCAGACGGTGGCATAAACCGCCCAGCTCTGCCATAGCATTAGCGCGGGCATCATTACCTTTGGCAGGCATCATTGTCGCCTGATCCCAGCCTGCGATACTCAGCAGGTGGCCGTAGTGATGTAGCTGTTGGAAACGTTCGGTGAGTTTTTTGTAGTTATCCATATCTTTGACTCAGTAATTGGATTCAGGTGACAAAAGTAATCGCAACCGATGATGATGCGGGATGATATCGGACAGTATGATTGAGGTTCTGATGCAGAATAAGACCATCATTCATTTAGCGATCTGCTTGATATGAAAGATAATTCATCGGGCTCTAAGTGTCATTTGATACAGTGCAAACAGAGTAATGAACCTTTGATGACCCTGTTCGTACGGATCTATCTTTCTGTAGAAAATGCGGGTAGAAATGAAGGGGAAAATGCAGGTAAAAACATACTGGATCAGAGTTTAGTTCAAGGTATTAAACCGGTAACTCTTTCCCTGGTTTTACCTCTGGATTGCTATTTTCCTGATTATCCATAACCGATGGCAGACAGTCGATACAAGAATCTTCTCTGTTTTTCAGAAACTTACCAATATTCCACCATCGCCTTTGCTATATATCAGCTTTTTCTATGAACAATAAAAAAAATGTATCAATGAGGCGGAAAAATGTACTGATATATGCGATGCTATGTGAACCATTTCACAAAAAACGTACTTCCGGAGTAGAACTATGAAGCGAAGCACCGCCTTGCTGGCTTTATTACTGCCGTTGTCTGTTAATGCTTATGCCGTGTCAGGCGAAGGTTATCTGGGAGTATTTGGTGGGTCTATGCTGGCCGATGGTCTTGAGACCAATCAGGCCGATCCTCGCATTGTGACTCTGGGGCGTAAACTGAACTCCCGAGTGGCTGTTCAGCTGGAATACTCAGATGCTGAAAGTTTCCGTACCCGTGTCAGTGATTCTTCTGGTGTTGAAACCCCTTGCGCTGCGGAATACAAATCGACCGCTGCTTATGTGGTGCTGACTCAGCCTGCTGGCCGTTTAATCGATTTCAGCTTTAAGCTGGGTTATGTGGATATCGACTACGATTTTGATAAAAGCCTGACTCGTGAGCAGCGTGAGCGCTACAACGATCAGAGTCAGTCATTTGGTGGCGGCCTGACCATTAAAATCAGCAAGGATATGGTTCTGAAAACAGAATATACCCAGCTGAAAGATGATGTGTATTACCTGACTGCAGGTGTTGAGCTGGCGTTGTAATCTGTATTCAGCCCGTTCAAAGACAATTCTATTTTATCCACATGGCTGTTGCTCCAGTTCTGGTATGGCTTAACCAGAGCTGCGTGAGCTGAAATACCTGCATGCTCTTCCTTGTCTTTGTTGTTCCCTATCGCTGTACTTTCTTGCTTTGATACTTTTCGCTTTTATATAGCCCTGATCAGATCGTACATCGGTCTTGCGACTTATTGTGTCTTTGAATCTGTTTTGCCTTTGTCGCGACTCATGTTTTTTATGCAAAAAGCGTCTATTTTTCAGTCAGGCAGCACAAATAAAAGAGACGTCACCCGTGCCACACTCTGTGGAGGGAATGTGGCACATCGGGTGTGTTGCGTCACTATCGGAGGCTGGTTTTGACAGAAGAGTCCACAGGACTTTTCTGAGTGATGATGCATCCATTGGTATGGATCAGCGAGGGATTGTATGAAGTTACCGCAAGACTGGCATGAAGCCAGTGAAGAACAAGCCTGGTTATTGGGCGATAAGCTGAATCAGGCAATTGGACGTGATCATATTCTGACAGCACAAACCCTGGAACAGGTGTTTGACTCCGAAAAAGCCCATAACGATCTTTAGAGTACACGGGTGTCTTACCGGCACCCTTGTCCCCATCGTTGGATCAGCACATTAACTGAAAATCGCTGCCCGCTGTTGTTCCCGTTGAGATGGTATACCTGCTGCTTTCTGCTGCTCCCGTTGAATTCCCTCCTGCAGATCCTGCTCCAGAATCAGATCGCTATGACGGCAAATGGCTTTCAGCGAGGCGTAACGAATCACATTAATAATTTCAGCACCAGACAACACATGCTCCGTCGCGATATGGGATAAATCTACTTCAGGCTCTAACCTGCACCGGGCAGAAAAACCCTGCTGCCACAAACTGAGGCGCTGCTCCGTTGACGGCAACGGGAAGTAAATCATCGACTCAAAGCGACGGTTAAAGGCTTCATCCAGATTATCTTTCAGGTTCGAAGCCAGAATCACAATGCCATTAAACTGCTCAATTCGCTGCAGCAGGTAAGCCACATTCTGATTGGCAAACTGATCATTGGCTCCGGCCGCTTCTACCCGTTTGCCAAACAAGGCATCGGCTTCATCAAAGAACAGAATCCAGTCTTTATCCATAGCCAGAGAAAAGACTTTTTCCAGGTTTTTCTCTGTTTCACCAATGTACTTAGACACAATCAGCGACAGATCCACCTTATACACATCCCGCCCGGTGGCATTACCCAGCAAACAGGCGGTTAAGGTTTTACCCGTACCTGGCGGGCCATAAAATAACGCCCGATACCCCGGACGAATACGATCCGCCATGCCCCAGTCATTCAATAAAACAGCACCGTGCTGAATCCAGTCCTGAATCTCCAGCACCTGATCCATCACCTTATCCGGCAAGACAATATCCTGCCACGACAAACTGGTGGTGACCCGCCGGGCAGGAAAGCTCTCACATCGCTCCGGCTGAAACGGCGTTGCCGTGGTAAAGCGATGCAGATACTCCTCCTGAATCCGCAATGGTGACTTCATTAACAGGGCATCATCCAGACTGTTTTCCAGCTGAAGCACGGTGTGCAGGCCAGAATCACTTTGCTCTGCCGAATGTCTTTTATTCCGCGAGGTCTGATGATCAGGCGGGTGCTTTTTATTCAGCAAATGTAACTATTCAGCTGCCCGGTCAAAGATATCTGGCAGCTGCCCACAAAATAACAGGGTTAAGGCATTACTTGCTGATACCGATTGTTTACGGCATGAGGAAAGATAGCTGCGAATCAGGCAGAACTGTTCCGCTCCCTGATGACTACGGAAGCAACCTGATATCTTCTGATGCACTTTCGTCATCCTGATATCATTTTCGCCCTGATTGTTGGTGAAAGGGACTTCAGATACGTTCAAAAATCTTAGAACGTCATCCTCATAGGCCCTTAACCTT
>NZ_JACJFM010000069.1 GCF_014164585.1 Oceanospirillum sediminis | reverse complement strand
ACAGCTTACCGCTCCTGGTCGAAATGATCCATGCCTGAATAGCTAATTTGTTTTAAAAACAGTCTATTAAGGGCTTTTCAGGGCTGACTAGATATAAACTGCGGCACAGATAATATAGGATAGTATCCGAAATAAAAGAGATAATTGAAGGGAAAGTGAAAGAGCAGAACAGCCTTGCCGCCAATGTGCCCTGATCTGAGTCTATGTCGCTAAAATTGAAGGAGTATAAAAAACGGGCTCAGCCAGAGGAGAAAAGGCTTTGCCCGTCTGCATTAACAGAACTGTTCACTTTCTGGGGGGGCAGATTGATCTGTTCTGTTAATGACTCACTGAACAACCGGAAAGTCGGTATAAGACTTTCCGGAGGGGAGATCGGGATTACTTAGCCAGATCTGCCATCAGACCAGCCAGAATGTCGATGCCTTCATTCAGCACTTCATCACTGATCGTCAGTGCAGGCAGGAAGCGAATAACGTTGCTGCGGATACCACATGATAGCAGAATCAGGCCACGTTTAGATGCTTCCGCAACCAGGGCTTTAGTCAGTTCAGGGTTAGGCTGCTCAGAATCACCATTCTGAACCAGCTCCATCGCGATCATGGCACCCAGATTACGAACGGTACCAATAACCTGCGGATACTCTTCTTTCAGACCATTCAGGCGGCTAACCATCTGCTCTCCAATCGCCAGAGCACGATCAGCCAGTTTCTCTTCTTCGATGATTTCCAGTACCGCCAAAGATGCAGCACATGCCATAGGTGCGCCTGCATAAGTACCACCCAGACCACCGGCAGGAGCAGAATCCATAACTTCAGCTTTACCGACTACTGCTGCCAGAGGGAAGCCGCCAGCGATACCTTTAGCCATTGTCATCAGATCTGGCTCGATACCTGCGTATTCAGTGGCGAACATTTTACCGGTACGGGCAAAACCCGTCTGAATTTCGTCACAGATCAGCATGATACCGTGCTGATCACAGATCGCACGCAGCTGCTGCAGGAACTCAACAGGGGCCGGGTAGAAACCGCCTTCACCCTGTACAGGCTCGATAATGATCGCTGCAACCTGAGACGGCTCGATGTCACAAGTGAACAGCATGTTCAGTGCTTTCAGAGAATCTTCGATGCTTACACCGTGATACTCGTTAGGGTAAGGTGCATGGAAGATACCTGCCGGGAAAGGACCAAAACTGGCTTTGTAAGGTACCACTTTACCCGTCAGACCCATTGTCAGGTTAGTACGACCGTGGAAGCCACCATTGAATGCGATAACGCCCGGACGACCGGTGTGGCTACGCGCGATTTTTACACAGTTCTCAACCGCTTCTGCACCCGTAGTTACGAAAATCGCTTTCTTATCACTGTCACCAGGCGCGGCTGCAACCAGTTTTTCTGCCAGGGCAACAGACTGCTCATATGGAGTAACCATTACACAGGTATGGCTGAACTTGTCCAGCTGATCTTTAACCGCTGCAACTACTTTCGGGTGCGTATGACCTGTGTTATTTACTGCAATACCTGCTGCAAAATCAATATAGCGATTGCCTTCAACATCCCACATTTCAGCGTTTTCAGCACGCTCAATGTATACCGGTGCCAGGTTGCCCTGACCTGTTGCAATTACTTTTTCTTTTCTTTCTTGCAGGGAAGCATTAGTTGTCATGGTTTTTCTCCAGTCGATCAGGTCTATGCCAGGTGAAATTCCACCTGGCACAGATCGGTAATTTATAAAGTGAAAAAGATCAGAAAGGGATTAGCGAATGCCACCCATCAGCATATATTTGATTTCCAGGTACTCATCCAGACCATATTTGGAGCCTTCACGACCTGTACCGGACTCTTTTACGCCACCAAACGGTGCAATTTCGGTAGACAGAATGCCATCATTGATAGCGACCATGCCGTATTCCAGACCTTCAGAAACACGCCAGATACGGGACATGGTCTCTGAGTAGAAGTAAGCTGCCAGACCAAACGGTGTATTGTTAGCAATCTTGATCGCTTCTTCTTCAGTCTCAAAACGGACCAGAGGTGCTACCGGGCCGAAGATTTCCTGAGTAAACACTGGCATATCCTGAGTTACGTTAGACAGGATAGTCGGCGTGTAGAACAGATCGCCATGTGCATTACGCTCGCCACCGGTTACGATCTGAGCACCTTGCTCAACAGACTGCTGAACCAGACTTTCTACCTTATCAATAGCGGCTTTGTTGATCAGTGGACCAATCTCAACACCGGGTGTTGTACCATCACCTACCTGCATTTCCTGTACGCGAGCGGCCAGTTTTTCAGCAAATTTATCGTGAACACCAGCCTGAACCAGAATACGGTTAGCGCAAACACAGGTCTGGCCTGCATTACGGTATTTAGAGGCGATTGCACCTTCAACCGCTGCATCAATATCCGCATCATCAAATACGATAAATGGCGCGTTACCACCCAGCTCCATAGACGTTTTCTTAACGGTCTGTGCACATTGTTCCATCAGCAGTTTGCCTACAGGAGTAGAACCTGTGAAGCTCAGTTTGCGCACAATCGGGCTGGACGTCAGTTCACCACCGATGGCTGCAGCATTAACACCGGTTACTACGTTAAGAACACCGGCAGGGATGCCTGCACGATCAGCCAGCTCAGCCATAGCCAGAGCACAGAAAGGTGTTTCTTCAGATGGTTTGATAACAATCGTACAACCCGCAGCCAGAGCAGGAGCTGCTTTACGGGTAATCATGGCAATCGGGAAGTTCCACGGAGTAATTGCGGCAACTACACCAATGGGCTGTTTTACGGTCAAAATACGCTTATCGTTAGCGTGAGTAGGGATGACATCACCGTATGCACGACGACCTTCTTCCGCAAACCATTCAATGAAAGATGCGCCATACATCACTTCACCCATGGCTTCTTTCACTGGTTTACCCTGCTCAGTGGTCATCAGCAGAGCCAGATCTTCCTGAGCTTCAACCATCAGGTCGAACCACTTTTTCAGCACAACAGCACGCTGTTTAGCTGTCATGGCTTTCCATTCAACCATAGCTGCATCTGCCGCAGCGATAGCAGCACGGGTTTCTTCAGCACCCAGATCAGCAACATCAGCAATAGCCGCACCATTAGCAGGGTTGGTTACAGAGAAGGTTTTGCCACTATCCGCTGAAACCCATTCACCATTAATGTATGCCTGTGTTTTCAGCAGCTGCTGATCTTTTAATTTTTCTAACATCGTCATCTCACCTGAAATTGGCAAATAAAGGCTTTATTCCGGGAAGTTTAAAGGCACACAAGTGGCACTTGCCTGCGATGCAGGGCCTTATTTTGATCCGGGTCAAACTATACGCAGATCCTAGCGAAATAAAGGGATATGAAAAACTTCCACCATTCAAAGCATAGTTTGATCAATACAGAACTTTAGAGCTGATTTCGTATCTTCTTTGTCCTGTAATGCCTTGAATATCAAGGGATAAAAGGCTTCTACGCCAGAAATAGTGGTATATAAAACAACCGCTATACAGAGAATAAAGTAATTTGTGATAACTTATGGCTATGTTCTTTATAAGAAATTTTGATCATAGCTGGTGTGTTAATCATATATAGTCAGGAATTAGTAAGAATACAGGCTGTATCAACTTAAGTGTGTTGGATAGTTTGTCGAAATGGGGGGCTAACCGGATTGTCTGTCGAGGGCTTCCCGGAGACAGTGATGTCAGAATGCGTCGAATTGAACGTGCTGATAGTACAGCTGCCAGAATCCATCTGAATGGGACCCCGCAGCTGTATTCAATCTATAGCTATTTAATCTCAGAACTGTGCAAACACCAGTAGTAAACCGAAGGCTGTGCAGGCGATCAGGCTGACAGAGCCTCCTGGAATGGTAAAGCTGTGTTCTGGAGCCTGGCGACAGCGCCATACCATAGCAACAGGAATAAAAATAGCCAGT
Source organism: Oceanospirillum sediminis (assembly GCF_014164585.1). GTDB lineage: Bacteria > Pseudomonadota > Gammaproteobacteria > Pseudomonadales > Halomonadaceae > Oceanospirillum > Oceanospirillum sediminis. The sequence goes on along the minus strand of NZ_JACJFM010000069.1, from coordinate 2,014 downwards.
ACCGTTAATGCCAGACCGGCAAAGCTCAGTGCTTTCAGGAATTGCCCCGGAGCACTGGATGCCATAATCAGTGGTGGCAATAATGTCAGTGCAATAGCTGGTACACGTCCCTTCATTATATTCTGGCGTTCACAAATTTCCTGAAAGAAGCCAAACAGTGATAAAGCAACACCCAGGAAAGAGGTTAACAAAGCCATAGCGGCAAACCACTTCAGTACAGTATTCAGCCATGCTGAATCTCCGCCTAACGCTGAAACCAGTTCCTGTACTCCGGAAAAAGCTGCCAGTTCAGAGGGCTCTACGGTACTCATGCAGGCCATAAACCACAGGCTGTAGCAAACCAGAGGGATCAGGCTGCCAATCAATACCACTTTACTGAATTGTTTGCCTGTACCATGGGTATAGCTAACCAGAGGCGGAATAACTACCATAAAGCCGAAAGATGTAAAAAGAACCGGTAACGCTGCCAGGATAATGGTGATTTGAGAGTCTGCAACCTGGCTTATTTCTGCGACTTTGCCTGCAGCGGGTGATGAAAACATAGCATAAAGGGCAACAGTAAAAGTACCCAGCATAGTTACAAAGAACAGACGATTAATCTGGTCTACCAGACTCGTACCCAGCACAATGGCGATACCAGCAAGTAGAGTAAACAGAATTCGACTGGTATTGGAATCAACGTCCAGACCGATATAGCCAAGGGCAGATTGCAGTAATTCTCCTGCTCCCAGTATATAAGCCATCAGTAAGAATCCAAGCAGGAATATCATACCCACATCAGCAAGAATCTGCCCGCCTTTGCCTAGCCAGTGTCCTGACATGTTATGCATGTTATCGCCGGGATGGTGGTTGATATTGACTTCCAGCAGCAGCAGTGCCGCGAATGTCGTAAAAGCCCAGGTAAATAATAAAAGCCCAAGGCCCATTGTGAGTCCCAGCGGAGCAAGAACCATAGGAATAGCCAGCATTCCGGCACCAAGAGCAGTACCTGCAACGATCAGTGTACTTCCGATAAAACGGGGTGAAACCACAGTAATCTCCTGAATTGTGTTTATTATCAAGTTGTTATGGAGAGATGCAAATCTTAGAGAAAAGTTCTTTGTTAGGCTAGTTTTTTGCAAAAAATAATTTTTAAAGTGTTTTTGTCTGTTTTTTGTTGAAATTTAAGATCAAGGGTCTGATGTGATACGGTTTTTATTATTGGCGGATTTTTTTTGTTTTATCAGGTGTTGCTGAACTTACTGATGAATACTGACCTTGAGGTAGGCTGTTAAAATTGAGTCACATGTTAAATGAAAGAAAAAGGAACCTTTCGCAAAATTAAATATCTGAAGTCGGCAACAAAGTGAAGGAGAGAGAAATGATTCAACGAGTTATGCAAATGTTAATGCTGACGGTCAGCATCCTGGTTGCCGGATACAGTAATGCTCAGGACCTTTCATCCGTGAGTGTCAATGATCAGTGGGATAAACCGGTCACAATTGACAGCCAGATCAAATGGCTTGTTTTTTCCCATCATAAAGAAGGGGGAGAATGGGTGAAGAACGCGATTCAACAGCAGAATGTCTCCAACCTGTCGGCGCATAATATTGTCTATCTTGCCGATATTTCGGCCATGCCCGGTTTTATTACTCGTTTGTTTGCGTTACCTAAGATGAGAGATTACGGTTTCAGAATAGGACTGATCAGAGATGAAGATATTGCTCAGAACTGGCCTAAGCAGGAAAACAGTGTATCCGTTTACTGGATGGACAATGGGTCTGTGACTGAAAGCCAGTTTTTCGCATCGGAAGACACTTTCTCAGCCTGGTTAAAATCTGTACGTTGACTAAAATCTTTATGTTAAGGGGCTTAACATAAAGGCTAATTACATCCGTTTATCTGCCATTTCAGAAATACTGCTGTTTGTTTTCATAAGCCTGTTTGTAACTATTCAGCCCGCTCTCAACTATTTGCTACCTTGACGAATAGTTGAGATCTGTCAGTTTATGCATAGCAACAGACATTGAAGAGC
>NZ_JACJFM010000068.1 GCF_014164585.1 Oceanospirillum sediminis | reverse complement strand
CAATCCATTAAAGCTGGAAATACCTGTTTTTGAAAAAGTGGGGAAACAGTTGTGCATAGCCCATAGTCGTCAGAACTACGCACTGCTCAGTTATAAGATGAGCTATTGAATTTGTTCCTCAGTTTCGCAGCAAATGAGGAAAGGGTTGTTAGCGGGAGATAAGAAAAGAGATGCCATTCAGCTTCAGTTCAGTTTTGCGCCAGTTTGAGTTCAGGCGAGCACTTTATAGTACAGGCTTTGTCGAGCTGGATATATGCCTGGCCAGCTCACTCATAATGATAATCAAAACCCTGGAAAAACAATGATAGTTTCAAAAAAACAGATAATTCATACTGTAATGTCACTGATTATCGCTGCTGTGATAACAGGGTGTGGAGCAACAGCATCATCATATGAACCTATAGTCGATGGTCCGAAGAACCCGCGTTATCATAATGATCTGGAGGCATGCTCCTCTCTGGCGGAACAAAGAAGTTATACCAATGATGACGTAAAATCAGAGGCCCTGCTGGGAGCTGGCATTGGCGCTTTGTTCGGAGCACTTGAAGATGGTGGAAAAGGTGCTGTTGCAGGTGCTGTTATCGGCGGTGCAACTGGTGGAGGTTCACGGGCATGGGATACCCGTAATGAGCAGAAACAGATTGTCATCCAGTGTATGCGCAATCGTGGGCATAATGTTGTTGGTTAGATTGTAACCATTGATGTCAGGTATTCATCTGCATCAATATTAATGACATCTTTGATAGTAACAGAAGCTGCGGGCTCTCTACCAGATGCTCTGGCTGCGCATAGTGCACCGGATGTGATCTGCGGTGGATTCAGAGGCGCTTACTTTCGGGATAAAGGAGCTCCGGGCTGGAGAGCATGGGGCCCTGCTGAGAATGCCTGGTGCTGGCAGGGGGCTTCTGAAAACTTAAAGCCTTCAACACCAATTGAACTTGAATGTTATCCAGGACCATATTCCTGTAATGCATGGTGAAAATATCCATCATCAGAACCTGCTGACATTTTTTGAGCGATATTTGCTATTGCAGCAGTAAATAATGGCGACTTGTGATGGTTTGAATACATTGATCGAGCCGTAATTTTAGTCGTTGGTGGTATATAATGTTAGTATGCCTTTACACTGGCTTTTGGGATGATAAGGCGCTGTTAAGTAACCGTTATTTTTCTTAACCTCTCAGAGGTTAAGGTCTCCGGCCCCTGTCGTTTTTCAACCGGACAGCAGTGTGTTGCAATAATGATTAGTGTTGAGGTAGCTATGCATGATTCAGAAAGACTTCTGTTAGAAAATCAGCTTTGTTTTGCTTTACATTCCACATCCCTGGCGATGACTCAGCTGTATAAAGAGCACCTGGAAGCTATTGGGCTAACGTATACCCAGTACACTGTCATGTTGGTTTTATGGGAAAAAGATAACCTGACCCTCAAAGAGATTGCAGATCGACTCAGACAGAAATCCGGCTCTCTGACACCTGTGATTAAACGTATGGAGAATGAAGGGCTGGTGCGTCGTTGTCGTGGAATTGAAGATGATCGTAGCCTGAGTATTCAGCTGACAGATAAAGGCCATAAGTTGCGCGAACAAGGGCTGGAGGTAAATCGCTGTGTCTCTGGGGCCAGTGGTATGTCATACGACGATATGCGGGAACTGAAAGACAAGTTGGTCAGAATCAGAGAGATTATTTCAAAAAAATAGTTGTGTAAAAATAATTATCGCAATAACATATTTTCCATGAACCCGGATTATCGGGTTTTTATTTATCAAAATAATTATCGCGATAATTATTATCTCGATATTTTTCCAGAGGGTGATGTAATGAAAGCAATTTACTCAACGACCGCTACTTCAACCGGTGGCCGTGATGGTCAGTCCACTTCTATTGATGGCAAACTGAATGTTGCTTTGAGCACACCGAAAGAACTGGGTGGTGCAGGGGGAGAGGGTACTAATCCGGAACAACTGTTTGCGGCGGGATATTCTGCCTGCTTTATCGGTGCGATGAAATTTGTAGCTGCACAGCAAAAAATAGCTTTGCCAGATGATTTGAAAGTGAGTGCGACTGTAGGGATTGGTGAGAACCCGAAAGGTTCGGGATTTTCTGTCAGCGCAGACCTTGTGGTTGAGTTGCCTGGCATTGAGGAAGCCGTTGCGACGCAGCTGACTGAAGATGCTCATCAGATCTGCCCGTATTCCAATGCAACCCGTGGCAATATTGATGTCACAACGAGCATTAAATAAACCTGGGGTTTTATCGGATTCTCGCCTGGCAGGCATTTATTGTTCAGGTGAGGATCTGATTCAGTTTTATTACCTTGTCAGGGAGATCTCATTGTTTACAGATCTCCCTGACAGTCAGGAAATGTCGGGCAAAACGAATCAATCACTCTCGCTCAGTGTGTCCTGAAAGCGAAAACCCTGTTTTTCCAGTGTTTCTGCAACCTGAGGAAAATAGATTCGGCTATAAAAGCCTGATACCAGTGCTTTATAGGATGGTTGCTCCGGCATATCCTGCTGATCCCACCAGCATCTCAATGTCTGATCGTATTCTTCGACACCCTGACGGACAATATCACTGTCGTAGCGCTCACACATGGCAAAACTGGCCATAGGAATTCTGGGTTTTATCTGAGGCTTATTCTTTGCATCGGGCACACCCAGGGTCATACCGGCAACCGGATAGGTCTTTTCAGGCAATTGCAGTAAATCGATCATTGCTTGTGGGTTGTTCCGAATTCCTCCAATGGCCGTAGAACCATAACCCAGACTATTGGCTGCAGTCTGTAGAGCATTCAGCATGATTCCGGCATCCACGGCCCCGGTCAGAATACCTTCTGCGGATTGCTCAATAATATGGGAGAGATCCGATTGCTCTGTTGCCATGCTGGTCCGGTTAAAATCAATCACCAGAGTGATAAACATATCTGCGGTAGCAACCTGCAGCTGTCCTCCGGCAATTTCTGCAATTCTGGCGATCCTCTCCCTGTTGTGTGTTATTACTAATGAGATCTGCTGGCCATTAATCGAAGAAGGGGCCTGTTGTCCGGCCTGGAGAATAGTGACCAGATGATCATGTTTAACTTCAGCTCCGGTAAATTGTCTGATTGAACGGCGCTGAGTTAATTGTTCGATAATTTTATTCATAATGCCCACCTGATCTGGTTATTCTGGTACTTAAGTACTGAGAAGCAATGTGTGGACGATGGTTTCGTCCTCCATATTTGTGAAGTCGTCAGTTTATGTCGTTCTTTATCTGACATAGCCTGTGACAGGGCAAAGTCTGAATCAGCAGGAGTAATCAGGGTAGAGTACTGATTGTTACATTGATTTTAACTTTGCGTTAAAGGCGTGAATGGTGCGCTTTCTGTACAATGCCATGTTGGCAGAAGTGTTCTGTCTCTGCCGTTAGTATCTCGCTCTGATGTGGCGTTGTTTAATAGTGCAAATGCAAGTGAGATATTACGGATTTTTAAACGAAGGCGGAGATCGATGTTAATATTACTGGGTGATAAAATCAGTGACTTCTTTCCACCAGGCTGAATCCGGGGCGACAGGAATAGTGTCATGACCGGCATCTTTAAACAACCAGAGTTTTTTGTCGGTATTAATAGAGTCGTATAATCTCAGGCCATGCCTGACCGGGATCACATCATCTTTTTCTGCCAGAACCACAGCAACCCGGCCATTGAAATTGGCCAGATTACTGATGCTGTCGTATCTATCCAGTACCAGCCAGTGCAGCAGCAGATAACCATAATGCGTCAGTGCCAGATCCATCAGAGTGTCCCAGGGAACGAGTAATATCAGGCCTTCAATGGGCACCTTTGTTCTGGCAATAGTGCTGGCAGCAACACCGCTGCCTAAAGATTCACCCAGAATAAAAACAGGTTCCTGATAGCGTTCATATACCAGCTGAAGTGTTTCCAGAGCATCGTCGACAATCGCGGTTTCTGACGGTGATCCCTGACGGCTGCCATACCCCGGATATTCTGCCAGAATAATCCTGAAACCATACTGATGCAGAGCATCGGTGTAATAATGTCGGTGATAAGCGGTGGCGGCATTACCGTGAAAGACAACAATGGTACCTTTCACCTTATCCGGCTCATGGGTACTGGTAAAGCCTCGATAGTCTGTCATTGATGGCCAGTAAATGAGATTTTTTTCAGTCAGGCGCTTCTCTGAAGGAGCTGTGGTTCCTGGCGAGTACAGCAGGTCTCGCTGAAATGAGAAGATGATCAGAATAAGGACAACATAGCCTGTGATTAATCCGATTAGCAGGTGCCTGAATATTTTCATGATAGAATCTGTCCGCCCTGAATATTGATCATTCCTGGGGCTGATACTTTTTGCAAAGCGTGTTTTCCGGTAAAGCTTCATCGTAATCAGTCAACGAGATGCTCATTCGTAAATCTTCATGATGGTAGCCCTGGCGCTTATTATTCTTTGATCCCCTTTATTGTTCTTTGATCCCCTTCATCAGGTGACGGACTATCCAGAAGGTAATGATTGTCAGCACCGGCAGAGATAGTGTCAGGGCTTTAAGGGACGTATCAAGCAGCTCTCCTTGCGGTAAAACATTTCTCAGTGCCATACCGGTCAGGTCATAAAGATAATATACAACTACCAGCACAGAAAGGCTTTCCAGTTTACTCTGCAGGTTAAGCTGACGTCGGGCTCTTTTATTCATAGCCTGCAGGAGTTCTTTGTTCTGATTTTCGATGGTCAGGTTAACCTGGAACTGTAACAGTTCAGTAGCTCGGGCGATGCGCTTAGATAATAGCTCAATACGCTGAGATGCACTGCGACAGGTTCGTCGGGCGGGTTCAAGGTGACGTTCCATAAATTCAGTCGTCATCTGCTTGCCTTTCAATTTATTTTCTCTGAGTTCCTGTACGCGCTTTTCGGTCAGAGCAAAATAGGCTTCACTGGCAAAAAAACGGTTAGCGGTACTGGCTGATAACGCTTCAACCTGGCCGGATAGCTCCATCATTGCCATCAGGGTATGAGAGCTATCCTGATCGGGTGAACGCTGAGATACAGAGGCCAGTTCCTGGTCTAATAGTGTGAGTTTCGGCATCAGAGTTCGGGCTGATGGAAGTCCCATCAGCGCCATGTGGCGATAGGTTTCAATTTCGCAGATGCGCTGTAATAAGCGCCCTGCCTGTGCTGGCATCAAATGAATATCTTCCACAATGACCAGCGTGAACCCTGTGTCTGGCAGAGGTTTAAAGGTTGTAGCCATACGTGCTGATCCAGCCATTACCTCAGAGGCTACAAACTGTCCGGAATGAAAACAATCCTGCCCCCATTCTGAGAAGTTTTTACTGAAATGACGAGTAAAAAGATTACTCTGATCCTTTCGGAACAGTATTTCTGCACCAGCAAGAAATGCTCCGGGTAATTGTTGTCGATACTGAGGTAACTGGAGTGCACTGCGGGTATTTTCTGATTTATACAGCGTCAGTGTGTAAAACTCGTTATGGGGCTCGTAGCGAATACTGAGCTCAGCATTCTGGATAAACAGAAAACCTTTGTGAGTTTCCGGGCACTCAAACCCCAGATATCGTATCAGCTGCAGAATCTGACGTTCAGCATCATGTGCATCCTTCCCATCATAAAGCACCGTGATATGCTCCATTACCATAGGGGCGGGCAGATTCTGAAAGGGGCGAGAGTGAACTTCGTGGATAATATCCTGCCGCAGGGCATAATCGTACATGTCTTCAGATCGCTGTATTCTATAAGTTTTAGTGTTGTGACTGAATGGTCATATATCAGGGACTGTACTGCAGAATAGTGACGAAATGAAGTGATCCGGGTCTGGATATTTCAAACTAAGCGTTGAGTGCTCGCACTGAAAGGCTATGGCCGTTAAACATCAGAAAGAGTTATCTGTAATACCATTCAGGGCACTTTTAACGTGGCAAGAGTAAGGTTCAGTTCCGTACTTATTGAGGAAAATGATATTCAATATTAATTTTTTTTTCCATGCAAGTTCGTAATGTTGAAGCTAATATGTTGTAGCTGGTTATTGTTTATCAGCTTTAGTTTTTGCCAGAGAATTGATTTTGTTTGAGGCTGCGCAAAACAAAGGGAGTAAATGACTGCAAGGTCAAAGAATCTGGAGTAAAATTAATCGTAACTATTCAGCTGCCCGGTCAAAGATATCTGGCAGCTGCCCACAAAATAACAGGGTTAAGGCATTACTTGCTGATACCGATTGTTT
>NZ_JACJFM010000067.1 GCF_014164585.1 Oceanospirillum sediminis | reverse complement strand
AAGTGCATTTTTTGTAAAAAAGTTACAGCAGCCCTGAAACGAGCAGCAAAAGCAGGGAAATCAGAGGGTTAGCAAAAGCACGACAAAGCCCTGCATCGCAGGGCTTTGACAGCTATTCAGTTCAATTCAGCATGGATAATTGAAAGCAAAGACCAAAGGTTAATAGTTCGTCTATATGATCAGCATTCTTAAAGACAGAGGTCTGAATTTGATAGAGAGATTAATGCGCCTGATCCCAGCTATCCCCTGAGTCTGCTTCCACCAGTAACGGCACATCCAGTTCAGCGGCATTTTCCATATAAGGTTTCAGTGCGGCTTTAAAGACTTCAACCTGCCCGGTCGGCACTTCAAACACCAATTCATCGTGTACCTGCATAATCATGTGTACATTTTTGCAGGCTTCATCTTCGCCAGCCTGCAGCCACTGATCGACTGCAATCATGGCGCGCTTGATAATATCCGCTGCAGTGCCCTGCATCGGAGCATTAATAGCGGTACGCTCCGCGGCCTTGCGCATAGCGCCGTTACGGGCATTAATTTCAGGCAAATACAGGCGACGGCCAAACAGGGTTTCTACATAACCTTTTTCTTTTGCACTTTCCCGAATCGTATCCATATAACGGGCCACGCCTGGGTAGCGCTCAAAGTAACGCTCAATATAGATCTGCGCCTGGTTACGTTCGATATGCAGCTGCCTGGCCAAACCAAAGGCAGACATACCGTAGATCAAACCAAAGTTAATAGCCTTGGCGCTGCGACGCTGATCGGCAGTGACATTTTCTGGTGAGCAACCAAAAACTTCTGCGGCTGTTGCTCTGTGTACATCCTGATCATTCTGGAAAGCGTCCAATAAACCTTTATCGCCAGATAGGTGCGCCATAATACGCAGCTCAATCTGGGAGTAATCCGCCGCGACAATGCTGTAACCCTCTTCCGCCACAAAGGCCTGACGGATACGACGGCCCTCTTCGGTACGAATCGGAATATTCTGCAGGTTAGGATCACTGGACGACAAACGACCTGTCGCTGTTACCGCCTGATGGTAGGAAGTGTGTAAGCGTTTCGTACGCTCACTAATCATTTGAGGAAGCTTGTCTGTATAAGTTGACATCAACTTATTCAGTCCCCGATGTTCCATAATCAGCTTTGGCAATGGGTAGTCCAACGCCAGCTCTTGCAAAGCTTCTTCTGATGTTGATGGCTTACCTGATGGTGTTTTTTTCTTAACAGGCAGCTTCATTTCTGCATATAAAATTTCACCCAGCTGTTTTGGTGAGCCTAAGTTAAATTCTTTGCCAGCCAGTTCATAGGCTTCACTTTCAAGTTCTCTCAGACGAACGGTAATTTGCTTGCTTTGCTTCAAAAGCTTTTCTGAGTCAATCTTTGTTCCATTTCTCTCAATGCGGGATAGCACGGGGACCAGAGGTAACTCCACATCCTTCAGTAGCTCCCCTAGACGACCTTCCGATTGAACCATTGGCAACAACTTATTATGTAAACGCAGAGTAATGTCGGCATCTTCTGCTGCATAAGGTGCTGCTTTTTCTATTTTAATCTTGTTAAACGGCAGCAAGGCTTTACCCAAACCAGCCTGATCTTTATTTGTTTTCTCCAGTGTCTTGTAATCAAAAACCAGCTTCGCAAGTTCATAGTCTCTGGCCAGACGTTTAAGAGCACTTAAAGACGTAGACCCCCCAGACTTAGTTTTGTCTTTAACAGGAATGCCATTTTTGACATACAGAACATCAGCAAGCTCTTTTTGCGAACTGATGTCAAACGTTTCTCCTGCAAGAGCATAGATTTTCATTTCTAATGCTTTCAACTCACTATTTTCTTGCGCTGCACTGTCACCAAGCAGGTCAAACTGTTCAGAAACAGTCCCCCCATCATTTGCCGCAACCTGTTCAAAACTGATCGTAGTATGACCCAGGTACTTACTGGATAAGCTGTCCATATCATGACGGGTGGCTGTCGAGTTCAGCACATAAGATGCCAGCATGGTATCGCTGGCCACGCCTTTCAGTTCGATACCATAGTTGGCCAGTACATTGATATCGTATTTCAGATGCTGACCGATCTTACCTTTTGCCGGATCTTCCAATAGCGGTTTCAGTTGTGCCAGCACCCAATCCCGATCCAGCTGCTCCGGCGCGCCCATATAATCGTGGGCGACCGGTACATAGGCCGCTTTACCGGCTTCAACGGCAAAGGACACCCCTACAATCTCCGCCTGCATATAATCCAGGCTGGTAGTTTCGGTATCAAAGGCAAACTGATCAGCAGCTTTAAGCTGCTCCAGCCAGGCATTAAATTCAGCTTCGGTCAGTACCGTATCATATTCACCGGCAATCACAGGTTCTTCTGCCGCATCATCCGCAATCTGTTCAACCTCGGCTGCCGTGGCGCTGTCCTCGGCTACCTTATCAGACTGGCTTTCCGCACGATTCAGGGCATTCAACCAGGTTTTAAACTCCAACTCGGCATACATCGCTTTCAGCGTATCGGTATCCTGAGGCGCCAGCACCAGATCGTCGATGGTCACATCCAACTCAACATCACACTTGATGGTAGCCAGCTCATAGGAGAGGTAGGCCATCTCTTTGTGCTCAGCCATCTTCTTACCCAGGGTTTTAGAACCCCTGAAGCCCAGCGGTGCGATCTGATCCAGATCCGCATAGATAGCATCCAGACCACCGATACCCTGCAACAGCGCCAGAGCCGTCTTCTCACCCACACCCGGAACACCCGGGATGTTATCTACCTTATCCCCCATCAGGGCGAGGAAATCGATAATCAGCTCAGGACCAATGCCAAACTTATCCTTAACACCGGGGATATCCATCACGGTATCAGTCATGGTGTTAACCAGGGTCACTTTTTCGGTCACCAGCTGGGCCATATCTTTATCACCGGTAGACACCACGACCGAGCGCCCCGCCGCTTCACCCTGTTGCGCCAGAGTACCAATCACATCATCGGCTTCCACACCTTCTACGCATAGCAATGGCAGCCCCATTGCCCGGATCGCCTGATGCAAAGGTTCGATCTGAGAGCGTAAATCATCCGGCATCGGTGGACGCTGGGCCTTATACTCAGGAAACATATCATCACGGAAAGTCTTGCCCTTGGCGTCAAATACCACCACAACCGGTGCTTCAGGATACTGTTTCAGCAAGCTCTTCAGCATGTTCAATACGCCTTTTATTGCCCCACTGGGCTGGCCTTTTGAGGTTGTCAGAGGTGGCAGAGCATGAAATGCCCGGTACAGATAAGAGGAACCATCCACCAGAATCAGTGGCGCCTGAGCAGTGTCATTCATACAGGTGATCAACTCAATTCGGTTATACTTGTGATGACAGCCCTGAGAAACAGATCAGGATGATAGTGAAACTCTGACCGGGCAGAACTGTCTGCAGAATAGAGTCATGATAAAGCACACAGCATTCAGACCAAAGGTCTGACAAGGATTAAATATGTTACGCACCATCTTTTTCAGCATATTACTGGTATTACCAGCGCTACAGGCTCAGGCAGAAAATCAGCAACCGGAGCCTGAAATTACGATCCGGGATGGTGGTGATCGTACTTTATATGAATACCGTGCAAATGGTGTTTTGTATGCGATTAAAGTGAGGCCAAAAGCAGGACCGGAGTATTATCTGGTTGATGTAAATGGCAATGGTAATTATGTTCGGCTGGATAAGGTGTCGGATAAAAAGCCTTTCCTGATACCTCAGTGGGTACTATTACGCTGGTAATCGACGCAGATAGACAAGTTTTTCACTGGACAACAGGGTAGCATAAACACTATTTTTTGATTTTTCTCTTTATCGATCAAGAACATCAGGTGATTTATGGCCGTTTATACTCAGGTATCCGATCAGGCGCTTCAGCAACTTATGCAGGCATACGGACTGAACGGCCCTGTTACCAGCAAAGGAATGGCCGGTGGTACGGAAAACACCACCTATAAAGTCAGCTGTGAGAACCAGCACTTTATCCTGACTCTTTTTGAACAGGGCGATCACAGTGATCTGGATTTTTTTGTTCAGCTGCTACCCTGGCTGGCAGAAAAAGGACTGGAAATAGCGCCACCACTGCCAGATCTGGAAGGCCAGTGTCTGCACCAGATTTCTGACAAGCCTGCACTGTTATTCCCTTTTCTGGTCGGCGAACACCCGGAAGCCTCCAACGTTAATAAAGGCAGAGCGATAGGCCAGTGGCTGGCTCGATTGCATCTGGCAGGGCAGGATTTCCCTCACAGAAAAGACAATCTACGTTCTGTCGACTGGATGAAAGACAGCGCTCCCCACCTGATGCCCTTGCTGGATGATATGGATCAGCAACTGATGCAACTGGAGATTAGTCACTTTGCCGACCTGCTGGAAGAGTGCCCGGATCTGCCAGAAGGTATTATTCATGGCGACCTGTTCCGGGACAACAGCTTCTTTGAAGACGATACACTGACCGGTGTGATTGATTTCTATAACGGCTGTACTGGACATCTTCTATATGATCTGGCCGTTGTCATCAACGACTGGAGTTGCCAGCAGGGTTCTGAGCCAGATATGTCTATTCAGCAGGCGGTTATACAGGGCTATAACTCTGTCCGGGAGCTGAGCGACCAGGAACAGCATGCTCTGCCCGGATTTATCCGGGCCTGCGCACTGCGCTACTGGATATCCCGTCTGATTGCCATGCATCTGACGCCACCAGGAGAAGATCAGGAGAGTATCGTTAAAGATCCGGAGCAATACCGGTTGATTCTGCAGGCACGTATCCGACAGGCTGCCTGTGCAGACGAAATAGTCTGATCACTATATTCCAGTGACCTCACCACAGCAGCATTCACTGGTATACATACCATGCAGTAAGAAGACACGCTGAACAAAATCAGTTGTTCAGCGTCATGAATTACGGCTTAGCCGGATCCATCAGCTTCACAACCTGAATCTCATCTTTCGGGTCAGGCTGCCCCTGATTAACACGGGTTGCCAGTTCATCCATTGCCGAATCAGCTATCAGAGACATCGCATCGGTAAAATCACAGGCGACACACTCACGGTGCTGGATATCGTCTTCTGTCCAGGCTTTCAGTTTATCCATCTCACCACACCGGGGGCATACCGCTCCGGCGATAAATCGTTTAATAATTGTCATCACTCATCCAGCTACAGGTTCGGGCAAACTGATCAGTTAAGATCAGATACAGGCAATTATAGCCCTTAAACGACAGTATCCGGTATAAACCGGATACTGTCTGTTACGCATAAGTCTCGTGAAAGGATTACCGGACAACGAAAAGGTTCAGTACACAATTTGTCCGCTTATTCAGCAATCCTGCTAATGCTCTGTCAGCCATTAATGCCACTATGGCGTAGCAGTGCATCCACTTCAGGGTCCCGGCCACGAAATGCTTTAAATAACTCTGCCGGTTCCTTAGAGCCCCCCATCTCCAGAATATTTTCCAGGAAAGACTGACCCGTTACCTGATTGAAAAGACCTTCATCCTCAAAACGGGAGTACGCATCAGCGGACAGCACTTCCGCCCACTTATAACTGTAATACCCTGCCGCATAACCACCAGCAAAGATATGGCTGAAGCTGTGCTGAAAACGGTTAAAGGGCACTGCAGGTAAGACTGCAACCTGCTGACGCACACTATTAAGAAGCGCCTGTACACTGGAATCCCAGTCCGGGCGATATTCATGATGCAAACGAAAATCGAATAAAGCGAACTCCAGCTGACGCACCATCATCATGGCAGACTGAAAGTTTTTGGCCGCCTGTAGTTTATCCAGTAGAGCCTGTGGCAGAGGTTCTTCAGTTTCAAAGTGTCCGGCAATCAGATCCAGACCTTCTTTTTCATAACAGAAGTTTTCCATAAACTGGCTGGGCAGCTCAACAGCATCCCAGGCCACGCCATTGATGCCAGCCACATCAGAGACTTCCACTTTGGTCAGCATATGATGCAGACCATGACCGAATTCATGAAACAGGGTCGTCACTTCGTCATGGGTCAAAAGCGCCGGTTTATCACCGACAGGAGCTGAGAAATTACACACCAGATAAGCAACCGGTAGCTGTAGTTCACCATTGTCTTTACGATAACGCCCACGGCAGACATCCATCCAGGCGCCACCGCGTTTGTTCTCTCTGGCATACAGGTCCAGATAGAAACTGGCGATCTGTTCGCCATCGCGTTTCACGGTGTAAAACTTCACGTCCTCATGCCAGCGATCCGTCTGCTCCGTTATCTCTTCCAGCGTAATTCCATACAAACGATTGACTACATCAAACATACCGGCAATCACTTTTGCAGCCGGGAAGTATGGTCGCAGCTCTTCCTGAGAGATAGCATAACGTTGCTGACGCAGTTTCTCACTGTAAAAACCCACATCCCAGGCTTTCAGATCATCCGCACCATGCTCATCACGGGCATAAGCCTGAAGATCCGCAAACTCTTCTCTGGCCTGCTTCACAGATCGATCCGCCAGATCATTCAGAAAGCCCAGAACTTCATCTGTGCTACTGGCCATCTTGGTTTCGATGGAATATTCAGCATAGCTGTTAAAGCCCAGTAACTGCGCCAGCTCGTATCTCAATGCCAGAATTTCCTCCATTACCGGTGAGTTATCCCACTCACCAGCATTCGGCCCCTGATCTGAGGCGCGGGTAACAAAGGCGGTGTACACTTCTTCGCGCAGCTCACGGTTTTCGGCATAGGTCATCACCGGATGAAAAGAAGGGAAATCCAGAGTAATCACCCAGCCATCCAGTTCTTTCTGTGCCGCCAGCTGTTGTAACAGCTCTTTGGCGGTATCCGGTAACCCGGCCAGATCTGCTTCGTCAGTGATATGTTTATGCCAGCCCTGGGTCGCATCCATCACATTCTCAGCAAACTTATTGGTCAGCTCAGATAGTTTCTGTTTCAGCTCTCCGTAACGGGCTTTTTTGTCTGCTGGCAGATCGATACCGGACAGATGAAAATCACGCAGTGTATTGTTAATCGCTTTTTGCTGCGCGGTATTCAGATCGTTAAAGCCTTCGCTCTCTTTCAGTGCCTTAAAGCTGTTACACAGTATTTCGTTCTGGCCTGTTTCGGTGCTGTACTGAGACAGTTTAGGTAAACAGGCATTATAAGCATCACGCAGTGCATCACTGTTGACCACAGAGTTCATGTGGCTGACCGGAGACCACATCTGCCCCAGGCGTTCTTCATGCTCAGTCAGCGCCTGGACCAGTGAATCCCAGCTGGGAGCATCCTGATGCTGAAGACGTTCAATAGCGGCACGGTTATCGGCCAGAATCTGATCCAGAGCAGGCTCAACCATCTCCGGGCTGATCTTACTGAAGGGTGGTAAGGTATGACTTTCCAGTAACGGGTTGCTCATAAAACGGCCCTTTTATGCTTATGTCGTAAAATTTTCATCTAATTGCTTTTAATATGGGGCGTTTACCGGGAAATTCCAGTCAGAGGCAGGATAAGTAGTAAAACAAAGGTAACTATTCAGCCCGCTCTCAACTATTTGCTACCTTGACGAATAGTTGAGATCTGTCAGTTTATGCATAGCAACAGACATTGAAGAGCA
>NZ_JACJFM010000066.1 GCF_014164585.1 Oceanospirillum sediminis | reverse complement strand
CTTACCGCTCCTGGTCGAAATGATCCATGCCTGAATAGCTAATTTGTTTTAAAAACAGTCTATTAAGGGCTTTTCAGGGCTGACTAAGTATAATCAGGAGGCGTCACCTGCTCTGGTGATAGAAAGGATGAGTACCGGCTATTGGTACTCATCAGTCTGGTCTGGGGGCTTTCAGATCAGTTAACATTTAATGATTTTAATTTTTCTGTTTCTGGTAAAAGAGTCAGAAATAGACCAGATAGATACATGATAGTCCTCTATAGTCTTTGTTAACCATTATGCCTACTCTATCCGATTGATATATAAGGTTTTTTATATGCTTACCTGGTATATCAATTGCCTGTTCCGCTCTGGTTTCCGGATTTTTAACCTTAAATTATTCTATTTTGCGACAAAGTGTCGTAGGGATTCAGGCACTTTGGCAATCAGGGGACAATATGAAACATATAATCAAAAAAGTAGCGCGGGCGGTAACGGCAACAACCTTTATAATGACTGGAACTGTCGCTCAGGCTGCTGACTGTAAAGCTGTATATGGAGAAGGGGAAACTACATTCAGGCTCGCAACGGGTAGTCCGGGTGAACTGGGTTTACTAAAAGCACTGGCTGATGAATTTAACACTCAGCATGACAGCAGTATGTGCTGGATAAAGGCTGGTTCAGGTAAATCTCTGAAGCTGCTTAAAGCTGGTAAAGTCGATATGGTAATGGTGCATGCTCCAGGTCCTGAAAAGGAAGCCATCCAGGCTGGCTGGGCTGATCAACGTACTTTGATTGGCAGTAACGAGTTTTATCTGGCAGGCCCTGCAAGTGATCCCGCTAATGTAAATAAAACAAAGACAATTGCTGAAGCTTATAGCCGGATTGCTCAACAGAAAGCAAATTTTTTCTCTCGGGGCGATAATTCTGGCACGCATAAAAAAGAGATGAGAATCTGGGGCCAGGCTGGTATTAAACCTGCCGGAGACTGGTATCTGGAAACTAAAGATTTTATGCGGGCTACTCTGCGTCAGGCAAATAATAAGCCGGGTTACTTTATGACTGACAGTTCGACCTGGGTAGCGGAACAGTCAGAATTGAGTAATCTGAAAATATTATTTAAAGGTGATCCTTTGCTGATCAATACCTACCATGCTTTACGTTCTGTAGACCTTAGCCGAAAAGAAACTCGTCTGTCTGAAGCTTTTATTGACTTTGTCGCATCAGACAAAGGCCAGCAGATTATTACAGAGTTCGGACAGTCTCAGTTTGGTTCTGCGATGTATAACAACGCACAATATGCTCAGAAGTTTGTGCACTGACTCTTAATAATTATGTCTCTTTTCTGATCATATGAGACAAAGCAGGTCTGTTTTACCTGGGCATTCTCCAGCCTGAGGCTGGAGAATGCAGCTATTTCTATTCGGCCCTGAGAGTTAGCTGAAAGACATTACTTATTCAGAATGGATAATGCCTGAACGGGGTTTTACTCGTCATAAACCGTCGGAATAGCTTGTCTTTTATGCTGGGTAGACAGGTAAATACTGGTTAATCTCTGTACTACTTCATCAGATACCGGTTTGCCTTCCAGAAAATCATCAATCTGATCATATGTCAGAGCCAGAGCATCTTCGTCTGCTTTTTGTGGGCTGAGTTCTTCCAGGTCTGCTGTTGGAGTTTTATGTACTAACAAATCCGGTGCACCTAAAGTCTGTGCAATTTGTCGAACCTGTCGTTTGCTCAGGCCAAATAAAGGAGCCAGGTCACAGGCCCCATCGCCATATTTGGTGTAGAAACCGGTAATATTTTCAGCGGAATGGTCGGTACCCAGCACCATACCTCCGGTTAGTCCTGCAATTTCATACTGAGCGACCATTCTGGCACGGGCTTTCACATTACCTTTTACAAAGTCGATAGCACTCTCTGTCCGGGGAACCAGATCTGTATTTTCCAGTGCCTTCAGTGTGCTGGCGTGTAAACCATCGACGCCATCCTGAATATTGACACTGACAGAGTATGTCGGCTGGATAAATTGCAGCGCGATTTGCGCCTCGTCTTCATCTTTCTGGACATCGTAAGGCAGACGAACGGCGATGAAGCGATATGATGTATCAGGTGTTGCTTCATTCAGTTCATTAACAGCCAGTTGAGCCAGGCGTCCACAGGTCGTTGAGTCAATTCCACCACTGATACCCAGAACCAGGGTGTGGCAGCGGGCTTCAGTCAGCTTCTTTTTAATAAAATCAACACGACGACGAATTTCAAACTCAGGGTCAATTTCGGGAAGAACACGCATCTCTGCGCGGATTTGTTGTTCCATTATGGTGCACCACTTATATCTGTGATCTTTCGTATACGATTATAAACGCTTACTGCTCTGATGTGCTCTGGATATATTAATCCAAATATGCTGTTTATTCAGGCGGTTACCGTCTAAACTCCTATTCAGTACTTACTGATAAGCAGATTATGCCATCTTCTGTGCAGCGCCAGAATTAAAAGCAGTTTTTATGCCGTCATTTTGTTTCAGCACTTTGTAGTGGTTTAATAATCCCTGACACTACTTCAGGTGTAAAAAGTGGCTCTGATTTTCTGGTTGTTGTCTTTGATTATCAAGGTGCTTTTATCAGGCAGGTATAGCCCGTCATTCTGAAAGACGTAATGTTCCTTAACACTGAGCTCATTATTCGGATTTGTTAATGAAAAAGATCACTTTGCTATTGACCCATTTAATGACAGGCCTGGCAGGTTTTGCTGCCGGAATTTATTTTTTACCTATACTGATTGCGCCAAAAGGGCCATCAGAACAGCAACTTGCCAGTGTGATGCAGGATAACGTGATCTTTAAGGGCGAATTTTCCCGTAACAGACAGGATAGTGATCATTTCCATTGGGGAGAGGGTAAACTGGTTGTCACTGATGGAAAAATCGCTTTTCAGGGAAAATTAGCTCCAGGGCCTGATTATCGGCTGTATCTGGCCGATACTTTTATAGAGACAGAAAAAGCATTTATGGCTGAGAAAGCTGATATGTTGCACGTCGGTTATATTAACAGTTTTGATGGCTTTATTCTGGATGGCCCTCAGTACAGTGATTTGTCTCGTTTTAATACTGCCATTGTCTGGTGCGAAACATTTGGCGAATTTATTACTTCTGCCAGGCTGGTTTCTCCTGACTCGTAAAAGGTATATCTATGAAAATATCGGTTGCCGTTCTGACAGGTATTTTGTCTCTGATCTGGCCTGTTTCGCTTCTGGCGGAGCAAGATGATGGTCCGGTGACAATGCGCTTCTGTTATGAAAACCAGCAATATCTGCCTTATGTGATACAGCTGGGGAGTCAGGGGGCAGCTATATCTGAGAGCGCAGGGATGCTGACAGATATGGTGAAAATGGCCACTGAAAAAGCAGGTATCAAAGCTCAGTTTATTCATTACCCATGGAAACGCTGCATCGCTTTACTGGAGTCTGGACAGGTAGACGGGATTTATGCGGCGATCTGGCAGAAAAAGCGTGAAGCCTGGGGCAGGTTCCCTAAACAAGGGAGCAAACCTGACGAAACACTGCGTATGTGGCGGGCTGAATACCATATTTTTACTCATCGTGATTCAGGTTTACAATGGGATGGTCAGCAATTCAGTGGCGTAAAAACAGGATTGGCGGCACCTTTAGGTTATGTGGCAGACGAAAAACTGGGTGAGTTGAATGTTAAAGCCCAGAATAATTACCTGCCAGAAGAGGGACTAAGGCTGGTGGCCTTACAACGCCTGGATGGTTATGTGGTTGAAAGTGCTATTGGCGAACATCTGTTGCGTTTATCTGGTATTGAAGGACAAATCAGAGTGCTGAAAAAAGTATTTTTATATGCGGACTGGTATGTGCCACTATCCCATCAATGGGTATCACTCTACCCGGAAAAGGCCAGATTATTCTGGCAGCATTTAGCCAGAATCAGGGAAGAGCGGGGTAAAACCCTTTATGAGAAGTATTCTCATATTCAATAATGTTGTGACCAACAAAGTCTGAGCTCCATCAGGCTGATACTGGATTCCTCAGCGTCGGGAAATCAGGTGGATTTGCTGCTTCAGCCAGATCAGAGCCGGGTCCTGATGGTAAAGGGGATGAGATAGTATAACCATATCAATATCCGGAATACCTTCCGGAGGTTGTATCTGGTGAACGTCAAACAGGCTTTTAAACAACAATGCCATCTGGCGTGGCAAAGTAATAATAGCGTTAGTCTGAGATACGATTTTGGCCGCAGCCATATAGTTCATCGTGCGGGCAATATAATGACGTTGTAGTTGTTGCCTGGATAGCCAGTCATCAATTCTGCTGATATTACTTCCGGCCAGATCATAAAAAACCACATGGGGGAGTGAAATATATTCCTCCAGTGTCAGTGATGGATACCGTTCCTCACAAGTTTTATCAGATTCAACGATATTTTCAGGTAACTTATCTGAAATTACGGACATTTCGCCCTTTTTTACCGGCCATTCTTTATTGTTTATCAGACATACCTGGCGTTCTGTCAACCAATGCTCAACGATCAGATGCTCTGGAATATCATCGTTAGCATCAATGCCAACCACCAGATCAATACTGCCATCTTCCAGTGCTTCTTGTGAGGCATTTTCTCTGATCATCTCTACTTCTATCACGATATTAGGGGCAATTTCGTGAAAATGGCAGATTAACTCTGGAAAAATAACCGCTTCAAAAAAGTCAGTACAGGCAATTCGGAATTTACGCTGACTTTGGGCTGCGTCAAATGCTTCCGGTGGGGTCAGTGTTTGTTCTATCTGACGCAGAATCGCCCGGACTTCAGGTAACATTTCCATCGCCCGCGTTGTGGGCTGAAGCCCATTTTCGGTTCGAATCAGCAAAGGATCGTCCAGGTTTTCTCTCAGTCGGTTCAGAGCATGACTCATCGCTGATTGACTCAGAAAGACTTTTTCAGCGGCCCGGCTGACATGCCGTTCAGTGATCAGCGCTTCAAACAGCACCAGAAGGTTAAGATCAAACTGGCGTAGGGAGGTGTTTTTTTTCAAGATTATCTCAGTCCCGAATAATTACAAGTATTAATCTTGTACATATAAGTATTAAAACTATGAGTTTCACTAATTTTTTTGTCAAGGGTAGGCTTAAATGTATCGCAAACATCAGAGCAAATAATCATCTTAGTCAGATGCTTACTGATGATTTGCTATGAGCTGAACTTTAACTGGCGACGTTGAGAAGCCAGATGCAAGCATAACAACGGAGATACCCCATGACGAATACAGCTACTGTTGCCAACGCTGACCTGCCACTTTACGGAGAACTGGGCATGACCTTTATGCAGTTCCCGATTGTGCGTAATCTTCAGGATTCTGATGCAGAGGTGGTAGTGAGCGGTGTGCCCTTTGATATGGCTACAACGGGGCGTCCGGGATCTCGTCTGGGTCCTCAGGGGGTACGTCAGGCATCAGCGAATCTGATCTGGGAAGGTGCACGCTGGCCGTGGGATTTTGCGCTGGATGATCACCTGAAAGTAGCAGACAGCGGCAATGTACTTTTCCGTCATGGTGAACCTCAGACTATGGTGGATGCACTGACAGGGCATATCGGCTCTATCCTCAAGTCTGGTAAAAGTGCCCTGACCTTTGGTGGTGACCACTTTATATCACTACCGATACTGAGAGCATATGCAGTGGAACATGGCCCGGTTGCGCTGATTCATGTGGATGCTCATACCGATACTTATTCCGGTGGCAGCCAGTATGATCACGGCACTATTTTTCATCATGCCGTGGAAGAGGGCCTGATTGATACTGAGCATTCTATTCAGATCGGTATCCGTACGGCGTATGACAAAAAGAATCACCCATTTGAGGTGCTGGATGCGGCCTGGGTAGGCGACCACTCTGCAGCAGACGTAGTCGAAAGAATTCGTCAGCGTACAGGCGATAAAAAAGTTTATCTTAGCTTTGATATTGACGGAATCGATCCGGCATTTGCTCCGGGGACTGGTACACCGGTTGCTGCAGGTATCAGTATTGATTGCGCTCTGAAAATGGTTCGCGGTCTTCAGGGACTGGACCTGATTGGTATGGATCTGGTGGAGGTGGCTCCGGCTTATGATCATGCCGAAATTACCTGTCTGGCGGGTGCTACTCTGGCTCTGGAATACCTGTATGTGCTGGCAGCCAATAAGCAGCAGAAATAAACAGCAGAAAAATAAACAGAGTCATCAGACATCGGTATAACAGGAAGCCTGTATGTTGCTGACATATGGGCTTACCTGATGCCCCTCAATACTGAGGCCATTTCTCACTGAAAGCGACTTTCCAGGGTAAAAGTAAGCCTCAGATACCCCTTTGGGTATATACCCAGCGTCGAATACCAGACTTAGACTGATATCAAACTGAATACTGGCCACTTGTTAGGAGAAAATAATGAAAACACATGCTGAGTGGAAAGCGTTAAGTGAATCTTTGACCTTCCGTTCACAGGCCTGGATCAATGGGCAGTTTGTGGATGCAGAGAGTGGCGAAACGTTTGAGTGTATTAACCCGACGAATGAGCAGAAACTGGCGGACGTTTCCAGTTGTGATCAGGCTGATGCTGATATAGCGGTTGCCCATGCACGAGAAGTGTACCGTTCAGGTGTCTGGTCAGAAATGGCACCGGCGCAGCGTAAACGCGTTTTACTAAAACTTGCCGACCTGATGGAAGCTCATAAAGATGAGTTTGCCGTACTGGATACTCTGGATATGGGGAAATCCATTTCTGAGATGGTGGGCATTGACATTCCTGATTCGATTGACTGCTTCCGCTGGACCGCTGAATGCATCGATAAAGTTTATGGCGAAATTGCTCCGACCGGGAATGATACTCTGGCATTAATCAGTCATGAGCCGGTCGGTGTAGTGGCTGCCATTACGCCGTGGAACTATCCTTTGATGATGGCGGCATGGAAAATTGCTCCTGCGCTGGCGGCAGGCAATAGCGTTATTCTGAAACCATCTGAGAAATCTCCATTGAGTGTATTGCGCCTGGCAGAGCTGGCAAAAGAAGCGGGCATTCCTGATGGTGTGTTCAATGTGCTGCCTGGCTTTGGTCATACCGTTGGTAAAGCTCTGGCGTTGCATAATGATGTTAACGTTCTGGCCTTTACCGGCTCTTCCCGTGTAGCAGGCATGTTGATGGGCTATGCCGGTGAATCCAATATGAAACGGATCTGGCTGGAAGCAGGGGGTAAATCCCCTAACTTGATCTTTGATGATTGTGACGATGTGAAGAAAGCTGCTGCAGGCGCGGCGGCAGCTATTTTCTCTAATCAGGGCGAGGTCTGTATTGCCTGTTCAAGAGTTTATGTACAGAAAAGCATCAAAGAAGAATTTATTGCGGCGCTGGCAGAAGAAGCCAGTCGTTATCAACCAGGCGACCCTCTGGACCCAGCAACAAAAATGGGACCGGTAGTGGATGGTACTCAGCTGGCGACGGTACAACGCTATATTCAATCGGCAGAAGATGAAGGCGGTAATATTCTGCTTGGCGGTCAGCCTGAATATGTTGATGGTCAGGGTTTCTTTGTTAAACCAACGATTGTGACAGAGGCTCACAATGGTATGACCTTCGTAAAAGAAGAAATTTTTGGTCCGGTGCTGGCGGTCTGTGAGTTCGAAACAGAAGAAGAAGCTATTGAGCTGGCCAATGATTCTCAGTATGGCCTGGGTGCCGCAATCTGGACGGCTAATCTGTCACGTGCACACAGAGTCAGCCGTAAAATTCACTCCGGTATGGTATGGGTTAATACCTGGGGTGAAGGGGATATGACAGTGCCATTCGGTGGCGTTAAAGCATCGGGCAATGGTCGTGATAAATCTCTGCATGCGTTAGAAAAATACTCAGAGCTTAAACAAGTCATGATCCGCTTGTAATCATCATAGTGTGTGATCTCAACATGTTGATTGACAAGGTTTCTGCAGATTTTTCAGGTCTTATTCTGCAGAAATAGAACTTCAGCACCTTTAGCGGCCCTTCTGGGCCGTTTTTTTGTCAGCTGGAATCTCTTACCGATACTCACAAAACCATGCATTACAAAAGGATGGTAGCAGGTTATGGTGATAGGCAGGATTGGCTACCGACAGAATAGACCCCTGATAATTTCCTGATATGATACACTTCGACTGTTTTACCAAAGTTGGAAAAACAAGGATATGGCTTTGTATCTGATGTAATCTTTTAAGCCAGATACGCCAATAAAGTACTGAACAAGGAGGTTATGACATTTGTTGGATCAATTACGATCTGAGGTGCCGAGCATGAACCAGAAACGAAGCGACAAGAGCGTAAGGCAGAAGCCGTTGCTCTTATCCAGGCAGGATGGCTCTGTTTCAGAAGCTAATAGCCACTGAAACCGAGCCGGAGGAGTTTAACCAGCTCATCCTTTCACACAAACCACCTGTCGTAGCGTATGCACAATTTCCACAAGATCCTCCTGCGCGGCCATGACTTTATCAATGTCTTTGTAGGCCGATGGGGTTTCGTCGATCACACCCTCATCTTTTCGGCATTCCACATGAGCGGTGGCCTGCAGGTGATCTTCAAGGCTGACTTCTTTTTTGGCCTGAGTACGCGACATCACTCGCCCGGCACCGTGGGAGCAGGAACAGAAAGACTCCTTATTACCTAAACCACGTACAATAAAAGAACGAGTGCCCATACTTCCTGGAATAATACCCAGCTCACCTTTTTTCGCGCTTACTGCACCTTTGCGCGTCAGAAAAACCTCCTGGCCGTAGTGCGTCTCTTTTTGCACATAGTTATGGTGGCAATTGATCGCTTCTTGCTGACCATACACAGGGCGCTGCAATACGTTGGCAATGGCTTCTAAGGTATTGGTCATCATAATTTCGCGGTTTAAACGCGCAAACTTCTGTGCCCATCCTACGGCTTGAACATAGTCATTAAAGTGATCCGTGCCTTCTGGCAAATAGGCCAGATCGACATCCGGTAAATTGATATGCCAGGTGCGCATATCCTTTTTCGCCAACTCAATAAAATATGAGCCAATACGGTTACCGACACCCCGTGAACCCGAGTGCAGCATCACCCACACCTGATCGGTTTCATCCAGGCAAACCTCAACAAAGTGATTACCCGTTCCTAAGGTTCCCAGGTGGTTCAGGTTATTGGTTTTTTCCAGCACCGAATGCTTTTCGGTTAAGATTTTAAACTCCGGCAACAGTGCTTGAGCCCAGAAGTTTTGTGCCAGCTCCGGCGGATTATGCCAGGCACCTTTGTCTCGTTTACTTCGGCCGGTATTTCGGCCATGAGGCACTGCTTGTTCAATGGCCAGTCGCAGTGGCTTCAGGTTTTCGGGTAAATCGTTGGCTGTAAGATGCGTTTTTACCGCCATCATTCCACAGCCTATATCGACGCCAACGGCAGCAGGGATAATCGCTTCAGTGGTTGGAATAACAGAGCCAATGGTTGCACCTTTCCCCAGATGAACATCCGGCATGGCCGCAACCCAT
Organism: Oceanospirillum sediminis; assembly: GCF_014164585.1. Classification (GTDB taxonomy): domain Bacteria; phylum Pseudomonadota; class Gammaproteobacteria; order Pseudomonadales; family Halomonadaceae; genus Oceanospirillum; species Oceanospirillum sediminis. Next base: position 236 of record NZ_JACJFM010000066.1, on the reverse strand, counting down.
TTATGTACAAAGGGCAGGCTGGCGATGTTGCGCAGCTGTTGTCTGGCCTTTTCTTCAAAGTTTACGCCCACAGTCCAGGACTTCACAGGCACACCCGCAGTATCGCTCATTACTTCATAATTCATTTTGCGTTTCCTTGTGTTATGCAATACTGTGGACACTTTCATGCAGCAATAACCCCGTAAAGGCTTAATTGTTCATAAGTGTCCATGACTTTTTTCTCATTCAGGGATAAA
>NZ_JACJFM010000065.1 GCF_014164585.1 Oceanospirillum sediminis | reverse complement strand
TCTGATTGCCATCCATGATTTATCCTCTCTGAAAAAGTGCTTATTTTGCTATAAATCTCAAAGCAGAATCCACACCTAACGTCGAGGAGCCCCTGCATGCAGGTGAAAGCATTGTCACAGGAACTGGTTGCGGATGACGTTTTTTGAGAAAGCTCTGATATCGAGATAACGTTCTCAGTAATTTCTGTTGCCATTGACTTCTGCTCTGATGTTGCAGTTGCGATCTGCACTGTTTTTTCACTCATCTCAGCAACCAGGTCCATAATGGTACGGAACAGATCCCCGGCAATAATGACTTTCTCAGTGCCTTCCTGAGTTGAGGACAAGCCCTCCTCTATCATGCTCACAGCCTTTTTTGACGCAACCTGAAGACGCTCAATCATACCTGCGATCTCTTCTGTCGATTGCCTGGTTTTCTGTGACAGCATTCTGACCTCATCTGCAACTACGGCAAATCCTCTGCCTGCTTCTCCGGCCCTTGCAGCCTCAATCGCAGCATTAAGAGCCAGCAAATTAGTCTGTTCAGAGATACCCTGAATCACGTCAGTTACTGTTGCGATCTGCTCGACATCTTTATTTAGCAGAGCAATAGTATCAGCAGTTTGCTGGATATTATCAGACATTTTACGGATAGTCTCAGTCGCATCATTAACAGCTTGTTGACCTTTCGATGCCCCATCTAATACGTTCTCTGTAGCCTTAACTGCCAGCTTAGCATTCTGTGCGACTTCACTGGCCGATGATTCCATCTGACTGATAGCAGAAGCGACCTGATGAGTATTCCTTTCCTGATCATTGGCCCAGTGTACGGTTTGGGCGATCTCCATTGATGTTGTATTAACACTCTCATTCAGTTTAAGACCAATGGTATTAGCAGAGGTAATCACCTCACTAATTTTGCTGACAAATGTATTAAACCCTTTCGCCAGTACTCCAGCTTCATCATTTGCATAATAGTTGATTCTCTGTGTAAGATCCCGATCTCCTTCTGCTATAGATAGTAATGCATGAGATATATCGTCAATAGGTTTAAAAAATATTTTAATAACATATGCAAAAAGAAAAATAAAAAGAAAAGATAATATGGTGCTAAAAAAAGCTGTTTTTATGATTGACTTGTTTATATCCTGGTAAAGATCAGATTCGGGTATCTCTGATACCAGTACCCAGTCTGTCGATGGTAATACAGTAGAGGATAGCACCAGGTTACCCTTCTCCTGATCATGTATTGTAAGCACTTGCTGATTGCCTTTTAGTAGCTGTGATAACATGTTTTCATCCAATCCACTGATTAGATCAGTAATTAGTGAACCAATATATATTTTATTTCCATGAATTTTTACCTGACCATTACTATTAATCAGATAAACAATACCATTTTCACCAATACGGTAATTACCAATGACAGAGGACAGTTCATTCAGGGGTTTACCAATTCCCCCTACGCCTAACAATTTACCTTCATCTTCTATACGATAGTTGATGAACCCGGTAATATTACCTGTTGTCTCATCATGATCGATATTTAACTCATATTGTTTTCCACTACTGATAAAGTTGAAATACCAGATATCTGCATCAGTATCCGGGGTGATTGTTTTTAGATTGCCGCCTTCATAGTAAAATTTTCGACTATTATCAGATACTAAAAAAACAGCTGATGATTCGCTGAATGTTTTAAGGTTGTCAAGATAATTAATTAGTGGTTCATAACCTTCTTTGTTCTCATTATTTTTCAGCCAGTGTTTAATGTAACTGTTCTCAACTAAGCCCTGAGAGTGGGTAATAGCTTTTCTGATATAGCTATCTATCTTTCCTTCAACCTCACCCAATACTGCAGGTAGCTCCGATTTTTCTATCCGGCTAACTGTCAGTTTATGCATCTCATTAAAGGTTATGACTGCCGATAAGAATATCAGGATCATTAGTGATAGACTAGAAAATAGTATTAGCTTTACTCTTATACTCATTATTGATCTCTCTTGCTATCTGGTGTTATTTTTTTTATTACATTGTGTTGTAAACGTGGCTTATTCTGTATCTAACTTCTGCTCTACTGTAAGGTACAAAGCTTTTTCCCAGGGAGAGGGTTGAGAATAAAAATAACCTTGTCCATATTTACAGCCCAGATTTATAAGGGTTGACCTATGGATTGATGTCTCGATACCTTCTGCGATAACGTGTTTTCCAAAACTATTTACCATGCTGATGATATGCTGAACCAGTAGAAAACTTTCTTCACGATGATTGATGTCGAGAATAAAACTTTTATCAATTTTAACTTCATCTATAGGTAATAACCGAAAGTAATTCATAGATGAATAGCCTGTCCCAAAGTCATCAAGTGATATTCTGAGCCCTATGTCTTTACAGTAATTAAGTATCTGGGCGGCTTTATCTATATCATTAATAAGAGAGGTTTCTGTTATTTCGAGCTTTATTTTTGAGAAAATTGTTTTTGAATATTGGTCTATCAGATTCTGTATTGTTTTAATAAACTCTTTGCTTAATAAATGGTATGCACTGATATTTATACTGATATCACATGAAATATCTCTGGATATGATTTCATTAACAATTAAGAAACTATTTTCTAGTATATAGTCTCCTAATGCTATGTCTGTTTCAGTTTCACTAATATGGGGAAGAAAATCATCAGGATAAATAATGCTGCTATTATCAATTATTCTTATAAGTATTTCATGCCCCGTTATTGTTCCATTCTGAATTTCAACCTGGGGTTGAAGATAAAATAAAACTTTATTTTGCTCTATTGCATGTCTTACTAAGGCTATTTTTTCCTGTTTCAGGCGAAAATTGTTTGTAATGTCATCATATAATACTATCGCCGATCCTCCTTGTTCCTTAGCCTGGCACATAGAGTGTTCTGCATGCTGTATTGTTCTGGTTATATTGCCAGATTCAAAGTCCCAAAAGGCCATTCCTACACTAAAGGTAATAATAGATTGTCGACCATGCACGGTAATAGATGGATTGAATTGTTCAATGATATGGTAAACTATATATTCTGGAGATAATAATAGAAACTCATCGCCAGAGGAGCGACAGCATAGCCCTTTATTATCAATGGAGCGGCTGATGATTTGCGCAATTTTACGGATAAAAAGATCGCCATAATCAAAACCATGCAGATTGTTTATCTTTCTGAATGCATCAATGTTTATACAAGATATAATGTATTTAACATCTCTTTCTAGTGGCCTGAAACTGCTGGTAAGTTCTTCAAATTTCCAGCGATTATAAAAGCCTGTTAAAGTATCTTTTTCTGCATGGGAAAGCATTCTTTTGTTATATTGTTCCTGCTCTTTAAGCAACCGCTTTCTTTCAATCATAACGGCTATGGTCTTTATAAGTGGAGATAGTTCGCTGACACAGGATAATTGATAGTGATATTCTGCATTCGCTAAGCCAATGACACCAACGATATTATTATCAAATTTAACAGGTATTCCTATATAGCTATGTATTACAGGGTGACCTTCAGGTTGTTTGAGTGACGGCCTTGTACTATTGAAAGTAATAATAATTTCCCCTGTGATGGCTGGCTTCAGTATATCAGAGTCCGGGTCATGAAACTCCAGATCAGATAGCAGAGCTTTTTGCTGGTCTTTTCCCATGATGTTGCTTATTGCTCTCATTTGAGCATAAGGGCCATTTTCATTATGGAATATTTCTCCAAAAAAACCTATTGGACTTGATGTGATTTCTAAAACATCTTTAAGTAGCTGTTGAAATGCTTTATTCATATCACTACTTTTTAAAAGAGACTTTTGAGCATTATCAATAGCCTTATATATTTCTATTGTTGAATAGTGCATAAATCAATCTCAAATAATATGTTCAGACAGCTTAATTTTTTCATCTTCTGATAGCTGTATCTGGGATTCAGTGTAGTTATATTGCTTTTAATACCCAGCATTCCATTGATCAGGTGATATTATCCAGCTCTGTAATATTTCAATACAATTCAAACGCAATTTGTGTCTGTTACTTGATAGTTGTCGCAAAGACTATTGTTTTCTTATATCTGGTTAAGGCTGCTACTTATATGAGAAGAAGATCTCAGCGTTATTAGTTTCTTTACTTCAGGAGTAATAAGGAATTATATTATAGATTTTTCTATAGCCATCACGGGTTATGATAATCTGATAGCTAAAAAACAAACCTCTAATGTTATTGTGCTGTCTATCTGGCTTTAATGATGGCTTTGCTATCAAGGCTTGTCTCAACTTCTATATTAATAATTTTGAGCAGAGGTTTATTTGATAGAGTGATATAGCAATTATTGATCGATCTGAAAAAAAATCATGGAGGATAATGTTCTCTGATGCTATCTCAAATTTTGCCTGATAGACTGAACTGTAGCAAAATAGCTGACAGTGTTTTACATAATTCTGTATCTGGGAAAAAACTGTGCTACAGAGAATAGCTGAGGATGAAGTTTGTTGAGAAAGCTCTGATATCGGGATAACATTTTCAGTAATCTCTGTTGCTATTGACTTCTGTTCTGACATTGCAGTTGAGATCTGGACTGTTTTTTCACTCATTTCAAAAGCCCGATTCATAAGAGTGCACTCAGATTCTGCGGCCTGAGCCTTATATACTTCTATTGTTGAATAGTGCATAAATCAATCTCAAATAATGTATTTAGACAGCCTGTTTTTTTCATCTTCTGATAACTGTGCCAGAGATTCAGTGTACTTAACTGCCTGCAATGTTCTTTTTTCCAGTGAACAGGCTATATTATCCAGCTCTGTAATGTTTTTATTTATTTCAAATATAACTTGTGTCTGCTGCTCAATGGTTGTCGCAAAGGCTATATTTTTCTCTGATATCTGATCAACACCGTTACTTATAGACAAAAACAAGCTTCCAGCATTATTAATTCCTTCTGTGATATAAGAAATTATATTCTTCATTTTCTCTATTGCTATTACGGCCTCTGAAGCATCCGATAATAAAAAATTAATTTGAGTGTTAATACTTTCTGATGATTCAGCAGATCGTTGAGCTAGTGATCGTACTTCATCTGCTACAACAGCAAAACCACGCCCCATCTCTCCGGCTCTGGCAGCTTCAATAGCTGCATTCAGTGCTAATAGGTTTGTCTGTTCGGAAATACCTTTTATTTCTTCAACATGTTCAGCAACAACAGAGCAGCGTTTTTCAAGGCCAGATATTACAGACCAAGATGAATTGACTTCTTGCTGTACCTGTTCAGATGCCTGAACGATCTCTTCGATTCTTTGTAGACCTTGTTTAGACTCCTTATTCAGGCTATCTGAATAACTTGCATTATCACCAACACTTTGTGCTACTTCATCAATACTATATGAAAATTCAAGCATTGAAGAGGAAATGATAGATGATTGAGTTCGTTGAGAATTGTAAGATTGAGTGAAATCATCAGTGATTAACTTAACTTGCTTGGAAATATCATTGACAGAGCTACTATTGTTCTGTGAGGTTTCCAGGTCTTTTCGTACTTGCTTTACAAGAGAGTTAAAGTTATCTATTACTTCTGCCTCAGGAGAAGAAATAAAATAGGTGAAATCATTCTTATTAACAATACTGCTAATTGCATCTACCAAAGCTATAGAGATAGATTCATCTTTTTGCATTGATAGCGCAATCCAGATTAGTGCAGACGCTTCAAAAATAACAAAAAAAGCATGTATAAAAAAAGTTTCCCATGAACAGTTGTAGCCATAAAGAATTATATTTATGCCAAATAAACTTTGTTCACTTATTTGCATCCAGGTAAACATCAAATGATGAACAGCTACTGTCAGAGCAAAGGTTAAAATAATCTTCCAGTTTCGATAGATGGTTAAGAATGCCATTGTAGCGAAAATATGAAAGTGCATTTCTATCTGTCCCATTCTTGATTGAATAAGCAGTGCAGATATAGTTACCAGAGAAGTAGCAACATAATAACCATAATTTATGCTGTGCTTCATCTTAACGTAAAGAATTACTGTTGCAGACAGAAGAACCACTGATGATAATAGTAAGCCAGAATAATCCCCGCCATAAAATACTGGTCCAGCTAAAATCATTAAAGGCAACTGAATTATTATCACCCACATCATAATACGATTGCGTTCTGATAAAGACATTTAAATATCCTTTAATAGGTTGATATCTTCTATTATTTTATTACTATCAATAAGGCTTCCGGCATATATGGACTTCAGTTTTCCATTATCTGAGAAATATACGAAGTCGCTATGATTGACTGGATCTTTTTTTAGATCAGGGCCATTCGCTAACTGCCTTCTTATTGCATCAAAAAACGATTTATCTTTTATGATTAAAGAGTGAAAATCGTCTCCAGCATAATCAAAATAATTATACATTCGTTCTGTTGTATCATTGTCAGGGTCAATGGTTATAAATATAAATGAAATGTTCTCATTAAAATCCTGCTTTATTTTTTTGAAAAGCTGAACTCTCGGATAGCATATTCCTCCGCATGCCGTATATCCGAAATAAATCAGTGCTTTTTTATTTTTTAAAAAACTTTCATCAACCACTTTGTTTCTTCCTGTCACTCCATTAAATGCTGGTATATCAGCCTGTACCTTTATTCCATTTAAACTACCAAGGCTTGCAGATAAAGAGATAACAATTATCGAGAACACAATAAATAAGCTACTCTGAATGCCAGGTGTCATTTTCGCCTCATCATGTGATTAACTTATGTTTTTATTCCATTTACTTCGCATAGTTATAAACATGAGGGTTCAGTTTTATAGTGTTGAACCTTGTTTATAACTTTCAATATACCGTCAAATAATGTCATCAACTTCTGTCTGAGTGTTATGGTTTGTTATGGCTGATAAAAGTTATCATTTAAGGGATTTATTTCCTGCCTCGTGTAATATATAAGTAATATTTTCTCCCGAATGAAAGAAGCAGATATAAAATATAAGCATGATTATGAAAACTAAAGGTTACATTTAGTTCTATGATTTCACTGAAAACCTGATAGTTGAAGCCCCTTGTCCCAAATGAGTTGAAATATGTCCTGATTTGGTATCTTTGACGCTGAAAATAGGTCAGGATTAAGACAGATGTTGTCCTGTTAGGGCTTCTATCGTTTATCAGGCTGCACTATTCGTGTTTTTAGCTTTGTACTATTTGCTTATGGGGATAATCGACGACATGAAGTGACAAATGTGGGTGGTTTGTCGATACCATATTACTGATGATGGTATGCCTGAGAGTGTGCAGACAGATGTCTGTGGCAGATATAATCAGATTAAAGCCGGTGCGGAGGTTAGATTGTGGCCCCCATTACCGCGCGGATGACCGATAAGGATTACCGGGTTTAGCCGGAACCGAATCCAGTACCTCCAGCATCTTATCGGTCAGATAAACTAATCTACTTTGCTTATTTTTAGTCTGACTGACGGGAATGGCATTTTATAGCCGAAGGTGGAACGCCCTTTATCCTGATAAAAGCGCGCCGCATTCGTTCTATATCAGTAAAGCCACATTGGCGTGCAACAACCTGTATTGAGCCATTACCACTTTCTAATGCAGCGCTTGCGGCCTCAACTCTTAGCCGCTCAACAGCCCTTGCTGGAGTTGTGCCAATCTCCGAAGCAAAGCACCGGGCGAAATGCCTTGAGCTCATGCACATTTGATCTGCCAGATCGCCCACCGAGAGCGGTTTGTCCAGATTATTGCGAATATAATCAAGCAGATTGGCGAAACGGCCATCCTTCATCCCCATTTCGATTAATTCTGAATACTGGGACTGACCGCCAGGGCGACGGTAATACATCACTAATTGGTGGGCAACGTGACGAGCTATCGGTTCACCAAGATCATTGGCTATCAGGGCTAATGAAAGGTCGATCCCTGCGCTTATTCCAGCGGAGGTCCATAGGTTACCATCATTGATATAGATACGATCTTCATCAAGGAGTACATCGGGAAAGCGTTGCTTAAAATCAGCGCTAAGCTGCCAGTGTGTAGTTGCCTTTTTTCCATTGAGCAATCCGGCAGCGGCGAGTAGGTAAGCCCCTGAGCATACGCTCCCAATGCGCTTCGCTTTCTGTGACAGATCACCGATGAAAGTAAGCACCTCTGCAGAAGCTGAAGCTTCATTGACCCCGGGGCCGCCAACAGCAAGAAAAGTGTCCGCATCGAACACTTGGTCAAATGACGTGGTGGATAGTGTAGTACAGGCAGAGCTTTTCACCATCCCCCCCTTAGGGCTGGCTAAAATCAGCTCATACGTTCCTGGTTTCATCCGATTAGTCATCTCGAAAGCTGCAATCGGACCTGCTGCATCCAGCAATTGAAAACCAGGGTATACGATAAAAACCAACTTGTGAGTCATGGCAGAAAACGAGGTGATTACGTCCTTACTAAATTAGCCAAATAACGCACAATGTCAATGGCAACAATACATATAGGACAAGGAAAAATCATGTTACAGTCCACACTACAGTCTTCACCAATACTCTCTACTAATCAGCAACTTCCAGTAGGTTTGAGTGGGGAGATTATTTCTCGCTCTCAAATTGGACAAGAGTTCGTCTGGCCTGATAACGACCCTCGCTCACAGTGGCAAACGCAGCGCACCTATGAGGCTAATGATGATGCCCGGATTCGGCACCTCAGCGTTTCCCCCCACTTTGATATGGCTACGTTTTTGGAGAAAACCAAGACGCTGGATCTGCCATCTCGGATCATTGAGCTGCTTAATCATAACGCCTTTCAGTTTAATTCACGAAAGAGATTCCGTGGGTGCGAGCAGTGGCGACAGATGGTCACTGAGTCTTGCGAAAAAGGGGCTCCAATTGAGATCCTGATACTCGCTTTCTGCGTTATTAGTAATCCGACCAAACGGGTGCAGCCTACGGAGGTCACCACAGCAGATGATGTATCATTGCTCCACATGGATAATATTGCACGTCATATCGCTGGCATATACCCGCCTGGAGCCGTATTTCATGTAATTAGTGACAGTACGTTCTACGCACTTCCTTTAGGCGTTACGTCAGTAGAAGCACAAAATTATCTGGTTCAACTACATCGACGAACCCAAGATCTTAAGATAGCTGACACAATCAAGATTCATGATATTTCCGACTATCTCTGTCACTATAATCAGCTCTTTCACGATCAGTTTGAAATTTGGCGTACCAAATTCCTGGAAAATCCTCTTTCGCATGATTTGCCTGCGGATGAGTACCAACGGTGGCATGCCAGTATGCGTTCCACAATCAACTCTCGCCGTATGGGGTTAACCTACGAGCAGCTAGCGGCCCTGTTCTGTGCCGACTCTGGCATGTCTCTGGCTCATCTTGATAACAGTGCTACTCTGGCATTGGCAGAGTACCGGGCTTTGAAGGCCGCTGCTGCCGATACGAATTGGGAAAAACACCATTTCCCAAACGCCATTAGAGCAACTATCCACGCAAAGAAAATCCCCGTATTAGGTCTTCGCCTATATCCAGAATACAAACTCAACTCCCGTCTCCTTCCGTATCATGGGATTGCAGTACTGATACAGGACGACAAAGATGGAACTGAACGAATGGTCATCCGTCACGAAATATCCGTGATTGGTAACCAATCTTTCACTCGAGTCGTCAATGAAAAGGGACTGACACAATTCTACGAACTTTTGAAGCTCTGAAAATGAACCGCAACATTTTTTTGTTGACGCTCTCCCAGGCGGCGATGATGACCACGATTAGTTTAGTACTCTCATCGTCAGCCTTGGTTGCAACCCAACTCTCGTCGCCTGATTTAGCTACCGTACCGCTTGCTGTCCAATACCTGGGTACCATGGTGATGTTGTATCCCATGGCCAAACTTATGGAGCGCTTTGGGCGTAGCGTTATTTTTTGTAGTGGTGCTTTACTTGGGGCGGTAGGCTTGGCTGGTGCTGCCTTTGGCGTTTGGATAGGCAGCTTTGCTTTGTTCTCGGTAGCCGGATTTTTAATTGGTGCCTTCGGTGCAGTTGGGCAATATTATCGATTTGCAGCAGCCGATGCCGCACCAGTGGAAAGAAAAAGCCAAGCCATCTCCTGGACATTAGCTGGCGGACTCCTCGCTGCTGTGGCTGGACCTATGCTTGCTCAGTGGACAAAGGATACCCTTACCCCTGCTTTTTTTGCCAGCTTCCTTGTATTAATAGGCGTAGCTTTGTTGAGCGCTCTGCTGGCTCTAGGTCTTCGTTTACCACCAATGATAAGAGCAGATAAACAAACACAGAGATCATGGGCTGTGATGGCGCGTAATCCCGTGCTGGTCATGGCTGTTTTAAGCGGTGTCGTTGGCTATGCCGCGATGAATCTTCTGATGACAGCTACGCCTCTTGCCATGATGTGTTCGGGGCTGGGCTTCGCCCAAACTGCTTTGGTTATTCAATGGCATGTACTTGCTATGTTTGCTCCTTCATTTTTCACAGGAACACTGATTCAGAGAATCGGTATCATACCGGTCATGCTGCTGGGGTGCCTGTTAAACCTTGGGAGTATTGCTGTCAGTCAGGTAGGGACGGAGCTGGCTCACTTTGAGGCTGGACTGATTTTGCTGGGAATTGGCTGGAATTTTCTCTACGTCGGTGCTACCTCTCTGTTAACCGAAAGCTGTCGAAAGGAGGAAGCGGCTCGCGTTCAGGGTTTAAACGATACGCTGGTTTTCCTGGGGGTTACCACTGCAACCTTATTCTCAGGTGTGATGGTCAATTCTCTAGGTTGGCAAACAGTTAACTTATATGTGGCTTTTCCTATTCTTATTGTCATGGTCGGACTCGTTCGGTTAATGAATTGGCCTCATCTATCACGGTTGCATAAGGAATAATTTATGGATATCGACAAACGGCCTACTGGAGACTTCACGGAGCATTTCTTGTCTCTTAATGAAGAGGAGGAACGCAACATGTTAAGCCGCTCAGTAAAAGCTCTGATTTTTGATCTGGATGGTACACTGGTAGATACTCTTGGAGGGATAGCGAACGCAATCAACTGTGCACTGGTGACCAATGGCCAGGAACCTCTGACCATTTCAGAAATCACTGATCGGGTAGGTGAAGGCGGTACGGCCTTGGTAGAATATGCATTGGAGAAAAACGGGCAGGAGGTCGACCCGGAATGTGTCTCCAAATTGCAGGCAAGTTATTTTGTAACTATTCAGCTGCCCGGTCAAAGATATCTGGCAGCTGCCCACAAAATAACAGGGTTAAGGCATTACTTGCTGATACCGATTGTTT
>NZ_JACJFM010000064.1 GCF_014164585.1 Oceanospirillum sediminis | reverse complement strand
AAAATGCTGTCTCGACAACTGCTATTTTACCGTAATCCCCAGAGGTTAAGCTCTCCAGCCCCTTCCGTTTTTTTAAACCGGACAGCAGTGAGCCAGACTAAATATATGCCTGCTCGTTTGAGGATATTTATCGATTTTATTCAGGATAAACTGGTGCAATCGTAAACACTGGAACATAAGTTTTCTCATCAGAACCAGACATTACAATATTCTCCAGTCAACGGCCGGAGAATATTGAAATGCTTTTTTTCAGATATGTAACACCCGGCATAGCTGGGCGCTCTTTTATCAGCTTGTTATTATTTGCTTACCGATCTTTTGTGCCTGAACTGTTGCCGGTTTTTTCACTATTGATTCAATGGTTTTATCCAAATCAATCTGATGCGTGGTATCTTCCTTGCCTGCATTACTCAGCTCAAATGAACGTCGTTTGCTCATCAGGCGAAATGCGGGAGGAACAAAGTAGAAGGAGAGCAGGGTCGTCAGTACGGTTCCACCTGCAATAGCCACTGCAAATGGAGGCCAGAAGCCACCACCGGCCATAATCAATGGCAGAAAACCGCCCACGGTGGTGATTGTCGTGGAGCTGATATGGCGACCACAGCTCATCACTGCATTTACAATCGCTTCGTTGTCGCCATGAATGGCTTTTGCATCCGCTTTAAGCTCTGCCAGGATCACAATGGCTGCGTTAATCGCCAGTCCCATCAGACCCAGCAAGCCGATAATAACGGTGAAGCCAAACGGGTAACTGAAAGCATAGACACTTAGAAGTCCAAGCCCTACAGACTGAAATGCTGCCAGAAAGATCAGGATACTCATTCGGAATGAGTTAAAGGAGAGTACAACAACGGTCACCAGCAGCGAAGCGATAACGCCGATACTGGCCAGCAGATTACCGACGGCATCATTACGTTTAGCAGATTCTCCGCCAATCTCCATGCGGTAGCCTGCTGGCAGGATAAATTCTGCCTGAGCCAGTTTCTCCTGATAACGCTTCAGTACTGTAGCCGGTAAAACACCAGAGCGAATATAGCCTTCGATGACATTTACTCGTTCTCCATTCCGGCGAGGAATTGCTCCCCGGCTGGGCCTTAATTCCGCTGTAGCCAGTGCCGACAGAGGGATATTACCGTCAGTGCCAGGTACACTGATGCTGAGGTCTGTCAGATCAGCCAGATCCTGACGCTGATCATTACCAACACGAACCCTTACCGGAATAGATTCTGTGGTCTGGATAATCGTCCCTTGTGTCACTCCCTGCAGATTCTGTTGTAACTGAGCAGAAATTTCGGTCAGACTCAGACCGCTGATACGGCTTGCGTCTTCGTTAATGTTCAGCCATACCTTTGGCGTTCCCGGTTGCAAAGTGGCACGGGTATGAATCACTTCTGATGTTTCAGCCAGTATCTGACGTGCCTGAACGCCCAGAGTTTTCAGGGTGTCCAGATTCGGGCCATAGAATCTGAGCTCAATCGGCGCATTAAACGGGGGGCCCTGTTCCAGCTTACGCACCAGAATCTGTGCTTGTGGGAAGCTGTCATCCAGCTTCTGCTGTAACTGGGGGATCATTCGGTTTGCTGCTGCAAAGTCTGATGCAGTGATCATGCCCTGAGCATAGTTCTGGGCACCCCGCTGATTGGGTACCAGATTATAGTAGAACGAGGGCGCGTTATTGCCGATAAACCAGCGTATATGCTGAATATCTGTTTCTTGCTCCAGTACTTCATCCAGAGCCTCAGTCATGCGCTGAGTTTGCAGAATACTGGACTGTGCAGGCAAATAGAGTTCGATCTGGAACATATCCCGGTCAGAAGGCGGGAAAAACTGTTCAGTCAGCTTTCCTGCTGAGATAAAACCTGCCAGAGGCATCGCAAATACCAGAATCAGGCTCAACAATGGGAAACGCAGACTCAGGTTCAGGGACTTGCGGAACAGGGATGAAATCCAGCGTCCCTGAATACCACTCTGATACCAGCTGCCACGACCGGATAAGCGACTAAGAAAACGACCGGATAGCGCTGCAACCAGGGTGTGCGAAATAATATAAGAGCCGATCAGAGAGAAGATAACGCTCAGTGCGATGCCTCCGACAAACTCACCGGCAGGTCCTGGCATCAGTACAATCGGCATAAAGGCCAGCACGGTTGTCAGGGTGGAGCCCAGCAGAGGGAGCCATAAATGGTGCAGTGAACTCATCACAGCCTGAATAGCCTGCTCACCCTGTTGTCGGCGCTGCTGAATAGAATCCGCCATCACAATGGCGTTATCTACCATAATGCCCAGTGCGACAACCAGACCTGTGACCGACATCTGGTGAATTGGCAGGCCAAAATATTTCATGCAGCTCAGGGTAAAGAGTACCGTCAAAGGCAATGCTGCTGTTACTACCAGTGCTGAACGCCAGCCCAGGGTAAAGAACAGGACAATAGCAATCAGAGCAAAACCGACCAGAACATTATCGACCAGTTCTCCCAGACGGGTTGCGGTATAGCTATCCTGGTCAAACAGTACTTCAGTGCTGATATTAGAGGGTAATTCCGTCTGGAACTGAGTCAGAATATCACGGACATCAGTGCTCCACTGATCAATACGACGTTCTGGCAGCATGCGTGCGGCGACGACGACGGCATGCTGGCCATCGACAATCGCAATTTCAGACGCTGGCCATTTCAGTTTATGTGAGACTTCTGCCAGATCTTCCAGTCGAAGCACAAAGCCATTGCTGTCCGTCAGCAGTGGAATGCGACGAATACGATCAATGGAATCCAGCGCACCGGTCAGTTCCACTTGTAGCTGGTTATTGTCGTTAATTAGCTGGCCCGCACTGACTTTTGCGTCGGCCTGGCCAATACGCTGGGCAATGGCTGCCGGAGCCAGTTGCAGATGACCGGCTAAGTCCGGGTCCAGTTGCACCAGAATCTCTTCTTCTGGTTCACCATGCAGCTCTGTAAAGTCGGTGCCGGGTACGGTGAGAATGCGATTCTGCAGTGCCTCGGCATAACGGCCTAATACTGCGGCATCCAGTTCGCCTGGTCCCTGCCATTTCAGTGCAATGAGGGTGGTAAATGCATAGCCGTGATCATCATCCAGTGTCGGAGCGATCACGCCCGGAGGCAGCTCTGGTGCAACATCATTAATTAGGTCTCTGACCCTGGACCAGATAGGGGTGGTATCGGTAATACTATCTTTCAGTTCAATACGCACCACAGAGATTCCGGGACGGGAAGTGGAGGTGATCAGTTTGATCTCAGATAGCTTGCGCAGCTTGTTTTCTACTTTTTCACTGACCAGGGCTTCAGCCCGTTCCGCACTGGCTCCGGGAAAATAGGTCACAACACTGGCTACCCGGTTGGTGATTCTGGGGTCTTCCGCACGGGGCAGGGTACTGAGAGCACCCAGACCAGCCACAATCATCAGGATGATGATCAGAGACAGGATGCGACCATTACTGACAAATTGACGCATCATGATTTAATTCTCCTCTTGTAATGCAAGGTTTGCTTCAGGCACATCGCCAGAAAGCCCCGGATGTTGCATAGACAAGGTCTGTTCAGGATTAATGCGCACGGACTGGCCTGGCACCAGACGATGCAGACCTGCAGACAGAATCTGTTCGCCATCCTGAATCGCGCCTGAGATATAGGCTTTATCTTCGGTGGCGTGCAGTACCTGAATATTACGGCTTTGCAGCGTATAAACCGCTTGCTCCGGATTGGTATATTCGCTCTCTGCCGGAGATAAAGCGTAAACATTCCACATACCACGAATCCCATCAGTCAGGGCACTCATTGGCACCCAGTAGCCCTCGGCTTTAAAGGATTCATTCAACGTCAGATAGGCCAGCTGCCCATTCACTGCCGAAATATAAGCTGGAAGCTGGAAGCGGGCGGATACAGTACGTGTTGCCGGGTTTACATCTGCGCCTAAAGCCAATAGCTGAGCGGGAAAGCGTTTACCGTGAATTTCCAGAGCAGGTTTAAGGTCAGAGGTGTGATCTTGATCCACCAGGCTATCAGCGAGGCGAACAGGAATACCAATACGAACTTCATTATTACCCTCCTGAAGAAGCTGGAAAACCGGTGTACCTGCATTAACCACGGTGCCTGAGTCCTGCATACGCTGGCTTATACGGGCAGAGAACGGGGCATACAAACGGGCTTTATTGATACGAATCTGATTGGCATCCAGTGCTGCTCTGACCCGAAGACGGCTGGCCAGCAGGACCTTCTGTTGCGACTGAAGCTCATCCAGACTCTGAGTGGAGGTAAAGCCGTTCTGTTTAAGCTGACGCAGACGCTTCAGATTAGCCCGGGTCAGATTGAGCTGAGCCTCTGTTTCACTGAGTTGGGCTTCCAGCTCTTTGCGCTCTACTTTTAATAACTCGGTATCCTGAGATGCCAGCAGATCGCCTTGCTGAACAAAATCTCCTTCATCAAACATCAGTTCAGATATTTTTCCTGCCTGCTCGAAACCCAGGGCAGCGTTTTGTTTTACCTGAACTTTTCCAACAAACCGGCGCTCAACAGAGTAACTGTTTAACTGATTAAGCTGTACACTCTGGGCCTGATGGTAATATGGCTGATCAGATGAACTGCTCTGATTATTTTTTTCTTCGGCATTTGTCGGAGAACAACCACTACTGAATACCAGAGGCGGTAAAATCATCAGAACAGCCAGTGACTGTCTGAAACCTGAGTGAAGTGGTAGCGTCTTCATGATGTGTTCCTGCAGTATTTGCTATAATGGACTGTACGGTCTAGTCTAGATTTATAAGACTGGACTGTCCAGTTTGATTTTGCTTTGAGGTAACAATGAACAAACCTGTTTCCCGCAGTGAAGAGAAGAGAGCCAGTATTCTGGCTGCAGCAAAAGACCTGTTTTCAGCGCAGGGTTTTACGGCGATAACGATGGATCAGATTGCTAAAGCTGCCGGAGTGTCCAAGCAAACGGTATACAGCCATTTTGGTAATAAAGATGATCTGTTTGCGGCAGCCATTGAGCAAAAATGCATAGCATTAATGCTTCCGGGCAAAGATCTGCCTGATGAAGTGACAGCCCGTGAAGCACTTGAAATGGTTGCCGTGCGTTTTACCGTATTAATTCTGTCTGATGATTCGATTCAGGTGCACAGAACCTGTGTCAGTGAGGCGCTGACAAATCCAGAAGTTTCCCGGATTTTCTATCAGACCGGGCCATCAAAGGTCATTCATGACGTCTCTGTGATTCTTGCTGAATTGGCGCAAAGAGGTTTGCTGAGCATAGATGACCCTCATTTTGCAGCATTGCAGTTTCTCTATATGCTGCATGGCGAAGCGCGAATGCACAAAGAGTACAACATTGAATCGAATCTGACCGATGAGGATATTCAAAAATATACGCACAGCTGCATTGATATGTTTTTGCGCGCCTATGCTCCCTGATCTGAAAGAGCAGAATGAACGCATTGCCCTGAATAATCCTTGAAAGAGTGATGTCTTCTGAACTAATTGATCTATAATGGTTTTCTCTAAATTAATAGATTTAATTCAGCATATAGATTCAGGGAGCAACAGGTGAATACATCGTTCGGTTTTGATCTGAAATCACTGGAGGTTTTTGTTCAGATAGTGGATACCGGCAGTATGACACGGGCAGGGCAGAGACTGGGTATGAGTCAGTCATCTGTATCCCAGGCCCTGGCTGGACTGGAGACTTCGTTAAGGGTCGAGTTGCTGGATCGCAGTGTCCGCCCTATGGAGCTGAGTGGAGCCGGGCGTTACTTTTATGACCGGGCACGGTCTTTACTGCAGGAGGCTCGTTTAACCAGCCAGGAAATGCGTAAAGCCGATTACAACATGCTGCGTCATGTCCGTCTGGCGATGGTGGACTCTATTATATCGGCGGTGGGGAAATCGCTGGTGGATGTCGTACGTCAGCGCACCCAGAGCTGGAGTATGATCACCGGACAATCCCATCTGCATGCCCATATGCTGGTGAGTCGTCAGGCCGACATTATTATTTCTGATGATCCGGTGGATACATACGATGAGCTATTACGACATCCGATTCTGCGGGAGCCTTTTGTTCTGGCTGTGCCCAATGATTATGAAGGTAGTAGTGACCTGGCAGAAGTGATCCGGGCGTATGATTTTATCCGCTACAGTGCAACTTCTTTGATTGCTCAGGATATTGAGCGTTATCTTCGACGAAACCAGTTTGAACCGGCCCAGCGTTTACAGCTGGATAACTCCTTTGCTGTGGTGTCCGCTGTATCGTCAGGTATTGGCTGTACGATCACATCGCCATTATGTCTTTTCCAGAGTGGTATTCGCCAGCATGGTGTAAAGCTGTTGCCATTGCCTGAGCCTTTTTATCGCAATATTACTCTGGTTGCCCGTCAGCATGAGCTGGGGGATCTGCCTGGTATGATTGCCGGAGATTGTCGCCGGATTCTCGATAATAGTTTCCGCTCTGAAATTACCGACGAATATGAATGGTTGCGTAATGAGATTGAAACGGGCTGATTGCAGAGATATTAATCTCTGCCAATTGAACAGAGGGCATCCTGATATGGCTAGTCTGGCATTGGCCGTCTGGAAGCCTGACGCTATTTTGCCTGTCTGTTATCTGCCTGTTTTTGGGTGTTGGGTAAATAACTTTGCTGAAGGACTTCGCTCTTATCAGATCTCATAGTCCGGGCCTGGAACTAATATTATGATTAATTACAGGTTTTATTTTTTCACACTAAAGCACAGATAGCGACTGGCACAGTCTTTGAGTGTTAATTCTCAGCGGCAGCCAATACGTATCATCCTGGTTGAGTTCTTGCACCTTTTTGGTTCTTTTGGCTGCACCTGATGCCCCAAATAAGGGAATGACTCAGCGAAGGGGATGGTATGTCAGAACTCTATTGGTTGTTGATCTCTTCTGCACTGGTATTTTTGATGCAGGCTGGCTTTCTCTGTTTAGAAAGTGGTCGAATCCGTAGCAAAAACAGCATTAATGTTGCGGCAAAAAATATCTCCGATTTTATTGTCTCAAGCACACTATTCTGGTTGTTTGGCTTTGCCTTTATGTTTGGTGACTCCCTCAGTGGTCTGGTGGGTGCCAGCAATTTTTTCTTTGGTGATGCGGCCTTTCAATCAGGTGCTTCCAGTTCGGTTACGCCCTGGCAGATCAGTTTTTTCCTGTTCCAGATGATGTTTTGTGGTACCGCTGCAACGTTAACGTCCGGTGCAGTGGCAGAGCGAATGACTTTCAAGGGATATCTGGTGGTTACCCTTATTCTGAGTGCCTTTATCTATCCTGTTGTAGGTCACTGGGTATGGCGAGGTATCTATAATTCCGGAGAGCAAATTCAGGAAGGCCAGCTTGGCTGGCTGGAGGCAATCGGTTTTATCGACTTTGCCGGTTCTACCGTCGTGCATTCTGTTGGCGGCTGGGTGGCCTTAGCTGCGATTATAGTGATTGGACCAAGACTTGGTCGTTTTGATCACAGTGACCGTATACCACAGGGGAGCAACCTTCCTTTATCCGCATTGGGTGTATTATTAATCTGGTTAGGCTGGTTTGGTTTTAATGGTGGCAGCACTCTGAGCCTGAATCGGGATGTGCCTGTTATCCTGCTGAATACCTTTTTATCGGCTGTCTGGAGTGGTCTCTTTGCCGGTGCGATCAGTTACTATAAAGAACGCTTTTTTGATGTAGGCGATGTGCTCAATGGTGTCATCGCAGGTCTGGTAGGTATTACCGCGGGGTGCCATCTGGTATCGCCTTCAGAGGCTGCTATTATCGGTGCTATTTCCGGTTTGACTGTGTACTGGGGACGACGCCTGATGACTCATTTCAGACTGGATGATGCACTGGATGTTGTGCCTGCACACCTGTTAGCCGGTATCTGGGGTACCCTGAGTGTCGCATTGTTCGGTGATCTGGCCACAGGTGTAACACGATCGGAACAGTTTTTTATTCAGTTACTGGGTATTACATCAATTGGCATCTATTGCTTTGGTGTTGGCTGGGGGCTGATGGTTTTAATAAATAAAGTGATTCCTTTACGGGCGTCTGAGCAACAAGAGGAAGACGGCCTGAATGTCGCGGAACACAATGCAACTACAGAATTGTTTGATCTGCTGCGTGTAATGCAATATCAGGAAGACAAAGGTGATTTTTCTCAGCCAGTGCCGGAAGAGCCCTTTACTGAAGTAGGGCAGATCGCCCGGAAATATAACCAGGTGATTAAACGGGTTAATCAGGAGATTGGTGAGCGTGATCAGGCTCTGAGCTGGTTCCGAGAAAGTGAGATGCGCAAGACTGCGATACTCAATTCCTCTATGGACTGTATCGTTACCATTGATAATCAGGGCAATATTATCGAGTTTAACCCGGCGGCTGAACGCACTTTTGGCTGTTTAAAAAAGCAGGTGAGAGGCAATAGCTTTATTGAGCACTTTGTACTGGCCAGAGATCAACAGTGTATTCGGGACAGCTTAGCGGTTGGTTTTTCATCTTCTAACGGTTTAGTGCTGAATCGCAGAAACTCATTTTTCCTGCAGCGGGATGCCGATAATTTCTTTCCGGCAGAGATTGCTATCACCAGGGCTCATGGTGAACAATCTGATTTTGAAGAATTCACTCTGCATATTCGCGACGTTACCCGTCAGCAAAAACTACAAGAGCGGTTACGCTTCTTAGCCTACAGTGATCCGTTAACCAGCCTCTATAACAGAACGTATCTGGTGGAGCAGTTAGGCCATGCTCTGGATCATGCGGACAAAAAACAAAGCCAGGTAGCGCTGCTGTTTTTAGACCTGGATAAATTTAAGAATGTGAATGATACCCTGGGCCATAAAGCCGGAGATGAGCTGCTATGCGAAGTCGCGCGCCGGTTAACAGAGGTGTCCGATGAAATCGATGTCATCGCCCGATGGGGAGGGGATGAATTTGTCTTTATGATGGCAGGGCAATTCACTGAAGAAGCCGCCAGAGCCAAAGCTGAAAAAATCCTGAATGTGATGCGTGAACCGGTACAACTGGGCGAACATAGTCTGAAAATTCCGACCAGTATCGGTATCGCCCTGGCCAGAGATGACGACAAACCGACACAACTCCCTGACGGTGATAAGCTGATACAGCAAGCTGATATAGCTATGTACTGGGCCAAACAGAATGGAAGAGATAATGCTCAGATGTTTGCTGAAGAGATGGCCTGTGCGGTGACCAGACAATTTGCTTATGAGCAGGAGATCGGACAGGGGTTGAAACAAGGGCAGTTTTACCTTGTTTATCAGCCTAAAGTGTTCCAGTCCCCGGATCAGATTACTGGTCTGGAGGCGCTGATTCGCTGGCAGCATCCTGAAAGAGGGTTGATACCACCAGGTGACTTTATTCCGGTGGCCGAGGAATCCTCTGTGATTATCCCTGTCAGCGAGTGGGTGATTGATCAGGCTCTGAAACAACTGGCTCAATGGCAACAGGCCGGGCTGGATATAGTACCTGTGGCAATTAATCTTTCAGGACGGCATCTGATTTCTGATGCTTTGCTGCCCTATGTGGCTGAAAAGCTTAAGCATTATCAGATTGCAGGCGAGTTGCTGGAGTTTGAAATAACCGAAGGCGTATTACTGCAGGATATTCATCGTTGTATCGAAGTAATGACGGCTCTGAAAGCGATGAATATCAGGATCTCAGTGGATGACTTTGGAACAGGTTATTCTTCATTAAGTTATCTGAAGCGCCTGCCACTGGATATTCTGAAAATAGACCAGTCTTTCGTAGAAGAATGTGATACTTACTCTGAAGATTACAAAATTTGTGAAACCATTATACACTTGGCAACTAATCTGGATCTGGTGACTGTTGCAGAGGGCGTAGAGACTGCAGGCCAGGCTGACACTCTGACAAGTCTGGGGTGTCAACTGTTTCAAGGGTATCACTTCTATAAACCTGTTTCCCCGGATAAGGTAGAGTCCCTTTTGCAACAAAACAAACTGGATAGGGCATGTTTACCCCAAAAGATACAAGGTTTCCAGCAAGTGCTTGAAGCTTAGCCTGAATTAATCTACCCCTCTGGGGCTATTTTTCTCTTACTTACGGCATCATGATTTAAGCCTGTAAACAACAGCGAATGCCTCTGGTGTCCACGCCTTTCGAAGCCATCTCCTTAAAGAGCTATTCTGCCATTGCTGACACGATGGCAGATCTATCCTGAGCATCTTTAATTGATCTGTATTGACTTGAAAACTATTAACATGTTAACTATTAAGTCATTAATATGTTAATTATTTCAGACACAAATACACACTTGTACAAAAATCTTTCGATATTTTCTGGCCAATGGCTGAAAAATAAAGTTATCGGCCAAAGAGAAGTTTCTGTATGAGTGCTTGATACTGATTTACTGCTAAACAAGGAGCATGTCGTGCAATATCATCTGAATGGCTTTAAGCCTGGTAACTATCAAGTCCCTGATGCTGCTCGTAAGCCTTACCCTGATCCTCCGGTTCTGGATCTGCCAACTCAGGTGGATGTGCTGATTATTGGCACTGGCCCGGCAGGTTTGACCATGGCACGGCAAATGTCTGAGTTTGAAGATATCAAAACCTGTATTGTTGATATGGCTCCGGGCCCACTGCTTTTTGGCCGTGCTGATGGTATCTCATGCCGTACTATGGAAATCATGGAAGCATTTAACAGCAGCGAGATGGTGGTAAAAGAGACTTATCAGCTGAAACAGAACACCTTCTGGGAGCCGGATGCGGAAAACCCGCAAAATATTAAACGCACCGAGAAGATTGCTGATGCTCGTGCCGGGCTGTCTGAGTTTACCCACGGTATCGTAAACCAGGCCCGCCTCCATGAACTCCTGACTGACGGTATGCGTGATTCCATCACTCATCTGGAGCCACACTACAGTCGCGAGTTGGTAGAAATGGAAATCGACGACAGCCTGACACAGGATCTGGATGCTTACCCGATTACCGCGACATTCAAACGTACGAATGAAGAAGGTAACGGCAGAGTCGAAACCGTTAAAGCACGCTATGTGGTGGGCTGTGACGGTGGCCGCAGCCGTGTCCGTAAGAGCATGGGTATTGAGCTGCAGGGTGACTCGGCCAATAAAGCCTGGGGCGTGATGGATATCCTGCTGAATACTGACTTCCCCGATATCCGTGTAAAGAGCTTTATTCAATCCAAAGACTACGGTGCTGTGATGACTATTCCTCGGGAGGGTGGTTATCTGTGTCGTTTCTACGTTGAGCTGGACCTGCTGGGTAAAGACAAACGTGCCAGTGATGTAAAACTGACCGAAAAAGACCTGATCGCCAAAGCACAAAAGATTTTCCAGCCGTACACGCTGGATGTGAAAGAAGTCGCCTGGTGGTCGATCTATGAAGTGGGACAGCGTATTGCAGAGCGTTTTGATAACCGTCCTGCAGGTAGCCCTGAAGATGTAACGCCACGTGCTTTTGTGGCTGGTGATGCTTGCCATACTCATAGCCCGAAAGGTGGCTGGGGACTTAACACCTCTCTTCCGGATACTTTTAACCTGGGTTGGAAACTGGCATCTGTACTGCGCGGTCAATGTGATCCTAAACTGCTGCACACTTACGAAACTGAGCGTCGTAAAGTAGCGCAACAGCTGATTGATGCGGACCGTGAGCTGTCTAAACTGGTAGCAACACGTCCAGCCGCAGGTGATGATTCTGATCAGGCCCGTGTGGATACGGCTCAGATCGAAGCCTTTATGAAGCGTCAGAGCGGTTTTGTATCCGGTACTTCGATTGAATATTTCCCGTCATACATCTGTACAGGTCAGGAAAATCAGGCGCTGGCATCAGGCTTTAAGATTGGTCAGCGTTTCCATTCTGCCGAAGCCCAGCGTACTGCAGACGGTCGCATTCAGCATCTGGGACATCTGGTTAAAGCAGATGGTCGCTGGCGTTTATTTGTCTTTGGTAGCGAACAAGCACCAACAGACACGGCTTCAGATGCTTATAAGCTGATTGACTTCCTGGCAAATGATGCCGACTCACCCGTGGTGAAATACACGCCAGAAGGTGCAGATATCGATTCTGTCATTGATACCTATGGGATCTTCCAGCAGCAAGATCTGTCTATGCATGATCTGCACAAATACCTGTGGCCTGCAAAAGGCAAATATGGCCTGCACGACTATGAAAAGGTATTCCAATCCCAGATTGGAAATGATATCTACGATCTGCGTGGCGTAGACCGTACCAAAGGCTGTGTTGTTGTTGTTCGTCCTGATCAGCATATTGCAACCATCCTGCCTGTGGATGCTCATGCTGAACTGGCGAAGTTCTTTGATCACTTTATGATTGAGCAGAACAAAGCGTAGCGATTAAGAGAAAGCCTGTTCACTGGGAGAAGACTCCCAGTGAACAGGCTTGAGTGTCTGGCTTGTTTCCAAAGTATCCCCCGCCAATCTGAGGGCATATCATTGCGGACATAGTTCTTTCCGTGAAATATTCCAATCATGAATAACCCTTCCACTTAAATAGTCAGCCCTGAAAAGCCCTTAATAGACTGTTTTTAAAACAAATTAGCTATTCAGGCATGGATCATTTCGACCAGGAGCGGTAAGC
>NZ_JACJFM010000063.1:4690-14315 GCF_014164585.1 Oceanospirillum sediminis | reverse complement strand
TTATCACTGATCCGTCTGAGATCCATGAGGATGGTGCCAATGGTGATACGACGGCTTACTATGTGGTCAAAGCGGTGGATTCTGATGGTAATCCTCTGGCAGAGCAGCCGGGTGGAACTGTGGGTGTCAGCTTTACGGATGGTACCGCGACATCAGGTGATGATTACACCTTCAGTAATACTACTGTGACAGTCGGTACAGCCTTCAGTGCGAAGTCTGTTGATGATCATCTGTCAGACAGTGGTGAAAACTTTGTTGTTTCTCTGAATGGCGGTTCTTACAGTGAAGATGCTGCTAACACTGCGGATGGCAGTGGTCGTTATGAAACAGTAGAGTATGCACCGGATACAGTGACCACGACTATTCTGGATGAAACTGAAACCAGTACCCCGAATGATAATGACAGTGCCTTTACTCTGAAGCTGTTCCCGGCAGATGAAGATGGCAACATTGTCACTGATCCATCTGAGATCCATGAGGACAGTGATAATGGCAGTACCACGGCTTTCTATGTCGTCAAGGCTGTGGATGCTGATGGCAACCCTCTGGCAGAGCAGCCCGGCGGTACTGTTGAAGTCACGTTTACCGACGGTACGGCGAACGCCGGTGATGATTATACTTTTGGTAATACCACGGTAACAGTCGGCACAGCTTTCAGTGCGGAGTCAGTGGATGATGTTCTGGCAGACAATGGTGAGAACTTCGTCGTTTCTCTGAACGACGGTTCTTACAGCGAAGATGCTGCCAGTACTGCGGATGGCAGTGGCCGCTATGAAACAGTCGAGTATGCGCCAGATACGGTAACCACGACGATTCTGGATGAAACGGATAATGATCCGGCAACACCGGAAGATAATGACAGTGCCTTTACTCTGAAACTGTTCCCGTCAGATGAAGAGGGCAACATTATCAGTGACCCTTCTGAGATTCATGAAGATAGTAATAACGGCGACACTACTGCTTATTACGTGGTTAAGGCAGTAGATGCTGACGGTAACCCACTGGCAGATCAGCCGAAAGGAACCGTTAATGTCAGCTTTACCGATGGCAGTGCGACAACGGGTGATGACTACACTTACGGTAATACCACAGTTACGGTAGGTAATGCCTTTAGCGCTGAATCAGTGGATGATGCTCTGACCGATAATAATGAAAACTTTACTGTTTCACTGGACTCGGGCAGTTTCAGCGGTGCTGATACCTATGAAAAAGTGGAATATGCTCCGGATACTGTCACGACTACAATTCTGGATGATGGAGAGGTTGACAGTGCCTTTACCCTGAAACTGTTCCCTGCTGATGAGCATGGCAATATAGCTACGGATCCGTCTGAGATTCATGAAGATGGCAGCAATGGCGATACTACAGCCTGGTACGTCGTAAAAGCAGTGGGGGCTGACGGTCAGCCTCTGGCAGAGCAGCCAGGTGGAACTGTAGGCGTCAGTTTTACAGATGGCACAGCTGTCAGCGGAGATGATTACACCGCTGGAAATACAACCGTAACGGTCGGTAAAGCTTTCAGTGCAGAATCTATAGATGATTCTTTGTCAGACAGTGGTGAAAACTTTGTTGTTTCTCTGGATAACGGCTCTTACAGTGAAGATGCTGCTAACACTGCGGATGGCAGTGGTCGTTATGAAACAGTAGAGTATGCACCGGATACGGTGACCACCACTATTCTGGATGAAACTGAAACCAGTACCCCGAATGATAATGACAGTGCCTTTACTCTGAAGCTGTTCCCGGCAGATGAAGATGGCAATATCATCAATGATCCATCTGAGATTCACGAAGATGGTGAGACCAGCGCATATTATGTTGTGAAGGCTGTTGATGGGGAGGGTAATCTTCTTGCTGATCAGCCTCAGGGGCAGGTTGATGTCCGCTTCAACAATAATAGTGCTGACGGCTCTGATTACAGTATTCAGAAGACCCAGGTTACTCTGGGTGAAGCATTCAGTGCGACCGCTAAGGATGATAGTCATTCAGATAATGGCGAGACCTTTACAGTAGAGCTGGTTGAAAACTCTTACAGTGAAGATGCAGCATACAACGCTGATGGTGAGTATGAAACTGTTGAATATGATGATGCAACAGTGACAACAACCATTCGGGATCTTGATATTGCTGAAGTGGAAGATAACCAGAATACCCAGGAAAATGGCGACTGGGATATTTCTATTCTGGAAAATCTGGACCAGATCCACGATGAAAGCGATTTCTCTTCAATCACTATTTCCGGAATTCCAGACGGCGCAACCCTGAAAGATGGCGACGGGAATACTCTGACTGTAAATGGTGGCGAGTATACCGCGACAAGCTGGCAGGATGCCCTTGATCTGACGATCACTCCGGAAACAGACAGCAGTAAAGATTTTGATCTGGATTATCAGTTAACACTGCAAGATGGCTCTGTTGCTACTTTCACTCAATCCGTTGTTATTACCCCTGAAGCCGATCAGCCCTGGACTCTGGGAGACCTGGAGGCTGAATCGGTAACATATAACGATACACTACTGGAAGATGCTGGCTGGGTATCTCTGGATGCCGGTTGGGGCGATGGCAGTACAGTTTATCAGGAGTTGACTGCATCAACTGGTGATGCTGATGGTAGTGAAAGTAATACTGTGGTTCGCTTCTTCTCTGATGGTGATACCAATCTGCCAAATGGCACTAAATTAAGATTTGTAGATGAAGACGGTAATACCGAGACATTTACTTTCAACAACTCAAATAATTATGTTGATATTCCGGCTGATCAACTGGATACCCTACAGATCAGAACGCCATCTAACTTTAATGGTGAACTGAGCCTGAAAATTAAAACAGGTGTTATTGATCAAGATGAAGATGGTAATGGTTCAGATGATCTCTGGAGTGATGGTGGTCAGAGTAACCAGGCCTGGGGTGTTGCTGACACGCTGACAATCAACGTAGCGGGTAGTGCGGATCTGGCTGACAATTTGATCTCAGCGACGAGTGTGATTGATGCTGAAGACAGTGGCAGGGACCAGGATACTGGCGCTTTAACTAAAAATGCTGATGGCACTTATGATGTCTCAGATGCGATTGATCTGGAAATTAACTTCCGCGCTGGACAATATACCAATACCGAAGTCATCGAATTCAAGATCGAGAACATTCCGGATGATACCTATATTTTCGATAAAGATGGCAGCATGCTTAATGGCAGTGAAGGTGCCAGTCTTTCTGAAATTAAAATTGTGCTGGACCCTTCAGGTGGTGAGCACTATACCCCTCAGGCAGGAGAAATTGTTCTGACCTCTAAAGGGGCGTTTAACAATTATGTTGAAAGTCTGAAGCTGATACCAGCCCATGATAGTAATGAAGATTTCACTCTGACTCTGAATCAGAAGTCTACAGAGCCAAACTGGGATGGCAGTGTGGGTGGTGAGCAGTCAAAAGAGGTCACAGATACTTTTGAAGTTCAGCTGACCAGTGTGGCTGATAGCCCTATTGTCAGTGGAACAGATACTCCTATCGAGCTTAAAGAAAGTGGTGACTGGCAGGATTTGTCCGGATTCCAGATTTCTTCTGGAGAAGACCAGCACTTTTCTGAAGATGTGTACGCCCTGATCAGAAATGTTCCGAACGATGTTGGCTTGCGTATTGTCGACGGCGGTGGCAATGAACTGTTTGATGAACTGGTTCTGGCCAATTCTGATGGTAGCTCGACGGATTGGCGTATTGATAATGATACGTTGCAGAAGATTGATTCCGGAGAGTACAGCATCCAGTTAAAAACACCGGATGCAGACATGAGTGGTTCCCTGGAATTTGGCATTCGCGTTACTGTACTGGACGTTGATCCTGATACAGGACAGCAGACCGATACCCAGGTTTCCGATTACACCATGAATATCGTGGTGCAGCCGGAGGTAGAAGATTATGGCGATACTCAGTCATCTGGTAATGAAGATGAGTGGATTGACCTTAATCTGAATGTGGGGTCCAGTGATGGCGACGTTCTGATCGAAGGCCAGTACCCATATAACGGTAATGCGTATGATCTTAAGATAGAAATTCCAGGTTTAGGGGAGACCGGCGAAGACATTCAGATTCAGGGTGATAACCTGGTGATTGATTACGCCAACAATACGGTTTATCTGAATCAGGATGATTTAGGGTCGGTTGAAGTACTGCCTCCAATGCACTCTAATGAAGATCTGGAAGGCATTCAGTTTTACCGTTATCTGAAAGATGATATTGATGACGGTTCTACACCGGATGAGGATGTCCAGGAGATTGTTACAGGTCATAAAGTTGTGGTATCCGGTGTTGCTGATGGCTGGGAAGATACCGATAACGATGAAAATGATACAACAGATGACGTGGATGAGACTGATTATGATGGCTTTATTGTCCAGGATATATCGGGTGATGGCGCTGATGCTGTAACTGGTGGAAAGGCTATTTCCCACGTTGTTATTAAGTTTGAAAATGGCGATACCGTCAAAATTGATAACTACGGAGAGGGTGGTGAAATCAATGATTATGGCCACCCTCAGCAATATTTCGCAGGATTGGAGCAATCCGCTGGTTCAGAAGTTACCTCTTATCTGGTAAAAGCGGGTAATGAAAGCAGTGGCGGTGGTTATTTTGATCCATTTACTGGTGAAGTCGTTGACCCTGAAAATTATGGCTTTGAAGTCAAGAATAATGGCATTGTTGATGCACCATCCCAGGACAGAAGCTCTCTGTCGGCGAGTGAGCCAGATGATACCGGAGCAAGCGATAACATTATCACAGCATTAAGCGATATTGTTGTCCGCAATCATAACGTTGAAGATCAGTATCATGACAGCAATGATACTAACCCTGCTATTGATACCTCAGAGTCTGAATATTATATCATTCAGGATCAATCCGGCGCTGGTAATACCTCCTGGATGGTTGAGAACGGTATTAATGCCGGCGGTGGTGTCTGGGTTGTTCCTGCTGATTCATTCAACTCTGCCAGTATTAAAATCCTTCAGCCTGGTGCCGGAGATGGTTCTCTGAATCTGGAAATTGTGCCAGTCAGTAAAGAAGATGACGGCGATATTCTGTTTGATCAGGCGCACACTTTTACCATCGAATATGCTGGTGGGGATGAGACTATCGCTACTGGTGATGGCAGTTCTCTGGTCATTGATGGCAGTGCTCCAACCATTACAGTATCCGGAAAAGACTCAGGTCTGGAAGATACTCTGGTAGAAGATGTTTTTGGTGGCACAACCGCTTCGGGCGGTGCGACTATTTCTTATGTCGTAAGTGGTGATGCTGATAACGGTTCTGTGGATACTCAGGGTATGTATCAGTTGCCGAATGGCAGCTTTGTTGGCACCGGAGCCATTGATTTTAATCCGGATGCTGAATTCAATGGAGATGCTGGCTTTAATGTCAATATCATTGCTACTGACAGTAATGGCAATCAATCCTTTGTTTCAGAAGACGTTATTCTGGACATAGATCCTGAGCTGGATGAGAGTAAGGTAAGCGCTGATGGCGGTACTGAAATTGATGACAGTAATTCAGAGCGTATTGATCTTAATATCCAGATAGGCTCCTCTGATGCAGATGGTTCTGAGGGGCTGGCCGGTGATGTCACTATTACTCCACAGGATGGGGGGCAGTTAACAGGTACTGGCATTATCGAAAATGCCGATGGCTCTTACACTATTGCTGCTGAGAACCTTGATTCTGTTGCCTTTGTTCCTGATGCGTACACTCATGGTAATTTCAGTTTCGAAATTACTTACACCTGGAGTGATACCGATGCCAATGGTTCAGATGATGTTTCTGAAAGTGTTACCACAACTTTCAGTATTAGTCTGGCCTCTGAAGTGGATAAAATTGATGTCAACCTGACACCTTCTTCGGGTGTTAATGAATCAGAGGATTATCCTCTGGATCTGTCAATGCTGCAGCATGATAGCGACGGCAGTGAAATTGCTACTGTGAAGATCAGTGGTGTTCCGAATGAGCTTATTATTCAGGATGCTAATGGCAACAAGATAGGTAACTACAGTGATAATGGTGATGGCACCGTTGATATTGTCTTAAAAGGCTCTGAAGTACCTGATGGCGGTGGTTTGAGTCTGCACGATACAACAGGCACTTATGGTGGTGAATTCACCGTTGATATCACGGCATTCAGTCTGGATAAAGTGACTCATGAAATTGAGCAAGGCACAGATAATGTCACCTTGACGATTAATCCGGTTGCCAGTGCTATTACAGAAGTTGATGCGGGTAGTGCGCAAACCGATAAAATCTCTGGCACTGAAGATAATGCAGGCATGCCGCTGGATCTGGATGTCATCATGACGGATCTGGATGGCAGTGAAAAACTGCAGATTACTTTTGGTGATGAGTTTACCAACGAAGGTTTCAGCGCTACATACACAGATAGTGATGGCAATACACAGACGTTAACCGATGAAAGCTTACTGACTCCGGATGAAGCTCAGAGCATTCAATTAATACCAGATGCGAACTACAGCGGCGATTTTGATCTGACAGTTAATGTTAAATCGGTTGAAGTCGATGCGAATGGTAATGTTCTGGATACATTGGCGGATGCTGTTTCCAAAACAGTACAGGTGATTGTTAACCCTGAAGCGGATAGCGTCACGATTGACAGTATTTCTGACCAGACAGTGGCAGAAGATACTGCCGGTGTCGACTTAGGCCTTAATTTGTCGCTTGATGATGCCAGTGAAGAACTTAATCTTACACTGAGTGGGTTAGAGCCAGGTTCTTCCGTTTCTGTTGCAGGCCAGAGTGTAACTGTAGGTGGTAATGGAACAGTCAGCTTTAATAATCTTACAGAAGCCGATGCAGAAACGCTTAGTCTGACACCGCCAGACAACTACAGTGGCACGATGAATATTAATGTCAGTGTTAAAACTGTAGATGGCAATGATGTTCTGGATACTGCTGTTTCCCAGTCTTTCAGCTTTGAAGTCACCCCTGAAGCGGATGATATTCAGATCAATAGTGCAGGGGGAGAAGGTGCTGAGGATTCTGCAATAAATCTGGGACTGGACTTTGCACTTGTCGATAGTTCTGAGCTGTTAGATGTGACGCTCAGCGGGCAGGAACCAGGATCAGAAATCTCTATTAACGGTGGTGCACAGGTTGGTACTGTTAATGGTGATGGATCTGTAACCTTCGAAGGTTTAACGCTGACTCAGGCTGAATCTCTGCAGGTGACACCACCAGACAACTACAGTGGCACGATGGATATGCACATCAGTGTTAAAACTGTAGATGGTACTGATGTGCTGGATAGTCCGAAAACGCTGGAATTTGCTATTGAAGTAACTCCTGATGCCGATCAGCCTGATCTTGATGATCCATTACTGTCTGATGGCGTAGAGAACGATGATGGCTCTTTCAGTTACGAGCTGGATCTGAGTGCTTCTCTGACTGATAGCAGTGAACAGCTTTCATTGAGAGTTGACGGGATTCCTGATGATTGCACATTAACTAATGATAACGGCGACACCCTGACAGTGATCGATGGTTCTATCGTTCTGACACCTGATCAGCTGGAAGGTCTGACATTAACCAGTCCTGAAGAACTGGTTAGTGATGGTGAGGGTGGTCTGAATATTGAGGCAACGGCTATCTCTACAGAGGATGATGACAGTAGTGCTGTTCAGACTAAAACTATCATTGATGGTTTTATTGACGGCCTCGCTTATTCCACATCGTCTGGTTTATCAGGTCTGACCGACTCGCAAGGCGCCTTCGAGTATCATGAGGGAGATACCGTAACCTTCAGAATTGGTGATGTTGTTGTCGGTACTGCAACTCCGGATGATATGGCGCAGTCCAATCTTTTCCTGCAAGATCTGGCCAATGTTGATCGCGGTGATCTGAATAACGAATATGTTGAGAATATGGGGGTTTTCCTGCAGTCATTGGATGCAGATGGCAATCCTGATAATGGAATTACAATCACCCCGGCAGTTCATGCTGCCTTTGAAGGTGTATCGCTTAACCTGAGTGCTGCTTCTGAAGAAGAAGTTCGGGATGCTATTGAGCAGGCTGGTAAGCAGGCCATTACTGAAGAGCAGGCAATGGACCATGTTAAGCGGATGCTGGAACAATATGGTAATCAGACAGAGTTTGATGAGCATATTGATGACTCTATTGAAACCGCGACTTTTGCTCAGGCACCAATTGATGGCTTGAGATATGAGACCTCTTCTGGCTTGAGTGGTGAAGTCACTAACGGCAATTTCCAGTTCGATGAGAATGACACCGTCGATTTTTACGCTGGTGATCAGCTGGTTGCGAGTATCAACCCTTCTGATATTGGCGATGATGGCGTCATAACTTTCGAAGAAGCTGGCTTCACCGTTAGCCTTGAAGAAGTGAAACAGCTCATTGATCCTGATTCAGATGCTGAAGAAGATGTATCTGATGAAGAAGAGGAAGACCTGATCGATTCTGAAGATCAGGACGAATCGGAAGATGAGATTGCAGATGAAGAAGAGGGCGAAGGTGTAACCTCTGAAGAACAGGATGAATCGGAAGATGACACCTCAGACGAAGAGGATGAAGTTGTAGCTTCTGAAGATCAGAATGAATCGGAAGATAACACCTCAGACGAAGAGGATGAAGTCGTAGCTTCTGAAGATCAGAATGAATCGGAAGATGACACCTCAGATGAAGAGGATGAAGTCGCAATCTCCGAAGGTCAGGACGAATCTGAAGATGACACTCCAGATGAAGAGGATGAAGCTGTAGCTTCTGAAGACCAGAATGAACCGGAAGATGACACCTCAGACGAAGAGGATGAAGTTGTAATCTCCGAAGGCCAGGACGAATCTGAAGATGGTACTGATGAGGAAGATGATACTTCAGATGAAGAAGGTGTACAGACATCAGGTGGTGATCAGACCTCTATTGTGACTGCTAATTTCTCAAGCGAATTCAATGGAGATTTACGCTACGAAACATCATCAGGGTTAGAGGGAGATTTAGCTGATGGAACTTTCCAGTTTGATTCGGCTGACACTGTTGAGTTTTATATTGGTGATCAGTTAGTTGCCAGTTTTGATTCATCTGCAGTTGGAGATGATGACTCGATTTCTTTTGAAGAAGCTGGTTTTGTGTTTAGCGTAGAGGAAATTAAAGCTCTGGTAGATCAGGATGTCGATGATACTCAGAATGCAGAAAGTGAGTTTGACCCTGAAGCTGATCATGTAGATGAGTTGACGCTATCTGAAGATGCGCCTGACTCCGAGGAAGATGAAGAACCTGGTTCTGATTCTGGAGATGTTGTTGTTGACTACGATGATGATGACTCCGATTCTGATGACGATATAGTAGGAGTTTCTGAAGAAGCAGACTCAGACGCATCGGAAGAAGAACCAACGGAGGTTGTTTCAGAATCCTCAGAAGGCACTGACTCAGGCGCATCGGAAGAAGAACCAGCGGAGGTTGTTTCAGAATCCTCAGAAGGCACTGATTCAGGCACATCGGAAGAAGAACCAGCGGAGGTTGTTTCAGAATCTTCAGAAGGCACTGATTCAGGCACATCGGAAGAAGAACCAGCGGAGGTTGTTTCAGAATCTTCAGAAGGCACTGATTCAGGCACATCGGAAGA
>NZ_JACJFM010000063.1:0-4592 GCF_014164585.1 Oceanospirillum sediminis | reverse complement strand
GAAGAACCAGTAGAAGTTGTTTCAGAATCCTCGGAAGGCACTGGCTCAGACGCATCAGAAGAAGAACCAGCAGAGGTTGTTTCAGAATCCTCAGAAGGCACTGACTCAGATGCATCGGAAGAAGAACCAGTTGAGGTTGTTTCAGAATCCTCAGTAGACACTGATTCAGGCACATCGGAAGAAGAACCTGCGGAAGTTGTTTCAGAATCCTCAGAAGGCGCTGGCTCAGGCGCATCGGGAGAAGAACCAGCAGAAGTTGTTTCAGAATCCTCTAATGAATCTGAAGTTGCAGATGATGACTCAACTGATGATTTATTTACATACGGTGAAGATCCAGCTGTTGGCGATTGGGTTGCGGAGATTGAAGAGGACGTTGAGCCTGAATCTACAGATGCAGGCTGGGTCGGTGAACTGGAAGAATCTTCAGACAGTGGTGATTCTGGTTCTGATTCAGACTTTGGTGATAGTAGTTACTCTGATGATGGCAACTTTGATGAAGGTTTGGATGCAGCTCCATTAGAATGGTAATTCTATTTAAAGGGTGAAATGAAAGGCTCTGGTATTTACCAGGGCCTTTTTTATGAGGTAAGAGGCCACTTATCTATATAAAAGATGCGATTAATTATTATTTTGACATCTGTATTGTAGAGTGTTCGCTCTCTATAACTTCTGGTCAGCTGGTTGAAGTTGTTGTAACAGTATAATCTGAGCGATAACCCAGAAAAGTTTTATATGTTTTGGGTGGGGACTTATAAAGGAGACTTTCACAATGGCTGATTCATCAGATAACAAGCCTGATCCACAGAATACAGATTCGAAAAGTATTGAAGAGCAGATTAATGAAGATGCTCTGCTTTTTGACGAATCAACCGTTTTGAGCCGCTCTGATGAAGAGCAGCGAGGCGATGATGATATAGATAATGCTGCGATCTCAGGTAAGGCTGAAGATTCTGGTAACGAGAATATTCAGACGGATACTCCTGATGATATTACAGTATTAGGTCAGGCATTTGATGAAGGCCGGATTGATGATGAAGATTTAAGTGAAAGACAAGAGCTTGAGTCTGGTGAAGTCAATACAGAAACAGTCAGTGATCGTAGTGATGGTGAACAAGACCCTGTCCCTCCTGTAAGTACCCCTAACCCTGATGGTGGAGCCGAGAGCCAGAACTCGAACTTTGTTCTGGATGGCACTTCAGAAGCATCAATAGAAGAAGTCATTGTTCCTTTGGATAGTGTTGATCCAGAAAGTCTAACAAATGAAACTGGGCAGATACAGGATGGTGGAATTGGCATTGAAGGTTCTGATGATTCACCCTTAGAGCCAGAGCCAGAGCCAGAGCCAGAGCCAGAGCCAGAGCCAGAGCCAGAACCAGAGCCAGAGCCAGAGCCAGAGCCAGATGATGGCGATGCAGACGCGGATGCTGACGCGGATGCCGATGCGGACGCTGATGCCGACGCCGACGCTGATGCTGATGCCGACGCCGACGCCGACGCCGACGCAGACGCAGATGCCGACGCTGACGCCGACGCAGATGCAGACGCTGATGCCGATGCCGATGCAGACGCTGATGCGGACGCAGATGCCGATGCTGATGCAGACGCTGACGCTGACGCAGATGCTGACGCCGATGCCGATGCGGACGCGGATGCTGATGCCGACGCCGACGCCGACGCCGACGCCGACGCCGACGCCGATGCTGACGCCGATGCGGATGCTGATGCGGACGCAGATGCCGATGCGGACGCAGATGCCGATGCTGACGCCGACGCTGATGCGGACGCTGATGCGGACGCCGACGCCGACGCCGACGCCGATGCTGATGCAGACGCCGATGCTGATGCAGACGCCGATGCGGACGCGGATGCCGACGCAGACGCCGATGCAGATGCTGACGCCGATGCAGACGCTGATGCCGATGCAGACGCGGATGCAGATGCCGATGCGGACGCAGATGCTGACGCAGATGCTGACGCAGACGCCGATGCTGACGCCGATGCAGATGCTGACGCCGATGCAGATGCAGATGCCGACGCAGATGCCGATGCAGACGCTGATGCTGACGCCGACGCCGACGCCGACGCAGACGCCGATGCCGATGCCGATGCCGACGCAGATGCTGATGCCGACGCCGACGCCGACGCCGACGCTGATGCTGACGCCGACGCAGATGCTGACGCTGATGCAGATGCCGACGCGGATGCCGATGCTGACGCCGACGCAGATGCCGATGCGGATGCAGATGCAGATGCCGATGCCGACGCTGATGCGGACGCCGATGCTGATGCGGACGCCGATGCCGATGCCGATGCAGACGCTGATGCTGACGCCGACGCCGATGCAGATGCTGATGCAGACGCGGATGCCGATGCTGACGCAGACGCCGATGCCGATGCTGACGCCGACGCCGACGCAGACGCAGATGCGGACGCTGATGCAGATGCCGACGCAGATGCGGATGCTGATGCAGACGCGGATGCCGATGCTGACGCAGACGCAGACGCCGATGCCGATGCCGATGCCGACGCAGATGCGGACGCCGATGCTGATGCCGACGCCGACGCCGACGCCGACGCTGATGCAGACGCGGACGCAGATGCCGATGCTGACGCTGATGCGGATGCGGATGCTGATGCAGACGCCGATGCTGACGCCGACGCCGATGCAGACGCTGATGCTGATGCTGATGCAGATGCAGACGCGGATGCCGATGCTGACGCAGACGCCGATGCAGACGCCGATGCCGACGCTGATGCTGATGCGGATGCTGACGCCGACGCCGACGCTGATGCTGATGCAGACGCGGATGCCGATGCAGACGCAGACGCCGATGCCGACGCAGATGCGGACGCCGATGCTGATGCAGACGCGGACGCAGATGCCGATGCTGACGCTGATGCCGATGCAGACGCTGATGCCGATGCAGACGCTGATGCCGATGCAGACGCTGATGCCGATGCAGACGCTGATGCCGATGCGGACGCTGATGCCGACGCAGACGCAGACGCAGACGCAGACGCCGATGCTGATGCCGATGCGGATGCCGATGCGGACGCAGATGCCGATGCTGACGCTGACAGCGACTCCGATTCGGATAGCGACTCTGATTCGGATAGTGATTCGGACTCGGATAGTGACTCTGACTCCGACAGCGATTCGGACTCTGACAGCGACTCCGATTCGGATAGTGACTCAGACTCTGACAGCGACTCGGACTCCGATAGTGACTCAGATTCTGATAGCGACTCTGACTCTGACTCGGATAGTGACTCTGACTCGGATTCGGACAGCGATTCAGATTCCGACAGTGATTCCGACTCGGACAGCGATTCAGATTCCGACAGTGATTCCGACTCGGACAGCGATTCAGATTCCGACAGCGACTCTGATTCGGATAGTGATTCGGACTCGGATAGTGACTCTGACTCCGACAGCGATTCGGACTCTGACAGCGACTCCGATTCGGATAGTGACTCAGACTCTGACAGTGACTCAGATTCCGATAGCGACTCTGATTCGGATAGCGATTCAGATTCTGACAGTGATTCAGATTCCGACAGTGACTCAGACTCCGACAGCGACTCTGACTCTGACAGCGATTCAGATTCGGATAGTGACTCAGATTCTGATAGCGACTCTGACTCGGATAGTGACTCTGACTCGGATTCGGACAGCGATTCAGATTCCGACAGTGATTCCGACTCGGACAGCGATTCAGATTCCGACAGTGATTCCGACTCGGATAGCGATTCAGACTCGGATAGTGACTCAGACTCCGACAGTGATTCAGACTCGGATAGTGACTCAGATTCTGATAGCGACTCTGACTCTGACTCGGATAGTGACTCGGATTCGGACAGTGATTCCGACTCGGACAGCGATTCAGATTCCGACAGTGACTCTGATTCCGACAGCGATTCAGATTCGGACAGTGATTCAGATTCGGATAGCGACTCTGACTCGGATAGCGACTCCGACTCCGATTCGGATAGTGACTCTGACTCAGACTCCGATAGTGACTCAGATTCGGATAGCGACTCTGACTCCGATAGTGACTCTGACTCAGACTCCGATAGTGACTCAGACTCCGATAGTGACTCAGATTCGGATAGCGATTCGGACTCGGATAGTGACTCAGATTCCGACAGTGACTCTGATTCCGACAGCGATTCAGACTCCGACAGCGACTCCGACTCTGACTCCGACAGTGACTCAGACTCTGACAGCGACTCAGACTCCGATAGTGATTCAGACTCCGACAGTGATTCAGACTCCGACAGTGATTCAGACTCCGACAGTGATTCAGACTCCGACAGTGATTCGGACTCTGACTCGGACAGCGACTCAGACTCTGACAGTGATTCGGACTCTGACAGTGACTCTGACTCGGATAGCGATTCAGACTCCGACTCCGACTCCGACTCCGACAGTGACTCTGACTCGGATAGTGATTCAGACTCCGACAGTGATTCAGACTCCGACAGTGATTCAGACTCCGACAGTGATTCAGACTCCGACAGTGATTCGGACTCTGACTCGGACAGCGACTCAGACTCTGACAGTGATTCGGACTCTGACAGTGACTCTGACT
>NZ_JACJFM010000062.1 GCF_014164585.1 Oceanospirillum sediminis | reverse complement strand
GGCTATTCCAATTACTGCCTGTCTACCGTCAAGCCCTTTATTTATCAGCCCTCTGGCTTTTATTAAGGGACGGATTGATCGTTAAAGGTGGACAAAAAGTTGACGCTGTTTGTCATGATAAGTGGAGGGATTCCGGTATATCTGAACGTTTAATGTGGAGAGATTCAGTGCCTTCAGAACCTGAAACAACGAGGGATTCCGGTATCGATTCTGCTCAAAGGTGGACAAAAACCTGACAGCTTAGTGGCTATTCCAATTACTGCCTATCTCCGTAAAGCCCTTTATTTATCAGCCCTCTGGCCTTTATTAAGGGACGGATTGATCGTTAAAGGTGGACAAAAAGTTGACGCTGTTTGTCATGATAAGTGGAGGGATTCCGGTATCAATCCTGCCCAAAGGTGGACAAAAACCTGACGGCTACCGGCTCCGGACAATCTCTATCAGTTCCTGCTGCAGTGCTTTGTTCTCGCTGCGGGCCTCTCTCAGTTCCTCACGCAAGGTGTCGATCTGCTGCCGGTAATCATCCTGGTATGTGGTCAGCGTGGCATTGAGTACGTCTGTTTTTTCCTTCTCTGTCCGGATCTCTGTCAGCGTCTGTTCCAGTGTCTGCAGTTGTCTGGCCTGGTGTTCATTACTGAGCTGACGCTCTGTCAGCGCCTTTTCCAATCGGGCAATCTCTGCCTGAGACTCTGACAGCTCGGTGCTGATCTCATCGACTTCTTCTCTGGCCTGCGTCCGGATCTGTTCACTTTGCGCGGTGGCCATGTCACTGGCCGTACTCCAGACCTGGCCCAGTGCGATCTGTACAGCCTGTTTCAGCTCGTCTGGCATCTGCAGGGCGGCACTGATGTCTTCTTTACGCTCCTGCCGCCATTCCCGCATAACCGGTGATATATGGGAGAGAGAGCCGCCACCGAGCCTCTGACGAACCTGTTCATTGGTCGGATTGTCGTTGCCTTTGGCCACTAAGTGATTTGCGGCGTTAATGATCCGGGTTCTGATATCGGGTTTTACGTCCATAATATTGTCCGTCAACTTGTATTGTATGTATTTATGATACGAACAATACATTTCCACTGCCATGTTTACAAGCCGTTAATCCGGAACAGACAAACCTGGGATATTTACCGGAAGTTTCTCCGGATCTTCGGGGGCTGGAAAAGGGCCTGAAAAGTGTCCGGAAATAACGATCGTTATTTCTGACAGGGGTTGTATCCCTGTTTGTGGCGTTTTAGTATCAGGGTTAGATACCCCATATCTTTGCGACTTTTCGCTGCACGTTGTGCGAAATTAACAGACGTTAGCTGCACAGGCAGGATGCCCGTTTTATGCGATTTCTGAAGCTAAGGACCCATACAGTACCCCGAAAAGGCGGAATCCGTGCCGTGACTCCGCTTGTCGTTGATGCCCCCCGAAAGTTCGCCCCGTCCAAAGACAGAAAAGAACGTTGCCTCAGTAAAAAGCGTTGCTTACTGATCACAGGTGCCCATGATTCCGGTAAAACCCGCTGGTTAACCCGTCTGAAAGGGGAATGGGAGGCGATCTGGGGGGCAAAAATCAAAACAGAACCGGTCTGGCTCAGTGCGCTGGCTCCTGTCGGGTCCTGGATTGATAACCCGGCAGTGGCTAACTGGCACGATGATCTGGAAAAAGAAAAGCTGAAAGCCGATCCCGACTACCGTTTACGGCTGTGGGACAAGCTGAATCAGCAGCAAAAAGCGGACATTCTTCCGGACTATTTACGGGAAAACGACGGTTTGTTGTTTATCGATGACGCCCACCGGCTGACAGGCCGAAAGCTGCAGATTGCCCGGCAATGTGTGATTGCTGCAAAAATCTGGGTGATTACCGCCAGTCAGGAAAACCGGCTAGCACCTAATTTGCGACCGGTGATAGAAAGACGCGATCCCCAGCGGACTCAGCTGAAAACAGACGCCAGTTATGACGCCACCGGCGTTGCGGTCTGGATCATGATGCTGCTGGCTCTGGGCGCGGGATGGTGGGAAATATCACTGGTCCTCGGGGGTCTTAAGATGTTGGGTAATGGTCGTACATCCACCAGGCCCGACTGACTTAAGCAGGGTAAGCACAGGGAGGTGCTTTCTTGAAGATCATCGCTCGTTTTCTGATTAAGACGTTAGCCTTTCTGTTGCTGTATTTGTTTTTCAGCGAACTGTTCAAACCGCTGTTTGCTCAGACACCGGCAGACGAGCCGCCGACGGAATCCTTCTGGCAGATTGCACCGATTTTCTCCGGACAGGCAGAACCCCCGCCTGAGATCCGGACCTACCAGTTACCCCGCTTTGATAATCACGCCCAGGGGAATCATCACAGTGCGGTACCGCCATTAAAGCTGGCACCGGCCATCGATTATGATGCCCTGTACCAGGCGGCACTGAACTGTTATCCGGAGAAAAGTAAATTCGGCCTGGAGGTTGAGCTGGAAGGAGCCTTTAAGAACCGGAAAACTTACGACTATACCGGCTCGGAAATTGGACAGCACTATATCGGTCTGGTGGCCCGGATGCCGCTGTATAGCGCCTCAGAGCTTAACCGCGAGAGAGAGCGGGAATACAAACGCCGGACAGAAACGGCCTCGACCATAGGGGCATTTCTGCAGGCTCTGGCGAAGCGCAATCACTCGATCCGACAACTGGGTCTGTATCAGAGTCTGGAAGCCCGGTCACAGATCCGGGTTCAGCAGGGCGTGGCCACGACAGCCGAGCAGGTGCAGTTTCTGGAGAAAGTCGCCCTGGCACAAGAGAGCCTGATTACAGCAGAAACCGCACTGGCAGAGCACCGGCTGGGCCTGATCGCAGCCTGTTCAGACGATAAAGCCCCGCTGCTGAATGATTACCTGAAGCGGATCAGTGTTAAGAACCTGCAACCTCCGGAGGCAGGGCAGAGTAGCGGCCAGAATGCTTCATGAAGTGGTTTAACCACATGGCCATCGCCGGTGCGACCTGTGCGGTGGTGAACCCGGCCCTAGTGCCGGTGGCGGTGCTCGGTGCCACGGCACCGGACTGGCTGGAGTGGATAGGTAAAGCATTGGGTCGACGGGTTAAACACCGGACAGTGACTCACTACTTTGTCGTCTGGCTGGTGGCGTGTCTGGGTGCATGGCCACTGGACCCGACTGGTATAGTGACCGCCTTTTGTTATGGGGGCCTGACGCATGTGATGACGGATGCCATGACCGTTACCGGTGTACCGTTCGGGCCCCATTCAGACCGGCGGTTTCATCTGTTTGGTGGCCGGTTCCGGACAGGTGAACCGGCAGAGTACGGGATTGCATTTGGTGTGGTGGCAGTGTGTGCCGTTCTGGTGATGCTGCTGAGTGCCAGCGGGTGGTATCCGTTTTTTTATGATTGGGCTGGGTTATATAACTCGGGGGTGATTGACGGCGCAGAGTGGCGGGCGAATCGGTTCAGGTTTTTCTGATGTGTCTCTTGACTTCTAACTAATAAAAAACCATCATTTCAACTGCAGAGAACTACAGAAGAGTTGAAAAGATGAATGCATATATTATTAGAGCAAAATCACATGGCTATGATTACGAAAATGAGTTCTTAGATGGAAGAATCAGTATTGGATGGCCATGCAAAAAAGATTTAACCAATAGCGATAGAGGAGAAATAAAATCAGCGCTTCAGCAAGCGTATGGTAGAGATGAAATTACAGAAACAGCTGTATCAATGGTTGAAGAGTTTATGGGTGCTCCTGAAAGTTCGATCATTTTAAACCCATCGATAAGCAACAGATCTCTGATTCATATATTTAGAACAACAGGAACTTGCCAGTACGATGTAAGCAGAGACAATGATGAGTATGGAAACCCTCATGCTATTCAAGCCACACACTTGAGAACAGTTGCAAGAAGTGATCTTCCTGAAAGAATTATTCGCTCACTCTCAGGTGCCAGGAAAACTGTTTCTAATATTTCTAGACACTCGGAAGTTATTGAAGCCTTTTTAGACTCGCCCTATACAGAAAATGTTGAAAAAGAAGAACGTAAAAAGAAAAATACAGCCTACAAAGCAGATGCTTTCCTTGTTCTATACAACCTGCTCGATAGTGAAAGTGAAGATATCCGCCTAAAAGCAGCAATTGGTTTGCTAAACATTGACGACGACTTTTAATACTAACCCCCGCTATAAGCGCCCCGCAGGGGCACTTATAGCGGGGTGGGTGGGTAGAGCAGCCCGTAGTGCCCCACCCGACACAGAACCCACATAGGGCACAGAACCACGGTGGCGCGTTCGCTGGCTTAGGGTGTGGCCAGCGGGACTGACCCGGCTTGTGCCGAACCACTGTCATTTCGCGCTGGAACAGTGCGATAAGAAATGACTGTGGTGACGTACAAACGGAAGCAGGGCCGCCGGGAGCGATCGCGCCACTGTGAAGCGGTGGACACGCCACGACCGGACGGGCACAAGGTGGGGCAGTAGGGCTGCTGGGAGCCTCTTTTTCTCGGGTGACTCCGGAGGCCCGTGCGTACACAGCACAACTACGCTGATTTTTCGTCCGGAGCTTCGACGGTACGCTTGATTGTTAACCGGCTGACGCCATACTGACGGCTTAATTCGGCTTTGCTTTTGCCAGAGGCAAACGCATGGCGAATGGCGGATTTCTGCTCTGCCGTCAGTTTGGGCGGACGGCCACCTAAACGGCCAGTGGCCTTACGGCCTTCCTGGGTACGGCTGACAATAAAATTGCGTTCCAGCTCAGCGAACATACCCAGTAACTGGATCATGGCCTTGGCCATAGGATCGTTATGCTCTGTGGTATCGATGTTCTGGTCCAGGCACTTAAAGCCAACGCCCTGACTCTGAAAGTCATCAAGCGTGACCAGCACCTGTGACAAAGAACGCCCCAAGCGATCCAGTTTAGTGACCACAACCGTGTCACCTTCCCTGATATACGCTTTCAGCTTATCCAGTGCTTCTTTATTGCTGTCTGCTTTACCTGAGTGCTTACCCTGAAAAATCTTGATACAGCCCGCGTCCGTCAAGGCTTTGACCTGTAATTCCAGATCCTGTGCTTGTGTTGATACCCGCGCAAAACCAATTAATGCCATGATGATTCCCTCCAGAAAAGATATGTCCAAAACTCACAACTTATGTACATATGATACAACCATGAAACTAACTTTAAAAGTGATATTTTGAGCATGCAACTTACACTGATACTAGTTTTGGTCATGTAGCCAATGAACACCCCGGAAATCACACCAGCACTGGCCGCCATGCACCCACCTGGCCCACCCCGGCCTGCAGGCATCGGGCGTGGCGGGACCATCCGTAGCCCGTAGCGCAGTGACAGTGTGCAGCCTGCGGAGCTGAGGCCGACGTAGCCGGAATGTGGAGCAGGCGCCGCGAAACATTCTGTTGGAAGCGCAATGCAAGCCGTGAGCTGATGCGACCGACCGCAATCTTTGAGCCTGTGACGCTGATGGCCGAATGCTTTTGCTGTTATGAGGCCTTCAGCGGAGGTGGCGAAGAATGAGGACAAAGGGAGCATGAGCGAGGTGCGCAGCGTGGAGCTGGAAACAGAGTGTTGAGCAAGCTTGCGTAACGTGAAGGCGGAGATCGGGCTGAGCGGAGTGGCGGAGCGCGTCACGAAAGCGGAGGGCGGAGGATGGTCAGGGGCAGGCCGGGGTGGGCATGAATCACTCATATCCTATCTGGCTGAACCACAGTAACGACCTTTTCTTGTCTATACAGATTTATGAATATGACGTTGTGAATCCCCATTATATCTATTGGAAAAACGCTTGATCTTGCCTATGTCCTCATGACGACCAATGCTCTAATCCCCCAGCTAACAGTAAGGAACAGAGTGCGTGCTATAAGACCTTCATAAGAGTCATAAACAGATCAAAGGGAACAAGAGTGATGGATAAAAATACTCAGATTAGAAAAACTGCATCGAATTGGTACAAAGTACCTGCTAGAATGAAATCTAATACCAATGGAACAAGCATGTTTACATTCATAGAACTAGCCAGTT
Organism: Oceanospirillum sediminis; assembly: GCF_014164585.1. GTDB lineage: Bacteria > Pseudomonadota > Gammaproteobacteria > Pseudomonadales > Halomonadaceae > Oceanospirillum > Oceanospirillum sediminis. The sequence continues at coordinate 9,004 of NZ_JACJFM010000062.1, read as the reverse complement.
TCAGTCATCGACGTGCAAATTACCTGACCGACGATGAGTTTAAAGAGCTGCAGGAAAATCTGATCGAAAATCCGGAAGCCGGAGTGATTATTCAGAATACAGGTGGATTCAGAAAACTCAGATGGGCTAGCCGTTCAGGTGGAAAACGTGGTGGCTTAAGAGTTATTTACTACAACTTGTCAGCTAAAACCGGAAAGCTTTATCTGGCAACAATATACGCCAAAACAGACACTGCTGACCTGACGCCGGATCAGAAAAAACAGCTGAAACTCGTTGCTTCAAAACTGAAGTAACAGGAGGAAATAATGAACGATGAGCTATTTAGCGAATTACTCGCCAGCGCAGAAGAGATGGTCGCAATAGAAAACGGCTCAATTACACCAGATCCAGCCAGAGTACATCATTTTGACACGATTGATGTAAAAGCCATCAGAAAAGCTGCAAACCGTACACAACAAGAATTTGCCAGCCTGATCGGTGCCAGTTCTGAAACGGTCAGAAGCTGGGAGATGAAACGAAGAAACCCCAGTGGCACAGCAAAAAAGTTATTGATATTGCTGCAGGATAATCCCAAAGAGATGTTAAATATTCTGGAAGCTGCACGCTAACAACAGGACAGGTTATGGCAAGAACACTTGATCAGATCATTAGCAGTGAAAAACCACCGGTTATCGCTCAAGCGAAAAGAAATGCATCAAAGACATTATGGAATATTCGCCGGACAATGTCTGATCAATCCTCGGGGATACAACAAGCTGGTGAAGTAGAACAATCAAAACTCCAGCATTCTGACAAGGATCAGTAATCGAGGAACCCTCATGGCCAGTCCAGCTGATATGATCGCCCGCCTGATGGCGGAACAGATGAACAAATCTGCAGAACAGGCAGACAATGCCCCGGAAACAGTCACGTCAGACCAGGCAGAACAGAGTGCTGAAGTTATCCGGCTGCCGGTGTGGCCAGAGTCTGTGCGGGGGATGCCTAATACAGTATTAAGATCCGCCCTGTTCGGAGCAATCAGGCGCGGCCCCCGGAAATATCAGGATCGGGTAGAAAAAGCCTGTCTGAATGGCATCAGGTTAATTCACTCTGGCCCAACACTGGATCAGGCCGATCTGGATGTATGGCAACAATGCCTTCACCTGGCCAAAGACAATGCACTGGGTAGCTATATTGAGTTTTCAGCCCATAGCTTTCTGAAAGGCATACAGCGCAGCACAGGCAAGAGTCAGCATGAATGGCTGAAAGGGTCTTTCATGCGTCTGGCTGGCTCTGTTGTTGAAATTTCTGACGGAACAAGCACTTACTTTGGCCCGTTAATCCATCATGGAAAACGCAACGAAGATACCGGACTCTATGGAATAGAAATTAATCCTGCTATGGCCATTCTGTTTAACGATACAAGCTGGACACAGCTGGAGTTTGATCAACGTATGGCCCTGAAACGTCAGCCACTGGCCCAATGGCTGCACGGTTTTTACAGTACACACGCACAACCCTATCCGATAAAAGTCAGTACGCTGCATGAGTTGTGTGGCAGTGAAACTCAACAGATGTACCACTTCAGATCAGAACTGAAAAAAGCCCTGGGAGTATTACATGAGTTGTCTGATTGGGAATGGCAAATTGACGATAAGGATTTAGTGCATATCAAGAAAACACCATCAGCCAGTCAGCAGCGGCATCTGACGAAAAAGGGAGAAAGCACGTCGTAGCACCCACGGTGGCATGGTATAGCACCCACGGTGGCACGGCATAGCACCGATGGTAGCACGGCATAGCACCGATGGTAGCACGGCATAGCACCGATGGTAGCACGGCATAGCACCGATGGTAGCACGGCATAGCACCGATGGTAGCACGGCATAGCACCGATGGTGACACGGCATAACACCGATGGTGGCACGGCATAGCACCGATGGTGGTATGATAAAAAAACCGCTGAAGGCCTTTTACCATAAGGCTTTCAGCGATTTATTAAAAACAGCTAATCCTTTCTTAATCATTATTTAATCTTCTTTTAATCATTCAACAGACCCCTTCTGATCCTGATGTTTGTAATCTCTGCCACTCCAGGTAGAAACCATAAAAAAACCAAGTATTTACCCTGGTAGGAAAATATAACCAAGTAAAATACTATGATTTAGTGCTAATAAAGTCTGTAGAAGGAATCACAGGTTGAAAGCGTACTTTATCCCCAAAATATCCCAATCAGATGGCGTACATCTGGTACACCTACAGGAATGCGAACACTCCCCTGACATGCTGAATGGCTTTTACCTTGGGCTTTTTAACTCGAATGAAGAAGCTACAGAGGAAGCACGTAAACGACATGGATATCCAAAGATCAACGCCTGTCCGATCTGCTCAGCACTTCAGGAATGATATGAAGACATTCTGTATTGATCCTCAATCCTACCAGATTCACCGTGAGTTCTGCACACTGGCTGGCTGTAGCCGTTATCTGGGTGGTTATCCATCGGTAGATGCAGCGATCCAGTTTGCCCAGCTCCAATTCGGAACAGAAAAGGTTCATGCCTGCTATTTCTGCTCTAAAGACTATTTTTCATAGAAAAGATCATTGGCCCTCTTGTAAGCAGTTTCAGAACCAGTTCACTCAAAAAACCGAAGTAACTACATGACAAAACATAATTAATATTTCTCCAGGGAAGTGTTAACTAAATGGATGTTCCACGGGCGGGAAGTGGGGCAGATCGGGGCGGTGTGGCAATTTTGGTTAACACTTTGCAAGAATTCTGTTAACCACCTGACAAGCATGTATTTTTGCCCTTGCCCATTAGATGTAAACATACGTATATTAGGTCTTCATTTACGAATGAATAAAGGTCTGTGTTGAGCTTTAGAGGCTTACAAGGACGAATTAATATGTATAGGAATTGGCTTAACTTATGAAAGACGATAGATTACGTAGCCCTGTAAAAACAGATTACGTTGAAGCGCTTGGTCGTGCAGCTTACACATTTGCATCCCTGGAATGGCAGGTTGTTTGGTGTGCCGAAAAGATAAAACCTGGTTCTCTTGATCGAATTGTCGATGAAGAAATGACTGCTGGCAGAATTGCTAAGACCTTTATTGATCTAACCAGAAATATGCCCAAATCTTCTGAGCGCGAAGAACTGAAACTGTATGCTAGCAAATTCATGGAATTGGTTAACATTCGAAATAATATAATGCACGGTAAGCCTTGTACTGGACCAAACGGTGATTCTCGCCTGAAAGGTCGGGCGGTCATTGAAATATCTGACCTTGAGAAGGCCGCTGATGATTTTGTTGAATGTGGTGGGCACTTAAATTCTTTGTTGTATGGGTTTCTTCAGAACTACGTGCCACAAGCTAGCACGTAACCAAACTATCCGTAATTGCTTCCTGCAGCTACCCTTGCCTGTAAATGGTAAATCGGTTAACACTTTACTATGAAGTGTTAACCTGCCTAGTAATATCACCGATCATTTCCGACACAATGTGACTTAACCAAACAATAAGAAAAACTTATCGCCAATATAACAATATCTTATCTTGAACATCAGATATGTTGTTCTACTTTTAACACTCATACATTTTTACCCAGTTGCTTTTTGAGTGCTATTACAATGAGTTTTATCAGAAAAATACCTCTACTATTACTGCTTACATCCCTATCCAGCAATGTGTTATCTGAATCACTAACAGGTTCTTGTGACAATATCAAAGAAGTCAAAGAAATATACAAAGGAGCCAGTAAAAATGGACTTCTATGTATTGATGAAATCAAGAATAAAAATTACGACAAAGCGTTAGAAATATGTAAAATTGCTGGCAATAAAGGAGATTCATGGGCACAGATTCATGTCGGCATTATTTATCAATATGGTTATGGCAGTACTCTCAAAAATGACTTAGAGATGGCATACTGGTACGAAAAAGCAGCGAAGCTGAATAACCCTGCAGGTCTCACGAATATGGGAGTTATTTATACCCTGGGATTAGCTGGCAGAGAACCTGATAAAACAGAGGCAATTCACTGGTATAACAAGGCAAGAAAAGCAAAGCATCCTCGCGGAATTATGAACTTAGGTCATCTGTACCAAACCGGTGAAGAAAAGGATCTTGTTAAAGCAGAGGAGCTTTATCTTGAGTCAGCTAAGCTAGGATACAAACCTGCCTGTAAGGCACTACAAAAATTAAGAGCTCGGATGCATAAACATCATAACTCTTAAGCATTAAGCCAGTGCCATCGAATGACAGCGCTGGCATTTACTCTGAGCAGCTCTAAGGCTTTAATCCTGCACGTTTGATGTAATCCGCCAGTGTACTCGGCGCACAGCCGATAATCTTAGCAATCTGCCTCAAGCTGACATCCTTGCTCACCAGTTCTTTGATTGTCTTCTTATGAGGATCAAGCTTGTACTGGCCTGCAGGCCCCTGAGGTCTGCCCAGTATCTTGCCGTCTTTCTTTCTGGCGGCCAGTGCTTCTTTGGTTCTCATCGAGATCATTTCCCGCTCGATCTCTGCTGCCATACCTAACACTGTTGCCGTCACTCGGGACTGGATCGAGCCATCGAACACCATGTTTTGCTTGGTGATATGCACGTGAACACTTTTCTCTGTGCAGTACTCCAGCACTTCCAGTACCTGCAGGGTGGATCTGGCAATTCTGGATATCTCACTGAACACCACAATATCGCCAGGTTGAGTGTCGGCCAGTAACTGACCCAGACGACGATCCCGCCATTTTTTCTTGCCTGGTGCAGTGTCTTCGACAAATTGCAGGTTAGTCAGGCCACGTTGATTGCAGTATTCCAGAATCCCGTGACGCTGGTTATCGACATCCTGTCGGGTGGTGGATACTCGCAGATAGGCAAATACAGGCATTGTTCTGATCTCCTTTCAAAACAGTTTTTTGGAACTAAAAAAGCATTAAATCAGTATCGCTGTTTTCAATTATTCCGTACAAAACCATAAATAAAAAGCGGTTATAACTTCAGAGGCTGAGAGGGTCTGTTATCACGTAATGTATACTGAACAGTCAGCCGGAGTGAAAAGCATATCTCCTCAGGCTTTATTACTGGGTAGTCATAATAATTTTACATAAGATATTGATTTAACTATGGATATTAAAAGCTATAAGGCTCTGCGCGCTGTTGGCCAGCCACTGAATGACAGAATTCTTGAGAGTTTAACGAAGACTGATACCCGTATTGCTGCACGAGCGATGGGAGTGTTAAAGGGTAATAAAGTTGTTTTGCCTGATGAAGACGATATCAGCCGGGCCTATGATTTCTTTATTCATGATTACCGCGATCCCAATGGGGAAACACTGGTTGAGCGTTTTGATCGGAGTCATCCGGAACTGACGGATCAGGAAAGAGTCACTCTGGACTGTTTCCTGAGCTCTTCCAGTTCTTTATTTCGTATTGCTGAGGTCAATCCCGTGAGTCATACACTGGAACTGGAGGATTTGCTGAATCCAGGGCACCGGGTGACCTGGATGGATCTGGGAATCAGCCAGTTTCGTAGTCTGGTCGGTACACTGGTTTATACTCGGATACTGACTTTTCCCGATGTTAATATCAGCTCGGGTGCGCCATTACTATTCAATCCAGACGTTGAGGATACCCTGCTGGATGTGTATCCGAAGAAAATGGCAAAGATGACCGTCGGTGATGAGCAGATGAAACGAGCTGCCACTTTCTTTAAATTGTATAAGCTCTACGGCATTAAAGAGATGACATACCGTTGAGCCTGAGTTTATCCATCCTGCTCTTTCGCCAGTTTTGTAATCGCATGGCGGATCGTGGATAGCATCGACCTGTCCAGTTCTGCTGCCAGAGCCTCTAACTGTTCATATTCAATCTGGTTCATCGGCAGAGTGATGGACTTGTACTTACGGGGCTCCCGGCGGCGTTTCACTTCAGACACTGGCTCAGGCTGTACCTGGTCTGCCGCTTCTATAAATGCGCTGGGATCTTTCTTCTTGTGACGATCACGTTTTTTCATGCCGGAATCACCTCATTGAACAGGGCGTGAATTTCATCAGCTGCTTTGTTTGCGGGCATTTCTATAACGCCCAGTCCCTCAGACATACAGTCCCGGTATACCTTGCGGTCGTAGATCCGGCTGGTAAGGAAGGGAATATTCTCGTAATCGGTCACGTACTCTTCCGCCTCTGCCCCTTCTTTGCCTCTGGCATTAGTCGGACACATAGTGAACAGACCGTGTACAGTGAGCTGCTCGTTAAAGTCTTTGGCCTGATCGATGATCTCAGACATGGTGTTCAGAGTATCCAGATCCGGTTGTGAAGGCCGTACCGGAACAATCAGAATATTGGCTGCCAACATTGCGGTTCTGAGTTCTTTACTGTCACGGCCTGCCGCATCGACTATCACGACTTCGTAACGGGTATTCAGATCTTTCAGAGTGGCTCTGACGTCATCATATTTCTGGATACAGTGCACGACAGGTGCGTCTGTTTCTGTCCGGTCAGAACACCAGTTGGATGACGTAGACTGACGGTCGGCATCGACCAGGACAACGTCTGCTCCTTCTCTGGCAAATTTTGCAGCCAGATTGACCGCCAGAGTACTTTTTCCGGCACCGCCTTTCTGGCTTCCGATCAGAATAATCATGAAGACCTCAATAAAATGGAGCGTGATGTGGGGTAAGTCTCTATCATACTGTATTAATACTGATTCAGCATTAATTTGGAACTAAAAAAATCTGACTCAATGCTGGATATATTTCTTTCCTGTGACCGGTAATTCAATTATTTAATTCCTGCTCCACGCCATCCAGAGAATGCGTTTTTTCCTGTCCTGTCCGGATGCGTTGAAGGACTTCTTCTGCCAGATAAATCTCTTCCAGTTCATCGAAATGATCTTCGATCAGACGGCGAAGGTAGAACGCTTTGGAACGACCTGTGGTTTCGGCCAGGTGAGTCAGCCGGTTTTCAATATCCGGATCGAGTTGAATGCTGACAGGCATGGGATAAACCTCGTTTGCTGGGTTGTATTTGCTTCTCAGGGTGACAGGTCGTCCGGATTTATCCACAGAAAACGGGGGTAAGCCTGTGGAATAACAGTTTACGGTTTGGTTCGGCAGATGTTGGGGTCTGAGAGGCTCTCAGATGGCGTATACGGGGCTTCGCGAAGCGAAGGAGGGGCAGAGCCCCTGCCAAACCAAAAAACGCTCAGACGGCTTTACAGGGCCATTTCGCGTGATAAGGAATTTTTGATCACATCCGGAGTTGATCGCGCTCTGGTAAACCTGCGCCGAAGGCGCGAAAAAACCGCTGCGAATGCAGCGAAAGAAAGTTTGTCGACTTGTCGACGCATTTTACCACAGGGACTGGCTGATAGGTTTGAACGTGCGTTTTGCACGTTGGGGGGAGCCGGGGAGTGCGAAGCACGGGAAGGGCGCGGCGGGGGGCTTGCCCCCCTTGAGTGGGGCGCGTTTTGCGAGATTTTTCTCGCGCGCGCGTTTTCCCTTTTCCCTTTTCCCTTTTAGGGGTGAAAAAATTATTTTAAATCAATTAGTTGCAGAGTTAAAAGACGAGGGATTCCGGTATTAAAGACGAGGGATTCCGGTATTAAAGACGAGGGATTCCGGTATTAAAGACGAGGGATTCCGGTATTATAACGAGAAAATTATATTCTTGTCTTTTATAGGCAATAAGGTATCTTTGAAGCAGGGATTCGAGGGTAAAAATATGTCGAATGAAGTTGTTTATAAATCCAATGCTTTGATACAGGCTTGCTACCGTCTTTCTGTGCAAGAACAGAGAATTATTCTGTCTGCGATCTCTCAAGTCAGGAGAGACTGCACACCAACAGACGAGGTTATGTATAGCGTAAGCGCACAAACACTCTCAGAGCTAACAGGATCTTCGGTCAAACATACTTACCAGGAAATCAAAAAAGCCGCTTTGCGTTTAAAAAGACGAGAAATCTGGATTAAAGAAAATCCCAATGGCGAAGGGCTTAAAGCCAATACAATGGTAACCGGCTGGGTACAGACTATTTCTTACATAGACAGCGAAGGAAGGGTAGAACTCAGATTTAATAAGGATATTTTGCCATATTTAACAGAACTCCAATCACAGTTCACCAGCTATCGTCTGAAAAACGTTATCCAGATGACATCATCTTACGGCATTAGATTTTATGAATTATTAATTCAATGGAAGGGAAAGCAACTCCTTGAACTGGAGATCGAATGGCTGAAAGAGGCCTTTCAAATCCAGGATAGCTATCCAAGAATCTCAGATTTCAAAAAGTGGGTATTGGAACCCGCATTAAAAGACATTAATAACAATAGTGATCTTCAAGTCAGCTACACCCAAAGAAAAACAGGAAGAAAAATCACTCATCTGATTTTCAAGATTAAATCTCAAAAGGTGTCCAAAAAAGATAAGGAGGCCAAAGCACCAGTTCATTCTCCTGATTTGCCACCAATAACCAAGCCGGAACCAAATAGATCTGAGCGTACAAAGTCAGCTAAGGATGTTGCTTTAAAGGCACTGGAGCAGATGAAACTGGGCTTAACAGATGCTTAAAGACACTATATGACGAGGGATTCCGGTATCGATTCAGCACAAAGGTGGACAAAAACCTGACAGCTTAGCGGCTATTCCAATTACTGCCTGTCTACCGTCAAGCCCTTTATTTATCAGCCCTCTGGCTTTTATTAAGGGACGGATTGATCGTTAAAGGTGGACAAAAAGTTGACGCTGTTTGTCATGATAAGTGGAGGGATTCCGGTATATCTGAACGTTTAATGTGGAGAGATTCAGTGCCTTCAGAACCTGAAACAACGAGGGATTCCGGTATCGATTCTGCTCAAAGGTGGACAAAAACCTGACAGCTTAGTGGCTATTCCAATTACTGCCTGTCTACCGTCAAGCCCTTTATTTATCAGCCCTCTGGCTTTTATTAAGGGACGGATTGATCGTTAAAGGTGGACAAAAAGTTGACGCTGTTTGTCATGATAAGTGGAGGGATTCCGGTAT
>NZ_JACJFM010000061.1 GCF_014164585.1 Oceanospirillum sediminis | reverse complement strand
GAGCAGAAAATCAGTTGGCTTTATTTCCTGGAGCAATAAAGCCAACCGATGCTCGGTTAGATAGAAACCTGACTTTTTCAGGGCTGACTATCTAATAGCCAGATCAGATCGTAAAAGGATAATCTCATTATGTCTGTTTTTTCAGTTGATACACCTGAGATTATGAGTAATGAATTGATTAGTCTGATTTGCAGAAAGTCAGCAGAACCAGTAAGCCATGAAGAAAGAACCAGGCTATTGTCTGGAAACTCTATGATGATAAGGGAGCATATTATAGTCAGGCTGCAATGTTTTCTGCGACAAAACCTGCAAACGCATAATCAGCTATACCGGATTCAAGGTTAACCATTACGCCACTATTTCCCAGGGTTGGGATAATCAATCATGGCTGCGATGTTAATGCTATTCACCCCGAATGTCATTGGCAGGCAGAAACTAAGGAAGCTTATTCATGATAACCATCAGTATTACTGTCTTTAGTTTTATCACGGCCTTCCGGTCTTACTTTGTTGTTTATTTTAACCTGACAGAATTGCATGACTCCGTATTTTTCTCACACTTTTCTCAGGTAATCACAGCGACCATTCGCCACACTCTGAAATTATTATGCGCCGTCCTGCTGTGTATAGCGCCTGATCTTTACGCAAAAAACCCGATAATCTATCTGGATGGTACTCAGGACAGTATCTCTCTCGCCGGACATATGAAATGGCGCACGGATAACAAAGCTTCGCTGACCATACAGGATATTTCATCTGTTTCTGAAGCTCATCACTTCAAAGACCTGGCAGCATTTCTGAATCTGGGTTACACCAATAAAGCCAGCTGGGTTACTTTTAACTATAAAACCCCTGACAACAGTCAGGACGACTATTATCTATTGTTGTCGCCCTATATTCTGAATAAAGTGGATGTTTACATCCGCCCTTTAGCTGACAATTTTTCAGTTTATACCGATCAGCCAGCCTGGCAGACATTCAACACGGGAGATCATAGAGCATCCGGTAACCGGCCTTATCTTACCCCGGAAATGATTATCCCCCTGCCTCGGATTCAGTCAACGGAGTACCAGGTCTTTATACGAACTCAAACCACCAGCAGCCATAATCTCAGAGGGTGGATTGTGACAGAAAAAGGCGTGATTAATTCAAGCGCCAGCACCCTGATCTGGGTATCAGCTTTTATAGCCTGCACATTAATTCTCGGGACAATCGCTCTGCTGCAGGCCGCCCGGCTTAATAGCGGTATACAACTATGGTACGGGCTCTATCTGTTCTCCGAAGGACTCTCACAAATTGGTGCTCAGGGCATTCTGCCAGTCATTATTCCTGAATATGCACACTATATTTCCGACTGGCTGACCGGCGGGGCGTCGGCTCTGGCTTATATCAGTATGAGTTCGATCATTATACTGGTCCTCAATACCCGACAAGAGCACCCCTGGCTACATAAATACCTGCTATTAATTATTACTATCGGCTTAGCGACTCTTTTACTTGCCGGAACTGCTTACTATAACCAGCTGATCCCGTGGATGGCCCGGCTTGGACTGATTCTGATGCCTCTGACCACACTGATTTATTACCAGAAATTTAACAGGACTGATTCGGCACAGCGGTTATTTTTCTTATTCTTTGCCTCATGCACTCTGGTCGTATTTGTTCACATTCTCCGTCTTCTGGGAATCGTCCCTATTAATACACTGACTAATGCCTCTATTATGATCAACACTGTTGTTCATATGATACTACTGAACATGGCCTTATCAGAAAAACTCTTACAGGCAGAACAACAAGCACGAACAGCAGCAGAAGAATCTGAAGCTAAAGCCATTACCCTGGCCAACGAGATGACCCATGAGCTTCGCCAGAGCAAGCAGCAACTGGAAAGCTCTCTGGAAAAAGAGCAAAACACGCTACAAGAGCAAAACCGCTTTATCGATATGATCAGCCATGAGTACCGGACACCTCTGGCAATTATCAAGACTAATCTGGACATTCTGGAGTTAAAATCTCAACCCGACTGGTACGGTGCTAATCATCTGAAAACAATGGCTCAGGCGATCCTTCGTCTTCAGGAAATATTTAATACAGAGCTGAATAAAGGAAAATGGCACTACGATATCAATCCTGATATGGCCAGATTGAATGCCAGAAATATGACCGATAGCATCTTATCTGATGCCCGTATGCTATGGAGTAATGCGCCTCTGATTATTAACAATCAGTTACCAGGACAAGCGGTGATGCAAGCTGACCCAGCCCTGATAAAAACTGTCATTTTTAATCTGGTAGATAATGCCCTGAAATACTCTGTTAAGGATAGTCATATCTATTGTCAGGCAGAGCAACGTGGTAAGGACTGTGTTATTAAAATCATTAACGCCATTTCTGCCCCCGATGAACTTGACCTGACTGCTCTGAGGAAAAAATACTACAGAGGAGGAAACAGTTCCGGTACCACAGGGCTGGGCATGGGGTTATATCTGATCAGCCAAATAATAGAGCAACACCAGGGCTGCTTTGAGATTCATATTTCGAATCAGGCTGAGTTTATTGTCTCTGTGACTCTGCCTATGCTACAGGAACAAATATGTACCCCATCACGGAACAAAAGTTTCCCGGATCAAAAACAATCATCCACGCCAGTCGATGGTTAACGCATTAAAATACTTCTGCTCAGATATATACAAACAGCAGGATATTCAACCCTGTTTAACCAGAAACATCGCCAGTGCAAATACCATCGCCAGATTGATACAGAAACAGGCCAGACTGACCGCTACAACGTTAGTCACTGGCTGAAATTTCAGTTCTTCACTGTCATCAATATGCTGGCGGTTAAACTGTTTCTGCTCAATAAAATAACGTGTGAAAATAATCACAGGCAGGCTAATCAGAATCGAAGGAAAACCAGAGGGCAACAACGGCAAACTGAAAAGTACCGCAATCACCACAAAAGCACCAATATTGACTGTCTTACTTGCGGCTTGCTCATTGCCCTGCATCTGATAGTTATGGCGAATAAACCAGGTAGCCGCCAGAGGGCCTCCCAATATACTGGCTAATGCCGCCTGACCCGGCGAATAAACGTTCTTAACTTGCAAAACAGATCCTTAAACTCTTGTTACTGACACTCAGAGATCAACCTCTGCATGACATAGTAGTACCGTTTTATTACAGTTTGTCATAATAGCCTATCAATTTGTCAGAACCGGATTAAAAGACACCGACAAGGCACTTTAAACACTTCGAATGATCTCAGGTTCAGAAATTTTCACACAAGGAAAAGAAATGAAAGCGATTTATCTTTTACTGGCAATTCTGGGGCTGGCTCTGCCCTATGGAGCCTTTGTTCCATGGTTAATGGATCATGGCCCTGATTTTCTCCGATTTATGGAGGATATGATTGCTAACCCTATCAGCATTTTTGCCTGGCTTGATGTCGTGATATCCGCCATCGTTCTGCTGCTATTTATTGTCGTAGAAAGCTATCGAAGCCAGGTACGTTTCGCCTGGCTTGCCTTGATCGGCACACTGACAGTTGGCGTATCCTTCGGATTGCCTTTATTTCTTTATTTCCGCGAAAAAAGCCTGCAAACACAGTAAAACCCCGCATAGACAACCCGTCTGATGGCAGGTATCCTGCCAGACGGGTCTGCATCAGATACATGATGTAAATAAGACTATCGACCGAAAAGGATTTCTTTCAGACGCAGAAAATAAAAAACAAGACCATGAGTATTGCAAAAACTCATGAGTCTGAAGCATTAAAATAAACTGAAACAACAGGAATCTACGGTGCCAACAAAGGTCATCAATTCTTTTTTCGGCCTGATACTCTGCCTTTGTGCTGTTTCAGTAAATAGCGTTGCCTATGCTTATCAGGCATCAGCAGACCCCGTGTCTGATCACCCTTCCACTCTGGAACTGCACCCAGAACTCAGCAGCTATACTTTATATGGTTATTTGCAGCAACTCTCTGATCCTTCTGGTGAAAAAGATCTCAGACAAATTTTATCTGATTTTAACCACCAGAAGTTCTCTCCTATTCCGGGTTTTCTGAATCTTGGCTATACCCAGTCTGCCAGTTGGATTAGTTTCAGATTCAGAGTATCAGAACAGAGTCCAGAACGTTATTTTCTCTGGTTATCACCATATATACTGAACTTCATTGATATTTACGTGCAAACCGGGCCAGACGAACAGAACCCGGATCATTATCTTCATCACGCAACCGGCGACCACAGAGAAACCCGGAATCAACCCTATGAGCATTCAAGGTATCTGTTACCTTTACAAACAGAACCGGGTAAGAGTTATCGGGTATTTATCCGGACTCAGACAACCAGCACCCATGCCTTAAGAGGCTGGATACGCACCGAAACAGATGTTATCAATCAAAGTAATGCGAATCTGATCTGGTTTACAGCCTTTGTAGCAGGCTCTGCGATTCTGGGGCTGATCGGCCTGCTACAGGCCATACGCCTGCAAAGCAGTGTCCAGTTCTGGTATGGCTGCTATCTGCTGTCACAGTCCTGTTCTCAGATGGCAATCCAGGGGTTTCTCCCCGTTTTATTCCCTGATATTGCTCATCAGCTCTCCGACTGGATGGCAGGTGGCGGCACCGCAGTCTCCTACTTCAGTATGGCATTTATTATCATGCATATTCTGAACACAGGAAGAGATCATCGTTGGCTCCATTGCTACCTGATTGTAATGTCCGCGCTGGCCGGTATCACCTTTTTCCTGAGTACAACGTCCTGGTACGGTCCTATGCTATCGGTTCTTCTGCCCGTTGGTATTGTTGTACTGCCTGTCGCCACAGCACTGTATTTCAGGAAGTTTTCATGGAGCAGCCGAAGCCAGCGCTTGTTCTTGTTCTTTTTCCTGATTTGCACTCTGGGGGTTACTACGCACCTGTTACGACTGGCAGGTATTATTCCGGTTAATCACCTGACCTACTCTGCCATGATGATTAACACCATGATCCATATGATTCTGCTGAATATGGCACTCTCCGAAAAATTACTGGATGCGGAACAGGAAGCCCGACACGCAGCCGAAATATCAGAAAATCGGGCGGTTGCTATCGCAAAAGAGATGACACGCGAGCTTATGCAAAGTAAGGAGCACCTGGAAGCCGCCCTGAGTAAAGAGCAACAGGCACTGAAAGAACAAAGCCGCTTCCTCGATATGATCAGCCATGAATACCGGACACCTCTGGCAATTATCCGCACAAATCTGGATATTCTGGATCTGAAGCTGGAAACAGAGAACAATAGTCAGAACAACCTGAAGGCCATATTTACCGCCACCAAACGCTTACAGGAAATCTTCGACACTCAACTGAGAAAAGGCCAGGTCAGCTATCAGATTATCCCGGAAAAGCAGAAAATAGATGCAGGACAAACCATTGAAGATATTTTTGATGATGCAAGAAGCCTATGGTCAGATCACGATATAAGTCTGTCCAACAATATACAAAGTAATATGCAACTTAACGCAGATCCGGCTCTGCTTAAAACCCTGATATTTAACCTGCTCGATAATGCCATGAAATACTCCCCGGCTAACAGCCAGATAGATTGTTATCTGGACAGTTTTCCGGATTCACACCTGCAATTGACGGTATACAACCCTGTCAGTCAGATCGCCCCTATTGCGCTTGATCAGCTGTGTGATAAGTATGTCAGAGGCAGTAACAGTGCTGGCAGCAGCGGATTAGGCCTTGGGTTGTACCTGGTAAAGCGTATCGCTCAGGTCCATGATGGCCTGCTCAAAATCTCTGTAAACGAAGATACCTTTTGTGCTGCACTGACTTTGCCCGTTCATACAACCATGACACCAGCGAGATCACCACTATAAAGCCTGGTTGGTAATACAGAAAAATATTATCTTTTACTGGATTCCCCTTCCAGGAGAAGGGACAATTATTGTCGATATGGTAGATAAAACTGCGCGATGAATTATTCAAATAATCTGATAAACCGACAATATATTTTTCTGCGTGCCGCCTTAGTCGCTCTGCTGCTTACAACGATTCTGAGCACGCTGGCACATGCACGCAATAATCAGCCTCCTTATCATGCTGATAACCATCAGATTCTTACATTATCACCGGGTACTGGCAGTTACTCCCTTTACGGCTATCTGCAGCATCTTCCGGGAGTAACCGCTAATCAAACATTCAGCCAGACAGTGCAGGCTTTTCAGGAAAAACAGTTTATCCCGGTTAATGGATTTCTCAACCTTGGATATACCCTGCAAACCAGCTGGGTCAGTTTCAGTCTGAAGCTACCAGAGGATAACCCCGAACAGTACATTCTCTGGCTGTCTCCTTATATGCTCAATTTCATCGATATCTATGTGCAGGAAGGCACGGATGAGTTAAACCCTGAGCATTACCGCCATTATGCTTTTGGGGATAACCGCCCTGTCAACACTCAGACCCTTCGACACTCACGACACTTATTACCCCTGGATATGATTCCGGGAAAAAGCTACAGACTCTTTATCCGTACCCAGACCACCAGTTCTCACGTTCTAAGGGCCTGGATAAGAACAGAAGCAGAGACAATATCTGAAAGTAATACTCATATTATATGGCTGGCGGCATTTGTGGCATGTGCTCTTTTACTAGGAGCGATAGCCCTGCTACAGGCCATTCGTTTAAAAAGCCGTATTCAGTTCTGGTATGGTTGCTATCTGCTGTCTGAAGCCTGTACTCAGATAGGCATGCAGGGATTTCTGCCATTACTGATTCCGGAATATGCTCATCTGATCGCCGACTGGCTTACTGGCTCAGGAGCCGCCGGAGTCTATCTGAGCATGTCCTGCATTATTATTCATATTCTGAATACCCAGCAGGACCACCCCTGGTTTCATCGCTATCTGACACTTCTGATCGCATTAGCCTGTCTGACATTTCCATTAAGCGGCACAGAAGGCTATATCCCCATCCAGTATCTTCTGGTACCGATGGGACTATTTGTTATGCCGGTATCAACGGTACTTTATTTCAGAAAAAATCCGGCGTTTGATCGCAGTCAGCGATTATTTTTCCTCTTCTTTCTGATTTGTAGTACTGGAATCACAGTCCATCTGTTGCGATTAGCCGGTATTCTGCCTGTCAATGAGCTGACATTCGGCGCCATGATGCTGATTGCAGTATTGCATATGCTGTTGTTGAATCTGGCCTTATCCGAAAAGTTACTGGATGCCGAACAAAAAGCCAGATATGCAGCGGAACGCTCAGAGAGCAGAGCTATTGATCTGGCCAAAGAGATGACAAGGGAACTTGTGGCCAGCAAACAAAATCTCGAAACAGCTCTGAGTAAAGAGCAACAGGCACTGAAAGAACAGAGCCGTTTTCTTGATATGATCAGCCATGAATACCGGACGCCTCTGGCGATTATACGGACAAACCTGGATATTCTGGATCTGAAGCTGGAGACAGAAAACAACAGTCAGAACAACCTGAAAGCCATGTTTACCGCCA
Source organism: Oceanospirillum sediminis (assembly GCF_014164585.1). Lineage (GTDB taxonomy): Bacteria > Pseudomonadota > Gammaproteobacteria > Pseudomonadales > Halomonadaceae > Oceanospirillum > Oceanospirillum sediminis. The sequence goes on along the minus strand of NZ_JACJFM010000061.1, from coordinate 10,699 downwards.
CGAGGCGCTTGCAGGAAATTTTTGATACTCAATTAAGAAAAGGAGAAATCAGTTATCAGATTACACCTGAGAAACAAAGAACAGACGCCGCTCAGCTGATTACTGACATATTTGCTGATGCCAGTAGCCTGTGGTCAGATCAGAACATCAATCTGATCAATGATTCAGAAGGCCGTATTCAACTTGATGCAGACCCGGCTCTGATCAAGACACTGATTTTTAACCTGCTCGATAATGCCATGAAATACTCTCCGGCCGATAGCCAGATAAACTGCAGGCTGAGCAAGTTACCAGGTTCACATCTGCAGTTGACCGTATGCAATCCTCTTTGCTCAACCGATTCTATTGAAATCGATCAGTTGTGTGATAAATATGTCAGAGGCAGTAATAGTTCAGGCAGCAGCGGATTAGGCCTTGGGCTGTATCTTATCAAGCGTATTGCTCAGGTCCATGATGGCCAGCTGAATATATCTTTACCGGATCAGCAGCATTTTCAGGCAGAGCTAATCCTTCCGCTCTGTTCAGCGATAGAGACCGAAGTATCTGAATACGGTCAATAAACAATCCGAATAGCGCTTATTCAATGAATAAGCGCTGCAGTACAGTTTGTGTTCTGAATACGCTTTTGCCTTAGCTATATAGCCTTAGAACAGAAAATCATCATCATCCCTGGCAACCTGAACATGATCTGGCAATGAATCCGGATGATCTGATAACCACAGGTCCATCTCGTGACTAATATGGGTCAGTACAGTTCGACAAGGCCTTAAACTATGATGAATCTCCAGTGCCATATTAAGATCATTATGATTTCTGGGCGTTGTATTCTGCGGCGGATAACTACAGTCCATCACCAGCAGATCAATACGGCGCTCTTTCAGAAGCTGTTTTAGAAATATCTGCGTTTGCTCAGGCAAACCAACGGTATCGGTCAGATAAGCGATCAGGCTATTGTTATATTCCAGTAAATAGCCGTAAGTCGGCTTTGAATGCTGTAATGGAATGGGTGTCACACCTATCCCTGACAGCTCAAAACGCTGGAAAGGCTCAGCAGCTGGCATAAATTTCAGAATACCAGGATGCTTTAGCAAATCAGCATACCCCTGAACATCACTCGGACCATAGACAGGTATCTTCTCTCCCATCCCCCAGCGCAGATGAAATAAGCCTTGCACATGATCGACATGGTAATGGGTCAGCAAAATGGCATTCAGCCCTTTCTGCTCGAATCGCTCTGCCAGGTCAGTCAGACCAGCGTCGATTAACAGGTCACCCTGCGGAGTTTCCAGTAACGCACAGCAAGGACGGCGGCGACGGCGAACATTAACTCGGGCCTGACAGCAGACCTTGCATTCACAACCAAAGACCGGAACTTGTCTGACATCCCCCGTTCCTGGCAGAGAGAAACGAATCATTTATCATCCGTCCCAAAGTTCGCTGTAACCACTGTACTTTGCCCTGTGCGGATAACGGGTTGTCCGGACTGTCCGGCAACCTGAGTATTCATCCTGACCGTCGGACGCTCAGCCAAGCTCAAATCCAGAGCAATACCCCCTTGCCAACCGTGGCGCTCAATCAGATTCAGCAAACCATCAATACCTTGTTGCAGCTCACCACTGTTATCCACTCGACAAACCGAATCCGGCAGACTATCGACCAACTGCTGGTGACGCTGCAAACGGCGCTCAATTTCTTCTGCGGTTTCGCGACCACGGTTGGTCAAACGATCACGCAGCAACTCCGCATCCACCTCAACCAACACAGGCACCAGCTCTTCATACTGCTCAATCGCCTGAGACAGATACTCGCGGGAGCCGTTGATAATCACATTGGCCCCCGCATCCAGCCAGCCGTTAATCTCCGAGCCGATGCCGTAGTGATAACCGTGGGAATACCAGTTCATAGCAAACATGCCCATACGCTCACGCATGGAAAACTCTTGTTCCGACAGGTGAACATGGTTCTCACCACCGATACCCGGCGCCCGGGTGATATAGCGGTGGGCCACACAACAACGCTGCTCCGGCGTCAGCTGCTGACGGCAACCCGCCAGCAAACTGTCTTTGCCAGAGCCCGATGCACCTATCAGATAAAACAGGGTGCCGCTCATGTTAGAAAACCCTCTTACCCTGATTCCAAACCCGTTGAATTAAAGGCATCACTTCATGCTGTCTCACTTGCACCAGATCCGCACGCAGACCTGCTTTTAGCTCACCACGGTCAAACAGATTTGATGCGGTGGCAGGATTAGCTGTAACCAGTGCCACTGCATCCGCCAGTGAATAACCGTTGTCCTGAGCCGCGACCATAAAGGCCGCTTGCAGCAGTGCCGATGGATAGTAATCAGAACTCAGAATATCCAATACACCGGCCTGAGCCAGATCTTTAGCTGCGATATTACCCGAGTGTGAACCACCCCGTACAACATTCGGCGCGCCCATCAAAACCTTAAGCCCCAGATCATGAGAGGCTTTCGCCGCTTCCATAGTCGTGGTGAACTCCGCCACTTGCATACCTAACTCAGCGGACTCTTTGGCATGTTCAATTGTCGCATCATCATGGCTGGCCGTGGCAATACCTCTTTCGTTACACACGGCACAGATGGTACGACGATAACGGTCCGAGTATTTCGCACTGTTAGCTTGCTGCTCAACAATAAAGGCATCAATCTCGGTATCCGAGAAACCGTATTTACCCTGATAATACTCACGATACTTAGGAATATTTTCTGGTGGGAACTGACGCTGACCCGGCGCATGATCCATCAGGGACACCAGCTTGACCAGATCCACATCAATATAACGCTCAAAGAACGCCATCAGACCGGGATAGCTCACCTCGCAACGCAGGTGTAGCAGATGATCCGCACGGTTAATCCCGTTTTTTTCCGAGTCCACAATCGCTTTAATCATAGCATCCAGTTTTTCCACGCGGATGCTATCACCGGCGACATCACCTAACGCCACGGAATCAAACGAGGTAGTGATACCTGCTGCCACCAGCTGAGCATCATGGGTAGACATCGCCAGATGCCCTGGCCAATCCACTTTAGGACGCGGGGAGAAATATTTTTCCTGATTGTCGGTGTGCAGCTCTACCAAACCCGGCAGCAGAAAATCTCCGCCCAGATCATCGGCTTGTGCAAGCTGACTTTTACCCTGGCTAATTTCGGCAATCTTGCCATCACGCACCACCAGCGTGCCCTGTACCACTTCATCACGCAGAACAAGCTGCGCGTTGGTTAAAATCTGTTCGTTCATCGCGTTATATTCCGAAATATCAAACGCTGATCGGGGTTTTATGTAGGTCGGAAAAGCCGCAAGGCGCCTTCCGACTATTGCTGTCCGATGAAGCAATGGCTATCCGTTGAAGTTAATGTTGGATGGCGCTTCGCTTATCCAACCTACTCAGGTTTCCCGTTCTGCAAAAAACGTTATAAATCCGTAAGAGACTTCAATCTCTGGCCTTGTTAAACCACCCGCGCTTTTATACAGCCCGTATATCAACCAAACGATCCGCTACCGCTTCACGTACATCTTCGTCGTGGAAGATGCCAACAATGGCTGCGCCTCGGGCCTTAGCTTCATGGATCAGCTCAACCACCACCTTGCGGTTTTTCGCATCCAGCGAAGCTGTGGGTTCATCCAGCAGTAAAATTGGGTAATCAACAATAAAACCTCGGGCGATATTCACCCTCTGCTGCTCACCACCAGAGAAAGTACTCGGCGCTAATTGCCACAGACGCTCTGGCACATTCAAACGGCTTAACAGGGTTTTAGCCTTCTCTTCACAGATCCCTTTATCTACGCCCAGATCCAGCAGTGGCTGCATTACTACATCTACAGTGCTTACCCGTGGAATCACACGCAGAAACTGGGAGACATAACCCAGTGTCTGTTCACGTAGGGCGATAATGCGACGGGGTTGAGCAGAGGTGATATCCACCAGCTCATCGCCATCACGCAGTACAATCTGGCCTTCATTAACCGAGTAGTTGGCGTACAGGGCTTTCAGAAACGTACTCTTACCGGCACCGGACTGACCGTGCAAAACCACACACTCGCCGGAATCCACTTGCAGATCGACGCCTTTCAGTACCTCGAAGCTCACACCGCCCTGGTTGTGCAGGGTGAAGGACTTTTGCAATCCGCTGACCTGAATCATCACGGCAGGATCTGGCATGTTCTCTTTCATCTCACAGGCCTGAGCAACTTTTCCACCTGCAACAGTTATCTCACTTGTCATATTCATTGTTCGCCTGGCTCTTCAAATAGTGCTTCAATCAGTTCTGCAAAATGGATGAAACCAATAATTGGGTATAAGGGTGTTGCGGGTCATCCAGCACCTGATCGGTCAGGCCGGTTTCCACCACTTCACCACGGCGCATCACCATCAGACGGTGGGCCAGCAAACGGGCCACCGCCAGATCGTGGGTTACGATAATCACCGACAGACCCAACTGAGATACCAGATTACGCAACAGATCCAACAAACGCGCCTGTACCGATACATCCAAGCCGCCAGTAGGCTCATCCATAAAGATCAACTTGGGATGAGTCACCAAATTACGGGCAATCTGCAGACGCTGTTGCATACCACCAGAGAACTGACTCGGACGATCATCAATACGACCGGTATCTATCTCTACGGCGGTCAGCCACTCTTCAGCCTTCTCACGAATACTGCCGTAGTGACGCTCGCCCACCGCCATCAGACGCTCACCGATATTGGCACCGGCACTGACATTCATTCTCAGACCATCACGGGCATGTTGATGCACAATGCCCCACTCGGAACGCATCAGCACACGACGCTCCGCTTCATCACAGGCGTACAGATCCAGCTCACCAAATTGAGCACTGTTATAGATCACCTGACCTGAATCTGGCTGCAAACGAGCCGACAGTGTGCTTAACAGGGTAGATTTACCGGAACCGGACTCCCCCACAATACCCAGTACTTCACCCGGATACAGATCAAAGCTGACATCACCGCAGCCCTTGCCTGGGGCGTAGAACTTGCAGATATCCCGAACACTTAACAGAGGTGCATCATCCTGCCACTTGCCCGCTTGCCTTTCCGCACTCGTATCTTTGCCACCCTTCAACGGCTGACCATTTACATTCTGGATAGCGTTCACAGGGCCATCTCCTCTGCTTTTGTATCGTCCTGTTTTTTGTTCTCTTGCTGGACTTGATTGTGCTCAGGTGTTAGCCCTTGCTGACCTTCAGGATTCTCGGCGGTAAAACCCTGTTCAACACGTTCGCGACAGTAATCCGTATCCGAGCAAACAAACATCTTGTTGCCCGCATCATCCATAATTACCTCATCCAGGAAGCTGTGATCGGAACCACAGATGGAACAGCTCTCTTCCCAGCTCTGTACCTCAAACGGATAATCATCAAAGTCCAGACTCACCACCCTAGTGTACGGCGGTACGGCGTAGATACGCTTCTCGAAACCGGCACCAAACAGCTGCAGCGCAGGCATCTGGTTCATTTTCGGGTTATCGAATTTAGGGATCGGCGACGGGTCCATCATATAGCGATCATTCACCATCACCGGGTAATCGTAACTGGTGGCTATATGGCCAAAACGGGCCACGTCTTCATACAGTTTCACCTGCATCGCACCGTACTCACGCAGGGCGTGCATCTTGCGAGTCTCGGTTTCACGGGGTTCGATAAAACGCAGTGGCTCAGGAATCGGCACCTGATAGATCAGAATCTGATCATTACGCAGCTGACGCTCTGGAATACGGTGACGGGTCTGAATCAGACTGGCATCTGCCGTATGTTCGGTCGTTGCTACACCAGCTGTTTTAGCAAAGAAACGACGGATACTGACCGCATTCGTGGTATCGTCGGCACCCTGATCGATCACTTTCAGCGTATCCGCTTCACCAATGACGGTCGCCGTCAGCTGCATACCACCGGTACCCCAACCATGAGGCAGTGGCATCTCACGACCACCAAACGGCACCTGATAACCTGGAATCGCCACCGCTTTCAGCATGGCACGGCGGATCATGCGTTTGGATTGCTCATCCAGATAAGCAAAGTTATAACCTTCAGCACCTGCGGTTTGAGTAGCAGGCTTATTCAATTGAGATGACAATTGAGACGACATTAGATCTCCTCCCCTGCAGTATCAGCCTTGTCTTTAGACGGCTGAGCAGATGCTTCACTGGCAGCTTTACGTAAACGACGGATCATCTCCAGCTCAGACTGGAAATCTACGTAGTGCGGCAGTTTCAGGTGCGAGACAAAACCGTTGGCCGAAACACAATCGGTATGAGACAACACAAACTCCTGATCCTGCGTTGGATAGTTCACCGCCTCACCCAGTTCTTCTGCACGCAGGGCACGCTCAACCAGCGCAACCGACATCGCTTTACGCTCCGCACGGCCCATAGCGATACCATAACCACGGGTAAACTGTGGCGGCTGATCTTTACTACCGTGGAACTGGTTAACCATTTCGCACTCGGTCAGCATCACTTCACCGATCTCAATAGGGAAGCCCAGCTCTTCCGGCACCAGCTCAACACTCACCCGACCGGAACGCATCTCACCAGCAAACGGGTGGCTATCACCGTAACCACGCATAGAGGAATAGCTCAGCGACAGCAGGAAACCCTCATCACCCCGGATCAGATTCTGCAGACGTACCGCCCGCTCGACGGGATAGTTCACCGGCTGACGGGTCAGGTCGCGCGGGGTGATATCTTCTTCACCATCTCCTCGGCTCTGCTCAATCAGACCTTCTTGATTCAGCAGCTCCAACACCCGAGGGCAGGCTTCCAGCTTGTCGCTATTTTCGGCTTCGGTTCTGGCTTCACTGCGGTGAGATTGTGGGACACCCATATTGTTAGAAGCCTGTTCAGACGGAGCACTATCGCCTTCCGCTAACAGGGCAAAATCCAACAAACGATGGGTATAGTCGTAGGTACTGCCTAACACCTGACCGCCCGGCAGATCCTTAAAGGTGCCGGAGATACGACGCTCAATCTGCATCTGCTCGGTATCCACCGGCTCGCTGTAACCAAAACGCGGCAGCGTGGTGCGGTAAGCCCGCAGCAGAAAGATCGCTTCAACACTGTCACCACTGGCTTGTTTCAGAGCCAGCGCCGCCAGTTCAGGGTCATAAACCGAACCCTCATTCATCACACGATCCACCGCCAACGGCAGCTGCTGTTTGATCTGTTCAACGCTGAGTTCAGCAATGGCCGTATCACCACGACGCTGCTCGCGCATTAAGGCGTGTGCGTTATCAATCGCCTTCTCTCCGCCTTTTACTGCAACATACATTTAGTTGGCCTCCTGCTGAATGGTATTACGAATACCTTCTTCGCTATCGCTCGGCTTAATCTCAGTTGAACGCGGTAGCGCCACCAACTGATCATCCGCACAGAACACACAGTCCACACCCAGCGGGAAACGCTTACGGCTATTAACCAAATCCCGACGGAAACTGTATGGCAAACCCGCTACAGTCAGACCACGCTCGGTCTCGATACCCGGACCATTCAGACACCAACCTTCATCGTTATCCTGTGTTTGGTTAGTGATTGCTTCCACCTGCACAATCAAAGTGGTGGCTTGATCCGGGTATTCAGAGTTGCCCCAGTTCAGCGCCTTTAGTTCAGGCAATTCATCTGCCAAAGCCAGAGCAAAATCCGCCTCAGCAGGCTCAGACACCATAGGGCACTGACAGTGGAATCTCAGATTGCTTACTACCGCATCATCACCAGCCAATGTCGGGCTTAACCAGATTTTGGTATCGGCATCAAACAGAGTCAGTGCGATCTCCCAACTGCTTTTATTCAAAGCACCCGGCGTTTTATCGGTCAGATCTGCAGTCAGAATGGTGCCCGGCTCACTCATCGCCTTCAGCACCTTGCGGAACACCTTCTGCGCGTCCTGTACCGCATCATCAAAACCCGTCATCAGCAGATCACTGCGTACCGCACCACGGTTCATACTATTTACCTGCACAGACATTAGTCTTCTCCCCTAACCAGCGTGAAGAAATCCACCTTAGTGGCCGACGCCTTGGCTTCACGCTCAGCCCTAGCCGCAATCAGCTGAGCTTCCAGAGGCGCAATCAACTGCTCTTGCAGCGCTACCTGATAATCACGATCCTGCAGCAGCGCATCGGCCAAAGCCGCCGTTAACGCATGGGCCTTATTACGCCCTGCCACATAACTCACACCCAGGCTGCCACTGTCCAGACGCACCGCACAGCGGGTTAACGTCATCTCACCCAGATTAAATGGCTGACCGCTACCGCCCACACGGCCACGCATCATGGTTAAGCCGATCTCCGGCTTACGAATAAACTGATATTCCGGCTCAATTGCCAAAGCCTGCCACTGATCCTGCAGCGCTTTGCTGTCTGCCTTAGCCAACACAGAGATCCAGTGCTGACGGGCACTGACACTCTGCTGTTCTGACATCGTCATGGTTCTACCTTTTCGGTGTTTAGCTAATCAATGACCGCTATTTTTACCCCGTTAAGGCATAGAAAAAATGGAGGATAATTTTGCGAATACCCTAGAAATTCTAAAGATAAGGTTAGAAAGGCTATGTGGCGGGGTTTTCGGGGAGTTACAAGGGGGCTAGAACGAGAAAACCCGGTAAAAATGGATTTTACCGGGCTGGGGTGTCATGGAGTTGTCATTTTGGGGTGGTAGGAGAGGAGAGTGAGCAAGCTTATAACTCATAATTTCTATTTATGAATCAAGGAGATAAATTTGGGTGTCCGATTTCCTTTTCCGTTTCTATTTAGTGGTTCCAACCATTATTTTTTTCTATCAATTTATCTACTAGAAAATAAAATGGAATCATCAAAAAAGCACATACGATCAAAGCGCATTGAATACTATATAAAACGCCATACTTATTGAGTATGGCAAATATTGATGTTAGCAACAAGCTAGAGAAAAATAAAACTAGAGCACGCTGGGCTCTTTGAACATAAAACAATCTAGTAGTATTAGGGTGGATAATATTTTTGAGCTCCCATAACTTTCCTGCTAAAACATCCTTTAATGCTTCTTCTTTATTTTTTTCTTGCAATTCGAAGATCGATTCAGGCGTAGTTCTTTTAATGAATCCGACTTGTATACTTCTTATAGAGTAATAGACTGACCTAAAAATATATAACAATGAAAAAGAAAATAAAAAAATTATAAACCAGCTTCCATCGGCAAAGGAAAAAGAAACTTTCTTCAGTTCAGATCCAGCAAACACTAAAAATGCCGCAGAAGCACCTAACGTATTAAGTAGGGTGCTAGTTCTTTGTTCTGCAAGTCTTGCTCGATTATTTTCTTGCTCGATTTTTTCATCTAAAAACTTTTCACAAAGTGACAATACTTCAATTTCAGCGTCGCTACTGTTTAGCTTGCTTTTTATTTCATCAATATTCATATTCCCTCTGCTTAATAAGCTCATCAATAATGCAATCCCTTATATTATGCAATCCTTTTTGTTCAAGCCAAGCCCATTGTCCGTTAGGATTTATCTCTAGAAAATAATATACCCCTTCCTCTGACAATATCATATCAATAGCAGAGTACCTCAACCCATAATGTTTATTAATAGACAAACAATAGTCTACTATATATTGAGGAACGTTGACTTTCTGATGCTTAAGATCGATATTGTATGTATCATGTAATCTCCAGTCAATTTTGGTCAGGTTATCTACCTGAGAGTAAATTGCTGTTGCTAAAACATTATTTCCCACCACCGTAATTCTGATATCATACTTTTTTACAATACACTCCTGATATATCATGGGGATATTGAAATATGAATCAAAGTTTTCAAATAGATTGATATCTATAAGCTGAGTTGGTGCTACTCTTGCGCGACAACCATTATAGTCGAAGCCATGTTTAACGGCTTTTGCAACAACCTTTCCTTGATGTTTTTTGAAAAAATTATAGGCAATATCATAATTATTGCTGATACATGTATCAGGTATATTGAATCCTATTTTAGCTGCGATTTTTAGCTGTTCAGGTTTATTGCTTGATCTCAGTATTTTATGTGGCGCATTTAACCATATGGTATCATTTATTGAGCGCCAAAAAGATCTTAAAGATTCACCGATTTCTCTTTTAACAAAAAGTTGATCCTCTGCCTCTGTCTTAAAAACAGGTAGCTCAGGTTGTCTGATATATGCACCATTGATTTCTTCGATTGATATCGATTTATCAAAGACCCTCAATATTGTGCTGTATACATGGTTGTTTGAAGATATATGAAAATCCCAATTATTTAAATAATCCTCTGTATTTATTCGGATATACTTAACGCCTCTATCTTTTATTCTTAGTATTAAATAATCTGTAGATAAGTCTTTCTTATTGGAAATAATTAATAGCAAATTTCGGCCTCGGAGTCAGGATCATCGTCACCTGGAGCTGAAAGGGTTTTTGACTCTGTCCCCATATTTTTTAGCAAAGATGTCGGGATTTTTTTATCTTCTAAAATCGAAACATTTAAATCTAATTCGTGATCGTAATAGCTATCAATCTTAGTTAATGGTAAATCTACAGCATTCGATAATAAAAATGCTCTACGCTCCTCGGTAATAGAATGGCTCCTCGACGTTAGGTGTGGATTCTGCTTTGAGATTTATAGCAAAATAAGCACTTTTTCAGAGAGGATAAATCATGGATGGCAATCAG
>NZ_JACJFM010000060.1 GCF_014164585.1 Oceanospirillum sediminis | reverse complement strand
GAAAGCAATAGGCACACGTAACACTACGATGATCAGCAGCAGAATCGCAAAGCCGGTTAATGCAGTAATCATTGGAAATACCTGTGATTTAGTGCGTACATCTGTGCACGCTGATTGTCTGCCAGCTCCCCGGATGCAGCTATCAGACATATCATCAGAAATCCTTTAACCCGGTGACAGGTTAATCCCTGGACAAAAACAACAGTCGATACACACCATAGGTGATCATGGCTGCGGCCGTGATCCAGCTCATAATGGCGATATACTCTACGATATGGCCTACAGGAATTTGCAGGTACTCTGTGACTTCTTCCCGACGTAACGCCCTTGCCGCCAGGTAGTAAATTCTATCTGCCAGAAAGTAGAGGGAAGAGGCAATAAGAAAAGCGGATAAGAGCCCCAAAGCCTTAATCAGGCTGTTGCTCATCCAGCGATCCAGAATATCCACTACCACATGACCGGCCCGCCAGGTAATGACAGGCATCTCAGCAAAAACCAGGATGGCGATTCCCATCTCTGTCAGCTCAGTGGTGCCATCAACGGCGTTATCCAGAAAATAACGACCAAATACATCGGCACAGGTCAGTAGCATCAGAAAAAACAGGGTTACAGCAGCAATTAACTCAAGAAAAAAGGCCAGCCATGCGACCGGCCCTTTTTCTTCGTAGTGCGCTGTCAGCCAGGCACTGAAGGTCATAGCCGAAGCTCCTTATTTGTCGTAGCTGCGAGCGATCTGACGCAGTTCAGCCAGAGCGGCTTCAGCGTCAACCTTGCGGTCAGCAACAGATTTCAGGAAAGCTTCATCCATACCTTTAGTCAGTGCCACAAACTCTTGTGCCAGAGGATCACCTGTGCTCACTTCAACAATATTTACACCGGCGTCTTTAGCTGCCTGCAGACCCGCAGCATCAGCTTTATCCCAGGCCTGACCGGCCATAGCAGACAGCTTTTCACCGGATACACTCAGGATTGCCTGACGATCTTTCTCATCCAGGTCCGCCAAGAAGTCAGGGTTCATAAACATCGCAAAACTACCCAGGTACATGCCGCCAGGCAGAGCGATAACGTTACGTGCCACTTCTTTCAGACGCAGACTTTTCTGCTCACCCATAGGAATAAACACACCATCAATAACGCCCTGCTGCATCATTTCATATACTTTAGGCGCTGGAGCACCTACTGATGTCACTCCCAGACGGTGGCCAATTTCACCCTGAACGCCACCGCCCAGACGGATCTTCTTACCTTCCAGCTCGGCCAGAGATTTAATCGGTTCTGCCATGTGGATCTGGCCTGGTCCGTGGGTAAACAGGCCTATCACTTCCAGGCCATCATGTTCTTGAGCTTTAGCAAAATACTTCTCAAACACACGCCAGTGAGCAACAGAAGCGGCTTCAGCAGATACACCCAGCAGAGGCTGCTCTACTGCCTGGGTCAGTTTAAAACGACCAGGTACATAACCGTGATAACTGAAAGAAGCATCAATCACACCGTCTTCTACCAGTTCAAACATTGTTTTCGGGTGACCCAGACCGTATTCGACTTCAACTTTCACACGGCCTTCTGTGGCTTCTTCAACCCACCTGGACCAGGTTGGCCATACTTCAGCATTCTGAGGGTGGTTAGGTGGTAACCAGCTACCTACACGCAGGGTCGTTTCAGCGCTGGCGGTCGCAGCAAATGAGGACAAAAGCAGGCTGATGGTTGTTACTTTCAGCGTTTTGAGCAGTCCGATTTTCATTTTGGTTCTCCGTCTTGCCTTTAAGTTTCTTTGTTTTTATGAGTCTTTGAGCAGTTATAGTTTTAATCAGGTTGCTGCAGGTCAGACAGGCTCTTACCGGAACATCTTTTCAGTGCTTGTCTGAGCAACAAGTTAACATATTAATTAATATGTTAAGTTAATTCAATCGGGGATTGCTTAAAAAAATGCTCTTTTTATTGCGTCATTAAATGACGCTGGTTTTGCTGAAATGGCCGTACCATCACATATGCAGCACCATATATAACACTCAATTATCGTGCTTATCAGGTATCTGTTATAACAAAAGCAGAAAAACTAATGGCAGGTATGCAAATCTATTTGGTGGCAGTGTAAAGAAAGTCAGAGCGCGTTCTGCAGCATAAAATGCTGCCGGTACATGCCTGGAGTAACTCCTAATATTTTAAGAAATGTTCTGCGAAGACGCTCTTCTTTGCCAAACCCTGCATCCAGAGCAACGGCCTCTATGGACAGATTCGTTGTTTCCAGCAGTTCACGGGCTTTGGTCAGCCGGAGTTGTTCCAGATATTTAGCCGGAGTGATGTTAACGGTATCCGTAAAACGTCTGGCAAAATGCCGGGGGCTCATACGACAAAAATTAGCCATCTGTTCTACGGATAACGCTGAGCGAATATTTTCCTGTAGCCAGTCATGCAATTTGTTAAAACGTTCACCCGTTTTATGCCGCAGCTGCATCGGCTCACTGAACTGGGACTGCCCCCCTGGGCGTCGCATATACAGCACCAGGCTTCTGGCAACGGCCATTGCCAGATCAGCACCATAGTCCTGCTCAACCAGAGCCAGTGCCAGATCAATACCGGCAGTTACTCCGGCGCTGCTGTACACCGAACCAGACTGAATATAAATGGCATCAGCATTGACCTTTAATGTCGGGAAACACTCTGCCAGCTGTTGAGCGTAATGCCAGTGTGTCGTGCAGTGTTTGTAATCCAGCAGCCCCGTTGCTGCCAGTAAAAAGGTACCGGTACAGATAGAAACCTGTTTAGAGGATGCCTGAGCCTTTGCTGTTAATCTCTCAACCAGAGGTTTATCCTGAATTATTTCAGGAGTAATAAAACTGCCAGGTAAAATAAAATAGTCGCAGGGAGGCAGATCTGTCAGAGATTCTCTGGCATATAACTCGGCTCCGGAAGATAACCGGATCAACCCCGGAGTCAGGGCAGATAAAAAAATTCTGTATGCCGGAGGTTTCCCCTGTAACTGGCGGATATGATTCGCTGCGGTAAACACTTCCATTGGCCCGGTGACATCCAGGGCAATTACCTGATCATAAATGAAAATTTCAATATTCAGCATAAGTGCAAATCATCATTTTATCTCCCGATATATGATTTGATCCTTCTGAAAAGAAGATAAGCCTGCCCCTCCCGGATCAATAGCATCTGTTCCGGGCACAGAACAGATGCTGTTTATAGCTGACCGGATCAGATTTCAGCCTGATACGGAGGTGCCGGATCGTAATGCAGTACTTTTCTGACTTCACGGGCATGAGCCGGGTTATGAATCTCTCCGGTTAACCAGAGAGACATATCAATCCCTGCTGAAACCCCTTGTGAGGTAATAATATTACCATCGCGTACATAACGCATATCCGGCATGACAGTAATGCTGTCATCTTCAGCCAGTGCTTTGGTCAGCATCCAATGAGTCGTCGCTTTCTTTCCGGCCAGCAAACCAGCTTTCTGCAGAATCAGACTACCAGTACATACCGCTGTCATATACTGCACTTTGTCCGCTTGCTGACGTATCCAGTCTATCGCTTTATCACTGTTCAATGCCGCTTCCAGGCTGTTGGCACCCGGTACCAGCAGCATATCCAGATCAGGTGCTGTATCAAAAGTAAACTGGGGCTTAACTTCCATACCATTGGAACAGATGATGGAATCAACCGTTTCTGCAATCGTCACTACCCTGCCACTTTTCAGTAACCAGGCAGACAGATCAAATACTTCATACGGACCAACAAAATCCAGCGAAGCGACTTCCGGATAGATATAAATACCATAGGTCAGACTCATAACATTACTCCTGTGGTTTATCTGACAAACAGATCTGAGCAGAGAAGCCTCATGTTAGAGCTCACCAGTCATGGCAGCTATGACAAGATACCAGCAAATTCTGCCAAAACAGAATGTTTAAAACTTACGGGGCAGTAAGTGATTTTATACTGCGATATTCAACGTCGGTGTTCTTTTCGGTACTGACTGGCGGTCATTCCGGAATGTCTGCGGAAAAAACGTGCGAAATAGGCCGGGTCTTTAAAACCCAGTTCATAACTGATTTCGGTCACCCCCATAGTCGTGAACAACAGGAAACGTCGGGCCTCCTGCATGATTCTGTCCATCACCAGGCGTTTGGAAGCTAACCCGGCCAGTCGCTGACAGATATCATTCAGGCGGGCTTCTGTTACCCCGATTTTTCCGGCGTACTGACTGAGAGTCAGATGTTCCCGGTAATGCTGTTCGATCAGACCATTAAAAGTATGAAAGATACGTACGTCCTCTTTACGGACATTCTGTTGAGGCTGCTCCTGATCGGCTAATCGACAGATGTCGATCAGAATAAGCTGCAGTAGAGCCTGTAAAGCCCGGTTACGCTGAATTTCTGTCTGATCATATTCTTCACCTATCAGTTCCAACAGCCGGAGAAAACGTGCAGCAATCGGGCTGTACTCCGGCTCCAGAGCCACACACAATGGATGGCTGATGGCACTATTACTGCCCCACAGACTCTGCTCCATACCTCCCAGAAGATTCCACACCTGCTGCTGTCGAATCGTCAGTACATGGCCTTTGGCAGCATTTTCGGTCACAAATGCATGTGGAACAGCGGGAGGGGTCAGAAAGAAAACTGGTCCTTCAGCGGTGTAGCTCTGTTCATCCAGATGAACCCTGACAATGCCATTCAGAATTACATGTAACTGGTAAAACCTGTCGTGGTAATGAACCGGCATATTGCGGCCAAAAAAAGCGGCCAGATTTTCCAGATTCTCATAATGGATTTCAGCATCTGTATAGTGCTGATCATAGGACTGCCCGATATTAATATTGGGTATGCCGTCTGCTCGTAAAGAGGGTTGAACAGGGATCTCAGCAGTATCCTTCATTTTAATCTCTCATCTGTATTCTGATTCGACAGGAAAGCAGGGCCGGTTTTTCAATTTTTGTACAAATAATAAAATCAACATTCTCAGTCTTTGTCTTTTTTTTAAAAAAAGCCTTAATAATCAAAAGGGTTTATAGTTAATATGTTAATTTTATGTCAAGAAAACAACCGATTCTCGTTAACGATCTCTATGAAAAGTACAATTTTCTCTCTGAAAGATCCATTCTAAAGTGCCTCTTCTGTCCAGATAATGATTAACAACACAGGCTAACAGAGGGGGATGTGATGACTCCTTTGCTTAAGAAGCCTCAGAAACACAACAAAAAAGATATAATCAAAGGTGATACTGATGAAACAGCCAAATCCTCTACTGGATAAACTGCAAGAGATTCTTCCGGCCATTGCTGCTAACGCTGTACAGGCAGAGCAGGAGCGAAAAGTACCAGACGAAAATATTCGTATGCTGAAATCGATCAATCTGCACCGCGCTCTGCAACCAAAAGCCTACGGCGGTATGGAAGCCTCTTTGCCAGAAGTGACGGATTGTATCGCTGCGCTGGCGGGTGCCTGTGGAGGTACTGCCTGGGCATTCAGCCTGCTGATCACTCATAGCCATCAGATGGCTATGTTCTCCAGGCAGGCACAGGATGAGTTCTGGACTGAGAACCCGGATGCTGTTGCCAGCAGTAGTATTGCACCTTTTGGTAAAGTGACTGAAACAGAAGGTGGCGTTCTGTTTAATGGTGATATGAAGTGGAGTTCTGGCTGCGACCACGCTGAATGGGCGATTCTCGGCTTCCTGCGTGATAACCCTGAGACCGGTGAAAAGGACTACTGCTTCGGTGTTATCCCAAGCACAGACTACGACATCATTGATGACTGGTACTCTGCAGGTATGAAGGCTTCAGGTACCAAGACACTGAGAATTAAGACAGATACGTTTATTCCTGAGCATCGCATCGAGAAAGCAAAAGCGATGATGACAGGTCAGTCAAAAGGCTTTGGTCTGTATCCGGATAGTAAAATTTATTACACGCCGTATCGTCCGTACTTTGCCTGCGGATTTGCGGCTATGGCGCTGGGTATTTCTGAGCGCATGCTGACAGTCTATAAAGAGCTGACTAAAAACCGCACCCGTGCTTACACACTGGCTTCGTCCGGTAAAGAGATTCCACCACTGATGCGTCTGGCGGAATCAACTCACCAGGTTCACGCTGCGCGTGCTTTCCTGGAGAAAACCTGGAATGAGCACAAAGAATTTGGCGAGCAGAAGCGCTACCCAACGGATGATGAGCTGGCCTTCTGGCGTACAAATCAGGCTTATGCCGTAAAAATGTGCTGTGAAGCCGTTAACCGTCTGTTTGAAGTCTCCGGTGGCAGCACCTGGATTCATGATAACGAAATCCAGCGTCTGTGGCGTGATGTTAATATGACGGCTGCGCATGCCTATACTGATTATGATGTATGTAAACAGATTCTGGGCCGCTCTCTGATGGGTATGGAACCTGATCCGACAATGGTTTAATCCTGTGTTATCGTTTCACCCTTCAGAAAATGCTCAGGAGCAGAAAGATAATTTCTGCTCCTGAGTCGCTCCTGCACAGCTTATATAAAGGCCTGCTGCTGCAAATAATCCAGCTTAATGCTGTAATAACAGGCCATAAAAAATTAAGGCAAAACAATGACTGACACAGCTTTTGATGTTAAAGATTTCCGCCGGGCGCTTTCTCAGTTCCCTACTGGTGTTACCGTAATTACTGCACTGGATACTGAAGGCCAGCCCGTTGGTGTTACAGCCAGCAGCTTCAACTCCGTATCAATCGATCCGCCTCTGATTCTGTGGAGCATTGATAAAGGTGCCCATAGCCTGAGTGCATTCGAGAAAGCGGAGCACTTTGCTGTTAACGTTCTGGGGCGTGATCAGGTTGATACGTCTAATCGTTTTGCCAGTCGAGGGGAAGATAAGTTTAAAGATGTGGCCTGGCATCCGGGGCTGGGAGATGCCCCTGTACTGGATGAATACGCCGCTCAGTTTGAATGTAAAACATGGGCAGTCTATGAAGGTGGCGACCATCTGATTCTGGTGGGTGAAGTAAAAGAATATCGCTATGATAATGCCGTGTTGCCTCTGGTATTCTCCCGTGGCGGTTATGCTGTATCGGCGCAACACCCGGCTATGGCTAAAACCATGGCAACGGAGACAGAAGGTGACTTTGTCGGCGATTACCTGCTGTATCTGCTAAGAGCAACATACAATCGCTACTGCGCAAAGCTATATCCGAAACTGCAGGAACAATGCAATATCTCTCCTGAAGAATGGCGTATAGTGATTCGCCTGACCGATCATGGCCGTCTGCCAGTTGCCGAACTTTCAGCAATGGTGATGCAACCGGATGATAGTCTGCGGGCAACAGTTGATCTGCTGATTGAGAAAGGTCTGGCCAGTTATACCAATGCCAGTACACTGAGCATCACAGCACAAGGACAGGAAATTGGTAAACAGATGCAGGATATTGCCCATGCTGAAGAAGCAGAGTTATTAAGCCTGCTGCCTGATGATCAGGCGAAGCAGCTGAAAGGGAACCTGAAAACAATTCTGGAAAAACTCAGCTCAGCGTCCTGATTTGCAGTATTGCTCTTTATTATCTCAGAAGCTGTCATCAGACAGCTTCTGGCTTCAGCTGGAATGCAATTGCGGTACAGTTGTCTCCCAGCCAGCGATCCGGTGTTTGCTTTTTTAACAACGCAAACAACTGCTGCAGAAAATCTTCTGAATCACGGCTATTCTGGTACAACTCCGGTGCTTGCCTGATGCAGCTCATGGAATCAGGCAGATGCCAGAAGCCATCGGTTGCCAGCAGATACAGGCAACCGGCTTTTAATCGAATCAGCCTTCGGTCGGCTTTATCCGCAAGAAACCAGGGTAAACGCTCTTCTGTCAATGGAAACAGTGTGGGCCTGAAATTTCGTGACTCTGGTGCCATAGCACTTCCCAGAACAAAAGCCTGACACAGCAGCTCTGACGAAGGGCGGTCAGGGTCGAAAATAGCCTGCTCCCAGACCACTTCAGAGGTAATGGCTCCTGCTACAACCTGACGAGTTGCCAGGCTATGATCCAGTGTCAGGCAGTTAACACGGCTCTGACTGATTTCAAACAGCCGTGAGTCACCGACATGAAATAGCTGAACCTGGTTCGGAGTCTGACTCTCTAATAGTGTCAGAGTGGCACCTTCTTTCAGTCTGTCTGGATTCCATCGCTGCTGCATCTCGTGATGCAGATCATCCAGAAATGAACAGAGCAGATTCTGTTCTGAAAAGTGGCCGACACAGGATAGAGCCTCAATCAACTCCTCAGAGATCTCTCCTCCGTGTCTGCCTCCGCCAATACCATCGCTGACTACCAGACGATACTGTCCTTCTGGCCAGCTCTGATGAGTAAAATGGTATTGTTCCCGACGTTTCAGACAAACTGCCTTACCACTGGGGGCTATCACCAGAAAGTTATCCTGATTACCTTTACGGCCAGCCTGTCCACTCGGCGATACCTGGCTCAGATAGCTGATATCCATAAACGCTGTTGATGACATACACAATCCTGTTGTGGCAAGCGATAGAAGCAGAGATGGCTATACCCTGGTCCGCAATCGTTATTTCATAGAAACATATATTATCATTGCACCGTCGTCATTTACGTCAGTAAAAGTAGCTTCATCGTCTTGCTGTTCACAATCCGGAGCATAGACATCCGAAGCCGTGCAACAAAGAAAGGCAACCTTTCAATAAACGGTTGCCTGTATTGATTATCACATCAGCTGATATGGATTATTGCTGAATCATATCGTAATCCAGTTCGCCAAATGCTCGCCATGTTCTTTCAAAGCCTGCCGGAAGCGCTGCCGTCGCTTTACCTATCCGGCCCCGATCTCCATTCAGCAGGGCAAACTTCAGGTCAAACAAGGCTTGCTGCTCCTGAGCAATAGCCTGCTTCAGTTCAATCAGACGGTTATCTGAAAAACCATAGCGCTGTTGGTCAAACTTATTACGGCTGATATGACGACGAATGGTTTCCCAGCGAGGCCATACCTGAGCCCAGTGCTTCTGAATGATACGTATATCAGACATTTTCATGGCGGCACCGGATTTACCTGCAGCCACAATAGCATCCATGTGTACCCGGTAATCATTCAGCTGATCCAGGAAATAACCTGAGATACCATTTCTCTCTCTCAGCCCTCTCAGAGTAACGGCTACACCGGACAGGCGATCATGAGCGGTTTTCATCTGACCTTCCGCAACCGCTTTCTGAGCGTCAGTAATCATGCCTGAGGCCACCGAGATAAAATGCTGCCAGTTGTCATCGGAATTCAGGCGATCATAATGCTTCAGGAATAAACCCCATTGGGCATTGAGAGCTTTTATAGACTCTTCGGCTTTAACCTGATCCGCTATATGCGTGTAATACAACGCCGGAATGTATTTCCGATCCAGTCTGATCGTTGCATCAATAATGCCTTTATGTTCGTCTGACCAGGCCTGGCCAGAAATAAGTACCAGTGATATCGCAATGCATCCTATTGCTCTGGCAAATCCGGCTTTTAGTAATCGTCTTCCCATCAGGTACCCCCATCGTCTGCTATACCCTGATTATACCTCAGTAAAACGGACAAGATATGTCACACACAAATATTAACGTTTTACCTGCAAACAGATTAAAACACACACATATTCAGCTGACACTGCTACGATTTGTTATCCGTTTCTGGCGCCTGTTATTCATCTCTGCCATGTTGAATAAAAAGCTCGTAAAGCCTGCGTCCGCCGGGGCCCAGTATGTCCGGGTTAGGTACCACCAGACTCATAGCGCCAACACGCCCTGATGTATAGTCCACTTCCATGCGTTTTAACTCGCCTCGCCGGATGTCCTCTCGGACTTCATGCTCCGGTAGCCAGCAGAAGCCCAGACCCTGCTTCAGGGTTTGCTTTGCCCGCTCAAAACTATCAACAGTCCAGCGTTGCTCAGCTTTCAGCCATCCCCGCTTATCATCAGGATTCCGGGCGCTGTCTTTAATCACAATTTGCAGATGACTCTCCAGCTCCTGTAACCTCAGTGAACGTGACTCCAGAGCCAGTTCATGATCCGGGTGTACTACCAGAATGAATTCTGCATGACATAACACATCACCGGTCATACCTTTAGGTACTTCATGGGTAATGGCCAGATCAACCTCTTTGTTGTTGAGCAGTTCAATCGAGCCTGTCAGGGCTGAGTCAATAATGCGCAGTCTGGTCCCTCGGCTTTCCGGATAAAATGCTCTCAGCACTTTGTGCAGTAATGCTCTGGGATATGCCAGTTCAACAGATATTGTCAGCTGTGGCTCCCAACCGAGGGTAATATTATCAGCCAGTTTTTCCAGATTAGTGGCCGTTTCTGTTAATACACGAGAGCGTCTTAATAATGCCTCTCCCGCTTCTGTCAGAAAGGCTTTACGTCCCTTTACCTCAAGTAAAGGCACACCTAGCTGAGATTCGAGCTTTTTTACTGCATGATTTAACGAAGACTGACTGCGAAACAAGGCCTCAGCCGCCTGAGTATATCCTCCGTGATCGACTACCGCCTGCAGAATTCGCCATTGCTCCAGTGTCGTTTTATGTCCTGCCAATTGCCTACACCAATGTTCTATTTTTTAGAAAGGATAGCACGAATATCTGCAATTTTCTTTCCAATATATATCTATAAACTGCACCGTAATCCGAAACAAAACGTTGAGACTGATCTTATGAAAACATTACTGGTTATCCACTCAAGCCCTAAGCGTCAGCAATCTGTTACCCGTAGTCTGACAGATGAGTTTGTTAGTAAGTGGCGGGCAAATAACCCGAATGGTGAAGTTATTCATCGTGATGTTGGCATGACACCGCCACCTCACCTGACGGAAGAGACCATTGGTGCTTTTTATACTCCGGCTGAAAACCGTACTGATGCTCAGGTTAACGCATTGAAGGTCTCTGATGAGCTGATTGCTGAACTGAAAAGTGCCAGCGAAGTGGTGATTGGAGCGCCGATGCATAACTTCAGCATTACCTCTGGCCTGAAAACCTGGATTGATCAGGTGGCTCGTGTTGGTGAAACTTTTGCTTACACTGAAAATGGTCCGCAGGGTTTACTGGAAGATCGTCCGGTTTATGTACTGAGTGCCAGTGGTGGTGATTATCGTGAACATACGCCAATTGCATTCCTGAACCATCAGAGTACTTATCTGAAAGTAGCACTGAACTTTGTTGGTTTGCAGGATATCCATCAGATTGAAGCAGCTGGTGTGGCGAAAGGTGAAGAAGCGGTTAACGAAGCCAGAGCAGCACTGGATGCACTTCTGACAGCCTGATTGCTTTACTTTCTCTTCATTACTTTTTTGTATCCTTCAGGGTCTGTTAATGCAACATCGCAGCCACAATATCGTGGCTGCTAACCAGAGCGCTCCTGAATCATTATTTGTTGTTTGATCATATTGGCTGAACGTTCTTCTATAGTGCTTTATTTTCCCTCAGTTCCCGAACAAGTTGTAGCGCAAAAAAGGCAGACAGACAAAGGGCTGGAACAGTGGTCATGGTGATCGCCAGTAGCAGATCATGATCAAACAGAACATCCGACAAACCGCCTGACAGTAAAGGGCCTGACGCTGAAAAGGTGGAAACCAGGAAACTCCAGATCGCGAAACTGCGTGCTCGAATTGCAGCAGGCAGAAGATCCTGTAACAAGGTCGGAACCAGTGCATTCGCCGTGGCGGTCAGGAATATAAATACCCCTATGATGATAAAAGCCTGATCCATATAGGCGGTGGCGTTCAATGCCACAGCGGCGGGTATCGAGGTTATGGCCCCCAGGGCCATAATACCCGGGCGTGAGGCCTGCTGCAGAACGCGCCCCAGGAGCCTGTCCAGCAGACCGGCGGCGGGGATGCTTCCGGCACTGACGATCAGCAGAATAATACCCATTGCTTGTCCAATACTGGTGATATCAGCATCAAACCGGCGTTCCATCGCCAGGGCTATCAGCTGATTAAGTGCCTGTACCGCAATCACCATACAGCCTGCAGCCCCCATGAAGAGTACCATGGTTTTCCAGCGCTGCCGTAAAAACTGCACAATAGAATCGGATGGAGACGAGGCGACCAGGCCTGGATACCTTGCCGGGTTCTGTGTCAGTAGTGCCAGCAGAAACAGGGGGAGTCCGGCGACTGAAAGCAGCAGCAGACCTTTGCGCCAGGGCTCGGCCTCAAATGAAAAAATAGCGTCACCTGTGGCAATAATTACGTCACCAAAGTAGTAACCGCCGCTGGCGCCTATGGCCATAATGGCGGCAAATCCGAGATTAGCCAGTACCCGGTCTTGCTCCGGTGCCAGATCCGGTATCATGGAGTAAACCAGGGGGATCATGGCAAACTCCAGGATACCCGCAGAGGCCCGCCCCAGGAAAAACAGGCTGAAATTGGGGGCCAGGGCACTTAATGCCATCAGGGTGGCAGACGCAAAAATAAAGCTTAGCAGGATGCGCTTACGAGAGTATTTATCCA
This sequence comes from Oceanospirillum sediminis, assembly GCF_014164585.1. Classification (GTDB taxonomy): domain Bacteria; phylum Pseudomonadota; class Gammaproteobacteria; order Pseudomonadales; family Halomonadaceae; genus Oceanospirillum; species Oceanospirillum sediminis. The sequence continues at coordinate 7,056 of NZ_JACJFM010000060.1, read as the reverse complement.
CCAGGCGTGACAGAGGGATGGCAAGCAGGCTGCCGATCAGAAAGCCTGCCACTCCCTGCAGGGAACCCAGTGCGGTATCCCCTGTATCAAACGTATTTTGTATTGCGGACAGAGACAGGCTTTGAACGCCCTGATCGCTTAACTGAAGTCCTGCAGACAGCCCCAGTATAACAAGAGTGAAAATCGCCGTGGGTGTCCACTTTTCAGGGGTTAGAGGTGGCGACGGCAAAGGATGGGAGTTCAAGTAGCAGGCTCCTGCTGTTCAAGGCTTTTGTTCAAGGGTTTGTTATTCAGAATAAGAGATGGCATGGCAGCTGCTCTCTTCACAGGATATTAATGGGATACAAAACACCTTCTCCCCATACGGGGGAGAAGGATGTCCATTTTTGCTTACCAGCGGTAGCGGGTACTGAATACGACTGAGCGTGATTGGCCGTAGTAGCACCAGTAGTCACAACCGGATACGTATTCTTTATCGAACAGGTTATTGATATTAAGCTGGGCGTTCCAGCGCTGATTGATGTCGTAACTCACTCTGGCATCCCACAGGGTAACGTCTGGCACTGTCAGGTGACTGCTGGCAGGGTTGTCTTTGGATTTGCCGATATAGCGAGCACCCAGGCCGATATTCAGAGCCGCAACGCCAGCAGACGCTCCGTCATAATCAAGCCAGGCGGATGCGGCATGTTCAGGAATCAGGCCCGCTTGCTGTTTGCCCTGACCATAGCTGTTGTCGGTTTCTGCTTTGGTGTAGGTGTACGTGGCAGAAAGCTTCACACTATCACTCAGTTGGCTGACCAGATCCAGTTCCATGCCGGTTGAGGTTTCTTCACCTGTCTGGGTCGCGACAAAAGTATTCGGGTTGGTCACCAGGGCATTTTTTTCCGTGATGTCGAACCAGGCCAGATTAATGTAGCCATCCATAAAGTCAGGCTCAAACTTCACGCCGATCTCAACCTGTTCACCTGAAAGAGGCTTATACAGCTCCCCAGTGGCTGAATCGATTGTACTGATCACCTCAAAAGATTGAGAGTAGCTTGCATAGGGCGACATTCCATTATCCGCCCTATACATCACAGAGGTGTTGAATGAAAGCTCGTCGTCACTACGGGATTTATCCTGACGGGCAGCCTGGCTGCTGTTTTCCGTTGTGACATGGTCATAACGCGCTCCGATCAGTGCAAGCCACCGAGCGTCAAGATCGATCTGATATTGGGCATAAAGACTGGCCTGTGATTTTGTGATCTCCCGATCCAGATTATTGGCTGGATCAAGAGGGGTATAGTGGCCATACTCTGGCTCAGACACCGCAATTGGGCTGAAAGCGTAACTGTCCTGCTCTTCACCTTCTGTTTTGTGCCGTTGCAGATCAACACCTAACAGCAGGGTATGCTCTGTGCGGCCAAGATCCCACTGACCTACAGCATGGTTGTCAAAGGTAACGCTCTGGTTATCACCCTCACGGAAGACAACACCACGATAGAGTTGTGACGCCGCAGGATCCGCATTGAAAAATGCGTAAGTGCTGCGCAGTAACAGGTCGTTGTAGCCATAATTCAGGCTTTGAGAGAAACGCCAGGTATCGTCGAAAGCATGTTCAAGCTGATAGCCAACGGATACCTGGGTGCGTTCGTAGAGATCGTAGTCAGGCTCGCCATAGTTGGTTGATGGGTCAATTTTTCCGGAATCTGACGCCAGAAGCGTGCCGGCTGCAGGGAAAAAACCGTTGGTGGGTACGCCATCATCCCGTAGGTGCGTGGCCATCAGCATCAGAGTCGTTTGATCGGAAAGTGCTATTTTCAGGCTAGGTGCCAGGTAGTAACGATCATTCTCCGTAGCGTCCAGTTCACCTTCGCGACTTTTTACACTACCGACCAGGCGGTAACTCATGCTGTCGCTCAGGGCATCCGATGTATCCAGATTGACAGAGTACAGGCCTTTATTACCCAGCTGTGCATACCATTCGTTTTGGGGGTTATCGGTTGGCTTTTTTTGTACGGTATTGATGATACCACCTGGCGAGGACTCACCAAACAGAATCGCCGCAGGCCCTTTAATAACCTCGATCTGTTGCAGGCCATAAGGTTCCGTTAGCCAGGTGTAGTAACCATCGCGAAACAGACGACTGCCATCGAGATAGGTGACGGCATCCATACCGCGTACTTTAAACCAATCGGTGTCGTTGTCTGAACCGTAGGGTTGTGCTGTCACACCGGCCGTATAGCGAAGGGCTTCATCCAGCTTCTGGGGGGCTGCAGCATCCAGCTTTTCTCGGGTGATAATGGAGACTGCCCGTGGAGTGTCTTGTGCAGAGTTATCAACTTTAAGCGCTTCAGCGACGACTGTAATCGCTTCCATCTCCTGTGCTGGCGTCGTTTGCGCAGATGCAGGCAAGGTGATAAGAGTGGCGGCGGGCAGGACGGCAGCCTGGGTTACTTTACGAATGGCCGTTACGATCGGGCGATGTTTCATTGTTTTTCAGTTCTCCTGCACGCTTTGTGAGAATGCTATTGATAATAACTAACAATAAGATTATATCGCTTGACTCTGTCGCTTAGCATCTCTCATTTGAGCCAATATTTGCCTTTGTCAGGCCATTTCGCCTATTCATCTGGATTGCGACGTTTGTAGTCTTATAATCCGCCCCATATGGGGAGCCTGCCTGATGTTATCGATAATCGGTGCATAACACCCTGAATCTCCCATGGAAAGTTGAGGTCTATCTTGAGTAAGCAGCTACCACATCCCCCGGAACATCGAAGAGAAAATGTGCCCCCTATAGAGAAGTTTGGCACCCGGCGCACCGATCCCTATGGCTGGATGAAACCAGGGGACTGGCAGGCCGTTTTGCGACGGCCTCAGACTTTGGAAGATGAGATCAAGTGTGCTATTGACGAGGAAAACGGTTATACCCGTGGGATTATGTCTGCGTCGGCCCCTCAAATGGACAAGCTGAAACATGATCTGCACCGGCTTGAAAGGATAGCCGAAACAGAGACAGGCTTTATCAGTGGTGAGTATTTCTACTCTGAAATGAGAGGAGAAAGCGGAGATAAACTTTTCGCTCGTCGTCATCTTGCAACCGATCAGGAAGATATCCTGCTGGATATGGCTCAGGAGAGACAACTTAAGCCTGATGTGGCATTAAGCTGGGGTGGCCCTAAGTTCAGCCCGGATTACACCTTATTTGGCTGGGCGCTGGATGAAACCGGGTCGGGGGACTTTGCCATCAGGGTTCGGGAGATTGAAACCGGGCTGCTGATCGTTAATGATCTTTGTCACTGTCATGGCGGTTTCACGTTTGATAAGCACGGACAGTTTCTGTTTTGGATTGGTAAAGATGCTAAGGGCAGACCCAACTCGGTCTGGCGCCGGGATATTCAGGCAGGCACCGATGTTCAGTGTTTTTCACACCAGGATTCATCCTTCTTTATAGACTTGAGCACCTCAGCGTCAGGTGACTTTATCTTTATCCGTTTGCTGAACGGAGATCAGTCTGAGGTCTGGTTTATCCCCTCCGCTAACCCGACACGCAGTCCACAAGTGATTGAACCCATGTCGGCGTTTCATGATTATTATGTTGAGCACTGGCAGGATAGGTTTGTGATACGCACCAATGCCGATGGCGCGGATGACTTTAAGCTTGTTACAGCTCCGGTTGCCTCTCCTGGACAGGAGAACTGGTCGCAGCTGGTGCCCCATCGTAGTGGATGCTATATCAGTGGCGTGATGCCCTTTGCCGATTATCTGGTGCGTACTGAATGGTGCGATGCCAGGCCCCGGCTGGTGATGATGTCGCCAGAGAGTGATGAGCAGGAGATCGGGTTTGACGACCAGGCCTATGCCCTGCAGATTATTCCCCAGCAGGACTATCACAGTGATATGATCAGTTACTGCTATAGCTCTCCGATCCGACCGCCGCGACTAATGCGGGCGTCGTTTAACTGTGGAGAATCAAGTCCTTTGTTTACATCCAGTGATTCGGAGTCCTTTTTATCGGATCATTACAAGCTGCAACGGCTGGATATTCCCGCAGAGGATGGTGCCATAATTCCGGTTACTCTGATTAGTAAAGCCTCTTCTCCCCCCAGCGCAGTGCAACCCTTGTATCTGATCGCCTATGGTGCCTATGGCGAGATTATGGAGGATACGTTCCGGCCTGAGATCATTGTCCTGGCGGATCAAGGCTGGACCTGTGCCATCGCCCATGTACGGGGTGGCGGTGAACGGGGAGCACATTGGTGGCGGCCGACCCTCAGGCAAGGCAAAAAAATAACCTTCTCTGATTTTACAACGTGCGCAGAAACCCTGATCGCACGGGGGCTGGCTGGTGAAGGGAATATTGTCGCTCACGGTATGTCTGCTGGAGGGCTTCTGATGGGAGCTGTGTTTGCCAGCCATCCCCATCTATGGGCGGGGGTGATCGCCCAGGTGCCGTTTGTGGATGTGTTAAACACATTGGATGACTGGCAAAATCATCCGCTGGGTTCCACACCTTTTGCCATATGGGGCGATCCCAGAGTTGAAGAGGATTATTGCTACATGGCCAGCTATTCGCCTTATGATCTCCTTCAGCCGGCTGAGTTTCCAGCACTGTTAACCACAGGGGGCGTTGTTGATGAACGGGTTGCGTTCTGGGAACCGCTCAAATTCGCAGTAAAGGCGCGAGGGATGAACTTGTCAGATGCCCCTGTTTTATCTCATATAGGATTAGATACCGGACATTTTGGTGACCCGACCCCGGAGGGGCAGCGGGAGCAAACTGCCTTGTTCCTCTGTTTTGCCATGAGAGCGGTTGACCGAAACTGGTTGCAGACGTAAGTGTAAGGCATGATGAAAAAAGCAAAACACCCTGACTTTGAACACAGCCCTGTTTTTGGTCTGTCCGATGAATACAGCGGTGGTCTGGAATACCCGATGCATACCCATGAGTGTGTCCAGTTACTTTACGCCAGTATCGGTGTCATGTCGGTTGTCGCAGATGATACGGCAATAGTATTACCTCCCCAGAGAGCCCTTTGGATTCCGGCAGGCGTGTTACATAATATCTCCTGCCGAGGGCCGGTATCGCTACGAACGCTGTATATTGATACTGATGTTGCCCAGCGTGAACAAGTCGCTCATGTGGTTGAAGTAGGGCATTTCCTGCGTGCACTGATCATTGAAATCACAGAGATGGACCGCTCTCGTGCTCCGAGTGACCGTGATCAGAAGGTGATTGATCTTCTGCTATTGGAGCTGTCAGCGGCACCCAAAATTCCTCATATGGCCCCTATGCCTGGTGATCCCAGGTTACTACGTGTTTGTAATATGCTGGTAAGAACCCCGGCTGATCGCCGTGGAGTCGATGAACTGGCACAGATTGCGGGTATGAGCCGTCGTAGCTTTACCAGGCGTTTTAAAGAAGAGACCGGCATGAGTTTAAGTATCTGGCGTCAACAGATACGGCTGCAAGAAGCACTCTCGCTGTTATTAGCCGGAACTCCGGTGAACGTTGCAGCCAACAAAGTCGGCTATGAAAGTGCAAGCGCTTTCTGTTCGGTCTTTTACCGGACATTTGGAGTGTCACCCGGAAAGTATATTCGGTAAGCCGTTGCACAATTCACTTAAATTAATTCCCTGCTCAATCATCATGGGCGGGAGCTCAACCAGGGCGCTGACCTGCTCTCTTCGAGTATTTGAGCCTGACATCCCACAATGCTACGGATGACATCAATATCAAAGACCTTCTTCTCTGATCGCCAGTTTCGTTAAAGCCCTGATACTGTTATTTGCCTATGTTCAGTCACGGCTATGATTCTATCTCTGTGTCTTGCTCCTGCCAGTATACCTCTATTCACCAGTAGCCTTGTGCATCGACTTGCCAGCAGCGGACAGGCATTGCCTGTGATGCGGCAGTATCATGCCTGAAACGGTCCATTTTGATGTATAATTCCACGTTTTTGTCACTATTGTTCTGGAGAGTACGCATCATGGCTACTGCCTGTGCCCGTCATATTCTTGTTAAAACCCGCGAAGAAGCGGAACGTCTGAAAAAGAAGCTGGCAGTCGGTGCTGATTTTGGCAAACTGGCTAAACAACACTCTTTATGCCCATCCGGAAAGAAAGGCGGTGACCTGGGGGAATTCCGCCGTGGAGCTATGGTGCGCCAGTTCGATAATGTAGTGTTCAATAAACCCATTCTGACAGTGCATGGCCCTGTTAAAACCAAATTTGGTTTCCATCTGATTGAGACCATTTATCGCAACGATTAATCTACTGTTAATGACTAAGATCTGCCACACAGACAGAAGATTATTTTAAATGGCATGTTTTCTGCTTAACCCTGTTGTTACCCATGTTTTAAACAGGATGAATTCAGGGCGAAGACATGCTGACATCATTAATATCCACCATAGGTTCATTCCGGAACTCTGGCTCTCAGTCTGTCTCTGAAAAGGAAACCGGTAAGACCCGGCAGACTGCAGCGGAATCATCATCCGGTAATCGATATGATGATCAGGTTTCTCTTAGCTATGTGTCTTATCAGACTAAAAGCCTGGAAGAGATCAATCAGAAAATATCGGGTGAAGATAAGTTCCGACAAACATTACATGAGTTAAAAGCCCGTTATGAGAGCGGGTCGCTGGATTATTACAGCTCAGAACCTTACGAAAATCAGATTCGTATGGGAATTACGGCATTAGGCGGCTATGAGCAGCTTAAACGCTGGGAAAGCCAGGGGCTGGAACTTGAGGAAGACACCCTGATCTCTTCAGGGCAGAGCTATAGCGAAGGGCTCAGACAGCTGAAGAAAGGCGGCACTTACACCAAACGAGGTCTTCTGATGAATCAGCATGGCCTGGTCAGGCAGCATCAGCAGGTGCCTGAGTGGTTTGATCAGGAGCAGAAAAACTTCCATAGTCAGATATCCGGTGCTGCAGCCCGAGCTTTCCAGCAAGGTGAGTCATTCTTTATTCGCTGACTATTTAGTCAGCCCTGAAAAAGTCAGGTTTCTATCTAACCGAGCATCGGTTGGCTTTATTGCTCCAGGAAATAAAGCCAACTGATTTTCTG
>NZ_JACJFM010000006.1:105702-205406 GCF_014164585.1 Oceanospirillum sediminis | reverse complement strand
TAAACAATCGGTATCAGCAAGTAATGCCTTAACCCTGTTATTTTGTGGGCAGCTGCCAGATATCTTTGACCGGGCAGCTGAATAGTTACGTTTGCTTTTCAGCAATATGGAATTATCCCTCATATTATGACTCTGGGTAAGGGACTGGGCGGCGGGGTACCTGTCTCAGCTCTGTTATCTCAGGACGCTATCAGCTGTTTTGATTATGGTGATCAGGGTGGAACTTATAATGGCAACCCTTTAATGTGTGCCGTCGCTTCTGCTGTTCTGGAACAGGTGCTGCAGCCTGAATTTATGTCGCAGGTCCAGCAGGCAGGACGTTATCTGAAACAACAGCTGGAAGTGTTATCCCGGCAATTTAATCTGGGCCGTGTTCGGGGCAAAGGTTTGCTACTGGCTCTGGATACCGGAGCTTTGCATGCACCTGATCTGGTAAGTCAGGCGTTAAAGCATGGCTTACTGCTGAATGCTCCGACAGATAACGCATTACGCTTTATGCCTGCTCTTAATATCGATCAGGCAAGCATTGATCAGATGATTCTTTTACTGACTGATATCCTGAAAACCACAACTACATCGGGTGTTAACAAGGAGATTAATGGATGAACTCTGTACTAAGAACCGCTGATCCATTGTTATATCTGGCAGAAAGCGAGTTTATTAACTGGCAGAATCCCGAAGTTTTACTGAAAGCTCAGGAGTTACACCAGATCGTCATTAACAGAACCAGTAAAGCGGATAAAACAGAGATCGCCCGCTGTTGTTTTGAATTTGTCCGGGATGAAATTTATCACAGCGTGGATTACCAGATGAACCCGGTGACCTGTAAAGCTTCAGATGTTCTGGCTCATGGCACAGGCTATTGTTACGCTAAAAGTCATTTGCTGGCGGCTTTATTAAGAGCAAATGGCATTCCGGCAGGCCTGTGTTATCAGAGACTCACCATTGGTGACGAAGATGGTGACGATGGTCCCTTTAGTCTGCACGGGTTGAATGCTGTCTGGCTGGAAGAGTATGGCTGGTACCGTATTGATCCCAGAGGAAACCGCTTGCCGAGCCAGGGAAAAGTAGAGGTCAGGGCTGAATTTACCCCGCCACATGAAGCGCTGGCTTATCCAATCAGGGTTGCTGGTGAAGCTGATCTGCCAGAAATATGGGCAGAGCCTTTACCTGTGGTTGTTCAGGCTCTGGGGGCTGATAAAAGCTGGGATCAGGTACTGGCTGAACTGCCTGATACAGAACTGCTGGTCTGGTAGATTCCGGGTAGTCATTACTGTTGAGGATCAAAATAACAGGGGGCGGGCTTTAATTATTAACGCTCCCAGGGAGTCCAGATATAGAAATATGATATCTGAGCTCTCTGGTGTCTGAGCACCAGGCATCTGATCATGTTGCGTAATTAAAATGTTTGCGATGGCGCGAAAGAAGGTCAGACTGGCACGGATGGATATATTTCTCAGATGGCAGACGATCTACTATCTTCAGAGCAGTCCGTATGGATTGCTGGCGTTTTAGAGGACTTTATTTTTCTGATCTGATAGATAAGGCTCTGATAAGACGGAATTATTCTGATAGTTAATCGATCTGATAAGAAAAATAAAGGATCAGCCCCATGTTACAAAAAACAGTTAAAAAATCTGTTCTTCTTGTGGCTTCTGCTCTGTTGTCAATGAATCTGCAGGCAGCACAGACTACGGATGCTATTGACCCTGAAGCGGCAAGTGGTTTTACGGCTAAATCCAGTGTTATCGCTAATAACTATATGGTTGCAGCGGCTAACCCTCATGCGGTTAAGGCAGGCTACGATGTGCTGAAAGCCGGAGGCTCAGCAATGGATGCCATGGTAGCAGTACAAGCTATGCTTGGTCTGGTCGAACCTCAGTCTTCAGGTCTGGGGGGCGGTGCTTTCCTGGTGTATTACGATGCCGCCAGTAAAAAACTGACAACATTTGATGGCCGTGAAACTGCTCCGATGTCCGCTACACCTGAACTGTTCCAGGATGAAAATGGTAAACCTCTGAAGTTCTATGATGCCGTGGTAGGCGGTCGCTCGGTCGGTACGCCGGGGACAGTTAAACTGATGGCTGAGATGCATGCCCGCTATGGTACACAAACGTGGGCTAGTCTGCTGGAGCCAGCCCGAGCTATGGCAGAAGACGGTTTTGAAGTATCTGCTCGTCTGGCAGGGGCTATCGAGAAGGATCAGAAACGCCTGAGCCGCTATCCGGACACTAAAGCCTACTTCTTTGATGCTGATGGCAACCCTCTTAAAGAAGGTTATCAGCTGAAAAACCCCGAGTACGCTGAAACGCTGTCGGTACTGGCCAGAGAAGGCGCTGCAGCTTTCTATGAAGGACGTATCGGTCGGGATATTGTCAATAAAGTAAGCAGTATCCAGGATAACCCTGGTTTATTAACCCGACAGGATTTGTCTAATTACCGGATTAAAGAGCGCCCGGCAACCTGTGCACCTTACCGACAGTATGATATTTGTGGCATGGGGCCTCCGAGTTCAGGCGCTCTGACTGTGGGCCAGATCCTGGGGATATCCAGTCATTTTGATCTGAAAGCAATGGGACCGGATAGCGCAGAGGCCTGGCAGGTGATTGGTGATGCATCTCGCCTGGCATTTGCTGACCGGGGTCGTTATATGGCTGACAGCGACTTCGTGCCGATGCCTGAAGGACTGCTGGATGCTGACTATCTGAAAAACAGAGCTAAGCTGATTACTCCGGGGAAAGCACTGGAAGAAGTCAGCGCCGGTGAACCTCGCTGGGAAAAAGCCGTTGCGATGGCTGATGATGAGTCGATCGAGCTGCCATCCACCACTCATCTGGTGATTGTTGATAAGGATGGCAATATTGTCTCCATGACCAGCACCATTGAGAACGGCTTCGGTTCTCGTGTTATGAGTAATGGTTTTCTGCTGAATAATGAGCTGACAGATTTCTCTTTCTCTGCTTATAAAGATGGTTATCCGATTGCGAACCGTCTGGAACCGGGTAAACGTCCTCGTTCATCTATGGCACCTACAATTGTTATGAAGAATGATCAGCCTTACATGGCAGTAGGTTCACCTGGCGGTTCCCGTATTATTGGTTATGTCGCATCCACACTGATTGCCCATCTGGATTGGGGCATGCCTGTTCAGAAAGCGATTAATCAGCCTCACCTGATCAATCGTTTTGGTACTTATGACCTGGAACAGGGAACAGATGCCGAGAAATTTAAAGCCCCATTAGAAAAGATGGGCTTTAAAGTGAATATCCGTGATCTGAATTCTGGTCTGCATGCGATTCATTTTAAGGATGGCAAGCTGGAAGGCGGTGCCGATCCTCGTCGCGAAGGTATCGCGATGGGTGACTGATGCCCTGAAATAATACGTAGTGCTAAAAGGCAGCTCTTTATGGGCTGCTTTTTTATTCTATCGACTCAGTCTATTGACAGATCTGTTTGTGATCCTGGTTGCGGTATATCCATACACCGGAGCGGCTTGATTATCAGCCCTGAAACAAAGCCTGACTGAACCGGCGGTTATCAGAAGTAAGTAATTATCTATTCCACCAGCGAGATTGATACTGCGCTGATTCTGAGATATTCATCCGTTGTCCGATTTCCGGGGTTACCATAGTGACAGAAGCCTGCTCACTCAATATTTGCAGTCGATTCAGTGGTTCGTGCCAATCATGAAATGCCAGATCGAAGGTACTGTTGTGTACAGGAAGTAAGTTTTTCCCCTGGACATCCTGATGCGCCTGCAAGGTCTCTTCCGGATGCATATGGACATTCGCCCACATTTTGTCGTAAGCCCCATTTTCCATAATGGTCAGATCAAACGGTCCGAATTTCTGCCCGATCTCCTGAAAGCCATCGAAATACCCTGAATCTCCACTATAAAAAAGTGAGGATTGTTCTGAGCGAATCACCCATGAAGCCCACAGCGTTGAATTTCCATCAGATAATCCTCGCCCTGAGAAATGCTGAGACGGCGTAGCGGTCACAGAAACCCCGTTAATCAGTGTCTGTTGCCACCAGTCCAGCTCAGTAATTTTCTGCTCATTAACTCCCCACTTCATCAGATGCTGGCCGACGCCCAGCGGGACAATAAAGTGCTTCACTTTATCTTTCAGGTGCTGAACAGTGAATTGGTCCAGATGATCATAATGGTCATGCGAAATAATCACGCCAGTTATCTCAGGTAATTGATCCGGGGTTAATGGAGCCTTATGAAAACGAGCCGGACCTATCCAGTTGAAAGGTGAAGCTCTATCGCCAAAAACAGGGTCAATTAACCAGAAGGTTTTGTTCAGATTCAGCAGCAGGCTGGAGTGTCCTAGTCGGTAAAGTGCATCCAGACCATTATTTTCCTGATGGAGTTGTTGTGTAGTCAGTGCGTGCACCGGGACAGGAGATACAGGGACAGGCTCCTGCCGTTTCTCTGTGATATAACGCCATAGAATCCGCATCATAGTACCTGAATCGTTAACTGGCATCGGTTTCAGATTATGGAACTTACCTTCCCGAAATTGTTGAGATATGGCGTAATCTTTTACAGGTGCACTGGTACAGCTGATAAATGTCATAACAAAAACTACTCCGACCAGGATTATTCCTATTTTTCTGAACATATTCGAGATACCTTAAAAGGTAAACTTTTCGGTGTAGTTTATCTTCTCAATAAAAAAAGTAAACTATAAAGTTTACATTTTTTGAAGTTTTTGCAGGTCCAATGCGTTTGTCATTGGGTAATCCTTTATAATAATCAGATCATTACAGGGGGACGTATGAGTGAAAAAATAACACTGAAAGAGCGTAAGCGTCGGGCCATACTGGACGCATCAATTGATCTGTTTGTTGAACATGGCTATCGACAAACCAGTATGGATGCTATTTCAGCCAGAGCTGAAGTGTCCAAAAGGACCCTGTATAACCACTTTTCCAGCAAAGAGTTACTGTTTCAGGCCATTGCCAGACAGATGTTTGAGCAGAGCGCTCTGATGACAGCCATTGAATATGTTTCAGATGCATCTCTGGCCCGGCAGCTGGATGAGTTTGCAGCCAGAGAACTGAATATGCTGGCAAAACAATCATTTTTGCGATTGGCTCGAGTGATGATTGCTGAATGTATTCAGTCTCCGGAACTGTCTGCCAGAGCAATGGCTGAGGCGAATGTACAGAAAAGTGGCCTGGAGAACTGGATTGTGTCTGCACAGCAGGAAAAACGGATAACAGATAACAGAGAGGCTCCTTATCTGGCCACTCAATTTATCGGATTGATTAAGGGTCATGCATTCTGGCCACAAATTCTGATGGGACAGGCCGTCCCTGATACGGGACTTAGTCAGATGATCCGTCAGGATGCAGTGAAAATGTTCCTTGCCTGCTATGCCTGTGAAAGTGAGTTATGACGGAGGTTCAGAGCAGGAAAAAGGCCCGTAGCAAACGGAAGATAAAGCAGTATAACTACGGGCAATGCTCACAAGTACAAAGGTTCTCATAAAGAACAAGGGAAAATATTCGGGCTACTGGAGTTATTTACTCTGTACAGCCCGACGAATAACCATTCGTCATATTATGGTAAAAATTGATTAGTCCTCGTTGGTTGCACCAATTTTGTGGATACTCAAATCCGCACCATTAAACTCGTCTTCCTCACCCAGTCTGATGCCTGATACTTTGTTTACCAGCCCATAGACGATAAAACCGCCCAGGGTCGCAATAACAATACCAACAACAGTGCCTGCTATCTGAGAAGCAAGAGTCACGCCACCCAGACCACCCAGTGCTTCAAGACCGAAAATACCAGCAGCAATGCCACCCCAGGCACCACACAGGCCATGCAGCGGCCATACACCCAATACATCATCCAGACGAGGCCATTTGTTCTGCGCCAGAGTGAACATATACACAAACAGGGCACCTGCAATACCACCGGTAATCAGCGCACCAATGGGGTGCATAATATCTGAACCTGCACAGACAGCGACCAGACCTGCCAGAGGACCATTGTGAATAAAGCCCGGATCGTTTTTGCCCAGTAACAGAGAAGTGATAATGCCGCCAACCATTGCCATCAAAGAGTTTACCGCAACCAGTCCACTGATCCCGTCAAGTGTCTGAGCTGACATGACATTAAATCCAAACCAGCCTACGGTCAGAATCCATGAACCTAATGCCAGAAATGGAATGTTTGATGGAGCAAAGGCAACAACACGACCGTTACGGTAACGCCCCATACGTGCTCCCAGAATCAGGATAGCGGCTAATGCAATCCAGCCGCCAACACCGTGTACAACCACAGAACCTGCAAAATCATGGAATGGCGCACCAAAAAACGCTTCCATGAAATCCTGGAAGCCATAATTTCCGTTCCAGCTCATCCCTTCAAACAGCGGGTAAACCAGACCTACGATCAGTGCTGATGCAACCAGCATAGGGTAGAAGCGAGCTCGCTCAGCAACACCGCCAGAGACAATAGCCGGAATTGCCGCTGCAAATGTCAGCAGGAAAAAGAACTTCACCAGAGCGTAACCACTGCCTTCTGCCAGGACACTGGCACTGCTGAAAAAGGTGATATCGTAGGCAATCCAGTAGCCGATAAAAAAGTAGGCCAGAGTGGAAAAGCCGAAATCAGTCATAATTTTTACCAGGGCATTGACCTGGTTTTTATGGCGGACGGTACCAACTTCAAGGAAAGCGAAACCGGCATGCATGGCCAGAACCAGGATAGCTCCGATAAGAATAAAAAGCGTATTTGCTCCTTGCATCAGCGTTTCTACAGCACTGTTTATAGTTTCCACAGGTATCTCCTGTTTTTTATTTGCACCTTTTAGGTGCGCTATTATTTTATTTTGCACAATTAGTGCGCTGAAAAGAAAACATCATTGCTTCTTTTAAGCGCGTTAACAGGCGTTGTTAGCTTTATATGGTTGATATTTATAGTTTTTTATTCGCATGAAAAAAGTGCATTGCTGCACCCTTAGTGATCAGGCGACATAATAAAAGCATTAATCATGCCAGCATTTCTATAACACAGAAGAAAGGGAAGACAGCGGCTAGCTGTCTGCAGAAAAGGGCTTGCTATGCCAAAGGGGAAAGGTCAGAAACTGTTTGCCCTTTTAAAAGGGACGACATTTCTCCCCTGGAGGTCCGGATTATTGACAGGGGATTGATTAATCACTCTGAGCTGCGGATGCTGAGGAGCAACCAGAATATCCAGCTCTTCTCTCATTCGATCAAATGAATCATGCATCAACGCAGTGATTCTCATACAACTCTGCAAAGGGTTTTTACATCTTTGCCGCTCCATATTAATACGAAAGTTCAACCCTTCCAGTTTAGCTCTGACCGAAGGGGTTGCATCGGCCAGTATCTCTGCCGACATCTGTTGACGAATTTCTTCCAGTTTTTCGGGGTTATTCCGGGCCAGTTCCATTAGCGCATCAAATGAGGGTAGCTGGCTTGCCATAACGTACCTCGACTGAATTAGCTTCTGTCTTAGATATTTAGACCAAAAATTGACACTTTGCATAAAAAAAATACAAAGCCGTTACTTCGCTAAGTGCCTGAAATCAAAAAAAATGCTAAATTTTTTTTTTGTAAAGCAAACGTTACAAATGGGGTTAAAACCCTCGAAGAGACCCTTAATCAGAAAAAAATACTAAAAAATATAGCTTTTTGTTATTCAAAAAACCTATTTAATTGACATTCCTAGTTCCATTCACGCTTAAATTTAACGCTCGCTTTAAATTTGTACCGATACAAACCTAGACAAAACTAAGCAGATAAGTGAATAATCTTATTCGAAGGTCTGATATCGGAACGAACACATAAAACGATACCCGATATACTGGCATTAATCGGCTGAGGCAAAATCCCTGTTTATTCGGCCGATCGACGAATCAACAATAAAAAACAGGAAAAAATAAATGAAGAGCATGGTGAAAAAATCTTTAATCGGTTTGGGTGTATCTGCTGCGCTGATGGGCACTTCTATCGCACAGGCAGAGATTAAAATCGCTCTGGCAGGCCCTGTATCAGGCCCTGTAGCTCAATACGGTGATATGCAGTTCATCGGTGCTGAAATGGCTATTGAGCAAATTAATAAAGCAGGTGGCGTTAACGGTGAAAAACTGGTTGGCGTTAAATACGATGACGCTTGTGATCCTAAGCAGGCGGTAGCAGTAGCAAACAAGATTGTTAACGATGGCATCAAGTTTGTTGTAGGTCACCTGTGCTCAAGTTCGACTCAGCCAGCGTCTGATATCTATGAAGACGAAGGCATTGTGATGGTTACAGCAGCCTCCACCAACCCTGATATCACTCTGCAGGGTTATCAGATGATCTTCCGTACGATTGGTCTGGACAGTCTGCAAGGCCCGGTAGCGGGTCGTTTCATCGCAGAAAAAGTTAAGCCAAAGAATATTGCGGTTATCCACGACAAGCAGCAGTACGGTGAAGGTATCGCTACAGCAGTGAAGAGCACTGTTGAAAAAGCGGGTTACAATGTTGTGATGTTTGAAGGTATCACGGCAGGTGACAAAGATTTCTCTGCTCTGGTTGCCAAACTGAAGAAAAACAACGTTGATTTCGTATACTACGGTGGTTACCACCCTGAGCTGGGTCTGATTCTGCGTCAGTCTAAAGAGCTGGGTCTGCAGTCTCAGTTCATGGGGCCTGAAGGTGTAGGTAACAAAGATATTTCATCTATTGCAGGTCCTGCGTCTGAAGGTCTGCTGGTAACTCTGCCACCAAGCTTCGAAAAAGACCCTAAAAACGCTTCTCTGGTTCAGGCATTTAAAGACAAAAATCAGGATCCAACGGGTCCTTTCGTAATGCCTGCGTACTCTGCTGTTCAGGTTATGGCTGACAGTATGAAAGCAACAGGCAGTACTGACTCAGAAGAAGTTGCTGAGTACATGCACAAAACGGCTTTCTCCACTCCTATTGGCAACGTTAAGTTCGACGAAAAGGGTGACCTGACTTCGTTCAATTTTGTAGTTTATAACTGGCACCAGGACGGCACTAAGTCCGAAGCTAAGTAAGCAAACTATACAAGAATAATTAATGAACTGAGCAGTTCACTTACAAAGTACACTGTGAACGTTCACTTACGGCCTGCCATAAGCAGGCCGTAAGTTTAACGTTGCTCGCAAGGTGTCATATAATGTCCGATTCTATTTATTACTTTATCCAGCAGATCGCTAATGGGCTGACCATTGGCAGTACCTATGCCTTGATTGCTATTGGCTACACTATGGTTTACGGCATCATCGGTATGATCAACTTCGCGCATGGCGAAGTATATATGATAGGTACCTATATCTCGTTTATTGTTCTGGCCGGTTTAACTATGCTGGGCTTTGACAATGTGTTCATCATGGTAGGCCTTGCCATGATGGTCAGTATCATGATCGCCAGCGCCTATGGCTTTACCATTGAGAAAGTGGCCTATAAGCCCCTTCGAAGCAGTAAGCGTTTGATTGCACTGATTTCTGCCATTGGTATGTCTATCTTCCTGCAGAATTACATCCGTCTGGCTCAGGGCTCACGCGATATTGCGATGCCAAGCCTGATCCAGGGGGGCTTCCTGTTAGGTGATCCTGACGGCAGCCATATTCTGATTTCCTATATGCAGGTGATTATTATCGTAACCACGATCATCTGTATGGCTGGTTTAACTCTGTTTATCTCCCGTTCCCGTATGGGACGTGCCTGCCGTGCATCTGCACAGGATATTGGCATGACTAACCTGCTGGGTATCAACTCTAATAATGTTATTGCGACGACCTTTATCATCGGTGCTTCTCTGGCCGCTGTAGCAGGTACTCTGCTGGGTATGTATTACGGTGTAGTTAACCCGTACGTAGGCTTTATTGCTGGTCTGAAAGCCTTCACTGCAGCAGTACTGGGTGGTATTGGCAGTATTCCTGGGGCTATGCTGGGTGGTTTACTGCTGGGTGTCTCTGAGAGTCTGACCGCAGGCTACTTTACCGCTGAATACAAAGATGTTGTCGCCTTCTCTCTGCTGATTCTGATCCTGCTGTTTATGCCGCAGGGTATTCTGGGCAAACCTGAAGTGGAGAAAATCTGATGCAATCTCGTTTCTCTTCAGCTGCTCTGGCAGCAGGTGTAACCCTGATACTGGGCTTTATGGTACTGGGTATCTCCTTCTCGGTAGAAGGGGTTGTGCCGACACTGGAAGTATCTGAGTCTCATAAAATTATCGGTCTGTTGATCGGTGCGGGTTTAGTGTTCCTGCTGCAATACTTCCGTGCGGAAGTGAGCAAAGTGACCACTAAAATGAAAGGTGATGGTCAGGCTCATGAGCTGCCAGCCTTTATGCGTACCGAAAAACAACAGCGTGTGCTGGCTTTCTGGGCTGTGGGTGCTCTGCTGCTGTTCCCGTTCCTGTCTTCCCGTGGGGCGGTGGATATCGCTACCCTGACGCTGATCTACGTAATGCTGGGCTTGGGTCTGAACGTGGTCGTGGGCCTGGCAGGCCTGCTGGATCTGGGTTATGTGGGTTTCTACGCCGTAGGTGCTTATAGCTACGCGTTGCTCAACCTGTACTTTGATATGTCCTTCTGGATGGCGCTGCCGATTGCAGGCGCACTGGCCGCCCTGTTTGGTTATCTGCTGGGCTTCCCGGTACTGAGGCTCCGGGGTGACTATCTGGCGATTGTGACGCTGGGCTTCGGTGAGATTATTCGTATCCTGCTGAACAACTGGACAGAACTGACCGGTGGACCTAATGGTATCGCCCGTATTCCTAAGCCAACTCTGTTTGGCCTGGAATTCAGCCGTCGGCCCTCTGAAGAAGGCGCAACAACGTTCCATGAGTTCTTTGGTATCAGTTATAGCAGTGAATATAAGGTTATTTTCCTGTACCTGATGGCACTGCTACTGGTTCTGCTGACCATCTACGTGATTCGCCGCCTGGTGCGCATGCCGATTGGTCGTGCATGGGAAGCGTTGCGTGAAGATGATATCGCCTGTCGCTCGCTGGGTCTGAACCCAACCAACATTAAGCTGGGTGCGTTCACCATTGGTGCATCCTTCGCTGGTTTTGCCGGTTCTTTCTTTGCAGCACGTCAGGGCTTTATTAGTCCGGAATCCTTCACCTTTATTGAATCAGCTATCATTCTGGCGATTGTAGTACTGGGTGGCATGGGTTCTCAGCTGGGTGTGGTACTGGCAGCATGTGCAATGACAATCCTGCCGGAAATGGCCCGTGAGTTTGATGAGTACCGTATGCTGCTGTTTGGTCTGATGATGGTACTGATGATGATCTGGCGCCCTCAGGGTCTGCTGCCGATGAAACGCCCTCACCTGGAGCTGAAACGTGACTAATCTGTTAACCGTAAAAGATCTTACGATGCGCTTTGGTGGTCTGCTGGCGGTAAATGGCGTCAACCTGGAAGTGGGTGAAAAGCAGATCGTATCGGTTATCGGCCCAAATGGTGCTGGTAAAACCACCGTTTTTAACTGTGTCAGTGGTTTCTACATTCCTACAGCTGGTTCTGTGATGTTCCAGGGTAAGGAGATGCGTGGTAAACCAGGCTTTAAAATCGCTCAGGAAGGTATGGTGCGTACCTTCCAGAACGTGCGTCTGTTTAAAGAGATGACGGTAATTGAGAACCTGCTGGTGGCTCAGCATATGCATGCTGAGCACAACCTGCTGAAGGGTTTCTTTATGACCTCTGACTTTAAAAAGAAAGAGCAGGAACTGATGGACCGTGCCGCCCACTGGCTGGAAAAAGTTGGCCTGCTGGATTTTGCTAATCGTGAAGCCGGTAACCTGGCGTACGGTCAGCAGCGTCGTCTGGAAATTGCTCGTTGCATGGTGACAGAGCCTAAGCTGCTGATGCTTGATGAGCCTGCAGCCGGTCTGAACCCGAACGAAACCAAAGATCTGGATGAGCTGATTGTGCATCTGAAAGATGAGCAGGGAATCTCTATCCTGCTGATTGAGCACGATATGGGACTGGTAATGGGTATTTCTGATCAGATCTACGTAGTGAACCAGGGTGAGCCTCTGGCTTCTGGTACCCCTGCAGAGATTCAGGCAAACCCTGAAGTGATCAAGGCTTATCTGGGAGAAGAGTAATGCTGGCACTGGAAAAAGTTCACACCCACTACGGACCGATTGAAGCACTGAAAGGTGTTTCCCTGAACGTTGAGAAAGGGGAAATCGTTACTCTGATTGGTGCAAACGGTGCGGGTAAATCAACACTGCTGATGACAGTGTGCGGCGACCCTCGTGCCAGTTCAGGAACCATCACCTGGAAAAACGAAGATATCACTCAGACGGAAACGGCTAAGATTATGCGTTCCGGTCTGGCTGTTGTGCCAGAAGGGCGCCGGGTTTTCTCTGCTATGACCGTAGAAGAAAATCTGGCTATGGGTGGTTTCTTTAATAACACCAACTATGATGAGCGCATGGAGCATGTACTTGAGCTATTTCCTCGTCTGAAGGAACGTTTTTCTCAGCGTGCAGGTACCATGTCTGGCGGTGAACAGCAGATGCTGGCCATTGGCCGTGCTCTGATGAGTAACCCGGAACTACTGATTCTGGATGAACCTTCTCTGGGACTGGCACCTATCATCATTAATCAGATTTTTGAGATCATTGAAATGCTGCGTGGCGAAGGGACAACCATCTTCCTGGTTGAGCAGAATGCAAACCAGGCACTGCGCCTGGCTGATCGCGGTTATGTACTGGAGCATGGTAAGATTGTTCTGGAAGATACCGGTCAGAACCTGCTGGTCAATGAAGATGTTCGCAAGGCTTATCTGGGTGGTTAATCCGGATATAACCGGTTGCAGAAGGTTTCTGTAACTTCAATCGCCAGAAATCTTCAGCAAACAAAAGCTCCTGAATGTTTTACATTCGGGAGCTTTTGCGTTTTTCACGGGTACCTTAACAACAAAAACCAGGCCTGACAGAATGTCAGATATCCCGACTATGGCAAACACCGATACATAATGGCTCACCATAATACAGATAAAATTCAGGATTCATTCTGATTACGCTCCGCAAGCAAACGTTTTTTGATTCTACTGTAACTGATAGCAGTCATACCGAGATAGGAAGCAACAACATAATCAGGAACACGTCGTATCAGCCAGGGAAAACTCTGACCAAAGCGAATGACCCTTTGCTCCGGACTGTTCAGCAGTAAAAACTCTTCCTTTTTTTCTTTGTTTATCAGATGAATAGCCAGAAGTGTCTGATGGTAATGCAGCCATTCTGGTGAGGTTCGAATGAGTTCAGAATAACGCTGCGTACTGATCTGTCGGTATTGGCAGGCTTCCAGAGAGATCATACTGTAGGGCAAAGGTTCTCCTGTCAGTAAGCTACGCGGTTGCAGAATAATATCACCTTCCCAGAAAAACTCTTTTGTAAATTCTTTTCCATTATCATCCATAAAAACGGCTCTGATCAGCCCTTTATCCAGCCAGTATATGCTGTGGCTGACCTCTCCTTGCCGGACCAGGGTTTGTTGAGCATCAAGCCTGGCTACAGGTGCTGTTGCCAGAGAGAACCCAGAGTCTTCGGGAGGTGGCAGATTCAGATCATCGTAAAACAAAAATATACCCTGCAAAGAGATGGATAAGTTCTTTTAGTGTAATGACTCATGGAAACATTGTCCCCTGATCAAACAGTAAAGATCCTGATGAGCTTTACACTTGCAGCGCCCGAAGACAATCATTTCTTAGCAATTCCTTTACAAGATAATTAGAAATTCTACTTTTGTATCAAATACATACGTCTGATAGCGACTGATCGGTCACATGAATTAGTATTGCGCAGACCTACCTTCTGGATGGTCTGATAACAATTAAGACATCGTCTGACGTTTCCCGATAAACATAAAAAGTAGATTTCGTATGACGCAACAAAATAATGGCTGCTATCGTTCTCAGCGGCGGCCGGGTAAGAGCTTCAGTTCCAGAACAGAGTATCTGGAGCATGAGCTGACCATTATGAATCCGAAAAGGTGGGGTATTAATCTGCCTTTCCGGGACTATCACTTTGAGATGGAAGATTTTGTACCGGCACTCGCTGCAACCATTGGCAAAATTGTCATGGTAGCGGCTGTTGTAGGCGCTTTTGCTGCTCCGATGGGATTATCCAGTGAGTTTGTGATCGAAAATGTGCGCTTTGAGATGCTGATCGCTGCTCTGCTGTTTGTCATCCTGTTCTCAGGTATTTTCAACCCGAATGCTAATCTTGCTGGTACACATGGCCCTATGATTCCTATGATTCCACTGATAGTGGCGTCAGGAGGGCACCCTATGGCATTAGGAATTATGGTGGGGATATTCGGACTATTCCTGAGTGTAACCCGGGGTGGTAGCAAGCTGATGGTGCTTACCGGAGAAGGAGTCAGAGGGGGATTGCTGATCTACCTTGGTGCAGTAGGGATGATCAGCCAGGTAAAAGCGCTGTTTACCTGGGCTGAAGGTATAGGCATGGGGTATGTTGCCTTCGCAGTTATTCTGTCTACCGTTCTCATTTATGCTTTACTGGCGCGCTGGCAGATGCGCTGGCTGTCTATTCCTCTTGGATCTGGCCTTGCTTTGCTAATTGCTCTGGTCATGGGAGCACCTTTTGAATTTGTGACGGAGCCGGGCATCCCTAATCTGAACCCTGCATACTGGTGGGGGGAAGAGACTGGCTGGATGATGGGAATGCCAGATCTGAGCCACTTTATTGCTGTCGCACCTTTTGCTGTACTCGCCGTTGCGATGTGGTCACCCGATTTTATGGGGCACAGAGTATTTCAGGAACTGAACTACCCGGAGAAGGCCTATAAGGTACTGATGAATGTTGACGATACAATGGCAGTAGCATCGGTACGCCAAATGGTTGGCAGTGGTCTGGGCGGTGGTAACCTGTCTTCGTCATGGGGCACTTATATGATCCCGGCAGCTATTGCAAAACGACCTATTCCTGCTGGTGCAGTCCTGACAGGGATCTTCTGTGTGGTTGCTGCACTATGGGGTTATCCTATGGATCTGGCAGTATGGCCACCGGTACTGCGTGTAGCACTTCTTGTTGGCGTATTCCTGCCCCTGCTGGAAGCAGGCATGCAGATGACCAGAGATTCTAAAACCTCTCAATCAGCCGGTATTGTGATGTTTGCCTCAGCTTTTGTGAACCCGGTGTTTGGCTGGTCATTTACTATGCTACTTGATAACCTGGGACTGATCGGTGATAAAGAAAGAAGTCAGGAGTTACGCCATACAGATCGCTGGATTATCCCTGCCATTACCTTTGTGGTGATGTGTGTAGTCATGGCTGCAGTGGGTATGCTGCCGGGCATTCCTGCTCTGGTTGAATCTTTCCGTTAAAACAATAACATCCCTGCTACATAGAATATGCAGCACAGCGGATGATACGTAAGCAAAGCCTGACAGGTTCAGGCTTTACTTACCTTACCCGTTCAATGATACAGAGTTCTGAGGAAGCATTCAGGCTCTGTTTTCTGTCTCTTTTATTCAATCTGTAGCGGGTCAGACAGTATTTCCCTGCCAAAAAGTATCACTATCCCGATTCAGAAAGGATATTCCTGCTGCGTTATCAAACCTACGGCACTACACTTAGTATTGAAGCCTGTTATCCGTCTATACGGAATCATATCAAGGCTCTGCATATAGCCTGTGCTGATATCTTGTTAAAGCTATGAAGTGGAATCATTGCATTCCGATCTTATCCGGATGATATTACAATTTATACAGATAAGTTATGCTCTGAAAGCAAGTCTGGACAGACCGCACCTACTGCTTTTTCTGGCCTGAGTCTTTTTAGCTTTATACAACCTTATACTGGTTTTCTTTAATTAACTTTCAGGGATTTAATAAATGTCTGATGCAGGTCCCCATTCTGAGATTTCATCAATCTCTGAGATGCAAAAACAGACAATCACTCATGGTAATATCTGGATACTGGCTTCCGGCACTCTGATTCTGGCTATTGTCCTGAGTTTTCTGTTACGGTACGAGAAAGAAGCCATCGGCCTGTCTGTTTTTCATTTCTTGCCGCCTGTTTTGCTGCTGACCGGTGCAGGTATGCTGATGCAGGGGTATAGAAATCAAAAACGTCAAACCTTATTCTGGATGCTGGCGTCAACAATGATAGCGATGTTCTGGCTGGCACTGGCCTGGAGCATTTTTGATCTTTGGGATAATCGTCAGGCTGCAGAAAAAGTCGTGCTGATCGGTTTTTTCAGTGTGCTAATCGGATGGTACAGCCGTTACTCCCTGTTGTTACTGGCAATCGGTATACTGATAAGCGGGTATGCCTGGTTTTTACTTAATGATGATAGGCTGGTACTGATTGATCAACTGATCTCTCTGGTTAAATTTCCGATTCTGATTTTATTAATGACTTGCACGCTACGCAGGCTGTATAACCAGCTGCTACAAAAGCAGATTGAAAACGACCTGCTTATATCAGAACTCAGAGAAATGAGCTATACCGATACCCTGACCGGGTTAATAAATCGTAAGGGTTTTAATGAAACCCTGAGAGATAATTTAAAAAATGCGGATCGATTCCATACGCCTTTGTCTCTGATCATTCTGGATATTGACCACTTCAAGCAATATAACGATAGCCTGGGACATCCGAAAGGGGATCTGTGTCTGAAAAAAGTGGCTGCAGTACTGGCCTCCCAGTCTCAGAGAGCCGTTGATACCGTCGCTCGTATTGGTGGAGAAGAGTTTGCTCTGATACTGCCCGGTAGCAATAGTAAGCAGGCAAGTCAGTTAGCAGAGATGATTCGTGAAGCCCTGATGGAGGAGGCCATTACTCATCCGGACTCTCCTGTCTCAGAGCACGTGACTGTCAGCATGGGGATTGCTAATTATTCTGAAGACGATGAATCATCTTTGTACAGAAAAGCAGATAGTGCACTGTATAAGGCAAAAAGTCGTGACAGGAATCGATCAGAAATATTCAGCTTGCTGGATACCTCTGTTACCGCCGATTAAAATTGCCGGGTGAAATTGCCAGGTGAAAGATTATTGTTTTTCTGGTAATAAAAAGTAATTGATATTCCTCTTTTTATCCTGATATACCAGAGTATTTACTCAAGCAGACAGACATCAGGAGCTTTCCTGTACTCTCAGGTGTTGGAATATGGATATGCTCAGCGACTTTCAGCTCAAATAAATTCAGAGAGAAATATGAAGCGAACAGGTTTTCTCCATCGCATTTACAATACAGATCCTTTCTTCAGGACTGTATTTCTCTGGTATTTAGTACTGGTTGTTGTACTGGGGGGAAGTCAATTGCTGGCAGAGTATTTCAGCCAGAAACAGCATATTGAAGATGAATCTCAGGTCTTGTTCAGGGTGTTTGAACAACCGCTGCATCGTGCGCTTATTGCTGATGATAAAGATAAACTTCAGGAAATAGCCGACCAGATACTGATTTCTCCGGATATAATCGGAATACAGCTTAAAAGGGGTGATGCGTTTTTTTTCAGCCATTTCAAGCCCGGCAATAACTTTCACCTCCATACAGATGATACTAATACCAGAATATCTTTAACTCACCAGTCTGTTACTATTCAACAATCTGCCCCCCTTCATCAGCATAGCCTGCTGGCTGGAGATCCAGTGATATTCCAGTTTAATCTGCAACAAAGTGATTTTTATGTATTGCTGATCACGGACCGGCTGCATATTCTGGAACATATGGGGTTCTGGCAGAATGCTGTGCTGACGATTCTGTTCAAGAGTCTGTTAATTGCATTAGTACTATATCTTTTTTTACGCAACTATATTTCTGCACCTCTGAAACATCTGGCAATACAGGTACGTGATCTGACCTTTACTCCGGCCAGACACACTCCATCACAACTGAATGAACCTGATTTATTACTACAGCTCCAATCTGATGATCAGCTCCGTTTATGCCCGGAGTTCCATCACCTGAACCAGGCGTTAAATGAAATGATGGCCCGGAACTACCGTCAGGCCTGCGACTTCTATCGGTCAAAAGAAGCCGATCAGCAGGAGGCTATTGCTGAAGCATCCAGCAAAGCCAGAAACCAGTTCCTGGCTGCAATGAGCCATGAAATACGCACCCCCATGAATGCAATTATTGGTTTTACAGAGCTTACTCTGAAAACAGACCTGACCGGAAAGCAGAAAGACTATCTGGGGAAAATTGACCACTCAGCCAATGCTCTGCTACGGATTATTAACGACATTCTTGACTACTCGAAAATTGAGTCTGGAAAGATGCCGATAGAAAAAACATCATTTCTGCTATCTGATCTGCTGGAAAATGTGACAGCTGTAATTGCTGCAGCATGTGACGATAAGAATCTTGAACTGATTTTTAATCTTCCGCCTGATGTACCTGAGCATCTGATTGGTGACCCTCTTCGACTGGAACAGATATTACTGAACCTCATTGCGAATGCTATAAAATTTACCGACCATGGTTACATTATGGTCAGTGTCAAAGTGGCACGGTGTCAGGAAAATGGTATTCGTCTTTTTTGCGCGGTAGAAGATACGGGTATTGGTATGACAGGCGAGCAGATCAATCGGTTATTTCAGTCTTTCTCCCAGGCCGATGACTCGATTACCCGGCGCTACGGAGGGACAGGATTGGGGCTGGCTATCTGTAAGGAACTAGTGACACTCATGGGGGGAGATATCTCTGTAATCAGTGAACCCGGCAAAGGGAGTTCATTTAATTTTAATGTCCGGCTGGAAGAAGATCTTTCAGATGGGCGTCAGCAGTGCCTGTTAAACGGGCTTCTGCATGGCATGAGAATTTTACTGGTTGATGATCACGACTTGTCCAGAACGGCTATATGCCAGTTACTCAGAGACCTGCCCGCGGAATTTGACTGGGTGAATAGTGGTGAAACAGCTTTGAAGTATCTGTCCTCAATGACACAGGATGATTCATGGCAGCTGATTATTGTAAATCAGAATATGAAAGATCTGGACGGGATAGCAACAATCGACTGTATACGCCAACTGCCTGACACTGAAGATATCCATTGTTTATTGTTATGCTCTGAATCCAGCCAGTATGCATTGAAAGAGCAGGCCTTAATGGCAGGCGTTGATGGTTTTCTGAATAAGCCTCTGACACGGAAGCGCCTGGTATCTGTTATCAATCGTCAGCTTGCGGATCTTTCCACCCCGGATATAACACCGCCGGTGTTAAATACCCGGTTGAACCCCGCTTTAACCGGAACGGAAATTCTGCTGGTTGAAGATAACCCTGTTAATCAGGAGATGCTGGCAGAAATACTTGAACAAGCTGGTTGCTCCGTTGCATTTGCAGAAAATGGACAAGAAGCCGTTGATCTGGTTGCGGACCCGGATACTCCCGGTTTTGATATGATTCTGATGGATTTACAGATGCCTGTAATGGACGGTTACAAAGCTACTCGAATGATACGAGAGTCCGGAATAGATGCTGAGACTCTGCCTGTTGTTGCCATGACAGCTCATGTACTGGAAGAAGAGAAGCTGGAATGCCTGAAAGCCGGTATGAATGACCATCTGGGGAAACCTGTTAATCCCGGAGAGCTATTTCGTTGCCTGAATAAATGGCTGGCGATCGCAACAGGTCAGACTGATTTGCTGAATCAGGATGGCGCTGTTGTTAATGTCAGTCATGAGTCTGAAAGCGCACGAGTTCACCAGTCTACCGGGTACTCTAAGGATACACCTGCTGACGATGAGCCAGGGCTATTCACTGCGATACATCATTTTCCGGATGTACATGGGCTGAATATCAGAAAGGGGCTGTCCCGAGTGGGTGGACAGCAGGAAATTTATCGAAAAGTACTGAACACATACCGAAAAGCTCATAGTGAATTTATCGAGCACGCAGAAGATATGTTCAGTAACAATAATATTAAGGAGCTTTCAGCTTATTACCATAGATTAAAAGGAGGCTCTGCCAATATAGGAGCGGAACATCTGTGCAGCCTGATAGAGAAGCTTGAAACCAGCCTGAAATTAAACAACAGAGAAGACTATACCTTCGCACAGCCTGAATTTCAGGATGAGTTTTATCATTTAATGCAGGGACTGGATCACCTGGTTTTTGAAAACGAAACGCCGGATGAAACAAAAGAACTGGATTCATCCAGAAGAAAAAAAGCTCTGCAGTTAGCCACAGCCGTACAGGATTGTCTGGAAACAGATATCGTTCGCTGTCGCAATACCGTTTCTGAATTGCGAGAGTGCATAGGTTATCACCCAACCCTGGCTCGACTCAGTGCAGCTTTGAATCAGTATGATTTTCTTGAGGCCGACAAACTTCTCAGGCAGTTGATATTACTTATAAAAGAGTGAGTTACTTCCTTAAAGCGAGTTTCTGGATTGCAAACACACCCCCCTGTTTCCGTGCATTTGTCAGGCACTGGTGTTAGTTTTTATCTCATAGCTGATGTTAGTTATATGAAAATAAAATTATCATTGTCTCTTGTCTTTGGCTGAGGTATCGTCGATACCACGATGAGCTCTGATTAAGCTTGCCCGATTGTAATCTTACACACTCTTTACGGACTCAGAGAGACGCAGTAGATACAATTTTAGCTTTCAGTTGTGTCATTGTAACAGGGATTAGTCGTGATCCGGCTAAATCTGATTTCACTATGCAATAATTCGCTCATATTCAGATGGTTGCCTTAATCAGATAGTTTTGACGCAATTTGCTAAAGCTTAGTACAGAGCAAAAAATAATTCTGGTAGTGCTCTATAATCTCTGATCACCAACAGATGAACTGCTGATCAGTAAATAATAAAGGAACAACACTATGGCGACTGTTTCTGTAAGTCATGATGCAATTATTACGCATTTTGACTCGCCAACATATAAATTAGAACAAAAAATAGGTGAAGGCGGGTTTGGTTCAGTATACCGTGCAAAGCATGTTAATACAGGCCAGATTGTTGCGATTAAATTTTTGTCCCTGAAAACTGATTTTGCAGAAGATAAAAAAAAGCGATATATAGAGCGTTTTGAAAGAGAAACACAGTTGTGTAGTCGTTTGCAACACCCTAACATTGTCCGCTTGCTGGATAAAGGCTGCTGTAATAATAATTTGCTATATGCTGTCTTTGAATATATTGATGGAAAAACCCTTAAGGAAACAATCTCTGACCTGGGATATCTGAGCGCTGTTGAAACAGCAGATATCATGTCTCAGGTACTGGACGCACTGGCTCATGCCCATGAAATGGGTGTGATTCACAGAGATGTCAAACCTGCAAATATTATGCTATCCCGCACTGGCGTTAAGACTCATGTTAAAGTGCTCGACTTCGGTATTGGCACTCTGGTGGATGAAGCACGACAACTCGATTACAAAAGTATTACGTTATCTCAGGAAACGCTTGGAACTCCATCATACAGTGCACCGGAACAGCTAAGAGGCGAACCACCCACTGTAAAAACAGATATTTATGTGTGGGGCCTGGTTTTCATTGAATGCCTGACTGGTAAGCCTGCGGTCTCGGGCGGTAACCTGGCTTCTGTATTCCATAAACAACTCAGTCAGTCTAATGTCCCTATTCCCGCTGCAATTGCAGCACATCCTGTTTCTTCAATTCTACGCCGCGCGCTCCATAAAAAAACTCATGAAAGGACCGTTACAGCATCTGAGTTATTTGCTGAACTAAAACAAATGAACTTCTCCAATCTTGTTGGAGATCTGGCTAATGATTTTGGCTCAGAGCAAAGTGATTCTATAGATGATTTTGATAGTGACTTTACTCAGATTAATGAAAATATCCATACCTCCACGGGGCTGACAGAGCGCAAGCAGCTTACAGCAATGGCTGTCTGTTTGAAGGTCCGTAAGGTGTCTCAGGATGATCAGGATGCAGATATTATCGATACTCTGCACCATGATCAGAAAAACCTGTGTGTTGATACAGCTATTCGCTATGGGGCCTATCATGTCGGAACCTTAGGCGATACCATGCTGTTTTATTTTGGCTACCCAACGGTTAGCGATAATGACACCCGTTTATGCGCTCGTGCAGCTCTGGATATGATGAGCGATATGAGTAAAAGAAACTCTTTGCTCAGACATAGCCAGAAAGTTCACTCTGAGATCAGAGTTGGTATACATACGGGACTGGTTACAACTTATGCCGACACAACACCTGAGGGTGATACTCCAAATACAGCATTAGAGTTATCGCGGCTAGCTATGGCTGATCAGGTGCTATGTTCGGATAGCACGCGAAAAACGCTGGATGCTTATATTGAGTTTGAACCCAGAGAGACTCAAACTATCGGTGTAAACGCACAGAATATACCTACATGGTCTCTGATTGGAGAACGCCAGGTTGAAGCTTTTGGCTTTTTGCGCAGTACCCGAAGAAATCTGGCGTTTATCGGCAGAGAGTCAGAGTTAAGGCAATTAACAGGTATTTTATGCCGCAGACATAGCTCTGAAGCCAATTTGAGCCATGTATATGGTGAAGCTGGAATAGGTAAATCCAGGCTGGTATTTGAATTGCGTGAAAGAGCGAAAAGCTATCAGCATCTTGTTACTCAATGTTTACCTGAGCATAAGAATAATGCACTGTATCCAGTGCTTAACTTACTCCGCTACAAATACACATTAGATACATTACCACCAGATCAGGCTGCAGAAGTTCTGATTAAAGCTGTTAGTAATATTTCAGAAATAAATTCGGCTTCAGCATTACCGATCTTATTTACCTGGCTGAATCTGCCCCTGGTTGATGAAATGGAGCCTTCAGCTTTAGCCCCGGATGCACAGAGAGAACTATTATTTACTCTTCTGGCCGCCATGCTTCTGGACAAAAGTAATAGCCTGAAAGATCACCATTTATTGATTTTTGAGGACATACACTGGGCAGACCCAACGAGCCTGGAG
This sequence comes from Oceanospirillum sediminis, assembly GCF_014164585.1. Classification (GTDB taxonomy): domain Bacteria; phylum Pseudomonadota; class Gammaproteobacteria; order Pseudomonadales; family Halomonadaceae; genus Oceanospirillum; species Oceanospirillum sediminis. Next base: position 182,499 of record NZ_JACJFM010000006.1, on the reverse strand, counting down.
TTTTTAACATCATTAGGTATAAAACTTAAAGATTGTGATGACTCCCTTGTCTGCACCTCCCGAAAACCTTTACCAGAAAATATGGCTCTTATTGGTTTTGACTCTGTCAAAGTTGATAAATTACAGAAAGAGTCAACAAGAGCATTCATTTGTAATTTATTTAATGATGAACCTGTCAGTGAACAGGTTCAGGATATCCTCGAGCAGAGAACAGATGGTATTCCTCTGTTTATTGAAGAACTTGTTGATATGCTTAATCAGAAGGGGCTGGTAGATAAACTGAATGGTGTTTATAACTTTATCAGCCCGGATAAACTCGATGAGGTACCGGAAACGTTAAGAGACTCTCTGCATCAGAAGCTGGATTCCTTAATATATTCAAAGGAAACCGCACAATTAGCAGCTGCAATTGGCAGAGAGTTTGACTATTTGTTGCTTGTAGCATCTTCTGATCGAACAGAAAGTCAGATTCAGAATGACCTGAACGAGCTTGTCTCTATGGACCTTGTTCTTCAACAAAGACGAGTGGATGGTGATAGCTATATTTTCAAGCATGCATTAGTCAGAGATGCTGCATATGATTCAATTACAGGGACTGGCAAAACCAACTATCATCATCGAATCGCACTGGCTTATGAGAATGAATTTCCAGATGTATCCGAGACTCAGCCCTGGTTAGTCGCAAACCACTATTATTTATCAGGTAAAGAAAAAGCTGCAAAAGCCGTTACCTGGGGAACAAAGCATATTAAAGGGCTAGCAAAACTTTCTTTAAATATGGAAGCTGTAGAGTCATATGCGCAAATACAAGATTGGATCTCGACTCATAATTACCAGGGACGCTCTGCTGACAGGCTTATCCTTATTCTTAATAGCACAATAATTCCTTCATATACCAAAAAATATGGGTGGGGATATGAAAAGCTAAAAGAGCTGGCCAATGAAAATCTTTCTATACTGGAACGTATTGCTGATGAAGGATCATCTGAAATTTCACAGGATGAATTAGTTGAACTGCGATATAAATCTGAATGGGTTTTGTTTGCATTTTGTCATTACCAGGGAAATAGAAGAGAAGCCCGGCAACGAGGGGAAGCGATTTTTAATTCTGATATAAGTCAGAATAATCGTGTAAATAGAATTATGCTGGCAACTATGCTTGGACAAGCATATTTCTTTGATGGCGATTTTGATAAAGCATCTGTTCTTCTGAAAGAGGTAATGGAGCTATATGACCCAGAAAAAGATACTGACTTAAATGTTGATTTTGGTTTTGATCCCTATTTAATGGCTGCAGGGAACCAGATGTCAATAGATGTAATGACTGGCGATCTGATCTCAGGAAAAAAATATAGAGATCTTTGCTTAGAGTACGCTCTAAAAACAGATAATAAAGCCAGTATTATTACAGGCTACACATGGGGTACATGCTATTACTTTCTCTTGAATGATCGGAAAGGCATGAAAGAATGGTGCGCTTATGCCAGACAGACAAACCCCGAGGTTTTCGAAGGCGAGTGGATTCAGCGCTACTTTGACTCAAACGAAGGCTGGTACTCTGCTGAAGTTGATAACGGATTAAGAGTTATTGAAGAGGATATAAGCTCAGGCCAGACAGGTATTCTTGCCTGGTATGAACCTCCGGTTGCGGATAGTTTGCTACGACTTGGAAGATACTCTGAGTCCAGAAAGATTATGCATGACTCTTATACAAGATCTGTTGATTCAGGGGATATCTGTGTTGTCGCAATTACTCTGAGAGAGTTAGGGCGTGCGGAGTATGCTGATTCTGGTAATTTATCGGACGCTCTGGAGTATTTTAACCTTTCTCTTGAATATGCAGAAAGGACAGGTAGTCAATATCTGGAGGTTGTAACGATCTGTAATATTCTGGATGAAATATCCGGTTTAGACTGCAACTACGTAATCGGGCTTAGAACTCGTCTACGCGAGCTTTCAGATGTAATAAAATTATCTGATGGTAATATCTGGTTGGAAAAAAGCAAACAAATCATGGAGTCGTGAATATGGGACAAAGTAAATTTTCTGATTTGCTGAAAATTGAAAATACCGATAATGTTAAAGTAGTAGAAGCTTATAGCTACAGTAATATTGTTAACATTGAAAATATTACCAGAACATGGTTTCAGCTGATGGTGAATCTTAATGAATCACCGAAAGTTAGATCATTTTTTGCAAATGAATCTTATGATGCAGAGTCTGGCAGCTGGTCTGTTACTCCAACAGATTACACTCGTAACTTTCTGACTTCAGGGGTGGTTATCTATGAAGTAACAGAAGTCGAATCAGGTCGTGTTCGTAGCATTGTACTGACTGATGATTCTCTGGATCATGAGATTGACGAAGTTCATACTTTATCCTCTGACAGCAACCATGAAGTTGTTGCTCTGGTTCGCTGGGTAGGTTGCGGAATGAGAATTCCAAAAACGGCAAAACTGGCCCTGAACCCGAATATTGTCTGGCCAATTTTAACATTCAGTACAGATATTGATGGTCGCAAAGCAACGGTTAAGATCGAAAACAGTGCTAACCAGATAACCTGGGAAGAAGAACTGGATGGCGCCCGTAGCTCCGGGCGAGTTCAGGTTAAAGATAAAAACTTCCAGGGACAGGCCAGCGGTGATTTCCATATTCCTGGTAAAGTCGACGAAGAAAGCGTGCATCTGGAGATGCCATATACATGCGCTTCATTTGATATTCTGACTCGAGTCCACCTTGGTGATGATGAAGATAATCAAATGGTTATCTTTACGTCATAATTTATCTATTTACAATATGCGACATCTGCAGGGTATAGTGCAGATGTCGTATCTGATAAGGGGGAGGGGTTTTCCCCTTTTTTTATGGAATTTATTTCTCTGAATAAAAAGAAGAGCTACTACCTTGTAACAGGCTACGGGGTAGCTGTATCTTCATTCGAAGAAGATGTACTGATTGAAAATGATTGTGCTGTATCTTTGATAAAAATGATCTCGCAGAATAAATATAGCTACCCTATGCTGGTACAGGAAGCATCCAGTCAGTTTTCTGCTCAAAATATTATGAGCTGCTTAACAAAACTATTATCAGCAAAGCTAATACAAATAGCTTCAGATGATGACCTGAAAAGCTATAACCTGGATAATGAAACTGATATATCTTTTTCTTACTTTGATACATTATTATCCGGCCATGTAAAATCTGTCGCATGCTATAGTGAAAATATTTTATTATATTTCTCTGAATCTGATACTATCTGCATCGACTGTTTCCGCAGACGAGTACTTGCACATCGGCCTATACTTAATATTGTCCACAGTAACAAGTCAAGATGTATAAGCAAAGCTCAGGGATCAATAAGCCAGTCAGAAATAACAAACCTGAAAGAAAGCATTAAAACTTCAAAAAAAGGTCTATTATACATCTTCAATCTTGAAAAGTCAGAGCAGGAATTGTATCAACCAGCCTCTTTTTTTGGATGTGAAAAATGCCAGCCTGATTTTACCAAAGCAGATATATTTAAAAAAATAGAATCTGAAAAAATCTATCCTGAATATGGTTATCGTGCCGTACCTTTAAGTAAAACTATTGAAAGGCTAATGACACTGGTTAATCCTTATGCGGGAATAATACCTAAAGTTCTGCCATATAAAAAATTAGATAGCGACCTGGTCCATAATTACTCCTCTGGAAGAAACCTCGCCTTTTCAGGAGGAGACCGGTTCTGGTTAAAGAACTATTTGCGTTCTTCTAATGGCGGAAAAGGCAAAAGTAAAGAGCAAGCAATAACAGGAGCTTTAGCAGAGGCTGTAGAGAGGTACTCAATGGTTCATCAAGGACAGATGTACCACTATAAAGGCAGTCTTGAAAATTCAGACATCAGGTGTATTCGTCCCGATCAATGTTTACTATTTAGCGAAAGCCAGTATAAAAAAGGAAATGGGCAAGATATTTCAGGTATTGCTTTCCATCAGCTTATACCAGCAGCTTTTAATGATAAATCAGAGTATTGCTGGCATGAAGTATACTCTTTGACACATAGAGAAATATGTCTTGCGCCAGGACAAGTTGTATATGCAAGATATCAATATGAATCAGATGCATATCCATACGCTTATCCAGACTCAAATGGTTGTTCTGCTGGCAACAGTTACTCTGAAGCAGTTATTCAAGGTACTTTAGAGCTTATTGAGCGAGATGCAGCTGCAATCTGGTGGTATAATATGCTTATCAGGCCTCGCGTAAATTTAAGTCTGCTAAACAATGATTACATCAATAAGATAGTAAATTATTATACTGAACAAGAGCGAGCCATTTATACAATAGATATTACGACAGACATCGGAATACCTGTATTTGTTTCCGTTTCTTATAATTTAAGCACAGGCAAAGAAATATTATATGGCTTTGGCGCTCATATTGATTATAAAACAGCCATAGAGAGAAGTATTATAGAGCTTAACCAGTTACTCCCAATCGTCAGCACTGCACGCTCAAAGACAAGTGATCAGAAGTTCTATGAATGGTTGGATAATGAAAGCATTGACAAGCATGCCTATTTATTCGGGGTCGAAGACCAGCAAATTAACGCAGAAAAAATATATAGCGATGTTTTGCAGAATAGTGAGGATAATATAGTTCAATACATTGTCGAATCTCTGAAATTATGTGGCGTTGAATTGATAGCCTGTGATTTGACTCCTCAGGACATAAAATTTCCTGTAGTCAAGATGATCGCGCCAGGCCTGAGGCATTTCTGGAGAAGAACTGCGCCAGGGCGACTTTATGATGTTCCCGTCAAACTTAACTGGAAAAAGTCCAGACTTTTAGAGAATGAACTGAATCCTTTTAGTATTACAATTTAATAACTTTATAAAAAAATTTGAGATTTATACATTTTTTTCTACGGTCACAGGTCTGGTAGGAAATAAGCACTCATGTTGATCTGCTTATAAAATAAGCTTTGCCTGCACTCTTTATACTGGCATCCATAGAAATGAGAAACAGTCTCATTTTTATGGATGATTTCTGAATAGTTGTAATGATATTGTTATCCACTCAGTGTTTTCATAACCCCATGTAATTGCAGAGTCAGTGGTGTATACCATGTTAGATTATGTAATATAGAGTAATATCATTACCTCTTTTGCCTGCCTAGACTTTTCCCGTGGTTGCGAACTATCTCATGTCTGCTTTGGCTAGTTTGCCGGGGACCGGGGTATCAACATATAAAACATATAAAAATTTGTCTGGAGCACTTTCAGTTTTGAAAAGAGCTTATCCAGGCCTGCACGTGAAAGAGAACTCTGATATGGAAAATAGTCTGCTATGCCATGATAGGGTAGTAAGTCTGAGCAGATGCGCAGATAAAAATGATGCCGATCTTCTTCCGAATACCGGCTATCGGAAAGAATCTTCTGAGGCTGCTTGCCTGAATATGATGCGCTGCTTGAGCACGACATTGTCTCCTGAATCGGTGCTGGTTCAGTTTGAACTGGAAATGAAAAGGCATTTCCCCATCTGTAATGTAAGCTTTCGCAATAGTAAGCATATACTTACAAATCAGCGAGGAGTACCGGGCATATTCAGCATGGAGATTGAATTAATAGACGATGAGCATATTTATGGCTGCCTGATGCTGGAATTTGAATGGGTTTTATCTCCGGTTAAAAAACGCCTGGTGAATCAACTTACTCAGATGCTTACTTTTCCTCTTAAAAATGCTGTTGCATTCCAGGAGATGAAACAATTGGCACTGACAGATAGTCTGACCGGGTTACCCAATCGAAATAGTTTTGAAAACGCCTTTCAGCAGCTGATGGCAAGATATCAAAGCAAAGGTATAGGCAAAAGATTTTCTTTGTTGATACTGGACCTGGATGATTTCAAGCGAATTAATGACAAACACGGTCATCAGACTGGTGATTTGGTGTTGAGCTGCTTTGCGGATGTGTTACGCAGTTGTTGTAATAAAACCGCAGAGGCATTTCGTTTTGGTGGTGATGAGTTTACAGTTTTAGTGCATGCAGAAGGAGAAGATCTGCCTCACCTTTTGTCTTCCAGAATAAGATTAGCTGTGGCTAACAATAGCTCCCTTGTCCAGTATGGCATTAACTGTAGTATCGGTTATAGCAGTTACCAGCCTGGAGATAGCCTGTACTCTCTATTTGAAAGGGCGGACAATGCGTTACTGCAAATCAGAGAAGGCAGATAACAGAATCCGGATTAGCTGTAAAAGCAGGTAATCCAGATGGTAAGCGTGTAAAATATCGCTCAAATGAACTTTTTACGCGCCTGTTCTGAGTTATGATAAATGGCAGGATAAGAATAAATTAAATGCTTTCGTAATTGTTCGTAATTCATTAGCAATTGCATATTTAATACGATTTCGCTGTCAACAAGTTTTCAGATGGATTGATTATGGGTAAATTAATTAATAAAGCAACGGATGAGCAAGTCACCTTACTCATCCAGCATATATTTGGTCGTCATCCGAGTTCATCACATACGGTGTTGATTAATGCGGATGCTTCTCGTATGCATGCAACCATTTTCTGGGATGGCGAAGAATGGTTGCTGCAAGATTCCAGTAGTAACGGGACCTTTGTGAATGGTCAGCTGGTTCTGAAAGGCAGCAAACATCGATTACATAAAGGTGATCTGATTTGTTTTGGCAATATTCATGGTGATAACTGGTGTCTGGATGATATCAGTCCACCAAAAAGTTTACTGGTGCCTGTAACACCAGGACTTAAGACGATTGAACTGGAAAGTCTGGCTGTGCTGCCTGATGAAGAGAATCCGGAAGTAACTCTTTATATGTCGCCGAATGGTCATTGGGTATGTGAAAGCTCAGTTGGTATCTCTGTTCTTAAATCAGGCGACCTGGTTGGAACGAATGAGCAGACATGGCGTTTTATTGAAGCTCGTGCGACAGAAGAAACCCAGCATCTGGAAGCCATAGAGCTACCTAGCTCACATCCTTTAGGCATTTTCTTTGATGTCAGTCAGAATGAAGAACATGTTTCGATGAAATTCCGGATGGGAGATGCAGAGTATGATTTGGGACAACGCAATCACCACTACCTGCTATTGCTGCTGGCCCGTAAACGTCTTGAAGACAAAACAGCAGGTGTATCAGAAGCAGAACAGGGCTGGATTGACAAGGAAGATCTGAGTCGTATGCTGGGTCAAAGCGAAAATCATATCAATATTCAGGTTTATCGCTTCAGAAAACAGCTGGTCAGTGTATTACCTAAAGCTATGGCGTTACCCCAACCTATTGAACGAAGAACCCGTGAAATGCGATTCGCTTACTGCGATATTGAGATTATCGGAGGGTCCCGCATCACTGTGAATAGTGAAGATCAGGCAAAAGCGTGATTGACTATGCAGAGGATTATGCCTGAACAAAGTGTCTCGATAGTCATAAGTCTTTAACGGATGAATACGGTTCTTTAATTAAGCACCTGCACAAAAAAGTTTCCGATATTTATGCCCTTGCCTCCCAGGCGCTGGCCGTAGAGGAAATAAGTATTTACGTTGAAGTACTTACACAAAGACATTGCTCAGGCATTTTACCGGACTAACTTCTGATTTATTTACATCTAAAAACCATAATATATCAAGTAAAATAAAAGTCGGCTTTCCGACTTTTATTTTACTTAATATCGTATAGTTGCACATATTTATTGCCAGGTTTTGTTTACCTGAACACAAAATTTTAATGCTGTCCTGTCCAGAGAGAGAATAAAGGCAGCTTTTCAAGTAAATTTCTTTATCTGTTTTGCCACTTGTCGTGCTTCTGAGTTGTGCCGATATTCTGGCATCTGGTTCTCCATCATGAGGCTGTGAATGAACGCAGAAGTTCCTGTAAAAAAAATCATCTTTTTTTTCTGTATTAGTTTCTTCAGTGCCATTGCCAGAGGTGACTCATCTGTACTATGGGTAACAGAAGAGTGGAAGGGGTTTACGGATTTTGATGGATCAGGCATTTATAATACGGTTGTCCGTATGGCATTTGCTCAACAGGGCCTTGATGTACAGCAGGAATATATGCCATTTGCAAGAAGTTTGTATTTGATTGATACCAGAAGAGCAGATTTTGCAGGTGGTGTGTCGGCTGGTGTTGCTATACGAAAAGGCTATCTTCGTTCTGATTACCCCATTGCGACAACCAGAATTCAGGCTTTGTTTCACCGTGAAAAATTGCCAGACTGGAAAGGAATTGATTCACTCAAGTCCGGGATCGTGGTAGCAAGTTCTTATCAGCCAGAACAAATTGGCCTGAATAGTGAAAGTAATCTGGTGGAAATTGTTGATAGCCGGGAGCAGGCTCTTAATATGCTGTTATCCGGACGTGTCAGCTACTTTATCGACGATGAGAAGGTTCTGAATACAACACTTCAATCCAGACCTGATGTCTATAATGATTATGTTGTCAGAAATGTGGGTTATAGCCAGTACTTTATGGTGTCCCCGCCGGGGAAGAGGGGGTTAAAAATTATGTCTGCATACAATCGGGGAATTATTAAATTACATCAGAGTGGAGATTTAAAACCAATATATGACAGATACCATATGAGGTATCCGTTAAATGGATTGAGATAATTACTTTTGTCACAACCTCCGCCATAGAAAAATATATTTTTTCTGTAACAGAATGTTTTCTGTTCAGAGATGGAGAAAATAACAGGAAACAGGCAGACTCTGAATCATAACCTCACTGCCTTTTAATATGTATTTGAGCCTCTGCTGAATCAGGATAGGATAAGCAATGGGATGGAAAGATCTGCTGCACCGGAAAAGTCTTGCCAGCTCACTCTTCCGGCATGTTTTCGGGTTTTATTTCCTGATTACTCTGGTCGTTACGATTGTGCAACTGAGCTTTGAATATCAAAGAGCAAAAGAAGATGTAAAGAGAGACGTTGCTTCTGTCAGTGAAACGTTCAGACCCGGCCTGGAACGGGCGCTCTGGTCCTATAACATTCCTTTATTGCAATCTATTACTCATGGCATTATGCAGGTGAGCACTGTTGTGGGCATCCAGATTGTGGACGATTCCGGTAATATCGTTCGTGAAGAAGGTATCACAACCTATCGTGCTCCCGATAAAGGCACTGATGCTTCAGATGTTTCAGAGCGGAGAATCACTTCCCATACGACTCCTCTGTCCGATTACTTAGTTTCCGATAATAATGCCCTTGATGGTAAGTGGGGATATGCTGATGGAGGGACGAGTCGTCTCATCTCTGATACTTTCTGGTATAGCTTTCCTGTTTCTTATCTGTCACCGGGAGACAGTCGTCTGGTTCCTCTCGGGTCAGTCATTATCTATTCCAGTGATGCTGTGGTTTTTGAGCGGGTTCAGTATGGCTTTTTTCTTATCCTGGTTAACTCCATTATTAAAACCGCTGCTCTATGGCTGGTATTTTTATATTTCATTCGCAAAATTCTGGAAAGACCGCTCTCTCGCCTGACAGAGGAAGTTGAACATGTACGACTTGATACGTCAGAAAGCCAGACTCTGACCGTATGTGAGCATGCTGATAATGAACTCAGAACTCTGGAGCAGGCTTTCAACCGTATGGTAAAGAGAGATCGTTCCTTATTGAATGATCTCAGAAGAAAAGAGTTAGAACTCAGAGAAAAAGAGATCAGTGAAGCGGCTCAAAAAGCCAAGACTCAGTTTGTCGCTGCTATGAGTCATGAAATACGCACACCAATGAACGCCATTATTGGTTTAACGGGACTGGCTTTAAGGACAGAACTGACAGAAAGACAGCAGGATTACTTGCAAAAAATTGATCAATCGGCCAGTGCATTGCTCAGAATTATTAATGATGTACTTGATTTCTCAAAAATGGAATCCGGGCATATGACGATTGAGCATACATCATTCGATATGAATGAAGTACTGGATAATATTGCGGTACTGGTATCCGGTAGCTGTGATGAGAAAGGACTGGAATTTGTCTTCAGTGTATCTACGGAAGTGCCCGTCAGCCTTATTGGAGATCCTTTGCGCCTGGGACAGATACTGCTGAATCTGTGTTCTAACGCTGTCAAATTTACTGAAACAGGCCATGTCTTAGCCGGAGTTGAGCAGATTGAACGTAGTGAAGAAGATCAGATTATTCTGCTTCGTTTCTACGTAGAAGATACCGGTATAGGGATGTCATCAGAGCAAAGAGCCAGATTGTTTCAGCCATTTTCTCAAGCGGATGATTCTATTACACGCCGTTACGGTGGGACCGGATTGGGGCTGGTTATCTGCAAACACCTGGTTGACCTGATGGGAGGGGATATTGAGGTCAGCAGTGCTCCGGGAGCGGGAAGCATCTTCAGCTTTACGTTGCCATTCGGTTTGCCTGACGAAATTGAGAACCAGAATGTACTCTCAAATAATGAACTGGATGCGATGAAAGTTCTTCTGGTTGATGATCACAATACGACCCGTAACATTTTACGCAACCACTTAGCGGCTGCCGGTGCTATCGTTGATATTGCAAGAGATGGCTATGAAGCAATAGAAAAAGTGGGATACTCCATGAATGCTGATCCTTATGAACTGGTTCTGATGGATTGGAAAATGCCAGGCCTGGATGGTATCACTACTGCGGCACGCATTCGGGATACGTATCCAGACTGGGCTCGCCCTGCTATTTTTATTGTAACGGCATATGGTCGTGAAGAAGTCAGAGAAAAAGCGTTACAATCAGGAATTGATGGCTTTCTTATTAAGCCGGTTACACCTTCGGTACTAATTAATACCATTCTATCAGTCACTCAGCAAACGTCTCCCGGTATGCTGTCTGTCAAACCAGCAAAAGAAACCGATCTGTCCAGTCTCGAATACGAAGCCAGCTTGTACTCTGAGCTGGGACATAACAGAGACCCGGCTCAAGCTGGAAGCATTTTATCTTCTAACGAAGAACGTGTTTCAGGTAGCAATAATGCGGTGCCACCTGCAGCCGTAGAAAGCAGAAAACCCTCACCGCGTCCTGATTATAATACCTGGACTTCTGGCACTCGCCAGTCTGTCATTCAGACAGATCCGGGAGCTGAATTTTTACCGGGGCTCAGAGTATTACTGGCGGAAGACAATCCGGTTAATCGACAGATTGTTTGCGAACTGCTTCAGGCTCAGGGAGCGACGGTTATTGAAGCCATCAATGGCCAGGAAGCCGTGGAGGCTATTAACCTGTGCTCGGACTCCGGCAAAGACGACTGCCAGTTTGATATTTTACTACTGGATTTACAGATGCCTGTTATGGACGGTTATACCGCTATTCGTAATATCAGAGCCTCAGGTCACTATGGGCAGAATATTCCCGTTATTGCGATGACAGCTCATGTACTTGATGGGGAAAAAGAGCGGTGTTTACAAGAGGGGATGAACGGTCATGTCGGTAAACCGATAGAACCGGCAATATTATACCGGACAATGGCTGATTGCCTGGGACTCAAGCGGCAATCAGATGCAGATCAGAAGGATTCAGCGGTGAAAAAAATGGAAGATAGGCCAGATCTGACACAAGGCGGAAGTAGAAAACAAGTACCATCAGCTTTACCTGAAAGTATGCCAGGCCTGACGTTATCTGAAGGGCTGGACCGGGTGGCAAATAACTCTGATGTTTACCTGAAAGTGTTAATGACTTTTTATAGCCACCATAAAACATTTGCTGAAAAGGCTGAAGAGGCAATACAGAACAAGGACGCAGGGCAACTGCGTTATCTGCTGCATAGTTTGAAAGGCGGGGCTGGGAACATTGGTGCTGCTGATCTGTATAAGAAAGCAGATGAAAGCGAGCAGTATCTGAATCATGGAGATATAGCGGCGTACAAAGCATTATCTGATTCGTTGAATTCAGCGTTAACTCAGGTTCTGAGTTCTATTTCTGAACTATCCGATATGTATCCACCACCATCTGGTAATATTGAAAATGAAGCACTCCCGCCTGAATCGGCATATATTTTGCTAGATGAACTGGAGATTGTACTGGAATCTGATATTACTGCCAGTCGGGAACTGGCAGGAAAATTAGAAGCCGCTATACCTCAGAATGCTCTGGTCTTTGCACTTAAAAAGGCTATTGTGGAATATGATGCTGAGCAGGCACAAGTTGTATTGAATCAGCTCCGAAAGAAATGCTCAGAATCCCATAGGGATGTTATCTGATGACTCTGAATGAAAAAAAACCACGTATTCTCATAGTAGATGATGCCCCGGAGAATATTGATATTCTGGTATCTTTACTTGAACAGGATTATCAGGTTGCTGCTACTCGCTATGGAGCTCAGGCTCTGAGAATGGCGAGAAAAATTAAACCTGATCTGATTCTGCTGGATGTTGTTATGCCGGATGTCAGTGGTTATACCGTCTGTAAGCATCTGAAAAGTGAAGAAGAGACATCAGGTATTCCGGTGATTTTTGTCTCTGCTCTCAGCAGCCCTCTGGATGAAACCAGGGCATTTCGTCTTGGAGCAGTAGACTATATTACTAAGCCTTTTAACGCCAGAGTTGTAAAAGCACGGGTTAATACCCACGTTGAGCTGAAACGAAAAACAGATATCCTGGAACAGCTGGTTGCTCAGGATCCGTTGACCCGTGTAGCAAACAGAAAGAAACTGGATGAAGTGCTGGAAAAAGAGTGGAGCCAGTCGCTGGCAATAGAAAAGCCTCTTTCCCTGATTATGCTGGATGTCGATCATTTTAAAGAATATAACGATAATTATGGTCATACGGCAGGCGATAAGTGTCTGACCGCAGTCGCTTCAGGTATTAGTGATGCTCTGACTCGCCCTGGTGATTTTGTTGCCAGATATGGCGGAGATGAATTTGTTGTTGTGTTATTTGACAGTGATGCTCAGAACACGGTGTCTGTTATCCGTCGGATTCTGAGAAATGTGGAATACCTCTGTCTTGAGCATATGCATTCCACTGTTGCAGAGCAGGTTACTCTCAGTATTGGAGCTGCCACCCTGGTTCATCAGGATGCCGTAGATAAAAATGTTGAGACTGATCTGGATTCGTCAGTATTAATGAAAGCGGCTGATGAGATGCTGTATAAAGTGAAGAAAGAAGGACGTAATGGCTTCTGCCGGTGCGTAGTGCCAGTACTCAGAGAATCCATTAAACAACAGATTGCGTCTGGCTCGGCATAAAGAACCCATAGCAGGAACTTATATATAAAAATACCGCTGACATTCAAAGGAAAGTCAGCGGTATTTTTTGGCTGGCAGAATACAGTATATTCTTTTTCATCAATAAAACAGGCCTTTGCCAGGGGGAAGCAAAGACCTGAAGAGAGTATTTCTGGCTATCAAGCCATAATTGACGGATCAGATGACTCCGCGGCGCTCCTGATCTCGCTCAATGGACTCAAACAAAGCCTGGAAATTACCTTCTCCGAAACCCAGATTCTCTTTACGCTGAATCAGTTCGATGAAAATAGGGCCAAACAGGTTTTTAGTGAAAATTTGCAATAAGTACCCCTGCTCATCACCATCGACCAGCACCTGATGATCCTTGATTCGAGCCGGGTCTTCAGTCACTCCCGGTACGCGCTCAAAGACTGATTCATAGTAATCATCATGAATATCAAGAGTATCAATTACTGAGCGGTCCAGTTTATCCAGAGACTCCAGCAAATCATCGCTACGGAAAGCGATATGCTGAACACCCGGACCATTGTACTCATTCAGATATTCATCAATCTGATTATTATTGTCGTCTTTACCTTCATTGATAGGGATGCAGAAGCTACCATCCGGAGAACGCAGGGCATAAGACAGTAACGCTGTTTTCTGACCCTTAATATCAAAATAGCGCACTTCCTCAAAGCCAAATACGTCTTTATAGAAGTCGGCCCATTTCTGCATCGTACCCTTATAAACATTATTAGTCAGATGGTCGATCTCGATAAAGCCCAGATCCGGAACGATATTTTTCTCTTCCAGATCGATAAAATCTTTATCGTAGATGCTTCCCTTCTCACCAAAATGGTCAATCAGATAAATCAGACTGTCACCAATGCCGTAAATAGCAGGATAAGGCAGATCTGTATCTTCCGGAGCCGCAGCTGTTGCCCCACGACGTACTGCTTCTGCCTGAGCCTCTTCTGCATTATCAACGCGCCAGCCCATAGAGCAGATCGCCGGTCCGTGAGATTTAGCAAACTCAGCTGAGAAGCCTTTCTTCTCTCTGTTCAATAAGAAATGAATATCACGCTGATTATAGTAGAGAATATCTTTATCAGCATGACGCTTGAGCTTTGAAAAGCCGAATGCACCGAAAACATCATGCATGAAATCCGTATCCGGGCTGGCAAACTCGGTAAACTCAATGCCACGCAGGCCTAATGGATTCTGACTCATAACAAGCTCCTCTGTTCTTTTTATTTAAGCTTAGCAAAGCCACTCAGCGGGCTTTAAAACTGCACTTATTACTTATGTCTTAACTGACTATCTGTATCTGATGATTCAGATCAATGTGCTATTAAAGTTAAGATCTTTAATGATCAAAAAAAAGCGGAATAAAGTGATTAACATGATCAATATTTTAGATAGAGATTATGATTAGACTGATACAATATGAGATTCAGCTGTGCAATAAGCACTGACACGTAAAAGATAAGTGACAGGAGAAACAGATGGCCATTGATCTTGAAAGCTTGCGGGTACTGTCAGCTGTCGTTGCTGAGGGTAGTTTTGCAAAAGCGGCTGAAAAGCTGAATAAAACTCAGTCTGCTGTCAGTTATCAGATTCAGAAACTGGAACAGCGATTAGGGACTGATTTATTTGATCGTTCAGCTTACCGGGCAGAGCTGACTCCTGTTGGTGAACGTATTCTGGCAGAGGGTGAACGTTTACTCCATCAGGCCCGGCATGTATCTGCTCTGGTAGACCAGTTTTCAGCAGGCTGGGAGCCACGACTGGAATTAGTCGTTGATGGCATGATGCCCGGAGAAGAGATGCTTGGGGTGTTAAAAGAGATGGTTGAGCTGAATATTCCAACCCATATCCAGTTAAGAGTTGAATATCTGGGAGGTGTACAGCAGCGTTTTGAGCAGGATAATGCAGAGTTAATGCTGGCACTGGAATATGAACCTGATAACCAGCTGCTGGTCCATGCCCTGCACCCGGTTGAAACCGTTCTTGTGGTATCGGCAGAACATGAACTGGCGGACATGCGTAATATCACTCTGGACACGCTACAGCAGCATGTAGAACTGACGGTCCATGATTCCAGCTATAACAAGGCTTATGGTGGCTGGCAAACTTTTGGTGGCGAAAGAGTTTTTTATCTGAGTGATTTCAGGGCTAAACTGGAAGCCATCGCTATAGGCCTGGGTTATGGCTGGATGCCACTGGATAAAATATGCCAGCAATTGAACGGGGGACAACTGAAGGAACTGGATTATCAGGGAGGTTCCCGTCATTTATATACGCCGGTTCTGGTTCGCAGAAGGGACCGGCCTCTGGGACGCGCCGGTCAGTGGTTATCCGATCAGTTATTAGAGCGTTTTGGCTGACGCTCCAGAAACCTGGGGTGACTGTAAATACTCTGATAAACAAAATCCCGAAACCATTTATGCAGGGGATCATGGTGCATTCTTGCATGCCAGAACATAGCAATTTCAAAATCAGGTAAGGAAAAAGGCACCTCCAGAATGGCAAACTTTTCCGGATCAACATAGCGACGAATAAAATTAGCTGGCAGCAGAATCATAAAATCAGTACGGGCAATAATTTCCAGAGCAGCAAAAAAGTGAGGCACTCTGACAGCGACATTACGGGTTAATCCCTGCCGGGCAAGAACAGTATCGATTTCACTGTTGCCACTACCTGTCGGGCTGATCATAACGTGGTTCAGCTGCAGATAATCATCCAGTGTCAGTACTCTGTCACAAGGATGACCCAGTCTGACCAGAGCCAGAAAATGATCATGTGCGACAACTCGCTGATAGATATCAGCAGGAGGTTCTGCGGCACCGCCAATAATTAGATCAACTTTATTTTCTTCCAGTTCAGTCAGCAGATTTGAACGCCAGTCTACTGCTGTCAGCGTAATCCCGGGAGCGGCATCATTCAACAGTGGAACCAGACGAGGCAGGATACTGTGGCTGCCATAATCTGTCGTTGCTATACGTATGTTGCCTTTATGGGTTGAAGCGCTGAATGCTTCTGGCAATAACAATTCACTGATGTTTTCCAGTATCTGATTCAACTGTGGCTGAATGCGTTCAGCCTTCGTGGTCAGAGCCAGATGTTTACCAGACTTAACCAGCAAAGGGTCATCAAACATTGTTCTGAGTCGAGCCAGAGTCCGGCTGACAGCTGACTGAGTCAGATTGAGTTTATCTGCAGTATGCGTAACATGTTTTTCATCCAGCAGAACTTTCAGTGTCACCAGAGCATTCAGGTCAGATTGTTTCAGATGGGTGATATCCATACGTCTCTCTTTTCAGACATAAAGAGCCTGAAGTTTAAGAATGACTCTGAGTCATAGGGTTAATTTATATAATGAATTTAACTTATGGTTAAAAATTAAGCAAAATACAGGAACTGCAACAAGTGGAGAGAGATATGTCTCAGCAAAAAACGGCTCAGCCATTTGATAATGCGCTTTTTCAGAAGACTTTTGAGGTTCGCTGGTCTGACTGCGATGCGAATAAGCATATGCGTCACAGTGCTTATGCTGATTTTTGTGCCCATGCCCGCGTCGGGTTTATGCAGCAAATTGGTATGGACCAGAAGTGGCTGGAAGAACAAGGACTGGGTCCGGTGCTGTTTAAAGAAGAAACAGAGTACTTCCGCGAGCTTTTCATGGGGGAAGAGGTGATTGTCACTGTTGAGCCTGGTGATCCTACCGGATCTGAAAAATCGATTCAGGTAGTTAATCGTATTTACCGCCAGAATGGCGACCTGGCAGCAACACACCGTGCCGTTTTCGGCTGGTTTGACAGTAAAGAGCGGAGAGTCGTAACACTTCCTGAAAAAATTCGTCAGGTCTGTTTACTGGATTTTGAACAGCCCCGGACTGTAATCCGTTAAATATCATGTTTATTGCAGGAACCTGTTCAGTTTCTGGTCCACAGATCGCCAATGCGTTCTGTTAAGACAGCAACCCCGGCAATTGTTGTTGTTTACCCTGCTCGGTTTTCGAACAGGGTTTTTTTATGCCGTTTGATTGATCATAATACACAGAACCGATTGATAAAAAATGGCAGTTACACAGTTTTATCTACCGTTTCTTACTCAGAGTTATGAATAGTCCCCAAACGGCCTCTGAACCAATACAACAGAGTAGTCCTTAATCTTCTGATGGGATTGTCTTATCAGAGACTTCAGACTTGGGGAGCCTCAATATAAAGCGGGTTCCTTTGCCAGGCTGACTCTGTAATTCAATCGTTCCTTTATGTTCTTCCATAATACCGTAAGCAATTGCCAGCCCTAGCCCTGTTCCCTTACCTGGTTCCTTCGTCGTAAAAAAAGGATCAAAAATTTTTTTCTGCAAGGATGGTTTAATGCCACAACCATTATCCGTGATAGAAACAAATACCATATTCTCTTGTACACCGGTACGTATCAGAATTTTGCCATCGTCACCTACGGCATGACCTGCATTAATAATCAGATTCAGTAATACCTGCCTGATCTGACCAATATCACATAAAACGTCAGGGATTGATTCCAGTTTGGTGATAACTTCTGCACTGTATTTCACAGCCACTTTCAGAGTCTGTTCTATTGCAGCGTTCAAATTCGCAGGTTTAAACGTTTTATCCTGATCCACATGAGAAAACTCTTTAAGACCTGCCACAATATCTTTAATCCTTTCTGTACCTTCCTGCGTATCAGCCAGTAAGCTGGCAGTATCTTCCCTGATAAACCTAATATCCTGTTGCGTTAACCAGATTTCCAGTTCCTGTAGCAAAGCCTCTTTAGCAGACAGATCCTCTGCCTGTTGTATCTTTTCCAGACGATCCACAGCACCATCATAAACATCAATATATTGCACCAGCGTACTCACATTACTCATGACAAAACCAACCGGATTATTAATTTCATGGGCAACGCCAGCAGCCAGAGTACCTATAGATGCCATTTTTTCTGATTGCACCAGATGTGTCTGAGTTTGTTTAAGCTCGGCATTGGTTTGTTTTAATTGCTGAAGATTCAGGCTTAACTGCCTTGTTCTGTCATGCACTTTTTCTTCAAGTGAATGATTAAGTCTGTGCAGCTCCTGTTCATATTGATCTCTGTGGTCAGACGCCTGTTTTAACCGATCTGACATCTTATTGAAGGCTTTCGCAACATCAGCAATCTCATCATTGCCGGACACTTTCACTTCAACTCCGGTTTTACCTTTTGAAATCTCATTGACGGCCTGATGAAGCTTGCCCAGCTGGCTGGTAAGATACGATCCCAGAATGAAGGAAAACAATGCAACCAGTACCATCTCACCCATAGCAATAACTGCACTCCATTGCCAGGCCTGGTCAATCTGTCTGTTCAAACCGGCAGTATCCAGCCCAAGCTGAACGATCCCATACAATTCCCCTCCTTCACGGATACTGGCCTGAATATCAAATACACCATCTTCCACAAGGGAGACATCTTTATCTTCTGAGAAAATTCTCTCCAGATACGCCTGTTCACCCGCCTGAGCAAACATATCGCCTTCAGCAGAAAGAATTCTGACATAAAGAATATCCGGGCTCTGTATCAATTCAGAAGTAAAAGATTCCAGTGACGCCAGATCAAAAGACAACACAGCATCTTTGGTTGTCGAAGCAAACAGGGTGGCAGTAGTAGAAGCCCGTTTATAGAGACCGTCATAGTTAGTCGATCTCAGATAATCCATCGTGAGACCTATCAATACAGCCAGTAACAAAGCTTCAATCAGAGCAACCCCAAGAATAGTTTTCAGCTTTAATGACATACAATTCCGTCTGTAATTGCTGTATGCAGAGAGATCATCAGAACTCCCATACCATCATATATCAGGCAGACAACAGGTAACGTCAGGCTCATACAGGTTACTCCCGGATATGAAAACAGATAAGTCATTGCAGCATGTGATCCAGCAAGCGAATATCCAGCTCACGAACGTCATTCCATTCATCATCACTTGCCGCTTCAAGCCCTTTAAAGTTCAGCATTTTCAGTAATGCCAGACCGGCAGGATCTTCATTCATCTTCAACATGGCTTTTATCAGGACTTGTCGGGTTTGTTGAGGCACATCAGGATGAGTGGCTATTGCGTGGGAGGTATAACCAGGTGTTGTCCACAGCACTTTTAACTGCTCTCTGACAGCAGGGTCTGTATTGTTAAACGTTCTCATGACCCCGCCTCCGGCGGGGAAAAAGCCTCGGGCTACATTCAGATAAACAGAATCATGGGATGAGACATATTCAGGTGTAATCTCGATACCTTCCTGAGCCATTTTTGCCCTGGGTAAGACACTGGCGGCAAAGGCGGCTGGTGAAGGGAACGCCAGTTTAGCGCCTTTCAACTGCCTTAGCTCCGTCAAAGGGCTGTCTTTTTTCACAACTAAAATGCCTTTGATCTTTTTATCTTTTTGTTTAGCGATAGCATTGTAGCCTGGCTTCTGGCTGAAAACGGTGTAGTGATAAGGGTTCATGTAAGCAATATCATATTCCCCTGCCAGTAGCCTTTTCTCAAACTCAGGGATATTTTTTGCGGTAGCGAATTGAATTTTAAGCCCGGAAGTATCACTCAGATACCTCAGCACCGGCGACCAGAGAGCAGCCATTTTTTTAGCTGACTGCTGAGGTACAATGCCAAATGTCAACGTTTGAGCAAAGAGATTAAATGACAGTAAAACAGAAAGAAAAAGCCCGACCCTTAGCAACATAACCATCTCCCGGAGATCAGCCTGATTGAAAACAAATATTAGCTACAAATATAGAAGACTGAGTTGAAATATTCATTTTTATTAATAAGTAACTGAACAACATTTTGCTATAAAAGCTTGCCTTATTGTCCTGCCAACAACGGATAATATCCGCAATATATCTGCTCAGGCATTGATGTAATATAGACTCGGACGGTATTAAAATACGGATCACTCCTGTCATTTAATTCTTCTTAACAATTGTTAATGCGTTAACACTGAACTCTGATTAAAGTCGTACTAACATTCCGGCAGACGTGATTCTCGCCTGATAAACGCATTTTAATGCATCTGACCGTAGCCCCGGAGCGGATTATTTTCTGCAAAAATGCTTTATAACGGCTTCATTAAGGAATCAGGTTACCCGGATATCACAGTTATTAACGATAAATATCAGCGTTTTCAGGAAAACCATCTATGAACTGGCAGCTCAAAACCTTTAAACAACTTTCTGTTGATCAGCTCTATCAATTGCTGAAACTGCGCAGTGATATTTTTGTTGTTGAGCAGGAATGTGCTTACAGCGACCTGGATAATCTGGATCGTTTGCCGGATTGCCTGCATCTAATGGGTTATGGCACTCCGGAACTAACGGATAAAGATCAGGCCCCATCTGAACCTGCATTAATCGCTTATGCCCGTTTATTGCCCCCGGACAGCTCCTATCAGGCTATGAGCAGCATAGGACGAGTGCTGGTTAATCCTGATTACAGAATTAAAGGTATGGGGCATCAGTTAATGCAACGAGCTAAAGAACATGCTCTGCAGTACTGGCCAGACACCGCGATTAAAATTGGCGCCCAGGCTCATCTGGAATCGTTTTATGCTCAGCACGGTTTCATAACAATATCTGAGGTTTATATGGAAGATGGCATTCCTCATATTCATATGTTGTTTAATCCCATCCCATGAGTAAAGCATATGAGTGGCCCGGATTACTGATCACTCCGGGTCCGGCTATAGCGATCCTGGGACTATTACTGGGCAATCTGATTCTGACACTGGGAGATGTGGCGATTAAAGCAATCGGCTCAGTATCCGGGCTGTTCCAGTACCTGGCTTTGCGGCAGATCATCTCTTTGATTCTGGTTTATCCATTCTGGAGTCAGTTATCGGTATCGCAACGGCAACCCGGTGTACTCGGGATACATATGGTGAGAGGGCACCTCTCCCTGCTTGGAGGCATCTGTGCCTTGTATGCACTGTTACATCTGAGCCTGGCCACTGCTAATGTGATATTTTATGCCGCACCTCTGGTAACCTTGTTGCTGGCCCGGATCTGGCTGAAGCAAACACTGACCCGGATACAGATCACTCAGGTTTGCCTGGGGTTTGCCGGAGTGCTGATTGCTTTACGCCCTGATGATATCCATTGGGCCGCTTTAAGTGCACTGGTAGTCGCATTTACCCTGGCTCTGTTTAATCTGCTGACCTGCAAAATGCCGGAAGATCAGACCATGCGTGGAATGGTGTTCTGGAGTAACCTGACGGCATTACCTCTGACAGCCATACTGGCTATTATTTTCTGGCATCCGATTCAGACCAATATGCTGTTGCTGGCTTTTATCGTTTCTCTGACCACAGGTTTTTATCAGGTTATTGCTGCCAGAGCCTATCGCAGTAATGATGCCGGTGAGATCGTTATTGCAGAGTACTCAGGCTTGCTCTTTGCGTTACTGCTGGGGGTGTGGTGGTTTAACGAGCCAGCACACTGGTACACCCTGCTGGGTATACTACTGATCATTCTGCCTATTTGCTGGCAAAGCCTGAGACTCTGGCGGCAACGTAATAAACCTGTTATTTAACGACAAAACCTCATTTTCCCTTTACATTTAACCAGGTAAGGTTTAAAAATCGCGCCTTTTTACAGCGTCCCCAGTAAGGTTCAAAATCAGGCCAGCTCTGATAACCCGTCATGGTTTGGGTTATTGTTTTCATAGCACAAGATGTGCCTGAGATGAATTACAGGATGCGGCTGACTCATATAAAACCAGCAGAAAGTAGTCGGTATTAATCCAAGGAGCACCCCATGTCTGATCTGTCTTCATTTATTGCAGCTTTGCCAAAAGCAGAGCTACACCTCCATATCGAGGGATCATTTGAGCCTGAGCTGATGTTTGCTATTGCTGAGCGCAACGGTATTCGTTTGCCATATGGCAGTGTCGAAGAACTCAGAAGTGCCTATGCCTTTAATAATCTGCAGGAGTTCCTGGATATTTACTATCAGGGTATGAATGTACTGCAAAAAGAAGAAGATTATTATGATCTGACCATAGCCTATCTGAAACGTATCAAAGCAGATAATGTCCGGCATACGGAGATTTTCTGGGACCCTCAGGGACACCTGGAACGGGGGATTCCCTTCAGTACTCAGATTGACGGCATACTCAGAGCCCTTAAAGAGGGCGAAGAAACACTGGATATCAGCTATCGTCTTATCATGTCATTCTTACGTCACTTGTCAGAAGAGAGCGCTTTTGACACTCTGGCAGAAGCTGAACCCTATTTACAAGAAATTTACGCCATAGGTCTGGATTCCTCTGAAACCGGTCATCCTCCGGAAAAGTTTGCCCGGGTCTTCGCAGCCTGTAAAGATAAAGGACTGAAGGTGACCGCTCACGCAGGTGAAGAAGGTCCTGCGGAGTATGTCTGGCAGGCACTGGATCTGATAAAGGTGGACCGTATTGATCATGGCAATCGTTCACTGGAAGACCCGGAACTGGTGAAACGCCTGGCAGCAGATCAGCAGGTTCTGACCGTATGCCCTCTGTCTAACCTGAAGCTGTGTGTTGTCAGTGATCTGAATGAACACCCTGTTCCAGCTATGCTGAATGCCGGGTTAAAAGCAACGATTAACTCAGATGATCCGGCTTATTTCGGTGGCTATATGAATGATAATCTTAACGCCCTGCAACAGGCCGTGAATCTTGACCAGCGGCAACTGGTGACCCTGACACGTAATGCGATTGATGGCAGCTGGGCAACGGAGGAACGTAAACAGGTATTACGGGCAGAACTGAAAGAGATATGTCAGGCGTTTTCAGTGATCTGAATATTATCTGGATATTCAGGTTAGCCAGTCAGTAGCAGAGAAAAAGGTCCCGAAGGTTTAGCCTTCCTTCGGGACAATAACGAGAGCATATATAAAAACTGAGAAAGATACGCTCTTGCCAGCAGCGGCAAATCTGAAAGTCAGCTATCCGGCTGACAATAATAGAGTCTGCGTTTTCTGGCGTCCCCTCGCGATTGACAAAAACGGTTCAGAGCTTCGACAGACTGTGCAATTTTCTTTTTCTCCAGCACGATAAAGGCTGGACTTTCTAATTGTTGTAAAACGGTGCTCAGTGGCAAAGGGGCCTGAATCGCTTTGCCTCTGGAGTAGAACTGAGCGGAGAAAGGTCTTTTTCTCAGATAAATCAATTCACTGTTAACGGCCTCTGGCTGACGCATCCACTGATCCAGCAGTTTCTTTTCTGCCTCTTTACTACTGACATCGGAGTTTAACCCCCATACCACAGCAATCACTATCACAGGGGCCAGCAGTCCCGCTGAGAAAATCCTTGTCGGTAACGACTGGCGACGATGATATTCTGCTACCAGCAAGGCCATCGCCGGTATTCCGGGTAGCACATAACTGGGCAGAATATTGCCTGCAAAAGTGAATAACATCATAGGCGATAACATCCAGCACCATAAAAACCCCGTGTATCCCTGAGGTTTACCCTCTGCCAGTACCGGACGTTTCTTCAGATAACGATACAACTGCCATAACAAAAGTGGTCCCCAGGGTAGCGACACCATAAGCCAGTACAGCCAGATAGTCCCACGTACTTCATTATGGGCGGAGCCATACAGATCTCCCTGCCAGCCACTGATAACAAAGCGCTTAAAGTGCTCACCAACAATAAAGTAGTTAAGGAAACCAGGAGTCTGGCTTTCAGCGATCAGATACCAGGGCAGAGATAGCGTCAGAAACAACGCGGAACCGCCAATCCAGGGCAAACGTTTATGTATACTCATCCAGCGATTATCAGACACCAGCCAGAGTGTCAGACTGATCCCTACCAGCACCAGTATCAGCGGCCCTTTAGCCAGCATACCAATCGCTAACCCGACAAAAAACAGATAACCCCAGGCCTTTGATCCACTATGCCATGCCTGCCAGAAGCCGATCATACTCAGGGTCACCCCGAGTGTCAGTGCCGTATCGGTCATCACAGCTCCGGACATCAGAAGAAAAGCGCAGGTTGTCGTTAGCAACATGGCTGCAAGCCAGCTTTGCTCCAGCCCGCCCTCTTTCTTCTGCTTAAGCGGCCCAGATTCAGAGATAATACTGGCTTTATTAGCAGAACAGGCCACCGGAGGCATTTTTCGCCCTGCAAACCAGCCCGTCAACGCAATAATGATCATCCCCGTCATAAAATGAGGGACACGGGCAGCAAACTCATTAACACCAAAAGCCTCAAAGCCTGCGGCACTCATCCAGCTGAACAGAGGTGGCTTACCCCAGAAAGGCACCTCATAATCAAACATCGGTGTGATCCAGTTCCCGGTTTCAAACATAATCCGGGCCATCTCACCATACCGGGCTTCTGTTGTATCCATCAGGGGATACAACCCCAGAGACATCAGACGCAGCAGCAGTGTTATAAACACCATCAGCGCCATAAAACAGATCAGCTCTTTATGATTATCACACACTGTTCGGATGATCGGTTGCGGCTGTAGAACAGGCTCTTTTAAGTCATGCTCAGATAATTCAGTTTTTTCTGAAGGTACAGACGATGTATTTACTGACACAGCTCTGCCTCTCTGATATCTGTTTCAGGCCAGGTATCTGAGGCCGGTTTACGTTCTTCTTGCATCACCAGATATAAAGGTCGCTGCTTTGCTTCAATAAATAACCGCCCGACATATTCACCTAATAATCCGACGGACAGCAGCTGCACACCTCCTAGCAACAACACAGCCAACAGCACCGTCGAACCTCCTGTCATAGTCAGTACGGTCGCCAGCAGACAAACCACCAGACCGGCTAATGTTGCCAGCCGTAAAGGCCAGGTACTGAAAGAACTGATCCCCTCAAATGCCAGATTAAGTAATTGGGTGTAATTCCATTTGGTCTCTCCGGCCTGACGAGGATCCCGATCAAATACCAGAGTTGTGCGATTAAAACCAGGCCAGGCAAACAACCCCTTCATAAAACGGTTACGTTCAGGTAATCGGTTAATTTCATCAACCACTCTGCGATCCAGTAACCTGAAATCCCCCACATTCTGAGGAATAGGCATATCGCACAGTCGATTAATCAATTTATAAAAAGCCGCTGCCGTTGTGCGTTTAAACCAGCTTTCGCCAAACCGTTTTCTGCGCTGCATATCAACAACGTCATAGCCTTTCTTCCACTGAGCAACCATATCCGGCATCAGTTCCGGCGGATCCTGCAAATCAGCATCCAGCAGAATAACCGCCTGCCCTTTAGCCGCTTTCAGGCCCGCTGACATGGCCGCTTCTTTACCAAAGTTTCTGCTCAGACGAAGAGCGATAATTTCATGGCGCGGACTGACCAGGGTTTCAACCAGAGACCAGGTATTATCACGGCTGCCATCATCCACATAAACGACTTCACAAGCGTCATGAAGCTGGTCCAGTGCTTTACAGACTCTGTGATGACAGGCTTCAATCACTTCTTCTTCGTTGTACATAGGAATTACCACAGACAACAGAGGACTCTGTGGCGATGACTTGCTCTGTGCAGAACTCTGATCCTGATAACGGTTAAGCAGAGCATCCGCCTGATCAGAACGATCGGCAGTCTGTGCTGGAAAGAGTGTCAGTGTTGTCATAAAACGGGCCTCACTATCGTTTGGCGGTAGCTTAGTAACAACAACATAAGAAAAAGGTCGCTGACATTTTTTTCACATCAATCAGGCCAGATAAATCATACCCTTATCTTTTTCTGAGCAAATTTTTTGACTTTTTTTTCACCCGAAATCATGCTTAATTGAGCAATCAGAAATAACGTCTGATGGCCAGCACCACTCATAAAACTCCATTCATTCGTTCATAAAAGTAAGCTACCTGTACAACCCTTATCAATGAAGAGATACAGATCAGCATGAAACTACTGCTTGTTGAAGATCATCAGGATATTGCCGGTATTATTTTCGATTTTTTTGAAATAAAAGGTTATACCCTGGATTACGCCAGTAATGGTCAGCAAGGCTATGATCTGGCCAGAGAAAACTATTACGATCTGATCATTCTGGACGTCATGCTGCCCAGAATGGACGGTTATACGGTCTGTAATAAGTTACGTGACCAGGGAATCGATACGCCCATTCTGATGCTGACCGCCAGAGATACCCGGGAAGATACTCTGACAGGGTTCCAGCAAGGCGCTGATGATTATCTGGTCAAGCCGTTTGATCTGGATATTCTCGAAGCCCGTATCAATGCACTGACCCGGCGCAGGAACGGTCAGACCGCCAATAAGTTTTTATCTTTTGGCCAGTTATCTCTGGATATGAACAACCATACTCTGACCCGTGGGGATTGCCGGTTTTCTCTGAACCCAACGCTGTTTACCCTGATGAAGCTACTCATTATGCGAGCGCCGGATGTAGTCAGCAAAGACGAAATGATCAACGCCTTATGGGGAGAAGACGAACCCGACGGTAATGTGCTACGCAGCCATATCTACCAGCTACGTAGTCAGATCGATAAGCCTTTCAGTCACCACTACCTTAAAACCGTAACAAAAGTCGGCTACCAACTGGTTTCTGAGGAGGCACAGTGAAATATCCATCATCAGATGAATATTCATCAGAGCCCAGCATTCAGCCAGAGTTCGAATATGGGGAGGCAGGCATAAAACGGGCTCGCACGGCAAAACAACTGACCTTTATCTATTTTTCCATTCTGGCCTTCGCCATCATCACTTTTTATCTGGCAATCTTTGAAATCATTCTGGAAGATATGGAGCAGTTAACAGCTCAGAACAGAATGAAACAAGATGCGATTGTTGCGGAAAAGCAGCTGGAGAATTTATGGGGAAAAGGAAATAAAGTTAATAGTTTAACCATTCCTCCATTCAGTCATGTCTACCTGGACAACCCTATTGGAGTATCGGGTATTTCTGTTGAGCCAACTTTTCTGGACTCCCTTAGCACAGATATCGCGTACGAAGTTAATACCGATCTTATAGGCGAAGGTGAATATGAATATTACATAATGCGCACAGAAATAAGCCTTCAGGGAGAAAAGAAATTTATTTATCTGCTGCATCTGGATTCTGTTTATGAGCAGAGTGAAGAAGAAGTATTTCAGACACAGACAAAACAGCTGGTGCTCAGCTTTGCTCTTCTGTGTCTGAGTTTATGGATTGTTTTGCGGATATCCGAAATCCTGACGGCACCTCTTTCAGGCTTGTCCGAAACTCTCGCCAGGCGTTCAGCTCAGGACCTGGAGCCGATTCCACCACCAGAAGGAGTAGCTACCCGAGAAGTACTACAACTGGTGGAACAACTTAACCAGTATCAGAATAAGATTCATCAGTTACTGGAAAGAGAGCGGGCTTTTAATCGTTACGCCAGCCATGAATTACGGACCCCCTTGATGGTAATCAAAGGTGCAGTTTCTCTTCTGGGACATTCAGACGATCCTGCATTTATCGAGAAACAGCGCCAGAGACTACATCACGCCAGTACTGAAATGAATGACTTTGTCAGCACCTTACTCTCTCTGACCCGGGAAGAAGATATCAGTAAATTATCACCGCGCCCGCTCCGGTACCAGGAGTTGAGCGATATTCTTGAAGCCCACCGTCTTTTGTTAAAAGACAAAGAAGTCATAGCTGAAGTAGAGCTGGATCATGAACTTCAGGTCATTATTCCGGAAACCAGTCTGAAAATCCTGTTAGGTAATCTGATTAAGAACGCTTTTGCCTGTACCGAACAGGGCCGGGTCACTCTGCGCGTGGAAGCTGACAATATTTCAGTGTCAGACACAGGTACAGGGCTGGACAGTAAACCCAGAGGCGTTGAGGGCTTTGGTCTGGGATTGCTGATTGCTCATGATATATGCCGCAAGTACAGCTGGACACTCAGTTTGAGTAATAATGCAGAGGGTGGCTGCACTGCCAGAATTGATATCAATAATGGAGACATACCGGCTCCCTGAGCACAATGCTCCTTTATTTAAAATACTCCTTTATTTAAAAAGCCACACTGCATGAGTTGTCATACTGAAGGTTTAAGCTGGCAGATCAATTTTCAGTCATGGCTTACTCGGGATGAACAAGGCACTTACTCAGGTTATTTCCAGAATACAGGAACTGATCAATCGGCAGGAAGTCATCGAAGCCTGGCTGCAGAAACAGAGCCAACAGCCCCGACAAGCACTAACCGATGCTGTGACGCAGAGACAGCATCTGGCTGAACTGGAGCTACTGGTCAACCGGTTGCATCCGGCTGATATTGCCCTGTTACTGGAATCAGTACCGCCTGAACAGCGAACACTAATCTGGAATCATGTGGAGCAGAAAAGCGCTGGAGCAGTGTTACTGGAGGCCTCAGATCCTATTCGTCAGCAACTGATCAGACAGTCCCATTCCGATGATCTGTCTGCTGTGGCCAGGCATCTGGAAAATGATGAGATCGCTGACCTGGTACATGACCTGCCGAAAGAAATCATACCAGACCTGCTATCCAGCCTGCCCGGAGAAGACAGAGACGCCGTGCGATCTGCTCTGAGTTTTCCTGAGCACTGTGTAGGGGCCTGGATGGAATTTGATATTACGGCCGTCACACAACACATGAGCCTGGATAATGTACTGAGTAAACTCAGAGATCAGGGAGAATTGCCCGATAATACCGGCTATATCATGGTCACTGATGAAGCAGGTAGCCTCACAGGTATGCTGACACTGGAAGACCTGTTAATTCATCAGGGACAATTGAGTGTCGCTGAGGTTATGTCTCCCGTGGGCATATATTTCCAGACCAGGGATCAGGCCGAGGATGCTGCCAGAAGCTTTGAGCGTTATGAACTGATCATAGCGCCGGTTGTGAATAGCCATAATAAACTGGTCGGTGTTCTCAGAGTCAGTGCCCTGATGGATCTGATGGATAAGCTGGCTCAACAGAAGATGCTGGTGCAGGCTGGTCTCAGTAACGAAGAAAACCTGTTTGATCCTATCAGCCGTTCAGCTCGGAATCGCTGGCCGTGGATAGCTCTGAATCTTCTGATTGTCTTTATCGCGTCACAGATTATTGACCAGTTTGAACAGGTGATCAGTCAGACAGTGGCTCTGGCTGCTCTTTTGCCCATTACCGCCAACATTGGCGGCAATGCCGGAAATCAGGTTGTTGCTCTGGTTATCAGAGGGCTGGCCACACAACAACTGGCACCGGACAATCGGCTGCAATTAGTCAGAAAAGAGTTATCGGTCGCTTTACTGAATGGTGCTCTCTGGGGAACGATTACCGGATTTCTGACCTTGCTTCTGTATCAGAATATCAATCTGGGATTCGTCATGTTACTGGCGATGTTCTGCACGATGCTGTTTGCCGCCTGCATCGGTGTCGGCATCCCTATTCTGCTTAAAGCTCTGGGGCAGGACCCGGCACTGGGCAGCAGCGTTATCATTACCGGCACTACCGATACTCTGGGCTTTTTTATCTTCCTTGGCCTGGCCGCTATGATTCTTTAAGTAGCCATCAATCTGCTTCGAAGCGCTTTCAGTTACGAAGCTCTGACTTTTTGTAATTTCTTTTTCCCTTATCCGGTTAAAAGCGTTGCGCTTTGTATCCTGTCGCTGAAATGCGCGATGGGTCTCACTTTATCAGAATAACCTGGTGCTATACTCGGATTATTATTAAGGACTGATTATCATATGTAATAAGCATCTAATCATTTGATTATAAAAGAATATCTTAAAAGAAAGATTGAAACACTTCACAGCGTATTACAGGATTACCCTTATGTTGACCGCTCTGACCAGAGCAAGCCTGTCCGGACTTGCACTTCTGATATCAGACTACAGCCTGGCCCATGAGACCTATGGCCCTGGAGAAGTATTTACGGAGCTGAGTTTTTTATCCGGTTTCAGCCACCCCTTCAGCGGGCTGGATCATCTGCTGGTGATGCTGGCAACCGGGTTGTGGGCCACCCATCTCAGTGATAGAAACCAGGATGCCTCTTACTGGAAAATTCCTGCAGCTTTTATCGTCATGATGCTGATAGGAGGTGTTCTGGCGGCATCAGGTATACGTTTTCCCTGGGCTGAAAGTACTGTGCAGATCTCCATGATCGTTACCGGCTTACTACTCGCCTCAGCCACGCGCTGTTCAACAGAAACAGGGGCTATGATTGCAGGTGTGTTCGCATTATTCCACGGTATTGCCCATGGTTCAGAAATGCCACCGGAAACACATGGGATGGCTTATGCTTCAGGACTTGCACTGTCGGTTGCTTTATTACAGTTAACCGGTATTACACTGGGTCGCTTCGACTCTATGGCCTGGAATAAACTGAACTCGCGTCTGGCAGGTGGTGCTATCATCATTACAGGATTATCTATTGCACTGGTCTGAGCCGATACCGGCTTCATAACAGAACATAACAATCCATCCCGAATGTAATGTCAGTAATAACAAAGCAGGCGTTTGCACCTGACAATGGCATACAGAGGCAATACAGATCAATCCGGTAATCAGCTACTATCATAGCAGGCAGATCAAAGCTAACCCGGAGTGATTTGCCATGCTAACCATAAAACATTTATTTGCCACAAGTCTGATTGTCCTGACTGCATTCACAACAGGCTGCGGATCAACAGCGTCATCCTACCAGCCCATTGTTGATGGCCCGAAAGGCCAGCGCTACCACAATGATCTGGCGGCCTGCTCATCTCTGGCAGAACAACGAAGTTACACCAATGATGATGTTAAATCAGAAGGGCTGATGGGTGCTGGAATTGGTGCCTTATTCGGAGCATTGGAAGATGGTGGTGAAGGCGCTGTAGCCGGAGCCATTATCGGTGGTGCCGCAGGCGCTGGTGGCCGGGCCTGGGATACCCGTGAAGAAAGAAAGCACATTGTGGTTCAGTGTATGCGTGGCCGGGGACACAGAGTGGTTGGTTAATAAGACCGAATCAATAACCGATCAGCTCTCAGGGCCTGTATAACGTGTTAACAGGCTCTTAGTCCGGCTTGATTATCAAACTGATAATGTCTGAGCTGATCAGTAAACCATTGCAGAGCCTTACCTTTACTGCTGCCGCGCCAGGCGACACTGATATCGGGCTGGCTTCTCTGTTCAGCCAGTAACAGCTGTCGAAGCTGCCCTCGTTCCAGAGCCTGCTGAATCCGGTAGCGAGGCAAATAGCCTACACCGGTTCCGGCGATCTGAGCTCGAATTTTATACTCCATAGTTGGCACAATAATCCGGCTGCGGCCATCCAGTAAGCCAATGGATTGCCCCGGCATATCCTGTGAACTGTCTGCCACAATAACAGTAGGCCAGGCTTCGATATCCCTGAGCGACAAAGGTTGTGGCTTCTGGCATAGCGGGTGGTGCTCTGCAACGGCAAACACAAATTCTACTACTCCCAGATAATGGCGTTTAAATCCCTGAGCCGGTGGTTCACCGGAAGCACCGATGACCAGGTCACAACGGTTAGCATTCAGCGCATCCCAGCTGCCCCCCAGTACTTCTTCTGTCAGCCTGATCTGTGTTCTGGGTTGTATTTGATGGAATTGAGCAATTAATTCGTAAACAGGCTCGGGGGTCAGCAGACTGTCAATACAGATCCTCAGCTCTGTTTCCCAGCCCTGTTCTGCCTCTCTCGCTCTGGCGGTCAGTTCTTCTGTTGCAACCAGTATCTGTCTGCCCTGATCCAGCAGCATACGCCCCGTCGGCGTCAACCGGGCTTTTCTGCGAGTTCGGTCAAACAGTACAACCCTGAGCTCTTCCTCCAGCTTGCTGACCGTATAAGACAGTGCAGAAGGGACTTTGTGCAATTCATCGGCAGCGGCTGCAAAGCTTCCTCTGCGATCGATAGCATCCAGAATTCTTAACGCTTCAAGTGTAATAGGGGAAGACATTGTTCAATTTTTTTGATCTTTTAAATCAAAACTCTCCGTTATTTTTTCCTGTTGCTCAGCGCTATAGTGCATACATCCGCTGAGGCAAACGATGTTGCAAGCTCAGCAGCTAATGAGAATAGCACAGATAAAGAATACTGAGGATTACGAGAATGAAAGATTCAATCATCAAAAAAATTGTAACAACAGACAATAACCTGGCTGCACTGGCGCTGCGTATTCCTGCAGGCATCATTTTTATGGCCCACGGTGCACAAAAACTATTTGGTGCATTCGGAGGTTATGGTCTGGAAGGTACTGGACAATGGATGGCATCTATTGGTCTTGAACCAGGTTATCTGATGGCTTTGGGGGCAGGCAGTGCCGAGTTCTTTGGTGGATTAGCTCTGTTACTGGGACTGCTGGTGCGCCCTGCGGCTCTGGTGCTGGCTTTTACCATGGTAGTGGCCATTCTGGCAGTTCATATCGGCAACGGATTGTTCATGAGTAATAATGGTTATGAATTTGGCCTGGCACTGTTATCCATCTCTGTCGCTCTGGTGTTCTCTGGTGGTGGTGCCTTATCAGCCGATCGGATTCTGCAGTATAAACTGGGAAGTGATGGCAAAAATACAGACTTTGTCACAACAGCCCGACAGGCCTGATCTTTCGACCACTCTGACAGGCAAATCAGGCAGGCACTGAGGCAATAGCATATTTTATTCGCCGGATATTAGCCGACCTGCCTGATAACACTTCTGATCCATACTGACACCATAAAACGGAGCAACATTATGCTGGCACTTCGTAAAGCCAATGACCGTGGACATGCTAATTTCGGCTGGCTGAATAGCCGACATACTTTTTCTTTTGCCAGTTATTACGATCCCAGGCATATGGGAATATCTGAATTAAGAGTAATTAATGATGACTGGGTTAGTCCGGGAATGGGGTTTGAAACTCATCCGCATCAGGACATGGAGATCATCAGTTATGTCGTAGAAGGCAGTATTGAGCACAAGGACACTATGGGATTTCACACGGTACTGAAAGCTGGGGATGTGCAGGTGATGAGCGCCGGAAGCGGTATCAGGCACAGTGAATTTAACCCATCTGCCACAGAGAACCTGAACTTTCTGCAAATCTGGATTCGCCCGGATACTCATGGCCTTAAGCCTGCCTATTATGAAAAAAATTTCTCTGATGCAAAGGGCGTGACACTGATTGCATCTGCTGATGCCAGAGATGGTTCGATGAAAGTTAACCAGGATATCAGCTTATATAAACTGAAATTTGATCATCAGAATGAACAGCTCAATATATCTGCACAGAGGACTTTTTATTTACATATGGTTGGTGGAGAGATGGTCGTAAATGGTGAAACCTTATTGACCGGAGATGGCATGACCATTACTGATGAAGAACGATTAACTCTGGATATCAGCAATCAGGCTGAAGCCTTATTATTTGATTTACCATAACTATCTGATAAAAAAGACAAAAGAAATCTCTTCAGATCATTACTGTTATCTCTCGTAATATAACTTTGCGTGAGTCTGTGAAACTATCATCACCAGATATCAGTTTTTTGTTATGTAATAAAGGACTACAGGATGACTGAAGATACAACAGATTATGCAGATCAGATTATCTCTTTTATTCAGGATATTGGCCTCACCGTTCGCTTTGAGTCTGTACCGGAAGATACTTTTTTACCCGGCATTCTTATTAAGGATGGCATTATTCTGGTTGACAGAAAACAGCTTAAGTATCCTGGCGATCTGTTACATGAAGCTGGGCATCTGGCTGTCATTCCTGCCAGCCGAAGACATGAAACAGGGGCTTATGTTGGCCATAACCCCAGCGAAGAAATGGCTGCTATAGCCTGGTCGTGGGCAGCATTAAAACACCTGAACCTGGCACCAGAGATAGTCTTCCACCCTGATGGTTATAAAGGGGGATCACAGAGTATTATTGATAACTTCTCTCAACAGCAATATTTTGGCACACCGATTCTGAGCTGGCTGGGAATGACACAGTGTGCATTCGCTTCAGCGGAGAATGACAGAATGGAAGTGGTTTTCCCTCAAATGAGCAAATGGCTGGCTGACGAGATGCCGGAATAAATTGTGTTTTACAGAGCCAGTCCTGAATCTGTGATTGAGTCCTGACTCTGTATCTTTTCTGAGTAGAAGTAATAAATAGCAGTTATCAGATTAATTGTTTACTAATCGCTTTGGCCAGAGTTTTGTCTGCCAGATACTTCTTTAGTTTCTTAACAGGTATCCAGCAACGCTTGCGTTCTCTTTTTTCTGGCCAGCGCTTCAGAATATTACGCACCTTCATCGGATAAATGATAACGCTGCGCTTTTTCCCTTTTTTACCGGAACAGGTATTCACAGCAAAGCATTTCCGGCGACTGAGAGTCCCCAGTACTCCGGCTTCTTCATAAGCTTCCAGTCGGGCAACATCTGCTTTGGATAGTTTTCTCTCCTTTTTCCCCATAGGGATCATCCAGTATCCATGTTGACGGGAAGTGACCAGGCAGATCTCATCTGCCCGGTTTTTCCGTTTTCTGACAGGTAAAGCGGCTATACGCTCTCTGCTCATACCCGGCCCCGTCAGCTATCCATAACCTGAGAGATCTCCTGCCAGAGATGGTTATAGGAGGAACCTCCGGCGGTGCGGGCTGCATAGCAGGCAACGGGAGAGCGGTGTTCCCCCATCTTCTCAATATCACTGGAGAAAGGCACCTGGGTTTCCAGCATATTTTTATAGCGTACCTGCATGCGCTCTATGGTGTTCTTATGCAGGTGTTTTGAGCGCTGTACCATAGAAAAGAACGGATAAATATTATCCAGTCTCAGCTCTTTATCCCGGAAGAAGTCCTGCAGTTGTTCAAAAGTGCGTTCAGACAGCGTTGTTGGAATGACAGGCACCACAATCATCTGAGCCGCCTGGAAAACCGCTTCACTCAGGTAACTCAGTGTAGGCGGACAGTCCAGAATAATCAGATCATACTCCTGCTTCAGACCTTTCAGCACCTGACGCAGACGACGATGGCGCTTTTTGTGATCACTGAGCAGCGCATCGAAGTGCCGGAAAGACTGATGGGCCGGAATGATATCCAGATTGTCATAATCTGATGCTTTGATCTGTTTCAGCAGCTCTTCATACGTATTGAAAAAGCGTTTTCCCCAGTTTTTCTTGCCGGAACGGACACGAAAATAAAATGAGGAAGCTCCCTGTGAATCCAGATCAATCAGCAGTGTGCGTAATCCGGATTGTGCCGCCGCATAGGCCAGGTTAACGGATGTCGCTGTTTTTCCTACGCCGCCTTTAATGCTATAACAGGCCAGAATCTTCATGCAGGGCTCCCTTTTGATGACTGAGCCATAGACGTCGGCTGGGTCAGTTGCTTAATCAGTTGTCGTACGTCATCGGCCAGAAAATCCTCCAGCTGACCACATACCTGTTCTCTTTCTTTTTGTTGTTTCATAAAGAGTACGCCAGACAATGCATGAACGGCTTTTTGTATCTCTTCAGAGGTTTTGTGGTTTTCCAGATAATGCTCCAGGCTTTCTCTTTGCACGGAGTAATCATTAAAGCGCCCCAGATTGTCCTGCAATTTTTTCAGGGCCTGCATCACCGGACGAACCCGCTCTTTGTCCAGCACCGGGCCGAAAAACTCCAGCAGATAACGCAGTTTCTTACAATCCAGACGAATCTCATGCACATCATCATCCGGAGTCTGATCATGAATCAGGGCTGCATCTTTGGCGATTTGTTTATAGCGCTTACGGATACGCTGAGCGGCCACTTCAGCAATTGGGAGATGGCCTTTTTCACCGGGTTCTGATGGACAGCTCTTCAGGGTTTCTTC
Source organism: Oceanospirillum sediminis (assembly GCF_014164585.1). Taxonomy (GTDB): domain Bacteria; phylum Pseudomonadota; class Gammaproteobacteria; order Pseudomonadales; family Halomonadaceae; genus Oceanospirillum; species Oceanospirillum sediminis. Next base: position 146,605 of record NZ_JACJFM010000006.1, on the reverse strand, counting down.
AATCGCTGATACCTTATTCAAATAAGGAGTGTTCTGCAGGTACGCCGCCACCCGTTTTTGTTCCCGGTTGCGTTCCCTGGTAAAATGCTGAAACAGCTCTTCAAGTCCGGGCTGTAGCTTTTCCGGAACCAGACCAAAATAGTAATCCCGGTCTTCCAGATAGACATCCAGATCCCGTAAACGGTTAGTTTCTCTGGCCAGATCACCCAGAGCATCCTTAAACCACAGGCTTTGCTCAGGACCGATATAGTTCTTCATCTGAGCAAATAACGCCCGCATACGGCGCAGAGCAACCCGATACTGATGCAGGAACTCAGTGTCCAGATCCTGAATAATACCGTCTTCGTTAATGCGGACATTTTTCCACATTTTGCGAACCATTTTGCTGCATGCGTCAGCAGATGCCATCTCGGGTGGCACTTTGGTTTTTGGTTTGGATTTATACTTGCCCGGTTTGATATCCAGCAACTCCAGACTCAGGCGATACAAATGACGTTCCGGATTTTCCGGCTCTGCTTCCAGAATACAGCTCAGTGCTTCACGGTAATCCTTGTCGTAACCTCTCATGCTGGTCAGTTCCCACATATCGGCATAGCCAGAGCGGGTGATGACCAGTTTGCAGACCTTTTTTTCGTCTTCGAAATTACGTAACGCATACTCTCTGACGCTGGTCTCAACTTCTGCCATAGGCAGCAACCGGCGAATATCAGAAACTTGCCACAATCTGTCGCTGAGATTCTGATTTCTGAAGCTTCTGGCAAAAGAAGGCGATACTTCGTTATCAAAGGTCTGGCTGTCGTTACCTTCCGTCAGAATAATCTGGCCCCGGATATTACTGGCCAGCAGAAAATCCTTACGCCATAAACGCCATTCAAAGTCATCGTAAAAGGTGAGAGTATCCTGCTCGTGGCAAATAAGATCGGGCAGAAAGTGTGTCTGCATTCTTTCCAGAATCTGTTCACTTTGATCGGCATCCTGTATCAGCCACCTGGAATGCTTAACCATAAGACGCTATTTCCGTTTTTTAAGTTTGATATGCCCGGCAAGGTAATCTTCAATCAGTTGTTCGGCTATTTTCTGAACACTGGTTTCTTCTTCAATTGCCTTGATTTTCAGAGCCTTCAGAGTCTTGTTGCTCAACCTGAGAGAAGTATTTTTTTTCTTCTCTTCTATTTCTGATTCTGATTTTTCTTTACTCATTTGATTGACCCTTGTCAGCTATAGAGCCTGTCATGATGTAATGACGTCACCGAGTATGCCGATAAAATGTTTCGACTTCAAATTAATTCCTTGTGACAGCGATACAACTTAAGTCGGATAAGCAGGATGAATGAGAGCAAATGTATCGGCATGTACTCTTCGAAGACAATAGTGATGCACTTTGCTACAAAGACATGGCTGAATACGGATTTACCCCTGAGTACTCTGAGCTGAAAATATATTGCAGCAATCAGCATGATATGAATAAAACAGGGAACAGAGATGATGCACAGAATAAAAGCCATATTACTGTTTATGGTGGTGATTCTTTCAGGATGTCTGGGACGAACCGACAGCGATACAACCGTCAGAATGACGCTACCTGAGCAAAAAGTGGTGACACCGGATAAAGTTGAAATACAGTTTGTTATTCGGGATCGCTTTGGTCAGCCCAATGAGATTTTTCTCAGAGGGGAGCCGGTTACCTTTGATTATCAGATTACTAATAACGGAACTCAGGACCTGAAATATCAACTGACTCATCCGGCACATGATATCAGTATCACCCAATCTGATAAGCTGATCTGGTCACCATTTCATGACATGGTATTTCTTCAGGTGGTCATCTCCGGGGTGCTGAAATCAGGCGAACGCCTGGATTTTACTAAGGTCTGGAATGGTCTGGATCTGGAAGGTAATCAGGTTCAACCGGGACAGTATCTGGTACAGCCATCACTCACTATATTTATACAGGACGGTATGCTGGCAGAGCCTGAGGCTCAATCACTCTGGATTAACTGATTTTCTGGTTTCTGAGTGCCGATTATTGCTCCGACAGGCTGGCTTCTTACTAAGAGCCTGTTCATAATCTCTCATTTCCAGGGTAATCCCGGAAATGAGACAAAAATACCCCAGCGATATCACCCGTGAGCAGTTTCAGCATATTCTTCCAATTCTGGAGTGAAAGCTTAATACCAGTCTCCAGTTCACACATTTGGCATTCCTTTGTTCTGTTGCTTCGAAGATTATGAGCAGGCACTTAAATTATAAAGAAGCCAGATAGCGAGCTTCCATCTCCTGCTGGCTTTCCGGTTTAGCGGCGTCTCCTAGCTGATCGTTCAGCATTTGTCCCATCGTTGGAAAATCACTTCGCTCAATCCGGGCATCAGCCGACCACAACCGGGAGCGCATAAAAGCCTTTGCACAGTGTAAAAAGACTTCTTTTACCTTCACCTGAATAACCGATTGTGGCCGATGCTTTTCTGTCGCAGAGTCTCCCTGAACAAAGCGATCCAGATACTCATCATCAGTACAGACAAACGCTTCACCATTCACTCTCAGGGTTTCATTAACGCCCGGAATCATAAACAGACAACCGATCTGACCGTTTTCAACAATATTCACCAGGCTATCCAGCCGGTTATTGCCTTTGGCATCAGGAATCAACAGCGTATTGTCATCCAGCACATGAATAAAGCCAGGCTGGCCACCACGAGGAGATGCATCTACCTGACCATGAATGTTACAGGTCGAAATAACAGCAAAAGGAGAGGTATGAATAAAACGCCTGGAGTGTTGCTCCAGAGCAGGCAGTTGTTTCTGCTTAGCGCGCCCGACAGGATAGCCATAGAGCGCTCTTAGTTGTTCTTCCGTTTCAATTTTCATCATTATCTCCATTCAGGCTGTATTTCAGAATCGCTTCCACACAGGGCAAATTTATTTAGTTCAGAATATATATTGGCTCATCGCCATCACACCAGGGCGAATATTTTTTCATTGCCTGCGTAAACAGATCACTGGCAATCCACCATTGCAACCAGGCGTGTAATTCAGGGTAAGGCGCTTTGTAAAACCAGTCCCGGTCGACATGCGCAAACTGACGGATAAAAGGCATAATGGTGATATCTGCCAGGCATGGGGCCTCACCAGATAGAAAGACAGGGCGCGCCTGTGCTGCCGGATAATCGCCTTCAGACTGAGTCCGTAACTCGGCTAAGAGCTGTTCCAGCTGTAACAGAAAGTGTTCCCCTTTCTGACGGTAAGCTTCAGCCGTTTTTTCAGGATAACGATCCGCGTACTTATAACGATCCAGCCAATGTTTAAACTCGCCGTCGTTATAATCTGTCAGTGCAACCAGTTTTTGTTGGAGCGCTTCATACTGCCAGCCACCCGGAGTCTTCAGCAAACCATCCGGATCACTCTGATTCAGGGCCCATTGCATAATGTCCCGGCTCTCATCAATCACCTGTCCATCCGGTAAGATCAGTACAGGAACCGTACCTTTCGGGCTTATGGTCAGCATATGTTCAGGCTTATTTTTTAGCACAATTTCACGTAACTCAACCTGCTGACCTGCACTCATAATGGCCAGCCTGGCTCTCATAGCATAGGGGCAACGCCGGAAAGAATAGAGTATTGCTGTATCTGTCATATCGGACAATGCCTGTATCTCCTGTTATCGAGCGACTCGCATCATACCTGCTTACAGCCCTGTACAACAAACCCTGTGATCTCTACTCAATAAACTCTGTAATCTCTACCCGAAGCGGTTCTTTTTTCACCCTGAAACGTAAAGAGTGTAAATTTCATTCTCATTAACATTAAATATCCCGAGAATACACACCGCCATTGAGAACCATTATCAGAAAGGTGTGTTAAATGAAAAGCAAACCATCACTTAAAAAATTGCCGCTTGTAGTTGCTATCGGAATGGCCAGCACGGCAGCCTGGGCACAGGAACAATCCACAGCAACGGGAACCACTGAGGTCTGGGCTACACAGGTATCCAGTACCTCTGCCTTTCTGGGTGATGATGATATTGAGCTGAAACAAGCGGATCATTTAAGTGATTTGATGCGATCTCTGCCAGGAGTTGAGATTGGTGGTACTCACTCTATGGTACAGAAAATTAATATTCGTGCTCTGGATGATACCGACCTGAATATCACCATTGATGGTGCCAGTCAGAATGCTTACATGTACCATCATGCAGGAAACCTGCTGATCAATCCGGATATTCTGAAGGCTGCTAACATTCAGGTGGGTGCTAACTCTGTACTGACTGGTGCACTGGGTGGTGCGGTAGAGTTTGAAACTAAAGATGCTGCTGACCTGTTGCGGGCCGATCAGCGCTTTGGTGCTCGTATTCAGGGCAATGTGGCATCCAATAAATACTTTGGTTACTCCCTGACAGGCTATGGCCAGGTATCAGACAACGTCGATATGCTGGCGTACATTTATCAGGTAGATCGTGATAACCCTGAAGATGGCAAAGGCCGTGAAAGCCTCGGCAACGATGGTGATATCGTAAACGGTATGCTGAAAGCGGGTTTCGATCTGAATGATGAAAACCGGATTGAGCTGGGTTATGACCGCTATAAGGATGATGGCGATTATCCTTTCCGTGCGGATATGGGTGTTGCTACCAACAAAGCGATTACCGGCGACAAACTTTATCCAACCACTTATGACCGCTCCACTCTGACGGCCGTCTATGAGCTGGACAAAGGTGAAAACCTGTATCTGAAAGCCAACGCCTACCGTAATGAGCTTGAACTGGAGCGCGAAGAAAACACCGACGACTATCGGGTGAAAGCCGGTCGTGTTGAGAATACCGGTGCGAAGATTCTGGCGGAGTCCCTGATTGAATCCGGCAATATTACCCATACTCTGCGCTATGGCGGCGAGATTAATAAAGAAGAGAGCAGAGTGCATAAAGATGGTGTTGATTACGGTGGAGAAGATGCGACCAATGCGGCTCTTTATGTGGAAAATGAGATCGCGTTTGGTAATGCACGCCTGATTCCTGGTATTCGCCAGAATCATTATGACCTGAACACCTCTATGGCAGACAAAACATACGATGAAACGACCTGGAGTCTGGCGGGAGAGCTGGATGTCTCTGACAGTTTCACTCTGCGGGCTGCAACAACCAGCCTGTTTCAGGGACCTAACCTGGAAGAAGCTTTCTACGCCGACACTGTCAATCCGGCAAATCCTGCCTTGAAACCAGAAACCGGTCTGAATAGCGAGCTGGGTTTCCGCTTTAATCAGCAGAATGTTGGTAGTCTGGATAAGCTCGCAATGGCTCTGACACTCTTTAACACTCAGATTGATGATCGTATTGAATATAGCAGTGACTCTGGCTGGCACAATCAGAATGAAGTCACTCTGAAAGGCTTCGAAGCCAGCGTAAAAATGGATAAAGATGATCTTGGTCTGCTACTGACTTATGCTCGAACTAACTCAGAGGTTAAAGAAACCGGTGAGCCTGTCAGTGATGAGTCCGGTGACACCATTTCAATGACTGTCGACTATGCTCTGCCTGCTCATAACCTGGAGCTGGAGTGGGAGTCTCAGGTCGTTCTGGACGAAGACAAGCTGGATAAAAAGGGCTATGACGTACACAGTCTCTCTGTTCGCTGGTCTCCGGCTGCGGCTGAAGGCCTGGTGCTGACGGCAGGTATAGAGAATCTGTTTGATGAGTACTATGTATCTCATGTATCCCGCATCGGTGAAAGCAATCACCCAAGGTTTGGACAGCTGATTCTGGATGATTCGGAGCCAGGCCGTAATTTTAAACTGACAGCAGCTTACAGCTTCTGACAGCCAGCATCATGATACTGAAGACAATAATAAAATAACAACCGTTCTGTTTCATCGCGCAGGCCGGGGAGTTTATCTCTTCGGCCCTTTTTGCGTATCGGAAAACGTTCTGCAGCAGAATCCGGGATAGGCAAATATCTGAAATAATAAGTTCAGGAATAACCGTGATAGATAAACTGGCAAACCTGTTTCCACACCGTACCGTAAGAGCCATCCATCTGTATTCATCCATGCTGATGCTGCTGATTATACTGTTCTTCACTATTACGGGCATCACATTGAACCATCAGGACTGGTTCAGCGATACTCCACCCTCTCAAATGACAGAAGCTGAGCTGCCTGAAAACTTACTGAAGACTCTGATACCTGTTCAGAGCACGCCTCCAGACTCACTGAATGCGGACTCTGATTCACCTGATCAAGACGATGTGATCACCCTGGCAGCCCCTCTGATCCACTGGTTACGGGATGAATACAGTGTCAGAGGCCAGGAAATACACCTGGACTGGGATGAAGAAGAACGCTTGCTGGTGATTGATATCCAGCAACCCGGTGGTTACAGCATTGCAGAGTTTGACCTGAACTCTGGCGAAGTCGTTCTGGAGCAAAAAAATGCCGGAGCGATTCATATCCTTAACGATCTGCATAAAGGGCGTCACTCCGGCCCTGTCTGGCAACTATTTATCGACCTGTCCGCTCTGATCATGCTGCTGTTTACCCTGAGTGGTTTCTGGCTATTACTGCCTCAGAAAAAGCGCCGGGCCCGGTTACTGGGTATCAGCGGAGTGGGAACAGGCATTCTCTTACTGATGTACTGGAGCACACTTTGATGTTTTCTGTTTTATCTCCCTCTGTTAATAAGCTGATTGCTACCGCTTTGCTGGCATCCGGACTGGTTTTATCCGGAGCTCTGCAAGCTTCATCTGACCAGAAGGCTTTGAATATTGAGTTCACTTTGCCTGAAATTGCCAGCGGCCAGTATCAGCGCCCCTATGTTGCTGTCTGGATTGAAAACGAAAAAGGCAAAGCGGTTAAGACACTGGCTGTCTGGCATGAAGACAAGAAATGGCTGAAAGATCTGCGCCGCTGGTGGAGAAAATCAGGCCGTTATCAGGAAGAAGACCTGGATGGTATCTCAGGCGCAACCCGAGCACCCGGAACCTTTACTCTCAACTGGGACGGTACGGATATGTCCGGACAGGCTGTTTCACCAGGTAAGTACACACTTCGACTAGAGGCTTCGCGAGAGCACGGTAGTCGTACTCAGCTGAAGCAAGGCTTCACTTTGCCTGATGGCCAGCAAACCTATCGCATCAAAGCCGGTAAAGAGCTGGGACCTGTTGTGGTACAGCAATACTGAACTTTGCTTTTTTAATACGTTATCTGAAAGGAGCTCTTATGCCTTTAAATTTTTTATCTGATTCAGCCATTCATCCGATTAAGCGTCATATGAAAAAAGCTCTGCTGACGGCAGCATTAAGCCTGTCAGCAAGCGGCCTGGCCATGGCACACCCTATGTGGTTACTGCCTCATGAATTTAATCTGTCCGGTGAAGAAGCGGAGTGGATTACCGTTGATGCCTCAGCGTCTCACACTATTTTTGGCGTTGATAAGCCTTTGTCTCTGGATAAAGCAGAGATCATTGCTCCGGATGGCAGTAAACAACGTGTAAGCAGTTACTTTAAAGGGCATCGCCGCAGTGTATTTGACCTGCAAATTGATCAGCCTGGTACCTGGAAGCTGTCCACTCAGCGCCCACCGGTTTATATCACCCATTACGTTTCAGGCAAACGCGATGCCGAAAAACGCATGTTCGTTGACAAACTGGAAGCTAAAAAACGTCTGCCAGATAACGCCCGTGATGTTAAAACCATGCTCTACCAGATTTCAACTATGAGCTTTATTACCTGGCAGGCACCAGATAACAGTGTCCTGACACTGAAAAACAAAGGCCTTGAACTGGCAGGACCAACCCATCCCAGTGATGTTGTTGCCGGAGAAGAAACTGAGTTTCAGCTATTTATGGATGGAAAACCTGCCGAAGATGTCGATGTTGAGCTGACACCTCATGGCACTAAATACCGCAATGATCGCCAGATGATCAAAATAAAATCAGATAAAGACGGTATGGTACGTTTCACTCCTGACATGGCTGGTCCCTGGTATCTGAGTGCATACCTGAAACAGGAAATAAACAATGACCGAGCGGACGAAGCCGGACATATCCTGTACATGACTTTTGAAACTCAACTTCCATAACGTTGGGACCCTGCAATGATGACAAGCACACAATGGTTTCGGATGACTGACTTGCGGGTTGTGCACAGACATCTTAAATGTCTGTGTGCAGCCTTGCTGCTGCTTTCATCCATAAATGCGAATGCTCACTATCCGTTAATGAGTTGTATTATCGAAAGCAATTCAGTAACGTGCGAAGCTGGTTTCAGCGATGGCAGCCTGGCCGTTAACAAGAAAGTTACAGTGCTGGATTACGACGACAATGTTCTGTTGAGTTTGAAAACCAGCCAGGCCTCTCAGGTGGTTTTCGAACGCCCTCAGGGAGAGTTTTACATCCGTTTTGATGCCGGGCACGAAGCGCCGGTTGAGATTGATTATGACGAGTTATAGTAAGGAATATTTACAAAGGGACGAGCGTCAGTCTGATCAACCAGCAGGGCCAGGGGGTTCTGCTGGTGAGATTCAGATCATCCATCCCCTGAATGGCCAACAAGAAACCCGCTGGTGTTTGCTGGCTCTGCTGCTCATCTTACTCGCCGGTGGAACAGGAATCTGGTTTAACCAGACAATACCACCGGAAAAATCCAGCCATCTGGAGCTGAACACTCAGGACAAAGCCATGCTGACCAGCCTGAGTAATGCGATTACAGAAATCCGATTTTTACAGCAAACCGACAACCTGTGGCCTGATATTAAAACATTGGAAGAGATGATGATTCCTCCCTTTCATTCAGTGACCGCTGATTATCAGTGGCAAATGCCTGATAGAGGTTGTTACCTGGGTATCGCTCTGCAAACCCGTACGACCTTTCTACTGGTGATTCCGGAATCTTCACAATCCCCCGGACATATTTATACCCGCCAGTCAGATCCGGGAAAGCATCAGAGTTGTCACGAGACTGAACACTGGCAATTACAGATTACTGAATTCTGAACATCCGGGACCCTCAAGTATGAAAGCTATCCGAATATTAACTGTTTTTTCTGGCCGGGCGCTGTCAGTGTTGCTGAGCACTCTGGTACTGTTATCCGGTAATCTGCAGGCTGCGCCATTAAAAGTCGGTATTACACTTCACCCTTATTACAGCTACGTCGCGAACGTCGTCGGGGATAGAGCTGAAATTGTGCCTCTGGTCGATGCCGGATTTAATCCCCATAGTTATGAACTACAACCCGCTGACCTGAAACGTTTACTCACAATGGATGCGCTGGTGCTGAATGGTATCGGACATGATGAGTTTGCGACTCATGCCGTTGAAAAACTGATTCATAGCCAACCGGAACTGAAAGACCGGCTGACATTGATTAATGCCAATAAAGATGTGCCTCTGCTGGCTGCAGCCAACACTCAGAACGCCTGGAACCCCCACACCTTTGTTTCTATTGATGCATCAATTCGACAGGTCTACACCATTGCCCGTGAGCTGGGTAACCTCGACCCGGATAATGCGCGTTATTTCCAGAAAAACGCCATTATCTATGCCAGAAAACTGCGCGGCCTGAAAAACAATTATATGAGAGAGCTATCGGGTCAGGATCTGAGTCAGGTTCGCATCGCCAGTACTCATAACGCCTACGGGTACTTTCTGCAGGAATTTGGTATTGGCATTGATACTGTCATTGAGCCCGCTCATGGCGTTGAACCCAGCGCCACTCAACTGCAGAAAACTATCGACAGAATCCGTAAAGCCAATGTCAACCTGCTATTTACCGAACTGGACATGGACAACCGTTACGTCAGCACGATTGAAAGAGCCACAGGTATCCGGTTACATCATTTCTCTCATATGACTTACGGCTCCTATGGAAAAGATAAGGTTTATCTGGAGATGGAACAGAACCTGAAAACACTGAGCCAGGCGCTGACAGAAGCCCTGTCGTCAGATTCTGTTCCGGCAGGAGCAGAATAAATGGGACCATCCATCATACTGAACCAGACAGGTCTGATAATTGGCGATAATACCCTGCTTAAACCTGCCAACCTGACGCTTGAAGCCGGTAAGCTTCATTTGCTCACAGGCCCGAATGGTGCCGGTAAATCATCTCTGCTGAGATCTATGATGGGACTTATGCCCCATAGCGGAGACATTCACTGGCAATGGCCAGGCAAAGCCAGTTTGCCTGCTTATATACCTCAACTGGCGTTTTTTGATGCCACCTTACCTGTTACCGTTGAAGATTATTTACACGCCAGCATTCATACACGGGCATTTTTTCTGAAAAAGAGTAAAGCCCAGAAACAACGACTTCAGAGCCTGCTGGAGAAAGTTGGTCTGCAGGATAAAACACAGAGAAAGCTGGGCCAGCTGTCAGGTGGAGAGCGTCAACGTCTGCTGTTCGCCCGTGCGCTGGCTCAGGACACAACGCTGTGGTTTATGGATGAACCGATGACGGGCCTGGATCAGGATGCGCAACAGACCATTGAACAACTGATTCTTCAGTTAAAAGCACAGCGGTGCACTCTGGTGATGGTACATCATGATCATGATTTTGTCCGTCGGCACGCTGATCAGGTCGTTGTCGTTAATCAGGGCATAGAACGCTCTGGCTCTCCTGAACAGATTTATGGTGCCAGCCACAATCAGGATGACATACCGGCCAGGTCACTGACAGTATCCCGGACCAGCAGCACTTCGGAGGTTTGTTCATGATTGACAGCCTGCATCAGTTTATCACCACTCTGGTGACGCAAGGCATGTTACCAGAGATGTTTCAGTATCCTTTTGTCACTTATGCTCTCATTGCAGCACTGTTAACCGGTCCATTGCTGGGCGCTCTGGGCACCCTGGTGGTGGTTAAACGCCTGGCGTTTTTCTCTGAGGCCGTTGGCCACGGTGCTCTGACCGGTATTGCCATTGGTATTTTACTGGGGGAACCCGCCACTCAACCTGTCGCTGCTTTATTCAGTTTCTGTCTCTGTTTTGCCTTGTTACTGCACTGGGTCAAAAGCCGGACACAGGTACCATATGATGCCCTGGTAGGCGTCTTTCTGGCCTTTGCTATCGCTCTGGGTGCCGCACTATTGCTATATGTGGCAAAAAAGGTCAACGTACATATCCTGGAAAATGTGCTGTTCGGCTCTATTCTGACCGTAACACCAGTAGATCTGCTGATCCTGGCGATTATCTCTGCTATTAGTCTGCTGTTGGCTCTGAGATTTGCGAATCAGGCTCTGATGGCCTCTTTGCAACCGGATCTGGCACGGGTTCAGGGCGTGGGTGGTGAAAAAGCCAGAGTTACCCTGTTTGATTATGCCTTTATCCTTCTGATTGCTCTGGTCACAGTCGCGGCAGTGAAAATTATCGGTGCGGTTCTGGTTGGAGCTTTACTGCTGATTCCGGCTACAACGGCCCGACTGATCAGTCGTAATATTCGTCAGTTCTTTATCCGGACATTACTGATCTCAACCGGCTGTTGTGTTGCTGGAGTGGTACTGCCGATGGCCTTTGAACTGCCTGTGCCTTCAGGAGCCGCTATCGTACTCCTTGCCAGTACCCTGTTCCTGAGTACTGTACTGCTGAATCAACTGAAAATATTACGTATTGCCTGATCATCACCATCAGGACGGGACGGACCATAGCCCCGTCCTTTTTCTGGCCAAACGAATATCATGACCAATTAAGAGAAACAGACCACTATGCTCAGATGTCTCACCCACTCTTTTTATTCATTTTTTTCTGCACACCAACAGCAGGCTGGTTATGCCAGATTTGCGTTATGTGGATTATTATTGCTGGCATTAATGCCTGTCAGACATGCTGTAGCTGCTGGCCAGCAAAATCAGGCACATATCGCAACCACATTGCCTGTGACCGATCTGCTGACACGAGCGTTGCTGCAAGGCACTTCTGTACAAACAGATTATCTGCCCGCTAAGCGCTATCCGGTTAAAAGAATTGGTTATTGGCTACAAAATAAATTGCCTGAAAAAGCCTCTGAATTACCACAATATACTGCTGTCATTAATGTGGCATCAGTCTGGCCCGAACTACGGGTTTATCCGACTCTTCGTCACCACAATATTCACATTATTCCTGTGGATGCCGCCATTCAGCTAAAACCAGAAGGCGCACGCGTCAGCCGCCAGCAGAGTGCGGAATCCGGTCTGGATTATTTCTGGCTCAGCCCCGCTAACCTGAAAGTGATGAACCGTATCATTGCCGAAGATCTTGCCCGCTTATGGCCAGAGCATCAGCCACAGATCACCCGGAATCAGCAACAAAATGATCAGGCTATCAGCCAGTTCGCCCTGAGTCTGGATGATATGCTCTGGCAGCAACAATGGGACGGACTATGCACTACTCAGCCTGAGCTGAATCCTCTGCTGTACGCACTGAGTTTGCCTGTGCTGGATGCAGAAGAAAATGATAATGGTATGAGGTGTCTCTGGTTATCCGATAAACCGGGACAGTCCGATGCTGCATATCCCAAAACCCACTGGCAGCTTAACAGTTTGAATAAAGTCTATTCAGGCTCTTTTGAGCACTGGCTGAAAGCCAATCTGGATGCCTTGAAATCCAACGACTCTACGCTATAAAAATTTTCAAGCGATTCGTAGCGAAATAAAACCATTTCGATATTTCCCGCCAATGAATGCGGCATATACTGAACCACGGACTTTTATTTCGCTACTGAGTCATGGCGCTTTTTGCTGTCAGGGTACAACCTGGGCCGATATCTATCCCGAGTTAGCAGATTATCTGGACTAAATGCTCTGAGGCTGACAGTAATATATCGAGGATCATAAGCAGATATTCTGTAGAACTATAAAAAGCTTTACTGATATCCGATTGTTTTTAATAAGTTTATTTTTGACCTTATAGATGCATGTAATCCACTGTAATACCAGAAAATCAGGGCCATAACTATATTATGAAGCATAGACTTCAGGTGCAGAACAGTGTTTTCCGAGGATAAGATTATGGCATCAGCAATCCACTCCGCTCTGAACAACCCGCTTGAGCAGCTAGCAGAAACGCGAAGAGTAGTGACAGTAGACGACAATCATTATCCGGTAGAGCAGGTGCTTTTTAAAACCAAAGAGTACAGTGTTTTCGAGCTGTCAGAAAAAGTATGGCTGGCTGGACGAAAGTTGAAAAGACTGGCGATCACTCACGATCATCAGGTATTCAGTATTAATGTTCTGGCGGGGCCGCGGGATTTTCTGGCTGATTATCTGGGAGAAGGATGTGTTGAGTGGGTCTGATGCGGGCATTTTCCCGAATCAGACGTTTAGTTAGTCACTCACACATACCATCCTCAGTCCGCTTTACCCATCTTTGCCTGCCAGCACCTGAAACAATGCGAGCAACATCACCAGCATTCCTTCAAGTATAAATGGATCATCTGCAATTGAGTCAGAAGTGATTTTCGATGACCAGTTCATCCAGTGGTAATTGCCCCGCTTTAGGGTGAGCCGGTTTGATCGCTTTTCCTACGGCTATCATAGGCCCCAGAATAAAACCTTCTGGCAAACGAACCTCTTCAGCCACACCTTCAATGTCGTACCCCATCAAAGGGCAAGTATCGAACCCCTGCTCTTTCGCTGTCAGCATCAGTGTCTGTGCAGCCATACCAATAGAACGCTGGGCCTCATCCCTTTGCAGCCATTCCCGCCCACTATAAAAGTCATTTATCATCCCTGTCATCAGCTGTTGCGTATCCGTATTGGTATTAGCCCAGTAACGCTCCGGTGATTTCTGCCATGCCAGGGTATCGGCAGTCAGCAAAATAAGCAACGAGGCATCTGTCATCTGACTCTGGTTAAAGCCCAGATGCTGACGAATATATGCCCTGTGTTCCGTATCTCTCAGAACCAGAAAACGCCAGTGTTGAATATTATAGGCGGTGGGAGCCTGAATAGTGGCTTCCAGTAAACGTAGCTCATCTTCTTTGCTAATCTCAAAATCAGGATCAAACTGCTTTACGGCACGGCGTTGGTAAATGGCTTCAATAGTATTCATGTGATGTCTCTTTATGTATGTTGCTGATGGCGACAAGGTTATCTCACAATGGATGATATGCACTTAACCCGGGTTAAGCAGGAAGACCGTTTGATAAAGATCAAAAAACAAACTGTGGCCTCATACATTTTTGTGAGCCACATCCAGAAACTCAGAATATTCAGTGATTATGTCTTTCCTTTGTCTTTTTTTTAAAAGAATATGTCGCATGTATCGGGGAATGCAGAATTAAGATTAAGTTAATATTGCTATCTAAGAGAAATTTATTATCCAGCTGTTAATACGCCGCTCGGGAGGCTTACCATGATCCAGGAAGACCAGTTTGAAACTCTGAAAGAGATGGGAATCGACAATGTTCGTGATATCGAAAAATATACTTCTCGTATAGAAGGTGATCATGACATTCTGAAAATCTATTTCCACCGACATTCGGGTGACTGGTTTGCTAAAAGCAAAAAATTCAAATTCCAGCGTGTTCATAAAGATCGCCGGGTGAATGAAGGCCTGACAACCTATCGTCATACCACAGAGCCATCTCCTTTCTATCTTCGTGCTGTCGATGAACTGGATAAGCTGGTTGCTGCAGAGCAAAAATCAGAAGATAAGAAAGCCCTGCTGCTGAAAGAGATTGATCATCTGGAAAAAGTGATGCAGCGCAAAGTTGAAGATATTCGTCGCCAGATTGATGAGCTGTAATTCAGCGCAGAAAACAGATTGGCAAACGGATCTGCCGATTCGGCTACAGAGCATAAGTGGTCAACTCTCAACTTATGCTCTGTTTATACCGGACTTTTCTATCGATATCAGATAACTGTTCTGATGTGTTTTACTCTGTCTGTATCGTCGACTGAGAAGAGATAAAGTCATCTCTGACCCGCATAAAGCGGGCAAAACGAGGTAATCCTGTTGTGGTGTAACCATTAAAACGGTAAGTGATTGTACTTCCTTTAGCAGGTGGATTACGTCGCTCACTATGGCTAAGACCAGAACCTATTTTCATCTGCCGACCATCCGGTAAACGCACCACCAGGGCACCCGTCATACCAGAAAACTGACCTTTACCTGGAGTGTAGCCCACCACTACGGCTTCAGCATCCTGATATAGTTTATATTTCAGTAATGCAGTGCTCCTGCCAGCCTGATAAATTCCTTTTTTATGATGCAACATCAGGCCTTCTGCACCAGCCTGACTTAACTGCTTCAATGTGCTCTCCAGCTCTGACAAGTTGCTCAGCTGAAAATAGTCCACACCTGCTATCCAGGGCTGATCAATCTTTGCCACCAGCTGTGTCAGCTGCTTACTGCGTTGACTGAACACACCGGGGTATTCTGGCAGGTCGAAAATAACGTAATGCACACGTGTCCAGTCATCATCAGGCTGCTCACGGCGGACAATGCCCGATAATTCCGCAAAACGCTGTCTGCCAATCCAAAGCTCGCCATCAAGCCGGATATCCGGCAATCCTGAGGTAAACCAGTCAGGAGCCTTAATCTCATGCCCCTGACGGGTAAGAAAAGCCGTTCCGTTCCAGAATGCTCTGACCCCGTCCAGCTTTTCACTGATCAGATAATGATCTACCGGCAGGGTCGTCTTAAATTCTGTTGCCAGCATAACAGGCGGAGAAGCATCAACAGCAAGAAGAGTTAAGTGAGATGAGTCAGCTTCTGAGATGAGTGGAACAGCAGCTGCCAATAGTAACGAGTGCTCAGCAATAAAAGATCCAGACATAAAACCTCCCTGGTATGTCCTGATATTCGAAAGCCACCAGCAGAGCTGATGGCTAAGCAATGTCCTGTCATCCTTTACAGGCATATCTGTTTCTCCAATAAATCAGTTTGCCTGTTAAAAAACTTCTATTCTGGTAAATACCCCACCCTGAACGCTCCCCAGTGTCGGCCATTAATCACAACCGGGACTGACAGATCATGGAGTACTTCACCGGTATCCCGTTTGTAGGTTTGTAGTAGCAGTTTTTCTTTATTTCTGGCCCCACGCACACCGACCGGGTTATCAAAAATACGTTTACCCCTGCACTGTACAGCATCTATGGACGGGTCTCCGGTTTCCGGATGACTGTATTGTCGATTATGGGTAGGAATATAACAATGATCATCCAGCAGGATAGCATAACCATAATTATGTCGCTGTAATAACTCCTCCTGGATAGAAGGCAGTACCTGATCAGTAAACTGATCATAATGGCTGGAACAGCGGCCTATATTCGATCCGGCGATGGGCTGGTAAGTTCTGTTAAACAGCGCTTCAAAGGTAATCTGTCCTTTGCTGATCGCCTGCTCGAAAACCTCCTGGATACGCCTGGCACCTTCCAGGCAAGTCTGATAAGCCTGATAGTGCTGACCTTCTGCGGCATGATCTGACAGAGTTGCGGTAATTTTCTCAGCACTATGCATCAGCTGATCTGCCTGCTTCGCCAGCACATTCATCTGTTGATGGCCTCCGGCGACTTCCTCTTTCAGAGATTTCACCGAAGCTGAGATCTCTTCAACATGGCTATAACTCTGACTAACACCCTCTGCTATACCAGAAATCTGGTCTTCAACTTCATCAAACTGAGCACTCATCTGCTCAAGCCGGACGCCGGTTTCTGCAATTTTTTCAGATCCGGTACTGATACGGGTCACCAGAGATTCAATAGTCTTAACCACTTCCCGTGTGCTGGACTGAATTTCTTCTACAATTCTGCCAACCTGCTGAGTCGAGTCCGCAGTCCGGCTGGCCAGGTTGCGTACTTCATCCGCGACAACCGCAAACCCACGGCCATGCTCTCCGGCACGAGCGGCTTCAATAGCAGCGTTCAGAGCCAGCAGATTTGTCTGCTCAGCAATACCCTCAATGACTCGTGTGACATCCTGGATACGTTCAGACTTTTCATTCAGATCGTTAATCAGCCTCAGAGTGTGATCAGTATTACTGCTGATCTCCCGCATCTGACTGATTGTCTGCTCCAGCTCCTGTCGGCCAGAGCGACTGGATACTTTCGCCTGTACAGCCAGATCTGTCACGCTGGCGGCATTGACCGACACCTGATGCATCGTCACCGTGATTGATTCCAGGCGCTGTACAATCTTTTCTGTTTCCTGTTTCTGACAAACCAGATGCTGATTCATTTTGTCTGCCAGCCAGGAGACCTCCGCCGTTGCAATGGCGGTCTGGCTGCTGACTGGCCCCAGGGCACGAGCCATACCGAACAATTGCTGCAGACTCTGCCCGGTCCGATTCTCTGTTGATGACTCAGGGTATTGGGAGATCAGCTGCTGGCTCATAGCGTTTAATGAAGCTGTGCTGACCTCACCCTCTTCTGACTCAGAAGCAATCCAGTGCCTCCTGCTGGGAATAAACACCGGGACCAGTACACCAATAAACCCTGCGATCAGCAGAAGCATAGTGTATTGCAGATTGAGATGATGATTTAAGTAGCCATAACTGATGGCCGCCAGCAAAGGCAGTGTGGCGACCAGACGCATATATGTTTCAGGGAGTTTCATGCCCCTTGCTCCTGTCTGGATGTTATTGTTATAAGGGCTCCATCCCGGAAATATCCTGAGCTATCAGATAATAGTGAAGAGAAAACTGTGCAGAATTCTAGAGGATTAACCGGCTTAAGAGTGTACTGGTTTGTGCCTGGATGTAACCGGGTAAAAAAGATGTATGATATTTGGAGTAAACAGACTATTTCTGTAAACAGATGGCAACAAAATGCAAACAGAGCAGAAAAAGTGAGAAATCAGTTATAGCAAAAGTGTTATATTTGCTCAGAGTGTTTTCATATGATTCAGTGCTGCCGTAAAGGCTCCAGCAATTCTTTCAGACCATTCACTTCAAGTTCCAGCATCAGAGCCATCAGCCTGCCCAATTCACCTTGTGGGAATCCTTTCTTGCGGAACCATAATAAATATTCTTCCGGCAGATCCATCAGCACTCTGCCCTGATATTTACCAAAAGGCATTTTCATCGTCGCCAGTTTAACCAGCTGCTGAGGGTCCATAATGCCCATATCCGGGTCCATTGCTTCCATATTCAGACAGTATTTCCTGGTAAGTTAATTACAATGACTCATTATTGGTCATCAGAACAGGCCAACAACTCAACGAACATAAGTCATGAACGATTCTGAAAACTATTGATATAAATAGGAATCCTATAACCCAAAAAGCCGATACCCGGAACAGTATCGGCTTTCCTCGCTTCTGGCGTGAGACTTTTCTGTCGCTAAACCCTGAACCGCCTCACCGTTTACAACCTCCCACAGTCATAAACGGCTGCCAGAGGTGAACTGTCAGGCTTCTGCCTGCTCAGTCTCGCGATCCAGTTTCAGAGTTCGCAGTGTGCGCTCACGAACATCTTTCAAAAGTACATCATCTTCGGTAAGAGACTGGCCATAAGATGGCACCATCTGCTTCATCTTAGTCTGCCACTCATCGGTTGCCAGACGATCAGCAAAACAACGCTCAATAATTGAGATCATTGTATTAACTGAGGTCGATGCACCTGGTGATGCTCCCAGCAGAGCAGCCAGAGAGCCATCCTTTGTTGTAATCGCTTCGGTACCAAACTCCAGTTTTCCCTTACCCTTCTCATCTTTCTTGATAATCTGGACACGCTGGCCGGCCATAGCCAGTTCCCAGTCTTCATCTTTGGCATCCGGGAAGAAATTGCGCAGTGAATCGCAGCGCGCTGTGTGAGACTGACGTACCTCACTAATCAGATAACGGGTCAAATCCATATTGCTCATACCTACCGACAGTATAGAACTCAGATTATCACTCTTAATACTGGATGGCAGATCGAACATGGAACCTTTTTTCAGGAATTTCGTGGTGAAACCAGCAAAAGGTCCGAACAGCAGTGCTTTTTCCCCATTAATAACCCGGGTATCCAAGTGAGGAACAGACATCGGAGGCGCACCAATTGGCGCTGTACCATACACTTTAGCCATGTGCTGCTGTGCAATTTCAGGACGTTTACATACCAGCCACATACCGCTGACCGGGAAGCCTCCATAGCCCTTGCCTTCCGGCACATCAGACTTCTGCAGCAGAGGCAGAGCGCCACCACCAGCTCCCAGGAAAACAAAGCCAGCATTGATTGTCACATTCTTGCCATCTTTATCCTTCAGAGTAACGTTCCAGCGACCATCGGAGTCTTTCTTAAGATCCTGAACATTGTGCTCCAGCAGTAGCTCGTAACCGTCCTGCTGTTCCAGGTATTTCACCATGTTACGGGCAACGGAACCGAAATCCACATCAGAACCATAACGTACACGGGTTGCCGCTACTTTTTCATCTGCAGAACGATTCTGCATAACCAGAGGCATCCACTGACGAATAACATCATGATCTTCGCTGTATTCCATGTCGGTAAAAGACTGTGTTTTGCTCAGAGCTTCGTAGCGGGTACGCAGGAAATTAACGTTCTTTTCGCCCCACACAAAACTGCAATGTGGTGTTGGGTTAATGAACTGTTCGGGGGAGGGCATAGCGCCTTGTTCAACAAGGTAGGACCAGAACTGGAGACTGATTTCAAAAGCAGAGTTAATGGCAAATGCTTTTGCAGTATTGACACTGCCGTCTGCCTGCTCCGGAGTGTAATTCAGTTCACAGTAGGCTGCATGTCCGGTACCGGCATTATTCCAGCCGTCGGTACTTTCATGAGCCACATGGTCCAAACGTTCGACCATGATCAGGTTAATCGTCGGGTCCAGCTGCTTCAGCAGCATCCCCAGGGTGGTGCTCATCGCACCGGCCCCTACCAGCAACACATCTGCAGATTTTGCGGTCATACGAGCTTCGCCATTGTCAATTATTGGGATTGAACTGACACCAGATATCAGCTTTTGGCCTCACTACAGCACCTGTCTTGTCTGCTGTAGAGTCTCTGGATATCCCTGTTTTTAGTTATAGTTTACCGGTCACGCCATCAGGGCCTGAATACCAGGCATTAAGATGAGACATTTTGTCCTTAGTTCCGGTCAGATGGCGCAGAATTATACGGATTCTGTTTCAAAAGTCTTGGGCAAAAACTGGTAATCAGGTTATCAATTTGGCGAATATTGCACCTAAAGTCTTACATTTAAGCGTTTGTAATCGCTAAATTTTTAACTGATTCTAAGGAAAAAGGGTCAGAACCCCCGAAAATGCCACATCAACAGCTGTTTTTTATATCCATCCTGCAGCCCGGCGATATTTTACACTGGATGATATTTTTTTTGGCAAAAAAAAATGACTATAAATAACATGAAAACCAGATCAGAAAATAATAAAACACCATCATTGCGAGAAATATCACTAAATAGTATATATAAAATATACTCGCCTGCCAGTTTTACAGTCAGTGAAAATTTACTCTGAAAATAACCATAGCAGCCAGTCGGATAGCCTGCAGAGGAAACAGAAAAAAAGGTATCAGAATTTCACAGAAGCAAAAAAATACCGGTCTGCATGACAGACCGGTATTTTTATAATTACAGGGACATATAGATATACAGCAAGAGCTGCACAATAATCGCTAATGAACAACCCTGTCCGCTGACAGGTCGTCCTCGCCTTCATCACCCCATAATCGGTTGTCCTGAATCGCTTTATCCAGCATTTCACGGGCGATATCAAAACTGGCACTGCCCAGATGCTCAACGATTTCCGAAGAAAACCGAATACGCACCAGAGGCTCACCCTGTTCATCGTCCACGGACTGCAGGATGACATCGCCATCAGAAAGTTCAACTATTTCCAGAAATGGACTATCAGACAAGGTCGTTACCCCTTAACAATATTTGAGACCCGGCATCCTGCAACATCAAAATTCCTGCATTGTCTGGCGCAAATCATTGACCAGCGCCTGCATATTCGTTAACCATAGTTTCAGCTGCTCAATCTCTGACACCTCTTCTGGCGCAGTGCTAATCAGATTAGCCGTCTGAGCAGCGACATGAACGTCTTTATCAGTACTCTGACGTTCTGGTAACCAGCAACTCTGGTAACGCTTCTGGAACTGATTCAGCCAGCTGAAACTATCATTCTGCAACTCAAGCAGAATGTTTAACTGAGGCAGACAACGCTCATGCTTATCTGCCGCCTGTTGTAAATCTTTAATCGTCAGCCATTCACCCTGAGGTAGTCGGGCTGTTTCTGCAATTTCATACAGTAAAGACTGTAAAGCTCCCTGCATCTGAAACAAAACAGCTTCAGTATGAGCCATTCTGAAAGCAGATCTGACCAACTCATCCTGCTGCTCAAGTGCATTTAAATGCTCAGCAAGCAGACGTGCAGAATACAGCTTCTGCATCGTACGTGAAGCAAAAGATGACATTATTTTTTTTACCTGAAAAGAGATTTTCCGAATAAGCAACAAGCAGTCAGTTAGTACCTTTTTACTGACTTGAGATCATCGGGTTTCTGCATCTGTTACCCTTGATACTCAGCATCGCAAAGCCGGTCAGACAACAAAGGCCGGTTTGTTTCAAACCGGCCTTTAATCTGTATAGTGTAGCGCGAATTGTTATTTAAAGAACTAACTTTTCGTGCTTTTTCTGGAAGTTTTTTTCTTCTCCCGGATAACCCATTGACCACCCTCAAAAAACGCCTGCCATCCTGTCGCTTTTCCTTCAACCTCGCTCATCAGGTATTGCTCTTTGTTTTTCCGGCTGTAACGAATTACTGACGGATTACCTTCTGAATCATGGGTCGGCCCTGTCATCAGGAAGTTGTATTTTGAGTCAATTTCCTCTTTGTGCGGCAGTATTTCTATTAACAGGGGTGGACGTGTTTCCCGGTTTTTCGGAAACTGACTGGCCGCAAGAAACAGACCGGATGCGCCATCACGTAATACATAGTGAT
The DNA here is from genome assembly GCF_014164585.1 of Oceanospirillum sediminis. GTDB lineage: Bacteria > Pseudomonadota > Gammaproteobacteria > Pseudomonadales > Halomonadaceae > Oceanospirillum > Oceanospirillum sediminis. The sequence goes on along the minus strand of NZ_JACJFM010000006.1, from coordinate 124,745 downwards.
CTTCTACCTTCTGGCACTGCAACTCAGGCATAGCAACCGGGTCCATTTTTGGTGGCGCAGGTTCACCACTTTTCAGCAGCTTACGCGTGTTCTTGCAGCTTTCACTGGTACAGCCAAAGTATTTACCAAATCGGCCATTTTTCAGCTGCATCTCAGCGCCACATTTATCGCACTCAATAACAGGCCCATCGTAGCCTTTAATCTTGAATTCACCCTTTTCGATTTCATAACCATCACAATCCGGGTTATTACCGCAGACATGAATTTTCCGGGTTTCATCAATCAGATAGCTATCCATCGCGGTGCTACATTTCGGACAACGATGTTTCTTTCTCAGCGCCTGTGTTTCTGCTTCATCATCTGCATCAGCACTGATTGCCTCTTCGCCAGATGTCAGGTTGATAGTGGTTTTACAACGCTCTTTCGGTGGTAAAGCATAACCAGAACACCCCAGGAACACACCGGTACTGGCAGTACGGATCTGCATAGGGCGACTGCATGTCGGGCACTCAATAGAGGTTTCAACCGCCTGATTCGGGCGCATACCGCCTTCTTCGGACTCCGCCGCGGCCAGCTTCTGACTAAAATCACCATAGAAAGTATTCAGCAAGTTTTTCCAGTCATTATGACCTTCTGCCACATCATCCAGTGACTCTTCCATTCGGGCGGTAAAACTATAGTCCATCAGGTCAGTAAAGCTTTCAGCCAGGCGGTCCGTCACGATATCGCCCATTTTTTCCGCATAAAAACGCCGATTTTCCAACCGGACATAGCCTCTGTCCTGAATCGTGGAAATAATCGAAGCATAAGTAGATGGTCGGCCAATCCCCCGTTTTTCCAGCTCTTTTACCAGGCTTGCTTCTGTAAAGCGAGCGACCGGCTTGGTAAAGTGCTGTTTGGGCAGTAACTGTTCCAGATTCAGTAAATCACCAACATTCAGATCCGGCAATGACTGATCTTCATCTTTCTTGCTGTTTGATGGCATCACACGGGTAAAACCATCAAACTTCAGTACCCGCCCACGGGCACGCAGCTCAAACGGACCGGCACCCACAACCAGGGAGGTACTCAGATATTCCGCTGGCACCATCTGGCAGGCCACAAACTGTCGCCAGATCAGCTCATAAAGCCTCTCCGCGTCACGCTCCATGCCCGTAAGCTCAGTCGATTTTCGAGTCACGTCTGATGGACGAATCGCTTCGTGCGCTTCCTGAGCCCCTTCTTTGCTGGAGTAACTGTTCGGCGTCTCAGGCAGATAGTTCTGGCCAAAGTTCTCGTCGACATAAGTACGACAATTTTCAACCGCTTCCTGACTCAGATTGGTCGAGTCAGTACGCATATAGGTAATAAAGCCTGCTTCATATAGACGCTGGGCCAGCATCATGGTTTTCTTTACGCTGAAACCCAGACGCGTACTGGCTGCCTGCTGCAGCGTCGAAGTGATAAAAGGTGCAGAAGGTTTGGTCTTCGTTGGCTTATCTTCCCGTTTGGCAACGGTGAAAGCCGCTTTTTCCAGTATCGCCAGCGCAGCGTCAGTTTGCTCTTTATTAACCGGACGGAATGCAGAGCCATCCTGTTTAGAAACTTCACACTGGAAAGGTGCAACACCCTGGCCTTTAAGGTCAGCATGCACACTCCAGAATTCCTCCGGAGTAAAAGCACGAATTTCACGTTCACGCTCGACAATCAGGCGCACAGCGACCGATTGTACACGTCCGGCGGACAGGCCCCGAGCTACTTTACCCCACAAAAGAGGGGATACCATATAGCCCACAACACGGTCAAGGAATCGACGTGCCTGCTGAGCATTCACACGGCTCATATCCAGACGCCCCGGCTCCTCAAATGCTTCATGAATAGCATTTTTAGTGATTTCGTTAAATACCACACGGCGATAACGATTATCGTCACCGCCTATAGTTTCACGAAGGTGCCAGGCGATCGCTTCTCCTTCTCGATCCAAATCCGTTGCCAGATAAATTTCATCGGCATCAGCGGCCAGCTTCTGCAGCTCAGCAACCACCTTTTCCTTACCAGGCAACACCTGGTAATTGGCCTGCCAGTCGTTCTCAGGGTCAATTCCCATACGAGTAATCAACTGTTCACGAGCTTTGCGCTTTTTGTGCGCCGCTTTCTCATCCGGGCTCATTTTCCGGGTTAAGGCAGCGGCTTTAGCTCTGGCTTTCGCATCAACCGGCTCTTTCGCTCCGCCACTGGTTGGCAGATCACGAATATGGCCAACACTGGACTTAACCACAAAATTCTTGCCCAGATATTTATTGATCGTTTTAGCCTTGGCCGGAGACTCGACAATTACTAACGATTTTCCCATTATATGTCTCTTAATCGAAGGCTGTTGTGAATAACAGGTTTTCTCAAGAAAATAGCTTGCTTTCGTCTGAAAAAGCCAGTTTTTCTGATTTTAATCCCGATGCCCATAGCAGCGGGCAATGTTAATTTGGTTATTACTGTGCGGCATCTTATATCGAAAATATGAGGTAAAAATCAATAACGCATTAGTCACTGACCTCATTTATCCGGCCAGGAGGCCTCACTAAAAAGTGCATCAGTAGATTGACTCTGTGTTTCTCGTTAACACCATTCTCTTTCCCTGGAAAATCACCAGGGCAGGAAAAAAAGCGTATAAACTACCTTAGCTGCCACCTGATATCCAGCAAATCAGATGAAAAACAGATGTAATAGCCGGATATCTACGGACTTATATCAGAAAAATCTTTGCATTCCGGCAAGTTAGCATCCACTCTGAAATAACAGAACTGAAATTTCCGACACGGAGGGGTCTGTTATGCATCCAATCAGAGTCGCAATTAACGGTTTTGGCCGTATAGGCCGTAATATTCTGAGAGCCTGTTTTGAAGGTCACTATAAAAAGCAGATAGATATTGTCGCTATCAATGATCTGGGCGATGCATCTATTAATGCGCATCTGCTACAGTACGATTCCGTCCACGGACGTTTTAACGCCAGTGTACAGCATGATGACAACTCACTATCTGTCGATGGCCGTGCGATAGAGGTGTTTGCTATCAAAGATCCTGCTATGCTGCCCTGGCAGGACCTGCAAATTGATGTGGTACTGGAGTGTACCGGACTGTTTACTACCAGAGATAAAGCAGCGGCACATCTTGCCGCGGGAGCAAAAAAAGTACTGATATCAGCGCCAGCAACTGATGTGGATTTCACCGTTGTCTATGGCGTTAATGATCAATGGCTGACCAGTGAACATCAGATTGTTTCCAACGCCTCTTGTACTACTAATTGCCTGGCGCCTGTTGTACAGGTTCTGCATGATGAAATGTCAGTGCTGAATGGCGTTATGACCACTATTCACGCTTACACCAATGATCAGCATCTGACCGATGTTTATCATACAGATCCTTATCGGGCACGTTCGGCCACTCAGTCCATGATTCCAACAAAAACCGGAGCCGCTGCCGCTATTGGTCTGGTATTACCCGAACTGGCAGGCCGTCTGGATGGGCTTGCAGTCAGAGTCCCCACTTGTAATGTATCTCTGGTCGACCTGAGTGTTGTCGTAGAACGGCCACAAACAGCTGATAGCATTAATAAAATGATGCAAAAAGCAGCGAATGACTCCAAAGTCATGCTGTATAATGAAGCGCCCCTGGTCTCTGTTGATTTCAACCACTGCCCTGCATCATCCGTATTTGATGCAAACCACACCCGAGTACAGGGTAATCTGATAAAAGTGATGGCGTGGTACGACAATGAATGGGGCTTTTCTAATCGAATGCTGGACACCACTCAACGCCTGATGTCGGTGTGATCAGTACACAATCCGAAAGGAACGCTTAAATGCGCAGAACCAAAATTGTAGCAACCCTTGGCCCGGCCACCGACAAACCAGAAATACTGAAGCAATTACTGGAATATGTTGATGTTGTCCGGGTCAATTTTTCTCATGGAGATCCACAAGATCATCAGGCTCGCGTAGAGGCGGTACGAAAAACAGCGGCTGAAATCGGCCGTTTTGTTGCTGTTCTGGGCGACCTGCAAGGCCCCAAGATTCGAGTCGCTCGCTTTGCTGAAGGCCCTGTTAACCTGACTGTGGGTGACACCTTTACTCTGAATATGACCATGCCTCGTGATGCAGGTAACCAACAGGCTGTCGGCGTTGATTACCCAGAACTGGCTGATGATGTCGCTTCTGGAGATATTCTGTTGCTGGACGATGGCCGTGTTCAGCTACAAGTGAATGAAGTCTGTAAACCAGAAGTACGTTGTACCGTGATAGTAGGCGGTAAGCTGTCTAACAACAAAGGTATCAACAAGCAGGGTGGTGGCTTGTCTGCTGCGGCACTGACCGATAAAGATAAAAAGGATATTCAGACCGCTATTGCTCTGAATGTGGACTATCTGGCTGTATCCTTCCCCAGATCAGGTGATGATATGCGTGAAGCCCGGACTTTACTGGGCGAAGCGGGGCAGGAAATCGGTCTGATCGCTAAAGTGGAACGGGCAGAAACGGTATCCAGCCAGGAGTTGATGGACGATATCATTAATGCATCAGAAGGTGTGATGGTCGCTCGTGGCGACCTGGGCGTTGAGATTGGTGATGCCCAGTTGATCGGCGTGCAGAAAAAATTGATTCAGAGGGCACGCAGCCTGAATAAAGTTGTGATTACAGCCACTCAGATGATGGAGTCAATGATATCCAGCCCTCTGCCAACCCGGGCAGAGGTCTTCGATGTGGCCAATGCCGTACTGGATGGTACAGATGCCGTTATGTTATCTGCAGAAACCGCTGTAGGCGACTTTCCGGTAGAGACCGTTCAGGCAATGGAGAGAGTTTGCCTGGGGGCTGAACAGGAACGAATCTCACAGAAATCCAACCACAGAATGCACGAAGGCTTCACTTACATCAATGAAGCCGTAGCACTGTCTGCGATGTATGCTGCCAACCACTTGCAGGGAGTGAAAGCGATTATCTGCATGACCCGCACAGGTCTGACACCACTGTTGATGTCCCGTATTCGTTCTGGTCTGCCAATTTACGCCTTTACCAGCCAGAAAATTACTCAGCACAGAGTTTCTTTGTATCGTGGGGTGACGACTATTCCATTTGACACGCCCAGCACCGATTCAGATGCCATCGACAAGGCCACAGCTCAGCTTATAGAGCGTAAAGCGGTGGAATCCGGTGATTCTGTTATTGTCACGCGGGGTGATGTCAAAGGTACTCACACCATGACCATCGTACAGATTCCTTAGTCACAAAAAATTCAGATAATTTTCATATCGGTAAAAGAGGCCTGTCCGGGCCTCTTTTTTGTTTTAAAAAACCTGTCTTACAACACCTGTCAAAACACTCTTTCATATCGCTAAAACGCTTACCTCATCAGGCCTGCGCCAGACTCTATCGGTTTCAATTTTTATCAGGTATTGGCCATTAAAAACAACAACACTAAACATTAGATCTCTAACCCCAGAAATAAAATCCTTAAAAAACAGGACTTGAAAGAAACCAAGCAAAGCTTTATGGTATTAAATATACTTTGACCACTAAACAAAATATCATGATTAGCGACCTTAGTGACAGTAGTCACAACACAAGTACATACTCCTCTGCATTTTTATTTAAAAAACCCGAACTTAAAGATGGATTAAGTATTCACGAGCTGGTAGAGAACTGCCCACCTCTGGATCTGAACTCCAGTTACTGCTATATGCTCTGCAGCTCAATATGGGCAGATACATCTGTTTGCTCATGGCAGGACAATACGTTATCAGGCTTTGTATCAGCCCTTATTCGCCCCGACCGGCCTGACACCTTGTTTATCTGGCAGGTTGCGGTTGCCAGAAGCGCTCGCGGACAGAAACTGGCCAGCCAGATGATCAAAGCGATTCTGGAGCGCGACAGCTGCAGCAGTATTCGATACATACACACCACAATATCTCCGGACAATAATGCTTCCTGGGGAACCTTTCGTTCCCTTGCAAGAGAGCTGGGTTCTGCCTCACGCACCCATGCTTTTCTGGACCAGGAACTGCATTTCAGAAATCAGCACGAATCAGAAGACCTGTTTGAGATAGGTCCACTCAAGCATCGCTGAACCTGCCTGTATCAAAGAAACTTATTCAGAACAAACATCAAAGAAATCTAATGGAGAGTAATATGATTTTTCAGGATTACGAATCAGAAGTTCAGAGCTACTCACGTTCATTTCCAGTAGTATTTACTACTGCAAAAGACTGCACCCTGACCGATGAAAGCGGAAAAGAATACATTGACTTTCTCGCTGGAGCAGGCTCATTGAACTACGGCCACAACAATGACACCCTGAAAAACGCTCTGATTGATTACATACAGCAAGACGGTGTCAGCCACGGCCTCGACATGCACACCCGGGCAAAGGCTGAGTTTCTGGAAACCTTCCGCGATCTGATTCTGAAGCCTCGAAATCTGGATCATAAAGTCATGTTTACCGGACCTACGGGCGCCAACTCAGTCGAGGCTGCACTGAAACTGGCACGTAAAGTAACCGGTCGCCATAACGTGGTTTCATTTACTAATGGCTTTCATGGCTGCACACTGGGCGCTCTGGCAGCAACCGGCAACTGCCATCACAGAAACGGTGCAGGCCAGGCGCTTTCAGGTGTAACCCGCATGCCTTATGACGGTTATCTGGGTGAAAACTTTGACACTCTGGAACTTTTCCGCAAAATGCTATCGGACAACTCCAGCGGCATGGATATACCTGCTGCTGTTATTGTAGAAATCGTCCAGGGTGAGGGTGGTCTGAATACAGCCTCCGGCGAATGGCTGCAACAACTGAGCCTGCTATGTAAAGAACACGGTATTCTGTTTATTGCAGATGATATTCAGGCTGGCTGTGGCCGTACAGGCACCTTTTTCAGTTTCGATCCTTTTGATATCAAGCCCGACATTATCACACTGTCAAAATCACTGAGCGGGTACGGATTACCTTTTGCTATAACTCTGCTCAATCGCCAGCTTGATATCTGGAAACCAGGTGAGCACAATGGCACATTCCGCGGTAATAACCATGCCTTTGTTACGGCAACCAGGGCTCTGAAAACCTACTGGGCTGATGAAAAATTTGCCAGTCACATCCATGCCAGAAGCGAACAACTGAAACACCGACTGAATCAAATCTGTGACAGTCATCCGCAGCTTTACCGCAAAGGCCGCGGCCTGATGCAGGGTATTTGCTGCCCATTCGGAGAAATGGCTGACGAAATCACTTCAGCCTGCTTCAAACATCAGCTCATTATTGAAACCAGCGGACCTGAAGGCGAAGTCGTAAAATGCTTTCCGCCTCTGACCATATCTGAGCAGCAACTGGATGAGGGACTGAATATCATTGAGCGGGCATTTGCTGATTACTTTGAGATGATTGAACCACTGAAAAAAGCCAGCTGAGAAATCTCTGATAGCCCGGAAAATCCATCCGTATAACTGTTAATCCTCCAATCACTTCAGCGCTCTTTGCAACGCACTTGCAAAGAGCACTGAACACCGTAAAGAGTTTATTATGATCGTTCGTCAGCTACAGGATCTTGAAAATTCAGAACGCTGTATCAAAACAGATAACTGGCAAAGTGTTCGCATGTCATTAAAAGATGACAACATGGGCTTTTCTTTCCATATCACCACTATTTTTGCAGGCACAGAAACACCGATTCACTATCAGAACCATCTGGAGACAGTTTACTGTATCAGTGGTTATGGCGAAGTAGAAACGGTTGATGATGGCAAAATCTACCCGATTAGCCCCGGTACAATCTACATCCTTGATAAACACGATAAGCACCTGTTACGCGCCCATGAAGGTGAAGATATTGTTTTCGCCTGCGCATTCAACCCTCCACTGAACGGCAAAGAGGTTCACGACGAAAACGGTGTGTACCCTCTGGAAGCTGAAAGCGTTACCTGATACCTGCCTACAACCCCCTTGCGATCTCAGCCATCCAGAACGTTGAGGTCGCCAGAACGGCATTAATATGGATAAACGCATCTTTTGCGACACCCTGCTAAAGATTCAGGCACAAATCAGTCCCAGAAATGCAAAATCCATATATAATGCCCCTCCCTGCTAACTGACACATGTTAAAAAAGCATGACAGTGGCAAAAATCAATGACTACCTGAGAGAAAGCAGCGCCTCTGGCATAAGCCGGATAGCTGAAAGACATATTCAATGAGCAAGCAACATTCTGTAGAGAAAATTGGCGGCACGTCCATGAGCGACTACGCCGCGGTACGTGACAACATCATCCTGCATCGCAAGGGCTATCAGCGAATTATGGTCGTATCAGCCTATGGCGGTGTTACCAACCTGCTGCTGGAGCATAAGAAAAATGGTCAGCCAGGCATTTATGGTGCATTTGCCGGTGCTGAAGATCAACGTGTATGGCGTGAAAAACTGACTGGCCTTCGCAACTATCTGTTCAACATCAACCAGGAGCTGTTTGGCGGAGGTGAACTGTGCGAGAAAGCAAACCAGTTTATCGGAAATCGTCTGGATCAGACGGAACAAACCCTGAATGATCTGGAACGTGTGTGTCAGCACGGCCACTTCGCCCTGGGTGATCACCTGATGACCGTGCGTGAAATGCTCGCCAGCCTGGGCGAAGCCCATAGCGCCTGGAACATGGCGGAACTACTGAAGCGTGATGGCGTAAATGCTCAGTTTGTTGATCTGAGTGGCTGGGACACAGACAAGCACTTTACTCTGGACGAAGGCATTGCAAAAGCCTTTGCAGAGATTGATCTGGAAAACACGCTGCCAATCGCCACGGGGTATGCCCACTGTTCCGAAGGTCTGATGAAAACCTTCGACCGCGGTTACAGTGAGATGGTATTCAGCCGTATCGCAGTACTGACCGATGCCCGTGAAGCGATTATCCATAAAGAGTTCCACCTCAGCAGCGCCGACCCACGTCTGGTCGGTGAAAATAATGTGGTACCGATTGGTCGCACCAACTATGACGTAGCGGATCAACTGGCAAATCTGGGTATGGAAGCGATCCACCCGAAAGCAGGTAAAGGCCTGCGTCAGAGCGATCTGCCGTTGCGCATTATGAACACCTTTGAACCGGACCATCCGGGCACCCTGATCACCAACGACTACGTCAGTGAATCGCCATCTGTTGAGATTATTGCGGGTCGCCAGAACGTTTACGCACTGGAAATCTTCGAGCAGGATATGATGGGTAGTATGACCGGATACGGTCGTGAGATTCTGAATATTATCGAACGCTTTAAAGGTGACCTGGTTTCTCGTGGCAACAATGCCAACACTCTGACTTACTACCTGTCAGGCAATCTGAAAACCATTAAGCGTATTCAGAAGGCAATGCAGGAGAAGTATCCGAACTCAGAGATCAATCTGAACAAGATCTCTATCGTGTCTGCTATCGGCAGCAATATGAAAGTTCCGGGTATTCTGGCCAGCATGGTGAATGCGCTGGCTGAAGCGGGTATCAGCGTTTTAGCTCTGCAACAATCGATGCGTCAGGTTGACATCCAGTTTATCCTGGCTGATGAAGATTATGATAAAGCAATTCAGAGCCTGCATGCCAAATTGATTGAAGTACATAATCACGGTGAGGCGATCTGCGCCGCTGAGTAAGCAAATCAATTTATGACACTGACTGTACATGAGATTGGAAGCAACCAGTCTCATGTACAGCCATAACAACTCGACAAAATAATCACTCTTACCTTAAATCTGCTGAGAGAGAACACTGCAACGGGGCGTAAAATCAGCCACAATATGCAGCAGATTATCCTTATAAACCATCCCTCTGATGACCTCTGCTTTCTGACTTGTTTCCGGCGCAGGTTCAATAGACTGAGAATCAAAGCTTGCAATCTCCGTGACAGCATCTACCACAACGCCCCACAGACCAATATCCAGCTCCAGAACCAGAATAAAAAGATTGCTTCCCTTGTCAGGTTTCATGAGTGTCAGAAGCTGATGCCCTGAAACAATAGTCACCACCTCACCACGAATATTGACGATTCCCATAATTTCAGGTGGTGCGCCAGGTACCGGGAATACTTCTGAAAATGGCAGTACCTCTTTTACGACCTCAACAGAATGGACGTAACGCTCTCCCCCCAAACTAAAACCGATCCACTGATCCAACATAAGCCCTTCATTTAAAAACAATCTGTTAATAGTTAGAGAACTATATATTTTTCAGATAAAAATTTCAAAAAAACACATAAAAACAAGGAAGGACTTCAAAAAAATAATTATAGGTGTAATATTTACATGGCGATAGCTTAAGCCTGGTAACACAGCAAAATGTAATAAACACTTAAACGGAGACTTTCAGTGCAACAGCAAGAGACCGACTTGTATCCATCAAGGCAGGGGAAAAAAGAAACAATCACTCATCGTCATGATCCTGTGGTGTACCCTTACCACAAGCCTGAGCTCGAAAGCACTCTGAGCCCAGAACAAATAGCACGTTATATCAATGATGGTTTTTTGGTTTTACCAGACTATATGTCGGATTGGGTAGAAGCATTACAGTATAAAATCGGTCAATTAAAACAGATTATGTCAGGGCGAGAGGAGCTGATAACAGAGCCTGATAGCAATGCCTTACGTACGATTTTTAACCCTATTGAGCATAATCAATTAGTCAAAAACTTTTTCAGCCACCCCAGGATATTAAACATTGCACGTCGACTGCTAGGTTCAGAAGTATATGCTATGCAGTCCAGGGTCAATATTAAACCTCCTTTCACCGGTCGATCCTTTCCCTGGCATTCAGATTTTGAGACCTGGCATGTTGAGGACGGCATGCCCCGGATGAGGGCTGTAACTGCATGGATTATGCTAACGGACAACCATGAGAAAAATGGTCCTTTATACGTTATTCCAGGATCTCACAAACAATTTGTCTGCTGTGAAGGCAGTACTAAAGACAACAATTTTGCCACCTCGCTTAAAAAACAGATGCTCGGAGTACCACTTCAGCACAGTATGAAGGAGTTGATGGGTAATAAGGAGATAACCTCTGTGACAGGCAAAGCCGGCACGGTTGTTTTCCATGAGTGCAATATCATGCATGGTTCACCTGACAACATTTCAGCTGACCCTCGCTCTATCTTAATGTGTGTTTATAACAGTATGGAAAACATTGCACAAAAACCGTTCAGCGATTTGCAACCAAGGCCCCATTACCTTAACAGCCGCCATCCTGCTCCTCTGCATCCCTTAAACGATGATGCAGATACTCATCATGACATAAACCCGGCCATTGCCATCTCATCATAATTCCGGCCAGAATTTTCCGTAACTCTCTCTTTTGCCAGCGTATGCTGGCTTTTTTTCTCTTAATAGGTCAAATCATAGTGATCAAAGGATATAAAATCGCTAGTATTACTTATTTGCTCACAATCCCGGTAGAAGTAAGTCAATCAAATGCAATCCTATGAAGAAGTGCTTGTGGCCATCCGGCAGATCATTCGTTCCATTGATCTTCACTCTCGGAAGCTTAATAAAAGCACTGGCTTGACTGGCCCACAACTAGTTATTTTACAAGCTCTGGAGCAGGTGGATGAAAACCATACCATCCGCGAGTTATCTAATATCGTCAACCTGAGCCAGGCGACAGTAACCACCATTCTGGATCGTCTGGAAGCCAAAAATCTGGTGGTTCGTGAACGAAGCACCGTAGACAAGCGCAAAGTACATGTTCGCCTGACCGATGATGGTAAAGAGTTACTCGCAAACTCCCCTAAGCCTCTGCAGGAAGAGTTCATCAACAAGTTCCAGGGAATGGAGGAGTGGGAGCAGAATCTGCTTTTATCTTCTGTACAGCGTATCGCACGTATGATGAATGCAGAAAAACTGGATGCATCGCCCTATCTGGAAGTCAGCAGCATTACCCCGGATAAAAATAATCCGAATAATCAGACGACCAAAAAATAAGTACCCTCGATTGGCGCAATGGAGTCAATTATCTGCACTCCATTGCCTGCATATTTGCCAGCAAACCTTTCTTCAATAACAGTGAATAATCAGATGGAACAGCTTAACAGCCCCCAGGGGACTTTCCATTTTTCCCGCTTTCCGGTTCGTAAAAAAGAAACACTGCGAGCCTGGGATGCAGCCGATGAATACCTCCTGCATCATATTCATGAGCTATCTCCTGAAACAGACACCAGCATTCTGATTATTAATGACCAGTTTGGCGCACTGAGTACCGCGCTAAATGAATACTCGCCTTCCATGCAAAGTGATTCATGGCTGGCTCATCAGGGTACTTTATTCAACCTGCAGCAAAATAATATCCCGGACAATACAGTACACCTGCTGACCAGTCTGGAATCCCCTCGACAGTCACCGGATATTATTCTGATCAAAATTCCGAAAAGCCTGTCGATGCTGGAGGAGCAGCTATACCGCATCCGTCCATTGCTGACATCAAACACCCGTATTATTGCTGCCGGTATGGCAAAGCATATTCACACATCAACTTTACAATTATTTGAACAACTGATTGGTCAGACACACACTTCTCTGGCAGTCAAAAAAGCCCGACTGATCTTTTCTGAACCAAATCTGTCTCTGGCTCCACCAGTATCTCCTTATCCTATTGCGCTTCAGCTGGAAAACTGTGGTTTTAACCATACCCGCTTTAAACTCAGCAATCATGGTGGTGTTTTCAGCCGGGAAAAGCTGGATATAGGCACTCGTTTCTTTTTGCAGAATTTGCCTGAAACGCTGGACGGCTCAAGTATTATTGACCTCGGCTGCGGCAACGGCGTTGTCGGCCTGATGGCCGCGGAACGCTTCCCTGATGCGGATATCACTTTTGTTGATGAGTCTTTTATGGCGGTTGATTCTGCCAGAATCAACTTTCAACGAGCCTTCCCCGACCGGAATGCAATATTTAAAACTACAGACTGTCTTGCAGGTATTGAAAAAAACAGTGCAGACCTTATTCTGAATAACCCGCCTTTCCATCAGAACAATGTTGTTGGCGACTTTATCGCCCAGCAGATGTTCCGAGAATCAAAACAGGTTCTGAAACAAGGCGGGGAGCTCTGGGTTATTGGTAACAGACATCTTGGCTATCATGTGGCTCTAAAACGGCTATTTGGTAACTGCGTGACCGTCACCAGTAATAAGAAGTTTGTTATCCTCAAAGCCATCAAGCGATGAACTCCTGTCCTGACCGGGACTCTAATCGAAGCAGTCACCTGGTACAGAACTTATAATCTGTATCAGGCTTCACACGCACCACTCTTTACAGACTCATACCAGAATCAGGATCAATGATGCCAGAGCGACAGGATAATTCGTCAGACACCTCCAGAGGTTTTACACCACCGCCGCCTTTCTACAATACCGCTATCTTTGCCAGACTTATTCTGCCGCCTGTGATTGGCCTGAGCATACTGGCTTTATTGATACGCTATATCATAGGGGCCTGAGCATGGAAAAGAAAACCACACTCTGGAGAAACAACCGGTTTATATCCTGGTTTTTCGGTGGCTTTATACTTATCGTGGTGGCGATGAATGGCTATTTTCTCGATACCAATGACTTCCCTATCCCGGCATGGGTAGCCTTGGGAACCCTCGGTTATCTATTGTTCTTTGCTCGTCATGAGATCTATCTTGATCACGAAAAAAATGAACTGGTACGCCGGTTAAGATGTTTTTACCTGATTAAGGAGCAACGTATTCCCGTCGAAGCGATTGAATCCATCGAGCTGTCTCAGGATAAACTACAGCCCCGCAAAAAAGGCGCTGTCAATCTGATATTCGCCAATGGAAAACAATTTAACCTGAGTGGCACCTCACCTCTGTACAAAGCCAGCAAAATAGCAAGACAACTGGGAGAACTGACAGGTAAGCCAGTAAAATCATTTAATTAACAAAAATAAGCGCTTGATCAGAGAACCTGAGAGAAGCCGAAGATCAGTGCAGCTTCAGACTATTTCTGAGAATAGTTACCCGACAGAGATAACAAATCCAAAAAAAACCAGCCGGAAGCATCCCGGCTGGCCGCATCATATACGCAAAATGCGACTGTAAAAGTCGCTAGACTAGTGAATGTGAAATTCTCAATCAGGTGAGAACATCACCTCGCGGCTCAAACTAGACGATTTACACACTTAAGACAAGTTTAAAATACATACTCATACAAACTTATCTCTCTGCACTCATACAAATATACATAGCAGAAACAAGATGATACCTGCCTTCCAGCGAACCAGGTATCTTTATATCCACCATATCTCAGATGAAAAATATTTCCCTGCACAGATTTCTGACATAAAAAAACCAGCCTCAGGACAAGCCTGGGCTGGTTGCATAAAGTACGCAAAGCGACCATAAAAGTCGCTAGACTAGTGAATGTGAAATTCTCATAAGGTAAGAAGTTCACCTCATATGCGAGGCTAGACTATTTACTTAAATAAGACAACTCTTAATATAAATTTTCATAAAAATAAATAACTTGCCGAACAAAATACCAAACTCCTGTCACATCATGTGTCTGGCAACCCTACACTGAAATACAGCACTTCTGGTAAACACAATGACTGGGGTCCCGGATGATCAAATAGTAAAATGGAGTTATCCTCTATTTGCTGTCAGAGATGTTCTGAGCATGATGATCAAAGCGTGTCAAAAAGAAAATGGCGCAACAGGTTAGGGTCATAAAAAAACCGGCCTGACAGAAGAGGCCGGTACTTCGAATTCCTGAAGCTAATCAAGTGTGCAGGTGCCATATACAAAATTAAGGGTTCAGAAGCAGGGAGAACCCTTAATATGGCAGGATGTGCAGGCTCAATCACACATCCTTATCTGAGCGTTGCTGAGTAAGAACGCTCAAATTCTTTCGCAATAATAATTGCGAGGGGTTACATCCTTCAGAGGAAAGGGCGCAACCCCGTTATCGCAAAGCGATCGAGATTACAGACGCTCAAAGACAGTGGCTACGCCCTGCCCCATACCGATACACATAGTCGCCAGACCCAGCGTACCGCCACGCTGCTCCATTACATTCAGCAGGGTGGTTGAGATACGGGTACCGGAACAACCCAGCGGGTGACCCAATGCAATCGCACCACCGTTCAGGTTGACCTTGTCATCCACCTTGTCCAGCAGACCCAAATCTTTCAGCACAGGGATCGCCTGTGCCGCAAAGGCTTCGTTCAGCTCTACAAAGTCCATATCATCAATGGTCAGACCTGCCGCTTTCAGTGCTTTCTGAGAAGCCGGTACAGGACCATAACCCATGATAGAAGGATCACAACCCGCCACACCTATAGAGCGGATTTTAGCGATTGGCGTCAGGCCCAGCGCCTGAGCACGCTCAGCAGACATTACCATCATGCCGGATGCACCCACAGACAGTGCAGAAGACTGACCTGCGGTTACTGTACCGTTGCGTGGATCAAAGACCGGGCGCAGCTGCGCCAGGCTTTCCATAGAGGTTTCAGGACGGATTACTTCGTCGTGAGTGATCAGCTTCACAAAACCATCCGCATCGTGACCCTGTACACCAATGATTTCTTTCTCAAAACGACCGGCTTCAGAGGCTTCATGGGCCAGACGATGAGAACGCACACCCAGTGCATCCTGATCTTCACGGCTGACACCATGCATCTTGCCCAGCAATTCTGCAGTCAGCCCCATCATCATAGCGGCTTTTGCAGCATGCTTAGATGCCGATGGGTTGACATCAACACCGTGCATCATGTCAACGTGCCCCATATGCTCAACGCCACCGACCATATAAATATCACCCAGGCCAGCCTGAATGTTTGCTACGGCAATATGCAGCGCTGACATGGAAGAACCGCACAGGCGGTTAACGGTTTGTGCTGGAACTGTCTTAGGAATACGAGTCAGGATCGAAGCATTACGGGCCACATCATAACCCTGCTCCAGCGTCTGGTTTACACAACCCCAGATGATGTCATCAATCTCTGCCGGGTCGATGCCCGTATTGCGATCCAGCAGGCCATCCATCAGCGCGGCAGACAGCTCTTCTGCACGCACATTTCGGAAAGCACCATTTTTGGCTTTAGCCATGGCACTACGCGCGCCATCTACAATTACTGCATCACGAGGATTCAGGCTCATGATTAACTCCTAAAATTCTGTTCTCGGGCAGGCTCCGGCCTGCATCTGGCGTATCAGGTGCACCCTTTTATCTGCATCAGACAAAAGAGCGTCTTACCCATTCAGGCTTGGTCAGTACAGGCTCAGAAGAAAGTTTTCCCTTCTGTCGCCATCGCACGCATCTTCTCGGTTGGCTCGTACAGCGCACCCAGTTCCGGCGCATACTTATCAGCCATCGCACAGAAAGCTTCCAGACCCATGCTGTCGATATAGCGCAGCGCACCACCGCGGAATGGAGGGAAACCAATACCGAAGATCAGACCCATATCAGCCTCTGCGGCAGTTTCCACAATGCCATCTTCCAGACAACGTACGGTTTCGATGCACAGAGGAATCATCATACGTTCGATGATCTCTTCATCCGTCATCTCACGCTGATCCTGAACCAGAGGCTTCAGCAGCTCGTAAGCGCTTTCATCAACCACTTTCTTCGGACGACCCTTACGATCTTCTTCATAGGCATAGAAGCCCAGCTTGTTCTTCTGCCCCAGACGTTCAGCTGCAAACATCACACTCAGCGCACTTTCGCCTTCACGGGCCATACGATCCGGGAAGCCCGCCGCCATAACATTATTGGCATGCTCGGCAGTATCCATACCGACAACATCCAGAAGGTAAGCAGGACCCATTGGCCAGCCAAACTTCTCCATGATCTTATCCACACGCTGGAAATCTGCACCGTGCTCGATCAGTCCCATAAAGCCGCCGAAATAAGGGAACAGGATACGGTTCACCAGAAAGCCCGGACAGTCATTCACCACAACCGGGGTTTTACCCATTTTCTTAGCGTATGCAACTGTTGCTGCAATGGCTTTTTCGCTGGTCTTCTCACCGCGAATCACCTCAACCAGCGGCATTTTGTGCACCGGATTAAAGAAGTGCATACCACAGAAATTTTCCGGACGCTTCAGATTCTCTGCCAGAGAAGTAATGGAGATGGTTGAAGTGTTAGATGTCAGAATCGTGTCTTCAGTCACCTGATCTTCCAGCTCTGCCAGTACAGCACCTTTAATCTTAGGATTCTCAACCACAGCCTCAACCACGAGATCGATATCACCAAAGTCACCGTAACTCAGCGTCGGGCGAATCGCGTTCAGAGCATCAGCCATCTGCTCTGGTGTCATGCGCTTACGCTCAACACGCTTAGCCAACAGTTTTTTCGCTTCGCTCAGACCCAGCTGAATCGCTGCCTCATTGATATCCTTCATCACTATCGGCGTGCCTTTATAGGCAGACTGGTATGCAATACCACCACCCATAATACCTGCACCCAATACCGCAGCCTTGTTTACTGGCTGAGCATCTTTTTCATAAGCGCCGGATTTCTTTTTCAGATACTGGTCGTTCAGGAACAGACCAACCAGACTGCTTGCCACTGACGTACGCGCCATACGGGCAAAACATTTCGCTTCCGCTTTCTGAGCCTTTTCACGACCATTGTCCGCGCCTTTCTGGATACTCTTAATCGCTTCAATAGGTGCTGGATAGTGAGGACCGGCCTGGCTTGCAACAAAGCCCTTCGCCGTTTCAAACGACATCATGGACTCAATCATATTCAGCTTCAGCGGCTCCAGTTTTTCCTGGCGCTTAGCCTGCCAGTCCAGATTGCCTGCGTTAGCTTCTTTGATCAGGTCAACCGCTGCTGCATGCAGCTTCTCAGGTGCAACAACCGCATCGACCGCGCCTTCTTTCAGCGCTGCTTCTGCTTTTTTCTCTTTAGTCGCACAGATCCACTCGATCGCGTTGTCATTACCAATAATACGCGGCAGACGAACGGTACCACCCCAGCCAGGAATAATGCCCAGCTTAACTTCAGGCAAACCCACACGAGCTGCAGTCGATGCGACACGGTAATCAGTACACAGGCAGATCTCAAAACCGCCGCCCAGCGCAATACCGTTAATCGCAGTAACCGTTGGATATGGCAGGTCTTCAACCCGGTTAAATACTTCGTGCACTGCCATGTTCATCTCAACCAGCTCTTCTTCAGACTGATTGAATGCATCGTGGAATTCAGTGATATCTGCACCCACAATGAATACATCTTTAGCACTGTTGATCACCAGGCCTTTCAAGCCTTGTGCTTGCTGCAACGCTTCAGTTGCTGCACCCAGTTCTTCAATAGTGACACGATTGAATTTGTTAACCGACTCACCCTGCAGATCAAAGGTAAGCTCTGCAATACCGCCTTCAATCTCTTTTACCGTGATGGCTTTACCTGCGTAAATCATCCACTGCTCTCCCAGTTGGGTATTGTGCTTTACTCAGTAATCCATGCTTGTTGTTGTGATACATGCGGATTACTGAAGCCAGTTGTTCTTCGCCTATGACCATCTGCCGACAACACTCAAATATTTAAATCAGGATCAGATCCAGAAAACACCGTGTTGTTTAATACAGATATTTCATACGACCGTTTGAATATGGATAAACAATGCTGCAAAAAAGAAAAAGTGTCAAACCCTTTATCATCTGATTTTAGTTTTTAATCGCGACTTTCGGGTCAGATTTTTAACAGAAAGCCCTCTACATAGCGCAACAACGGCAATTAAAAGGGTATCAGAACAGAGTCAACGGAAATTAATCAGTGGGATCAACCTGATCGTGAAGATCAGCGGAACCAAGCTGATTAGAAAGAAAAAACAGAGGCGATAGCAAAAGCCTGAGACGACACTACCTTATCAGGCAAGCATAAAACAAAAAGAGACTGGTATGAAACGGACAGCTGAGTGAAAAACAGGCATAAAAAAAGCCGATGTTTCATTGAAAACATCGGCTTTTCACAATCTGGCTCCCCGAGCAGGACTCGAACCTGCGACCAATAGATTAACAGTCTACTGCTCTACCAACTGAGCTATCAGGGATCTCTTTCAGAG
>NZ_JACJFM010000006.1:0-105605 GCF_014164585.1 Oceanospirillum sediminis | reverse complement strand
TCTGGCTCCCCGAGCAGGACTCGAACCTGCGACCAATAGATTAACAGTCTACTGCTCTACCAACTGAGCTATCAGGGATCTCTTTCAGAGATGCGGCGTATTATATCTATTTATCTCTTTCTTGCAATACTTTTTTATCATTTTTTCACAAACATTCTGGAGCACCATCTTATTGTAATGTGGCAAATATTGATCTTTATTAAAGACTAAGCAATGCTAGATAAAGACCTTTGATGTCCGGGAAGCCATATGCAGCTTATCTCTTTGCAGGACCCTTTTTACCAGGCGATTCTGAACAGCGCCAACATGACGATCATTGCCACCAGGCCTGATGGCATCATTACGTTTATCAATCATTACGCTCTGGAGCTTCTGGAGTACAATGCTGAAGATCTGATCAATAAGCAAACCCCGGCAATTATCCATGACCCGGCAGAAGTCAAAGAGTACGCTGCAAAGTTATCCAGCACTCTGGGACAGACCGTTCCCGCTGGTTTTGAAACCTTCGTCGCTATAGCCCGAACAGACTGCGCAGATGAAAAGGAGTGGACCTATATCACACGCACAGGCAAGCGTGTCCCCGTCTATTTATCCGTAACCGCAATACACAATGCAAATAATGAATTAACCGGTTTTCTGGGAATCGGCCGGGATATTACGGAACTGAAAAAAGCTGAAGCCCGGGAAAAGGAGATGAATGAGCGCTTCCGTCAGCTGGCAGAAGCAGCCTTTGAAGCGATCGTATTGTCTGAACAGGGTCTGATCATTGATGTAAACCCTGAATTTGAGAGAATGTTTAATTGCCCCAGATCAGAAGCTCTGGGCAAACACGTACTCGATTTTGTCGCAGATGACAGTAAACAGGATGTGATTCAGCATATAGATACAAATTCGTCTGAGATATACGAAGCCAGAGTCCTGAACCTGCAGGGTAAAGAGATTTATGTTGAGATTTGTGGAAAATCTCACAAGTACAAAGACAAAACCATCCGTATATCTGCCGTCCGGGATATATCTGAACGTAAATTTTTTGAACAACAACTCAGAAACAAACAGAATGAACTGGAAGATCTGAATATCCGTCTGGCCCATCTGGCAAATACCGATGAATTAACTCAGCTGCCCAATAAAAGAGCTCTGACCCGTTACCTGGAACGCTTTTTTGATTATTCCAGACGCCATCGCAAAGCTTTATCTGTACTGATTTTCGATATCGATCATTTCAAAATGTTTAATGATACTCATGGTCATCTGGAAGGAGATAAAGCACTGCAGCAGGTTGCCGATGCCAGCAGAGGCTGCCTGAGAAACAGCGATTATATTGCCCGGTTTGGCGGAGAAGAATTCGTTATTATTCTACCAGAAACAACTCTGCAACAAGCCGCTGTCACTGCAGAAAAACTCCGGCGAGCAGTAGAAGAGTATCCCGGTTATCTGCATCCTGTCACTGTCAGCGTCGGTATTGCGACTCTGTCAGAACAGCACCATACACCTTCCGAGCTGTTAAACAGTGCCGATATGCAATTATACCGGGCCAAACATTCTGGCAGAAACCGTTGCGCCTTCTGAATACTAACTCTCTGGATAAACACTGAAACTGAAGAAGTGAGCTGTTAAAATCCATCGCAGAAACAGGCTGGCCTACATAAACCAGACAGTACCGATTCAGCGGATCCGGAAGAGCTTTCTTTGTTACCCATTTGCTATTTTTTTCGACAGATAACAGGGCGCTACCTGAAATATCTGATCACCTCAGGCTTACTTAGCCTGATTGGTGCACCACTCTTGCAAGCCGATATCAGGGTTCAGGATGATACAGGCACCTTCCTGCAACTCAGTTCTCCGGCTAACAGAGTGATCAGCCTGGCACCCAGTGTCACAGAATTGATTTTCAGTGCAGGAGCCGGAAACAAACTGGTAGGCGTCGTTACTTTCAGCAATTATCCTGAAGCCGCGACTCAGCTCCCTGTCATCGGTAGCTACAATCACTTTGATCTTGAAAAAATTCTGGCACTGAAACCCGATCTGGTCATTGGCTGGAAAAGCGGTAATGATCAGAAAGCCATTCATCATCTGAAAGCTCTGGGCATTCCTGTTTATCTGACTGAAACCCGTTTTCTGGAACAAATTCCGGAAACCGTAAAACGTCTGGGACAGCTCATGAATACCCGGACTATTGCCGATCAGGCGGCCTTACAGTTCAACAACCGACTGGCAGCACTTAAGAACACTTACCAGCAACAACAACCGGTTCGCGTCTTTTATCAGGTATGGAACCGCCCTCTGATCACTATCAACCAACAGAACCTGATATCACAGGTTATCGGTTTATGCGGTGGCCAGAACGTCTTTGCTGAGCTGGATAGCATCGCACCCCGAATCGATATCGAAGCCGTACTGGCAGCAAACCCTGATGCAATCATTGCCAGCGGCATGGACAAACGGCGACCTGAGTGGCTGGATGAGTGGCGACGCTGGCCTTCTCTGAAAGCGGTTAAAAATAACCAGCTGCATTTCATCCCACCGGATCATATCCAGAGACAGACCCTCCGCGTACTGACAGGTGCCGAACAAATGTGTCAGCAACTGGCCACCACCCGTCAGCATCTATCTGATATGTCGGGTAACCCGATATCAGATACCGCCGAGGAAAACCGATAATGGCATTGATTGCAGCCAGAACATATAAGCCTCTCCCCCTGCTGCTTCTGCTGATTGCATCTGTAGCCAGTTTTCTGCTGGCGATAACGTCCGGTAGCTTACCTGTCAGTTTGCAGGAACTCTGGCTGATACTGCAGGGGAATCAGGCAGGCATTGCCTATACAGTGGTCACAGAGCTTCGTATCCCAAGGGCTTTCTCCGCCTGGCTGACCGGAGCAGAACTGGCATTAGCCGGTTGTCTGATGCAGGTTCTGCTAAGAAACCCTCTGGCTGACCCTTATGTTCTGGGTGTATCCGGAGGTGCAGCGACAGGCGCATTGCTTGCCATGATGCTGGGTGCTGGCAGTGCTCTGATTTCAGGCAGTGCTTTTGCCGGAGCCATGATTAACCTGATGCTGGTTTTTGGTCTGAGTCATAGCAAAGGCAGCTGGTCACCTACGCGCCTGTTATTAACTGGCGTTGTCACCGCAGCGGGCTGGGGCGCTATTATCAGTTTTATGCTATCCATCAGCCCGGATAGCCACCTGAAAGGCATGTTGTTCTGGTTGATGGGCGATCTGAGCCATGCCGGCCACCCTGGTAATCATATCTGGGTACTCTTTATAAGCCTTATAGTCAGCGGATTGCTGGCTCGCTCTCTGAACCTGATGCTCAGAGGAGATAATCAGGCAAAAGCTCTGGGAGTGCCTGTCTATAGCATCCAGATCACCCTGTATATTATGGCCTCTCTTCTGACAGCTTCTGCAGTGACACAGGCCGGGAGTATAGGTTTTCTCGGGCTGGTTATTCCTCATATACTCAGGCTAACGCTTGGCTCAGACCATAGAATATTGCTTCCGGGGTCGGTTCTTTGTGGAGGCTGCCTGCTCTTACTAGCTGATACCTTTGCCCGAACGATACTCGCTCCCCAGCAACTGCCGGTCGGAGTGATTACCGCCTTTATCGGCGTTCCCCTGTTTCTCTGGGTGCTACAGAAAAATAACAGAGGACTGGTATGACAACACTACTCAGCACCCATCAGCTGAATATCCGCATTGGCAACAAACAGATCTGTACCGGACTCTCAGCCGGAATTCAGGCCGGGGAAGTATGGGGATTATTAGGAGGCAATGGTGCAGGAAAAACGACGCTGCTGCATACCCTGGCCGGACTGAGAAAACCTGATAGCGGACAAATCCTGTATAAAAGTGAATTATTATCCGGTATCAACAGCCGTAAAAAAGCACGCATGTGCGGTATTCTTCTGCAGGATGATGAAAGTCAGTTTCCTGCCACAGTGATGGAGACCGTATTACAGGGCAGACACCCTCACCTTAGCCTCTGGCAATGGGAAGGAGAAGAAGATGAGCAGATTGCTGTGGATGCCCTGATAAAAACCGATCTGGCAGAACATAAAGATAAAAATGTCACTCAACTCTCCGGGGGCGAGAAACAACGGCTGAAAATAGCGACTTTACTGGTACAGAATCCGGATATTCTGCTGGCAGATGAACCCACAAACCACCTGGATCTGCCCCATCAGATCAATCTGCTGAAACTACTGACAGATCGTGTCCGGTCGAACAGTCAGACCCTGCTGATGAGTCTGCACGATCTGAATCTGGTCTGGCGCTTCTGTGATAAAGTCATCCTTCTGTATCCGGACCGGGAACCAGAAACAGGAAATACGGTCGATTTGCTGATACCTGATCACCTGGAAGCCCTTTATCAGCACCCGATTCATTGCCTGGATACCGATAAGGGCCGCTTATTTGTCGCAGCCTGATGTGCTCTGAACAACAATATAATAACCTGAACAACAAGGATCTTTTTCTGACCGTGAATACTCTGCTTAAACCATCCATACTGGCTGTTTGCCTTACTCTGACAAGTATTTTTATCGCTTCACCGGCTTATAGCTGGTTCTGGGATCTGGAAGAGAAGCAGGCGCGCTATCTGGCTACCAATACTGAGAACAAAGATTATCAGTATGAATGCGGTGCCTGTCATATCGCTTATCCCGCTCAGCTGATGCCTAAGCGTAGCTGGGTCAAGCTGATTGCCGGTCTTGACGATCATTTTGGAGAAGATGCGACTCCGGATAAAGTCAGTGCTGATGCTGTGCTTAACCACCTGTCGGCTAATGCCAGCGACAGTGACAATGCCGGAAAATTCCGGGATTTCCTGAAACAGATCCAGAGCCCGGCACCTTATCGCATCACAGACCTTCGCTTCTGGCGACTGAAACATGACAAAGTGATTCAACAACAGGATGACTGGGTAGTTAATAACCCGGATGTTGGCAGCTTTACTCAGTGCAATGCCTGTCATGAAAAAGCCGAACAAGGGGAATTTGATAAGCAAACCGTCGACATTCCGAATATTCAGCGTGAACTTTACGCCCGATAATCTATTTATCAGAACGTAGTAATGGAGTGTTACCTGTCTGCTATCAGTACAGGATATACTTCTGGGATTATAACGGAGCCAGCGAAGCTCCGACCGGTGATAGCTTAACGAAGAAGAGACTGAATATGCGTTTACTGCACACAATGCTGCGCGTTGGAAACCTGCAACAATCTATCGATTTTTATACCCAGGTACTGGGTATGAAGCTGCTGAGACAATCTGAGAACGAAGAGTATAAATATACTCTGGCATTTCTGGGTTATGGCGATGAATCAGATACCACTGTGCTTGAGCTGACTTATAACTGGGGCACGGATAGTTACGATATGGGCACTGCATTTGGCCATCTGGCTATTGAGGTAGATGATGTTTACTCAGCTTGCGATCAGATTCGTACTGCGGGTGGCCAGATCACACGCGAACCCGGCCCGGTAAAGGGTGGCACCACAGAAATCGCCTTTGTTCGTGACCCTGATGGTTATGCCATCGAACTGATTGCCAGCAAGTTTGCCGGTAAAGGCCTTGGTCAGTAAATCAGTTGCATAATTGCAACCTGAATCAATGAGCAACATCCCCATGTTGCTCATGTTGATACCTGCAACAACCAATCAGCCCTTATTTCACTGAGGGACAATCCAGTAGCGAGGGTCCGTAATATCCGTATCCACAGGTAACTCAGGATTGAGTAGCTTTACTTCCACCCTGTCAGCCCACTGGCTTAAAGGAAACAGATGCTGAGTAACAGGATGATTTTCCATATACCGGGTAAAAGAATCATCATCGATCATTAACTCCAACCCCTCCTGTATTCTCTGTGCCAGCAAAGGATTTTCTTTACCGGTGAAAAAATACATTGGAAAAGGGTAATAGATCAGATACTGATCAAACCAGCCCAATGCATCTGACTGCCGCCGATACGCTACTGTTTCAGCAGGCCCCTCGTGAATACCTCTGGGAAACATGTCGCAACGATAATTCTCCAGCATGGCAAACATACTGTTAAATCTCGCACTGCGAATAACCTGAAATCCCCCTCTCTCCAGAATATCACTGTCTGGCCAGTGCATGCCCTGACAGACACTACGATGATTTAATCTTAGCCAGTTCACTCTGGCTTTATAGAACTCGCGCTCACTTTCCCGAATAATCAAACCTCTGAAACCCAGCAAACCTTTCAGCAGAGGAATCCTGATAGCAATCAGCTCATTTTCTCGTTTAAGAGAAGTGCCCATCCAGTAAACATCAATATGCTGACCTGCTTTCAGCGCCTGTTCAGCACGCCCTTGCTCCAGTACAAATGGAGTATGCCGTACTTCAGCATGAGAATAATCTGATGCATTTTTATTCAGCGCCATTTGAAGTAGCTGTGAAAAATAGTGATGACTGGCATCTTCCTGAGACTGGGGTTTAATAATTCTCACCTCTTCAGACGCGACTACCAGCACAGGCCAGATACACAGCACTAACAGCAAATGTCGTCCCCATGAAACCAGTATTGTTCTGAGCGTCGTAACAACGGTTTCTCTGCTAAAAATTACCGTACGATCCTGTCGCCAGCCAGAGAACACAGCAATACTTTTCTTCAGGTATCTATCCATTATTCAGCCTCTGAAGAATCCCAACGGTATCTATCAGGGTAGTGCTTTTTTCGGAGAACTAACAAACAATCAACCATAGCCACACAAAGAAAACTCTGCTAGGGTAAGCAAAATTCAAACAACTGTTTAACCGGGAGTTACACTATGTTGATACAGGACCGTATAGAGCTGGTAACTGACGAACACATCGCAATTGTTCGTTTTAACCGTCCGGAAAAGATGAATGCTCTGGATATGCCAACATTTGCCGCTCTGCTGGAGGTTCAGGAAAAAATAGCCTCAGACTCAGATATCAGAGCCGTTGTCCTGACCGCTGCCGGTGAACACTTCTGTGCAGGCCTGGATGTACAGGGTGTCATGAGCGATCCAACAGCAGTAGAAACCCTGTTAAGCAAAAATGAAGATAAAAACTGGCCAGGCAATTATGTTCAGCAGGCTGTACTTGGCTGGCAACAGCTGAATGTCCCTGTGATTGCTGCGCTGAACGGGTATGTATTCGGAGGCGGGTTTCAGATCTCTCTTGGAGCCGATTTCCGCATTGCCCATCCGCAAAGCCAGCTATCGGTGATGGAAATCCGCTGGGGAATTATTCCGGATATGGGTATCTCAGTCATGGGACCATCTGTCGCAGCACGGGATCATCTGAAACTACTGGCAATGACCGGACAGCGTATATCAGGTGAAGAAGCCAGAACAATGGGGCTGGTTACCCAACTGGCCAGCCATCCGGAATCTGCAGCAACCGAACTGGCCAGAACAATAGCATCCAGTAACCCTGATGCCGTAAAAGCAGTCAAAACACTATTCAATACCGAACATCCTGATGCCAGCAGCAGCCTTGCTCAGGAGGAAGCCCTGCAAAAAACACTGCTGTTCAGTGCTAACCAGATGGAAGCCGTACAGGCTAATATTCAGAAGCGTCCAGCTGAATTCAGTTAATCCGGATTCCGATGACTCCAGTTCATCCCTGATAAGCATATCCATAGCGGATATAAAGTATTCTGATATTCTCCAGTCAATGGCTGGAGAATATAGCAGCCTTTAGAACAACCTTTCTCATAAGTCTCTGAACGCTACCTGTATCGCACACAGGCACGCATTATTTCATCTCACACCATTACCGCCAGGCAACCTCTGCTCAGAAGGATAAAGTGTTCTCCTGCGACAGCTGCTGATTTATTTTTCAACCGGTGGTTGATCCGGTTTCCATCTGTTAAAGCCCGTAAATACCAGCCAGAGCTGCGGAGTCACAAAAATCAGTGTGCTGACTATATCGACCAAGGTATGATACCCCAGTTTTGTCATCAACCAGAAATAGGCAAGACACAGAAACATTGCCACCGCCAGCCATTTTCGAAATCCGATAGTCAGAATGACAAGCGGTACAAGTACTGCAGTATGACTGCTGTAATCGTGGTCATAGCGGGCCCATATCTGCCAGTATGCATCCAGTTGATAATGCAATGTAATGATCAGAAGACTGGCCAGTAAAAAGAGCAGGTTCCGGCATAAATGCTGATTCTGGAATGACAGAATAAGCACCATAACCAGTAAAACAGGCGTAAACAGATCAGCAATAAAAGCGATCACAGCAAACCATCCTTCAGATCAGTAATTTATCTGGGTTTGTTTACAAATCAGTATGTTAGCACGACTTTACCCGATAGAGATTTATCGCTAGTCTAAGCGGGTTAATTTTTTGGAGAGATAAAGTAACGCATGACCTCATATCAGGACAATCTGACAGCTCGGGCAAGGCAACTAACCCGACAATTTCTGGGGCAGTATCAGCAAATGAAAACTGAAAGCCCGGATCTGGCCCATAACCAGGATCATGTTTTATCCATTGTCAGCACAGAACTTATTCGTCTGAGTATGAGTTGTAAAAATTCAGAAGAGAGACAGATGATTATTGAAGGTTTCAGCCAGGGACTAGCTCAGGTCCGCTGGAATGCTGAGAATGCTTCCCGACTTGTGCGTCAGCTGGAAAGAGAAATTTTACGCTGATAACCCTTGCAGTGCTTTCTGAACATCTCAGGTAGTCATCCTTATCCGATAACTACCTGAAATTACTTTTATCAGCCAGATTAGCCCTCACCCCTCACATAGAGATTGCATTGCTTCATGGGTACTCAGAAACACCTTGCCAGGTGACATATGCTCTATAAAATCAGTTTCCTGCAACTGATCCATCACAGGTCCCTTCACATCAGCCAGGTGCAGAGTAATGCCTGATTCTTTCAAATTGTCCCGAAGCATTTCCAGTGTTTCCAGTGCACTGGCATCAATAAAGTTAATCGCGCTACAGATCAGTACCAGATGTTTCAGATTCGGCTGTCGGGATACAATTACCATCACCTCATCTTCAATATACCGGGTATTAGCGAAGTAGAGATTTTCATCAATTCTGAGTCCCAGACACCCAGGATTAGTCTGTACATCAAAACGCTCAATATTTCTGAAATGCTCACTGTCGCCAACGCGCCCGACTACAGCCATATGAGGGTGGCTATTTCTGTGCAGTAGTAAAGCAACTGACAATACCACTCCGGCGATCAGACCGGCTTCCACCCCCATCAGCAAAACAGAGACAAAAGTAACTGCCAGAGTCAGAGCATCGGCACGATTAAAGCGCCAGGTCTTCCGGATACCGGTCAAATCAATCAGCGGTAAAACAGCCATAATGACAATAACGCCCAGTACTGCTTTAGGTAAAAAATAAAACCACGATGTAAAAAACAATACAGTCAGTGTCATCCCGGTCGCTGTAATCAAGGAGGCAATGGTTGTTCTTGCACCAGATGCATCATTAACCATTGATCGACCAAATCCGCCAGCAACCGGGTAAGCACCGGAAAATGCAGCACCAAGATTAGCCGCTCCCAGTGCCAGTAATTCCTGATCTGGTTTAATCCGCTCCCGACGCTTACTGGCCAGAGCCGTGCCGACCGAGACACTTTCCAGGAAACCAACCAGCGCAATCAGTACCGCAGCAGGCAGCAACTTTTGCCACCACTGAAGATCAAATGGCAACAACTGAAAGTCCGGAAAACCAGCAGGAATAGTGCCGACAATGCTGACACCATGTCCCTGGTTCAGTTCGAATACAGCCACCACCAGCACTCCGCCCAGAATAGCAAACATAGGCCCGGCTTTCGCCAGAGCATCAGCAACACCGGATGAAATCCCGATAACCCTGAGTACCCGTGCCAGATGCTGCTTGCAGTACCAGAGCAATAAAAATGACAGAACAGAGATAAGCACCGTGGCCAGGTTAGTCCCCGGAAGCCCATCCAGCAGGTTCAGCAATGTCCCGAAAAAATGATCACCACGCTCAACCTCCAGACCAAAAACATATTTCAGCTGACTGACAGCAATCATCAAAGCAGCAGCACTGGTGAAGCCGGTAATAACGGAGTGACTGAGGAAATTGACCAGAGCACTGAGCCTGAGCAGATACATCAGCAAAAGCACCAGCCCTGTCAACAGAGCCAGAACCATAGCGGTTGCGATATACAACTCTGTACCTGACTGCGCAAAAGACGATACAGCCTCTCCGGTCATGAGCGATGCGATGGCAACCGGCCCAACGGCCAGGCTACGACTACTGCCCAGCAAACCATAAATAAACAAAGGAATGATGCCTGCGTAAAGCCCCATTTGCGGGGGTAATCCTGCCAGAAAAGCATAAGCCATTCCCTGAGGCACAAGCATCACCGCGACGATAACTCCTGCTACAGAATCACTGATCAGAGTTTCTTTTTTATAGTCTTTCAACCATTGAACTAAAGGAAACCAACGACTCCAATCCGATTGCATCTCTCCTTTCCCACTGATTAGCGTTTTATTCTGTTCTGATTCGGAGATTTTGCGCACGTAGCCTCCTGACACTAATTACCCGAAGCTCAGCCAAGGGAGCTTGTGATAAAGACGTTTTGCCCGCATAGAGCAAAATAGAATATTGTTATATTATTTAAATATATGCTAATATTCCAGAAAAATTTGCCCCCCGGATAAAAACAACCACGAGACAACTACAGCTTCTCACTCTGCGTACAATAGGAATAAACCGGGTCCATACTGAACAATAATGAAATAAGCCTTTCGGGAGATCGCTATGCAACCTCAGATCAAAAGCTTTTATCATGCTCCGACCTTCACCTTTACTTATGTAGTACATGATGGTCAGAACCCCGAATGCGCAGTGATTGATCCGGTTCTGGACTTTGATAATAAATCAGGTAATACCAGTACAGAATCAGCAGATACCGTTATTCAATGGCTGGAAAGTCAGGGGCTTAAACTGAAATGGATTCTGGAAACCCATGCTCATGCCGATCACATTACTGCAGCTAAATATTTTCAGCAGCAGTGTGGCGGTGATATCGCTATCGGTGATCATATCCACCTGGTTCAGGGAGTTTTCAAGACAGTCTTCAATTACGGTGAGGAGTTTATCGCTGATGGTCAGCAGTTTGATCTGACTCTGAGAGATAACAGTACTCTGGCTCTGGGTGGAATGCAGATTCAAATCATGCACACCCCCGGACACACTCCGGCATGTATCAGCTATAAAGTCGGAGACAATATCTTTGTTGGTGATACTCTGTTTATGCCGGATACAGGCACTGCGCGATGTGATTTTCCAGGTGGGGATGCAGCCACACTATACGATTCAATCCATAAATTACTGAGTTTCCCCGACGAAACACATCTGTATATGTGCCACGACTATCCGGACGGGCGGGATAGTCGTGAAGTGTGTACTGTCGCAGAGCAGAAAGCGAATAACATCCATATTGGCAGAGGCACCAGTAAAGCCGATTTTATTGCCATGAGAGAACAAAGGGACAGCACTCTGGATATGCCAGCACTGATCCTGCCTTCAATCCAGATCAATATTCGTGCAGGATTACTGCCAGAGGCTGAAGATAACGGCGTATCTTACCTGAAGCTGCCTTTAAATCAGTTCTGAAACGCAATAATCAGCATACCGATGAAATCGGTTATATATGCTCAGGTGCCCTTTGAACACTAAAAAACCGCTGAAAGAGACATCTTCAGCGGTTTCTTAACAGCCAGTAATCTGACGAATTAATCGTCCAGCAGATTACGGCCTTTACTTGCAGCGATGCGCATACGCAGTGCATTCAGCTTAATAAAGCCAGCAGCATCTTTCTGATCATAAGAACCGGCATCATCTTCAAAGGTCGCAATGTTCTCATCGAACAGACTATCATCAGAACGACGACCCACAACGATTACGTTGCCCTTGTACAGTTTCAGACGAACATCACCGTTTACAACCTGCTGAGACTCGTCAATCATCTTCTGCAGCATCTTACGCTCTTCAGACCACCAGAAGCCATTGTAGATGATCTTGGCGTAACGAGGCATCAGCTCGTCTTTCAGGTGTGCCGCTTCACGGTCCAGAGTGATGGACTCGATCGCGCGGTGAGCACGTAGCATAATGGTGCCTCCCGGAGTTTCGTAACAACCACGGGACTTCATGCCTACAAAGCGGTTTTCTACGATATCCAGACGACCGATACCATTTTCACCACCAACCTTATTCAGGTATTCCAGAACAGTCGCAGGACTCATCTTCTCGCCGTTGATGGCTACGATGTCGCCTTTCTCGTAGGTCAGTTCCAGGTAAGTCGCTTCATCCGGCGCTTCTTCCGGAGATACAGACCAGCGCCACATATCGGCTTCAGCTTCCTGCCAGGGATCTTCCAGGATATCACCTTCGTAAGAGATATGCAGCAGGTTAGCATCCATAGAGTATGGAGACTTTTTCTTACTGCTGGAGAAATCAACAGGAATGTTGTGGTCTTCACAGTACTTCATCAGCGTTTCACGGGATGTCAGATCCCACTCACGCCATGGAGCAATTACGTGTACACCTGGCTTCAGCGCGTAAGCACCCAGCTCGAAACGAACCTGATCATTACCTTTACCGGTTGCACCGTGAGAAATTGCATCGGCACCAGTTTCGTTAGCGATTTCAATCAGACGCTTAGCGATCAGTGGGCGAGCAATAGATGTACCCAGCAGGTATTCACCTTCATAGATGGTATTCGCACGGAACATCGGGAAAACGAAGTCACGAACGAACTCTTCACGCAGGTCTTCGATGTAAATTTCTTTTACACCCAGAGCTTCAGCTTTTGCACGCGCTGGCTCTACTTCTTCACCCTGACCCAGATCGGCTGTAAAGGTTACAACCTCAGCATTGTACTCATCCTGTAACCAACGCACGATTACAGACGTGTCCAGACCACCGGAGTAGGCCAGTACCACTTTTTTAATATCGGACATTTGTTGCTCCACGCTGACTCAAATTCAGTAACTGAAACCTGCAGCTACTGAAAGAAAAATATCTTTGAAACGGGATAACGATGAACGGCTACCCAGAGGATAGCCGTTCATTCGATCAATCAGAGAGATATTTCAAGGTGATGAAATATTCTTTTTAAAATCTTTAGCGGGCATTATAAACCTATTAGAGGCATCAATGAACCCTGCTGTTTTTTTACCTGTTCTGGCACTGCCCCGACAAAAGCCATGATACCTGAACTATAGCGATATCAGCCCGACGAATCAGCGGAGGATTTTTGATGGCTTCAGGTTCAGATCACCCGGTTCCAGCCCTTCTCGCGCCAGACGTATCGTCACACGGCGGTTTTTTGCCCGATTAGCTTTTGAGCTATTCGGTACAATAGGGTAACGCTCACCATGATATCGTGCTGTAATCATCGCTTCATCCAAACCACGATCCAGCAGATAGTTCAGCACAGTATCGGTTCTCTCTTTGGACAGCTTACGGTTATCACGACGAGAACCATAACTATCAGAGTGACCATCCAGATAAACAAATTTCACATCCGGATCCGCTTTAATATAGCGAACAATCAGGTCCAGCAGATCCTTATCTTTCTGGGTAATATCATAGCCACCACCCGGAAAATAGATCGCCCTGCGGGAAATCTGATCAAAATTCACAGGCAAAAGTTCTCCGGCACATAACACATACTGACGATAAGCCGGTTTAAAATTCAACGCACTGATGTAACCTCGAATCGCATCATAACGCGTATCTTTCGGTCGCTGCAGGAAAGTAGGATTCATGCCCTGGTGGAGAGACTCAACCATCAGGTGGGCTTGTTCTGAACCAATATTAATGCCCTCTTCACCTGAACCGACTTTGATTTTTCCCAGATCAAGCGGGGCTGTCCCTGGTTTCCAGTCTGGCGCAAAGGCCATCAATTCTGCATTGCCCGGCTTCAGAGGCTGCCCCAGAGGTTCAAGAAAGAATTTCAGATCTTCCCCCGAACGATGGGTAAATCTGGCCCGACCCATATGAGGAATGTCATGCCAGAACTCACAATACAAGGGAGAAGGTTCAGTCGCCTGCCATTTACTTGCACCGATACCCGCTCCATATTCTGCAGCAGATGCCGTACTGATCAGCGCCAGTGCAGACATAGCTGATACGAAGGTAGTTTTTAGTTGCCTGAACACGGACATTGCCCTTGATCTCCTTGATTTGTAAGCACTCTATTCTGACACTTCGGCCAGTAAACTCAAAACTTTATCTATAGAACTATGAAGGAGAATTTGAATCAGTTACCATCTGGCGCAGGTACGACCATGTTTTTTCATTATATGTTATTTCTGATAAAGAATTAGGGAGCAAGCCTTGGAATCTTTTTCCCCAGAAGCGGAGTTCTATTATGACAAGCATCCGCTTTCCTACCGGTTTCGGGGCTTTCTGCCTGTAGTGGTTGACGTTGAAACAGCCGGGTTTAACCCGAAAACGGATGCCTTACTGGAGATTGCCGCTGTAACCCTGACCATGGATGAAGATGGTTACCTGCATCCTTACAATACCTATTCCTGTCATGTTGAACCCTTTGAAGGGGCTAACATAGAGCAGGCTGCGCTGGAATTTACCAAAATTGATCTGGATAACCCTATCCGTCAGAGTATGGCCAAAAGTGAGCAACAGGCTCTGGGAGAAATATTTAAACCCGTTCGAAAAGCATTGAAAGAGTTTGACTGTACCAGAGCAATACTGGTAGGACACAATGCCAGCTTTGATCAGGGTTTTCTGAATGCTGCCGTGGAACGAAGTGGTATAAAACGTAATCCTTTCCACCCATTCTCAAGCTTTGATACTGCAACGCTATCCGGCCTGGCTTATGGACAAACCGTCCTGGCGAAAGCCTGTAAGGTTGCCGGTATTGATTTTGATGGCAGTCAGGCTCACTCGGCCCGGTATGACACAGAAAAAACGGCTGAGCTATTCTGCGCTATTGTGAATCGCTGGAAAGAGCTGGGTGGCTGGGAATTAGCCGCACAGGAACAACACCGCCTGAGAGACTAATAATAACCCGCGCAATCGCCGTCTGTTACGTACTGTTTACGCTGCGACAGAGCAACTCTTTGTTGCAACGGCACGGTACGACTATAAGACAAAAAAACCCGGAGCATTTAAGCGCCGGGTTTTTTTCTGCCAGATTTAAAAGCAACGCTTTTAAATAGCAGCGAAAGCATTAATAAACGGATGATTACAGTTTATCAGCTTCGTCAGACAGGTAAGCTGCAACACCTTCAGGAGAAGCAGTCATACCCTTGTCACCTTTGTTCCAGCCAGCAGGACAAACTTCACCGTGCTCTTCTGTGAACTGCAGAGCATCAACCAGACGCAGCAGCTCATCCATGTTACGCCCCAGAGGCAGATCGTTAACAATCTGAGAACGTACATTACCTTCCTGATCGATCAGGAATGCGCCACGGAATGCAACACCAGCATCATGCTCTACATCATACGCCTGGCAGATCTCATGCTTAACGTCAGCAACCAGAGTGTACTTAACAGGGCCAATACCACCTTCGTTAACCGGAGTATTACGCCATGCATTGTGAGAGAACTGAGAATCAATAGACACAGCAATAACTTCAACGTTACGTGCTTTGAACTCTTCCATGCGGTGATCCAGAGCAATCAGCTCAGACGGGCATACAAAAGTGAAGTCCAGTGGGTAGAAGAATACCAGACCATATTTTCCATTCAGAGCTTCGGTCAGGTTGTAGTTATCAACAATCTGGCCATCGCCCAGAACCGCAGCAGCAGTAAAGTCAGGAGCTTTTTTTCCAACCAATACGCCCATTTCAATTCTCCAATCGTTAGGGTAGTTCACACAAATTTGCCAGACCGGCGCTCACATTTTAAGAATCTTCTTAACAAAGATTTCAAGTATAGCGAGCAATTGATCTGTCATGGGAAAATCTGATTACATTCTGATGAAACAGACCGTTTTACTGATTTGTCTTAGCAGCTTCAGCGATCAGCGTCTGTAATTCACCAGACTGGTACATTTCAACAATGATATCGCAACCGCCAACCAGCTCACCGTTAACCCACAGTTGCGGGAACGTTGGCCAGTTTGCGTACTTAGGTAACTCTGCACGGATGTCAGGGTTATCCAGAATATTTACAAACGCAAATTTTTCACCACACGCCATCAGGGCCTGTACTGCCTGAGAAGAAAAACCACACTGAGGCATCTGAGGGTTGCCTTTCATGTACAGCAGAATTGAGTTATTGCTGATCTGTTCTTTAATGGTGTCAATAGTTGTGCTCATTCTTGAACCCTTTGATGTAACGGCAAAAAAGTCGATTTCGGTATTAACCTGGTAATTCAGTCAATTTTAACTCGCCTGAAAATAAAATGCAGCCTCCTCAACAGTAATTCAAGGCAAGATGATTATTTTTTTCTGAAAACGACATCTCAGTTCAGAACAAATTTACCAGCCTCTCACACCACGGGTTTCCAGCCAGGCTCTGCTATGCGAAAGTTTATACCATTGACATCGCAATATTTTATCTATAGCTTTTCATCTTTGGTCCTTAAGCGGCAGCATTTTATGGCTGCCGTTTTCTGTTTCAGGGCTGAAAAAATCTGTCGCACAATGTCGGTTTTGTGGGTTAACCGATCATCATAAGAAAAATAGCAGACAGGGATTTCAGACTCACGCCGTCCGGATACTGCATCAGTGGGAAACTGACAGGTTCGGGCGTAAACGGAAAGAAGAGCACCTTATATCAGATTACAGACTCGTCTTCCGTGTTTCAGGCCTGATGAAACAGGCCATCATTTTTACTGGGATTGACTGGAAAAACCAATGGCAAGACATTTTTTAACTCTGCTGGACCTGACACCGGATGAACTCAACTACCTGATTGATCGGGCAATAACCATCAAGAAAGGCCTGAAAGCCGGTGAGATATACGAACCTCTGAAGAATAAAGTACTGGGTATGATTTTCGAAAAATCATCGACCCGTACCCGCGTTTCTTTTGAAGCCGGTATGACTCAGTTTGGTGGCAGTGCTATTTTTCTGTCTCCTCGCGATACCCAGCTGGGGCGTGGTGAGCCCGTAGAAGATAGCGCTCGTGTACTGTCTGAAATGGTTGATGCCGTGATGATACGAACATTCGATCACGCCACAATAGAGCGGTTTGCCGAGTACTCTTCAGTCCCTGTCATCAATGCTCTGACAGATGACTACCATCCTTGCCAGTTACTGGCAGATGTACAGACATTTGTTGAGCAACGCGGAAGCATTAAGGGTAAGACTGTGGCCTGGGTAGGTGATGGAAACAACATGTGCCACTCCTATATCAATGCAGCACGTCAGTTTGATTTTCATCTCAATATTGCCTGCCCGGAAGGTTTTGATCCGGCAGCCGAACTGATGGAAGCGAACAAAGACCGTATTACTCTGGTGCGCTCACCAGAAGAAGCTGTAAAAGGCGCTCACCTGGTCGTTACCGATGTATGGGCATCAATGGGTCATGAAGAAGAACAGGCTGAAAGAGAAAAAGCCTTTGACGGCTATCAGATCAGCCCGGCACTGATGAACACTGCAGCAGATGACGCTCTGTTTATGCATTGTCTGCCAGCACACCGTGGAGAGGAAATCAGCGAAGATATGCTGGACGATGAACGCTCCGTCGTCTGGCAGGAAGCTGGAAATCGCCTTCATGCACAGAAAGCCTTGCTAGAATTCCTGATTCTGGGCAGAATTGAGAATTAATCTTAAAAGGTTGTATAAAGCCCAGCTTGTCTGGGCTTTTTTATATCTGGCATAAGGACTTTCTGAATGAGCACATTACTGCAGGTTGACGCTATTGAATGCCGCTATGACCAGCTGGTGATCACCCGGGATATATCTTTCTCTTTAAACCAGGGAGATATCTGCTGTTTACTGGGTCCCAGCGGATGTGGAAAGACAACGCTACTCAGAACCATCGCCGGGTTCGATCCTGTGTATTCAGGAAGCATCTCTCTGAATGGATCGATTATATCTTCACCAGATACTCTGATTGAACCAGAAGAACGCCGTATCGGCATGGTATTTCAGGATTATGCTTTATTTCCACACCTGACCATCAGGGAAAATATTGCATTTGGTCTCAGAAAGCTCAGCAAACAAGAAAAAGGCGAGCGGGTTACCGAAATGCTGGATCTGGTCAACATGAGAGATTTGATTGACCGTTACCCTCATGAGCTTTCCGGAGGTCAGCAGCAAAGGGTTGCTCTGGCAAGAGCCCTTGCCCCTCGCCCCCAGATGATACTGCTGGATGAACCCTTCTCTAATCTGGACTCAGAGCTGCGCAAACACCTGGGTCTGGAAGTACGCCGGATTCTGAAGTCACAGAATATCAGTGGCGTTCTGGTCACCCATGACCAGACAGAAGCCTTTGCAATGGCAGACTATGTTGGTGTACTGAATCAGGGACGTATGCAACAGTGGGATACGCCATATAATCTTTATCACGAACCCGCCAATCAGTTTGTCGCTAACTTTGTCGGCCAGGGTTACCTGATACCGGGCCAGCTTCAGGATCATAATAAGGTCAGCACCGAAGTGGGAATAATCGAAGGTAACAGAGCCTACCCCTGGGCTGATGGTACGGATGTCGATGTGCTTCTGCGTCCTGATGATATTATTGAGAATCCGTCTGGCAGTATTACAGCAATCGTCGATCAGTATACTTTTGCCGGATCAGCTACCCATTATCGTCTGCGCTTGCCTTCAGGACTGATTGTAGAATCCATGTTCAATAGTCACGCTGAATATGATATTGGTGACCCGGTACGAATTGAAGTCAAAGCGGATCACCTGATCCTGTTTAATAATAATGTAAAAGATAACCCTGTTTCAGTATAAACGACATATTTGCCGGGCCGCTCTGGCCCGACTATACTGGAGTCTCTCACACCGGCGGCCATCCATTCAGACCGCCGTGTCTGCTTTTTTATCGTCAGCTAAAAGCGAAACCGCTTTCTGCTTGCGGCGAATATATAATGTTCTTCGAACCCGTGCTACGACCTCACCCTCAGCATTTTTTATAAATACATCGAATTCAGGCAAGAATTTCGAACCATCACGGGTTTTCTGATGTACTTTTTCCAGAAATCCCTGAGGCAGTGTAAACTCAGCCCAGACAGTAGACTCACCAGGCTTTATATACTCAATAGTTGCTGATTTATCCCAGACGACGAAATCCTTCCCCAGGCTCTCCGCCAGCATCAGCACATAAAAAGGGTCTGTCATGGCATATAACGAGCCGCCAAAATGAACGCCCATATAATTACGGTTATACCAGCGCAATTTCATACGCACACGGGTATAACTAAAATCACTGTCCAGCTGCTCTACTTTCACTCCAGCCCCCAACAGAGGAGGCCACAGAGCAATACCCCATTTAATCAATCTGGCTCTGAAACTCATAGTTGATCCCGATTTAATCTTTAAACACTCTGATGAATAGCAGACAGTAACCGCAGATGCAGTAGCCATCAGTTACTCCGGACAGAAACAGATGACTATCCCTCTCCGGGATGGCATTATGATGAACAAACCAAAAAATACAAACGTTTGTTTTATTTTTTAAAGAATAAAAAAGGAAGGTAACACCGACCTTCCTTTCAGTATAATAAATGGCAAACTAATCAGGCATCAATATCCAGAACATTGCCCAGAGACTCCTGATTGGTTCTGACTTCAGCCTGACGACGGGCCAGTTCACTGGACTGACTCTCATTCAAATCAGGAATATCTCCGATTGTATTTCTGGTCGGAGCACGTTCAGTCGTCTCAGCCGTGCGATTGACCTGATCTGTTGGCTGCGAGCTGATCGCCACCCGATCCTGCAAAGCGTTCTGTCCATTAACTCCAGCGGTTGAGGTAGGCTGAGAATCACCGGCTTCTTCCCGACGGGTATTACTACGAGCGTCTGTTCTCTGCTGCGCCACATTATTAGTACCAGCAAGCTGGCGGTTCACCAGAGTGGCTTGCGACGAAAGGGCTTCAGGCATAACGAACCTCCAGTCAAATTTAAGGCTATCCAGGGATTCATTCAGTCAAAGACGACTGAACCCATACGAATACCAATTATGACAACTGGCACAGGTATGGGTTCAATATAGCTCTTTTCTTTAATCCGGGAAAGCATTCCCGGAAAACGATCAGTTCTTTGACTTGTCATTAATGATGAAATAACCAAGCCCTACAAAGAAAGCAATAGCACCACCAACAACCAGTAAACCTGCAATTACAGCATCATCTACGTACATGACTCTCACCTCACCCGGGTTATAAACCGATTAACTGATGACAGGTTAACAAGCCATCAGGGGGAAAACCCTGAGCCAGATCAAATTTATTAGCAGAAGCTCATCTGACTTATGACCGACATCAAAAAAATGAATAATTATTCATATACACAGGTATTTCACCATTTTTCTGTATCAGAAAAACAGTATCAACCCACCTTCTCAGCAGATCCGATTCGATCTGTCATATAACGCCCCATCGCCTCCAGTTCTGCCAGGCAAACTTCATGACTCATAGGCCAGACATGCCACTGACTCTCACCACTGATAGCCTCCGTACTCTCAAAAGCTTTTTTACCCATACCGAAAGGCACGACATCATCATAACTGCCATGAGCATGCCAGAAATTCAGGCCACTCAAATCAGACGAACGCTCAACGGGCAAAGCCTGATAGGTAGATAACGCAAAAATGGTATCGGGTAACACTGAATCAGGGTATTTTGCTTTATTTACAGCAGCCTCCAGCACAACAGCACCACCCTGAGAGAAGCCAGCCCAGAAAATCCGGCACGCTGGAATCCCTGATGCAATTTGCTCCTGTGTCAGGCGATGAAGGTCACGCGCAGCACCTTCCAGATGTTCCTGCACAATTTTTCTTTCTGGCAGCATCTCCAGAATGTCATACCAGGCAGGCATCTCCCAGCCCGCATTAATTGTTACCGGTCTGACAGGAGCCTGAGGAAATAAGAATTTCACTTTCAGATCAGCCGGAATATTAAGATAGGGTACAGCCGGTACAAAATCATCTGCGGTAGCGCCTAAACCGTGTAACCAGATTACACATGCTTCAGGCGATACCAGTTCACCGGCTGATTTCAAGCCATCCTGTATCATAAAATACTCCGAATCAATTAAAGAACTGTATCTGCTTTATCCGGAGAATTTTGCGAAATAATGAAGCAATAGGCAAATCCGGATCTGTGTTCAGATAGCCGGGTAAAAACATCTCTGCAAAAAATAAATGTATCTCCAGAGCACCGACAGGAAAATATCGAAATACTTTGTATTCAGCTATACAATCGATAGATTTACTTTGAATTACCTTACACTTTTATCTATTCTGACCGGCCTGTATTCCATCATCAGATTATGTTTTCAGTTCCGGACACAAATTTCAGCCATGCTAAAACGCCTTCCTTCCGCATTTATCCTGTGCTTTGTACTCCTTTTGGGAGCTTGTAGCACCACTCCGGCCTCTCCCCCTTCTGTCAGTGACCGTCATGTTGTTCAGAGAGGAGAAACCTTCTACGGCATCGCCAGAAAATATGGCGTCAGTGTTCCGTTGCTGGCCCGCTATAATCCTCGTGTCGTACCTCATCGATTACAAGCAGGGACAGAGCTGAGTATTCCGGTAAACAAAAAAGAAGTCGCTGCAGACAGAGTGCCTTACACTGTTCAGAAAGGAGACACGCTGAGTAAACTGGCCAATCACTTTGCTGTCAGTCTGAGTGCTCTTAAAGTCAGCAACCCCGGTATTGATTACAATCGCCTGAAGCCTGGTCAGAAAATATGGATACCCGTCAGAGAAAGGACAGTCACAGGCTTTAACTGGCCACTGCAGAACCCCAGGATCTTTAACGGGTTTGGTAAAAAAGACTGGGGGCTGCAGAAAGGCGTTAACCTGGCGGCAAAGAAAGGGCAATCAGTTCTGGCCTCTAAAGGCGGAACAGTCAGTTTTGCCGGGGAAATGAGAAGTCTGGGAAAAGTCGTCATTATTGAACATGCAGATGAACAGCAAACCGTTTATGCCAGCTGTGAAACCCTGAAGGTAAAAGCAGGAGATAAAGTCCAGCAGCGGCAAATTATCGGTACTGTCGGCTTTAACACTCTGATCAATAGATATGCTCTGCATTTTCAGTTCAGAGACAGAGGTACACCTTTACCACCAGAAAACTATCTGCCTGAAATCTGAGTAGTACATAACCTTCAGCCTGGCAGCAAAGAAACAATCTCAGCATCAATATTTCTTTCCTCTACGGCCAGTGGCCGGAGAGGAAAAGGCATAAATATCGAAAACGGTTGTACAGGTACTTACTGGCGTAATCTGTCAGAATCATACTGAGTTATATTGGTTCACGTCTCTTTCAATAGCCCGGCTGGCATAGGCTCAGATGGTTTAGAGTAACTGGTACGGTATCCATTTTCATCGACCCAGGCCGACACCAGCTCTGCCGGTGTCACATCAAAGTAGACATTTCTGGGCGTGACGAAATCAATGGAAGGTAACTGAAGTTCATCGGCCTCCATCTCCTCAAGCTCAGTTTCACTAACCGTTCTGGAGCTGTGTTTATAACTCTCAGCAACCACCCAGAAAGGCACTCTGACTTCCCGTGCTGCCAGTGCCATCAGGTAAGTACCCGCTTTATTAATCACAGAACCATCAACCAGTACGCTATCAGCGCCCATCAGCACCAGATCAGCTTTATAGATAAAGTTTCCGATCTGGGCTTCAGTAATATAAGTTGTCGGAATCTTCAGCTCAGATAAAGTCCTGGCCATACGCCGACCTTCAATGCCAGGCCGGGATTCTGTCATGATCACTTTACATTCAATTCCCTCGATAGACTCCAGAATCTGCATCACAGTAGTGCTGTAGCTGTGCACCATAATTATTGAGCCCGGTACAATCTGCGGACTGACCTGCTGAGTAATCTTTTTCACTGCCTGTACAGAACTGGTGGCCAGATCTCTTGCTTGTGCAGCTGCAAACTGGCGGGCCTCAGCCAGGTCACCCATCGGCATCCCGGACATACGCTCAATCCAGCGCTGCAGAATATTCCACAATACCAGCATACTCGGACGAGCTAATTGCATCTGCATAGCCAGATCCAGTAATTCACTTTTCAGCTCATTGGTATCAGCAACATCACAGGCCTCAGCATAATCCAGCAGATCCTCCAGCGCACTGCGGGACAACTCACTACCTCCCTTGCGCACATCTTCTTTAACAGCCCGGATGCGCCTTTCTTTAAACTGATCGTTATTACTGTACATTGTTTACCCTACGTTCTGAATTCATCCAGGTGCTGTTGCAGTAAAGCCAGGTTTTGTCTGATAGCCTCCCAATCCCTTTGTCGGATGCAGTTCGACGGCGCCAGCCAGGTACCACCGGCAACAGGCACATTACCTAATTGCAGATAGTCTCTCATATTATTCAGTGAGATACCCCCGGTTGGACAAAAGTTCAATTCAGACAAAGGGCCTGACATCGCTTTTAACATAGCGACACCGCCTGCAACTCCGGCAGGAAAAAACTTCTGAAACCGAAACCCGTACTCTCGTGCTCTCATCACCTCTGAAGGTGTCATCACTCCGGGAATAAAGTTAATCTCGGATTGCCCGCCCGCCATCAGCAATGCCTCTGTAGCACCGGGAGAGACAGCAAAATCAGCTCCGGCCTGAGCAGCTTGCTTCAGCTGAGTGGCACATAAAACAGTCCCAGCACCAAGAGTCAGCTCCGGGTATCGCTCATGAAGCAGATGAATAATATCAAGAGCATTCGCGGTTCTCAGGGTAATCTCCAGCACCCGAAAATCAAACTCCAGCATGCACTCTGCCAGAGGTAAAGCCTGTTCCTGAGACTCCAGTACCAGTACAGGCAAAATTTTCTGCCTGTCTAATTTTGCCAGCAACATATCCGAAGTTCCTTGCTCTGTTGACTGAAATGAATCGGAAAAATGCGGGGTATCCATAAAGTATTTACTCAATTTATCGTTTTAAGTGTAAACGTTTTTTCAGAATCAGCATGATGACAGGCTGGGCCAGAACAAAAAGCAATGTCACCACACTCAGAGCCGTCATACCATCCAGTACTCCCTGGTCATCTGCTGTAAGAAACCACGAACTCCCCGTAGCTGCGACGCCTGTAGCTACATGCTGAAAAGCCGATTGCGCCGAAGCATATGCCGCTCTTTCGTGAGGTTCTGGCGTCTGACTGGTC
The DNA here is from genome assembly GCF_014164585.1 of Oceanospirillum sediminis. Taxonomy (GTDB): domain Bacteria; phylum Pseudomonadota; class Gammaproteobacteria; order Pseudomonadales; family Halomonadaceae; genus Oceanospirillum; species Oceanospirillum sediminis. The sequence goes on along the minus strand of NZ_JACJFM010000006.1, from coordinate 81,325 downwards.
AGGGCATTCTGCGCTACCCTTCGGGCTGAAGAGAACAGCATGAATCCGGCAAAAACCCAGGGGACCATCGCCAGCTCAGGCGTATTCAGAAAACCACTCCATAACACCAGAGCTAATCCGGAACAGGTCAGCGTACCTGTCAGCACACTGCCAAATTTATCGGACAGATAACCGGTCAGCTGCATCCCGACTAACGACACCACACCTCCCAGCATATAAAGCTCGCCAACGCGCTCCCGAGGGAAGCCCAGATTAAACTGCACATAAGCAGACAGATTCGGAATCAGTAAAAAATTACCAAACATAGAAACAACGACCAATATCAGCGCCATACGAGTCAGAGGGGCTTTCAGCAGAGGAATAATACCCGTCGCCGGGCTGCCCTTATGCCTGTTTTTATGACTGTTCATTACAGGGAGTAAAAACCACAAAGCAATAAGAAGCCCCAGACTGGCCAGTGCAATGGCCTTGAAAGGGGCTTGCCAACCCGACCATGCTGCCAGCTCCATCCCGAATGGAATACCTGCAATCGCAGCGACCGAAAACGAGCCCATCGCAATTGCCATCGCTCTGCCACGGCGCTGCTCCGGTACCACATCGATAATCATAGCCATACCGATCGCTGCAGCCGGACCACCAAAAAAACCAGCACAGACTCTGGCCATCAGAAGCGTTAACTGATCCGTAGCCAGAGTGGCAGCAAAGGTACTCAGGGATAAACCAGCCATGGCGACAATGGCCACAGAGCGTCGATCAAAACGGTCCAGGTATTTACTGAGAAAAAAGCCAGAGGCTGCGGCGGCAAACGTATAGCTGCCACCAATCAGGCCCAGTTCAGACATAGGAATATCCAGAGCCTGAGCAAAGTCAGGTCCCAGTGGCATCACCATCATAAAATCAATAATATTAATAAACTGCATCAGGGTGACCAGAATCACTACCCGCCATTCACCGGGCAATTCATCAGAGACAGAAGAGGTCATAACGACTCCATAGGATTTTGAAGAGACTCAGTGCTGAGTACGGATCTTTTTTTCGGTCTTAATGCCCAGACGACGAGCCAGGCGTACCAGGTTTGCCCGATCAGTGCCCAGATAACGAGCAGTTGCCGCCCAGTTCATCCCCTGATCCTGCAAAGTATTAAGAATAAGCTGTTTCTGGAACTGCTCTGTTTCAGCCTTAAGGCTCAGCCTCCCAGAAGCGTTCTGCATTCCGGGAAGCGGTATTATCTGTTCCGGCAAATGTGTCGATAATGTCCTGTTGCCCGATACCTGTCGGACCTCATCGGTCAAAGCCAGCCCCATCAGGTGACTGGCCTTGATGCGGATGACGGCTCTATGGTCTGCTCTTAACCTGACGGAACGAAAGCCGTCCAAACCGCTTTGTGCTAATAATGCTGCCCGGCTGATGACATGCTCCAGCTCCCGGACATTTCCCGGCCAGTGATACAGATTCAGTTTTCTGATCGCCTGGTCATCCAGCACCAGCTGAGCCAGCCCAAGCCTGCGGCGTACCTGCTCGGCAAAATAGCCGGCTAATACAGTAATATCACCTTCTCTTTGCCTTAATGGCGGAACCTGCACCGGATATACGCTTAATCTGTGGTACAGATCTGCGCGAAATAAGCCTTTTGCCACTTCATCGTTTAACAAACGATTCGTCGCGGCAACGACACGTACATCGACATGACGCACATTATCCTGCCCCACGGGCTGAATCTCCTGGCTCTGTAACGCCCTTAATAGCTTACTTTGTATCGTAAGAGGTAATTCTCCAATTTCATCAAGAAACAAAGTACCACCATCCGCCAGACTGAATTTACCTTCCCGCTTTTTATCTGCCCCGGTAAAAGCACCTTTTACATGGCCAAATAATTCGCTTTCAACCAGATTTTCCGGGATAGCAGCACAGTTGATATAAACCAGGGGGCCTTCAGAACGCCGGGACCATTCATGTAATTTACGCGCCACCAGCTCCTTACCGGTACCCGTTTCTCCTTCGACTAATACCGTGTAATCAGAGGGTGCAACCAGTTTCAGCTCTTGCCTGAGCTTCTGCATGACAGGACTATCACCAATAATTTCTCCGCCGTCCCGATACAACGCTTCCTGAGTCAGCTCGGAAATCACACTATGAGAGTGGTGACTGTCTTCTTCCAGCTGTTGCAACCGGATCGCAGTTTTCAGAGATGCGGCTGACATCGCAGCCATCAGCTCCAGAGTATGAGGCTCAATCTCATCAAACATGCCCGGTACCAGACTATCCAGCGTCAGGACACCAATCAGATGATCATCAGCCCGCAGGGGAATTCCCATACAGGAGTGCACAGGCAAATCCCCCCGCTGCCCTTGTACCAGCCCATCATAAGGATCAGGCAACCGGGAATCTTCTGGAAAAATGACAGGAATATCAGAACGGCAGATCTGCCAGAACCTGGGGTGCTCGGACGTTATAAAGCGACGGCCATCCAGATCTGCACTCAGGCCTTTATGGGCCAGAGGTTTCAGCGTATCACCAGAAACAGCCAGCAAGGCAACCGCATCGCAGGGAATCAGACTACGTACCGTTGTTAACAGCCGATCAAATCGATCCCGGTCACTCAGGCTGTCCGCCATATCAATTGCCAGCTGTATCAGAGCATTATGGGAGATAAATTTCATAACTCCCTATCATGTTCAAAAGACCTTAACGTGTCAAAAAGACATTTAATCAAAAGAGTCATTAAGACATATTTTATCCACAAAAAACACGTAACTAATTGATTTTAAAAAACTTTAAAACACGGGCACGCTCTATGCTAACACTAGAGCAGATCGGATAAAGATCAACATAATGCCGGCTTCATATATTGACCCGGCCACTCACATCAAAACATCTGAATAAAAGCGTCTTAAAAAGAAAAAGCGATATACCTCTGTAACAACAGGAGAAATACCGCAATTTTTTATAGAGAAACGTTGTTCAGGTACTTGTGTACCGCACTGAAAATATAAAAGGAAATCTGATGTTAACTGCTGAACAGATCTCTCTGGTTAAAAGTACTCTGCCTTTACTATCCGAAGCGGGACGTGACGTGACGGATTACTTTTACAACAGGATGTTCAACCAGCATCCTGAACTGAAAAATATTTTTAATATGAGCAATCAGCGCTCAGGCAGACAGCCACTGGCTCTGTTTAATGCCCTGGCCGCTTATGCCACACATATTGATAACCTGCCGGTACTACAGCAGGCCGTCGAGCGCATTGCACAAAAACACGCCAGTATGGATATTCAGCCGGAACAATACGATATTGTAGGCCATCACCTGATAGAAACCCTGAAGGAACTGGCTCCGAATGAATTCACACCGGATGTAGAAGATGCCTGGCGGGCCGCTTATCAGCAGCTGGCCAGCGTTTTTATTCAACGTGAAAAGCAGATCTATGACCACAACGCCCAACAGACAGGTGGATGGCGTGGTGCCAGAAACTTCCGTCTGCTTGAAAAGCATGTTGAATCTGAACTGGTAACCAGCCTGATTCTGGCTCCGGTTGACGACTCAGCCATCGCCAGTTTTCAGCCCGGCCAGTATATCGGTGTGCGCATTGAAACTCCTCAGGGGGAATATGACAGAGCCATTCGCCAGTATTCTATCTCAGACAAACCTAATGGCAGTACTTACCGAATTTCAGTTAAACGAGAGGCCATCTCCGATAATAGCCAATCACCAGGTCTGGTATCAAACTATCTGCATGATCAGCTGAATCCCGGTGATGAGATTGAATTATTTGCCCCTACTGGAGAATTCTTCCTGCAACCGTCTGAGCGCCCGATCGTTCTGATATCCGCCGGTGTTGGACTGACTCCGATGATGTCAATGCTGGAAACACTGGCTGACCAGAAAACAACTCAGCCAGTGTTCTGGTTACATGCCTGCGAAAACCAGCAGCAGCATTCTTTCCAGAGACGTATTCACGAATTATCTGAATGCCTGTCGCTGCAACAGTATACCTGGTATAACCAGCAAACCTCTGCAACAGAAGCCATGAATAACAGTACAGGCCGGGCTTGTTATAACGCAGGACTGATGAACCTTGAACCCCTTCGGGAGCAGCTCCCGGTCACAACAGGGGATTTTTATCTTTGCGGCCCAATTGGCTTTATGCAATTTGCTTATCGGCAACTACTACAACTTGGTGTCAGTCAGGAGCACATCTACTACGAGACCTTCGGCCCTCATCAGACACTGGATAGCTGAATGATCCTTCATCACGGGAGTTCCGGTTAAAACCGGAACTCCTGCAGGCATAATCATCGGAGAATACGTTTATCTGTAACCCAAAACAGGTGGAAGAGTATAAAAATGCTTCTACTCAGCAGTCCCTGTTTCTGAATTCAGAATATGCCTGACGGCCGGGCTAATTTGTCATACTATTAATTTTTTGTCTGATAATTCAGACAATTGAACAGTACACATCCCTTTCTTCCTCGTGTTATAAGTCTGTTTACAATAAGAAAATGCCTGTACGGAGACTGACAGGCAGCACAGAGAGAGCCTCATGAAACAAGCCGCTCCCACAGCAGACCTGGCGAGGAAACACGCCTTTAAGGTACTGGCTGATTCCTTTGAAACCTTTTATGGCAACGCTATCGCCATAGACACAACACACAAAATTACCTGGATTAGTGATGGTTACAGAAAATTTCTGGGTATTGACCACGATCCGGCCGGACAACCGATAACGCGCTATATCCAGAATAGCTATCTGCCTAAAGTGGCTGATACCGGTGAACCAATTCTACTGGATCTGCTCTGGCTACAGAAAAGATGGATACTGGTTAGTGTGATACCTCTTCAGTCTGATGAGGGAGAGATCATTGGCGCTTTTGGCTTTGTGGCGCTGGATAATCAGAAAGAATTCAGTTCACTGACCAACCGGGTCAATAAGCTGCAGCAGCAGCTGGATTGTGTCACCAGCCAGCTGAATCAGGCACGTAAGAACAAATATGGTTTATCTCACATATCAGGGCGTAGTGAGCAATTACTGGCAATTAAAAACCAGGTACGCCAGGCTGCCCGTTTTGATATCTCAGTGCTCATCACCGGTGAAACAGGCACTGGTAAAGAGCTGTTTGCCCATGCTTTGCATGATCTGTCCTCACGATCAGACAAGCCTTTTATTTCACTCAATGTAGCAGCGATTCCGGATAATCTGATCGAAGCTGAATTTTTCGGGGTTGCACCAGGAGCCTATACCGGTGCCAGTAAACAAGGACGAAAAGGCAAACTGGAACTGGCTAATACGGGCACACTGTTTCTGGACGAAATCGGCGATATGCCTTTAGAAGTTCAGGGCAAACTACTCAGAGTACTTCAGGAAAAAGAGTTTGAAGCAGTGGGTTCTGACACCATTAAAAAAACGGATATTCGCATTGTCGCTGCAACCAGTCGTAATCTGGTACAGATGATTGAGGACGGCGAGTTCAGGGCTGATCTGTATTATCGTCTGAATGGCATGCCGATACACCTGCCACCACTACGTCAGCGCCTGGACGACATCGACCTGATCGCTGAACGTATTCTGGACGAAACCTGCGCTCGTCTGAATATCGCCCCTAAATATCTGAGCACAGGAGCTTTACCCGTACTTCGTAGTTACCAATGGCCCGGCAACGTCAGAGAGCTGCAGAATGTACTGGAAAGAGCCGTGATTATGGCCGAGGATCATGTTGAAATCAGTGCTCAGTTGTTAACCGGTTTATTACATAATGACCTGGGAACGGTCTGTATTCCGTCATCATCTGAGTCGGTTATGGAAACATTCTGGCCACAAACCAGATCCGACATATCAGAGACAGTACAACAGCACAACAGATCAGATCTGCCTCCTATTCCATTAAGCCAGCAGCTTGCTGAAGCAGAGAAAGCGGCCATTAAGCAGGCTATCCACTATACCAGTGGGCATAAAGCTAAAGCGGCTGAAGCACTGGGCATATCCAGAGCGACATTATACGAGAAGATGAAAAAGCTGGAAATTTAGCCAGACAGGCTGAAGCTTAACGCTCATATAAAATAGAAAATGCTGATACAGAATAATCCGTACCAGCATTTTCTATTTGATTCTCTCTGACAAATATCACGGCAGAAGATGTAAAATCATCGCTTCTGGATAGTTATTCCGTTTCCCGGAACACACTCTGTCAGATACTAATTTCTGCTCCCAGAGCACGGGCAAATTGTGCCAGCCAGGCAGGATGTGCAGGCCACGCCGGAGCAGTAATCAGATTACCATCCGTCACGGCCTGATCCAGGGCAATATCCTGATAATGACCACCAGCAAATTGCACTTCCGGAGCACAAGCCGGATAAGCTGAGATATTTTTGCCTTCGATCACACCGGCTGCAGCCAGCAACTGAGCGCCATGACAAATAGCGGCAACCGGCTTGCTCTGATCAATAAAGTACCGTATCAGATCCAGTACCTTCTCATTCAACCGCAGATATTCCGGGGCACGACCACCCGGAATAATCAACCCTGCATATTCAGCCGGATCAATCTCATCAAATGCAGCATTCAGGGTAAAGTTATGTCCGGGTTTTTCGGTGTAGGTCTGATCGCCTTCAAAATCGTGTATTGCGGTACGCACCTGATCACCGGCCTTTTTATCCGGACATACCGCATCAACCTGATAACCCAGCATAATCATCGCCTGGAAGGGCACCATAGTTTCATAATCTTCAGCAAAGTCACCCACCAGCATCAGAATTTTTTTCGCAGAACTCATCTGTAGCACTCCTGTCGTATCAACACATTTTCTTGTCTTTGTAGTGTTTAAGCAGTGTAACGACAGAAAACCTTCACCAGGTAATAGCCCATTACTACATTGTTGAACGCCAGTATTCAAATGATTGCAAGCCAGACAAAGAATACAGAAGCGTTTCTGTGCAGCAACGAGCAATCAATCCTCTATCAGACTTTCAGCATGGCTGCTCAGAGTTTCCATCAACCGGTGCAGTGTTTGCTGATCTTCGGCAGACAGTACCTGCAGCAGTTTCTGCTCCTGCGCCATCACCTGAGGTACAATCTGATTATATAATTCAACGCCCTGTATCGTCAGCGTTAGCACCGATGTCCTGCGATCCCGTTCACTCTTACTCTGATTAATCAGCTCAGCCTGCTTAAGCCCACTGATAGCCCGACTGACCTGCATTTTGTCCAGCCCGGTAAAATTAGCGACCTCTTTAGCCGACATACTCCGATGCATAGCCAGAGTCGCCATCACCCGCCATTCATAACGCGTCAGATTAAAACGCGCTGCATAATACTGAGCAACAGACTCACTGACTCTCTTCTCCAGGATCGATAAACGAAACGGAAAAAAATGGCTTAAATCAAGAATATCGCCAGCGTTGCCACTGTCTGCCCTGCCATTATTCATAACACCTGGTCCTGAATGAAACTCATAAAAATACGCGCTGATGCAAGACATCAGCAATCGAATAATAAAACGAATTGACAATAGTAACAAATGATACTAATCTGAATTTGGTAACATTTGTTACTATTAAGCTGTAACATAAAACCTGATCCACGGGATGAGATTAGCGCTCTCTGGTCAAGCGGGTTAAAACAAGAAAATACCACCGCATTTCTGTTGCAAACAGATCCCGGAATGCGGCTGACAAACAGGAAAGGTGAACACCAATGATCAATATCAAACAGATCCATCACGTGGCATACCGCTGCAAAGACGCCAAAGAAACCGTTGAGTTTTATCGTGATGTTCTGAACATGGAGTTTCTGGTAGCCATTGCTGAAGATCAGGTACCGTCCACAAAAGAGCCTGACCCTTACATGCACGTTTTCCTGGATGCCGGTATGGGTAATATTCTGGCATTTTTTGAATTACCGACTCAGCCAGAAATGGGTAAAGACCCTAACACCCCGGCCTGGTGTCAGCATATCGCTTTCGAAGTTGAAGATCGCGAAGCCCTGATATCGGCAAAAGCAGAACTGGAAGCCCGAGGCATTGATGTCATTGGCGTGACTAATCACGAAATTATCCACTCAATCTATTTCTTTGACCCGAACGGTCATCGTCTGGAGCTGACGTATCGTGATGGCACAGATGAGCAGATGAAGAAACTGAAAGAGGTGGCTCCTCTGATGCTGGAAGAGTGGTCTGTCACCAAACGAGCTCCCAAACACGCCGCCTGGTTACATGAGCAGGAATTCTCTGACGAAGATTGATCACCATTGACCTGAAAACGGCTACTGATCAGGCAGATAAAAAAAGGGGCTGATAACCAGCCCCTTCTGCACTTATATCTGAACTGACACAACGCACCCGAACCTGTTTATTTTTGCTCCGGATAGATACAACAAATCAGTTTTTTTCTGTTTTACTTTTCGACTTTTTCTTTTTCAGCGATTTAATCAGCTTGACGCCCTTTTTACGCTGCGCATGAGCCAGCATAATCTCCTTATTCAGTCGCTTTTTAAGCTCTGAATCTGAGCAATCTTCCAGCTGAGCTTTCAGGCTTTTCTCATGCTCTCTGAGCTTACGGGTGACCTGCTTCAGATACTTTCTCTTCTCTTTTCGTTTGCGTTCTTCCGTGCGAAGATATTCATCCGTGCGGTTAATCAGTTTTCTCAGATTCATCTATTAATCCCTTTGACTCTACTGCTCAGCAACTGCGCTGACCTCATCTTCGTCCAGCCGCAGGCTGCGTTCTGCCGCTTTCAGTCTCAGTTCACCACTGGAGAAGAGTACTTCTCCCATCTGTACCAGATTCCGGGTCACATCATAAGCATAACCACTGTCATTCATCAAAGAAACTGACATGGCAGGGCTGATTCTGTCATGGCGAATCAGGCTACCCAGGTTATTATTCAGGCTGTGATCGTACTCTTGCATATCCAGTTTAAGACGATCCAGTGACAGAATTATGGCAGAGTTATCCCCCTGAAGATTAACCTTGTAAAGCTCTCTCAGCACCGAAGCCAGCCTAAGACGAATAGTGTCGTACTCACTCTGAATATAAGGATTATCAGCCAGAATATACTGTGACATATTCTTCTGCAAATGCTTGGTATCCTTAATGGCTTCGACGATATCCCTGCCCGCTGCCCTCAGACGGAATAACTCATCAGAATGATCCGGCGACAATGACATGCGTCCCTGGGCCTTACTGATAAAATCAACGATGCTGCCATACAGGCTTTTGACGCTATCTTCATACTGACGATCAATATCCGTTGGAATCACACTACGAGACTGATGGATCACCTCTTCCAGTGGTTTTTCGCCCCGAATATCCTGCAGGTTAAGGCTTAGTCCTCCGGCAATAATTTTCGCTGCATTATCATACAGATGCAGAGTTTCCTGACGAACGGCAGCCAGCATAGTATCCGGCATCTCAAACGCGGCCCGATTCAGATAACGAGGTTCAGAAACATGAGGAGCAGGAGGAGATGGCAGACGTGTCTTCAGGAACGTTACCATAGGCCCGATAAACGGCAGCATCAATACCACACCGATAGCATTAAAGATGGTATGAAAGACGGCCAGTTTCAGAGTGTAATTATCGTCGGCAATACCCAGCCAGGCGCTAACACTATCAACCAGTCCCGTCAGTTGCCAGATAAATGCAATGGCAACAAAACCGGTCGCCATATTAAAAATCAGGTGAGCACCCGCCAGACGTTTTCCTTCAATATTAGCGCTGATAGACCCCAGAATAGCAGTAATGGTCGTACCGATATTCGCACCAATTGCTAATGCCAGCGCATTCTCATAAGTTATCTGCTGAGCACTCAACGCGGTAATGATCAGTACCAGAGTCGCATGACTGGATTGCATCACCACAGTGGCAAATAAACCAATAACCGTGAACAGCAGAACTCCGGCATAGCCTTCTACAGCGTAAGCGGTCAGATCAATGGTATCCTTAAAGGCCTCAAAGCCTTCTTTCATGTGATGGATACCCAGAAAAAGAAAACCCAGACCGGCCAGTACATAACCAATGCCCTTAAGCTCTTTGGTTTTCTGAAAAACCAGGATAATACCAAACACCAGCATGGGCATAGCGTATGTTGATATTTTCACTTTCAGGCCCAGGCCCGCTACCAGCCAGGCCCCCGTGGTAGTTCCCAGATTCGCCCCAAAAATGATCCCTACGCCTGCGGCCAAAGAGATTAATCCGGCAGAAAGAAACGAAATAGTAATTACGGAAACCAGAGAACTGGATTGCATAATCGTTGTACTGATGACACCAAAGCTCAGGCTTTTCCAGAGTTTATCAGTAGTGCGTTTCAGGATTTTTTCCAGCAAACCTCCGGTAAAGGCCTTAAAACCTTCTTCCAGTGCCAGCATTCCGAACAGGAAAATAGCCACCCCCGCCGCAATTTCTTTAAAGTCTGAGCTGATCCAGAAGCCATAAGCCAGAAAGGCAAAAATTGTAGGTAAAATAAGTTTTTTAACCATGCAGATAGTGCAGAAAACAACAGGGAGAACGACTGCCCCCGAGCTTCCCATGCCTCCATTCGGGTAACCAGTTGATATTCAGAAAGTTCTCACTATTCGTATGGTTTTGTCCAGCGCTTGTTTTAACAATTTTGTAATATCATATTAATCAGAAGACTAAAGATGCAGGAAAAGTCACAAAAATTGACATCTCTTGCCTTTTCAGAAATCAGTAATTAACCGATGATCATTGATGAGACATGTTCCACAAAGTGTGAATTCTTTGTCTGAATAACGTCTTTTTTCGCATAACCCGAAGTTTTTCCAGAGCTTTAACAGCTGGTATAGTGGTACTATTAGCCGTATATTTCTGCGACAGTATTATGATTTCCGGATGACTATTTTCCGGATAATGGCACATATCTGAGGTAAGACGACTTAATGGCTTCTGATTCTGGTGTTCAAACTCAGCACTTCTCTGATTCTTCAGCATCCGGACACTCTGCAGACCAATCCGTGAGCAGCGCTAATAATGTGCCAGTCACAACCGATCAGCAGGAACAGATACTGGAAATTCAGCAGACCATTTTCGGCATGGTTGCTCAGAACAGTCCCTATACCGAAGTGCTGGATCGTCTTTGTCAGATGGCAGAAAAACTCCTGCCCAACTCAGTAGCCTCTATCATGCTGCTGAATAAAGACACCGGAAATATGAATGTCCTTTCTGCACCGTCTGTTCCGACAGAGGGCCATCAGGCTCTGAATGGTCTGGTGCCGAGTCCCAAAGCGGGCTCCTGCGGCACTGCGGTCTACCATAATAAAGCCGTCTATGTCACAGATACATACACCGACGAGCGCTGGAGCCAGATGCGTGATATTGCCTATGACTTTAATCTGTGTTCTTGCTGGTCAGTGCCAGTAAAAGACTCTGAGGGTCAGGCTATAGGCTCATTCGCGCTGTCTTCGTTTGAACACAGAGAACCTTCTGCATTCCATAAACGCGTAATGGGTATTTCATCTGATATTGTCAGCATTGTTCTGTCCAGACAAAAGCAGATCAGTGCGTATAAAAAGCAGAAGAAACGCTTACAACTGCTGGGAATAGCCATTGAAAATGCCTCAGAGGGCATGGTTATCACCGATGCGGATAATCGCATTGTTGAAGTAAACCGCTATTTTGAACAAGCAACGGGTTACTGCTTTGATGATGTTGAAGGCAAAAACCCAAGCCACTTTTCATCCGGGTTGCAGGATAAGAATTTCTATCAGCGGATGTGGCAGGAGTTATCCAGCCAGGATACCTGGAGTGGCGAAATTGTTAACCGACGCAAAGATGGATCACTACTGCACCAATGGCTCAGCCTGAGTATCATTCGTAACGCGGATGGTAAAATACAGAACTATGTGGCTGTTTTTAATGATCTGTCCGAACTGAAAAGAGAGCGGGACAAACGGCTACGCTCTCTGGGGTTGGATAGCCTGACAGGATTACCCAATAAGAGCGCTTTGCAGGAAGCCTTATCAGGCTGCGACAAAAAGTGCTCGTTACTGGTATTGAATGTTAATAATTTCAGTCTGATCAACTCTGCTTATGGGCTGGACTTTGCCGACCGCCTGCTGGTTGCCATTACTGTACAGCTGAAAGTATTACTGCCAGGCGCGCAGTTGTATCGCCTTAACGCTGACGAATTTGCCGCTCACTATCTTAGCGACGTCGCTCTGGACGAAACGTTTAAACGGGTCAGACAATACTTTTTCCTGAATCAGATTAAGGTAGATGATCTGAGCTTTAATATCAGCTTTACCTTCGGTGGAGCTAACGGATGCAGTGATCTGATGCGTAAGTCGCTGCTGGCTATCAAACAGGCTAAACTGGCTGGCCGCGGACGCTTCCATCTCTATTCCCATGAAAGCGATGAAGTGGAACAGAACCAGCGTCTGGAATACATGCACTGGAACGCCCTGCTGTATCGCGCATTAAATGAGAACTGCCTGGTGCCTTATTTCCAGGGTATACGGGACAACCACAGTGGGAAAATTCGCCACTACGAAACCCTGATTCGTATGCACATTGACGATAAGGTTTATGGCCCATTCCAGTTCCTGAATGCCGCCAAGCTCAGCGGTTTATTACCCGCTCTTACGCGCCTGATGATTGATCGTAGTTTTGAAGTCATGTCCCGACATGACTGCACTTTCTCCATCAATATTACCGAAGATGACCTTAGTCAGCAGTTTCTGATTGATTATCTGGGTAAAAAATCAGCTCAGTATGGTATCGAGCCTAACCGGGTTACTCTGGAGATCCTGGAAGGGGTCAGCTCATCCGGAAAGGATAACAATGTCGACCAGCTGACTGAACTGAAACAGCTGGGTTACAAGCTGGCCATTGATGATTTTGGCACCGAATACTCTAATTTTGAGCGTATTCTGGAACTGGATGTCGACAGCATAAAAATTGATGCAAAGTACATTAAGAATATTGACCGGGATAAGACCAGCTATGAGATTGCACGGGCCATTGTGTTCTTTGCCCAGAATGCAGGTATTCCGGTAGTCGCTGAGTTTGTTCACTCCGAAGCCGTTCAGGAAGTGGTAGAGTCACTGGGAATCAATTACTCTCAGGGCTATCTGTTCAGTGAACCTCAGTGTTCTATCAATACGGATTAAATCTGGTTATCCCATAGCAATCTATTCTGATCAGACAAGCCTGGGGCCTCAGGCGGTCTGTTCAGATGATGGAACACAACTCTGTCTTGTTCAGAAGCTTTCACCCGTTAGCACCCATTTTCGATCCGCTACGATCTCTACATCTTCCTGATGGTGTGTAACTAGCAAAAGTGTTTTATTCTCTTTAAGCGCCACTTCACGCACCCACTGAGCCGCTAGCTGTCGAGTCTTAGCATCCAGCTCCGCAAACGGTTCATCCAGTAAAATCAACGGTTCCGGCCGTAATAAAGTACGTATCAGACCGATACGCTGGCGTTGCCCTCCAGATAACTCACCCGGCAACTTATTCAATTGTTCTGCTACCAGTAATTGTTCTGCAGCCTGTCTGAGCGCCTGCTCAGGTACGGAATCATGAAACCCTAATATCAGGTTCTGCCAGACAGTAAGATGCTCAAATAAATTATACTCCTGAAACAGCATGCTGACCGGTCGCTGATCAGCCTGAAGCATCAGTATATCTCTGCCCTGCCAGAGCACTTCACCCTGACAGGCCGCCTGAAATCCGGCAATCACATATAGCAGGGTTGTTTTGCCAACACCACTCTCTCCCTGAATCGCCAGGCACTCTCCAGGCTCAACGTTTAACTGATAGTGCAGGTCAGATACACCATAGTTGACAATAAGCCGGTTAATCAGTAGGCCTTCAGACATCATGTTTCCTGTTTATTGTATTCAGAAGTGGAGTTACGAGGCGCAGCCGCTGTGCCCTTTACAGGGCGATGATAGCTGCGCTCAAACAGCCAGACCAGAATAGCGCACAAGGCCAGAAGGAGCAGAGACACCAGCGCAGCCTCAGCAATACGGTAACTTCCGGCATAACTGTAAATCAGCCACGGCAGTGTCATACGTTCACTGCCGCCAAAAATAGAGAAAACAGCCACATCCCCTAAAGCCAGCAATAGTGCCAGGGAGAACGCACTGCTGATCACAGGCCTGACAAATGGCCAGATCACCTGTACAGACTGAACAGGCGACAGCTTCAGGTTCTGTGCCAGATAATGATACTGCTGATCAAACTGCAGTAATCGAGGCTGAATCTGGGATACCACGAAGGGCAGCAACAATACGCTGTTCAGCAACAACAACCAGGTAATGCCCCAACGCTCAAGGTCAATTAAAGGCAACAGCAGAATATACAATCCTGTTGACAGCACCATCGCCGGAGCCACCAGAGTATGGGTCGCTAACCATTGAAACAGCACTCGCCAGCCAGGCTTATGGACATTCACAGCATGCCTGACCGCTAATAACAGCCACCAGGCCAGTAAGGTTGCCAGTATGGCGCTGCCCGATGCCAGCAGCAGAGAGTAAAGCGTACTGTCCAGCATAACAGCCAGCGAGATTTGCTCAACACGGGCATCTATCACGGAAGGCAGCAAAGCGATCATTGGCAATAACAGCACCAGCCAGCTCAGATAATAGCCCGCAGAATAAACGTGCCGCTGCCATACCGGCCATTGAGGTTGCCAACGCTGGCTATGGGTGTCAGCACTCAGCCAGCGTACTTTACCCATACGTGCCATCACCAGGAAAATCAGCCCGGCAATCAGAAACTGTAACCAGGCCAGCGTCAGGGCTTCACTCAGGTTAAAGTCATACTTCAGTGCCTGATAAATAGCCACTTCCAGTGTCGTTGATGCAGGGCCGCCACCCAGTGCCAGAACAACGGCAAAACTGTTAAAACAGAGTACAAAGATAAATGCCAGCAACAGCCAGATAGTCTGCTGCACAGCAGGCCATTCCACCCGATAAAACAGCTGCCAGCGATTAAACTTTAATTGCTGCGCCAGGCGCCAGCTGGTATCAGGTATATGATTCAGTTGCTGACATAACACCCTGACAGCCAGCGGCATATTCAGATAAATATGTGCCAGCAAGATGCCTTGTAAACCATACAGATTCCAGTCCTCTCCCAGCCAGGGGGTCAGTAATCCGGAACGTCCACTCAGAGCCACCAGCCCGGTAATCAGCACCAGAGTTGGCATAACAAAGCTGAGTAAGCATAGCTTAAGAAACAGTGTACGCCCGGCCAACCGGGGCAGAAAGTAAATCGCTCGTGCCAGAGGAATGGCCAGTAACACTGAAAGTAAAGCACTTAATCCTGCCTGTTTTATGGAAAACAGCAGAATCTGAATAATATAAGGATCATTCAATAACTGCAGATCAGGTGTTATCAGCGTATCTGTACCTCCCTGACTGAAGCCAGCCAGTCCGTAGAACGCCAACCCGGTAATCCCCATTACCAGGCCATATGCCAGAAAGATCAAGAAAAGAGAGCCGGGTTTCACGCAATACATACCTGAACAAAAGTATTTCGATATTCGCCAACCTGTAACCAGATAATATGGCAAGGTTCTGCACAGAAACCCTGGTTCCGGCGCATAAAACGATTTTTAACAATGAAGAAGACTGAAAGGTAAAGAACAAGAGCCAGACCTGCTCAATAAGCGAGCAGGTCCATCACAGGCGAAACAAACAACTTACTGACTGGCGGAACGACGCCACTCACGCAGCCATTGCTTGCGTTGTTGAGCAATCTCCGCCGGAGAGAAACCGATCTGTTCAGGCTGGATCAACTGATCAAATGCATCCGGCAATTCCACCTGATCGATAACCGGCAGCATCCAGTTGGTCACAGGAATAATTTTCTGAGCTGCTTCAGAGGTCAGAAAACGAATAAACTCCCGTGCCAGCTCTGGTTGCTGGCTGGTATGAGCGATAGCTGCAACTTCTGTCTGAGTCACATGCCCCTCACTGAACAAAGCCGCTTTGTAATGGTTATGTCCTTCAACCACAGCATGGTAAGCAGGGGATGTGGTATAACTTAATACATAATCACTGCCACCTTCCAGAAACATACTATAAGCTTCCCACCAGCCTTTGGTGACCGTCACAGTATGCCCCGCTAGCTGTTGCCACTGCTCCGCAGTTTTATCGCCGTATACCGCCTTCATCCAGGTCATCAGCCCCTGTCCAGGCGTACTGGTTCTTGGATCCTGATAGATCACCTGAACATCAGAGTTAATCAGCTCCGATAAAGAATTTGCTGGCTGGCTGATCTTTCGGCTGTCATAGATAAAAGCAAAATAACCGTAATCAAACGGCATAAACTGCTTATCCTGCCAGTTCAGCTCTGCTTTAAGATGATCCAGGGGCAGTTCATGGGTTTTAACAAACCCCAGCCTACGGGTTTCTTCCATCAGCCCATTGTCCAGCCCAAGCAATACATCGGCTTTGCTTTTTTTGCCCTCAATACGCATGCGATTCAGAATACTGACACCATCTTCTGCTGCCACAAATTTAATATCACACTGACACTGAGCCTCAAATGCCTTTTCCAGTTGAGGTCCTGGCCCCCACTCTGAAACGAAAGAGTCGTAAGTATAGATATTAAGCGTTTTTATCCCGGCATAAGTGAGATTATTGAACAACAGCAGGCCCGTAGCCAGTGACAATAGCAGTTTATTTTTCCAATCCATCATTACGACCTTTGGTTTCTGAATCGCAGTCATTGTTACATCACCCGACTTAATCTGTGTAATCCAAAAATGTTCTCCCTGTCACAGGGGAACATATCTGGACAGAAGTTGCTGTGCGCCAGCCTGTTACAGGAGAAAATCCGGGGCATTTTTCATCGGTGTATACGAGCACACCGCCCAACCCGTTCGATATGCTGATCAGGACAATTTTAATAACAATGCCAGTCATTTAAGCAGCCGGAACTGTGATCTGAACTAATAATCTGGCAGTATTTCCCGGCAATTTTGCTCAATACTATAAAAAGTGCGCTGCATAATATCTAAAAGCCGGAGAAGCTGCTATGCATGAAGATATTTTTCAACGGGTCAATATGCATCTGCACGATAATATTCGCTGGTCACCTGTCTCAAATGGCGGAACCAGCAATTACATTTATCACGGAATGCGGCATGATATGCCACTAATTCTTCGCATTAATGGTGCATCAGAGCTCACCTTTGGTACAGATCGGTACAGAGAGCACTCTGTCCTGACCGCAATTCAGCCTTTTAACTGGTCAATGCAGGTACTGGGCTGCGACCCGGATGCGGGCTGGTGCGTGATGAAAGATCATGGCGAGCCTATCAGTAATAAGCAACTACATCACCACCATAGCCTGCTGCAAAATCGCCTGTTAAGTATGGCAGAAGATTTTCAGCTGATCGTCTCCCCTCAGCGATTCAGCTACCCTGACCTGTTTATCCTTTATCAGCAGAGACTGAACCTGCTACCTGAAGCCGCCTACTGGCTGAATCAGCTGGACCAACTGGTGGCACTGTATCGCAAATTACCCGACATCTCTTTTTGCCTGGTGCATCACGACCTGCATAAAGGTAATCTGCTGATCGATGACAGCGATGAACTCAGTCTGAAAATTATTGACTGGGAATATGCCGGTGTTGGTAACCCCTGGTTTGATATCGCTATGCTGTATACAGAATTTGAAATATCAGCCAGTGATTTGTCCGCATTACCCATCTTTTCTGAATTATCCTATGAAGAATTTATTCCCGGTTTAAAAGACGCGATTCAGTTTAATCAGCTGCTGGCTAAACTCTGGTACCGCATCAGGGAAGAGAATCATTTATGACACGTATACCATCACCTCAATTACAAAAAATGGTTGTTTGCTATGTGCAACCGGTTTCCAGATTCAGCACCTCATACGCCGACTCAATCATCCGGCACACAAAGCCCTCTTCAACAAAATAATTAGTCTTATAAGCAAAAAAAACCTTAAAAACCTCTAACACAAAGGATTAATACTTTAAAAACGTGCTACAATCTTAAGATAACTAAACAAATTCAGCTAATTCATTAACCCCATAGATATCTGAAAAAGCTGATCTGCTAATAGATTCCATATCCACCATCCGGTGAATATCGAAATACCTGCATTCAGATATGTCGCTGCAATATCAATACACAGGTAAGAAGCTCCGGCTATTATATCTATGGTGTTAATGATTTACCTGAATCAGCAGGAGTTGCTTTTATGAGCAGTAATAACGACATTATGTCACCGGACGGTCAGGTTAATCCGATTAATACGGATTACCAGATTGGCCAGGACAATGTCGCTTTTCAAATCGGCCCTTTTGGGCTTGATATCCATAATCGGGTATTTTTGATCTCAGGCCTCACCGTCGTCGCTTTTGTTTTCCTGACCCTCGCTTTCCAGAACCATATGGGACCTCTATTCGGGGATCTGAGATCCTGGCTGACAACCAACCTGGACTGGTTTTTTCTTAGTGCTGGAAATATCTTTGTACTGATCTGCCTGTTCCTGATTTTCTCCCCGCTGGGCAAAGTCCGAATTGGTGGCACGGAAGCAACACCCGACTACTCTTATGCCGGTTGGTTCTCCATGCTATTTGCAGCTGGAATGGGAATTGGTCTGATGTTCTACGGCGTATCAGAACCCCTGTCGCACTTTTCCAGCTCATTAGCAGGCACCAGTACAGAGGCAGGAGTCCGCACCGACTGGGCCCCTCTGGGCGGTGCTGCCGGAGATACAGAAACCGCCATGCGCTTAGGTATGGCAGCCACTATCTACCATTGGGGCCTTCATCCCTGGGCTATTTATGCAGTACTGGCTCTGGGGCTGGCTTTATTTGCCTTTAATAAAGGTCTGCCTCTGACTATGCGTTCAGTATTCTACCCTTTGCTGGGTGAACGCGTCTGGGGCTGGCCAGGTCATATCATTGATATCCTGGCGATCTTTTCCACCCTGTTTGGTCTGGCAACCTCATTAGGCATTGGCGCATCCCAGGCTGGTGCAGGGCTTAATTATCTGTTTGGCATTCCCTCAGGGACAACCACAGAAATTATCCTGGTGCTGGCGATTACTGCCGTTGCGCTCATATCTGTTCTGGCAGGTATGGATTCAGGTGTGAAACGTCTGTCAGAAATCAATATGGCGCTGGCGTTATTACTGCTGATATTTGTGATTCTGGTCGGCCCGACGCTGGCGATTATATCTGGTTTTTTCAGTAACCTGGGGGCTTACATCCAGTATCTGCCTGCGTTATCAGTACCGATTAACCGGGAGGATACGAACTTTGCTTCAGGCTGGACTGCGTTCTACTGGGCCTGGTGGATCTCCTGGTCTCCTTTTGTCGGTATGTTTATCGCCAGGGTTTCAAGAGGCCGCACAGTGCGAGAGTTTATGATCTCTGTACTGCTGGTACCCTCTCTGGCTTGCGTACTCTGGATGACTACTTTTGGTGGCACCGCCATTGATCAACTGGTCAATGATGGCTATAAGGCTGTTACTGAGTCTACTTTGCCACTGAAATTATTTACGATGCTGGATGCATTACCATTGTCTGAAATCACCTCTCTGATTGCGATTGTGCTGGTAGTCGTATTCTTTATCACCTCTTCAGACTCAGGCTCTCTGGTTATTGATGCTATCGCTGCCGGAGGTAAAGTCGATGCACCTAAACCACAACGTATTTTCTGGTGTACATTTGAAGGCCTGATTGCCATTGCTCTGATGCTGGGAGGTGGTCTGGCTGCCCTTCAGGCAATGGCCGTTTCAACGGGCTTTCCATTTACTATTGTTTTGCTGGTAGCCAGTGTATCCTTGTTGAAAGGCCTGGCATCAGAACCCAGGTAGTTATCTGAAACACTTCAACCGGATAACAATCTACTCAGGAAAACCATACGGACCAGACATCTGGTCCGTATGCATAGTCATATTTTCGCAAGGCGTTAACTGGCGTTGCTATTATGTTATTTCCCCGTTTAACAGACATGCCTTCTATGTCTGCTCCCATCGACTGGCCAGATCGCTTCCAGAAACAGTCTATATCCTGCCAGAACCCTTTACTGAAACACTATTACCAAAGCGGCATACCCTCCTCCGTGACCCCGTTATCAGAGATTGAGTTTCTGGCCATTGATTTTGAAACCACAGGCCTGGACCCTCAACGGGATGATATTATCAGTATTGGCCTGGTACCTTTTACTCTTAATCGGATTCGCTGCCGGGAAGCGCGCCACTGGCTGCTAAAACCGGACGTACCTCTGAAATCAGCCTCTGTTATCATCCATCAGATTACCCATGCAGATCTGGATTCAGCACCGGATCTGACCAGGATACTTCAGCCTCTGCTGGAAGCATTATCTGGCAGGGTAGCTGTTGTCCATTACCAGGCAATAGAAAGGCCATTTCTGGATCAGGCGCTGAAAAAACGTCTGGGGGAAGGTATTCACTTTCCACTGGTAGACACCCTGGGCCTGGAAGCCAGAATTCACCGACGTAAACCTATGAGCCTGTGGAGTCAGATTCTGGGTAAAAAACCGGCATCCGTGCGCCTCGCCGATAGCCGAGCCCGCTATAACCTGCCGTTTTATACGCCCCATCATGCACTGACAGATGCTCTTGCCACGGCAGAGTTACTCATGGCCCAGGTGGCAGACAGGTACACCCCTGATACCCCAATAGCCGAGCTATGGGAATAACCAGCTGACCGAAAAGACTCAGCCCTGGTATTTACCCTGATTTGGTATAGCTCTCAGGGATTTAAAATTGGCTGCTATCCCATCATACTGAGACTATTACGAAAAATTAAAACAGAGCCCGGATAAAAGGATATCTGATGAAAAACATTCTGATTCTGTTTGCCCACCCCTCCCCTCACCGTTCTGAAGTGAATCTGCCGCTATTCCAGGCATGCGAAGATACCCCTGGCATTACCTGTGTTGATCTCTATGCTGAATATCCCACATTTAATATCGATATATCCCGTGAGCAACAGCGACTGGTAAACCATGATGTAGTGGTGTTTATGTTTCCGTTGTACTGGTATTCAACGCCTTCACTGCTTAAAGAATGGCAGGACCTGGTACTGGAACATGACTTTGCCTACGGCTCAAAAGGAAAAGCCTTGCAGGACAAACTGTTTTTCTGCGCTCTGACGGCAGGCGGTGCTGAAAAAGGTTATCAGCACGAGGGGTACAATCACTTTACGATCCGCGAGCTGCTCTCCCCAATGGAACAGATGGCTAATATTACCCGTATGCGCTATCTGCCTCCTTATGCCCTGTTCGGAGCCAGAACCGCTGTCGAAGAACAGCGACTGGATCAGCATATCTCCGGCTTTATTCAGTTACTGGATGACTTTAAAGCAGGGGAAATCGACC
Source organism: Oceanospirillum sediminis (assembly GCF_014164585.1). Lineage (GTDB taxonomy): Bacteria > Pseudomonadota > Gammaproteobacteria > Pseudomonadales > Halomonadaceae > Oceanospirillum > Oceanospirillum sediminis. The sequence continues at coordinate 59,977 of NZ_JACJFM010000006.1, read as the reverse complement.
ATATCAGCACCGCTGACTTCATCACACTGAATGAATTTGTTCGTTCACAGGAGGCTGATATATGACCGCCTATTTTATTCAGGCCTTTATTTATCTGTGTGCTGCGGTCATTGCTGTACCGTTGGCAAAACGCCTGGGGCTGGGCTCTGTTCTTGGCTACCTGGTCGCAGGCGTGATCATTGGACCCGTAACGGGCCTGGTGGGGCAGGAAACGGCCACTATTCAGCACTTTGCTGAATTTGGTGTTGTGATGATGTTGTTTGTGGTCGGTATGGAACTTGAACCGCAAATGCTCTGGAATATGAAAGCGCGCCTGTTAGGGCTAGGCGGTGCTCAGGTGGCCATTACTACGGCTCTGATTGCCTGGGCTGCCATTACAATGGGACAGGTCTGGTCAATTGCACTGGCTATCGGGCTCATCTTTGCTCTATCTTCAACAGCCATTGTGCTGCAGACCTTTCAGGAAAAGCAGTTATCACGTACCGAAGGCGGTCGCAGCGCATTTTCTATCCTGTTGTTTCAGGATATTGCCGTTATCCCAATGCTGGCTCTCATCCCTCTACTGGCACTGCCAGAACTGGTGAACACCGGAGCAGCGCATAGCTCCGGGCACCATGATGAACTCTCTCTGGTGGCTAACCTGTCAGGCTGGACCCATGCTGTTGTTGTAATTGCAGCCATTGTAGGAGTGATTGCCGGAGGGCATTACCTGGCACATCCATTATTCCGCTATGTAGTGAAATCCGGTCTGCGAGAGGTTTTTACAGCAACAGCACTGATGCTGGTCATTGGTATTGCAGCCCTGATGAGTCTGGTAGGGTTATCCCCGGCCCTGGGTGCATTTCTGGCAGGTGTTGTGCTGGCTAACAGTGAATTCCGTCATGAACTGGAATCTACCATAGAGCCTTTTAAAGGCCTGCTACTGGGGCTGTTCTTTATCACAGTAGGTGCAGGTATCAGCTTCAGCTTACTCCTGGAACATGCCGGAACCATCCTTGCACTGACGCTTTGTGTCATGCATCTCAAAGCGGCTGTACTCTATGGACTGGCACTGATATTCAGAATACGTGGCACAGACCGCTGGCTGCTGACCCTCAGTCTGGCTCAGGCCGGTGAATTCGGCTTTGTTCTGTTAGGCTACAGTACTCAGAATCACGTACTGCCAACAGAACTGGCTCAAATACTATCAATGGTTGTCGCAATCTCGATGTTCCTGACTCCGGGACTGTTTATCCTGTTTGACCGGATTATTGTACCCAGATTCACTCAGAAAAATAATCAGCAGCAAAAGGAAGATGACATTGACCAGCAGGGGCCTGTGATTATCTCCGGAATCGGACGTTTCGGCCAGATTGTCAACCGTATGCTGACAGCCAATGGCTATCAGACCGTAATCCTGGACCATAACCTGTCGCAGGTAGAAACCGTGCGCCAGTTCGAGATTAAAAGCTTCTTCGGTGATTCCACCCGTCCCGACCTGTTACACACCGCCGGTATCGAAAGCGCCCGCTTGCTGGTGGTCACCATCGATGACAAAGAAAAAGCGATATCTCTGGTTCGCCATGTGAAAAAAGCCTACCCTCATGTACAGATTCTGGCCAGGGCCTTTGACCGGGGCCACAATTACGAACTGAAACGTGCCGGGGCCGACTGGATTGTCAGTGAAACCTATCACTCAGCACTTGAAATGGGCGGTGAAGCCCTGAAATCTATGGGACTGCATCCCTTCAGGGTCGAGCAGATGAAAGCGGCCATGCTGGAGAAAGAGCAACGTCACGAGGCAGAGATGTATGAAGCCTGGAAGAAGATTGATGAGGATATTAAGTTCTCACATCAGTATACCCGGCTGTTTATTGAACTGGAGAAAGCCCTGTCTGAAGCAATAAACTATGACCGCTACGATCGCCATACCCGTAGCGAACACGGTTGGGTACCGCCACCAAAAGGTTATGCCAGACAGATTGAAAAAGAGTTCAGGGACGATCCCTGCTAAGATCTTACGATATAAAAGATCAGGCTAACGGCCATACTGACGGCTCTTGCCTCCCAATAAGCCCAGTTCATAGCCAATGGCAATGGCCTGGGCTTTATTATCAGCATTCAGCTTTTTCAGCATAGATTTAATATAACTACGAATTGTTTCTGTCTGCAGGCTGAGAATATCAGCAATTTCAGCCGCTGATTTTCCTTTAGCGGACCAGAGCAGGCACTCACTTTCTCTGGGAGAAAGAATTTTCTTCTGTTTACCGGACTGCTCCAGCAGATCTCTTTGCTGACAGATACGAGCAAACTGATGACTCATATAAAGCAGACTGGCCTGGGTCTGAGCAGAAAAGTACTGCCGTTCAATCGGACTGTCACTGCGTTTAAGGCAGGACAGAGCAAAATAGCTTTTATCTGAGGCATGCACCGGCGTCACACAAAGTTCGCTGAACCCCAAATCAATCAGTGCCTTCAGCCAGCGCTTCTCTGCTATCGAGTGACAGGTGTCAGAAACCAGCATCTCCTCCAGAAAAAACTGCTGTGGTAATGTCTGATTAAGCATCATCCGCCAGGTAGGAGAAATCGTGTGACTCAGTGGGTTATCTTCAGGATCGGCTTCTGCACTCCAGGCACGGATCAGGGTTTCATGCCTGAACCCCCGGTTCAGTAAGGCAAATACCTTACCTGGCGTTCGGTTAGGCAGCTCACCCACAGGCGCATAAATAAAGCTGCCGGTATCATAACCAATTTTATTTAACAGCTGATCCAGAGCCTGATTTAACTGTTCGATATTTTCCAGGCTATCCCAGTCAAAGCGCCTGTCGGATAATATTGTTGTCATAGAGTTACTCAGTTCAATATCAGGTCATCTGCTTTGAAAACGGTTGTCAGTCACCAGATAGAACACTACGGGCATGCTGCCGTTGCTGTGTCAGGTTCTGACGTATACTTTGCTGAATCACTTCCCTTAACCAGCGGATGCCCGGATCATGATCCTTGCGCTCCTCCCAGATCTGGCAAATTTTCAGGGTGCAGAAATCTACCGGTAACTGATAAGCCTGCAGATTACTGCCCGGACAAATAAAGTCAGCCGCATACTGATTAATGACAGTCACCATATTGGTGCCGCATAACAGCGTCGGCAATGTTGTGACATAGGGGGTTTTCACTATCACCTTGCGGGTAAAGCCCAACTCTGCCAGACGTTTATTGACCAGGATAGGCTCATCCTCCCTATGGGACAGAGCCACATGAGGGGGATCGAGAAACTCATCCAGCGTCAGAGCAGGCTTATCTCCGTAGTAATCTTTATCTGCCACACATACCAGATTATCGGTATACAGGTGCTCGCAGAATTCGGAACAAGGCAGATATTCAAACTGAGTCAGCGCCAGATCCAGCTCCTGTTCCTGCAATAGCTTATATGCCATATCCGGATTTGATATTTTGGCATACAGAATATTAAAGCTGATGCCCGGAGCGGTCTGATTCACTGTTTTCACCAGCTGAGGCACCAGTTCATGAATCATAAAGTCCATAATGCCCACCCGGAATTCACGCACGGCTTTTTCCGGTTCAAAACTATGCGTACTGGCCAGCGCCTGATCCAGCTGCAATAACCCTTGCTCTATTAACTGAAACACCCGGTCTGCCATAGGGGTAGGCTGCATGCCTTCTGCGGTCTTAACAAACAGTTCATCTTCAAACTGAAACCTCAGTTTTTTCAGCGCATGACTCATCGCAGGCTGACTCAGGTTCACCTGCTCTGCTGCTCTTGTCAGATGTCTTTGCTGATACAGCGCGTGAAAAGCCACCAGTAAATTCAGGTTAATCCTGCTTAAACGCTGACTGAGTGGATGGCTCTCTTTCATGACAGGTCGTTGTTCCGCTAACAGAGTAATTATTTTTTTGAATAACGCACTATAAAGGAGCCTGTCATATTTTGCACATCAAAAAGTCATTTTTTCTGATTTTAGCGTCATATTTAGTCACAAACATGGAATTATAGTGATTTATTCTTTTTTAAAACTCAAATAGTTACATCTCATTATTCAAATTAAGAATGATAGGATTCAGAAAAATAATTTTTTTGCCGCTTTAACAAACTCTATTATCGGGTGCATTACTTCAGTGCATCATCCGATGTCTGAACAGAAAAGACCTTCCTGCATCTCACAGAGCGTCATTTTCTGATAACAACAATACCGGAGCACACAATGACAAACCTGAGCGGAGCCACAGACTCTGACGCGATTTATGCCAGTGCGGAAGAAAGAGCACGCCTGATTGAGCTATTGAAAAACCTTCTGGGTGAGCGTTTGCATACATCCTTGCCTATGAGGGAACAGCATGGTCAGGGCGAAGACAGCTATGGTTGCTACCCGCCTGATGCCGTGGCGTATCTGCACAGCACAGTTGAAGTAGCTGAAGTCGTCAGACTGTGTAATGAGTTTCGTGTTCCAGTGATTCCTTATGGTGCAGGCAGCTCAGTAGAAGGCCAGCTCCTGGCTTTGCATGGTGGGATATCTCTGGATCTGTCCGAAATGAATCAGGTACTGGAGATTAACGCTGAAGATATGGATTGTCGGGTTCAGAGCGGCGTCACCCGTGAATATCTGAATCAGGAACTGCGCTACCAAGGTCTGTTTTTTCCGATAGATCCTGGAGCTAACGCCAGTATTGGCGGTATGAGCGCTACCCGCGCCTCAGGTACCAATGCGGTACGCTACGGCACTATGAAAGATAACGTGATCGGCCTGACGGTTGTCACACCGGATGGACGCATTATCAAAACCGGTGGACGGGCCCGGAAAAGCTCCGCCGGTTATGACCTGACCCGGCTTTATGTCGGTTCAGAAGGCACTCTGGGCATTATTACTGAAGTCCATCTTAAATTGCATCCTATTCCGGGTGTAATTAAAGCCGCAACCTGTCAGTTCCAGGACCTGGCCAGTGCCATCGATACCGTTATTTCAGTGATGCAATGTGCGATTCCTGTTGCTCGCATTGAACTGCTTAACCATCTTCAGATGCAGGCCTGTATTGATTATTCAAAACTGGAAGGATTCGATCCTGTTCCAACACTGTTTTTTGAATTTCACGGCACGGAATCCTCTGTCGCGGAACAAATTGAGATGGTGCAGGAAATTGCTGACTCCCTTGGCAGCAGCCACTTTAACTGGGCAGAAACCACAGAAGACAGAAATGCACTATGGACAGCCCGTCATCAGGCCTACTTCGCGGCGCTGGCTCTGCAACCTGGCGCATCAGCTCTGACCACAGATGTCTGTGTCCCGGTATCCCATCTGGCTGAGGCTATTTTATCTGCTGAGCAAGCCGCTACAGACAGCGGGCTGACATGCCCGATTGTTGGTCATGTTGGTGATGGCAACTTCCACATGCTGATTCTGTTTGATGAAGACAACACAGCACAAAAAAACACGGCTAAACAACTGTCCAGAACTCTGGTCAGCAAAGCGCTGGAAGCCGGTGGAACCTGTACGGGTGAACATGGCATCGGCTTTGGTAAAAAAGATTATCTGCTGCAGGAACACGGCGAAGCTGTTGAGCTGATGAGGACTCTTAAAACAGCACTGGACCCGAATTGTATTATGAATCCGGGCAAAGTGTTTGACTGATCTCATCAAAAGAAAGTATCGGACAGATTAAGCACGGAGCCGACACAGATCGGTATACCTGAATAACAAAACGAATAAGCAGATTCATATAAGAGCATTCCGGACTGCATCCTGATGAAGCACCCGGAACAAAAAAACGCTGGAGACCCTATGACGTTACTGAACAAAAGGAACCTGAGTGCCACACTAACACCAGTCGCTATGGCAATCGCACTGGTCAGCGCTGCAGGTGCGCAGGCAGCTGACAGGCTGCTACTGAAAACCCCGACGGCTTTTCCAAGTAAATTGCCTGCAGTAGGCACACCGGTAACTAAACTGGCCGACACACTGAACAAGACCAGTGGCGGCGCAATAAAAATGAAAGTGTATGATCCGGGCAAGCTGATCGCCCCTTCTGAAATTCTGGATGCAGTATCAGCAGGAAAAGTGAACTCAGGCTTCGCTGCTTCAGCCAACTGGCAGGGCAAAATGCCAGCGGCAGCCTTCTTTACTTCGGTTCCTTTTGGCCCTGAAGCCAGTGAATTTCTGGCATGGATGTACTACGGCAATGGCCGAAAACTTCATCAGGAAATGTACGATGAATCAGGCTACAACGTAAAAGCAATTCCGTGCGGAATGATTCCGCCAGAAACCTCCGGCTGGTTCGCAAAACCCATTGAAACAGTCGATGACCTTAAAGGCCTGAATATGCGCTTTTATGGTCTGGGTGCCCGCGTAATGGATAAGCTGGGCGTGGGTACGGTTCAGCTGCCAGCCGCAGAAATCTTCCCGGCCCTGGAGAAAGGTGCCATTGATGCGGCAGAGTTCTCCCTGCCGCAGGTTGATCAGATGCTGGGCTTTAACAAAATTGTTAAATACAACTACTTCCCGGGCTGGCACCAGCAGACCTCTATGCAGGAACTCCTGATCAATAAAGGAACCTGGGAAAAAATGACCGAACAGCAACAGGCACTGGTAGAAACGGCCTGTAAGTCTGTAGTGGCTGACACTCTGGCTGAAGGTGAAGCCAACCAGTTTGAAGTACTGGCAGCAGCCAAAGACCGGGGTGTTGAAATCCGCTACTGGAGCGACGAAATCCTTACCGCGTACCAGACAACCTGGAATGAAGTGGTTGAGGAACAGAGCGCAAAAGATTCTTTCTTTAACAAGGTCTGGAGCGATCTGAAGGCCTTCCGTGAAGGCTATGATATCTGGGAGAAACACGCTTTCCTGCCACGGAATATCAGTGAGCGTTAATATCCCATAAAAGAGGCCCGTTTTATCGGCTTCTGAAATTTCCTGAATACTGTTTTTACGGTCAGTGCCTTGCATGGGCTGACCGTTTTTTTATACATGAAACATAAGTGCAATACAGGATATTTTTATAGCTACAGTCATGAATACATGGTATCTCTGGATCAGAGTAGCCCCTGCACACGATACTGAGAAAACTCCTGTGTCAACCAGTGACTGAACCTTTGAATCAGGCCAATATCTTTTCGTTCAGGGTTCAGCCTCATCCAGTAGCTATAACCATTAAAAGGTGTAAAGGAGTGATCTCTTACAATCCAGCCTTGCTCCACAGCACTGGCACTAAGCACATTACTTAACAAGCCATACCCCTGGCCCGTCATAATCGCCTGTAATACAAAGTATTCCTGTTGAAAGGTTCTGACCGTATAATGCGATATATCGATTTCTGATCGCCAGTCGATATTCCCCAACAGCTCATTTTCAGGCCATTCAGTCACGAACAACACCGGCTTCTTATTTGTATCAGGCATAAAACCCGGTGTCCGATATAGCGCAATCTTCTCTGTACATAACAGGGTTTCATCATCCATTTTTTCATCCCGTCCGTAACGCAGAGCTAAATCAATATGCTTATCGCGAGTTAAATCCACCAGGCTGTCACTGGCACAGGTTTTCAGTCCATTAGCCGGAAATGCGTCGTTTATCTGCCCGCTTCTTGGTGTTAGCCATAACGCTGCAAACGAGTTACAACAAGAAATATTGATATCTGTTCTGGGCTGCCGTAGCTCAGACAAGACATAATCCAATTGGGAAAAATGAGTTTCACAGGCTTCAGCCAGCTTTGCTCCTGCCGCTGTCAGACTGATTGCCCTGGTATGTCGTTCAAACAATGATAATCGCAATTGAGATTCCAGAGCTTTTATCTGATGCGATACCGCAGCTGGACTGATATTCAGAGCAGTGGCTGCATCCTTAAAGCTCAGATAACGTGCAGCCAGAGTAAACGTTCTCAGATGATTTAACGAGGATATTTGTTCCAGCATATCAATATATACCTGAATAGAAGCATTCGATATGTTCCAGCCAGTAGCTGAAGCAAAGGCTCTTTTTCTCAACCAGATAGTTCATATTTTCTAATCTATAGACTAAAAGAACTCAATTGTCAGTCATCACTGAACACTCAACAATAACAGGCAGTTAATCACCTGCTGAGGAGTATACTCATCATGAAAACTGTCTTATATATTATTTCCAGCGCAAGAAAATATCATCCTGATCAACAACAGCATCAATCAATTTCAAGAATGCTGGGCGAGTCATTCATGCACGAATTCAAGCAACATCATAAACAAACAGAGGTAATCTGTAGAGATCTTTCGATATCGCCTCCAGCCTATATTGATCAGGAGTTCATTGCAGCATCATTTGCTCAGGGAGAGTTGAATCAGGCACAGCAAGCCGCGCTGACTGAATCTGACTTATTAATTAATGAGGTTGAACAAGCCGACGTTATTGTCCTGGCAAGCCCTATGTATAACTACGGAATGCCAGCGGTGCTAAAAGCCTGGTTTGATCAGATTATTCGCATTGGAAAAACCTTCTCTTTTGACTTGTCACGAGGTGATGAACCCCTGGCACCTGTACTCAGTGGTAAACATCTTGTTTTGCTGGCCTCCTGGGGAGAATTTAACTTCAGGAAGGGTGAAACCAAATACGCTTTTAATCATTTATCCAGCCATATTGAACAACTCTCTCCTTATCTCGGAGCTGATGCATTTTATGAAATTGCATCGGAGTATCAGGAGTTCGGAGATTCACGACATGAAGAGTCCAGAGCTAAGGCAATAGCTGACACAAGAATACTGGCAAAACATCTGGCATTATTATAGTTAATGGAACGGATCTGATGATTTATGCGCCCGGCACTAATCCATTGACGCTATTTATGCAGTCTGATAGGTCCGAAGTGTTAATCATCAGATCCCGTCCACTTCCCCTTTTTAACCACAAGGGAACCCAATGTTATACGGAAACTAAAATGACAAAGGACTTCACAATGCAAATAGTTAAGGCTAATTCAGAGCATTCATTACTACTGGCAGACATTATTAGCCAGGCCAATATACCTGTCGCTAAACAGTTCAGCATCAATCAGGACAATAATCCTAAACATCCCTCTTTCTACAATGAGCAATGGACTCAATCTGATTTTGAGCGTGGCGAAGAATATTTTATTTGTCAGCAAGAAAATCAGACTGTTGGCTGTGTCGCTTTTGAGATTTCAGATAAAGGTACCGGTTATCTGAACAGATTGTCAGTACTGCCGCGACATCAGAAACAAGGTATTGGCGAAGCACTGGTCAACTTCATCCTTGATTATGCAAAATCCAGAGATATTTCTGTTGTCAGCATAGGAATCATTGCTGAGCATGGGGCATTGCGAGACTGGTATCTGAAACTTGGCTTTAAAGCAACGGGACACAAACAGTTTCCTCATCTGCCATTCAATGTGACCTTTATGGCTTTTTATCTTTGATTCAATCACAAAGTACGCTATATCTCTGCCGGATGATTCAAAAGCAAAATGAACACTGGTAGCTCCGCTATCAGGATTAAAATGTAATAACAGAAAGGAAAACCAATAGTGAAAAAACATATAGCCCTGATGTTTGCACTCATCATGAGCCTGTCTACTGCTTTTGCTAACGACCTTTTACTGGTTACCCAAAAAACCTATATGGATATTTCGATTGGCGGTCAACCTGAAGGACGAATCGTCATTGGTTTATTTGGTAAAACAGCGCCCAAAACCGTTGCAAACTTCCACGCTCTGTCGACTCATGAAAAGGGCTTTGGCTATAAAGGTTCCTTATTTCACCGGGTTATTCCTCAATTTATGATGCAGGGCGGTGATTTCACCAACTACAACGGCACAGGTGGAAAGTCTATTTACGGCCGTACCTTCCCGGATGAAAACTTCCTCATCCCACACACAGGCCCTGGCTTCTTATCTATGGCTAATGCCGGTCCGGATACCAACGGCTCCCAGTTCTTCATTACCTTTGTTCCTACGCCATGGCTGGACGGACGCCACACCGTTTTTGGTAAAGTAATTGAGGGTATGGATGTGGTGAGAAAGATTGAAAAAGTCCAGACTAATCGCAGAGATGCTCCTTTGAAAGAAGTCAAAGTGGTTGATTCAGGCAGCTTGCCCGTTGATAAGCCCTTTGTGGTCAGTGCTGACTGAGTCCGAAATAATCAACTCAGAAAGCAGCAACTTGTCAATCGCAAGCATTAACAGCAGGGCGGATATTCAATAACAGAAGCCGCCCGGTCTGTACCTGAAATCTCTTGTATCAGGCACTATATTCTACTCGTGATTTACCCGCCCTTTCTCTGCGATATCGGCTTATATCACACCCATCCCACCAGTCAGGCAAGAACATCCAACCAAACAACATCAAAGCCAGACAGTTCCTGATGTAAGCGATGAAAGAATCCGGTATTTCTGATCCACCCATTATGGCTGATCTGTAATAATGATACTGGATTAAGACGAGTATCCCTGCTCCGTTATAGAAGGGCGGAGATACTCTGGCGCAATATTACTGATAGTCCTCAGCAACTTTCAGCTCAGCATAGGCAAAACCCAGAGCAGACATATAGGCAGTGTGCACCTGCTCAGCCGGAACTACTTTACCATTCAATTCCAGATCTCGGGATGCACAGGCATCCTGCACCACATTGACTTTATACCCCAGATCCGCGGCAGCACGAGCAGCACCATCAATACACATATGACTCATGGCCCCTATCAGGGTAATCTCTTCAACCTGTTGCTGCTGTAACAACTCATGCAATTCAGTGTTAAGAAACGCGTTCACTTTATGCTTCAGAACGGTGTGCTCGCCGTCCACCGGCGCCATATCCGGATGAATTTCAGCCCCTTTACTGCCGGGAACAAAAAACGGGGCTTCTGTCGTCTCAAATTCATGGTAAACATGAACGACAGGTAAAGCTTGTTGACGAAACCAGTTCAGCACCTGTCTGGCATTGGCTGCGGCCTGTTCAATCTGATACAGCGGCCATTTCCCATCCGGAAAATAATCATTCTGAATGTCAATTACGACCAGAGCATGTTTACTCATTGTCTGTCTCCATACTGTTTTTAATGCAGGTTTCAGGATTGATACCGCTTACGGCATGTCTCAATCCGTGGTAGACAGATTAAAAAGATTCTGTGTAACATCGTATTGGCAAATTTGACACTTTAAGGGCCAAATCCGACAAATGTCATTCCACAACGAAAATAGCAGACTAAATACTGAAGCTGGCTACACCATAGGTATCTTCAATTATCCGGGGGCACAGGCTGCAACGGTGTATGGTCTGCAGGACCTGTTTAATACTGCTGCACGTTTGCAACCGGAGTACTCAGATCATCAGGATAAGACCGCTGACCAGAACCATACTGATGCACCTCTGCCAGATACTCCACAAATTCGAGTTATGGTCTTTGATGAGATTGATGATGGACTGACTTTTTCAGCTATTATTCTGCCATCCAGTTTGCAGCCACTACCCTCTCCAGACACTCAAACCAGAATATATGCCTGGCTCAGACACCAGCATCAACAGGGGACTTTACTGTGTTCTGTTTGTGCCGGGGCTTTCTGGCTGGCTGAAGCCGGTCTGTTAAACAATCGCGCCGCCACTACACACTGGGCGCTGGCCGATAAATTCCGGGCACGCTTTTCTGCAGTACAGCTGGATGCAGATAAAATTCTGATTGATGACGGCGATATTATTACCGCCGGAGGCATTATGGCCTGGACAGACCTGGGGCTTCGTCTGGTATCCCGTTTTCTGGGCCCCAGCCTGATGCTGCATCTGGCTCGCTATTTTCTGGTTGATCCCGGTGGACGAGAGCAGCGCTTTTACAGCCTGTTCTCTCCATCGTTAAAACATGGTGACAGCGCAGTCCTGAAGGTACAGCACTGGCTGCAGGCCCATTACCATGAAGCAGTAACCGTCAGCCAGATGGCTCAGCAGGCACATTCAGGGGAAAGAACTTTTTTACGCCGCTTTAAACAAGCTACCGGACTGACACCTAAAGAATACCTGCAACACCTGCGCATTGCCCGGGCCAGAGAATACCTGGAGCAAAGCAACAATAGTATTGATGAGATAGCCTGGAAAACCGGTTATAAAGACAGTAGCGCTTTTCGACGAGTTTTCCAGAAAATCATGGGCTTAACAGCCAGCGAATACCGTCAGCGCTTTAACACCGGGCAGAACCTCACACACAGCGTCAGCGATTAATCAGCACTAACTTGCCGGTAAACTGTTTTGCCATAAAGTCCTGTTGTGCCTGTCGAATATCACGTAAAGGATAGGTTTTTGATACCAGAGGTTTTAACTCCCCCGCTTCGATATAACGAATCAGGTTTTCAAACACATGCCGTGGCTGATATGTACACCCCAGAAAGGTCAGATCTTTGAGATACAGGGTGCGCACATCCATCTCAACAATAGGACCACCGATCGCTCCCGCTACCGCGTAACGTCCGCCATAACGCAGCAGATCAGGTAATTCGCGCCATTGCTCACCCGCAACCAGATCAATGACGACATCCACACTGGAAGACTCCAGAGCAGCCATTAGTGATCGCTTGCGATCAACAGCCTGATCTGCTCCCAGCTCCAGCAATTGAGGGATTTTATCTTTGCTGCATACTGCAATCACCCGGGCACCACGCCGTTTTACCAGCTGTACCGCAGCAGAGCCTACACCACCTGAAGCCCCGGTAATCAGAACCGTTTCACCTGCTTTAACTCCGGCACGATCTACCATATTTTCTGCCGTTGAATAGGCACAGGGAAAAGAAGCCAGCTCTGCATCTGTCATATCGCTCTGTACAGCAAAAGCTTCACTGGCGCGAACAACAACATACTGGGCAAAACCGCCATCCATCTCTGATCCCATAGTGATGCAGCGATAATCATCGTCGTCCGATACCCCCTGCATTGTCCGCACCAGTACTCGCTCTCCGCTCCGAGAGAGATCAACACCTTCTCCGGTAGCGACAATCTCACCACAACAATCCGCCCCCTGAATACGCGGAAACTGCAATGCTTCACCTGACTAGCTGGCATCATCATCGTTAAAGTCATCAAAGCCGCTTTCAGCACCGGCATTGGTCTGACCGGTAACACTTTTGGAGTACCAGCCAATTCGGGTATTAATATCGGTGTTATTCACACCACTGGCTGCAACCTGAATCACTACTTCACCTGACTGAGGCTGCGGCACAGTCAGATCTGTGCGGTATTCCAGCTTATCCAGACCACCATGGCCGGTCAGTACAACACCATACATCTGTTCAGGCAGATTTGAGAACGTCATCGGTTTTCCCCTATATGAATTAACCATTGCGACAGTCAGAGTTCAGCTATTAAACATTACAAAGCCTGATCTATAGTTCGTGTTATCAGGATGTACTTTACTGTATGAGAACCTCATAATTCAGACAAACGAATAAAACTTAATATATAGTTCAGAATATCTGAATTATGCCAATTTTCTGGAGTGATAATGCCTCCTGTTCTTGATCTGGATTTACTGCGTACCTTCGTTACCGTAGCGCGTACTGGCGAATTTAAAAAAACAGCTGAAATTGTCTGTCGCTCACAGGGCGCGGTCAGCATGCAGATTAAACGTCTGGAGGAGCAAACCGGAAGCCGATTGATGGAACGTAACAATCGTGGCATACAGTTAACCGAAGCAGGGGAAACGTTGCTTATTTATGGGGAACAGATGCTTCAGCTCAGCCAGAGCGCGATCTCGGCATTATCTACCCATGAACTGACCGGCAAACTGAGTGTAGGTATTCCCACGGATTACGCGCAGGATTTTCTCAGTTACTTTATGCCCGCCCTACACGATACCCTGCCCGGGCTGGAAACCCGAATTATCTGTGATCGCAGTCGTAATTTGCGCCAGAGACTGACAGCCGGAGAGCTGGATCTGGCCATTGTTGCAGCAGAATCTGATTCCTCAACCGAGCGGGTTGTCTGGACAGAACAGCTGATCTGGTCAGCCCCTTGTGCTATCCGGCTGGAAGATCAGACACCTCTGCCTGTCGCCCTGTATGAAGATAACTGTATTGTCCGGGATCTTTGCCTGGAAGAACTGAAGAGAACCGGACACAGGTATAAGGTTGTATTTGGCAGCCCGGTTATGGAAAACCTGGCCACTGCGGTTGAACAGGGTTTTGCGATCTCTCTGTTACCTGAATCTCTGATCAGAAATAACCGGACACGTATGATCGCCAATACTATGCTGAGCAGTCATCAGGTCCTGAAAATGTGCCTGATTAATGCCGAAGGTATTGATGAAACCACAGTAGAACATCTGGTTCGCTGTTTTCGCCAGGCAGTAAAGGACAGCCAGAGCTCTTATTAACCTCTGTCTCTGGCAACCACGGGGGTTCTGCTATCAGCAGGATCCAGCTGATTCTTTAAATCAGAAGGACTCAGCTGAATTAAAGAGTCAGCAGGGCTACTCTGACTATCTGAATTACCGGAGTTTTGCTGATCCGGTTCTGGCCGAATCAGACCTGATACCAATATCAGAACAGAGGCAATCACCTCCAGACGACTCACATCCTGCTGTAGTAACACAGCAGCAAAAATCAGTGCAAAAACAACCTCACAGGTACTGATCATTACTGACCGCTCCATTCCTGCCAGGGCCGTACCTCTGGCAAACAGATATTGTGGCAAAGCCGCAGACAGAATGCCCAGCGCCAGAATAAGCCACAACTGCTCGGAAGATTGAGGAATGAAGATAACCGGTAACTGCCAGAATGATAGCGGAACCAGTATGATCAAATGTCCTGCCAGTATGGCAGACATGCGTTCACTCACTTTCAGCACCTGCACCGGACGGGCAACATAATTGATCAGCAGCGCATAAGATACAGGCGCCATAAAACAGAGCAGTAATGCCTGCCAGGATAAGCGCCCGGCAACCTCTGGCTTTTGCATAATAGCCACTGCCAGCACGATCAGGGCTCCGGCAATTAAGCGATTGCGAGTCAGAACATGGTCAAAAAATACCCAGCCAATCAGCATAGCAAACAGAGGATAGGTGTAATACGTCAGAATAACGGTGGTTGCAGGCAACCAGGAGAAACTATACAGAAAGGCCAGCATACCCAGTGCGGAGAATATCCCTAACGCCATACATCTCAGATATTCTGCCGGATAAGACCTGAAACTTGCTAACCAGGGTAAAACCAGTAATGCAGGAATGGCAAAACGGTACAAAGCAATAATTTCAGGAGAGAACTCTTGCAATAAGAGTAACTGAGACAACACAGGGCCTGACCCGAACCCTATAGCAGCACCCAGCATCATCATATTACCCAGACGATTCCCTCCTTCACTATTCTGATCACCGATTCAGACGATTAATAAAATTCTGCGTGCATAATAGCGAGACAATGTCAGAATATTTAATGAATAATACGACCTGTTCATTAATAACTCTCATATATGTTATGCGTCTGGATATAAAACACTGGCAATTACTGGAAGCGATTGCACGTCACGGTAGCCTGGGACAAGCTGCGGAAGCCATTGGCGTTACCCAATCCGCTCTGAGTCATCGGTTGGCAGAAGCTGAAAGGCGGCTGGGAGATGCTATTTTTGAAAGGGAAGGCCGTCGGCTGAAACCGACACCAGCCGGACAGATATTACTCGATACCGCACAGAGCATTCTGCCAGAATTACATCGGGCGGAGCAGGATTTTGAACGCACCGCCGCCAATGCCAGTTATCTGGTACGCATCGGTGTTGCCGCCTTCAGCGCTTACCACTGGCTGCCCGGTTTTCTGCAATCTTTACCCTTGCAACGTGAAAAGCTGCAGATCGACCTGGTAGCCGCTGCCACTCAGAATGCAGAACATGCTCTGTTATCAGGTATGACAGATCTGCTGCTTTCTCCGTTTAATATTGAGCACCCGGCTCTGATATCTTCGCCTTTAATGCAGGACGAGCTGATGCTGATCACTCATCCTCAGCATCCATTAGCCGGTAAAGAGCATATTGAGGCGCAGGATCTGGTCAATGAGCATTATCTGACCTACAGTCTGGATACTCTGCCGGGCTTTGAATATGAACGCTTTATCCGACCATCCGGCATTCGTCTGCGTCATATTCAGATCGTTGAAATGACCGATGCCATTACCGAAATGATCGCTGTTGATCTGGGGGTCAGTATTCTGTCCCGCTGGGCATTAACACGCCCTCTGAGCCAGCAACTGGTCACAGCGACGCCGGTTATACCAAATGGCCTGCCACTGACCTGGTATCTTCTGTTTCGCCGGTCTGATAACAAAAATAGTGCGGTTCAGCAAACCCGTACATTTTTATTAAACTGGTTTGATCGTGAGACGTTCCCTGCCCCATAATACTTAAATTCGGATACACACTCCTTGCCTGCAAGACAGATCTGAGTTCAGCACAAGCACTTTTACCAGCCATACTACACTTAATGTGTACCAATCACTGACAAAGAACAAAAATCGGCTTCTCAACAAGGCATACAATGCTTTTTTGCTACTGACAATAACGCTTACAGCAATCTACCGTGTCAGCATAAAGCGACCCCAGAGTCGTCTATAAGAAATAAAGGAGATAGCCATGACAGATATGACATCTGCCCTGCGCATTCAGCATTACGATCAACCAGCAATGGATAAAGCACATCACAGATTTACTGCAATTCTGGGTGCTCTGCCACTGGCGTCTGAAACAGCCATCCCTGAACTACTCAATAACCTGCGTAAAGAAGCTCAGGAGCACTTCAATCAGGAAGAGCGCTTTATGCAGATGACAGATTATGAAAACTATGAAGGCCATCGTCAGCAACATGAAACCTTTCTGGAGCTGCTGGAAAATTACCAGAAAGCGCTGGATTATGATGATAGCCCTGATATCCGACAGGTTCACCGTGCACTGTGCCAATGGCAGGATGAGCACCAGCAACGCTGGGATGATCCTCTGGCCAATTTTCTGAATTACTCCGCCAGCTGGCGTCCTCATCCGGCAGAATCAGCGTCTCAGTAAACACAATCCGGGGACTGGCAGCCCGCAAACAGGCTGCCAGTACATCAGAAGACAACAGCGTCAGGCATTCTCACTCAGTTCAGCCACCTGATCTCTCTGGTCCAGAAAACCGGACAACCTCGTCATTAGCAGCGCCATCACCACAATAACAGCCCCAATCCAGGGCAGATCCGTTAATGACATACTCTCTACGACAAAGCCCCCCAGAATTGCTCCCAGAGCAATACCCACATTAAACGCTGCAATATTGAGTCCTGAAGCCACATCAACAGCATGAGGGGCATATTTCTCGGCCAGTTGAACCACATAGACCTGTAAGCCCGGCACATTACCAAAGGCAAAAGCGCCCCAGATTAACACTGTCAGTACCGCCGTCACCGGATTACCCGCTGTAAAGGTAAAAGTCAGCAGCACCAGTGCCAACAGAGTAAAAATAATATGCAGCGCTTTTACCGGCCCCATACGATCAGCCAGACGTCCTCCCCAGATATTTCCGACAGCCACAGAAACACCATAGACCAGCATAATCAGGCCTACAGAGCCGGACTCAAAACCAGAAACCTGTTGCAGAATCGGAGCCAGAAAAGTGAAAGCCACAAACGTTCCGCCATAACCCACTGCCGTCGTAGCATATATCAGCAATAAACGGGGTTGAGTCAGTACACTCAGCTGCTGAGACAATCTGGCCGGAGTGGATTGTTTAAGATTGTCCGGCACCAGTAAAGCACTGCCAACCAGTGCCAGTAAACCTAACCCGGCAACGACCATGAAGGTCGCTCTCCAGCCAAAGTTCTGACCAATCCAGGTCCCCAGAGGTACTCCTGTCACCAGGGCAACAGTTAGTCCAGTGAACATAATCGCAATGGCACTGGCTTCTTTTTCTTTTGAGACCAGACTGGTGGCAATGGTAGAGCCGATAGAAAAGAACACGCCATGGGCCAACCCTGTCAGGATACGTGCCGCAATCAATGTGTTGTAATCCGGTGAGGCCCAGGCCAGCAGATTGCCAATAACAAAGAGTGCCATAATGGTCAGCAAAACCCGCTTACGCTGCCAGCGCCCCGTCAACGCGGTTAATACAGGAGCACCAATCGCCACTCCCAACGCATACAAACTGACCAGCAACCCGGCAGAGGGTAAAGACACAGACAAATCAGCAGCAATCACAGGCACCAGACCCACAATCACAAACTCCGTTGTCCCGATAGCAAATGCGCTGAGTGTCAGCGCAAAAAGAGCAATAGGCATAAAACAACCTCAGAGTAATTTCAGTACAGATTCAGTTGCCGCGCAGTATGCTCCCTGCTATCTTTTGCAAAAACAGTATTAAAAACAAATTACTTTTACAAAAATGACAATAGTCTCTCGTACAGAAGATCTGGAAATTTTACTGGCGGTTGTGGACTGTGGTGGTTTTTCAGCGGCAGCTCGTCAACTGGATATACAAGTCGCGAAAGTTTCTCGGGCGATCAGTCGTCTGGAACATGAGCTTAATGCAACCCTGATGAACCGTACCACACGTCGCCTGCAACTAACCGAGGAAGGAAAACTTTTTACCGAACAGGTCAGAAGCAGTTTACAGCAGTTGGCTGCGGCGGAAGAAAGTCTGAAACTGGCTCGGGAAGCACCATCCGGGCGACTCAGAATAGATGCTGCTTCCCCTTTTATTATTCATCAGCTGGTACCACTGATGACTGAGTTTCGGCAACTCTATCCGTCTATCCAGCCAGAGTTAATTGCCAACGAGGCGATCATTGATCTTATAGAAAAGCGTACGGATATCGCCATTCGTATCGGAGAACTGGAGGATTCAAATCTTCATGCCCGAATGCTGGGGCGGGGTCGTTTGCATATTGTCGCCAGCCCTGAATACCTGGACAACTATGGTATTCCTGAAACCCCACAAACACTGACCAGGCACCAACTGATCGGCTTCTCAGATTCACCTCACCTGAATCTCTGGCCATTTAAGGCAGCACTGCGAATCACACCAGCTATCAGCTCCAGTAATGGTGAAGTGGTACGTCAGTTATGTTTACAGGGGCATGGACTGGCATTGTTATCTAATTTTATGGTAACTGAAGATATACAGAAAGGACGACTGATTTCTGTCATGCAGGAACAACTGGTATCGCCAAACAGAAGGGAACAGGTACAAGCGGTGTATTACCGGAATACTTCTGTTGCTGCCCGCATCACAGCATTTCTTGATTTTATTCAGCCCAGGCTCAGTTTATAACCTGAGCCGGGGCGATCTGTCGGATAAAATCAATACAGCTCATTCGATTAAATTTTAAAGCGTCCGACAAGATTATGCATATTATCGGACAACTGACTTAGCTTCTGTGATCTTTCCAGACGCTGATCGGCATCAGCGGCCATCTGAGAAGCAATCTGGCTGATCCGGGTGGTATTATCAGTAATCCCTGCTGTTACAGAACTCTGCTCTTCCGTGGCGGTTGCAATCTGGGCGGCCATATCACGAATATGATTCACAGATTCGGTAATCAACCCCAGGCTTTCACTGGCCTGATTAGCCTGCTCTACAGTAGAACCCGCCATATCCTGGCTGCGCTGCATAATATCGACAGCTTTCTGAGAGGTTTGCTGCAACTCAGCTATCATCTGCTGAATTTCTTCTGTAGAAAGTGATGTTTTATGAGACAAGTTACGTACTTCATCGGCAACAACGGCAAAACCCCTACCATGCTCTCCCGCCCTGGCCGCTTCAATAGCCGCATTTAACGCCAGCAAATTGGTCTGTTCTGCAATACCCTGAATGGTGGTCAGAATAGAGTTAATCTGCTGTGTACTGCTTTCCAGCTGATCAATCACCAGAGAGGCTTCACCCACTTCATCGGCCAGTTTACCAATAGCCAGGCAGGTTTCTTCTACCACGGTTTGTCCTTGCAGACTGGCATCGGCACTATTGCCTGCAACGCCTGCAGCCTGCTCCGCATTCCTGGCAATTTCTTCAGTGGCAGTAGACATCTCATCCACAGATGTCACCACCAGGGTGATCTGATCCAGCTGCTGATTCACTTCATCATGAGACTCACGGGCTCTCTGCGCTGTAATACTGGAAGTTTCTTTTAGCTGCTCACTCAACTTAACCACTTCGCGAATGATGTTCTGCAGCTTCTCCACAAAACCATTAAAAGACTCAGACAATACACCCAGTTCATCTTTTGACTCGATACTCAGTCTGGCAGTCAAATCACCTTCACCTACCGATATTTGCTGCAAAGCCTGAGTTACCTTATCCATTGGCCGCGTAATAATACGAGAGAAGAAAGTACCAATCAGAGTAAACAATACCACCAGACACAGTGTAATCAGTACCGTAATCCAGGCTTGCTTATTTGCCGCCGCAAACACTTCTTTTTCGGGCACCAAAGCAACAAAACGCCAGCCCAGACTTTGAGACTGAAAAATTTTCCCCATATAAGCTTCACCTTGCCTTTCCGTCGTAAACAAAGATGTACTGACAGAACCCAGGGTATTATATAAAGGAACTTTTAAATCACCGACTTGTTTAAAATTGTTATCGGGTATCAAAGGGTCAACCAGAACATTATTATTATCCTCAATCAGGACAATATGCCCACTTTCGCCAATTTTGATTCTCTGCACAATCTCTGTCAGTTGTTTTACCGTCACATCCATAGACTGAACACCGATAATATTATTATTTCTATCCGTGATGGTTTTTGCTGTACCGACATAAGTTGAATCATCGCCAGACCAGTAGTAAGCATTCGTTCGCACGGCTTTACCCGGATTAGCCATCGCCAGCTTATACCAGGGACGTAATCTGGGATCATACGGGTCAGCATAAGCACTGCCCGGCCACTCAATCATACTGCCATCTTCACGGCCACTATAGATATAAGCCAGCCCAGGATGGCTTTCGCCAAAGCGCTTATAAAAATCATGTATTTCTTTTGTTTGTCCGGTGATTTTATCCCAACCAGCGAAGTCTTTATCTCCATTCAGAAATTTGGGGGCATCCGGAATAATGCCAGCTAAAACAGGATTGGCGGAAATATAATTAATATTCTCTTCCAGGTTATCAAAAAATAGAGTAAAAGTTTTATCAATCTGAGTGATTTCCCTACTGGCAATATTATCGAAATGATTAACGGCTACATCTCTCGATTCAAAAATAAAATATGAAGAGATGATTAATGTCGGCATAATAATCGTAAGCGCTATAATCAGCGCAAGCTTTGTTCTTATTTTCATAATCACCCAGCCTCTGGTGAGAACGTTTCACGTAACGCCTTTGAGTGTAGGCGACACTATTTGTTCTTTCCAGAATATTGACACTAATCTTGCGACCAGGGGTAATTCTGCTGGGTATATCTGGGCCAGAACACTGCCATATTGTTCGGCCAGTGGCTGAAAAATACGGCAGCGCCTGGTAGAGGATCTTTTACAGAACTCATACCGGTACAATCAAGCGGTACAGGGATGTCAGGCTCACCGGATCTGGTATTCCATATAACGAGTGCTATGGTCTGCTTTCAACGGCATAAAACCGTATCTCAGGTAAAGGCGACTGGCCGGATTATCCAGAAATACCCGCAGTCTGAGCGCGTCTAATCCCTTGCCCAGGCAAAGATTGGAAATCAGACCCAGTACCTGTTCCCCAATACCCTGATTTCTGTATTCAGTCTCAATGTGTAAATCTCTCAGGTAGCAGTATTTCTGGTCATAATATAATCGGCATATGCCAACCCTCTGCTGCTGGATGAATATCTCATAGTTATCACATTCAGCCCAGTTTTCCTCAAATTGCCTTTCATCCCAGATCATCTGATATTGCTGGTACCATGAAGACATGCACTGCTGAATCAACGCAGATGAATAAACCTGAGAATCTGCTTTAATCAAAACCGGGATCATAATCATTCCTTATTGCCAGATATGTATATTTTTTCTTCCAATGAAATACATCTATTATTAAGACATACTAATATTAAATATAATTTAAAAAGGTACATGATCTAAAAGGTTAAAGTATGACGCTTTTCTCAGAATAGGCAGGAAATAAAAGTACAATAAACACTGAGGATTTGCTATTTTCCGGTTTGTCGTAGTCTGATATATGACGTGCTATGTTCAAGCCTTTTGATGTATTTTTTACACTTTATTTAAAAGGTGATACTTATGCCTGCTTCTAATCTGATATTAATGGATGAAACTCCGGTTAGACGCTTCTCAGTACGTAATCTTTTGCTGCTGTTTATCCTGCTACTTTGTTTTAGTCCGGGTACTCACACCCATACTGAAAAGCATAAAACAGTTGAGCAGTCTCTGACTCTGTCTGTTCCGATAACCCACCCACCTCAACAGAAAAGCCTCTGATCCAGAGTAAAGTAAAGCAGCAGGTGGCTCGGCGGGCATACCGTATTTTCTGAAAAATGGACAAGTCGCACCTGGCCTGCCCGCCGCTGCTCCGGTATATCCAGATGCCCTGGAAACCATCAACGGCTCAACGTCATATATCATTGACTGATAGCAGGTCAGTACAACCTGCCAAAACCAGCAGGAGAGGAGTCGTTGACGTTCAGATCAGTTGACAGATTCAGAGCGTTACAACCCGTACCGCTAACAGAATAAAAATAGCTCCGCTGATTTTATCAATCAGTGCTGATCTCTGTTGTAGCTTATCCATAATGCCGGAATGAGATAGAACAATTGCAACAATGCAGTACCATAGGCCATCGATTCCTGCAACAGTCGCCAGCATAATCATCTGATCGGTCAGCGTTTGCTCCGCTGAAATAAACTGAGAAAACAATGCCAGAAAAAACACTGCCAGCTTAGGGTTTAACAAAGAGATCATTAAACCATCACGAGCAGCATTCATCAGTGGCGCTTTGGTTGCATTCAGGTTTAATTGGCTACCTCCTGTTGAACGTATGGCTTTCCAGCCCATCCACGCCAGATAAGCCGCTCCCGCCCAGGTAATAATCTGGTAAATAAACGGAGACTCCGTTACCAGAAGTGCCAGCCCCCAGATTGTCAGTAAAGCCCATAACCCTACACCTGCGGCATGGCTTATTGCGGTAAAAATACCGTGCAAACGACCATTAACAACGGTGTGACGCAACACAACCGCCAGACTGGGACCTGGAGAGATGGCGCCAAAACAGCAGATAACAACTAATGATAACCAGACGGTCAAAGTCATACTTAATCCCCGGATATTCAGGATGAAACATAAAAATCTGATGCTATTTTATGGATTAATTCAGCATGATAGAAATGCAAACTTATATTCTAAGGTATGATTTTATTGCATACCCCGAGGAGAGTAGATTGATTCACCGATAACAGCCGCAATACATTCCCTGATCCACTGATGGGCCGGGTCTGCATCATGGATATCATGCCAGCAGAAATGATAATGGTTTTCGGGAGATTCAATCGGCAGCGGGCAATAACTCAGATCATAATACCGCCCGGCATTACGAGCGATATGCTCAGGCACAATCAGCAAGGCATCACTCTGACTCACCACCTGAAAAGCCGCTGAGAAGAAAGGGACTTCAAACAGAATACGTCGTTTTAATTTCCTGTCAGTCAGTGCTTTATCAAAAAATGAATCTTTATCCCCTCCACTGTTCAGATGGACAAAGGAATACTTCAGTAACGCCTTCAGATCGGGAGCCTTTTCTGACACCAGCGGATGCTGGCTACGCATCAGGCAAACACTCCGGTCCTGTCCCATACAGATACTTCTGATATTCTCCGGAACCGATCGCGTCATAGTTGATGCGAAATCCAGTGGTAACTGTGCCATCTGGTTCAGCCACTGAGGCTGCCACAGCTGATAAACAATATCCACACGGGGTGCTTTTTGTTGCAACATATTCAGCACTTCAGGAAAAATAAGCTGTGCGACATAATCCGTACAGGCAAAACGAAAACGCCTCTGGCAGGCCTGAGGATCAAAACCCTCATCATCCTTCAGACCATCAATCGCCACCAGAATCTGCTGAATTCTGGGACTTAACAGACGGGCTCTGGCACTGAGCAGGTAATCATTACCTTCCCGAATCAGCAAGGGATCATCAAAATAATCTCTGAGCTGACTTAACTGGCGGCTCATTGCCGATTGGGTAAGATGCAGGCGTTCTGCCGACTGAGAGACATTACGTGTTTCCAGTAAAACAGCCAGCGCCCTGAGCAAATTAAGATTCAGATTGTGCATCTTAATCCCGGACTCGCCCGCGTAGTGATTTGATCTGCCCACGCTGAGTTTTTTTATCCATACGCTTTTTCTGAGAATTTCTGGTAGGGCGCGTTGCTTTGCGGGTTTTCTGAACCACTCCGGCCTGCCTGATCAGCAGTGTCAGCCGTTCAAGAGCATCTTCCCGGTTCTGCTCCTGGGTACGGTATTGCTGTGCTTTAATGATCAGCACACCATCTTTATTGATTCGGGAATCTTTCAGAGCCAGTAAACGCTCTTTATAAAAATCAGGCAGAGAAGATCCCGGAATATCAAATCTCAGATGAATCGCTGAAGATACTTTATTAACATTCTGCCCACCCGCCCCCTGAGAGCGGATCGCATTCAGTTCCAGCTCATCATCAGGAATAAACACTTGATTGGAAATCTGTAACACAGGCACAACCTTTACATAATCACTGACGGCAACTGACAGAGAATATCAGATAACCGGATACCAGCCATGAAGTTGAAGTATACGCCTATCAACTATATTTTCCGATAATGAGAAAAGTCATCATTGCAGATAAAGGTAAAACAACACGAAGAATCCGAAGAAAATGAAAAAGCGCCTGAGGAAAAAACCACGTAAACTCTCGCCCAATGCGGGCGGGGAGCAATCACTGAAAGCACTGTATTCTCCAGCCACTGGCCGGAGAATATCAGAATACTCTTATTCAGTTTTACGGATAAATGAGTTGTCCAGAGATAACTCTCTGAACCGAAGCAGATCAGTGTTTACTGATATCCAGCAGACGCTGAGCCAGCTCTGTTGAGACAGAACTCATGCTTCTCAGCTCTGAGGCATCCTGCGCATTCAGTTCAGAAATTCCCCTGATACGCTCAGCCAGCATACTGATCTCATCCGTCACCCGAGCCTGCTCCTCCGCAGCGGCGGCAATACTGACAGTACGCTCCTTGATATTGTCGAATGCACGAACAATATGCTCAAAACTTTCACGGGCCTGATCCGCTCTTTCAACAGAGGCATCAGACAGGCTCCGGCTGGAATCGATCACTTTTACACCTTTACGTGCAGCATCCTGTAGCTGATGAATCATACCATCAATCTCATCAGCCGATTCCTGAGTTTTCACTGCCAGGGAACGTACTTCGTCGGCAACTACCGCAAAACCACGCCCCTGTTCACCAGCTCGGGCTGCTTCAATCGCCGCATTCAACGCCAGTAAGTTGGTCTGCTCGGAAATAGCTTTAATGACCTCCAGCACAGAACCCACCTGTTCAGAATCCGCAGCCAGCTTATCCATTACGGCAGAAGCCTCGCTCAGCGCTTCTGCCAGCTGGCGAATCGCATCACCATTTTCGCTGACCACTTTATGCCCCTGATGAACCAGATTTGTGGCCTGTTCAGCTGTATCAGCCGCCGTATGAGTATTATTGGAAACCTCCGCAGCACTGGCAGACATTTCATTAATGGCCGCTGCCAGCGTCATATTTTCATTCATCTGATCACTGGCCCGGTTATTCAGCGTATCACTCAGGACATGCAGATTATCAGCGCCACCTTTCACACTGTTCGCCTCCGTAGCAATCCGGTCCAGAATACCTACCAGATGGTCCCCATATTGATTGACGGCCCGTCTCAGCTCACCGACTTCATCCTGGCGCACAATTTTCAGCTTACTACCTGGCTGACCATGACTCAGGCTCTCCACTTGCTGAGTTGTTTCTCGTATGCTTTTCAGCAGACTACGCCCTAAAAGAATCACCGCGCAAGCAAACAGCATCATTAAAGGCAGTAAAGTCATATACAGCCCCGTACTGACACGATTTAAAACGCCCAACGCTACTGATTCAGGCAAAATCATCGCCACTGTCCAGTTCTGCTGCTCAAGATGTGTTTTCACCAGAACAGAGCGATCACCTTCAACGACGCCACGAGGCAAATAAGCCTGCCCGGAATCATTCAATGCATTCTGAAGCGATGCCAGACTTCGATCTTGTCCGACGACTTCCTCCAGAGTTTTCATATTCAGATTTTGTGGACGGATATCAGGAAAAGACACAATACGCCCTGTCTGATCAACAACCAGACTATAACCACCAGTCGCACTGTTCTGACTTTCCAACAGACTGTTAAGACCAGCCAGCATCAGATCAATGGTCGCCACCCCCCAGAAAGCGCCATCCCGGCGAATCGCTACGGTACAAGTCACCATTGGGGTACCGGAAACAGCATCTTCATAAGCTTCAGACCAGGCACATTGTCCCGGTGACAGATTGCGTCCTACGGTATACCAGCCTTCATTATGGTAACCCGAACCATTCGGATCATTATAATCGTCCAGCAGATCCAGACTGCCCTGAGCATTTCGCGCCCAGAACAGAGAATCCCGATTAACGCCTGAAGACAGTTTTCCAGGCTCAGGCCAGACACCGCCCCCGGCAATCAGAGTATTGCCATAATCGTTTACAATCGGTGCCAGTTCTTTAATAAACTGAGCTTTATCCAACTCCAGTGTTTCGGATAAAACAGCCAGAGCCTTTGTCAGAACAGCCGCTTCAGTCAGCGCCGTCTCAATACGACTCCGGGTGTTTTCTACGGTCTGTTCAGCACTGGAAATAGCCTCTTGCTCCAGCTCCGGATGAGCAATCAGTGTCATTACCAGATAAATGGTCAGAAATGCGGTAGCGAGCAAGCTGACACCCAGAAGCTGAATCTTTCTGTTCAGGGTCATTACGGAGGTCCTCGATTAAAAGCGCAATTTTTTTTATTGAAGCTATATGAACTGCTACGTCAGTTGTATCAGTATTGATTTTTCTTATAAAAGAAAAACACGATTTCAGATAATACATACCTGAAAAGTCACCAGAAAATAGCTAACCAGCAGCAAGAAAATATCATCTTTATCAGAGATTCTTTTCCAGAATATGATTCAGATGCAAAATGGTCTGCTGTGCAACCTCCTGAAGCTCTTCGAGAGCCTTCTCTGTTTGCTCAGCATTAACGCTCTCCGATGTTTTCTCCACACAATAGGCCAGATGCTGTAAACGGCAGGCACTTAAATTAGAGGCCTCTCCCTTCAGAGCATGAGCCAGATTTCTTAACTGATAAAAATCCTGTTGCTGGTAAACCTGGCTGAACTCAGCAATTTTCCCCGGCAGCTCTTCAAGAAAGGTTTCTATCAGCTCATTAAAAACCGACTCAATACCCAGAATACGTTTTTCAAAATCAGCACGGTCCCAGATCGGATAGCTCTCTGTTTTGTCATCATCTGAAAAAACACGATACCCGCTGATATCAGTATTTTCCGCAGCGCCAGAAAATTCAGCAAGCGTCGTTTCAGAAACACTCAGGGATGCTTCGGGCAACCAGTGGTTCAGCTTGCTGATCAGATCTTCAGGCACAATGGGTTTAGCCAGATAATCATCCATGCCCGCCGCCAGGCACTTTTCTTTATCTCCGGTCATAGCATTAGCGGTCAGCGCCACAATTGGCAAACCAGCCACCAGATCACCACACACACCAGATCTAACCTGCCGACAAGCCTCATACCCATCCATTTCCGGCATCTGGCAATCCATCAGAATCAGAGCAAAATAGCCATCGTCATACTGATTCAGCGTTTCAATCGCCTCAAGCCCATTTCCTGCCGTGATAATGTGATAGCCCAGT
Source organism: Oceanospirillum sediminis (assembly GCF_014164585.1). Classification (GTDB taxonomy): domain Bacteria; phylum Pseudomonadota; class Gammaproteobacteria; order Pseudomonadales; family Halomonadaceae; genus Oceanospirillum; species Oceanospirillum sediminis. The sequence goes on along the minus strand of NZ_JACJFM010000006.1, from coordinate 32,112 downwards.
TCCTCCAGAATACCGGTCACGACCAGCTGATTCACATGATTATCCTCTACCAGCAGCAGGGTTTCATTATGCAGACGGGGCTGAGGCATGGACTGAACGTAATGACGGGTCAACATCGCCGGAGAATCAGAAGCATCTGTGCTCCCTGTCACAATCAGTTTCAGCGCATTAATCAGGTCAGATGGCGTTGCCGGTTTTGGGAAATAGCCACTGAATCCTAGCCTCTGAAAATGTTCTGCATCCCCTTTTTGTGCCATAGACGTCATCATCACCAGCTTCATGGCACGGTATCTGTCATCCTGTTGCAAGATATGACCTAACTCGGCACCATCCATTTCTGGCATCTGCATATCCAGAAAGGCGGCATCAAAAGGCGGACACTTTGAGATTTCCGCTTTCTTCTGACACAACGCCAGTGCCTGCTGGGCATTTTCCGCTTCACTCACATGGGCACCCCAGTGTTGCAGTTGCCCTGTCAGTACTTCTCTGTTAACAGGGTTATCATCAACAATCAGCAGCTCAAGCTGACTGATATCCACATCCGGAATCACTCTTTGTCTGAGATCGCTCTTCTCCAATAGCACATTAATTTCGAAGCAACTTCCCTGTCCCGGCTGACTGTCGACACTGACCTCTCCCTGCATCAGGTGACAGAGTTTGCGCACAATCGCCAGCCCGAGTCCTGTCCCCCCGTATTGTCGGGTGGTGGAAGAATCAACCTGGCTGAAGGAATCAAACAGAGCACCCTGTTTATCTGCCGGAATACCAATACCACTATCAATCACCGCGCAGGTAAAACGCCACTGACTGGAACTATGGTCGTGTAAACCTGCCCGAATAATTACTTCACCTTTCTGAGTAAACTTGATGGCATTACTGACCAGGTTCGTCAGGATTTGGCGCAGGCGTTCCGGATCACCTCTGACCACGGCATATTCCACCTCCCCGGCATCCAGTACCAACTCCAGCTCTTTGCCCTGAGCCTGAAAAGCCATACTCTCTGCAAACTCACTCAACATACTGGTCAGATTGAAGTCGATACATTCCAAATCAATACGACCTGCTTCAGCTTTAGAATAATCCAGAATATCGTTAATCAGAGTGAGCAATGAATGGGCACTGGATTGGGCTATTCTTGCTCTGTGTTGCTGGTCTTCCGTCAAATTGGTATTTAACAGCAACCCCAGCATACCGATCACACCATTCATCGGTGTGCGAATTTCATGGCTCATACTGGCGAGGAACTCACTCTTAGCCCTGGTGGCTGCCTCTGCAGCCTCTTTCGCATGAATCAAGGCGTTCTGGGCTTTAATACGCTCAGTTTCATCCCGGAAGCTCCAGACCCAGCCTGTCAGCATATTATCCATCATCATAGGCATGGCAACCTGCTCATAAACCCTGCCATCATTAAATTCCAGGATATCAAATGAAGCATCATGGGTCTGCTTTTTGTTATGCAGGCTATTTTCAAACAGCTCAGGGGTTTTCAGCTGCTTTCTTGCATGCCGGGTAACAGCCTTAAAATTTTTCTCCTGTTGCAGGTCATCCGGAATCTGCCATAAATGAATAAACTGCTGGTTAAAGCGGATAATGTTTCCCTGAAGATCAGTCACCAGAATACCGTTATCAGTAGAGTTCAGGATAGACTCCTGTAACGCCATATTTTTTCTGATACGCTGTTCCGCTTCCTTTTGTTCGCTGATGTCCAGATGAGTGCCTATCATACGCCGGGGTTTGCCATCAGCCTCCCATTCCACCACTCGACCGGTATCCAGCACCCAGACCCAGTGCCCGGTTTTATGTTTCATCCGCGCTTCAAAACAGTAGCTTTCTGATTCTCCTTGCCAGTGCGCTTCAAGCAAGCGTCCGGACTCTTCCAGATCATCCGGATGGGCAAATTGCATCCATGTATCAATGGAAACAGGTTCCAGTTCAGCCAGTGTATAACCGATAATATTGGCCCAGCGTTCATTAAAGATGACCTGCCCGGTCTGCACCTTCCAGTCCCACATGCCTACTTCCGTCGAAGCAATCACTAACTCCAGCTGTCTGGCACTTTCTTTCTGAGCCAGTTCAGCCTGTTTTCTGGAAGTAATATCCGTTCGAATAGAAATATAACTGATCGGTTTACTATTACTGCCCATTAAGGGGACGATAGTCGTATCAACCCAGTAAAACTCGCCCGACTTATTTCTATTTCTTAACTCCCCATGCCAGACATCTCCCCTGGCGATGGTGCGATACATCTCTTTAAAGAATTCACTATCATGATAACCGGAATTCAGGATTCTGTGATTCTGACCTACCAGTTCTTTCTGGTGATAACCGCTGATAGTACAGAACTTTTTATTAACATAAGTAATGGTACCTTTGACATCGGTAATCGCCACAATGGCATGCTGATCCAGGGCAAACTGCCGATCCGCCAGATCTGATAAAGCACGCTGTTTTTCATGTACCTGATGATCCAGCTGTTCTCTGGAAGCCGTTGTTTTCTGCAGATTGCTGGCCATACGGTTCATAGCAACCGCCAGATTGCCAATCTCATCTTTACCTAATTCAGGTAAACGCTGTTCCAGGTCACCCTGACCGATCTTCTCAGCCCCCTGGTACAGAATTTCCAGACGGGCAACCAGCCCCAGCCTTACCAGTACAATAAATACACCAATCAGTACCAGTAAACAGAGCAAGCTGCCTTCAATAATGGTTTGACGGGCAGCCCCCAGCAAACGGAAGGCCCTTTCCTGGTTATAAATAACCACCAGCTTAACCGTATCATCACCGTCATAAAGAGAAGAGTGCTTCCAGACCAGATCATCTCCTGGCCGAAAAAAAAACTGTTGCCCCTCTTTTACTAAATAGGGTCGCCATTCAGAACCATCCATACCCGTTGCATAATGGCTGACCTCTACCCGATAGGACTGATCCGTCAACAACACCGCTTCTACGGCGCGCCCCTCCAGTAAAAGATCTGTTACAATTGTTTTAAGAATATTATGCTGAATCACTCGCCAGTCCACAGCCAGAATAAGATAACCTATTGTCTGATCCTTGCGAGTCAAGGGAGCTACCAGCCACTGACTTAGCCTGGCCTGTAACCCAATTGTCTGCAAAAACGTATCGGTGCCGTAATGACCTGCAACAGGATGACTGCCAATCGGTAAAATAAAACGAGGGTTCTCAAACGCATTTTTCAGTAGTAACTGCTCTCCAGCCAGTTTATCTCCTGAATGGCTTCTGGTACTGGAAGCGAAAATACTGCCATCGGGTTCCGTAATCAGAGCATAATGGATAAAGGGATAAACCTGGGGCAAGTTATTCAGTATCTGATTCACTCCGCGACTTTCATACAAATCCAGCGCCCGGGAAAAACCTCTGTTTTTTGAAGCCAGCGAACTAATACGCAGAATATCATTCTGCTGCTGCTCAATTTTTGAAGCGGCCAGTTTAAGGCTGCCATTCAGCTGGTTGTCCAACTCTTCTGACAGTGTTTTTTCGATACCAGACAACAAAAAATAGCTCAGCGCTCCTATAATAAGGAGCACGGAAAGAGTCCCGGTCAGAATGACTTTACTCATTAACCGCATCAACTACCCCTTGTTATCCGGCTGTAAGGATCAAAATCAGGCTAATCAAAACAATGTACCTTATCAAACACAGCTTCTGGTAAGTTTATGCCGAAATGTTGCAAGCTTGCACAATTTATCAGCAGCCAATGCATATACTACGACTCAGAAATGATGCCGGAAGGGTGCGTTTTTTCAGAATATCAACAACCTTCCCTGCCTCTTGTCGCAAACTGACTTGCATCCCCCCAAACAACCATACTGAATACGATAGTTAAAAATCTATCTGTCAGTGTCTGTCTCCTCTTTACTATGTAAAATAGCAACGTGCTTTCTATGCGGGCTTCTACACATATCCATCATATAAACAGGGTGGCGCATGGAAATATAATACCTGTTGCGCCATACCCTGAATACTTTTATCAAATGATTATTTATCCTGCATAATCATCAGGTTATTGCCATCAAGTGTATTATTAGCGTCCCCCTAACCTTAAGACCTCGTACTCTATCCGGGTATTTATTCACACACCACATTCAGACAACAAAGTCAGAGATACTGGTAACATGCTGATATAAAATATTTTATCCAGACAAACAAAGATGATATTGCAAACCCTTATCATTATGACCCATTTTATTTTTACAAAGTAAAACAGCACAAAAAAAGCATCAGGACAATACAAACAAACAAGAAGCATTACTATTTTCGATTAATACTATTAGACCAATAAAACTGGAAAAATAGTAACAACTGATCAACAATAACGAGATATAAGTAAACGCCATAATTACAAGTACAGAAATTAACTGTGAATCTGACGAGGAATTGACCAATGAAAGCCGATAGCGCTGTCATTACAGAACTGAATGCTGCACTGAAGGGCCAGCTTACGGTTATCAACCAGACTTTCCTGCATGCTCGTATGGCTAAAAACTGGGGACTGGAAGAGCTGAATGAGCACGAATACAAAGCCTCCATCAAAGCTATGAAAATGGCTGATGACCTGATTGAACGTATTCTGTTCCTGGAAGCTCTGCCAGGTATGCAGGCACTGAACCGCCTGCAAATTGGAGAAAATATCCCTGAAGTCTTTGCCGGTGATATGTCTGTACATATGGAGGTTCGCCAGCAATTAGTCGGCGCTATTGATGTCTGTGAAAAAGCTCAGGACTATGTCAGCCGCGATATGCTGACAGAAGTGCTGGAAGAAACAGAAGAGCAGATTGACTGGATTGAGACTCAGCAGTGGCTGATTGATAACAGTGGTCTGCAGAATTACCTGGCTGCCCGGATGGAAGATTAAGGAGAAAGAACATGAAAGGTAATGCTAAGGTTCTTGAGCATCTGCAAAAACTGCTGAATAACGAACTGATGGCCAGAGACCAGTATCTGGCACACTCTAATATATTCAAAGACTGGGGACTGCATAAGCTACACGAACGTCTTCATCACGAAATGGAAGAGGAAACGGAGCACGCTGAAGCTCTGATGGAGCGCATGCTGTTCCTGGAAGCTAAACCAGATATGAATGGTCATGAAGACAGCAATGTCGGTTCCGATGTTGTCTCCATGTTCAAAAATGATCTGGCTGTCGAGTATGCCGTTGATGCAGCACTGAAAGAAGCAATTGCCGTATGTGAAGAAGAACAGGATTACGTGACACGTCAGGTTCTGGTTAAACTGCTGGATGATACCGAAATGGATCATGCTTACTGGCTGGAGCAGCAACTACGTCTGATTGATATGGTAGGTATTGAGAACTATATCCAGTCACATATGCAGAATTCAGGCAACTGATAGTCAGTAAGCACTGCCGTTTAATCCTGCGTATTACTGCAATATAAAACCGGAGTTCGCTCCGGTTCTTATTTTCAGATACAGAATTCAGTATCAGTGGCCACTACTCCCGGAAAACAGGTTCAGAACAATCACTCCGGAAACAATCAGCAGAATACCTATAATAGCTGGCATATCCAGACTCTGTCTGAAGACTACTACGCCAACAATCGCAATCAGAGCAACCCCAACCCCTGACCAGATAGCATAGGCAACCCCCACTGGAATCGTTCTGAGCACAACTGAAAGCCCATAGAAAGCTATCGCGTATCCGACCACCGTCAGTAAACTCGGCCATAATCGGGTGAATCCCTCAGACGCCTTCAGAGCACTGGTTGCAATCACCTCTGCAACAATGGCTACCATTAACCAGATGTACGCCATTTCATTCTCCTGAATGACTATAGAGAACCGGCAAAGCTTTTTAGCAAAAAATGCCTGAGTATAAGAAGAAACTTTTGTTCAGGTGCTGAACCCGGTTATTTCAAGATTAAGGAGCAGCAGTATATATTCAGTCTGTTTCCGTCGGATAGATCGAATTGATTTTTTCGTGTTTTTTTTCTGGCATCAGCTGTCGGCTTTTTGTACATTCAGCGTTCTGACAGCCTCTGAAAACACCTGCCGACTGGCAGTAACCTTCAGAGTCGGACTGGCTTACTAACGCCCCGAATCATTGTTTATTATTTTTTCACAAAGGGAAGGACATATATTGGCCGAAACGCTGATGAAATTCCGTCGGGTCAGCCTGAAGTTTGATACTCAGGAAGTACTGGCAGGCTTTAACCTGGAAATAAAAGATGGCGAGTTTTTTACTCTGCTGGGTCCATCAGGCTGTGGCAAAACGACAGTACTGCGTTTGATTGCCGGTTTCGAGCAGGCTGATGAAGGTGAAATCCTGCTGGATGGGAAAAATATTGCTGATCTGCCAGCTGAAAAACGTCCAATTAACACAGTGTTTCAGAGCTATGCATTATTCCCACATCTGACCGTAGCAGAAAATGTGGCTTTTGGCCTGAAAATGTCAGGTACTGAAAAATCAGATATCAGACAACGAGTTCATGAAGCCCTGGATATGGTACAGCTCGCTGAGTTTGCTAATCGGAAACCCTCTCAGCTATCTGGCGGCCAGAAACAACGAGTCGCTATTGCCCGAGCTGTAGTAAACCGCCCTCGTCTGTTACTGCTGGACGAATCACTCAGTGCACTGGATTATAAACTGCGCCAGCAGATGCAGATTGAGCTAAAACGTATTCAGAGAAAACTGGGCATTACCTTTGTCTATGTAACACACGATCAGGAAGAAGCTCTTTCCATGTCGGATCGCATCCTGGTGATGAATCATGGCCAGGCCCAGCAGGTTGGCGCCCCTCGTGATATCTATGAGTCACCGGTTAATGAGTTTGTCGCTCGTTTTATTGGTGAGATCAATGTATTTGATGCCATTGTTGAACAGCCACTGTCTGAAGTCCGCTCCGATACCAGAAATAATCAATCCCTGAGGTATCAGGTACGCTTTGCTCTGAATGACTGCCTCAGAGAAATAACATCGGATATTACTCTGAATGTCGGTGATAAAATTAAAGTGCTGCTTCGTCCTGAAGACCTCAGAGTGGAATACCTTGAAGATGCTCCGGAACGCCCCGGTTTTGTTGGTGAAGTACTGGAACGTAACTACAAGGGAAAAACACTGGACTCTCTGATTCAGCTGGCAAATGGCCAGACAATACTCACCAGTGAGTTTTTTAATGAGGATGACCCGGACTTTGATTACCAGATCAACCAGAAAGTCTGGATAGATTGGGTTCATGGCTGGGAGCATGTCATCAAAGCCAGTGATATGCAGGCAGATGGCACAGATGCTGACTTAATCAATTCACCAGAGGTAGCAGGCTGATGGATTTCCGCCGTCTGATTATCTCTGTCACCCTGGCCTGGCTGACGGTATTCGTTTTTCTGCCTCACATGCTGCTGGTGGGCACCAGCTTTATGTCGCCTGATGCGGACCATCTGGTTGTCTGGCCAACGACTCTGGCCAATTTTGAGAAAGTTTTTACCCCGGTCTACTTTACTGTGTTCTGGCATAGTCTGGAGCTGGCGGCCATTGCAACCCTGGTTTGTTTATTAGTTGCCTACCCTTTCGCCTGGCTATTATCCGGATTTAAGCAACGGACTCAGGCCATTTTACTGTTTTTACTGATACTACCCTTCTGGACCAACAGTCTGATTCGTACTTACGCCATTAAAATCATTCTGGGTAAAAAAGGTCTGATCAATTCTGCTCTGGTCAGCATGGGCATTCTCGATGAACCGGTGCAATTACTTTACACCGAGTTTGCTGTTATTTTTGGTCTGGTGTATCTGTTATTGCCCTTTATGGTTCTGCCGTTATATTCCAGCTTTGACAAGATGGATACCAGTTTACTGGAAGCCGGGAAAGATCTGGGAGCCAACGCACTTCAGCGCTTCCGGCACATTATTCTGCCTCTGACAATGCCAGGGATTATTTCTGGCTGCCTGATCGTTTTTCTGCCTGCTATGGGTATGTTTTATATTGCTGATCTGCTGGGTGGGGCAAAAAACCTGCTGCTGGGTAACGTTGTTAAAAACCTGTTCCTGGTAGCCAGAGACTGGCCTATGGGAGCAGCGTTCAGTGTCATCATGATGCTGATGATGGCGTTATTGCTACTGATGTATGCTCAGGCTAATAAACTGGTCAGTAAAAAAGGAGGTTTAAACGATGAAAACCTCTGATCACTCAGGTTATCAAGGCTCTGCTATTAAAAAACTGGGCAGCGTTTTATTTATTAGCGCCGTGCTGGCGTATCTGTACGCTCCTATCGCTGTGCTGGTGGTTAATTCATTTAATTCATCCAAATACGGCCATAGCTGGCGGGGCTTCACCTGGAAATGGTACGAAAAGCTTCTAAACAACGGTAACTTGATGGATGCTTTCTGGCATTCACTAACCATTGGCTTACTTGCAGCAACTCTTGCGACCATGTTGGGCACCTTCATGGCCTATGCCTTATACCGGTATAAATTTGCTCTGAAAAAAGCCACCAGCGGTTTACTGTTTGTGGTGATGATGTCACCGGATATTGTACTGGCGATTACGTTTCTGGTGATTTTTATGGCACTGGGTATTCATCTGGGGTTCTGGTCTCTGTTAATTGCCCACCTGACATTCTGCTTGCCCTTTGTGGTCATTACTGTCTATGCCCGATTGAATGGTTTTGATGGTAACCTGATTGAAGCGGCCAGAGATCTTGGAGCCAGTGAAACCCGGACATTTTTCAGTGTTGTCGTGCCTATGTCGATGCCAGCGATTATATCTGGCTGGCTGCTCAGTTTTACCCTGTCTCTGGATGACGTCATCGTCAGCTCATTTGTCACAGGTCCTGGTTATGAAATTCTGCCAATCCGTGTTTTCTCAATGGTACGGGTTGGTGTGTCCCCTGAAGTGAATGCGCTGGCTACAGGCCTGCTGATCTTCTCTGTTGCCCTGGTTGTGTTGGCACAACTGATACTGAAAAAAGGAAAAAGCCAATGAAAAAACTACTGGTAGCCGGTCTGGCTCTGGCATCCAATCTGGCTCTGGCCCAGGAAAAGGTAGTGGTTTACAACTGGTCGGAGTATATCGACGAATCTGTGGTAGAACAGTTTACTAAAGAGACAGGGATCGAAGTGGAATATGCCACTTTTGACAGCAATGAGGTGATGTATTCCAAGCTGAAGCTGCAAAAAGGCAAAGGCTACGATATTGCCGTGCCCTCTACCTATTACGTGTCTAAAATGGCCCGTGAAGGCATGTTGCAACCCATTGATAAAACTAAGCTGAGCCACTTCGGCAATCTGAATGTGGATCTGCTGGATAAAGATTACGATAAAGGTAATCAGTACAGCGTACCTTATTTCTGGGGCAGCACGGCTATCAGTTACGACGCAGATACCCTGTCAGAGGGAGAAATCACATCATGGAAAGATCTGTGGGACCCGAAATGGAAAGGACAGCTGTTACTGACGGATGATATTCGCGAGGTTTTCCATATGGCTCTGACACTGAATGGCCATAGTGGTAACAGCAAAAACCCGGAAGAGATTAAACAGGCCTACGAAACCCTGAAAAGCCTGATGCCCAATGTACTGGTGTTTAACTCTGAAGCACCACGGGAGCCTTTCCTGTCTGGTGACGTTTCTCTGGGCATGAACTGGAATGGTGAAGTCTATATGGCTCAGCAGGAAGGTGCGAATCTGAAATACGTTTACCCGAAAGAAGGTGCAGTATTCTGGGTGGATAGTTTTGTTATCCCATCCGGTGCAGCCAACATCGACAATGCTCATAAATTTATCGACTTTATGCTGCGTGCTGAAGTAGCAAAAACCAACGCAGAATATGTAGGTTATGCCTCACCGAATAGTGCAGCTCTGCCTCTGATGGACGAAGATGTACGCAAAAACCCGGCAGTATTCCCATCGCAGGATGATATTGCCAGAGGTGAATTCCACCACGATATTGGCGATGATGCCATGAAGCTGATGACAGAATACTGGCAAAAGCTGAAGGCTGGCATGTAGCCAGAAGACCTTATCCAGCAAAGATGTATACCAATAAAAGTATCATAATAGCTGGACAGGTATAGCAACCGGAAAAAATAAACCCCACCCTTACAGATGGGGTTTATTGTACCGGTCAGATCAGATACGGATCAGCACAGATTACAGCTGAGTACCTGTACCGTCGGTGTGCCACTGATACATGCCGAATCAAAATAAAAGACATAATGCGGTGTTAATAGCACACCAATCAAATACAGGAACGAAACTATCTGTGCTGACAGTAATAATATTATCCGGCCAGAGACCGGACAATACTCATCTGATTTTCAGATATATAGCCGGCTAAAGGTGCTTCCCCATATACATCGGAAACGGCATGAAAAATCAGTGATAACGAGAGATATCCAGACCCGAAGGGTCAATATCCGGCTTTCTGCCGCTAACCAGATCGGCCAATAAACGGCCAGAGCCACAGGCCATTGTCCAGCCCAGGGTGCCATGACCAGTATTCAGAGATAAATTATCAAAACGGGTTTTACCAATAACCGGGGTACCATCCGGCGTCATAGGCCTCAGACCTGTCCAGAATTCTGCCTCTTCAACATTGCCACCATCAGGAAACACATCAGATACCACCATAGAAATGGTATCTCTGCGCTTTTGCAGAAGATCCAGATTAAAACCGGCCAGTTCAGCCGTTCCGGCGACCCGGATCCGATCATCAAAGCGGGTAATCGCCACTTTGTAAGTTTCATCCATAACGGTAGAAACAGGAGATGCCTCAGCATTTTTAACCGGCACAGTCAGCGAATAACCTTTCACAGGATAAATAGGTACATCCATGCCAATCTGCTTTAAAAGATCACGGGAGAAACTTCCCATCGCCACAACATAATGATCTGCCTTCAGTGTGCCTGCGCTGGTTTTTACACCGGTTATCCGGCCTGCGCTATCTTCCAGACCGTGAATGTGGGTATCAAACAAAAAGCGAACACCCTGTTCTTTACACAGGTCTGCCAGCTTATTGGTAAAAGCAAAGCAATCTCCGGTCTGATCATCCGGCAGCCTTAAGCCACCCACAAACTTGTCCTTCACTCTGGACAGTGCAGGCTCTGCCGCAATACAGCCCGCCATATCCAGCTGCTCATACTTCATATCAAACTGCTTCAGCACTTCAATGTCTTTATCAACAGCATCAACCTGCTGCTGAGTACGGAATAATTGCAGGGTACCCTTCTGCCGGTCTTCATACTGAATACCCGTCTGCTGACGAAGCTCATCAATACTGACTCGGGAATATTCAGAAATCCTTACCATACGCGCTTTATTAACGGCATAACGGCCTTCAGTGCAGTTAGCCAGCATCTGACTCATCCAGCCCCACTGATGGATATCAGCTGTCGGTTTCAGCTTGAGTGGAGCATGCGTTTGTGTCAGCCATTTCATCGCTTTAAAGGGCACTCCGGGAGCTGCCCAGGGTGATGAATAACCAAAAGATACCTGACCGGCATTAGCATGACTGGTTTCCATAGCCGGTGAACTCTGCCGGTCCACCACGGTTACTTCATGCCCTTGTTGCGCCAGATACCAGGCTGAAGTCACTCCAATAACACCACTTCCAAGAATCAGAATCTTCATAGCTAAACCTGCCCCAATTTTATTGTTATGACAGAAAAATCATCTAGCCAGAGTCTGACTAGCCAATAGAAAAGCTATACTAAACACCAAAAAGCAAAATTTGTAACTTTATAAAAACAAAATATCAGAACTATTCACCATACAACTCTTAATTTACAGCAAAATGATGATGTTTCAGAGGATATACCCGACATATACCTCCTTATCGGTATAAAAAAACCGGAACAACAACCATAAAAAGACACAAAAAGCAGGTTAAAAATCCACAAAAAAGTCACACATCAGACAAATCTACAATATTAAAAAGGATAAACCAGAAGAAAAAATAATAATCAGCCATAATTCGAAAAATCCATCTGCCATTACCGGCAAAAAAATTTTCTGTCCGCCGCTGGAGAATACAGCAACTCTTAACAGAGACATGCCTATTCAGATTTTCAGAGGGATAGTATTTGAAGAATATTCGGTTTTATCAGAATAATATTTCATAGAACAGAAATATAATTCTGTTTTGATATTTTTTTAAGAATTTTATTCAAAAAAATATTGATATAGAAAATTTTATTCTATAGATTACCCCTGTCATCAAGAAACACTGAACCAGGTGCATAGTATTTTTCCTGTAAGTTTCAGATTTCTCAGAAATTACGCCCAGAATAAGTAAGTACAGACAGATGAACTACGGTGTGAAACTCATTAAACAGAAAGCAGGTCAATCGAAATCCTGCACACTGACCCGGTTTGTAGCCTGTAGCTGATACTTATTACTAAAGAATCTTTCAAACCCGGTCGCAGAATATGCTTCCGGGTTTTTTATTGTTTTTAAGGAGTTAACTCATGATGTTCCGCGGATCCTATGTCGCTCTGATTACCCCTTTTGCTAATGGAGAACTGGATGAAGCAGCACTGCGTAAGATGGTTAACTGGCAAATCGAAAGTGGCACCCACGGCCTGGTACCTGTTGGTACAACCGGAGAGTCCCCTACACTGAATGAGAATGAGCATAAGCGGGTTATTGAAATTGTAGTAGAAGAAGCTGCCGGAAGAGTCCCTGTCGTCGCTGGAGCAGGCTCAAACAACCCGACAGAAGCCGTTGAGTACTCGCGTCATGCTCAGGCAGCTGGTGCTGATGCAGTATTAAGCGTTGCCGGTTATTACAACCGTCCTAACCAGGAAGGTTTGTATCAGCAGTTTAAAATGATCCATGATGCCATTGAAATTCCGGTGATCATTTACAATATTCCTCCTCGCGCTATCGTTGATGTAGTACCGGATACTATGGCTCGCCTGGCAGAACTGCCTCGTATCAGCGGCGTGAAAGATGCAACGGGTGATCTATCCCGCATCAGCAACGAGCGCCTGGTTGTTAAAGGTGAGTTCAGCTACCTGTCTGGCGAAGATCTGACCGCAATGGCTTACCGCGCTAATGGCGGACACGGCTGTATCTCTGTAACGGCTAACGTCGCACCAGCACTGTGCGCTCAACTACACGAAGCCTGTGACCGGGGTGACTTTGCAACAGCACTGGAGATTCAGGACAGACTGGCACCTCTGCATAATGCTCTGTTCTCAGAACCAAGCCCTGCAGGTGTTAAATATGCCGCCTCACTGCTGGGTCTATGTGATGAAGAGGCCCGTCTGCCAATTGTTGAAATGTCTGAAGCTGGAAAAGCACGCGTTAAGGCAGCACTGGAACTTGCCGGCCTGATCTGATCTAGTTTATCGGGTAAGGGAAGTTTACCTCTTGCCCGGTCACTCCATGCGCTAAACATGAGGCCTTTCAGCCTTAAAATCGGGTATATCTGAGATTATATAACTGAACCTGGGTATTGCTTTGCTCTGCAGCCAAAAGCTGGCCAATACAATAACTTCCAGGGAACCCGTTTGTTCAGCCCTTAAACCAACCCTTCCGTCACGCTGATGGCAATTGCCAGTTGAACCAGCTCCGAAAGAGATCCTACCGACATTTTCGCCATCATATTGGCCCTGTGTCCTTCGACAGTTTTTTTATTGATACCTATCGTATCCGCTATTTCCTGATTAGATAGCCCTTTAACAACCTGTTCAAATACCTGCCGCTCCCGTCGTGTCAGACTGTCATAGCGCTGTTGATATATCTGCAACTTGCGCTCACGGGCCTGCTGGCTCCGCTGTTTATCCAGAGTCCTCTGCACATGATCTATCAGGCGCTGATCATCAAAAGGTTTTTCAAGAAATGTAACTGCCCCTTGCGTCATCGCAGTTACTGCCATATCAATATTACCATGAGCTGAAATCATAATAACCGGTAAATCAATTCGGGCTTCAGTAAACTTTTGCTGAGCATTGATGCCACTTAAACCAGGCATACGCACATCCATTACAATGCAGGCGGCTTCCTCCTGAAGGAGTTTTTCATTTACCTCATTCAGGAAAGCCAGGGCACTATTAAAGCACATCACCTCCAGCCCTACAGATTCCAGTAACCACTGTAGTGAATCCCGGACATCCGGATCATCATCAATGACAAAGACAACAGATTCAGACCGGACATCATCCCTCATCGATGAAGCCGATATAACAGGTAAACTTTGATTAGCAGACATCACCAGACAAGCCTTTTTATAAAACAAACCTTTTCGATTATGCCAGCAAATCAGCCATTTACGAAGATACCCTAACCAAAAGAGATTGATAATACACTTTCTACTAATTAATCTCCTACCCAAGGCTTCGGACGTATAGCCAAAAAGCCGAAACAATGCTTATACTTAAATTAACAATTGTTTTATCAGAGCCAACAAAATACAACCTGAAACGGACCGGCTCTGTTTTTAATACGGCTTCATTTCCCGGAGATTAATACATGAACAGCTATTCACACCTGAGTCTTCGCTGGCAAATATCCATTCCGGTATTTTTACTGAGTATATTTATCGTTATCCTGGGGGGGTCAGGCTATCTGGGAATTACAGCCGTCAGTCAGCAGTCCGACATTATGGCCCGTCACCTGACACCGGCCACCAGCGCCATACTGAATGCAGACCGTGATCTGTATCAGGCTACAACGGCCATGAGGGATTATGTCAGTATGTCAGAAGACAGGCAGGCCAGCAGACAGGACTTTGATGACAATGCTAAACAGGCATTTGATCGCATGATGAAAGCTCGTCAGCTGGTAGCGTCTGTCGGTGTAGAGATGGTAGATGAAAACCAATTCAGAACAGATTTTTCCCAATGGAAAACCAAAGCTCAGCAGGTTTTTACTCTGGCAGATCAGGGAAAAATATCCGATGCTCTGGCTCTCATACGCACGGAAGAGGGGAAACTCTTCGGAGCCTTAAGGGATCAGTATGATGCCCTTGGGGAGAGTATCGATAAACAGTCTTCACGAATCGCAGACAATATAATATCAACCCAAAACAAGGAAATGACTAAAATAGTCGCAATCCTGATTCTGGCTTCAGTATTATCATTACTGGTCGTAATCTATATTCCTCGCATGGTTGTAAGTGCCATTAAACAGCTGGAAAGGATGTTATCAGCCCTGGCTGATGGCGGCGGAGATCTGACCCAGCGTATCCCCGCAGAAGGCGATAATGAGATTGCCAGTCTGGCAATGCAGGTCAATCGCTTTATTGAGTTTCTGCAGACCATGATCGCAGAAGCCCGTATACATACCCATGAAATGCATTCCGTCGTTGACGATCTCTGCAAGGGTGCAGAAGAAACCAGTCAAAGCGCCGAACACCAGCAGCAGTCGGTGAATCAGATACATACTGCAGTGACAGAGCTTCAGAACGCCATTAACGAAATCGCTGATAACGCTATGCAATCCTCTAACGAAGCCAATCAGGTTCACCAGGATGTGAGCGCATCTGGCCAGGCTATCCATGCTGCATCCAGTCAAATCACAACATTGTCTGATGATATGCAGAATGTAGTGGCTCTGATCAGTGAACTGGAAAAAGAAAGCACGAATATTGTTTCTGTACTTGACGTTATTGGTGGTATTGCAGAACAGACCAACTTACTGGCATTGAATGCAGCTATTGAAGCGGCACGAGCCGGAGAAGCAGGTCGTGGCTTTGCTGTTGTTGCCGATGAAGTCAGAACCCTGGCTTCCAAAACCCAGCAATCAACGCAGGATATCCAGGAAATGATCGACCGGCTTCAGGCTGGTGTAAACAATGCAGTATCTGCGATGCAAAAAGCAAACAGTGAGGTAGCAGAAACGGTTACCCGTTCTGAAAGTGCATCAGAAGCATTGGACAGAATTGTACAGGGTGTTAATCGTATTAATGATATGTCGACTCAGATCGCTGCCGCTACAGAAGAGCAGTCTTCAGTGGCATTGCATATGAGTGAAACCGTCAGTGATGTGAATAAACATACCGAAGCACTTAACCGCCTGGCTGCAAAAACAAAAACCAGTGGGAACTCACTGCATCATTCTACAGGTGCGCTATCCGGTCATATGAATCGCTTCAGGGTCTGAACGAACACACCTGAGCACCTGAATCAAAGTTCTCCTGCTAAAAACGGCCATCTTCTCCGGCTGTTAGCAGGAGAATAATGAGACACATTATTCGGGTTTTCAGCACCATTATTCACACCTGTTTATTGCTCAGGATGATAACGGCAGAGAAAACCGGAAACAGGCCCCTCTCTCTGCTCTGTTCTCTGCTGTCAATTGTCCCCCCTGAGCCTCTGCCAGCGAGCGACTGATGGCCAGCCCCATGCCCAGCCCTTTTTCCTTAGTGGTAAAGAAATGTTCAAACAACTGATCCGGATTATCTACCGGTAATCCGGGTCCCAGATCCGAGACAGAGATCTCCAGCACACCACCGGCAGCCTGAGCACTGAGTACCACCTGAGCTTTCGGTTCAGACTTAATACACTGATGATCAATATCAGAACCATCAGAAACCGGGGCATCATAAGAAGCGGGAACCGAATCCTGAGCAGAAGTGTTATTCAGCTGACTGCAAGCCTCAATACCATTCATCACCAGATTCAACAGAATCTGCTCCAGCTGAATCCGATCAGCCATCACAACCCAGTCCGGATCTTTTATTTCATTAAGCAGAGTCACATGGTGCTTATCTGCACTGGCCTGGCAAAATTCCATCAGATCCTGTACCACATCCTTCAGTATCAGGCTCTGTTTGCGCACTTCCTGCTTGCGGGTAAAGTCCATCATGCTACGAATCAGCTGTCCCGCACGCATGGCTGTACCGTCAATCTTCTCCATCGGGAATTGTAAATCCTTCCAGCTTAACTGAGCCTGCCCGGAAAAACGCCGACGAATCCCACCAATGTAATTCACAATGGCAGTAAGCGGCTGATTCAGTTCATGGGCCAGGCTGGAAGCCAGCTCTCCCATTGCAATCAGGCGAGAGGCATGACTGATTTCAGCCTGATAGCGCTTCAGTTCAGCCTGAGCGGCTCTTATTTCACTCAGGTCTCTGGCGACCAGAGAATAATATTCCTGTTTTTCAGGTAAAGACTGATGGGCCAGTAATTCCAGCAACACCGGAATTTTTCGCTCAGCTCCCTGCATTTCCAGCTCCTGATGCCAGCGCAGGCCATCATGAACTGCAGTAAACCCCTCGTCCATCAGGCGCTGATAATCATTAGCACTCAGTAGTTGCGACAAAGAAATATCGGCCAGCGTCTGATGATCTGACATCAGGTTATTGCGAGCTGCTTCGTTCAGATAGGTGACATTCTTTTCCGGGTCAACAAAAATCACCAGATCACTGCTACGCTCCAGTACCCGTGCCAGACGCTGATTCGCCTGCTCCGTCTCAATACGTCGGGAAGCATCTCTGGATACCACCAGAATTTCCTGCAGTTCACCGGTATCCGGATCACGCAAACTTCGACTGGTACTTTCCAGCCAGGTGTAATGGCCATTTTTACAGCGAAAACGATAGGTATGAGTGTACAACCCCCGTTCATAGCTCACGCTGGGGCTGCGATTATCAAAGTCAGCCACATCATCCGGATGGTACAAATCATAAGCTGACAGACCGATGATTTCTTCCACATCATAGCCCAGAAGATGCGTCACAGCCGGAGAAGCGTAGATAAAACGCCAGTCTCCGGGTGTATGGCGGGAGATCATATCCGTAGACTGTTCTGCCATTTCGGCCAGCAAACGATAGCGTTCAGCATCCTGGGCCTGCAGAACAGGGGAATACTGCTGTTCTGATGCCTCAGAAGACAAGGGGTCTGATCGGGCATCAGGCTGGGACTGATGATTCATAAGCATCTGTTCTGTATCCGGATTCTGGCTCAGCAGCATACACGATTCCTCATACAGTCCCAAGTTCAGTAAACAAACGGTCAGTCGGTCAGTTGCCGGACCATATCCCGCAGGGCAAATTTCTGAATTTTACCGGTTGAGGTTTTGGGTAAAGCAGCAAAACATACTTTTTTCGGGCATTTGAAATGAGCCAGATGTTCGCGACAGAAATCGATAATTTCCTGTTCTGAAGCATTCACTCCTTCTTTCAGGGTGACCACTGCACAGGGTATCTCTCCCCAGAAATCATCTGCTCTGGCAACAACGGCAGCCTCCAGTATGGCAGGATGACGGAACAGAACCGCTTCTACTTCAATGGTCGAAATATTTTCACCACCTGAAATAATAATATCCTTAAAGCGGTCTTTTACTTCGATATAGCCATCGGGATGCCAGACGGCTATATCTCCGGTGTGGAACCAGCCATCTTTAAATGCCTCCTGTGTCGCCTCTGGATTACTCAGATAGCCTTTCATCACGGTGTTACTGCGAATCAGCACTTCCCCCTGGGTTACGCCATCCTTAGCCACAGCCTGACCACTGGCCATATCAGCCACCATCATGCCGTATACTCCGGGAGCCCGAACTCCCTGACGGGCCATCTTTCCGGCACGTTCATCCAATGGCAGTTCTGACCAGCTTTGTTGCGGATCACAGAACACACTGGGACCGTAAGTTTCGGTCAGCCCATAAGCATGAACAACCTGAACCCCGAGATTTTCCATGCCTTCAATAATACTCGCCGGAGGCGCGGCACCACCGGTTGTAACGGTGACTTTATGACTGGCCCGGTATTGTTGCTCTTCCGGAGCATTGATCAGCATATTCAGCACCACAGGCGCACCACAGAAATGAGTGACACCGAAACGTTTAATAGCAGAAAAAATCTGATCCGGCCTGACATGACGCAAACAGACATGGGTTCCGGCAACAGCAGTGACAGCCCATGGATAACACCAGCCGTTACAGTGAAACATCGGCAGAGTCCATAAATAGACCGCATGCTGGGGCAATCCCTGCCCCATAATATTACTCATGGCATTCAGATAAGCCCCCCGGTGGTGATACACCACACCTTTCGGGTTACCGGTTGTGCCCGAGGTATAATTCAGGGTAATCGCCTGCCACTCATCTTCTGGCGGCTCAGGCAGATAACTTTGAGCGGTATCCAGACCTTCTGCCAGTAAATCCTCAAAGTTCAGCTCTCCGATACAATCCCCCTCTGCATATGGATCATCGACATCAATCACCAGAGGTCGGGCATCACATAACGCCAGTGCTTCAGATACCAGGCCAGAGAGTTCTTTATCGGTGAATAATATCCGGGCCTTGCTGTGATTAAGCATAAAAGCAATGGTTTCAGCATCCAGCCGGGTGTTCTGAGCGTTCAGCACAGCACCCGTCATAGGTACAGCAAAGTGCAGTTCCAGCATTTCCGGAATATTTGGCAAAATAGCGGCTACGGTATCATTTTTGCCAATACCTCTTTGCCGTAATGCACAGGCTAATTGCAGGCATCGCTGATAAGTAGCCGACCAGCTTCGCTGAATATCCTGATAAATGACAGCAGTGTGATCAGGGTATACTTCTGCAGTGCGGGTAATGAAATTGACCGGGCTTAAGGCAATATGATTGGCCGGAACTTTAGCCAGCTGTTCATAAGGGCTATAGCTCTGGTCACTGCCCGGCGTATCAATTGCATCGTCCTGCCCCTGATACTCAGGGGATAGCGGGTGATTCATATATCTGGTCCTCTGCTTAGTGCACAGGCCCGGGATTAAGACGCCTTAAAATCTTATCCGGCAGGCGTCTGAAATCTCTGACCCGTATTCCATGGCCGTTTTACCTGGAACGATCAGATCAGACTGGAGAAGACAGATCTGACAGTTCCGGCATAACCGGATTAACCCGGCTGCAGAAACTCTTTACTAAAGGTACGGAATTCAGGTGCATCAGAGCGACGAATCCACTCAAAGCCCACCATCTCTCTGGTCACAACCCGTATACCCTCTTCGCGCATGCGCTCAATGGCATACACAGTATCAACCGGGTTACGGGCAGAAATGGCGTCGGCCACCACAAATACTTTATACCCCTTTTCCTTCAATCCCAACGCGGTTTGCAGCACACAGACATGAGCTTCCATTCCACAGATAACGATAACCTCTCTGTCCGCAGCTGTAATTTGCTGCATGCACTCTTCAGAATCAGCGCAGGAGAAAACGGTTTTACCCGTAAAGCACGCCTCAGGCAGTAATTCCTTTAAAGTACCTGTTGTTGGTCCAACCCCCTGAGGGTATTGCTCTGAAGCCAGTACAGGTACCTGCATCAGCTTTGCCATTTCGATCAGCCAGCGGCAGCTCTCTGTTAATGCCTCGCTGTTATGTACACCAGGCAGCAGTTTTTCCTGCACATCAATCAATAGCAAAGCGGAGTTTTCAGCGCTGATCAGCATAAAAGAATCCTTTTAGTCGTAACATTCAGATAGTTGTGATTAAGCAAAGTCTATAGTCAGAAGCTTTAAACAGACGATCCCTGGCAAACAGATTAAAACCAGGTATAAACCCTTGCTTAAAAATTGACAGATAGTCTTTACTTAGCAACAGGGCGACGATCCACCATATTGGTAGCGACCCCTTCTGCCACGACCTTATCTTTTACCCGGCAGACAGTTTCCAGCTTAACCCGGCGACGTTTCTCATCCACCTCCAGAACGGTTGCTGTCGCGACAACTGTATCACCAATATGCACCGGAGCTTTGAACGATAATTGCTGATCGATATAGATAGCGCCAGGTCCGGGCATACGTGTGCCCAGTACTGCTGAAATCAATCCAGCACTGAACATGCCGTGCACTATCCGCTGTTCAAACATAGTGGTTTCAGCATATTCAGCATTGATATGTACCGGATTATCATCCCCGGTTACCCCGGCAAACAGAATGACATCCGCCTCTGTGACCGTTTTTGCATAGCAAGCCTGCATACCTGGTTCCAGATCCTCCAGATAGTAACCATGCAACGCTTCAATCTGATCATTAGTCATTGTCTTATCCTTATTTATGTGACGATTTCCGGCGTGGTGATTCACCCGATTCAGATAGGCCTGTGATCAGACCGTTGAGACAATATAGATATAAACAAACAAAAAACCAAGTACAAACCCTTGGTTTTTAAAAATAGCTTTGTTAACCTGATTTTGCCGGATCATCGTAGAACAAGAGCAGTAACACTGATTCATTGATAGTAAATCCACGGAGAAATCACTATGCAGGAACAAGCCAGCAGTCTTCTGGATAAAACCCTGAGCCGCCTTTTGCCTCTGTGGGGAGAGATCTACAGTGGCCGACGCTCTCTGGATAAATTATCCCTGACTCCGGATCTGAATGATGGTGATGCCGAACAACTGAAACACTGGATGGACGCCTGCCTGTCAGATCATGGCGGAGAAGTGGCCGCTCGTATGCGGGCTGCCGCTCTGGGACGCAGCTTTATGGAACTGAATGATCTGGGGCGCCTTCGCTTTCTGACATTACTATCTGAAAATTATGGCGCGGACGAAGTCAGTATTGCTCAACTGATCGAGCACTGGCAAAACAGCAAAGGGGAAAAACGGGCGCACATTGCCAGCCAGCTGAGAGAAGCGCTGGAACCGGCTCGCATGAAACTGTTAACCCAGTTTAATGAACTGCCAGAAGGCATTAAGTTCCTGGTTGATATGCGGGCAGATTTGCTGGCACTGAGAAAACAGCACCCTCAGCTGAAGCCGCTGGAAAGCGATCTGAGACGTCTGCTCAGTGCCTGGTTCGATGTCGGCTTGTTGCATCTTGAACGTATCAGCTGGAACTCAAAAGCCTCGTTACTGGAAAAACTGATCGCTTATGAAGCCGTGCATGAGATCAAAAGCTGGAATGACCTGAAAAACCGACTGGATTCCGACCGCCGGTGCTTTGCCTTTTTCCACCCGAACATGCCGGATGAACCCCTGATTTTTGTTGAAGTTGCTCTGGTGAATGGGCTGGCAGGTAATGTACAACACCTGCTGGACGAAGACGTCCCGGTACTGGATATCAGTCAGGCAGATACGGCTATTTTTTACTCAATATCTAACGCTCAGAAAGGGCTGGCCGGCATCAGTTTCGGAAATTTTCTGATTAAACGCGTTGTAAGAGAGCTACAGAGCGAATTTCCACAACTGAAACAGTTTTCAACTCTGTCACCTGTTCCGGGCTTCTGCCAATGGCTGAAACAACTGAAAGAGGCCGATCCGGAGCAAGAAGGGATCACTCTGCCTGTCTGGCTGCAATCAACACTGGATACAGAGTTTCAGTATATGCAGTTTGATCAGCACCAGCAGACGTTTGTAGAAGATCTGGCCCTGCATTATCTGGCCAGAGAAAAACGTCATCATAGTGAATATGCGCTTAATCCTGTAGCTCATTTTCACCTCAGCAATGGTGCTCGCATTGAACGTCTGAACTGGCGGGCAGATAACTCAGATAAAGGTCTGCAACAATCGGCAGGATTGATGGTGAATTATCTCTACGAACTGGCAGAAATAGAACATAACAGCCGTCAGTACAGTGATTTCGGAGAGATCAGCCTGTCACCGCGACTGAAAAAACAATTGAAAGGGCTGAACCTGTAGCCTGATCAGAACAATAAACCATACAAGAACAGCACAACAAAAATAATATGGAGCTTATTAACATGAGTCAGAAAATTGCGGTTGTCACCGGAGGCACTGGTGGTCTGGGTATTTCTATGTGTCAGGCGATGTGCGACCAGGGACATAAAGTCATTGCCACCTACTACCCATCTGATGAGATGAAAGCCTATGCAGAAGATAAACAGGCTTCCTTACAGACCTCGGGCTATGACATTACCCTGTATCCGCTGGATGTCACTGATTTTGCGGGCTGTCAGGCTTTTGTCAGTCAGCTGGAAACAGATCTGGGGCCTATAGATATTCTGGTCAATAACGCCGGCATTACCCGTGACGCACCGATTAAGCGTATGGAAGCCGATCAGTGGCAAGCAGTTATTGATACCAATCTGAGCTCTGTTTTCAACATGAGTAAGCTGGTATTCGAAGGCATGTGCGAAAGAGGCTGGGGCCGAATCGTTAATATCTCTTCTCTGAATGGTGAAAAAGGCCAGTTTGGTCAGGCTAACTACGCTGCCGCAAAAGCCGGAATTTATGGCTTTACCCGCTCTATCGCTCAGGAAGGTGCCCGTAAGGGAGTTACGGTTAATGCCATATCTCCGGGATACATTGATACACCTATGGTACGTCAGGTCCCCGAAAAAGTACTGAATAGTATTATTGAAGGGATTCCTGTAGGTCGACTGGGTCAGCCTGAAGAGATTGCCCGTGCAGTGGCATTTCTGACTGATGAGGCATCAGGTTTCATTACCGGAACCAACCTGTCCATCAATGGCGGACAATACATGAGCTGATATCAGCTCCTGCGTTCCGGCAAAGTATCAGATAACCACCATTCATCAGATGTTTTACTTCTGTCCCGGCCTGCTGGCCGGGCTCCCTTCTCTGCAGACCAGTGATGAAGGGCCAATATCCTCTGCCGCAAGGAGATCAGAATGACGGATTACACTGCACCGATTCAGGATATGACTTTTGTACTGAATGAACTGTCAGGGCTACCTGAGGTCATTGCCAGAACAGACTGTCAGGATGCCAGCCCGGATCTGGTTAATGCCATCCTGGAAGAAGCCGGGAAACTGGCCTCAGAAGTGATAGCCCCTTTGAATCGCAGCGGAGATCAGACTGGGCTTACATTAACGGAACAACATGATGTCATCGCCCCGGATGGCTTCAAACAAGCCTGGCAGGCCTATGCAAAGGGTGGCTGGGGGTCTTTGCAGTTTGATCCGGAATACGGTGGTCAGGGACTGCCTTTTGCGCTGGCTATTCCGGTACAGGAGATGTGGCATGCTGCCAATATGTCCTGGGGACTGTGCCCATTACTGACCCAGGGCGCAGTAGAGGCTATTTCAGTTAACGCCAGCGAAAGCCTGAAAGCCCGTTATCTGCCCGGCCTGATCAGTGGTCAGTGGAGCGGCACCATGAACCTGACCGAACCTCAGGCGGGTTCAGATCTTGCTGCCATTACAGCCAAAGCCGTACCAGAAGGAGATCATTACCGTATCAGCGGCCAGAAGATCTTTATCACCTGGGGTGAACACAGCATGGCTGAAAATATCATTCACCTGGTACTGGCCCGCTTACCGGATGCACCGGCAGGTGTAAAAGGCATTTCATTATTCCTGGTACCAAAGTTCCTGCTGAATGATGATGGCTCTCCGGGCCAACGTAATGACTGCCGGGCCATTTCTCTGGAGCATAAACTGGGCATCCATGCCAGTCCGACCTGTGTGATGAGTTATGGCGATAACGACGGTGCGATTGGTTATCTCATTGGTGAAGAGCATCGTGGGCTGGCCTGCATGTTCACGATGATGAACAACGCCCGCCTGACGGTTGGTTTACAGGGGGTATCTGTCGCAGACAGGGCCTACCAGCAAGCCCGGCTTTATGCCAGGGACAGGGTACAGGGCATCACGCCAGGTCTGAAAACACCGGGCCCGATCATCCATCACCCGGATGTCCGCCGTATGCTGATGACAATGCGCAGCCTGACGGAAGCTGCCCGTGCACTGGCTTATCTGGGTTGCCGGGAAGTCGATATGGCTGAAGCCAGTCAGTTAACCGACGGCGAAAAAATGCGCCATAAACGCCGTCAGGCTCTGCTCACACCACTGGTAAAGGCATGGTGTACAGAAATCGCTCAGGAAGTCACCTCTCTGAATGTACAGATTCATGGTGGCATGGGCTTTATCGAAGAGACCGGCGCAGCCCAACTCTATCGGGACGCCCGTATTCTGCCAATTTATGAAGGAACCAATGGTATCCAGGCGATGGACCTGATCGGCCGTAAGCTGGTATTCGATAAAGGTCTTGGTTTATCTGAACTGCTGGATGATGTGGATGCCTCTCTGGCAGAGATGCATAGCTCTGATCAGGTGTCTGCTGCTCAGTTGAAACGGGTTAACGATAGTGTTCTGACGCTGCGTACCTGTTCTCGCATTCTGCTGAATTGTGAAGACAGCTCCATTCAGAACGCACTGGCCATGGATTATCTGATGATGATGTCTTATGTCATCACCGGATGGCAGATGCTTAAGGCTGCTGATATTGCAGGGCGTCATCTGACTGAAAACCCTGAGTCAGATTTCTATCAGGCCAAAACCCGGACTTGTCGCTTTTATCTGGATCAGGTTTTGCCTCGCTACCTGACCCACGCAGAAATAATAAATAACGGAGCAAACAGTACATTAGAGATGGATATCGCTCTGTTCTGAGCCAGGATAGTCCTCTGATGTTAAAGAAGTACTGCAACGGGCTAACAAACCACACCAGGCAGGCTTGCTATCTGATCCAGACAACATTTAACAGCATCTTTTTACCTCTGGGCGGTGACCAGACAAAAAGCCATTGCCCAATTATTTTAGTGATTCAGCGTTGAAAACTGAAAAACTTTCAACTCGCAACCCATTTCTATCTGCAAATACGCTTGCAAATGATAAATCTTATCATTAATATTGATTGAAAAATAAAGACCTGTTCTGGAAGATCCAATATGTACGTATGTCTTTGCTCTGGCGTAACTGACCAACAAATTCGTGATGCAATTGCAGCGGGTGATACAGATTTAAAAGCGCTACGGAAAAAGTTGGGCGTGGCGATAAGCTGCGGCATGTGTGTGCCTGATGCCCGCGAGATTCTGAATACTGAATCAGAACAGCTGGCTATGGATCTGGCGATAGATATTACTAACACAGGTCAACAATGTGCAGCTTAATGCTGCACAAAGCGATCTGCTTGAAAAGGCTATTCTGTTTTTTGCCATCATTTAATTACCGGTAACATCTGCGGTCACTAACTATAAATCATACCTGTAAACAACTCTGTCTATTAACCTTACAAACAGCATCCGACACTTTTTATCATTGCCATTCGACCTCCCCTGGAAGTCATATAAAACTATTTACATCAGAAAAGTCATACAAGACATTTACGGAGTATCGTAATAGATACATGGTAATCAGGGCAACTCGCCGGAAGCTATTCAGCAGGCATATCAGAACAGGCCTTGCCTTATATAAGCAAAGCCTTCTATAGCAACATCAACAATCAACTGAAACGAGCTGTCAGCGTATCTCTTAGTTTTTGATTATCTTTTTTGAGGTCGCGCAATTCATTTTTAGTCTGAATCAACTCATCCTGAACTTCAGTCAGGTGTTTAACTCTGGCGTCACTGGCAGCAGATTGAATCTCTGCTGATTTCTGAGCCTGCATCGCATCTTTCAGCTCATTTGTTATTGTTTTGAGTTGCTGCTTCAATTCTTCTTTTTCTTCCTCAAGGCGCTTAACACGCTCTGCCTTAAAGCTATTCTGCTCATTCAGAGATTGAACCCGACCCTCTTCAACCGCCAGATGCTTTTCAGATTCGTTCAGCTTGCGACTTATATCATTTCGCGCACTCTCTGCCGCGGTAATCTGACTTTCTGCATCACGCAGATCTTCTTTTGAACGTTCCAGCAGTTCTTTCAGATTATCCATTTTCAGCTGTTCACGGGCCAGTTCAACCCGATAATTTTCATTTGCCTGGCGCTGTTGCTCCAGTTCATTCTGCAAACGTTCGTTATCGTTTTCTTTTTCAGCCAGAAGCTCTTTTAACTGGCTTTGCTGCTCTTCCAGAATCTGATTCTGAGCGGCCAGCTCTTCTTCATGGAGACTCCTTTCTTCCAGTTCAACTGACAAATCATTCAGCTCACCTTCAAAAAAATTAACCTTATCTGCAATATCTCTTCTGGCTGAAAGCAACTGCCCTTCAACTTCTTTTATCCAGGCGGCTTTTAATTCCGGGGATAATTCAATAGCCACAGCCTGTTCAGAGTTGTCTTTTGCCTCACGCCAGGAAATCATATGTTTCTGGACTGAACCTAAACATGTTTTTTTGCCTAACTGCTGAAACACCTGCTTAGCACCAGGCATCTTTCCATCCGCCATCAGCATTTCTGCTGCTGCAACGACTTCAGCGTATGTAGTATCTGTTCTGCTCATGGGGTGTTTTCTCATCCGTCCCGGTTTATTTAACCGCTATTGTATTTAATTCAGAGAGTTATGGGGAGTAAAACAAAACGAATTATGTGAAACAGATCCTGATACAGTAAACAGAAAAATAGCATTGATTATACTGCTTACCTGATTGCAACAAATAATGACTAAAAATAAACATTTCACATATTTATTCATTTTCTCCTGAAATATCATCAGGTCAGAAATCTTGTTAACAGCATGAAAGGCGCTATAAAATATTGTTATAACAATTGAAGCTTACAGAAAAGGAGTTCATATCATGGCAAGCTTTTCAGATAATCCCCCCCTCCAACCTGATTATGCTGATCTGGCTAATACTACAGGTCATATCAATCGGGATATTCCATGGCATATAGATTCTCAGCTCCCTGATATTCTTCGGAATATTGCTGCACAAATTAAAGCCAGTTCCGTAGACGAGATCAATCTGGAAAAGCTGGCTCTTACTTATGAAACTACATCTGAAGAACTGACTCGGTTATTTATGGACTACCTCGGACTTTCTCCTGAAGAGTATCATGAGAAAGCGCGTCTGAATCATGCACAATATTTGCTGGAAGAGACATTATGCAGCCTGAAGCAGGTTGCAGATGAAACAGGGTTTAAGAATATACAGAGTTTACAGGCGGCCTTCCTGGATAAGGTTGGTATGTACCCTTCCCGTTATCGTTAATTGTTGTTATTCGGGTAATTGCCAAAAAACACAGGACAGTTTTTTGGCAAACCACATATATGATCAGTATAAATTATCGGATCCGGCGAATATGTTCAGGCCCAATCTGATCAATTGAAGAGCATCCGGCCAGAATCATACAACGCTCAAACTCTGCTTTCAGAATAGACAGTGCTTTTTCTACACCCGCCTGACCTCCTGCTGACAGACCTCTGACATAAGCTCTGCCCAGGCTACAACTGTTTGCCCCTAATGCCAGCGCCTTAAAAACATCCGTTCCCCGGCGGATGCCCCCATCTACAATAATTTCAACATCCGGTCCGACAGCGGCTCTGACTTCTTCTACCAGCTCTATAGGAGATGGCACGCCATCAAGCTGCCTGCCACCATGATTTGACAGAATAATGGTACTGGCACCAGCCTGACAGGCTCTGACCGCATCAGAAGCAGACATAATGCCTTTGACGGCAAATGGCCCTCCCCACTTCTGAATCATATCTTCAGCATCAGACCAGGTCAGATCTTTCTTAAACAGCTTGCTCATAGCGATCACAAAAGCCTGGGAGTCTTTCAGAGATACCTTTGGCATGTGAGGGAAATTCCCCATACTGGCACCATCGCTTTGCAGATAACCGATCAACCACCAGGGACGGAGCATATACTGCATTACAGACTTCATGGTGAGTTTAGGCGGGATGGTTAAGCCACTACGAGCGTCCCTTTCCCTGTTTCCACCAACAATGGTATCAATGGTCAGCACCATACCTTTAAAACCAGCTTGTCTGGCTCGCTGATTCAGCTCTGCTGCCAGTTTTTCATCGTCCAGTACATAGACCTGAAATAATTTATCGCCTGCTGAAGCCTGTGAAATCTCTTCCAGGGAACGATTTGAAAAAGTCGATGCAGTATAGGGCACTGCAAATTTTGCAGCCGCTCTTACTCCAGCCAGCTCAGCTTCTTTCGGGCACATCATCCCTGAAAACCCTGTCGCCGAGATATAGAAAGGTAAAGCAGAATCACACCCCATGATCCGGGTGTGAGTAGAAATCTGACTGACATCCTGCAATCCCTGAGGCACAATCTGGTAATCTCCGAATCCTTCACGATTACGTCTTAGCGTGACTTCGTCATCTGCTCCACCTTCAACATAATCATTAACAGGAAATGGAACTTTCCAGGCCGCTAACCGGCCAAGGTCATCAATATTGATACAGGATTTCAGTGTCAGCATAAGGAACTCCGGAACAGAACAAGCATAAAATCAGCTAATTTGCAGATCATACGGTGTAAATCTGACTGACTTTACCCCCCTATTCAGGGGGGAGATCAACCTCAGCCAAACCACACATCTGTCATAGTTAAAATAGTTATCACAGCATTTTTTTTATAACTGAAATCAACAGTTTTATGTTCCTTCAAGCTCAAAAGAGAAAATTAAGTTTTTATCACTATAGAAATATACAAATTAAGTAATTAGACCTACACAAGCATCAGTTCACAGAATTCCTGCTACATTTATCATTAAATTATACTGATTCTTGCCTCAGATCATTTTCCGCTAACCTGGCTCAGGACGCATTCTGACGTCTACCTCCCTCTCAATATGGTACGTTAATCCTTTGAATATATTTTTTTTTGTAATATATTCGTGAAGGCAAGGCGCACCATTGACGTTTACGTCCATGTTAATTTTGATAATGAGAACGATAAAACGGAGCTACGGTTTCAGAAAAGAACCGGTTAAAACAGAGAACCGGTTAAAACAGGACAGCACTGCTGAGTTTTCAAATCAGGAATGACCATTCCGATAAAGCGCCAGACACTTACAAAAACAACTAAACCCTAAAGGCAAGACGGAGAACCAAAATGAAAAGCAGACTGCTCAAAAAGCTACAGTTAACGCTATCCGGCGTATTACTGACCTCAGTTGCTTTAACAGCCAGCGCACAAACTACACTGCGCGTCGGTAGCTGGCTGCCGCCTAACCATCCTCAGAATTCTGTAGTGTGGCCCACCTGGTCTAAGTGGGTAGAAGAAGCCACAGAAGGTCGTGTAAAAGTAGAAGTTGAATACGGTCTGGGTCACCCGAAAACTATGTTTGAACTGGTAGAAGACGGTGTTGTTGATGCGTCTTTCAGCTATCACGGCTATGTACCAGGCCGCTTTAAACTGACTCAGGCAGTAGAGCAGCCATTGCTGGGGGCATCTGCAGAAGCCGCTTCTGTTGCTCACTGGCGTGTATTTGAGAAGTATTTTGCTAAAGCTCAAGAACATGATGGCCTGGAAGTGATTGGCCTGTTTACCCACGGACCAGGCCAGATCCACATGGCAGAACCGATTAAATCTCTGGCCGAGCTGGAAGGTAAGAAGATCCGTCTGGGTGGTGGTGTTCAGGGTGAAATCGGTCATCGTTTGGGCGTAACCGCTGTCGGTGCTCCAGCTCCTAAAGTATATGAAATGATGCAGCAGGGTGTTATTGATGGTGTATTCATCCCAATGGGTGAACAGAAAACACTCCGCCTGAAAGAAGTAGCTAAGAATGTGATTGTTCTGCCTGGTGGTATGTACCTGGGCAGCTTTG
Organism: Oceanospirillum sediminis; assembly: GCF_014164585.1. Classification (GTDB taxonomy): domain Bacteria; phylum Pseudomonadota; class Gammaproteobacteria; order Pseudomonadales; family Halomonadaceae; genus Oceanospirillum; species Oceanospirillum sediminis. Next base: position 1,785 of record NZ_JACJFM010000006.1, on the reverse strand, counting down.
CAATGTTTATGAACCCGGATTTCCTGGCGGATCTGAGCGATAAAGATCGTAAGGCAATTATGGGGGTATCTGGTGAGAAACTATCGGCTATGGCAGGTAAGGCCTGGGATGAAGCCGATGGAGCTGGTCTGGCTGCGGCTAAAGATGCGGGTGTAAACATTACAGAAGTGAAGACTGGCGACGCTCTGGCAAATGAGTTTGTTGCACTGACAAAGGGTATGGATGAAGCTTTCCTGAAATCTGTTGCGGATCGCAACGTTGACGCTGAAGCTGCTCTGGCTGAACTGCGTCAGATCGCCCGCAGCTACGATAAATAAGGAGCTTCGGCTATGACCTTCAGTGCCTGGCTGACAGCGCACTACGAAGAAAAAGGGCCGGTCGCGTGGCTGGCCTTTTTTCTTGAGTTAATCGCTGCTGTAACCCTGTTTTTTCTGATGCTACTGACCTGTGCCGATGTATTTGGTCGTTATTTTCTGGATAACGCTGTCGACGGCACAACAGAGCTGACAGAGATGGGGATTGCTATTCTTGTCTTTGCTGAAATGCCTGTAATCACCTGGCGCGCTGGCCATGTGGTGGTAGATATTCTGGATCGCTGGATGAGCAACACTCTGATTAAAGCACTCGGACTGTTATCTGCATTTCTGATCGCATCGTCTCTCTATTTCCTGGCAGATCGTATCTACTATCTGGCAGCACGCGCTTTGCGCAGAGGCGAAGTCACCGAGTATTTACAAATTCCCGTTGGTCATATTGTTGAATACATCGCAATTATGAGCTGGATTACAGCGGGAGCCATGATTACCTATGGCATATATCGACTGCTGTTTCTATCCCGGGATTAATCTGGCAAAAGATTAAAATACGGATATAAATCACAGGTATTTCCAATGATTACTGCATTAACCGGCTTTGCGATTCTGCTGCTGATCATCGTAGTGTTACGTGTGCCTATTGCTTTCGCAATGGGGATCGTAGGCTTCTTTGGTTTCGCATTTATGCAGGGGCTGAGCTTTGATAACTTTATGGATTTCCGCTGGGCAGGGGCTCTGTCTATGGCGGCAAAACGCGTCGTGGATACTGCACAGGAGTACAGCCTGTCGGTGATCCCACTGTTTATTCTGATGGGCAACCTGGTCACCAAATCCGGGCTGTCTCATGAGTTATACCGCGCCTCCAACGCCTTCCTTGGCCATAAAAAGGGCGGTTTATCGATGGCTACCGTTGTGGCCTGTGGTGGCTTCTCCGCAATCTGTGGTTCCAGTCTGGCTACATCCGCGACTATGGCTAAAGTGGCCATGCCACCGATGCGTAAATACGGCTACTCAGACTCTCTGGCAACCGCATCTATTGCGGCGGGCGGCACTCTGGGGATTCTGATTCCACCCAGTGTGATCCTGGTCATTTACGGTCTGCTGACCGAAACCAGTATCCGTGAGCTGTTTGCCGCAGGCTTTATTCCGGGATTTCTGGGTATTCTGCTGTATCTGGGGGCTGTTCGCTATGTCGTGTGGCGCACCCCTGAGGCCGGTCCATGCGGTGAGAAGCTGTCCTGGCCAGAGCGGCTTAAGGCGCTGAATGGTGTCTGGGGCGTGCTGATCCTATTTACCATTGTGATGGGAGGCATCTATCTGGGGATTTTCACTCCAACGGAAGCAGCCGGTATCGGCGCTGGTGGTGCCTTTGTTATCGCCCTGGCACGTAAAAGTCTGACCTTTGGCAGCCTGTTCGACATCCTGACGGATACAGCTCGCACCTCGGCTATGCTGTTTGCGGTACTGATCG
>NZ_JACJFM010000059.1 GCF_014164585.1 Oceanospirillum sediminis | reverse complement strand
AAAGAACTTTATCAATATGATTTACCTGATTGGCAGCCCAATAGAGGTACAGGTTCAATCAGGTAAATCCACATGAAACGTCGAAGAGCCCATGCAGGATTATATCAAAACACTGTCAGAGATTTTGCAGCAGTTCAGAACCAGGCCATGATAGATGACATAGTCTGATGCATCCATATGACAGATTGGAAATGCAATGGAGCCAACGGCCTGACAGGGTAATAAATCAGGAGTGCGAAGTTTTCTATAACCCATTGATTTAAATTTTAATAAATATGTTAAGTATCATCTGGAATAAACTTCGCATTCTTCAGCAAAAAGATAGTGAAAAATTATTGGCTTTATATTTTTTTATACAGAGTAATTTGGCAAATAAATTGTAGCAGAAAGCACTGAGCAAGCGTAGCACACGGAAAAACTCTTATCTGATAAAAATATAGACAATAATGCTTTTATCAGAATGCAGTTAACATAGATGACTTAAAAGATGACTTTAAGAATGGAGGTTCATGGTTTATAAAGTTGGCGATACTCTGATGGTGATAATCCTGTTCTTTTTCTTATCGACCTTCTCATTGAGTTAAGATCGCTATAACCAGCCACATTCGATACTTCAAGTAAAGACATACTAGTAAATCTAAGTTTGTAATCTGACAGTTTGAATCTTGAATACTCAACATAATTCGCAGGAGACATATTCAGCTCTGACTTAAATACCCGACTTAGCTGTCTCCGACTCAAGCCAACATTGTCACAAATAGAGTCGACATTAACCAAAGTGCTTAAGTTATCATCTATATACTGTAATATAAACTTCATTCTTTCACTTAGCTTAGAGTAATCAATAGGTATAGCATACTGATCGTAAATTCTTGGTTCAGGTGTAAACATTATATGTCTTGCAACATCATTCGAGAAGCTTATATCTATATCTTTTTCTAGTAAAAACAATGCAAGATCGATACCTTTAGATACACCTGCAGAGGTAAAAAGTTTACCCTGATTATCTTCAGTATAACTACAATTATTAAATACCTCTATATCAGGGAATTTCTCCCTTAACTCATTAACATAAAACCAATGAGTTGTTGCTGGTTTATTGTTGAGTAGTCCGGCCTTTGCAAGAATAAATGATGCAGTACAAATAGATGCAACCCGGTCGAATTTACCTGAATATTTTTTTACCCAGGCAATGATTTCATTTTCCCCAGCTTCTTTTGTACAATTATCTCCACCAGGTATTACTAAGGTATTACTTTTTACAGGCTGCCAGCTATATATGTTATCATCACAAACAATCTTAGTACTGCCTAATGATACCTGGTTTATATCACTTGTAGATATAAACTTAAAAGTGTAGAGTTTTTTTCCTGACAGAGAGTTGGCAGATTCAAAAACCTGCATAGGGCCTGAAAAGTCCAGTATATACCCTTTATTACTTAGCAAGAAAACGATCTCTTTACTCATTAGTTTAATCTCAATTTAATTCATTAACAAAATGATGTCAACTTATCGAAATAAACAGCCATAGAAAACTATAAAAATAAATCATTAATTAAATCAACAAGATTTAAGCACTTATCCTGGATAATTATTGACATATGAACGTATACCTTCTATAGCAGCATAGCTGTCTAACCCAAATATTTCATCTGAGGGCTAAACCCGAAATTGTGGAAAGCCTTATGATTATTGTCGTTTAGATCATAGATTGAAACCTGCAACCTATGACAAAATGCTACCATACTCTTGCTATTTTCATACCTTAAAAGCGTATAGTTCAAGCTCACTTTTCTGAAAGGTATCACTGAAGGGGATTCTTAAACAGTATCAGGATTGACTTCCTGGTCAGCGTGAAGCCGGGAAGGAGTACTGAAGAATTTCAAATCTGAACTGGCCACAGGAAGCAGTACTATAGATTTCTGGCCTGCTCTGGAAGTCTGGCTATCAGTAATGTTATCAGGTGGCTAATGCCTCCGAACGCTTTATAAAAAGCCAGCCTTCTATATAACAAAGAGTGCTGGCTTTTCATTTTTCGCCACAAGAAAATAATACATTTTATCAATCCAGGTGGCCCTATTAGCTATGAATACTTCCAGTCATGCCGAAAATTAATCTGGCAGACCTGATATAAAGCACCAGCAGCTTTTAACAAGCAGACATTTTACTGATCGCTGATTGTAATTCATTCAATTTCATCTCAACGCCTGTAAGCCCATCTTTATTGAAAGCCTTAAGCAAAGCTGATCCCACGATAGCCACATCAGCATGTCCTTTAAGCCTCAACAAATGTTCAGCTTCAGATATGCCAAAACCGACAGATAAAGGTAATTCAGAGTGCTGTCTTACTCTTGTAAGGTATGAACAGATATTTTCCAGTCCAGAGGCTTGCTGCCCTGTTACGCCAGCATTACTCACACAATACAGCATGCCTTCAGCAATATCCGAAATACCGTCTAAACGTGCATTGTCAGTATCCGGTGTAACAATCCAGATCGGAGTAACGCCACTTTTCTGAAGTGGCTCTAACATACGCTGATTCTGAATGGTGATGTCAGGGATAATGATGCCGGGAACTATACCTGCCATGTCTTCAGCCAGTCGTTCAACTCCGTAATTCAGTACAGGATTTAAATAACTCATCAGTAAGATCTTGCTATTGGGGTATCTCTCGGCCAGATCCTTTATATGTTCCAGACACGCTCCCAATTGAGGCCGGTTACTGATTGCCTTATGGCACGCATCAGTAATCACAGGCCCGTCAGCCACAGGATCAGAAAAAGGGAACTGAACCTCCAGCAACTCCACCCCTTCTTCCAGCAGGTGTGACATCACCTCCAGACTTTGTTCCACATTCGGGTAACCATAGACCACATGTGTCATGAGCAGCAGAGGTTTATCTGTTCGCTGATCCTGAATAAATGATTTCAAATGACTCATGATTTTGCAGCCTCTCCCAGATAATCTTCAATAAAATCGTCGAAAGCCACATCATTCAATGCCTTCGCGACATTAAAGATATCTTTATCCCCTCGACCGGATACGTTGATCACAATGCTGTCTGTTGCTTTCATACTGGCAGCTTCTCTGATCCCCCCGGCAATAGCATGTGATGATTCTAAAGCAGCAACAATGCCTTCATTGACCATTAACAGCTTAAACGCTTCAACCACTTCAGTATCTCTGGCACTGGTCATTCTGACTTTACCCTGCTGTTCAAGATCAGCAAGAATGGGCGAAACACCGACATAATCAAGCCCTGCAGATATTGACTGCGTTTCCTGTAACTGCCCCTGATCATCCTGCAAAAATCTGGTGGCGTATCCCTGGGCAATTCCAAAGCGTGCCTGCTCGGTATTAAATCTTTTAGCATGCTCGCCAGGGCCATCGCCTATCCCGCCAGCCTCAACACCAACAAGCTCTGTGCCACTATTAACAAAGGGTAAGAAAATACCGCACGCATTACTTCCACCGCCAACACAGGCATATATTCTGTCGGGGTATCGGCCTATCTGAGCGATTGACTGTTCTTTTACCTCTTCCCCGATAACAGACTGGAAGCCAGCAACCATTTCCGGGAAGGGTTCACACCCGCAGCTTGTGCCAATCAGGTAATGGGTGTTGTCATAATTCGTACACCAATCTCGTATGGCTTCATCCAGAGCATCTTTTAATGTGGCCGATCCCGTCGTCACAGGTACAACCGTCGCACCTAACTGTTTCATCCAGAATACATTGGGATATTGACGCTTTATATCATGTGCTCCCATGTAAATAGTGCATTCCAGACCAAGACGAGCAGAAACCAGTGCCGTTGCGACACCGTGTTGGCCCGCCCCGGTCTCTGCAATCACTCTATTTTTGCCCATTCTCTTAGCAAGCAGCCCTTGCCCGATGACATTGTTCATCTTATGGGCGCCACTGTGGTTCAGATCTTCACGCTTTAAATATATCTGAGCCCCGCCAACAGACTGTGTCAGATTGCCGCAATACGTTAACGGTGTAGGCCTGCCAGAGTAGTTCTGCATCTCAGACTTAACTTGCTGTAAAAAACATTCATCAGCCATAGCTTCACGAAATGATTCGATTAGCTGCTGCTGGCTATTAAACAGAATTTCCGGGATGTAACTCCCTCCGTATTGACCGAAGTAACCTTCATCACTCATGATCTTCACTCAACATATCAATTTATTAACTAAACGGTTTAGTAAAGATAATAGCTTTATGTTATCCCGTCAATAGGAAGTAGCATGTCCAGAGGCCGTCCATCAAAAAAACAAGCGATTTTAACTACTGCTCAAAGGCTTTTCTCTGAATCAGGTTACCAGGGAACTTCAATTGACTTAGTGGTCAAAGAATCAAACTCGTCTAAGCCAACGGTATATAACAACTTCCCAACCAAGCAGGCCTTGCTTCATGAACTGCTGAAACAGGCTATAGAGGAAGCAACACTCTTTCGAACAGACTTACGGTCCAGTGCTGATATATCAGTCACTACATCATTGATCAGGGCTTTTAGCCATATCATCCAAACGCCGCTTCAACTGGCAATCTACCGGATCTGTTATGGAGAAAGACACAAACTGGATGAGGAAAGTCGTCAGCTATTCAAAAATTTTGAAGACTCTCTGACGCAGTGGTTTAAGGAACAGCTGCAGGCCAGTCAGGGACAAATTACCGATGACAAAGTGTTTACAATAAGGGCAATATGCAGGGAGGGTTTAATCATTCCGGCCATATCAGGAGAAAAGCCAGTCCCTGAAGAGCAACTGGTACAAATCATTGAAGCGATACTGAATGGTTAACCTGGACGTCGTTCTGGTCTGTGTCATTCAGTTCTGACCCGGCCCGATAGACCTTCAGGGCTATCGGGCCTGAAGTGCAGACTATCTCATTAAGAATTATCAGTTCGGGCTGTATTGGTTAATCCGGTTATGTCACCCCGGTTATTCCTGATCTCTGATAAACACTGACAGCATAAACATTCATCCCAATGCTCAGACAGATATGCCGATTGCTCCCGTGACAGCGGAATATCACTGCAATCACAGATAAAATATGATCCCAGCTTACATACAAACTGTACGCCACATCGAGGGCACTCTGTCTGCTCGTGCTCAGGCATTTTCAGCTCCGGATAAAATTCGCCTCAGATCCTTACTGTCCTTATATCTGTGATAAAAACGCCTCACACCCAGGTTTCCTGGTGGAGTTTACCCGCGTAGCACTGGAGCCTCTGGGGTTTCAGGTGGAATACGAATTAAAACCCTGGACGACGCTCTGATCAGGATGCGTATGATGGGCGCATCTATCAACTGGCAGAAAAGTATGGCATTAATGAATGTTGAGTAAACCACTGGCAGATCTGAACAAAGCGGGCGGTATAAAAAAAGCAACAACCGTTCGAAACAGGACTCGTTTAATGATAAAGCAATGTTAAGATGTCAGCATAAACACTTGTTTTAATATCTTATCATTGAGGCCGTATCTATGGCTATGCTGCGCTATCTGGACCCATCTGAACACTATTTCTGGTTACTGGATCAGGTATCCAGTATGAATTTCGCAGTCATCGCTGAGTTTGATCAGCCCGTGAATGTCAGCAATATACAAACCGCTCTGAAACAGCTGCAGAAACAACAAGCTATTTTCGGGCTGACGGTGAATCAGGACACACAAGGCCGGTTATTTTTACAGCAGCATCAACAGGACATTTTTCTGGAGTCAGTTGAGGGACATCAGTGGCAGAACGTTATCGCTAAAGCGCTGGCTCAGCGCTTTGAACCTGGCCAGCCATTAATCCGGGCCTTCTTTCTGCAATCAGAGCCAGATTCATCTCAAACATCTCACAGCAGTATTGCTCTGCTCTTTAACCATGCCATCGCTGATGGTCGTACGGGTATGACACTGTTAACACAGTGGCTGGATCTGACCCTGGACCGGATGCCCGGACATTGTGAAGCAGCCCCCATTCAGGCTTTACATCAGAAGCTTCCACCTGGGCTGAACCTCATAAATCAACCGGATAAACTGGCTCAGCATCTGGAACAGAAAAAAGCGGAAATTCGTCGCTTTGGCCGACCAGACGCCTTGCCTGAATTAACAGCACAGGAAAGCCCTGCTACAGGAGAGATCAGCGCTCCCCGGATTATCAGTCTGGCACTCAGTCAGGAACAGAGCCAATCACTCAAACAGCTCTGCCAGCAAAAACAGGTCCGTATACATAGTGCTCTGATGGCTGCCCAACTCATGGCGATTTATCAGAATAGTAAGCAGGAGACTGCGACCTTATCTCTGACCAGCCCGGTCGATATGCGACGTTATTTTGAGAACCGGCAACCAGAGCTGGGAATGCATACCGCGATGCTGTCATCTGTTTACCAGCTTTCTTCTGACAGTGATTTCTGGTCACTGGCCCGGCAAGCTGATGAAGAACTGCATCAACAATTAAAAAGAGATGATCCCGCGTTTTACTATCAGCTGATTCGCCCGGAACAGATTCCCTGCACTGAAGCCGCACTGGAGATGTTTACTGAGAGTGTGCTTAAATCCGCACCCCAGACACTGATCAGTAACCTGGGGGTTATCCCGGAGATAGCAGACAGTAAGGTAAAACGAATGAGTTTCGCTTTATGTCCGATGCCTTTTCAGTCGTTATTCACTGCAGTAACTCACTATCAGGGTAAACTGAATCTGAATATCACTTACGACAGTTCGAGACTGGACAGTGAAGAAGCACATTCAGTTGCACAAAGGATTCTGCAACAACTGAAACAACTCCCGGAGTAGATGCCCCCCTATGCTATGCTTAAGGCATCGTATCAGGGAGACATGCTATGTTGTCGGATCAATGCTTCAAAGACCTGACACTGATGATTTCAGATGTCATCGATCAGGTTGGTCTGGATGATAGTCAGCATGGGAAACGGGTCGGTTATATGGCCTGGAAATGCTCAGGTCATCTGGATATCCCCAATTTTTCTCCAACCGATATTCTGGTCACGGGACTATTGCATGATATAGGGGTTTCATCATCCCGTGACCATGAACTTCTGGTGACCCAGATGGATTGGGATAAAGCCCAGGCTCATTGCGAAGAAGGGACTAAGTTACTTCGGGATCTGCCTTTCTACTCAAAATATATACCGGCTATTCGACATCACCATACAAAATGGCCTGCTCTGTCCGAATCAGATATCGATGAAGGCAGTAAACTGCTTGCCAGTCTGGTTTTTCTGGCGGACCGGGCTGATGCACTGCTATTTCAATACCTGGATAACAACCCTGATGATGAACCTATTCATGCCATGGCGTTTATTCAGGCACAGCTCACAGACCAATTAAGTGATTACTTCGCTCCTGTCTGTGTCGATGCTTTTATCAGAGCATCATCCATTGATGCTTTCTGGTTTAACCTGGAATCCGCACATCTGGATCGCTACATCCATAATCTGGATATTTCAGTTCCTGTCTCGTTAGATATTCAGGCAACCGAAGCCGTAGCTCTGATTCTCGCTGCTGCAGTGGATGCCAAAAGCCCTTTTACGGCAGATCACAGTATCCGGGTCGGTAAACTGGCCTGTTATATTGCTCAACAGGCGGGGCTTCCTGATCTGAGGTGTCAGCAGCTACGAATTGCCGGTTATCTGCACGATATCGGAAAGCTCCATATTCCGGATAAGATTCTGGATAAACAGGGCCCTCTTAATGCGAAAGAAACCATAGCAATGCATCGACACGGTTTTGAAGCAAAAGATATTCTGGAGCGGGTAGAGGCTTTCAGAGAAATAGCCTTATGGAGTTGTCAGCATCATGAATTTCTGGATGGTTCAGGTTACCCTTATCATCTGACAGGTGAACAAATTCCACTGGAGTCACGTATTCTGACCATTGCGGATATTTTTCAGGCACTGGCACAGAAACGCCCCTATCGGGATTCCATGCCATTATCACAGGTCATAGGTATTCTTACCGATCTCACCACCGAAGGAAAAATAGATGCTAATGTACTGGAAATAGTATACGCGCATCAGAAACAATGCTGGACTCTGGCCACAGCAGCTGACAGTCTCAATCGGCCCTGATGACAGGCCCCGGTTGCATCTCTGCTTTAAGCCCCAGCACCTTACCGACAGTGCGGTTCCAGTTAGCCGCACACTCAGGGCCACAGCGTTCTGCCCAGCGTGGCAGAATCACTTCCATAGCCACCTTATCCCTGATTTTCAGATCCTCAGCAGAAGGTTTTACCAGTGTCATACCACCATTTTTACCCAGAGTGCATGGCCCATCTGCCAGACAGGCCAGGGCAATATCATCTTCTGTCGCTGTTTCTGTCCACATATTCTCAGTCAGCGTTTCAATTTCCTGTAACAACAGCTGCTTCTGCGACTCACTCAGAAGATTCCACTTATTCATATTCATCGCACCAAAAGACACCCCCCAGCCTACTCGCAGAGTAAAACCGTAAGGAGTGACCTGTGGTAGCCGAGTGGTATAAGCCGACATAGTACCTGTAATCACACAATCAACAATGCCACTGGACAGGACATCCGGTACATCCCGGAATGGCACACTGACAGGAATAGCACCAATTCCTTCCACAAAATCACCCAGGGTGGTCAGATAAACCCTGATACGCTTTCCTCTGAGGTCGGACATCTGATTAATCGGTGTTTTGCACCAGATCATCTGGCTGGGGAACGGATACAACAGCATCAGTTTGGCATTATATTTTTCCGCAAACGCACGCTCCAGTGTCGGGAAATACGCCTCAGCCACCTGACGTTGTACTGAGATATTCTGTACCAGAGAAGACAGATCAGCACCTTCAAATATTTCACTTTCCGGCACCACATACCCGGACATTCCAAAGGCAAAATCAAACACACCATTTTTAACCAGGCGCATAATTTCAAACCCTTGCAGATCCAGTGTGGTGTGTGGCCGTATCTCACCGACAATAGCCCCCTCTGTCACCTGTTCAATTCGCTCATTCCAGAAAGGCCCTTCATGCTTCTGGTAATTGGTAAAATATTCCCAGGTCCCCACAGCTTTGATGATGATAGTATCGCTGGCTATTGCCTGACGGCCACCGGGTAGCAAAATTATTAACAAACAGATCAGTAAACACCAGAAACGGACAGGTGAGTTCAGAATATTCATTGCAATCAGAAGCCCTGAAAGTCATTGGCAGGAGAAGCTAAGACATCATGAGCAACATGTATTAAGCCTTTCAGTGCCATAAAAAGTGCCCGGCTAAAATAACCGGCCTTGTGGATTATCTTTTATCAGCCGACATAGCATGACGTTATAATACCCTGTACAACCATAAAAAAATAAACCTCTATGAACAGTATCAACCGTTTTGGCATTCGTAGCCGCTTTTTCTTTGCCTTTGGTGCATTGACGGCACTGACACTGCTTGCCAGTGTCATCGGCTGGCTGTCCTATAATCGTCTGGGAGATGAACTGAATCAGGTGGTTGAAGGCAATATCTATACTCTGAGCCTGATGGCTGATCTGAAAGAACAGGGCACTAAAGTGACTCTGATGGCGCCTACATTACTGGCTGCAGAAGATGAAAAAGAACAGCAGATGATCCGCCAGGAGCTGAACCAGGATATGACCATAATGGTGTCTCTGTTACCGGATATATCTTCCGCAACTCAGGATGAACAAGCCCTGCCAGCCCTGTTTAAACAAATTGAGGTCCTGAATCGTGCGTTGAAGGAACTGAATGACAATGTGGTAAAAAAGCTGAATATCCAGCAACAGAAAAAATCTGAAAACCGACGCTTGCGCTGGATTGCCTCAGGCTTTTTAAGTGATATCAATGATCTGATAGAAAACCTGCAACGCAGCCAGTTCAGCCATTATAACCAGTCTGTGCCAGATGCCTGGATCATCAAAAACAGCTATGATCAGAAACCCACTACCGCGATTAATGCTGACTTGCAGCTATTATATCGAATCAAAGCTGACGTTAACCTGCTGATCAATCTGGTCGACAGGGCGCAACACCTTCCAGACCTGAACTCTCTGATTGCTACCCAGGCTTATTCTGATGAAATTGTGCAAAGAATCAGACAGGACATTGAAGCGGTCGGAGAGATTCAGGGTATCGCCACACTGAAGCAAACCATCGTTAATATCGTTTTTCTCACTCGTGGTGACAATAATATGTTTTCTTTGCGTAGTCAGGAACGCAGTGTCCAGCAATCTGGTGAGTCATTATTGACCCATATCCGGGAGCAGCTGAATTTATTGAATCAGCAGATAGAAGCACAAACCCTGAAAACAGAACAAGCTGCCCAGACCTCCGTTCAGAATGCCCGTAAAACCATCCAGAAAGGTCGCATCTGGATGCTGACTATGGTTGCTGCCAGTATGGTGTTATCCATTCTGATCGTCTGGCTATACGTTGGTCGCAATATGGTAGGACGTATTACCCGGCTTGATGCCAGTATGAGGGCCATCGCTAACGGTAACCTGGAAGAAAAAGTGGATGTCAGGGGTAACGATGAAATCGGGGCTATGGCTCGCTCTCTGGTCAGCTTCCGGGATCAGCTGGCAACTCTGCAGGAAGATCTGGTCCAGGCAGGAAAACTGGCTGCACTGGGGCAGTTATCAGCAGGGATTGCCCATGAGATCAACCAGCCTTTATCTGCCATCGGCCACTACTCCCACAATGGGGTTCGCCTACTGCAGGCCGGTCGTACAGAAGAAACAGAAAAGAACCTGAAACAGATCTCAAACCTGACTCGACGTGCAACCACTATTATTACCCGACTGAAATCCATGGCCCGAAAGGACCAGAGCACTCTGGTAAAAATTCATATCGAGCAGGCTGTCGAGAATGCGCTTCAACTACTGGAAAATGACGAAATCCGTAACAAGACCTGTATCAAGGTGCACTTTGCGCAACAGGACAATGTTGTCAGAGCTGATCTGGTTCAGCTGGAACAGGTGATTCTGAACCTGATCACTAATGCCTTCAATGCATTAAGCGATCAGGAGGATAAACAGATCCGGATTAATTGCTGCCACCACAACGACACAATAGAGCTTCGCGTACAGGATAATGGCCCTGGAATCAGCCAACAGGCCAGGGAACAGATATTTGAGCCCTTCTTTACCACTAAACGCCGGAGTCAGAATCTGGGACTGGGTCTATCCATCTCCTATAACATCATCAAGAACTTTGGCGGCAAACTGATGGTAGAAGACACCGGTGATCAGGGAGCCTCCTTCTGTATTCAGCTACCTATTTACCGGAGAGATCATTTATGAGTTCTGACATGGCAACCGGACAGGTCATTATCATTGACGACGAAGAGATCGTGCGTGAATCCATGACTCAGACGCTGGAACTGGAAGGCTATACGGCCATCGCCTGTGAAGATCCGGCTGATGCACTTGTACTGTGTTCAGAAGACTGGCCCGGTATTATTATCTGCGATGTACGCATGGATATTATGGATGGCCTGGAGGTATTGCAGAAGGTACTGGCCATTGATCGCGACATCCCGGTGATCATGTTCAGCGGTCACGCTGATATTGCTGTTGCGATTCAGGCGATTCGCAGCGGAGCCTATGATTTTCTGGAGAAAAATGACGACCCGGAACACCATATCAATACGGTGCATCGGGCCTGGAAAAAGCGCCAGCTGGTGCTGGAAAACAGAACCCTGCGTAAAGAACTGGCCGGTCAGCATGAAATTGATCAGCGGCTTGTCGGTCAGACCCCGGCCATAGTTCAGCTTCGAGAACTAGTATTGCAGCTGGCTCAGATTGATGTTGACCTGATTATCAACGGTGCCACAGGTACCGGTAAAGAAGTCATTGCCCGCTGCCTGCACGACTTCAGCCCCAGAGCCGATAACCCCTTTGTAGCACTGAACTGCGGTGCAGTCACTGAATCTGTCATCGAAAGTGAGCTATTTGGTCATGAAGCAGGAGCCTTTACCGGCGCCAGCAAACGCCGCATCGGAAAAATTGAATATGCCTGTGGCGGCACTCTGTTTCTGGATGAAATCGAAAGCATGCCTCATTCTCTGCAAGTTCGTTTACTGCGTGTTCTGCAGGAGAGAACACTGCAACGTTTAGGCGGTAATGCCAGCATTGATGTGGATATCAGGGTTGTCGCAGCGTCTAAGGTCAATCTGCGCGAAGCCGCCAATGAAGGCAGTTTCCGGGAAGATCTGTACTACCGACTGAATGTCGCCAGCATCGATATTCCTGGTCTGGATCAGCGTAAAGAAGACATCCCTGTGCTGTTCTGTCACTTTGCAGAACAAGCCAATCAGCGCTTTGGCCGCGAGGCCAGAGCGGTTCCGGACAGCCTGCTACAACAGCTGATGCAGCAATCCTGGCCGGGAAATGTCAGGGAGCTGCGCAATATCGCAGAACGCTGGACTCTGGGTCTGTCGATTAGCAGTAACCCGGATGCCGTACTGGCTCCCCAAAGCGGGGATCTGGACGAAATTGTTGGCAGCTATGAAAAAGAAGTCATTATCAATGCCCTGAAAGCACACCACGGTCAGGCTGAAATGACTGCTCAGGCACTGGGGATTCCACGGAAAAAACTGTATCTGAGAATGAAAAAATACGGGCTGGAACGAACGGACTTTATCCAATAAACCCGGCGATTGAGTATCAGTCTCAATCGCCCTGCAAAGTTCACCTCTCATCCAGTACCCAGAACTGGCTTTTATGTGTCAAAAATGACTCAAACCCACGTATTCATACGGGTCAAATTCAACTCAAAATCACTGCCTATTATTACACTTTAAAAATATAACCTACTGATTTAAAAGCAATAAAAATATTTTTAGCGACCTGGTACGCCCTTTGCCATACCGGTTGCAACTGAAATAGTCATCGGACTGTATCAGCTAACAGGCTGACTCACGTACTTTAAAGATAAATAACCCTGTGAGCTGCCCACGCCATTGATATGGCCGAATACTTACAAACTGGAGAATAATAATGAAATTCACAGCCGGTAAAGCCGCCATTTTTGCAACCGCTCTGACAATGGGAGCAGCCAGTACACTGGCTTCGGCAGCCACACGCTGGGATATGCCAACCCCTTATGGTGATGGCACCCATCAGACGCAGGTTGCTCGTAGCTTTGCAGAAGAAGTTAACGCTAACGCTCAGGGTAAACTGCTGATTAAGGTACACTCTGGCGGTTCCCTGATAAAACACCCTGAAATCCACCGTGCGGTTAAAACCCGTCAGGTTCCAATTGGTGAAGTCTTTATTGGTCGTCTGGGTAACCTGAACCCTATTTACAAGCTGGATAATATTCCTTTCCTGGCCACAGATTTCGACAGCGCTGAAAAACTGTATCAGGCTTCTAAGCCTGCACTGAATGAAGCTCTGGCTAAAGAAAATCTGATCCTGCTGTATACTTCTCCGTGGCCTGCACAGGATCTGTACTCCAACAAGCCGATTAACAGTCTGGCCGATCTGTCCGGTCTGAAAATGCGCTCTTACAGCCCGACAACATCTCGTCTGGCAGACCTGATGGGCACAACACCGGTTAATATTCCATTCAGCGATGTGGCTCAGGCATTCACCACCAATGCCATTGATGCCATGGTGACATCACCCAGCACAGGTGTGAACAGTCAGAGCTGGGATTACATCTCACACTTCACCACAATCCATGCCTGGATTCCTAAAAACATGGTATTCGCCAACAAGCGGGTCTTTGACCGTCTGGACAACGCGACTCAGCAGGTCATTCTGGATGCTGCAGCCAATGCAGAGAAAAAAGGCTGGGCACTGGGCCGTAAACTGGCAATCGCTCATACCGAAACCCTGGCTAAGAACGGCATCACGGTTTCCGAGCCGAGTAAAAAGCTGATTTCTGAACTGGAGCAGATCGGTGACACCATGGTTAAAGAGTGGCTGGATGAAGCTGGTGCAACCGGTAAAGCCGTTCTGGAAGATTTCAAAGCACGTTAATACATCATGATTAACACCCTGAATGATTCAAGGGGTAGCCGGTAAGATTCTGGTCAGTATTCCCGGCAGGACAGTCAGTGCAGCTGACATACCCCTGACAACCGAGATCATCCGGCTCTTAGATCATTCTGATCGCTGTTTCGCCTGATATCAGGCAATCAAGTCTCTGGTAAATACGCCATGCTCATTTTTACCAGAGCACTTCATTTCTGAGCCTGGCAGCCAGACTGTCAGGCCCAGATCCAGGCTGTATAAACGCCGTCGGATAACAAAAATGCGCACACTCAGACATTACTTTTACCAAACCTCAGTGGTGTTATCAGGCGCTTGCCTGGTCATCATGACACTGTTAATTCTGGCCCAGATTGCAGCTCGCGCTTTTGGCGTGATTATTCCTTCATCGGAGGATTTTGCAGGCTGGTTATTATCCGCCACCATATTCTTTGGCCTGGCTTACACCTTTAACGAAGGCGGGCATATTCGCGTCACCATCATGCTGTCCAGACTATTTGGCGGCACCCGACGCGTTCTGGAATTTATTAATCTGAGTCTGGGCCTGATGATCAGTGCTTATCTCAGTTACTACACCCTGTTCACAGTTTACGAATCCTGGATCTACGATGATGTAACCGATACTTATCTGGCGGTTCCTTTGTGGATGGTTCAGAGTCCTATGGCATTGGGTTCTCTGTTTTTTACGGTGGCTATTCTGGACAACTTTATTGCCGCTATTCGTGGTAACACGCCGGGTTTCATGACCCATGAAGATGAGTTAAGCGGAGAATAATCATGGACATGACACTGATTGGCGTTATTTTAGTGGTGTGCATGTTACTGATGCTCACCAGTGGAGTCTGGGTGGCTCTGACACTGACTGGCGTAGGCATTGTTGGTTTACAACTGATCGGTAATGACAGTATAGGTCTGTTACTGGGCACTTCATCCTGGAGTGCTGTGACAGGCTGGTCTCTGACCGCCCTGCCTTTATTTATCTGGATGGGAGAGATTCTGTTTCGTACCAGCCTGTCACGGGATCTGTTTGAAGGCCTGTCTCCCCTGCTATCTAAACTGCCCGGTAAACTGCTGCATGTGAATATCCTGAGTTGTGGTATTTTTGCAGCGGTGTCAGGCTCATCCGCCGCGACAGCTGCAACCATTGGACGTATGACTCTGCCAGAGCTGTCACGCCGTGGCTATGACGATACCATGTCAATCGGCACTCTGGCCGGTTCCGGTACACTGGGACTTCTGATTCCGCCCTCTATTATCCTGATTGTATACGGTGTTTCGGCCGAGGTATCGATTGCTCGCCTGTTTCTGGCCGGTGTATTACCAGGAGTGCTGCTGATTGGCCTGTTTATGGCTTTCACAACCATCTGGACACTGGTGCAGAAACGCGCAGGTAATGTCGCAGATGAAGAAAGCTATACCTTCAAAGAGAAGATATCGGCACTGAAAAAGCTGATCCCGATTGTACTGCTGATCAGCTGCGTATTAGGTTCTATCTATCAGGGGGTTGCCACACCAACAGAAGCCGCCGCTTTTGGTGTAGCCGGTTCCCTGCTGTTATCGGTAGTGATGGGCAGTTTTACCGTGTCCGGTTTTCTGAATAGTGTCAGCGGTGCCGTAAAAAACTCCTGTATGCTGGGGCTGATTCTGGTCGGTGCTCACTTCCTGACTCTGGCAATGGGCTTTATTGGTATCCCGAATGCACTGGCTGAATGGATTGCATCTCTGGGCCTGACACCTATTGAACTGATTGTTTGCCTGACGCTGTTCTTTGTCGTTATGGGATGCTTTCTGGATGGTATCTCCGTCATCGTGCTGACCACCTCTGTGGTTCTGCCGATGGTCACTCAGGCCAATATCGATCTGATCTGGTTTGGTATCTTCCTGGTACTGGTAGTTGAGATGTCTCAGATTACACCGCCTGTCGGTTTCAACCTGTTTGTGATTCAGGCACTGACCGGTAAAAATATTCTGTATGTGGCTAAAGCTGCACTGCCGTTCTTCTTTATGATTGCCATCGCTATCGTACTGATTACCGCCTATCCATCTATTGTGCTCTACCTGCCGACACTGATGACATCCTGATCAGATCCCTGAAAACATTACTCTGTTAAAACCTTTCGGTATTCTCCGGTCGCTGACCGGAGAATACCTGAACACTTCAGTTTACAAACAAGGTCTATCACAGTAACCAACTCAGCCCTATGGCAAGTGCTCTGTTGACAGCCTGAAGGGATTAACTTTAAACGACAAAGCGGCGTAGTTAGTCATGGACTAACCTTACCGGATCAGTCAGGATAAAAAATAAAAAATCCGGATAGCAGTAATGCGAAATTTCAAACAAAAACTCCCCCCTCTGGACCCCCTGGTTGCTTTTGAAGCAGCAGCCCGCCATCTCAGTTTTACCCAGGCCGCTCAGGAATTACACCTGACTCAGGCTGCCGTCAGCCAGCAGATACGTGCGCTGGAGGAGTTTCTGGGCATACAGTTATTTACTCGTGAGCACCGATCCGTCAGCCTGACTCAGCAAGGCAGAGATTATCAGCACACAGTAGCAGCCACCTTACTGCAACTGGCCAGTGCCACCCAGGAAATCAAAGTGGTCGATCGGGATAATACACTGAC
Organism: Oceanospirillum sediminis; assembly: GCF_014164585.1. GTDB lineage: Bacteria > Pseudomonadota > Gammaproteobacteria > Pseudomonadales > Halomonadaceae > Oceanospirillum > Oceanospirillum sediminis. The sequence goes on along the minus strand of NZ_JACJFM010000059.1, from coordinate 3,179 downwards.
GGTTGCGGCAGATCAGTCTATTGCGACGCTCTGGCTGATGCCAAAGCTGAACGAATTTCAGGCATTGCACCCGGATATCAAACTCCGGTTAATAGCCTCAGATATCGCAGAGGATTGCCTGAATAAAAATGTCAGTATCGCCATGATTTTTGGTAGTGGCCACTGGCCCGGCTATGAAGGTGTCCGGGTATTTGCAGAAAGTGTTTATCCAATTTGCAGTCCTGAATATATCAGTCAGCACGGAGAAATTCACAATGTAAAAGATCTGGTAAACCATCATCTGATCGAACTGGAAGATCAGAACTGGGACTGGATGAACTGGCGTCGCTGGCTGACAGCAAATGGAGTGGATATGCCTGTTGAACGCCTTTGCATGTCACTGAATAGCTATCCTCTGGTTGTCGAAGCGGCACGCAATGGTCAGGGCATAGCCCTTGGCTGGAAACACCTGGTACAGACCGAAGATGGCAAACTGGTCAACCCGATAAAAAGCAGTGTTGAAACGGAGGATGGCTATTACCTTCTTTGGCATAAAGACCGCCCATTACCACCCGAGGGCCGGGCTTTTATTCAGTGGATAGGGAAGCACCTGGAGCAATCAAGCCGCTCAGGTAATTTAATTAATACTCCACAGCCTGATATTATCCATAAAAAAAGCCGGAATTAACCGGCTTTTTTATTAAGCTATGACTAAGCAGCCTGTACTTTTAATTGTTGCGCCCTCTGAAATAACATAATATAAATAACACTATACAAGGCAATCACTAGCAAGCCGATCCACGCAATATCAAATGGTGTAAACTGATACAGAAGAATCAGACCATACATAGCAATAAAGTTACCGGCTACATATTTTATTTTCCCGAAGCGCTCTACAGTAATATTCATATTACTGGTATACAGACGAATCAGAGAGTCCAGAGAGTTCACAACAAATATAGTGCCTACTACAACCATTGCCAGCTTCATAACCTCAACCACTTCCAGCGTATTGGCATGATAGTAATACAGAACGGAGAACCACAGCGCCAGCGGAATAGAAGGAATCGTCAGCAGAGCCAGACATAACTGCCATGTTTTCAGACCACCGACAAAACGAGCAACAAACTGACCAATCATGATGCTCCAGGAGAACCACCAGAACAGATAAAACTCATGATAATCAGAGATGGGCAGAACGAAACGATCCAGATTGCTGAAATAGCCACCAATAGCCGTCATAGTTGTAGCCAGTTCAGACAACCCAAGCCCTTCAGCCCCCAGCATCATCGCTGCAATTAACAACAGGAATAACCAGGTTGATGCCACACTCAGTACCGCAATATAACGAATATCTGTACTGGATAGAATAGCGACCAGAACTACAGCAGCAACCAGGGCAAAACGGGCCACATCAGAAATACCTTCAATATACGTTGGCAAATAAGACAGGAACAGGAAACCGGTAAAGGCACAGGTTGCCACAACGATAATATTATTGACGATTTTCACTGCCGGTATTTCAAATAGTTTAACCTTAGGTTCAATAACACAGAAATAAAATGTAGTCAGAAAATAGAATCCCCAAACCAGTCCCCCCCAGAAACCAAACGCAATTGCCAATGGGTTAGTAAACTGATAAGCCTCTTCCGAGCTGTATACCGGAAATTCACTAAGTGGGAACATAATCAGCCCGACATCAAGCCCGGAAGTAAAAAGGATGGCAATGAAGGTAAAAAGACTGCTGGGTATAGGTCCTTTACAAACTATATTATGGCCTTTTATCACTATAAAAGCAGAAGTTAATAATGTAGCAATAATAGCCACGGAAAGAATAACACTCATAACACAGAAATCCTGTTTTTATTATAATTCGATAAATTTATTTCATAAAAAACAAAAACCGGAAAATCAAGGAGGAAATAATACTTCTAAAAAATCGTTCATCATACTCACCATTGTTATTATATAAAGTGTATTGATGCATAATTAAATATTAAGACCCACCTTAAATATCAGTCAAACTGTCAATTCTATTTTATTTAGATAAGCCTGGCTTATGTGAAAAAAATCAAACAAAAACCATAAGAAAAAAGCTGTTAATCATCCCATCATAAAAATACTTCACATATAACAAATGCGAATCAACTCATGATAAAAAAATCAGTAATAACAAGTAATTAAGAGGAGTAAGCAGGCTCTCATACACTCAGGTAATGGCCAGAATATCTGCCAGGGTCGAAATCACAACTAAACAACCTGAAAGAAATGGTGTCATCATTCATTGATTTTTAGAGTCGGAGACAGCATGGAAACATCTGAAAACGGCATGAATCCAAAAAATATTGTCGCAAATAATCAAGTGCAATTATCTTTAGCAAAGCAGCCTGCGTCAGGCATCTGAGAAAAATTTATCAGCCAATGGCTGTCGTATTCTCCGGCCAGTGGCTGGAGAATACTGGAATACTTCCGCCAGGTACTTATTAAAACCAAATAACGGGTAGACTATATATCATGACCACTCTGGTTCAGCAGCTGTTCTGCCAGGTCATCAAAGTGAGTCACCATCATATCGGCCTGTGACGCATAATCAGGCCTTACCTCCGGAGCATACAAACAGGATACCATACCGGCATTATTAGCAGCTTCCACGTCGTATCGGAAATCACCAACATATATGATCTGGTCAACTGGCAACTGCCAGTACCGGGCAATCTGTAGCAGTGCTGTTGGATCTGGCTTAGCCGGTGCATCTTCCCGTGATAACACCAGTTCAATTGGTACTTGATTGTGAGACATTTTCAGCTTTGCAGCATCGGAGATGTTACGAGTTACAATAGCCATCTGAAAACCGTGTTGTTTTAACCCATAAACCATTTCTCGGGCACCAGGTAACCAGTGTGACTGCCCGGCATCTCTCATCTCATGTTCTCGAACAATGTCATGAGCCTGCTGCTTTTGCTGCTCGCATTCCAGACTATCAATATGCGCCAGAATATCACCTCCGGCCGGGCATCCCGTCAGTTCACGCAGCAACTGAAAGTTAAGATCAGAACTCAGCAAGGTGCCATCCAGGTCAAAAATAATCCCTTGTATCTTTTGTCTGTTAGTAACTATTCAGCCCGCTCTCAACTATTTGCTACCTTGACGAATAGTTGAGATCTGTCAGTTTATGCATAGCAACAGACATTGAAGAGCAT
>NZ_JACJFM010000058.1 GCF_014164585.1 Oceanospirillum sediminis | reverse complement strand
ACAATCCATTAAAGCTGGAAATACCTGTTTTTGAAAAAGTGGGGAAACAGTTGTGCATAGCCCATAGTCGTCAGAACTACGCACTGCTCAGATTTAAAGAATGGCAAATAAAATCAACCAAAACGAGAGGGAGGAATTACCAGGTAATAAAGAGAGAGCTTAATAAAAAGAAAACAACAAGTCAGGTGCATTTAAATATTATTAAGCACAGAGCAATATTTTTAAATTCAATTTCAGGACAATTTAGTCAGTAAAAATAAAATATGATACAGCCTGGCCGTTAGCAACCAGAACGAAATTATCCACGTATCGTAAATGATATTTTACTATCAATTAAGATGTGATTACGCCTCGGTCAACTATTTTTCGTCATCTTTCCGGCTTTTCATCGCCAACGGCAGCTCAGAGTAGTAAAACTGGATCCAGGCTAACCCACCATCCTATAAGAATAATAAATTTTTTGATAAATCAAAGTGATAGAAAACATAATCAAATAGCTTCAGTCAGTCTGGCTATGAATCATTGCATCATACTCTCTGTTGCTTTATTCTGCCCCGCAACTCCTCAATAGTGAAATAGCCTGAAAAACACAAAAACACAGACAAAAGACCTAATAAATAACAAAATAAAATATTATTGCCTACATTAAAAGCAAAATATAGCCAATGCGGCTAAATATAGTGTTCTACTATGATTAAATACCTCTGAGCGGAAAGCGGGTGTCATAGGCAGTTAATTATTTCAGCTATATTTTTCAGATTTTTATGCGAAAAAGAGCCGATGTAAATGAGATGAAAATCATTGTAAATCGCTGTTTACATACACAAACATGAAAGTACATTGTATATTTTCATATCTATGCGATTTTTAAAGAGAAATCCAAAAAAAATTGCCTGTTTTCACCAAATTTTTCTTAACAGGGCGTAAACTTATATCAATTGTCCTGACCTGATATTAAGATCAATATCAGTTAGCATAAAAGATTACGAGGGCTTTTTTATGTACGAAAGGCCCCATAACCAAGCGTGAATCAATAACGATAAGCAACGCAGCCTAAGGAAAATAACAACATGAAAAGACGTGATCTATTGAAGACGGCAGCTGCCGGTCTGGTAGCAGCTCCTATGGCAATGAGCATCGCTTCACAAGCTCAAGCAGCAACCTCTTTAAGAATGCAGACTTATTGGGGTAAAGAAGCGAACGATATCTTTAAAGAGTTCACTGACGACGTCAAAAGTGCTTCTGATAAGGCACTTAAAGTGCGTCGTTACACCGGTGGTTCTCTGGTACCGGATGCCGAGATGTTTAAAGCAGTAGGCGCTGGCACAATCGATATGTGTCAGGGTTACGCAGGCTACTGGCCGGGACAGCTGGATATCGCGTCTATTGAAGCAGGCCTGCCTGCAGCATGGACCAACTATGATGAAGCCATGTACATCATGGAAAGCAAAGGCCTGATTGATCTGATCCGTGAAGGCTATGCTGAGCAAAACGTTCACTACTTAGGCCCTATCATGGGCGGTCCTTTCGATCTTCTGACTAAAAAGCCAGTAAACAGTCTGGATGATCTGAAGAAGATGAAGATCCGTGCGACACCAAGTATCGCTAAGATCCTGGATCAGTTTGATATCCCAACGGTATTCCTGCCGGGTTCTGAGCTGTATGTTGGCCTGAGCACTGGCGCTATCGACGGTGTGATCTATGCAGGCACTAACGAATACCTGTCGATGAAACTGTACGAAACCGCTAAGTACTACACCTCTCTGAACATGGTGAGCCCTGGTTATACCGATCAGATGCTGATCAACATGGACAAGTGGAAGTCTCTGTCTGATAGCCACCGTACCATCATCGAAACCTCTTTCGCTAAACACGCTGCTAAGATGCACAACTGGATGGTCAGCGGTTCTATCGATGCTTCTACCACCGGTAAGTTCGAAATGGGTTCTCTGAACGCTGAAGATTCTGCCCGTCTGCGCAACGCTGCGAAAGTGATCTGGGAAGAAGAAGCAGCGCGTTCTGATCGTAACCGTAAAGCAATCGACATTCTGACCGAAGCGGCTAAAGCCACTGGGAGAGCATAATGTCCGGGATATCTCGCCTCCTGAACTATCAGGACGAGATATCCGAGTTCATCGGCAAGGCCAGCTCCTGGATGTGCCTTGCCATGATTGGCGTCTTGTTATACGAGATCGCCGCCCGGTATCTCTTCCTTAGCCCAACATCCTGGGCACACGAATCAACTACTATGTTGTACGGCTCCTTTTGTATGTTTGCGGGTATTTACACTCATAAGCATCATGGGCATGTCCGTAGTGAAGTGGTTTATCACCTGTTCGATAAACGCGGTCGGGCTATTCTCGACGTGATTACGGGTTGTGTGGTACTGATTATGTTTGGCGTATTTTTTGTGGCTGCCTGCGAGTTTGCCTACGACTCCTGGCAAAGCGGAGAACTGTCCTCAAAAAGTACCTGGGCTCCACCTATTTACCCTTTTAAAACCATGCTCCCCATTGGTGTGGGTCTGATCTGGTTACAGGGGTTAGTGCATCTCATCAGGGATATACAAGTCGCACTTAATTATCGTCCGGATAAGTAAGCGTCTGTTACTGAGCTGAAAATAATTAAGTCCGATTAGCAAGGAACGCGTCGCGTGTTTTATCTGCAACCTTGCCGATAGCCTGAGATGGCTGACATCGATATAACTTTTAAATTAACAGGGGATTCAGGTGACTGAACTTGACCCACTAATCGTTACCATTGGCATGTTCGGGACCATGTTCCTGATGCTGATGATGGGAGCTCCCCTGGCCTGGTCATTACTGACCGTCGGGCTGGGATTTGCTTACACTCTATGGGGTGCAGGATCCATTGAGCTCCTGACACTCAGTTCATTTGCGGCTCTGGACAACTTCCTTCTGGTAGCTCTGCCCATGTTTATTTTCATGGGGTTGATGCTGGAACGCTCCGGTATTACCGATGATCTTTTTGAGATGATGAACAAACTGATGGGGCAAACCCCCGGAGGTCTGGGCGTCGGTACTGTTATTGTCTGCGCATTGATCGCGGCGATGGCAGGTGTATCGGGTGCAGCAACCGTGAGCCTGGGCGTTATTGCTCTGCCTGCGATGCTGAAACGGGGGTATGACAAAAAGCTTGCCACAGGCACCATTATGGCCGGTGGAGCTCTGGGCTTTTTGATTCCGCCCAGCTTACTTATGATTCTGTATGCTTTCCTGGCAAAGGAATCAGTAGGTAAGCTATTTGCTGCCGGCCTTATGCCGGGGCTGATGCTAGCAGGTATCTATATTCTGTATATCCTGATTCGCAGCCGAATCACGCCATCCCTTGCACCGGCTCTGTCAGAAGAGCATCAAGTAGACTGGCGTGGTAAAGTGGCATCGCTGAAAGCCCTGATTTTACCGGGCGCTCTGATTGCGACGGTGCTGTTCTGTATCATTACAGGTATTACTGCACCTTCAGAAGCTTCGGCTATTGGTGCGGCGGGTTCTATTCTCTGTGCGGCGATCTACCGTACGCTGAACCTGAAGATGATGAAGGAAGTGCTGATCTCCACCACAAAGCTGATGGGGATGCTGATCTGGATCACGATTGCAGCGATCTTCTTCAGTAAGGTCTATATTGGCCTGGATGCCGGTTTTATTCTGCAAGAGCTGATCGAAGATAACGATGTCGCACCCATCTATGTGATCATGATCATGCTGGCATGTTACTTTGTGCTGGGCATGTTCCTGGATGACTTTGCCATTGTCTTTATCACTGTACCTTTGTTTGTGCCGATTGTGGAATCTCTGGGTTTCGATACGATCTGGTTTGCGATTCTATTTATCGTAAGTATGCAGTCAGCCTATTTGACGCCGCCCTTTGGGTATAATCTCTTCTATATGAGGTCAGTGGCCCCTCCGGAAGTCACTATTTACGATCTGTATAAAGCAGCAGTGCCTTTTATTCTGCTACAAATTCTGGGTCTGGCTTTGCTACTGATGTTCCCGGGAATCGCACTTTGGTTACCAGAAGTTCTATACGGTTAATACCATAGAATCTAAGCCGTGCAATATAATCTGCTACCACCAGAGCGTGGTAGCAGATTAGCCTGTAAACAACAATCCTTGATGACATTTACGGATCTTATCTTCTCTGCCAGCCTGGCCTAAAAGCCTAATAGCCGCCGGTGATATTCCATATCACTACCGCTTCTCCCACTTCTGAAGCGTTGCGTACCCGATATTGATCATCTCGCCCCAGTGTAAAACTATCTCCTGCTCGCAGGATAAAGCACTGATCATTAATACACAGTTCAATCGCACCTGATTGCACCAGACCACCCTCGTCTCCCTTCAGCTTGCGGGCCTCACTGCCTTTTGCCCCAGGAGAAAAAGTAGTCAGAATCATCTGTAAATGACCAGACAAACGAGGGGATAAAAGCTCTTCACGAATACCGCCATCGGAAAAACTTAAACTACGCCGAGCGGATTTACGCACAATATGGTTTAACTCTTCCTCAGGAGCTTCCCGATCAGAATGAAAAAACCAGCTGATCTGCACACCTAATACATCACAGATTGACTGGAGAACAGGAATTGGCAAAGAGGAAACCCCTCGCTCAACCTGGCTGATATAGCCAACAGAACGCTGAATACTCTCAGCTATTTCTGCAAGAGTTACACCTTTTGCCTTACGCAGATCCCGAATCTGGCTTCCAATACGTAAGTTTTCACTATTGGCTGCTACTTTTCTTTTTCTATTCATATATCAGGGTCACAGGACAACCGTTTCAGGTATCACAAGTGTGAAATAAAAATTATAAAATTTCACAAAATAAGATTCTTATAGCCATCATATTTATAATATCACGCTATGACAATGCAACAGGCACAAGCCTGCTATCTAAAAAGAGCAACACAGTCGCGGAAACAGCCTGATTCAACACAGGCCAATGCAGAATTTTCAGTCTGCACGCTTTCGGTACTCATCCGGCGTTATCCCTGACAGCTTGCGAAACATCGCAATAAAAGCGGATGCAGTGCTGTATCCCAGATCCAGTGCAATACTCTCTACTTTTTCACCGGATGTCAGCATAGGCATGGCATGCATCACCTTCAGACGCTGTCGCCATTCACTCAACGGCATACCCAGTTCATTCCGGGCTTTACGTGCCAGTGTTCTTTCTGTTGTACCTCCTAGAGCTGCCAGGTCTCTGACAGAGCGATTATCACCGGGATTATCTTCCAGATAAGACAATACCCTGGCCAGAATCATGTCGTCTGAAACGGGCAGATAACTGCCAGCGCAGGGGGCCAGCCCCAACTGGTCAGTAATGACCTCCAGTAATCTGCAATATTCACCGGTATAGGGCAGCTCTGGCGGACTGGATTTCAGATAATCCAGCATAGCTCTCAGCATTGCATTCATCGTCAGAGCACAGGGGGATGATGGCAGCCCTTTCGTCCGGGCAAACTCAGGCTCCAGATATAAAGAGCAATGTAGGGATTCATAGCGATTAAAGCCCTCATGCTCTGCTCCGGGAGGAAGCCATAAACCATAATCCGGAGGTACCCGGAACAAAGCCCCGGCGACCTGCAGTTCAATCACTCCGCTGAATGAATAAACGAATTCGCCCCAGAGATGGCTATGGGCCGGATAGATAGTATCCGATGGTCTGGTACGGACCTTACAATACACAGGATACGTCAGATCACCCGGTACTAATGGCTGGTGGATAAAAGGCTTTCGGGTCATGAATTGGCAGATCTGTATTATTGATTGTCTGATTTAAGCTATATAAATCATTGCTGACAGCAAGATAATACGCTTCTGATCTGTTAACAACCGGAGATATTATGACAACTCGACAGTCTGTGGACCAATCAGCAATCGGCATCATGGTAATATTCTGCATGATCATGGCATCACAGCAGGTTGTGCTGAAAGCCGTTGCTGATGACATTGCTCCGGTATTTCAGATAGCTCTGCGCTCTGGTATCGCCGGTATACTCCTGATTGCGCTTATCCTGTTACAAAGACAAAAGTTACCGCTGTCACAGGAAAACAGATTACCAGCCATGCTGATCGGTATTTTATTTTCCCTGGAATACCTGTTTCTGGGAGAGGCTTTGCAATATACCTCAGCGGGTCACGCTACCGTTTTCCTGTATACCTCACCTATTTTTGCTGCGATAGGCCTGCACTGGAAAGTGCCCGGTGAACGTATGGCCCCCCTGCAATGGCTGGGAATTATGCTGGCATTTTCGGGTGTCGTACTCTCTTTCTATAGCGGAGATACGAAGACAGATAATCCTGAAGCAATACTCTGGGGAGATTTTCTGGCCCTACTGGCCGGTGCCTCCTGGGGAGCGACTACGATAGTCGTCAGAGCATCGGGGCTTGGCGCTCTGCCAGCCCGGCAGACACTGCTGTATCAACTGCTGGGAGCGTTTATTATTCTGACCGCCTGGGCTCTGCTCACGGAACAGACTCAGATAAACTTTACCCCGGAACTCTGGACAAGTCTGGCCTTTCATGGCATCGGCGTTTCTTTTCTGTGTTTTCTGGTATGGTTCTGGCTGCTGACTCGCTACAAAGCATCTCAGCTCGGCACATTATCGTTTCTGACACCCGTTTTTGGTGTGTTATTCGGAAGCTGGTTGCTGGGAGAAAGTATCGACCCTCGTTTTATCATCGGATCAGCACTGATTATAGGGGGAGTACTGCTAGTCAGTAGCTATGATGGACTGGTCAGGTGGCAGCTCAGACGGAAAGCACTGAACTGCCGTTCATAAAGTCATGGTAGCTCATGCAGTCATTCTGCCATACAGACTCTGTTGCGGCCATTTTGCTTGGCCGCATACAGCGCCTTATCGGCCTCTTCATACCACTGGGCAAAGTTCTGCCCATTGTGTAATTGCGCGACTCCAATACTGATCGAAAAACGGGGCAAGTCCGGATGATTATAGTGCTCTGCCGCCTCACGCAACTTCTCTGCAAGGATCAGAGCATCCGGCTGTTCCGTATCCGGTGCCAGCACCAGAAACTCCTCACCACCCCAGCGAATCAGATGATCTGTTTGCCGGATAATAGAACCCATGTGTCCACTGAAAGATTTCAGCACCTCATCTCCGGTTCGATGACCATACTGGTCATTAATCAATTTAAAATGATCCACATCCATAATCAGAATACAGACCGGATTACTATACCGGCGGAAACGCGCCATCTCCTGATCCAGTAATCCTTCACTGGCATTGCGGTTTAACAAGCCTGTTAGCTGATCAGTACGCGCCAAACGTAAGGCACTTTCTTCTGCCGCAATTCTTAACTCAATTTCATGCCGTAATTTATTATTTACCCGACGGTACCAGAGTAATAACACACTGAAAAATAGCACAACAGCAGCAACAGACAAAAAGGTGACATGCCAGTTTGTCCCCTTCTGATAGCGAATAGAGATCCACTTATTAATAATTTCCTGTTTTTCTCCCGGCGTAATCTGCCCAATGGCCTTATCAAAGATATTTTTTAAAATTTGATTTTCTTTCTGTACCGCAATTCCCAGACTCCAGTCAGCATTAAACTCTCCGGAGACTTTCAGAACGCCGTTATAGTGATTCTGAATCCAGTAACCAACAGAAATCAAAGAATCCGCATACGCAAATATCTCTCCATCTCTGACACGGTTCAGACCATCCTGAATATTATCTACTTCAACAAATCTGAGGGCAGGAAAAGCCTGTTCAAAGGTATCCCGAAAAGCATACTCCTTCACAATACCGATGGTTTTACCTTTCATACGGGATGCATCACCAACATAAGGCTTATCAACGGATGTAGCAAAAACCAGCGGTGTATTCAGATAAGGCCGGGTAAACTCCAGTTGCTGCTGACGCTCTGGTGTACTCATGATCATAGAAAAAAAGTCACATTGCCCTCTGAAACCTGCCTGTAGCGTTTCAGCCCAGGATCTCGTCGGCACAAGCTCAATGGGGATACTCAGGATTTCCCGGAAACGCTCAATAAAATCAGCGGCAATACCAGTATGTTTACCCTGTTCAATGGCCTCCATAGGCATCCAGTCCGGGTCAACACACATGGTCAGTACGCGTTTTTCTGCCAGATAATTTCTTTCTTGAGTCGTCAAATCACGCTGCTTATCCGGACGCTTCCATTTCTCTCTCAACCCGGAAGCTGTAGCATAGCTGATCGCATCATTGGTTTTAGTCAGAATAGAACTCAGCAGATGGTTGCCTTTGGCCACCCCCATTGGCAAACGGGTTTTCTCAGGCAAATTGAAATCCGGTATACGAGTAATATCAACATTACTCAGCCAGTCCCGTTGTATGTAATAGTGCAGAGCAGGTAAATTGCCAACTACCAAATCCGCCTTGCCAGAAGCGACAGCAGCAACCGCATCTTCTGTAGATGCTGTCAGTAATAAAGGCAGGTCTGGATAGTGCTCCACCAGCCAGCTATGCAGAAATGTCTTTTTAGTGACCGCAACAACTCGCCCTTTTTCTTTAAGATCCTGGAGTGTTTTGATACCTGATTTATTGTTAACTGCAACACCGCTGATATATTCGATATGATTAAACGGAGTAAACTCAATAAATGCCTGCCGCGCCTCTGTAACAGCAATATGAGGGATAACATCCAACTGCCCATCCTGCAGCATCTGAAGGTATTCATGCCAGGGCTTATTACTGACATATTCAATCGGAATGCCAAGCAGCTCTCCCATCTGATTCATATAATCAATACTATAGCCCTTTGGGCCGCCATCAAAAAAACTGAATGGCGGAAAAGTACTGAGATTCATCACTCTGAGTGTTTTACGCTCTGCCAGCCAGGCTACTTCCTGATCCGTCAACCCCAGCTTGCTGGCATCCGCCTGTACGGGTAATGACAGCAGATAAATACCGCAAACAGCTAAGACGCCCCTTATAAACCGGAGTCCTTTACCAGTGTATGTATTCATTGAATCAGGGATCCATCCGACGTTCAGAAGAAAATGAGGTGGGATTCTAGCAGAATTCCCGGATGTATAATTAAAAAACAGAAGGAGGGTATGCCCTCCTTCTGAATCAGACCAGACACATCTGTCTGGTTAGCGAGTAACGACTATCGTGAATGAAATACTTTCTCAAATATTACTGGCAATCAGAAAATCACACTTTTAGCCGGGATAGCTGATCATCCAGTAAACCAACAACATTGGTGAGTTCAGCTCTTACCCCATCAATGACACGAGCCTGCTCCTGCAGATGCCGGGCAGTATCGCCAATGCCGGTAAGACTCTGACTGATTTCATGATTCACCTGACTTTGCTGTTCTGCAGCCGAAGCAACCTGAACGGTATTATCAGAAATGGTATTAATCTGAGATTCTAGCTCTTTCAGATTGGCAACACTTTCCCTGATACTGTCAGTTGTCTGATGAGAACGCTCTTTATTTGAGTTGATCTGCTCTACTGCCTGCTGGACATTATTCTGCAAGCGTTTCACCAGATCATTAATCTCTTCTGTCGAGTTCTGAGTATTAGCTGCCAGATTACGTACTTCATCTGCCACAACAGCAAAACCGCGCCCTTGTTCCCCGGCTCTCGCCGCTTCAATAGCAGCGTTCAGTGCCAGCAAATTGGTCTGCTCAGCAATATCAGCAATTGTTTTAACAATCTGGTTAATATCTTCGCTACGAGCTGAAACCTTCATAATACGTTCACTACTTTCATCCATCGCCGTCGCGATTTTCTGCACTTGCTCTACGCTGCTGTCAAAGCTCTGGCTGGTGGAATGTAGTATTCTCTCAGAATGCTGAGTTCCCTCCGCACTGACAGAGGCCAGACGCGCCACTTCTGCACTGGTCGCAGCCATCTCTTCAACCGCGGTTGCTACACTGTCGGTTTCTGACGTCTGACGGGCAATAATATCGGCTGTAGTTGCTGTTGCTTCACTCAGCAGGTTAGCCTGTTTCTGCACCTGAAGGCTCTGATGCTGCAGTTCTGTGATCATAGTGCGCAGCTTTGCCATAAAGCGATTAATACCATCGCTGATATCAATCAATTCTTTATGGTTATCAATATCCAGTGTCTGGGTAAGATCTCCTTCGCTGGAACTCAGATTATGCACCCGCTCACGCATACGGGATAACGGCCGGACGATGCTGTTTACAAACAAAACAATAGCAATAGCAGCCACTCCCAGACTTACCACACCCAGCACCAGCATATTACTCAAAGCACTCTGACTATCCTTATCCAGCTCTGCCGTCAGTTTATTCAGGTCGGCCAGAACAATCGCTTCAGGTACAGTCAACACCAGTTGCCAGTGCATATCCGGAGCTTCAATATAGATATCCTGGCTGACAGCCATCAGATTACCGGTTCCGAATAATTTGTTTTTATTGGCAGAAACCTGAGTTGAAAATTCACTGTTAGCTTCAGATAAAGGACGGGACAACTTTGAACTGTATTCACTACTGGCCACAATACGATTTTTAGCGGTCAGCAGATGTAATTCAGCCTGTCCATCAAATAACTCAGAGGACATTCGCTCCATCAACTGCTGCAAAACAGGAAGATCAATATCCGAGCCAGCAACGCCAACAAACTGACCGTTACGTTTGACCGCCGTTACCAGACTGGTCATCAGAACTTCCTTACCAGCCTCAATTTCATACAGATAGGGCTCAACAATACAGTTTTTGCCAGTTTCGTAGCTGCACAGATACCATTCGGATTCACGGTCTCCCAGGTCATTTCTGGTATCAGAATATTTAGAGGCAGAGTCTTCCGTTGCATAATGTGTCAGCGTGCTGCCATCACGCACCCAGTAAGTTTCCAGCGTACCTATACTGCTCGTATGCTCACCCGAACCGAGCATCTGAGAATCCAGCCCATCGTAGCCATTCTTTTCAAACTGGAGATAGGTTGAGCTTATCAGCTTATTAGCCTCAAGAGCCTGACGAGCCAGTTGCTGCAGTTCATCACGTGACAGACGTTTGTCCGGGTTCGCAATAGCGGCTTCAACAATCGCCTTCATGGTTTCAGGAGTGTCAAATGCCCTGTTCATATAACTGCTGACATCTTTTGCCACCGCAGAAGATGCTGCACGTAGCAGAGATTCAGCATTTTTCTGACTACTGGCAGATACTTGTTCATTTACTTCTTCAGCAGCATGAAACATCGAATTCATTGCCAGCCAGATAACCGCTCCCTGAGCCAGTATCAGAATTGTCAGAGAAAAAAGTAAGAGTTTATTGCGCAAAGACCATTGTTTCATCTTCGGTATCATCCTCATCAGCCCCATCCTGAGGTTGCACAGCAGCACGACCAGTTACCTGATCATCTCTTTTAAAACAAAGAGTTACTGTCACCACTTCGTCCCGAAGTTATCTTGGTTTATCCACTGCCCCTGAAACCTGATTACATTCAGAAACACTTTTATAACATTTGAACATAATTAATGGAAATGTCAGTAGAATGAAATATCTCCTAATGCATATGTTTTTATTAATCAAAAAAGCATCAGCGACCAATTTATTATAACTTTAATACATCCATATATAACCAAAAAATATAAAACCAGATAGATATAGCCCGAAACCAGCGTTAAACCGGTGCACTTATTCAGAATAGTCTGAGTCCTTAGTAACAACCTCTTTAAATATGGCCATTCAATAACCGGGCCAGAAACAGGTCAATAAGGGTCGTATGAAAAGAGAAAGCAGTTAAATATCAGGCAGAGACAAGAGAAGAATAAAAGCAACAGCATGGCAAAAGGAGAATAAAACCGGTTCATAGAACGAACCGGTTCATCTCATTCAGAGCCAGGTGTCAGTCACGGAAGTTCTGATACTGTAAAGGAAGGTCCAGGTCTGATTGACGCAGAAAAGCGATAACCTGTTGCAGATCATCCCTTTTTTTACCCGTCACTCGCACCTGTTCCCCCTGAACAGCAGCCTGAACTTTCAGCTTTTCATTTTTAATCATCTTGACAATCTTACGTGCATTATCGCTATCAATGCCTTCTTTCAGAGTGACAGCACAGCGAGCTGTCTTACCACTTTCAACGATATCTCCCACTTCCATACACTTGATATCAACCTTACGGTTTACAAGTTCTGACGTCAGCATATCCACCATCTGCCTGACCTGAAACTCCGCTTCTGCGATAACCTCTACGACACTGTCTTTGCGTTCAAACCTGGCATCAATACCCTTAAAATCGAAGCGATTTCCTACAACTCGATTAGATTGATCCACAGCATTACTGACCTGATGCTTATCCAGTTCAGACACGACATCAAATGATGGCATGGAAAGTCTCCTTTAATAATTTGCACTGGAGGCATTATACTTGCGCCCCTGTTTCTGCCAAACGGATAAATATAATGAATCAAACACGCTGGACGGTATTAGGCGCGGGCTCACTGGGATGTCTGTGGGGAGGGTATCTGAATATGGCTGGAATGCCTGTTACCCTGATACACAGACACAGTGTGCCTGCTCCTGATAATCTGACACTGACACCTTTTCAGGGCAACGCAGAGATACCTTTTCAGGCAGAACTGACCACCGCAAAAGAATGCCCGACAGAGTCAATCAGCCAGCTGATCGTCGCCACTAAAGCACCGGATGCACTGGATGCGGTTCGTGGAATAGCGCATGCTCTGACACCGGATGCAGCAATTCTTGTACTTCAGAATGGCATGGGTGCCCAACAGGCTATTGCCGAAGCATTTAATGACTACGCCATTATTGCCGCCTGTATTACTGATGGCGCTTACCGGACATCACCGGGCCATGTGGTACATGCTGGTAAAGGCGTGAGCCGTATTGGTGCACTGAATGAAAAGGGGTTACAGGCAGAAGCGGCTGTTCTGGCACAACTGCAAAAGATGGACCTGGCAACAGAACACTGCCCGGACATATACCAGGCGTTATGGAATAAACTGGCTATTAATATTGCTATTAATGGCCTGACAGCACTGGACCAGTGCCTGAACGGGGAACTCAGAGTTCCCGCACGTTTAGCCAGAGTAAAAAAACTGTGCCAGGAAACAGAACAGGTCATGCGTGCTCTTCAGCTATCTCTGCCTGAAGAAGGGCTATTTTATCTGGCTCAGTCGGTCATAGAAGGGACAGCGCACAACCGTTCTTCTATGTTGCAGGATACTCAGAAAGGCAAAAGTACAGAGATTGAATATATTAACGGTTACTTACTGGATCAGGCTCATACACTGGGCATAGATACCCCGGAAAATCAGGCCGTTTATGATGCAGTCATCGCTCGTTTCCATTGAAACAGGCAAGACCTTCATCTTTCTGGAAATAACCTGGCGATACATTTTTCCTTCAGATCAATGGATCGCCTGACGCTTAATTCATCATCAGGATTAGCGTGACGTTATAAAAAGAGGCCTCCAGGTTAATAATAAGAAAGATTAAGTGTCCTCATAAGGTGATTGTTGTTCCAGACTATCCAATAACAATAAGCCTTCTTCAATGATGGCTTCCGCCTGAGCATACAACCCGGGATCTCCTGCCACCAGTACTTCAAGCATAGACTTCTTTTCCGGCAGATAAAGCGCAGCAAACTCAGGGTCTCTGTCTGCAATAGTATGGGTATTATCAATGATATCAGCCAGCTTTATCGTTTTAGCGATCTGGCATGCCGCTCCAAGCTGCTGACGATCTTTCCGTTTGCGCTGTTCACGGCTCAGATGAGGAGAATGAGGTCCTGTGGTCAGCTGATCAACCAGCAAAGCCACCTGTTCACCAAAATGAAGTTCAATGTCAGACAATTCAACATCCGTATCTTCTACCACATCATGCAACCAGGCTGCAGCCAGCGCTTCTGGCTCACTCAGCACTCTGGATACGGTTTCAACAACAGCCTGAGGGTGAACAATATAAGCTTCATTCGTATAACGACGTATTTGTCCGTGTCGCCCATGAGCATCAGAGGCAAAGTCTCTTGCTTTTATAACAAGAGGATGATTGAGAGCAGAGTCAGCTTCTGACATAACGCCTCCTTCCGGACATGCAGGGCATCACTGATTCCGGCACTACCAGAACCGATCAGATAGCCCGGATATACTCCGGATACAATGCCCGGACTGTCTGCAGCTCTGGTACATAAGCCCCAGAAAGTCCGGATCAGATTTCCAAACACGCTAACCGGTATTTCTTAATCCGGCAGCAATACCTGCCATAGTCACCATCAGCGCCTGTTCCACTCCTGGATTTCCCGGATGATCCCGATCTCGCAACAACAACTCTGCCTGTAAAACATGCAGAGGATCAATATAAGGATTACGCACTCTGACAGCTTCTGCAATCAAAGGCATATGTTCCTGTAGTATTTTCTGTTCACGAATATGCAAAACAGCTTTCTTCAGCATATTAAGACGAACACGTAGCTGCCTTCCCAGAGGATGAAGCTCTTCAGGCACCAGGGTTTGTTCATAATACTCAGCAACATCAGCATCTGATTTAGTCAGCACCATCTCCAGCATATCCATATAAGTACTGAAAAAAGGCCAGTGCTGCATCATCTCCCGCATTAACTCCGTTTCATCTTCCTCTAATGCTTTTGCCAATGCCTGATCACTGCCCAGCCAGGCCGGTAGCATCAGACGGATCTGAGTCCAGGCAAAAATCCAGGGAATGGCACGCAGGCTTTCGACCCCTCCATCAGCTTTACGCTTCGCAGGTCGACTACCCAGAGGAAGCTTAGCCAGTTCCTGCTCGGGTGTAATCGCTCTGAAATAAGGGACAAAATCAGGGTTTTCACGTACCTGTTCACGGTAACTGGTCAAAGCCCGTTCAGCCAGCCGGTTCATCTGATCACGCCAGGCTTTTTTCGGTTGAGGTGGTGGCTGTAAGGTGGCTTCCAGTACCGCTGAAACATAAATTTCCATACTTCGCTGAGCAATTTCAGGCAGACCAAACTTAAAACGGATCATTTCACCCTGTTCAGTCACTCTCAAGCTGCCATTAACCGACCCCGGAGGCTGGGCCAGAATCGCGGCTCTTGCCGGACCACCTCCCCGGCCTACCGTTCCTCCCCGTCCATGAAATAGCGTCAGACGAATCCCGTAACGACGACAAATATTCACCAGCTCTTCCTGGGCCCGGTATTGTCCCCATGCCGCCGCCAGCTGTCCCGCATCTTTAGATGAGTCGGAATAACCGATCATTACTTCCTGTTCACCCTGAATCTGATCCTGATACCACTCAATTCTCAACAGACGCCCAATTACATCGGCAGCATTGTTCAGATCATTCAGGGTTTCAAACAGGGGGACCACTTTAATCGGGTGATGATAACCACATTCTTTCAACAGTAGCTGCACACTCAGCACATCAGAAGAACGATGGGCCATTGAGATAACATAACTGCCCAGGGCATCCGGTGATTGCTGAGCCACCACGCGACAGGTATCCAGCACTTCCTGTACCTCCGCAGAAGGCTGCCAGTCATCAGGAATCAGAGGACGTCGACTTCGCAGCTCTGTCAGAAGAAAATTCTGTCTTTCCTGCTCATTCCATGCCTTATAATCTCCAATACCCAGCTCATGACACAATTCCGTCATCACGGCTTCATGGCGCCCGGAGTCCTGTCTGATATCCAGTTTCAGCAGGTGTAAGCCAAAACAACTCGCCCGACGCAAGGTATCCAATAGCGGACCATTAGCAATGGTAGCCATATCACACTCTTTCAACGAGCGATAACAGAGTTCAAGTGGCTCAATCAGTTCGCGATTATCCGTCAGCAGTTCTTCAGGAGGCAATTTATGATGCTTACCCTCCAGCTGATCTTCCAGCCAGCTCTGAGTAACCTGCAGCCGCTTCCTTAAACGGCGTAATAAAACCCGATAAGGCTCAGGCGTACTACCTGTTCTGGCTCTTAAGGCATCGTTACACCGCCACATAGACAGCTCATGCAACAACTGGTCAACATCTCTCAGATACAGATCAGCAGCCATCCAGCGAGCCAGATACAGCACTTCTGCAGTCACTTTTGCGGTGACATTCGGATTACCGTCACGGTCTCCTCCCATCCAGGAACAGAATCGAATAGGGGAACAATCCAGCGGTAAACCTTTACCCGTACTTTCATGCAGCGCATTATCCAGATGACGATAAAACTCTGGCACAGCCTGCCAGAGCGAGTTTTCAATGACCACAAAGCCCCATTTAGCTTCATCTACCGGACTTGGACGCTGATGCCGGATTTCATCCGTATGCCAGGCCTGCTCAATCATTTGCCGGATACGGTTTCGAATACGTTCTTTCTGATCCAGATACAGATCACCATTATCCAGCTGATTCAAACCCTCTGAAATAGCATCATATTTCTGGATCAGAGTACGACGATTCACTTCTGTGGGATGTGCAGTCATAACCAGATCGATGCGCATATCAGTAATAGTCTGCCATATATCATCACCACTAACCTGCTCTGATGTCAGGTGACTGAAAAGGGTCAATAACGACTGTTGATCAACTGAGCGATAATCCTCTGTTTTTCGAAAGCGCGCCCGATAATGCTGCTCAGCAATGTTAGCCAGATTCAGGAACTGATTAAATGCTCTGGCCACGGGCAAAAGATCATCGTCTGACAAGCTACTCAGATAATCCTGTAATTTATTATCGGTATGAACATTATCCCTGTCTTCCTTAGCCAGTTGGCGAATAGTTTCAATTTTTTCCAGAAACTCAGGCCCCAGATGATGGGTCATCGTTTGCCCCAGATAATCACCTAACTCCCTGACATTTTCCCGTAACGATTCATGTAGTCGGTTCACGTGTCACCTCCATACCTGATGACTTCAATTACAGATTTAATACACCTGGCCAGTGAAATGATTAAATTTATCTACAATTAAATACCTTGTGTTACTGGCGCAAGTGAGAACTTTCTACCACATTAAAAATGTAATTCATTTTTGATTTCTGCAGTATGACGGCTAAGAGAAGCTCACTGAAAAACGTACAGGATCAACTCTTCAAATACTGCAAAATCCTTATATATCAGGATATTACTGACATCATATAAGCCAGCAACAACTGAACACCTCAGAAGCAGCAAGTTGTTGCTGACTCCAGAGAGGAGTCTTTATCATGCGATTTAATCAGCTGGTACACAACTGGCAAACAAAAGAATCCGGAGAAATCACGCAGGAACACTACAGTATTCAGCTACCGGTAGAAGATGCTGCTCGTCTTCAGGCACTGGCGGAACTGTTTCCCAGACGTCCACCGGAGCTGTTATTAACAGACCTGATAAAAGCTGCGTTGGATGAGGTAGAAGGCAGCTTCCCTTATGAGAAAGGCACAAAGGTCGCGACCCTGGATGAAGAGGGAGATCCCATTTATGAAGACACAGGGCTGACCCCGCGTTTTCTGGAGCTAAGCAGGAAGCATTTGCAAAAAGCGACTAAGCTGAAAGCAACAGGTTAGATAACACACTGATTAACAGCACATAAGCATCATTATGATTTAATGGAGAAAATCATAACCCGGTAGCCCCCTGGCTTTTTAACACATCAGGAAATATGAGGATAAAGTAACACAGTGGTCAGATGCGATGCTCCTCCACGGTGATCATGCATCTTGTATTTAAGGTTATTCAATGGTCTCAGCTACTTGCCGCTCGTTCCTGATCTCTGGGAACGGCAGCCTTCGTACCCTCGAAGGCATTACCATAGGGCCGTCAGTTTTTTTATGACGGCCTTTTTTTGTAAGCGCTGAAAGATCTGTTTTAACTCCAAAAAAATATCTCAACATCAGGAAAAGTGGAGAAAACCACCCGGTTTCCCCATATCTGCATCCATTGGATTATATTGGCAAAACAATCATTACTGACGAATCAGACGACTGTTTTCCAGATCCGGACGGTTAGAAGAACGCCACGGATTAATATCCAGACCGCCCCGCCGGGTATAACGCGCCACAACCGTTAATTCTTCGGGCTGACAGCGCTGAGTGATATCCACAAACATCCGCTCTACACACTGTTCATGGAAATCATTGTGCTGACGGAAAGACACGATATAGGCCAGCAACCCGGATTTATCGATCTTAGGGCCTTTATAACTGACATGCACCGTCGCCCAATCCGGCTGACCGGTTACCGGGCAGTTAGAACGCAGCAAGTGACTGTACAGCTGCTCCTCTACAACCAGGTTACCCTGGGTTTTCAGCAGATCCGGTTGAGGATGATAATGCTCAATTTCAATATCCAGATCATCAATACAACGTCCCTGAGGCTGCTCAATCTGCAAAACCTGAGCCTCCTCCAGAGAATACAGCTCAACCAGAACCGTATCTCCTGCAGCCAGGGACAAATCTTGCTCAAGCATGTCTTTCAACTCTGATGCTCCCGCCAGTTTTGTCTGGTTAAAAGAGTTCAGATACAGCTTGAATGACTTGGATTCAATAATATTCGGGGATGATGCCGGAATACGAAAAACGGCAACGGCAGCCTCAGGTTTACCCTTAGGGTTCAGCCAGGACACCTCAAATGCATTCCAGATGTCCTGACCAAAAAATGGCAGCTTATCCCCTTCACTGATTTCCGGCAGACGAATTTCATCCCGCTTAGGCCCACGTGGAATCGGATACAATAACTCAGAATTATACTGATCCACATAGTCTGTTTCTTTGCCCAGAGGAGAATGCTCAGGGTTTGCCGTAATCGCCATAATTTAACTCCGAATACCTTTACCTCTGTTCAGCAGATTCAATGCCAGACTGAACAGCAACACAATAAATACCGCCACTGCGGTTAACGCATACCCGACATCAATATCAGACACCCCGAGAATACCGTACCGGAAGGTGTTCACCATATACAGAATCGGGTTCAGCATGGATACGCCCTGCCAGAAATCTGGTAACAGGCTGATAGAGTAGAACACACCCCCCAGATAGGTTAAAGGGGTCAGAATAAATGTCGGAACAATGGAAATATCATCAAAGCTTCTGGCAAACATTGCATTGATAAAACCACCGATAGAAAACAGAATTGACGTCATCAGAACCACCAGCATTGTAATGCCGGCATTGTGCAGATGCAGATCCGTAAAAAACAGGGACAGGGCTGTGACAATCACACCAACTGTCAGACCTCTGGCAACACCGCCAAAAATAAAGCCGCTCAGAATAATCCAGTTTGGCGTCGGGGAGACCAGCAACTCTTCGATACTATGCTGAAAGCGTGCGCCATAAAACGACGATACAACATTAGAATAGGAGTTTGTAATCACAGACATCATGATCAGCCCCGGGACGATAAACTGCATATAGCTGAAACCGTCCATCTCACCGATCCTACTCCCAATCAGATTACCAAAAATAACAAAGTACAGTGTCATGGTAATCGCAGGGGGCAACAGGGTCTGTGCCCATATACGGGTAAAACGGGTCACTTCTTTATGAATAATGGTCTGAAAGGCAACCAGGTATTGTGTTGTATTCATCAGGCTGAAACCTTACTATCGGCGGCATTATTTCTGGCAGTTTTCTGACGGTCTTCTTCAACCAGCTCAACAAAAAGCTCTTCCAGACGATTGGATTTAGTTCGCATTGAGCTGACATGAACTCCTTGCTGGCTCAATGCAGCAAACACATCATTCAGGTTCTGACCTCGCTCCATCTGTACCTCAATACAGTGGCTATCCATCAACGCTGTTTTAAAACCTTCAATCTGAGGAGCCTCTGACAGGTCAGCTTCCGTATCCATCACAAACGTTTCTGTATTCAGCTGTTGTAGTAGGGCTTTCATACTAGTGTTCCGGACAATCTCTCCCTGGTCGATAATGGCAATATTGCGACACAGGTTTTCAGCTTCTTCCAGATAATGAGTTGTCAGAATAATCGTTGTACCTTCTTCCCGATTAATTTTCTGAACGAAATCCCACATCGAACGACGCAGTTCAATATCAACACCTGCGGTAGGTTCATCCAGAATCAGTAATTCTGGCTTATGAATCAAAGCACGGGCAATCATCAGTCGACGCTTCATTCCCCCTGATAAAGTACGCGCTGCAACATCACGCTTCTCCCAGAGTCCGAGCTCTTTCAGAAAATATTCTGCGCGCCCCTTCGCCTCTGAACGGGGAATACCATAATAACCCGCCTGACAAAGCACGATATCAAATACTTTCTCAAACTGATTAAAGTTAAATTCCTGAGGCACAACACCGAGGTAACGCTTTGCTGTTGAGAAATCTTTATCAATATCTGTACCAAAGATTTCAACAGCGCCTTCTGTTTTATTTACCAGAGAGCTAACAATACCCAACGTGGTTGATTTTCCAGCACCGTTAGGTCCTAACAAAGCAAAAAAGTCACCCTTATCAACGTCCAGATTAATGCCTTTCAGAGCCTGAAAACCATTGCTATAAATTTTTTTCAATCCCCGTATTGATAATGCTTTAGTCATTAAGCTCCCCTGTCATATAAAAAACGGCCTGTCGATAGGGCTGAGAGCCACTCAGACTACTCAGGTTATCGGAAAATGCATATATATGGGGTTATCCATTGAATTACAAGTCAATGGTATTAACCCGGAGTTGAAACAAAATTAATGAAAATGATCAAATCCAGCCCAACAGATGCGTTTGCCTGCAGCAAAACAAAAAAGACCTGGTCAGAATCTGATGAGTGAGCAAAAGAATAATAAAGCAGAAATTAAAACGACAAGATAAATAGAAGATAAGGAAGAATGGCGTCCCATAGGGGGTTCGAACCCCTGTTACCGCCGTGAAAGGGCGGTGTCCTAGGCCACTAGACGAATGGGACGCAGTGTCTGTGTTTTAACAGAAACACAGGACGAAAACTGGAGCGGGAAACGAGATTCGAACTCGCGACCCCAACCTTGGCAAGGTTGTGCTCTACCAACTGAGCTATTCCCGCAAAATTTAAC
>NZ_JACJFM010000057.1 GCF_014164585.1 Oceanospirillum sediminis | reverse complement strand
CCATTTTCAAGGGGGTAACGCCCTTCTGGTGTGCAGACATTATCCGCCTGGCACTGATCACCTTTATCTCTTCGATTTCTCTGTTCTTACCAGAGCTACTGTATCGATGAGATACAGCCCTGCCCGGCAAACCGGGCAGGGCATTAATAATGCGTTTTTAAACACTGTCCAGTGCAACTATGAACACAGAACTGTGTCATGTGTACTGAATTACCGACCCGTTTTTCCCGGAGGGTAGTCACATGTTACCTGCTGTTAAAAAAATTCTTTATGCTTCCGATATCGAAAAAGGATCACGTCCGGCATTTCGTGCAGCAGTCAGTCTGTGCGGACACTATCATTCAGAAATCACCTATCTGCATGTAATAGAACAGCTGAGTTCATCAGCAGAAAGCCTGATCAAAAATATGGTTGATCATGACGAATCACTGCATGATTTACAGGAACAGAGCCTTGAACATCTGAAACAGAAATTACAGGCGCGTATAAATCAGTTCTGCGAAAGCGAGCTGGAAGAAAATGAGATGCTTTCTGAAGGTCAGGTAAAAACTCTGGTCCGGGAAGGCAAACCGTGGAAAGAGATCCTGAAAGCGGCTGATGAAATTGACGCCGATGTTATTGTCATGGGTATTCGCTCTCACTCTTCTGTAGGACAATTCCTGCTGGGCTCAACAGCCAATAAAGTAATGAACAACAGCAAACGTCCTGTGCTTATGGTGCCATTAGCAGATCAGGTCTCGAAACTGTCCTGATTTTCTCAACTTAATAGAACAGGCCTGCACTCAGGTCTGTTCCTATCCTGATATCTGCTCTGTAGCAATAGTCTTTATCTCCCCTGATATGCCAGATAGACTCACTTCGTATAGCCCCAAAGCACCTTCTGTCTTCTGCTGACCAGCCAGCTCCCCTACTCTGTTTTCAATCTACCCTGACAGGGATTGCGGCATTTTGACACAACATAAGATATTGCTAAATAAATAAAATACACATAACATCAAAACACTCTAATATTAAGCAATTAAAGATATTCCACAGGATATCCCGATGTTAAAAAACCTGAACCTGATCCTGGCTGGCATTTGCCTGTGTACTTCTGGCAACTTAATGGCAGATAATGCCTCAGCGCCAGTGCCGACTCTGAAATCTGAAGCCCGCACAGTCATTCAATCACTGGCCTCATCACTTGGAAAAGAACTGACAACAACGGCCAAACAGCGCGGACTACCTGCCGCCATTGAAGTGTGTAATACCAAAGCCGGACCTGTCACCCAGCAGGTATCAGACAAGCATAACTGGCAAATCAGCCGAACCAGTCTGAAGTTACGCAACCCGTCCAATGCTCCGGATGCATGGGAACAGGCTGTACTGGAAAAATTTGCTCAACAGGCCAGCCAGGGAGCTGATCTGAAAAAACTGGCATATAGTGAAGTCATCACAGATTCGTCAGGACAAAAAACATTTCGTTTAATGAAAGCGATTCCGGTGGGACAGCAATGCCTGGCCTGTCATGGTAGTCAACTGACACCAGAAATCAGCAGTAAATTGCAACATCTGTACCCTGAAGATCAGGCAACCGGTTTCAGTGTCGGAGATCTCAGAGGCGCATTTTCTCTGAAGAAAACCCTCTGATATATACACACCTGAATACACGTATTTCGATATTCTCCAGCCTGTTGGCTGGAGAATAAGACAATCTTTTACAGAAAACTTTTGTTCAGGTGCTTAAAAAGCAGGTAGATGGGCAGGACACGGGCGATCAGATTCTGAAACAGGTTGCCGATGCTTTACGAAACGGTTTAAGGAAAACAGATATTCTTTGCCGATATGGCGGAGATGAATTTATTTTTGCTGCTGTGGATATCAATAAAACTGGAGTTATCAGCGTCTGTCAGCGCATCAGAAATGATCTTAATCATGAGATATCCCCTCAGCTGAAGAAGCAGGGGTTCGGTATATCATTAGGTGCATTACTGTTCACCCCGGATACTGACAGCTCTGGTGAATAACTGATACAACGGTCAGATCAGTTAATGTACCAGGCCAAATCTCACCCGGAAAACCTGATCATCCGCCATATCAATCAGCTATAAAGCTCTCATTCCTGAAAGAGTTCTGCCTGACAACATCTGATTTACGGCATTCATTCGCCTTGACAAATTAAGTCATTAAAAGCCAGAAAAATGTCCGAATAAGTTAACTAAAAGACTGGATTCGTTATGGCTGATTTTCAGGATTCGTTCAAACTAGCCAGGAGAATCATAAGACTATGAAAAATAATAATTCCCTCAGAGGAAGATAAAATGAGCGACTACCAACACCCATATCGTGATGCCGAATTTGTTATCCGAGAGCTGGTTGAATTTGATCAGCTATGTACAGACGCTGGCATGGAAGATATCAATAGCGAACTGGCATCTGTGATTATGACAGAAGCTGGTAAACTGGGTTCAGAAGTGCTTGGCCCTCTGAACCGGGTCGGTGATGCTCAGGGCGCCCAGCTGACAGACAAAGGCGTTGAGCAAACACCCGGATTTTCAGAAGCCTACCAGCAATTCGCGGAAGGCGGCTGGCAGTCTCTGACGCCGTCTGAAGAGTTTGGCGGACAAAACCTGCCTAACGTTCTGGGCACCGCTGTATCGGAAGTCTGGCAGTCATCTAATCTGGCTTTTGCGTTATGCCCTCTGCTGACTCAGGGTGCAATCGAAGCAATCGCTCACCATGCTTCTGATGAATTAAAGCAAACCTGGCTACCCAATATGATCAGTGGTCGCTGGACCGGCAGTATGAATCTGACGGAACCCGATGCCGGTTCTGATCTGGCTGCAGTAAAAACCAGAGCCGTTCCGGAAGGTGATCATTATCTGATTACCGGTCAGAAGATTTTTATCACCTGGGGTGATCATCAGATGACCGATAATATTGTCCATCTGGTTCTGGCCCGTCTGCCGGATGCTCCTCCGGGCGTGAAAGGTATCTCACTGTTTATCGTGCCTAAATTCATTCTGGATGAAAACGGTAACCCGGCAGAAAGAAATGATGCTCACTGTGTGTCACTTGAACATAAGTTAGGTATTCATGGTAGTCCGACCTGTGTCATGAGCTTTGGTGATAACGGTGGTGCAACAGGGTATTTAGTCGGTGAGCCTCATAATGGCCTGTCCTGCATGTTTACCATGATGAATGATGCCAGACAGAATGTAGGCTTACAGGGGCTGGGCATTGCAGAACGCTCTTACCAACAGGCGGTTCAGTATGCTAAAGATCGCATTCAGGGTACCAACAGAGACGGAAGCCGTTACCCCATCATCAAATTCCCCGATGTTCGTCGTATGCTGATGCAGATGAAAGCGGGTGTTGAGGCGATGCGAGCACTGGCCTATATCGCTTCTTCAGAAATTGATCGCAGCCGCTTTGCTGATGACAGTGAAGCAAGTCGTCAGCATTTTGCCCGTGTTGAGCTTTACACACCTATTGTAAAAGGCTGGATGACTGAGCTGGCACAGGAAATCACCTATCTGGGCGTTCAGATTCACGGTGGTATGGGCTTTATCGAAGAAACGGGAGCAGCTCAGCATTATCGTGATGCCCGAATTCTGACTATTTATGAAGGTACAACAGGCATTCAGGCTCTGGATCTGGTTGGACGAAAAACACTATCTAACCAGGGACAGGTACTGGCTGAACTACTGGCAGATATACAGGAAACCCAGACTGAGCTCTCACAACACGCTGAGCTGTCAGAACAGGCAGAAGCATTAAAGTCTGCTCTGGATACCGCTCAGCAGGCCCGTCAGTGGTTACTGGAAAATGCCGAAGACAAAACGGCACCGGGCAGTGTAAGTGTTCACTTTATGATGCTGATGGGCTACTTGTGTGGCGGCTGGGTTATGGCTCGTTCTGCGCTGAAAGCACAAAGCCTGCTGGAAAAATCAGAGGGAGATCCGGAGTTCCTGCAAAGCAAACTCATTACGGCTCGCTTCTACTCTGAGCATCTGTTGCCCAGGGTTTATAGCCATCTGGCCACCATTAAGGCTGGCAGCCATAGTGTTATGGCTCTGGATGAAGAACAGTTCTGAATGAGCTGAATGACTGTACCCTCTGAAAGAATCAAAGGGTACAGTCGACACACTGATGTCTATTTATGTTATGACTGATCTGATTCAGATTATTCATAAAGCCCTTTCTGTGAGTCTTCTTCCATCTTCTGATAACGACCGTTGTTAATCAGTTCTTTCAGCCCACGATTGAAATCTGCAATAATTTGCTCGCCATCCGGGTGATCCTTGCTGATAATCAGATGTGAACTGATAGGTGCACTCAGCGTTTTACCGTGATAAGTCATAGTAGATGCCTCAGCAGGTGTCATCACATGCCTTAACAGAGCAAAACCAGCCTGAATATTAATCGGAAAGATATCGGCCCGGCCGGCTTGTACCATTTTCATTGCAACAGCATCTGATTTAGCCCGAATCAGACGAAATAAACCCGTTTCTGCCGCTTTATTAAACTCATCGGCATACTGATAACCAAATGACCCAACAGCAGTCAGTCCTTTCAGATCTGCTATGGTACTCCACTCAAAATCAAAATCTTTGCGATGAAAGAAAACATCACTGGTACTTAGAACCGGAGCACTGTAGTGAAATTTTTGTGAACGCTCAGCATTTTTATACCAGGCAAAGCTACCATCAACCTGCAGCATATCCGCAGATTTCATCGCTCGTTTCCAGGGCAGAAAATGAAAAACGACAGCATAGCCCTGGCTTTGCAGAGCCTGACGGATAATATCAGAAACATATCCACTATTTACCATGCCAGAGCTGATAAAGGGCGGCCATTCTCCGGTTGACAGCAAAAGCTGTCTCTCTGAAGAATTTGCCGCAGACGAAAAAATCAGCACCATGACCGAGACAAACACTCGAATAGACACTATCAACTCCATGATAACGGGGCAGATTAGAATATTAGTTCAAATTCTGTCGTACTGCACCCGGTGCCTGCTGATATAACTGAGGTAAAACGGAGTAATTACTTACCTGGAAGGCGTTGCCAATAGACCCTCCCGACACTCTTTCAAACGACTCTATTATCGCTCATATAAGGCTTCAAGAGTGACAGAATCCAGTTTATGGGCATTCAGATAATATCCGACCAGTGCAGCACTGGCCTCTGCAGGCAGCTCCAGCCTTTCAGTGTCCAGCGCAAATACCGTAAACTGATAACGATGCACTCCATGTCCCTGAGGCGGACAGGCTCCCCCAAATTCATTCATACCATAATCTGTTCTGAACTGCTGGCTCCCGGCCGGAAGTGGCGGCTGATCCGGCTGACCGGCTCCACGGGGTAAATCAGTAGTATCAGATGGAATATTAACAAGCACCCAGTGCCACCAGCCGCTGCCTGTCGGAGCGTCCGGATCATAAGCTGTCACAGCAAAGCTGCGGGTCTTTTCAGGCGCTCCCTGCCAGCTTAATTGAGGTGAAAGATTCTCCCCCTGGCAACCAAAACCTTTAAATTCATGGACAACAGACATCATCTCTCCCGGCTGAATATCACTACTGGAAACAGACATATCAGCATAAACCGGAACAGCAACGATTAAAGATGCCAGAACAGTACTTCTGAGTAATCCTGTAGCAGCACAGGATTGTTGTTTTATATTGTTCATCAATGTTTTATGAGTCATCGGCAAATCAGACATAACCTTCTCCTGAAGAAATAAGACAGGAACAGATTAATGCTTTTATCACAGACGGATTCGCTTCAAAACACCAGATTCTATCCGCAAACAGTCAACTTAACCGTTCCAGAATAAAGCTGAAACAGGCAGTTAGCACAAAAGCAGAGAAACAAAGGAGACAGAATCAACGTGCTTTTCTGAGTTCTGCCGGGCTAATGCGAAACCGTTTTCTGAATCGCTCACTGAAACGTGATGCAGATTGATAACCACAACTTAACGCAACCTGATTGACTGGCCATTGTGTTGTTTGCAATAACCCCAGCCCATGAGTAAGCCTGAGATCTTCTAATAACTCCCTGAAACCGGTGTTTTCTTCCTTTAAACGCCGTCTCAGGCTGGATTCACTGATTGCCAGCATCTGACAAACCTCATTGATCTGCCAGGTTGAAGATAAATCAGTCTGTAGAAGGTCTGCCAGTTTCTGCTTCCAGCCCGGATTGTCTGTCACTCGCAACACTTTATCCTGATTCAGAACCGTCAGTATCTGTGCCAGTTCCCGCCGACGTTGCTGCCATAACAGGGCTCGAATATCCGGATTATCTGCAGGTAAATCAGCCAGAGACATCATCTGCTCAATGACCGTTAAAACATTATTGCAGGCCTGCACAATATCCAGTTCAGGAGTATGGTCGGCAGGTCCGGCAAAAGGAAAATCATCAGGCTGAAAGCAGATCACCAGAGCGGTGTAAACATCATCAGGAATATTTGAGAAAGGAAACTCACTACCCTGAGCAATCAGTAACAGATTCCCCTGCGGGCATATTGCGTCATAAGGTGATTCAATACGTTTTGCCCCTTTCAGTACCAGAAGCAGAGTTGGCTGATAAAAATGGACGCGATGCAGACTCTGCATATCACGGCAATGGAATACCAGAGCTGGAAAGCCCTCCTGCGGCCGGTCCATCAGCTGCTGACTCTGAAACCACAACCGGGATAATAAATAATCACTATGCTGAACATCAGGCGATCCGGACACCACTCTATCCCCACTACTTGTAGTAGATGCCATTCTATTATCCTTCAGATTGTCTTTATTTACGGGATATGCAAGTCAACAGATATGTTAAGCCTTTGTCTGAGGGTAATAGATCAGATCATGAAACACAGCAGGGTTTTGTGAGCGGTTACGATAGCCATGAGGTTTATCCCCTGCAAACCGGACAGCCATACCCTGCCCGAGGACCTGCCATTGATCATTAACCAGCAACTCCATTTCTCCACTCAGCACTACAACATGTTCAGTGACTCCCGGATCATGAGATTCGGACAGGCGTTCGTAGCCTGGTAACAAAGTCAGTTCAAACATCTCAAAGCCATAGTGTTCCTCAAAAGGAAATAAAGAGGCAACCAGCATCTCTCCTTCTGCGGGTTGATGGCGCAACTGATGGGCTGAACGGACAACACAGCCTTGCTCTTCCACTGGTGAAGGTTCCAGTAATGAAGATAAAGAAACATGGAAACCTGTCGCAATTTTCCACAATGTAGCCACTGTCGGGCTGGATTCCCCCCGTTCTATCTGCCCCAACATCGCTTTACTGACCCCGGTTTGCTTTGCAGTCTTATCAAGACTCCAGCCCTGCTCTGCCCGTAACGCTTTGACCCGTCCGGAAAGATAATGGTTTATATCCTGCATTCGTACTCTGTTCCCTGGGACTGTAGTGATTAACGAGATTATCACCTGCCCGACCCGGTGAATCAATCACCCTTGTACGTTATAGCGTACAGTGCTATAGTCAAAAAATGTGCGCTATAACGCACATAAAAATCAACGATCTGATCAGTCTCTGACATTGTGTACAGAATGTGATCCCGTCGCCTGATAATAATGCCCCATGAACTCAGAATCACCGGGGCACCAGTCATGCAATGTTTTTACGTCCAGATTGTGCGCTATAGCGCACAAAAAGATAAAAACAATGCCATACATTCATATTGCTATCCGAAAAGGAGTGAACAGATGTGGAAATACCTGTCACTGTCACATATATCAGCAGGCTTTGTTGTCGTACTGGTTGGTTATAGCAGCTCTGCTGCTATCATATTTCAGGCTGCGCAAGCTGCAGGAGCAGGCTCTGAGGAAGTCATCTCCTGGTTGTGGGCGCTGGGTATTGGCATGGGACTTAGCAGCTTTGGCTTATCCCTGACGTTTAAAAAGCCGGTACTAACAGCCTGGTCCACTCCGGGAGCAGCATTGCTCGTGACCAGTCTCAGTGGCTACAGCCTGGCTGAAGCTATAGGCGCTTTCCTGCTGTGCTCTTTACTGATAACAATATGCGGCATCACCTCCTGGTTTGATCGTCTGATGGCGATGATTCCTGCTGCTCTGGCGTCTGCAATGCTGGCTGGTGTCCTGCTATCCTTTGGTATGGAGCTGTTTGTCGTCATGGAGGATCAGCAATTGTTAACCATCAGTATGCTGCTTTGCTATCTGCTGGTGAAAAAATTTCTTCCCCGGTATGTCATTCCTGTCACCCTGCTCTGGGGGCTGATAATCACACTATTGCAGGGACAACTGGATTTGAGCCAGGTCAGCTGGCAAATGGCGGCACCTGTACTGACTCTGCCAGAGTTTTCTTTATCCGCCGTCACTGGAGTAGCCATTCCTTTATTTATCGTGACGATGACGTCTCAGAATATGCCAGGACTGGCAGTACTGAAAGCGCATAACTATCAGGTACCCGCATCAAAACTGATCAGCTGGACAGGCATTACCGGCATTATACTGGCACCCTTTGGCGGCTTTGCCTTTAACTTGTCAGCCATTACTGCAGCCATCTGCATGGGTAAAGAAGCAGACCCTATCCCTGAGCGACGTTACCTGGCCTGCATCTGGGCTGGCGTGTTCTACTTTCTGGCAGGGTTGTTTGCCACTGCAGTGGTCGGACTGATGCTTGCGCTACCCAAAGCGATGATAGTCGCCCTGGCCGGACTGGCATTACTGAATACCATTGCAGCCAGTCTGCACTCAGCGCTGTCAGATGAAAAGCACCGGGAAGCCGCCCTGATCACTTTTATCGTCACGGCATCCGGTTTAACACTGGCAGGGACTGGCAGTGCTTTCTGGGGATTAATCGCAGGCGCTCTAGTCTGCGGGCTTAATCACACCCGCAGCACAGGCAATAAAACACTTGTTTCTGCTGAAGAAAATCCATCCGATTATGGCAGTACGCCAGAACGCTCTACTGCACCTGCAACCCCTTTACCCAGTAATAAATGCTAATCTTCATCCAGATAGATACCATCAGCACGACTGGCTGATGTCACTGTGGCAGAGTCAAAAAGCATCACCAGACGCTGCTCTGCCACTGCTTTTAATTCATTGATCAGACCCACAAACGGTTTTCAGTGCCATCAAATTGGCATAGTAGCACGCCTTCAGGCTCATAAATGACAATCTGCCCCCAGAAGAATTCGTAACCTTCAATACGAAGAAGCCCACAGACCATCTCAGCCAGAGGCTCATCATCTTCAATCGGCACAATCTTAATCATAACACTTACTGGTTACTCTGCTTTTTCATTCACCACCATTCTCGATCAGCTGCTTTCGGGTTTCATTTCTGGCAACACTCAGAATCCGATCCGATAAGGACTCATCATTCACAGCTCTGGCCAGAGCGACACCGCCAATCATCAGAATACTGCTCAAAAGCGCCGTATCTTCCGATTGCCCTGATTCTTTCGTCAGAATATCGATCAGCCCTTCCAATACCTGCTGATAAGCCTTCTGATCAATATTCCCTTGTTGAGCAATATCCGATACCAGAAATGCCAGAGGGCAAGCGCCATCAACCGCTTCAACATGATCCCTCGACAGATACGCTTCCAGCACAGATTTCATATCAATTGCTCTTGATTTTCGTTCTGCTACGACCTTACGGGCACCATACACAATGGCTTCGGAGTACAGTTCTGATTTAGATGCAAAATGCTTATAGAAAGCACCACGGGTCAGACCAGCCTGCTGCATCACATCGTTAATCGAAACCTTTTCAAAACCATTTCGGGTAAACAGTCTGGCGGCACTGTGCAGTATTTTTTCACGTGTCTGTATTTTCTGTTCCGGAGACCAGGGCATCGGATAACCTTTATCAAGCAAATTATTCTGTTTCGTTGCCGAGGATAGCGACAAATCAGCGCAATAGCAGCCACAATATGAAGTCATCATATGGCCCTGCACCACTTTTCTGTTCCACCTCTGACTACAAGAACAAAAGATGTTCTTGATCATATTGTCATGCGACCTAAAGTAAAAGGCGGAACAAAGCTTGTGACCTCTGTCGATGAAAGCAGTATCACAGTAACAACTATCAGATTGATAAGGGCAGAATGATGATCAGTATTCTGGGTTTACCCCACAGTAATTTTATTCGTAGTGTCGCGCTGGTTTGTGCTCAGAAACAGCAACCTTACCGGGTCAGCTGGCAGCTGGGAGATGAAGAGATCCCTTTTCGCTCGGAAGCTCATTACCAGTTACACCGCTTTGCTAAAATTCCGGTTATTCGGGACGAACAGGTTACTCTGGGGGAAACACTGGCCATTTGCCGCTATCTGGACGCAAAATACCCTGAACCAGCGCTTCAGCCTGAATCCCTGATCGATCAGGCTCAGCATGATGCCTGGTGCTCAATGGCTATTACTCAGATAGATCAGGCTCTGATACGAAAATTCATGGTAGAGCTGGCCTTTCCATCCGGCCCTGATGGCAAACCGGATAAAGAAAAACTGATGCGAAATAAACCCGGTGCCCTGAAAGCCGTGGCAGTGATCGAAAAACAGCTGCAGGCAACCGGAACAGATTATATCTGTAGCAATCAGTTTACTCTGGCAGATGCACTGATTGCCCCTATGGCACATTACGCTGCCATCATGCAGAAAGATTTGCAGCTAGTAGAGGAAAACAGCCCGATCCATGGTTATCTGAACAGAATAATGCAACAACCCGGTGCGAAAGATATTCTGGTCTGAGACCGTATAGCCGGGCATGATCCAATCCTGATGGCATGCCCGAGCCAAATGCTCTGCTACATTTGCTGGCAGTGACAAACAAGGCAAAAGCATTCAGCAGAAAAACTATGCCTGACGATCAGGCATAGAGCTCAGGATTAATAAGAATCCAATATCCGCAAACAATATGGTCTTCACTTTTTAACAAAGAAAATCAGAAAACCAGATGATTTTACGTTAAATTAGCCCCGCCAGATTTTCTGGCAGATCTCAGGCTTATTTACAAGGATCATCAGTATGCCTCAGCGGTTAACCCAGCTTCCCAGTCATACACAGGCAGACCTGCTGTTAATTCTGACCACGTTACTGGCCGGAGCCGGGTGGATTTTCTCTAAAGAAGCCCTGCAGGGCTTTGAGCCCGTACATTTCATCAGTATTCGCTTCATCCTGGCTGGCCTGCTGCTGGTATTACTGGGCTACCGCAGTCTGCGCAGATTGACGGTGACTGAATTTACTCAGGCCTGTAAAGTTGGCGGCTTATTTTCTGTCGCCATGATCCTGTGGATTCTGGGGTTGAATTATGCATCTCATGTTGGCATCGGAGCCTTTCTGACCAGCCTGGGCGTGGTACTTGTGCCCATCGTCAGCCTGTGCTTTGGAGAAAAACCGGATCGTTCACTGTGGCTATCATTACCTGTCGTGATTGCAGGACTGGGGTGTCTGTCATTAGACAGTCATTTTATTTTTGGCATCGGAGAGTTGTTCTTCCTGCTGGCCGCTTTATTGTTTGCTGTCTTTTTTGTCATGAACAGCCGCTACTCGGCACGTATTGCAACCATGCCACTGACGGCCATACAACTGTTATTGACCGGGATAGTGGCTTTCTCAGTATCACTGTTTATGGAGCAACAGATATGGCAACAAACCGCCAGTATCTGGGGATGGCTGCTGGCCAGTGCATTTATCGCCACCAGTCTGCGTTTTTACGTTCAGACACAAGCCCAGGGTATGGCCTCATCCAGTCACGCCGCTATCATTATGACTCTTGAGCCCGTGTGGACAGCACTATTCGCAGCTTTCTGGTTACATGAATCCATGAGTCTGCTGCAGTTCCTCGGCTGTCTGCTTATTTTCACAGCAATGCTGATCAATCGCTGGAAGGTAATCTGGCAGTTAATCCGACCGGCTTCACATATAACCTCCTGAACAAACATAGTACCGGAACAAAAGTAGCACCTGAGTAAAAAGTCTTTATCAGGTGTGTATGGCTAGAAATTTTATTTAACGTCGCTTTCAGACATATTTTACTTCAACGTCAGGCGAATAATTTTTCATTTCTCGACAGTTATTTGATTCTGAAAGAAATTTTTCAGAAAAAATTTATGCCTGTAATCTCTCTTATCTTGACTTTTCACGACTATTATTCACTTCCTGGTCATAAAAATTAGCAGAAAATATACTTTTTATTAGAGATCTAATCTTTTTCAGGTTGCACATCGGGTTGATCTCTGTCATTTTTAATTAAACATTCATTTAAGAAAAAACGGAGCTTCAGATGCCTAAAGTCGGCATGCCGGAAATCCGAAAACCCCAGTTGATTAATGCCACCATGCAGGCCGTCAATGATGTGGGGTTACATAAAGCCAGCGTTTCTATGATCAGCGGCTACGCCGGGGTTTCTCCTGCCATTATCAACCACTATTTCGGTGGAAAAGATGGTTTGCTGGAAGCCACCATGCGCTCTGTGCTGAAAGAACTCTCTATGGCTATTCGTCAACAACTGGACGGTGTTGATAAAGATGATGTTCCCGGACGCATCATTGCCATCGTAAAAGGTAACTTTGCTCAGGAGCAGCTGGATACCAAAGTCGTTAAGACCTGGCTGACGTTCTGGTCTCACTCCATGCATAAACCTCAGCTACACCGGCTACAGAGGGTCAATGAACAGCGCTTGCTGTCTTATCTGCGCCGGGAGCTTAAACGTGTTACCGACCACGACAGAGCGGTATTTATTGCTCAGGGAGTCGCCGCTTTAATTGATGGAATATGGCTCAGGGGTGCGTTATCGCCAGAAGGTATTAATAAGGCTCTGGCGGAGAAACTGATTATTGATTATCTGCAGCTGCAGTTACCGGAATCTGTCTGGCAGGAATCTCAGACCAGACATACCGGTTAACCGGCTTCTGATTACTTCAACATTTCCCTCAGAGATCCGTTATCTGAACAGGCAAGGGCATCGGCTGAGGAAAACCGGAAAAACCAGAATCAGCAACATTAATGCTGACAACGGATAGATATTATGACAACAGATACACCAGTACAGCACTACATTCACGGCCGTTACTATACTGAAACGCCAGCAGAAACATTCATCAGCACCAACCCGGCAACCGGTGAAATGCTGGCCGTCATTGCTCAGGGTGATGAGGCTGCGATGACTGCAGCCGTAGAATCAGCCAGAGAAGGACAGGCGGTCTGGGCTGCCATGTCAGGCATTGAGCGTGCCCGTATTCTGAATAAGGCTGTCGCACTGTTAAGAGAGCGTAACGACGAACTGGCAATGCTGGAAGTACAGGATACCGGTAAGCCCTGGCAGGAAGCCGTTGCCGTTGATATCGTCACTGGCGCAGATGTCATTGAGTACTATGCTGGCCTTGCAGATAAAATTCAGGGTGATTATCAGCAGCTCAATGAACAGAACTTCTTCTATACCCGTCGTGAACCTCTGGGAATCTGCGCAGGTATCGGCGCCTGGAACTACCCTGTTCAGATCGCTTGCTGGAAATCTGCTCCAGCACTGGCTGCAGGCAATGCCATGATTTTCAAACCATCAGAAGAAACGCCTCTGACAGCTCTGAAGCTGGCTGAAATTTACACCGAAGCAGGTGTTCCGGACGGTGTCTTCAATGTGATTCAGGGCGATTATCGTGTTGGTCAGATGCTGACCAGACACCCGGAAATAGCCAAAGTGTCTTTCACGGGTGAATGTGGTACCGGTAAGAAAGTCATGGCAGCTTCATCTGCCAGCCTGAAACAGGTCACGATGGAGCTGGGTGGAAAATCCCCCATGATTATCTTCCCGGATATGCCCGTCGAACAGGCTGTATCCGGCGCTATGCTGGCAAACTTCTATACCCAGGGTGAAGTCTGTACCAATGGCACACGCGTCTTTGTGCACGAAAATATCTATGACGAATTCCTGACAGAACTGAAAGCGCGCACCGAGCAGATGATCATTGGCGATCCGACACATCCTGATACCCAGGTTGGTGCTCTGATTTCTCAGCAACATATGCAGAAAGTTCTGGGTTATATCGAACAGGCGAAGGACGCTGGCGCACGCCTGATCTGTGGCGGTGAGCGTGCAACGGACAACGGCCTGGATAAAGGCGCTTTTGTTAAACCAACCGTTTTTGCAGACTGCTCTGATGATATGCCGAATGTTGCTGAAGAGATCTTTGGCCCTGTTATGTCAGTGCTGAAATTCAGTGAAGAAGATGAGGTTATTCAACGGGCAAACGATACCCGCTTTGGCCTGGCTGCCGGGGTATTCACGAAAGACATTAGTCGGGCCCATCGTGTGATCAACCAGTTGCAGGCTGGTATCTGCTGGATTAACACCTGGGGCGCCTCACCGGCTGAAATGCCAGTAGGTGGTTATAAAGAGTCTGGTATTGGCCGGGAAAACGGCGTCGAAACCCTGAAACACTATACCCAGCTGAAGAGCGTACTGGTGGAACTGGGTGAGCTGGAACGCCCTTACTAATCGCGACAGGATCTGCTCCTTATTCTTATGAATAAGGGGCTATAGCAACACAGATAACAGATCGTCTGTCACCGACTTTGCCGATCTGTACTTTTATCGGACACGATATATGCAACAGCAATACGATTACATCATTATCGGGGCAGGATCAGCTGGCTGTGTACTGGCAGATCGCCTGAGTGCTTCCGGAGAGCACAGCGTGCTTCTGCTGGAGCGAGGTGGCAGCGACCGTAGTATCTTTATTCAGATGCCCACGGCACTTTCCTATCCAATGAACACAGAACACCTGTGCTGGCAGTTCCACACCCTGCCTGAACCCGGTGTCGATAACCGCTCATTGCACACTCCCCGAGGTAAAACCCTCGGTGGCTCCTCATCTATCAACGGCATGGTGTATGTTCGTGGTCACGCCTGCGATTTTGATCAGTGGGCAGAACAGGGCGCAGAAGGCTGGGATTACCAGAGTTGTCTGCCTTATTTCAAACGGGCAGAAAGCTGGAGCGGTGGTGCAGACCAGTATCGCGGCGGTGAAGGCCCTGTCGGTACCTGTAATGGTAATGATATGAGTCTGAACCCTCTGTATCAGGCCTTTATCGATGCAGGTAAAGATGCCGGATACAGTTACACACCGGACTATAACGGTTATCAACAAGAAGGCTTCGGACCTATGCATATGACCGTTAAAGACGGCGTGCGTAGCTCCACATCCAATGCTTACCTGCGTCGCGCGATGAAACGTCAGAACCTGACCGTATTGACAGGCGTTATGAGTCGGAAAGTCATAACCCATCAGGACGGTGATCAGATTACAGTAACCGGCGTTGAGTTTGAGCATAAAGGTGAAATTAAAGTCGTACAGGCCAGTAAGGAAGTGATCAGTTCTGCAGGCTCTGTCGGTTCACCTCAGTTACTGCAACTATCGGGCATTGGCCCGGCAGACGTACTCAGCAAAGCCGGTGTTAATGTCGTCAAAGATCTGCCTGGCGTAGGTGAAAATCTACAGGATCACCTGGAAGTGTACTTCCAGTATGAGTGCAAACAGCCCATCTCCCTGAACAGTAAACTGAACCTGATCAGCAAAGGCCTGATAGGCACACGCTGGATACTGTTCAAAGATGGCCTTGGAGCGACCAACCACTTTGAATCCTGCGCCTTTATCCGTTCCCGCGCCGGATTGAAATGGCCGGATATTCAGTATCACTTCCTGCCCGCAGCGATGCGCTATGACGGCAATGCAGCGTTTAAAGGTCACGGCTTCCAGGTTCATGTTGGCCCGAATAAACCGGCCAGCCGCGGCTATATCCGCATCACCAGTGCGGATCCGAATCAGGCACCTGAGATTCTGTTTAATTACCTGAAAGAACAACAGGATATTGAAGACTGGCGCGCCTGTATCCGGTTAACCCGTGAGATTCTGAATCAGAAATCACTGGATGGATACAGAGGTAATGAAATTCAGCCAGGTTACGATGTGGAAACAGACGAACAGATCGATGCCTGGGTCCGGGAGCACGTAGAAAGTGCTTACCACCCATCATGTACCTGCAAAATGGGGGCTGATGATGACCCTATGGCAGTTCTGGATAGTGAGTGCCGGGTAAGGGGCGTTGATAACCTCAGGGTAGTCGATTCATCGATATTCCCGACCATCACCAACGGAAACCTGAATGCGCCGACCATCATGGTAGCCGAAAAAGCGGCGGATATGATTCTGGGCCAGGCCCCTCTGCCACCTGCGGGTGTACCAGTCTGGATTCACCCTGAGTATCAGACACAGCAAAGATAATCAGTATTTCTGTTTCAGGCCGAAAGTGGTAACGCTTTCGGCCTTGTCGGTTAAACCGGCATATGTTGTATTTCAAGGCCAGGCCACGCGGATTTTAGCTTTATACGATGATCAGCCCGGTTTGCCCTTGAAGTACAGAAAACCATAACAACAACACCATTAACTCTTTAAGGGGTTTATATGTACTTCCTGAAAGCAAAAACACTGACGGCCGCTATTGCACTGACGATAAGTAGTGCAGCTCTGGCAAACGACTGTAAAACCGTGCGTTTCTCTGATGTAGGCTGGACAGATATTACCGCAACAACAGCTGTAACATCAGAGATCGTCAAAGGTCTGGGTTATTCGCCAAAAACACAGCTGCTTTCTGTTCCTGTGACTTATACCTCTCTGGCCTCTGGTGAACTGGATGTTTTCCTGGGCAACTGGATGCCAACCATGGAAGGCGATATCGCTAAATACCGTGAAGCCGGTACCGTTGAAACAGTACGTGCTAATCTGGAAGGCGCGAAATATACCCTGGCCGTTAACCAGGCCGCTTATGATGCCGGTGTACGCAGCTTTGCTGATATCGCAAAACATGAGCGTCAATTTAGCAAGCGTATTTATGGTATTGAACCGGGCAATGATGGTAACCGCCTGATTCAGGATATGATTGATAAAGATGCCTTTGGTCTGAAAAACTTCAAACTGGTGGAATCCTCTGAAGCCGGCATGCTGTCAGAAGTGAAACGCTCTGAGCGTCGTAACAAATGGGTTGTGTTCCTGGGCTGGGAACCGCACCCGATGAACAGCAACTTTGATATTGCTTACCTGGATGGTGGTGATGACTGGTTTGGCCCCAATTATGGTGGCGCAACGGTTTACACCAATACCCGCAAGAACTACAGCCAGGATTGTCCGAATATGGGCAAACTGCTGACCAATCTGGAATTTACCCTGACGATGGAAAACCAGGTGATGTCAGCCATTCTGGATGAAGGTCAGAAACCACAGAAAGCAGCCGCTCAATGGCTGAAAAGTAACCCTCAGGTACTGGACAAGTGGCTGGATGGTGTAAAAACACTGGACGGCAAACCTGGCCTGGCTGCCGTAAAGCAACACCTGAACATCTGATAATAATAACAACCTGATCATCGATGGTTCAGGGACCAGAGAAACCTTACGCCTCTGGTCTGAAGCTGTCTGAACCATCGTTCTGTTTTTCCGTCCGGGGACTGCCTCTGCCAGCCCCTGACAAATATTGAGTAATCCGCCATGAACTGGATAACTGAACATAAAATCCCTCTGGGCCAGTGGATGGAAACCTTTGTAGACTGGTTGATTGGTAACGCTGCAGGTTTTTTTGATGCTATCGCTTTCTCACTGGAATGGTTAATTCTGGGTATCACAGACCTGTTACTGTTATGCCCGCCGCTGTTACTGATCGCCGGAACCGCAGGCTTTGCCTGGTGGTTACACCGCTCCATCGGTCTGGTAGCTTTTGTACTGGTCTCCCTGCTGATCATTGCTAACCTGGGATACTGGACAGAGATGATAGAAACTCTGGTACTAGTGCTGACGGCCACTATGTTGTGTGTCATGATCGGCATCCCAATCGGCATCCTGGCTGCCCATTATCCAAAATTTTATACCGGTATCCGGCCTGTGCTGGATCTGATGCAAACTATCCCAACGTTTGTTTATCTGATTCCAACTCTGATTCTGTTTGGTCTGGGCGTCGTACCCGGCCTGATTTCGACTATTATCTTTGCCATTGCCGCCCCAATACGCCTGACGGCTCTGGGCATCAGTAGTGTGCCCGCAGAACTGTTAGAAGCGGGCAAAGCTTTCGGTGCTACACGCTGGAAACTCCTGTTCAAAGTTGAACTACCTGCCGCTATGCCTAATATCATGGCCGGTGTGACTCAGTGCATCATGCTATCCCTGTCTATGGTGGTTATTGCAGCCCTGGTCGGGGCTGATGGTCTGGGTAAACCCGTTGTCCGGGCGCTGAATACCGTTAATATCTCCCAGGGCTTTGAAGCGGGTCTGGCTATCGTACTGGTTGCAATCATGCTGGATCGCCTGTGTAAACAACCGAATCAGAAGGAAGTATGAATATGAGCGTAATTAATATTCAGAATCTGGATGTGGTGTTTGGTGATAAACCACAGCAGGCTATGTCTCTGCTGGATCAGGGTATGACCCGTCAGCAGATCATTGACCAGACAGGGTCTGTTGTTGGTGTACACAACGCTTCGATTAAGGTCGATGAAGGTGAGATCTGTGTACTGATGGGTCTTTCGGGTTCGGGGAAATCCAGCTTATTACGCACAGTAAACGGCTTAAACCCTATCAGCCGGGGCAAACTGGAAGTAAAAGACGGTGACCGTGTTGTTGATCTGGCCAATTGCGATGAAAAAACACTTCGCCATCTGAGAACTAACCGTGTTTCTATGGTATTCCAGAAATTTGCTCTGATGCCCTGGTTAAGCGTACTGGAGAATGTCGCTTTCGGCCTGGAGATGAAAGGCATAGAGAAAAAAGTCCGCCATCAGAGTGCTATGGAAAAGCTGGAGATGGTTGGTCTGCAGGAGTGGGCACATTCCCTGCCCCATGAATTATCTGGTGGTATGCAGCAAAGGGTTGGTCTGGCCAGAGCCTTTGCAATGGACACCGATATTCTGTTGATGGATGAACCTTTTTCAGCACTTGATCCTCTGATCAGATCTCAACTACAGGATGAACTGATTGAGCTGCAGAAAAACCTGAAAAAAACCATTATCTTCGTAAGCCACGATCTGGATGAGGCACTGAAAATTGGTTCTCACATAGCCATTATGGAATCAGCACGAATTATCCAGCATGGTGAACCTGAGCAAATAGTCCTGAACCCGGAAACCGCTTATGTTGAAGATTTTGTTGCTCACACGAATCCTCTGAATGTTCTGGGTGGACGTACTCTGATGACACCACAGGATAAACTGTCTCGAGACGGTAAACGCATTATTCTGGATAAACACCATCACTACTGGGTTGAGCTGGAAGAAGGGAAAATCGCTCGGGCAGGTAAAGCAGACAGTATATTACCTGTCCAGCAGTGGCAAAATGGTGATGGTCAGAAAGATCAGTTTGCCATTGCTTCGCCCGATATCAGCATGCGAGACGCTATTAATCTCAGATACAGCAGCCGTTTGCCTGTTCTTCTGCAAGAAAATGGCGCATTTACCGGGGTGCTCAACGACAATAACTTTTATTACGCTTTGTTAGGTAAGCACTTTGTAGCCGATTAACCCGCAAAAGATCACTCCTGATAGTTGATTCTAATCGATCACTATCAGGAGTTACCAACACCTGCGCAGACATTTTTCTGAAGCGGGTCATACATATCTTCTAGTTTAAAAATTACACGTCATTACACCATTCATACATCAAACTTAGTAA
The DNA here is from genome assembly GCF_014164585.1 of Oceanospirillum sediminis. Classification (GTDB taxonomy): domain Bacteria; phylum Pseudomonadota; class Gammaproteobacteria; order Pseudomonadales; family Halomonadaceae; genus Oceanospirillum; species Oceanospirillum sediminis. Next base: position 1,812 of record NZ_JACJFM010000057.1, on the reverse strand, counting down.
TAAAATCCAGCTATTACAGATAGCACTTATACAGCCGAACCCAAAAACAGGGCTTTCCCGGCATACCCCCTGAAGGCAGAAAAAATATAAAAAAGTACTATAGGGCACATAATAATTACAGGCTATTACACTCCATCATTCTAGCGCGGCACAGAGAATAATAAATTTATCTTAAAAAACAAAGACATAGAAAAACAATCATCATTTATAAAAAAAACATCGGAAAAACCGGTAATAACCCTGGTTAAATTTTCAGCCATCTCCATGCATACTGAGATACAATCAATAATACAAATTTCATTCAAAAAAAGATAAAAACACAATCATAGAACAATGACTCAAGTAGTTGGCGGCACAAAAGGACAATGGCCTTTGAACAGAATGGAGTGTTTTATGACTTCAGGTATAGCTAAGACAGAACAAATAGATTCTCCGTTAAAAAGAATCCCTGTTCGCCGTGACCACTATGGAAACTGGACTCACCCTCACCTACCGGACTGGTCAGACCAGACAAGTAGTGTTGAAATGGAGCGCTGGACCCAGGAAAAAGGGATACACTCTAAGATTGTCCATATTGGTAATCGATACTCGCCAGAAATCGTTGAACGCTGGCTATCAGGAGAAACAGGCCCTTCACCAGACTGGCCTGCAGGTTTTGAACAGGATGGCTATATGGTTTTATCTGTCAGTCAGATTGGAGATGATATTATTGTCTGGCTGGCAAGATCAGTGAAAATTCAAAAAGCAGCCTGATATTTTCAATCTCACTATGCGACTGGAATTCAAAGTCTCTGCCTATTATCCATTTTTCGCGATTTTCTATCCAGATAGATTCCCTGTGTAGATTTCACACTGTTTTCCTGATCCGGGTGCCAGCCTTATAGCTTTTTCCGGGCAGATTCGCGGCACATGATCTGATCATAAGCATAAAAAAACCAGCTGCAGGCAAAGCCCAAGCTGGTCAAATTAACAAAGACACCCGAAGTGATGTCTACTTTACATACTTAAAAGTAGTGATATAAGTCAATTAATGCAAATACATCATCAACTTCAGCCCATAAAAAAACCAGTCACGGGGAAGCCAGGACTGGTTCAAATAATAGAGAAAGTGCAAAAGAACCCGAGGGAGGGGGCTATGCTTTACATATAGACCAAGGTAGTACGACAATGGTAAAAAGTAAATACATTTCTAATAAAAGAGAGCTGGTCAAGAGCGGTGCCATCGTTCATCTATCCCCCTCGGGTAATCATTCATTGAAACATTTTACCGGCTAAAAACCAGCTTTCGACTAATATTTTTCCTATCCCCGTTATCAGGGAAAACCGAAAGCTTTTGGTTCATATTGACGATGCAGCCCATTGGATTGACACCCAACGGAAAAAAGCCATTGAAAATCCCGCTGTGTCAGGATAGTTGTCCGATAACCTTTATTGAAAAAAACAATTCAACAGCGGGCTTAAGGATCGGATATGCCGCGTTATTCTGATGAACGTCGTGAAGCCATACTGAAAAAACTACTGCCGCCTCAGAATCGCTCTGTCCCTGACGTCGCACGCGAAGAAGGTGTTTCTGAGCAGACCCTGTACAATTGGCGGAAACAATGTCGTTCAGAAGGAGTCCCCGTGCCAGGTCATCAGAGCAAAACAGATTCATGGTCCGCTGAAGCCCGGTTTGCCGTTGTCCTAGAAACCGCTTCTCTGTCCGAAGCCGAGCTCAGCCGGTACTGCCGGGAAAAGGGTCTGTATCCTGAGCAGGTCAGAGAATGGAAAGCGGCCTGTATTGCCGGTGCTGCTACTCAGCCCCTGCAGGAA
>NZ_JACJFM010000056.1 GCF_014164585.1 Oceanospirillum sediminis | reverse complement strand
ACAGCTTACCGCTCCTGGTCGAAATGATCCATGCCTGAATAGCTAATTTGTTTTAAAAACAGTCTATTAAGGGCTTTTCAGGGCTGACTAAGTATCTGTTGTGGTCTGGTGCTTATGGCCCAGCAATTCCTGAGTATTAACGCCCTGCTGCCGGTACAAACGTTCTGACAGTGATCGCAGTTCATGGAACGATGGCGGATCACTTTCACCCCAGTCTTTTTTCAGTGCTCTGACCGCCTCTGTAAACCCAAGCGTTAATGATTTGGTTCTGACTTTACTGCCAGCAGCAGCTTTACCAATGGTCTTTGGGTGATGAAACAGATAAGCACTGACCACCTTATCCCGGCATTCCGCAATAACCTCTTTCAGGCTGACATCAATGGCATTAAGCCGTAGATCGACCGGGATCAGTAGTTTGGTTTTAGTTTTGCCCTGAACCACTTCCAGATATTTCACACCGTTCACGACCTTCACATCTTTGAACTGAGCCTTGCCGACATCATTCAGACGCTGGCCGGTGACCAGAGCAAACAGATAAGCCCGCCAAAGGTAAGCGGGTTGATTGCATTTACCCCACTCCATAATGGCATTGAAAGTTTCCAGGGTCAGACGGCTGCGCCTGACTTTTGGGCGGGGTGACTTGGTCACTGCAGCAGGGTTAGGTTTATCTGCCGGAAAGTGCCCTGCTGCAATGGCTTCTGCAAACACGTCGATCAGACAGGTTCTGATCCTCTGGGCCATCGTCGTCTTGTTCTCTTTGATATAGCTCTGCAGGATTTTATTAATCAGGACGGTATTCAGGTCAGACAGTTTGATATTTTTATACTTCTTGAGAACAGGACTTAGCGCCCAGCGTTTACCGTCCAGAGTCCCCTTCTTAATTTCCCCGGCCTGAAGTTTTTCGTGCTGAATATTCATATACTCTTCCAGCCACGTTCCAACCCGGATGCTTTTCTTGTTATCGCCCCCCTGAGCCAGCAGTGCTTTCATTTCATCATCAAGCATTTGCTGGCCAATCAGTACATTCAGCTGCCGGGCTATCTTCTCTGCTCTTTGCAAGTCAGGCCCAAGCCCTTTGAATTTACCGGTTCGCTGATCTTTATACTGGCATGAGATACCGCTGTAACGTCTGTCTTGTTTGACGTAAAGATTCGGGACGTTAGTGTACGTCCGTCTCCGTGGTCGTGCAGCCATGAGCAAAAATCTCCAGGGCTAATGGATCTATCTCTGTATCGACTAAAGCGTCTGCAGAATCGTTAATCATACGATTGGCCGTTTTAAGCCGGTCAATCTGCGCTCTGTTTGACACATACCGCGCATCAGGATGAACCTGGTAATGTTTACCTACAATCATAGGCCGTGGCTGAATCAGACCTTCTCTGGCCCATTTATACAAAGTTCTCCGACTATGGGGACGAGAAAAGTTTTTTTCATCCCACTCTTGCAGTGTAATTAAACGCGCCATCATTAATCTCCTGTGTGTCTTTGTCCGCTGGGGCCAGCCCCTTTACCGTTGCGCCACTGCGTCTCTGATCGGGCAATGGCTTCTGTTTCCATCTCTTTAAACAAAGCCTGCACCCTGGGGTGGTTCAGCTTGTTTGCCTGCTGTGATAACTCCTGAATTAACCGGCTGACCTGCAACAGAGCATCAGCGGTGCTGGCATCCCGTGTCAGAGGTTCACCCTCACAATTCACCCAGCCAGAACCAAAGCAATAACCACAGGGTTTAACCGGCCGGTCACGATCCTTACCCGAACCGCCACAATGACTACAGACTAACGGGTGAAGAGGGCGGAACATCTCTTTGTTCCAGGTGGTTACTGGCATCATCCGAACCTGTTCCGGGTCATTAGCTGGTGCATACTCCACCAGAAACAAATCCGGCATACCGTCCACCGGAATATCAGACCGGAGCAGAATAAACGTATCCCGGCTACCGATCCGGGTGAATGGTTGAGTCATGGTATTTCCTTCAGGCATAAAAAAGGCCAACCCGGAGGTTAGCCTTTTGGTTAAATCAAACTGGTTTAATCAGGGTGATGGCCCCTGACACGTTTCATCATATTCTGTGCAACCGTCATCCGGTGCATGGCTTCATCGGTGTTAGTCCAGATACTGACCAGCGTATCCTCAAGCTCACGAACTAATGGCTGAGTGGCTGGTGTCATATGTTTCTTGATTTCTGCCAGCAGTTTCTGAGCATCAGGCACTGTACGCGATCCGGATAAATTTAAAGGGGTAAAGTCATAACTGGGTTCAAACTGAAGATGGCGAGGCTTTCGAATGGCAGAGCCTTGCAGCCAGTAATCTGACAGAGCCTGATAGCATTCCTGTTTATACTGGATGACACGACGTCGCGTTGCCTCATTCTTGATTCTTTTATCGTCGATTCCGAACAGCCAGCCATTTAAGTAGCTTAGAGGAAGGCAGATGTAATTGTATGATTTACCATCTATTGCAGTTGCCTCCATCATGGAGGTAACTGAATTTAAAGGTTCTTCGACGTTGCGTGTGGATTTGATTTACGGGCTGATTATTTGCTCAGCTCGGAATCAAGGCAGATTCTGCCCCGTCTCTCTGCCACGCTTCACACTCAGTTTCCGCAACTCTCGGGCTCAGGCAAGGACTACTCGGGCTTTCAGCCCTGTGTTCCTCCAGGCCTGCTTCCTCGCTTATGTGGAAAACTGGCTTTGCGAGGCGACAATGACGGGCAGATACATTCCAATAAATCCACACCTAACGTCGAGGAGCCTAAAATATCACTCAAATTAAAATACCAAAAAGCCAGCCATTCAGATATTCCAATGGGAGGCAGAGAAGTTCTCTCTTTCTTTTGTCTGCGGCAACTACCTGTATCATGCAGGCAGTTGAATTCAGGACTACATCTCGTTTAATTCGTTGTCGTTGGCCCACCCACGGAACGCCAATATTTTCACAAACAGGTTTAATGGCAACGAATAATTGATTGTTCAGAGGGATAACTGAAAGATTCTGTCCGTAAAAGCTCACGGTTGAGATTTGATTCTTCATAGCTGTTTGCCTTTGGGAGATCATTATGCGAATCCACAACCCGAGACCAATCGGGTGAGCGGAACCGTGTGGGTTGGTCTTACCGGCCCAAAGGCGTCCGGCGCTCACAAGGAGCCACCACACGGCCCGCCCATAAAACAGGCGCAACTATGCTGTAGACACAAAAAAACCGCAGAAGCGGCTGTGTCTGCCTTCGAGTATTCGGGAGACCAATCCCGGCTACTGATTTTGCAGTAACCTGAGCATTGTCTAATGGATAATGTGAAAATTCAAGGTGTAATATAGAATTGGTTGAGTTACTCATATAGTCTATAGATTTGATTGATTTAAGAGTGTATTATTTTAATTGTGTGTTGTCATTTGAATTGGATGTAATATTAAGTTTGAAAAAAGTAAGAGATATTTTACCTGATATTGATCAAATAAAAGTTGTTCTTGTACTAGAGTCACCTTATAAAGATGAACTTATACATGGCCACCCTTTAGCAGGAAAGTCTGGTATGGATGTCAGCAGTTACCTAAATGAAAAAATAGGTCTAGGCTTTGCTTCTCCTCTTGGTTGTGAAATCAAATCTGGTAACGCACCTTTGTTCGGGGTCATGAATGCTTCTTTAATGCCTTTAGATAAAAGATGTTATAGTTGCTCTGACAGAAGAATAGAGATGATTGATAATTATGATTTTATTCGAAGAAATCCAAAAACATTACCAGTTCGAAGGAGAAATCGTGATGTGGCTCTTATTGAGCGGGAATTGATTTCTTCTTTTAAAAAAAGGTTTGATAGCATTAGACGCCGTGACTTAAATATTACTTATGTCCCATGCGGAGAACTCGCCGATAAATTTCTTGGCCTAATTAATGATGTTCAAAAAATAGATATGCTGCCACATCCATCATTTAATCAGTGGAAAGGTAAAGACTTTGTCAGGCTAAATGAATTAATTAGATCAGTGATTTAGGAGATATTTTGAAACCACAAGAGGTAATAGATCTCAAGAGAAAGCATTTATTACGCTTTGCGAATGAGAATGGTGCAAATGGAGAACTTGAGTTAATTAAATCGAATGATGATTGGATTCCTCGTCCAAAAGGCCAGCAGCTCAGAAACCTACTATTAGCTCTTGAAAACTCAGGTGTTTTTATAAAACGATCTAGTTTTGATGCGCTTTCTATTCCAAAAAATATTGAAATTGATTTTGATGATACTGTTTTATTAGAAGAATTGTTGCCCGATATTACATTTATAGAAATAAAAACTGCTAATCAAGAGCGTGTTAAAGAGGATTTTTCTGGATTCTTTTTTGCTCTAACTGAAAATGAAATTAGTGCTGCTGAACAACTCGGTGATAGGCATAAGGTTGCTATGTTTAATAAAAGAACATCTCAGATTGTGATAACGTCTGTGGCTGATATTATATCGCGATCTAAATCAATGACGTGGCAGGTTTCAGTACAGCTTTGAACAGGTGTATATTCCATTGTTATATTTTAATAGCCCCATCTATATTCGTCAGTCTATGACTGGTGAATATAGAGGAGTCTACTTTAGTAATAAAGCTTGATTAAACCAATTGATCATCCCCACCAAACAACTGTCGTCTCAATAACTCCAGCATCATGCCTTGTATCTGTTTAGCAACCTCTGGCTTAGACAGATACTCCATAGACATTTCATGCTGGGTATCCATTCTGTCAATAACGGCCTGATCCATTGCCTTGGGAAAGTCGCCATTCATTACGGCTTCATCAGAGTTATTCTGGATCTGGTCTATCACAGGGCCATTTTCAGTGATCTTGCTGGCCATGCCCTGGAACCAATCCAGTTTGTCACCATCGGTGGTGCCAGGGCCAAACAGGTCATTCATTTTATCGACGATTTGAGAGAGCAGGTCTTTCTCGGCGTCTTTAGGGGTGCCGGTGCCCAGGCCGGTAGTACCGATCAGGCCGTCACCTTCTCCGGTTTGTAGTTTCAGATCCTGGGTGCGTTTGTGTCTCAGGTTGTAGTGGCTGAGTACTACGGCGGATAGGTCGATGTCTTCTTCTTCGATTACTTCTTGTCTTAGCATTGGCAGCAGGTGACGGCAGAAAACATTCAGCTGTTCCAGTTCCTGATCATCAAAGGGGACGATCTGCGAAACAAACTCATAAAAGCGAATGTAGCTCTGAACATCCTTTTTAAACAGGTCCAGCGAGTCCCGGTTTTCTGAGGCTTCTTTAACACAGCGTTCAGCATTGGCCTTTTCTGTATCGTTGCCTGCCTGTTCAATATGTTTTAGCTGCTCCCGTGCTTCTTTCAGGGCTTCATTGGCGTGGCGGTAGCGTTGTACAAAGCGGTCTACAGCGGGTTTGATATAGCCGGTCAATACGTCGTCACCCCGTTTGGGATCGAAGTAGGCGTCTGCGAATGACACCACCTCATGCCACTGGATAATGCTGTTATCCCGTAGCTTGTGCATCAGGTCGTATACCAGATTCGGATCAGATACCCGGTCTATTTCGGCGGTTTCGTAGTACTGCTGGAACTGCTCCAGAATTTCAGCAGGCTCGTTCACAAAATCCAGTACATAGGTGCTTTCTTTGCCAGGATAGGTGCGGTTCAGTCGCGATAGGGTCTGGATACAGTCCACGCCAGACAGCTTCTTATCCACGTACATGGCGCACAGTTTGGGCTGGTCAAAACCGGTCTGAAATTTGTTGGCCACCAGCATCACCTGGTATTCCTCGGTATCAAAGGCTTTGCGCATATCGCGCCCTTTCAGACCGGGATTCATGCCCTTTTCAGTGAAAGGTTCGGGCCTGCTGTCCGGGTCGTTCACTTCACCAGAGAAGGCGACCATCGCCTGAATTTTGTCGTAACCCTGCTCTTCAACGTATTTATCAAAGGCGAGTTTATAGCGTACCGCTTCGATCCGACTGGAGGTGACCACCATGGCTTTAGCTTCACCGGCTAACAGGTGGGCAACAACCTCCCGGAAGTGCTCGATAATCACCTGAACTTTCTGGCCGATATTGTGAGGGTGCAGACGTACCCAGCGGGCCAGTTTTGTTCTGGCTTTTTTGGAGTCTACTTCCTGATCTACGGCCTGATTTTCCATCGCCAGGCGATAGGCCATAGAGTAATTGGTGTAGTTCTTCAGCACATCCAGAATAAACTCTTCTTCGATGGCTTGACGCATCGAGTAGACGTGGAATGCCTTAGGCGGATTCTCATCACTGGGCGGGTTGCTGGTGTCGTCTGGTCGACCAAACAGTTCCAGGGTTTTGGCCTTAGGGGTTGCGGTAAAGGCAAAGTAACTGATCTTGTCTGATCCACCTCGGGCGCTCAGCGTGGCGTTCATCACGTCTTCTGCAGACAGGTCTTGCTCATCAGACAGTTGTTCGGCCATCAGCACTTCTCGCAGCTGCCGGGCGGTGCTGCCGGTCTGGCTGGAGTGGGCTTCGTCGGCAATCACCGCAAAGGTGCGATCCTTCAGCCCGGTGCTTTCCTGAATCGCTTTCAGAACATGAGGGAAGGTCTGAATCGTGACAATAATGATCGGAGTATTACTGGACAGGGCATCTGCCAGTTGTGCAGATTTGCTGCCGTCGCCTTCATCACGGTTAATACGGCTGATCACGCCGGATTTATGATCAAACTGCGAGATAGTTTCCTGTAACTGGTTATCCAGTACGGTTCGATCAGTAATCACAATCACCGAGTTAAATACTTTATCGCCCTGTGGGTTACACAGACTGGAGGCCTGATGGGCCAGCCAGGCGATAGAGTTGGATTTACCGGAACCGGCAGAGTGCTGAATCAGATATTTATGGCCGGTGCCTTCCAGCTGTACCGTACTGAGCAGCTTCTGAACCACTGCCCACTGGTGGTAACGGGGGAAGATCATGGTCTGTTTGGTTTGCAGCTTGCCTAAACTGTCGAAGCTGTCTTTCACTTCCAGATGCACATAACGGTGCAGAATCTTCAGCAGGTTGTCTTTCTGGAAAATCTCTTTCCAGAGGTATTCGGTGGCGTAACCGTGTTTACCGTTTACCAGTGGGGGCTGATCGTTACCGGCCCCACCGGCTGCAGTGCCTTTGTTAAAGGGCAGGAATCGGGTATCTTCGCCAGCCAGTTTGGTGGTCATCGCGACTTCAAACTGGTTCAGCGCAAAGTGAACAATAGCCCCACGGTTGAACTGTAACAGAGGCTCATCTTTGTTTTTGGTCTTTGGCTTACGGTCATAGCGGTACTGCTTTTTAGCGTTTTCCAGGCTTTGTTTAAAGCAGGATTTCAGTTCCAGTGTGGCAATGGGTAGCCCGTTCAGAAACAGCGTCAGATCAATACGGCCATCATAACCGTTCGGACTGTAGATCAGCTCGGGAACAACTCTAAGCCGGTTGCTCTCATAACGTAAGCTGAGTTCCGGGTTAAGGTCGTTATCTGGGCGGAACGTTGCCGCCTTGATACGAACGCCCCTGTCTTCAATCTGATTGCGTAACAGCCAGAGAGTACCCTTGCGATCCAGGCTGCGCACAGCCGCATTCAGCAACTGTTTTTCAGGCTCGGTGCCATAGATTCGGCAGAACTTCTCCCAGACATCGGGCTGAGTTTCTTTAACGTACTCGACCAGATCTTCCGGGTAGATCGCCCGCTCCCGGTCATAATCGCTGCTATGGCCAACCCGCCAGCCCTGGGACTCCAGATCAGAAATAATATGGTTCTGGAAGGTGAGTTCCAGGGTTTTGCTATTACTCATTTAAGCACTCTCCTGTGCAGGCGGTTGCCATCCTCGCAGATCAATTTTTCCGGTTACAGCGGCAGAGATAAGGGCCGTACGGCGTTCTTTCATAAGTTCTATAGCATCATTTGATTGCTCAATTAAAAGGTTGAAATTATTTTTTAGATTACTGACGAGTTGATCAATCTTAACTTGCTCGTCATAAGGAGGTATAACAACGGGAATGTTATAAACCTGTTCAACCCTAAGATGAGTTACTGTACTTCCTGATGCCTCACTTTCTATATATCTGTTTAAGCAATCAGATGTTAAATAATCAAATAGGAATACAGTATATTTCGAGTCATGGGGAATGAAGTTCATCATTCTCTGTCCCATACAGAGAGCGGGATATTCGGGTACTAAACAAACTTCACCGGTAGGAGCTTCACGGGTAAAGAGAATAGAGCCAATTGGAGGTATCCCTCGCTGTGTCCATATTTTAAAATTTTCGTCATTAGTATAAAGCGCACCATCCAATAGTAGGTTTTGATTTTTTACATTGGTTGTACGTACTACCAGATATGAGCCATCATCAAAATATTCGGGGGTACGGTTTTTACAGTCGACTATCTTAGCTTCATATTTGAGTCTGCTGATTACCCAGTGCTTTGGCACCTTTCCCAGCCACTCAACACCTGAATCCTTCATTGCTACATCAGGATTAAGACCTTTAGTGACAGCATGAGAGATAACAGCTTGGCGCTTTTCTTTTAGCAGTTTGATCAGCTGTTGCTGTTTTTCAATCAGCTGGTCGATACGGGCAGTTTCGTGGTTGAGAAAGGCTGCTATAGTGCGTTGCTCTTTTAAGCAGGGAGGGTATGTAATATCGACATTTAACAAATTTTCGCTATATATGACTTCAATTGTTGTTGCATTACTCTTGACCAGTATTTGTTCAATGACGTATCCACTTTCTTGAATGATTAATGCCAGCCACTGTCTGATTAGTATATTTTCATCAATTTGCAGACGAATTAGGCAAGGATGTAAAATTGCAGTTTGATTTGATGAAAATATTGATGTTTTCCCTATTGTTCCTCTTGTTGTTACAAGTATATCCCCTTTTTGGATTTTAAATGCTTGGAGGTCTTCATATTTCTCCTTAGAGATAAAGAAGTCACCCAAGTCCATATTATTGGATATGATGTTTTTCTGATTGATGACTTTTACATCTCTACCAGTCATATCTGTATTGGTTAGATGACTTCCAAAAGGACCTGCTTTGCATGCCCCTTTCTTGCTGGATAGGACGTATTTTACAGGGCCTGAGGACCAATGCTTAGGGATCTTACCCAACCACTCGACACCTGAATCCTTATATTCTGGATACGGTTGATACTTCCCTGTCACGAGTGTACCTCCGCTAGCAGTGTCATAATGTCTTTACTTACGGCATCCAGATCGGCATCAATCTCTTCTAGTGAGCGAGGTGGCTGGTACTTGTAGAAATGGCGATTGAAGGGAATCTCATAACCGACAATACCGACTTGCTTGTCTTTTTCGTCGCATTTGCTCTGATCAATCCAGGCGTCTGGAACATGCGGGGTTACTTCGCGGGTAAAGTACTCTTCGATATTTTCTGAAAGAGGGACGTTTTCGTTGTCGCGCAAGTCGGGATTGGGTTCTGGTTGGCCTTTGCTGGTACAGACTTCGGCTTCGTCGTCCTGTTCACCAATATGCTTGCAGATCAGTTTAAAGGCGGCTGCCGGTAGCTTAACGCCATCAAGAACGGCGGTGAGCTGTTTCTTAAAGGTGTCACGGGATAGAAGCTTGTCGTCTTCAAACTGTGCCAGTGCTGCCAGAATGGCTGATTTTAAGCTTTCATCCAGTTTGGCCCACGGTTTGTCTGCCTGCATGGCTTCGATTCGCTCGGAATCGTGAGGGTAAAAGGCCAGCTTTAATGGACGCTCTACGGTAATACGGCGGTAACCAAAGTCGGTGGTGTTAAAAATTTTGGCTATACCGCTCTGTTCCAGTTCGTTCAGATCGTAACGGCTGTACAGGTTAACGATGGTTTCCAAGGCATCGTCATTCAGGTATTTACGCTTTGAGCCCAGGGACTTTCTCATCGGGCTGTGCATGTCGGTGGCATTAATCAGCAGGACTTTGTTTTTACGCTCTGCCGGTTTGTGGTTAGACAGCACCCAGATATAGGTCGCAATGCCGGTGTTATAGAACATATCGGTAGGCAGTGCGACGATGGCGTCCAACAGGTCTTGTTCCAGGATATGGCGGCGGATCTCACTTTCACCGCTACCGGCCCCACCGGTAAACAGAGGGGAGCCGTTCAGAATAATGCCAATACGTGAGCCTGCAGTATCTGCTGTTGGAGATTGCATCTTGCTAATCAGGTGCATCAGGAACAGCAAAGAACCATCGGATACACGGGGCAGGCCAGGGCCAAAGCGACCATTGAAGCCTTGCTCTTTGTGTTCATCCTTGATGGCCTTTTCGACTTTCTTCCAATCCACACCGAACGGTGGATTAGACAGGCAGTAATCAAAGTGCTGGCCCCGTAACTGATCATCAGACAGGGTATTACCCAATTTAATATTGGTGATGTCCTGGCCCTTAATCAGCATATCCGCTTTACAGATGGCGTAGGATTCCGGGTTCAGCTCCTGTCCGAAGGTGGCCAGACGGGCATTTTCGTTCAGTTCGTGCAGGTATTCCATACCACAGGACAGGAAGCCACCTGTACCGGCAGTGGGGTCATAAATGGAGCTGATCGCACCGGGTTTGGTCAGGATTTTATCGTCGGTGGCAAACACTAACGAGGTGGTCAGATTCACAATATCGCGAGGGGTAAAGTGTTCCCCGGCAGTTTCGTTAGAGCTTTCCGCAAAGCGTCGAATCAGATCTTCAAATACCAGACCCATGTGGTAGTTGTCTACGGCCTCGGGCGACAGATCGAAATGGGCAAACTTCTGAGCAACTTTGTACAGCAAGTCAGCATCGTCCAGTTTGTCCAGGCTGGTTTCAAAGCTGAAGTACTCGAATATCTCACGGGCGTCTTTGGAGAAGGCTCTGATATAGCTGTCCAGATTATCGCGAATATGGGTTTCACCCAGCTTAGACAGATCCAGCTTTGAGGTGTTGTAAAACGCATTACCCGAAACATTCAGAAGAATCGTATTCAGTGCCGTTTCATTAACGTCCTGACTACGCTCGGCAGCGGCAATAACAAAGTCTTTGTTTGGGGCTAAAACGCATTCAAGGCGTCTCAGAACCGTGAATGGCAGAATGATTCGGCCATACTGGGATTGCTTAAAATCACCGCGCAAAAGGTCAGCCACCGACCAGATCAGTCCAGCCAGTGCAGAAGTATTGGTATCCATAGAAGAGCTATTCTCAGACGACATGTGCATCCTTGCCTGTGGAAGTTCCGCTCACGTATGGCGAACGAAAATCAGCAATCCACTGCTAATGGTTATTAGGGAAATTGCCCTGATGATAGTGCAGTAACACACTGAATTAAAGGTGATCTTTCTATTGTATGAGGTAAGCCTGATGGGGAATGTGCCAGGAAAGATAGTGTCAGGAAGCTTTTGATTTATATGAAATGTCTGTCTTTCGGTAAGACAGGGGACGGTGGGGAGTGATTGGCAAAAAACAGGATAGGCACTTTTTTCTTGTAGATGTGCGTTGCGCACTGCGCTACACTCTTGCTTATGATTAAATCCTTCAAACATAAAGGCCTGAAGAGATTCTTCGAGACAGGAAGTAAAGCTGGAATTCAGGCTAAACATGAACGTCGATTAAGAATGCAGCTGGCAGCTATTGATACCGCCACAGTTATTGAAGATATTGATTTGCCGGGCTTTAAGTTGCATCCATTAAAGGGCAATCGGGAGGGGATATGGTCAGTGACTGTAAACGGCAACTGGCGCGTTACCTTCGAGTTTATTGATGGCAATGCATATATATTGAATTATGAGGATTATCACTAATGGCTATGCATAATCCACCGCATCCTGGTGAGTTTATTTTTGATGTGTATATGGAGCCTTTTGGTTATAGCTGCCGTTTTGTGGCTAAACAGCTGGATGTATCTCCCTCAACTCTGAATCGGGTTCTTAAAGGGCAGAGTGCTGTTTCACCGGAAATGGCATTGCGTTTGTCTAAGGCTCTGGGGCGTACAGCAGAAAGCTGGCTGAGTATGCAGGATAATTACGATCTCTGGCAGGCTAAGCAGCATATTGATCTTGAAAGAGTGAGCCCTATCGATTTCGCTGCTGCCTGATGTTACTGAATGATCTGATAATGCTTAAGCAGATTGTGTTATGAAGTGAATTTCCCTATGTCAGATAACAGTGTAAAAACTAAAAGCAGTCCCTTATCAAAGCTGGTAAGTCGAGCAAAACGTCGTGAGAATTCAGAGCTTTATCAGCGTGCAATGACTGGTGCGATGCGTTCACAGCAGGCAGTTATTGAACGAGCTAAAAAAATCTCTGCCACATAGTTGCCTGATAGCTTTATTTTATGCAAAGGAATGGTTAGCCATTCCTTTTTCTTTCGTTGTCTCATAACACTCCTGGTCTTTCCGCGATATTTGCGAGAAGCGACAGAAGTATCCTGCCTTTCCTGGGTGAAGCCAGCCCATCACCACGCACATTCCCGGCAAACAGATTCACGCCATTCGGTATTATTTCGTTATAACAACCTTTCATTTTTTGCTTTTAACTCTGGGTTAACACACAAGTAACAAGCAGAGGGCTACCTAAAAATATCAGCCTGGTTAACATACGCAGCATCAAGTTACGACTTACAAGTTCAAGAGGAATTAAACCATGAATGCTTTTACTAAACTGATTGTTGCTTCTGTTGCTGCAGTATCTTTTCAGGCGGTTGCTGATACTAATACCACTAACAACCCATTCGCAGCGATTGAGCCTGCAGGTTACTCTCAGGAAGCGAATCTGAGTGGTTCATCTGCTATCAGCAATGATGTTGTTACCCTGAAAGTGATTGAGCCGGTATCCAGTTCTAAAGAAGCACAACTGACTGATTCAAATAGCTTTTCGTATGACTTTGAAGAAGTCGCTTTCCACGATGTCGAGCCGGTTTCAGCGTCTAAAGAAGCGCTGCTGTAAGCAGTCTGGCAGTCCTTCTGTAACAGTGGATAGGCTGAAATAAAAAGGGTAAATACAGACCAATGTTTATAGCGATGATTCGATTCTCCCAATACGTCGATCAATATAAACTTAAATCTGAAAAGGATACCGTCTGTCAGGCAGCAGAGTGTTAATAAGATATAAATGCGCCTTTATATCGAATAATACTCTGTTGCCTGTATCCCCTTTATAACGATTATTTGTGTCTCTCATACTGATTCCTTTCCTGTTTTTACTATAATCCAGTCCTGACCACGGGTATCCGCGTAGGTGTCCGTTGTAATCTGATGTTTATGGCCCAGCAGATGCTGAGTGTTCACGCCCTGCTTTTTGTATTCCCGTTCGGATAGTGACCGTATCTCATGAAATGAGGGTGGGTTATTGTCGCCCCAGTCCAGCTCCAGTGCCCGGATCGCAGCTGCAAAACCATTACTCAGAGATTTGGTACGGACTTTATCGCCTGGCATGGCCCGGCCTGCTTTGCATACATGGTGAAACAGGTGGGGGCTGACAACCCGGTCCCGGCACAGCGAGATGATGTCCTGAATGCTATAGCCTACGGAGTCCAGTTTCAGATCCAGCGGGATCAGGAGTTTGGTGCCGGTTTTGGTCTGAATCACTTCCAGATAGCGGGTGCCATTCACTCGTTTTATATCTTTAAAGCTGGCTTTGCCGATGTCGTCCAGCCGCTGGCCGGTGAGTATGGCCAGCAGGTATGAACGCCACAGGTAAGGTTTCTGGTGTCTTTTAGCCCAGGTGATCACCTGATTAAACACTTCCAGCGTCAGGCGTGATCGCTGGATTCTGATGCGTGGTGCTCTGGTCACCGCTGCCGGGTTGGGTTTATCCGCCGGGAAATGTCCGCTGGCAATGGCTTCGGCAAACACATCAATCAGGCAGGTTCGGACACGCTGCGCCATGGTGGGTTTCTTGCGTTTAATGTAGCCCTGCAGGAATTTATTAATGGTGACGGTGTCCAGATCGCTCAGTTTCAGGTGTTTGTATTTCTCCTGTACCGGCTTTAATGCCCAGCGTTTCTGATCGAAGGTGCTTTTCTTTATGTCGCCCTGTTCCAGTTTCTCCTGTTGAATCTTCAGGTACTCTTCCAGCCAGGTGGCCACGGTAATATTGCGGCTGTTGTCCAGCTCCAGAATGGCCCGCTTTTCAATCTCCAGCATCTCCTGGCCAATGAGTACGTTCAGTTCTCTGGCCATTTTTTCAGCGTCTTTAACATTCGATGGCAGGCTGTGAAATCGACCGGTTCTCAGGTCCTTATACTGACAGGACAGCTTGCCGGTGCGGCTGTCCCGTTTGATATAAAAGTTGGGTGTGGTGGTGTACCGGCGTTTTCTAGGTCTGGGAACCATGGTGATAAATCTCCAGTACTCGGGTGGATGGGTCAGTCACGTCACATGGATTCTGAAGCATGGTTTTAACCTGACGCAACCGGGTGATACGCGCTTTGTCCGGTTCCTGATAACGGGCATCCGGACGCACCCAGTATTTTCTGCCCCGCTTTTGTGGTTTCGGCTGAATACGACCTTCTCTCGCCCAGGTCAGCAGGGTGCGTTTATTGTGGGGTTGCGAGTGATTCAGCAGGTCCCATTCTTCTAATGTGATGTCTGGTTCTCTCATGATGATTGTCCTTCTGGTGGTTTCCCGATCCGGGGATTAACAGGTATGCCGTTAGTGAGGCTGTTCAGTTTGTTGGGGTATCCGGTGTCTGCTGGCTTTCGGCTTCCAGATCAATAAACCACTGGCTGCCAATCTTACGGGCGGGGAGTTGCCCGTTCTGACACCAGCGACGAATGGTGCACAGTGTTGGCCCCTGACCGGCGAAGCGTTCGGCCTGCCATTCTTTCAGGGGCATCAGTTTGCCTATTGGGGTTGTCATTGAGTGTTCCTTTTATTGCGGATGGATCAGGCGGAATCGGGGGTGGGGTTTGTCTTGTGATGCTTGTGTTGTGTGCTGTATTTCTTCCGGCGTCCGGATGTTTTGTTGCGGGCCGTGGTTTTCACCTCTGGCGGATGTTCGTTCATCAGCTGGGCAATAAACGTCAGCCCCCGGGTGGTTACTTTGGTGGTCTGGGTATAGATGGTCTGACGGCCTCGTTCGTACTGGCCATCAATCACCACAAAGAAGCCCTGAAACACCAGTGAGTAAGGCGCAATCGTGCCCTGAAAGCCCGCATGGGCTCTCAGATACTTGTACAGGGCGTTACGTCCGCCGGGAAAGTTCAGCCGCTGAGCGGCTTCTTCAACCGATAGCTGGCTCATAGTCTGGCTCCTGTTGATCCTCTGGCTGAGTCTTGCTCAGGCTGTGTTCGGGCATAGGCAGTGGTTCCGGTTCTGTGCGTGCAATACCGGATAGCTTATGAGCAAAATCCAGTGCCATGTTCTTGTCGTAGGTGCGCCTGCAATCCGGCAATGGCCAGTACACCAGGTTGTTTTCATCCCGGAAGGCCTTGACCAGCATGCAGCCAATTTCGATGTGATGGGGTTCCAGATCCTCATCACACAGTACTGTGATTAGAGCGGCTTTAGGTCCTGTGATGGTGTAAGTCATGGTGATCATCCTTGTATAAAAAAGCCCCGCAAACAGTGCAGGGCTTCAGATGGTGTTCAGTAAGTTCATCGTTCGTTCAGGTGGGGTATGTGGTGGTCTCATAACGCAGGGAATTTCCTTCTGGCAGCCTGAATCGCCATCTCTTCAACCAGTTTCAGACCGTTTTCAATGGCTTCTTTCAGAGTGTTACCTTCAGCCATTAACAGGCGCTGATGGCATCTCATTTCCACTAACCAGAAGTAATTGCCCTGGGCATCAAGCTGCGGAGTAAACTTCATTGCTGTCTGTCCTCTGACCGGTGTGCTGAGTGGGTGTACCTAACCAGACGGTGGTGAACTCCTCGGTCTGGTAAACTGCCAGTACGATGCTGTCCCCGAGACTGTAGCGTTCGGGCATATCATCAGAGCGTCCGGACTCTCCGGCCAGCCAGCGGTTGATGACCTCCTGAGGGATGCGTGAGCCTATCTGTAATACTTTTGAGTTAAGGCCCTGCTGGGTGAGCCAGTATTCCATCTCAGGACTGGAGGTGGTGTCGCTCCAGTCCGGAAGATCCGGATGCTGCCAGTGGCCATCGGTATTGCGGGTAACATGGGCGGGTTGAATTGTCATTTAATATGCTCCTGTGCCTGGGCTGATGGAGGGCAACGGATGATAGTGGATTGCGTTTCGTAATTGATAAAGGCGTGATAGTACTGGCCGTCAACAGCCGTTCTGACCAGAGTGGTAAAGGGCAGAAGGTCTTCTGCAATGCGCTGGTATAACTCCAGATCGATGCCGTACTTCTCATGCAGAAGTGTGTGGATGCATTCAACTTTTTCTGCTGCGTCTGTCGTGCCGGTACAGGTCAGAGCAGCCAGTTCTTCTATTTCGAAAGTGTGGTTCATTCGTTTTCGTCCTTATGTGTTGTTGGTATGTAGATCTTCATTACCTGTTTCCTCTAACTGGTAACGGGCCGACCATCCGGCGGCCTGATCAGTGATTTAAGCCGGGCGGTCAAAGTGCCCGGTTCGATTGTGGTTTGTGGGGATGGGATTGCGTGGCCTCCGGATCTCTGGGTGTCAGCCGTCTCCGGAAGCGTATTGTTCTCTGTGGCTGTATGAGTGGATGCTGTGGCCACGGGTGTTACCGTCATGGCCATACCTTCTGACAGGGCAGAAACGGACACCGTTAACGCCAGCTCAATCAGTACCGCTACCAGAAGATAAGCTCCGGTCATCACCTGATCCGGATCAGCCTTCAGTTGTCTGGCGATGCGCTCAAACAGAGCAGATACCGCTGTGTTGCTACTGGCCGGTAAAGCACTCAGCTGCAGGCGCAGTTCAGAGATCTGTTGCTGAATGGCCGGTAGCTTATCCAGTGTTTTCAGTGCCCGGCTGCGGTAGCCGTTCTCACTATCGGTTTTAGCGGTGGCCTGAATACTGTCAGCCTGTAACTGAAGTTGTCTGATCTGGCTGGTGAGCAGCTGATATTCCAGACTGCCGGTATGCTGCCGGTGTTGTTGTTGCTGCGTATCGCCAATCAGAGCACCGGCACTGGCCGCGATACTGAGCAGCGTCAGTAATGCCCAGGTGACGAAGTAAACACTGGCAGAGAAATGCCTGCCCTGACTCCAGCTCCGGATGCCATAAGGCAGTGCCGCATACTGAACCAGAGCCAACGCAATGGCCACGGCACCATAAGCGATGCCAGTGGCGGTATCATCCGCCAGCTGCAGCAACAGACGGACACTGAAATAACTGCTGGCAGTAAACAGCACAGCGGTAGTGATCAGCCAGATCAGACGCATAGTGACCTCCTGTAAGGGTAATGATCAGTTTTCAGCCGGGATGATGATCGGGTGTTGCCTAAGGATCTCGATGACATGATCGTGATAAGCCTGCCCCTGACTGGCCAGGATGTACCCCAGGCTCAGCGAGGCCAGATTAGCCAGCAGCTTAGTGGCCTGCTTTTCATCTTCAGCCGAACTGATCAGCTGTTTGATATACGCGAGCTGAGCGCTCGATTTCTCGGTCATGGTTTGTTGGGTTTGAGGGTATTGCCCGTGTCTGTGTAGCGTCATAAGTGCTCCTTCATCGCGACAGTAAAAGTGACTTCCGGTTTTGCGCATAAAAATGAGGTGTTAATCAGGGTTGAAGCGAGAGCTGGGGGTAAAGCGATAGAGCTGGGGTGAAGCGAGAGCAGACAGTACCGGATCAGAAACTGCCGTAGTAGCTGGCGACCTGCCAGCGATAAATCAGGTCAGGGCTGAAGGGCTGGCTGGAACTCAGATGCCGCCATTCGGCCGTCTTAGCCTCCGGATCGTAGTGACAGTAAGCGGGAATCAGCTTGCCATCATGCGTGATGACCCTGGCATAGGCATGGCGTGTCATGTTCCTGGCGTCTTCATTGGTCAGCGCCTGCCGAACGGCCATCAGAAGCCCTTCACCCTCTGAGAAGCGAAAGCGGATCATAGAGCGGTCGGGCTGTTCACAGACGGCCAGCTCCGGAAGCTGCTCTAATTGCCGGAGATAATCTGACCGGTAATGCTGCACCAGTGCCTCAGGCCAGTGGATGATATGCTCTGATATGCCCAGTCCGGAGCCTTTACAGGATTTGCAGGGCGTATCGTATAACCAGCCCCGAGTGGCAAAACTGTGCCAGCCCGTGCCCTCACAATCTGGACAGTGCCCCGGCAGATCAAACGATGTCACCGGTACAAAGCACAGATCAGGATCATCCGACAGATAATGATCAAACACATCGGGTGAGGCGATATAGTCTGATGCCATCTCTGGCACACCGGTTATCCGAGGCACCCGGATCATCAGATGCCCGTTGGTTGCGTAGCTGTAATCACCAGTACTGAAAGGCAGGTTAAACTGTTGCTCTGAGTACAGGGCCTGTTCGCAGAAGGCTGTGATCTGATCCAGCCGGGCATGTTCCTGTTCCGGTACATCGGCTTTGATCGCATCATACAGACAGGCCGTCGAACACAATTCGGTCAGACTGGGCTGTCCGCAAATCCGGCAGGGTGTCGCGTAGGGATCGTGCTGGTTCAGAAAACGATCCGCGTCCTTATGCTCATCAGAGGGGATCAGACCCGGTGCGGCCAGGGCTTCAAAAATACGATCCATTCCGGCATTACAGCCCCGCTGGCGGGTATCAATAATGGCAGCCTGCATGGCCGTGATATACGTCTGCAGAATCTCATACTGGATTTTCTGATGCTGCTGTAACTGAGCCATTTCTTTAGCAGAAGGGGACTTTTTATCCTGAGTCATGGTGATGTCCTTAACAGAATGGGAAAGAAATTACTTACGATACACACCGATCAGAGGTCGCCAGGCTTCGATACTCTGTCGGACGATCTCCTGATCGGTCAGGCATTCCCGCCAGATGGGCTGGCTGTGCTCCGGCTCTAAGTAGATGGCGGCAGCGTAGCGGGTGGAACCGTCCTTCATCTGCAGATGGCAGTAACAATCGGTTTCCGGAGGCTCTTTGACCAGAGGTGTCATCTTCTCTGGCTCCAGTCCCATCAGGATTCCGGCCCCGCCAGAGAAACGGAAGTACAGGGTATGATTCTCCGGATCTTCACTGACCTCCAGATCAGGCAGATCCTGAATCAGGGCCACATAGCTGGCGGCGTAGATACCTTTAAGCGCCGGGGGTGAGACCGGCAGCAGATCACTGATGCCGGTACCGCTGCCTTTGCAGGTGTGACAATCCAGGTGATACGCCACATGATCGGTGATCAGCTCATGAAAGCCTCTGCCCAGACAATCCGGACACTGCTCCGGTACCCGGATCTCTGTCTTCTGGTAGCGGCGACTCGCCAGCGGGCTGACCAGATCCCGGACCTTCTGAGCAGAAGGAATATGCTCATCCTGCAGTTCTGTCAGCCCTTCGACAGCCGGGCGTCGGATCAGCAAGCGGCCATCGGTGGCGTAAGCATACTCACCCATATTGAAAGGCAACCTGAGATCCCGTTCCTCGGTCCAGTCGCTGGCACAGAAGGGAAACAACGGTTTAGCGGCGTCCCGTGAGGCTTCCGGAAGTGTCTCCAGAAAGCGTGTTCTGTGACAATCCGCCGAACAGACCGGATCACTCACCGGCCCCTGAGACGGACTGCCACACACCGGGCAGAACCGGGGCTTACTGCCATGAGCAATACGATACTTCAGCGGATCATTCAGCCAGGGGCTATCCGGATCAGGGCGACCACCACTCATGGTCAGTCGCTCCGTGATCCACTTCATGGCGGCTGTGGCACCGTTCAGCCGGTTCTCCAGCAGAGCGGCCTGCATCACGGCCAGATTATCCAGCGCGATATTACGTTCTGCTGTTAGCAGATCATGGGAGGCTTTCAGCTGATCGGTTGCACTGGCCAGCGCCTTATGAGCGCAGGTACTGGCATCAGCGGCCTGATTTAAAACGGTCTGTAGTTCACACAGAGACATCACATACTCCTTGTACGTTATGAATAGAAAGGTAAAAACGGATGACTGACCTGATCCACGGAATCAGCGTCATGGGGGTATCCTGAAAAAGGTAAAAAGACCTGACCGGCATCCGCAGGGAAGGACGCCAGCCAGGTAAGGGAAAATCGGGATAGGGTTCAGAACAGACTGAGTTGCTCTTCCTGATACTCCGGATCGCCGGGGATTGGATCACCGGAAGCAGGCTGATCAGACCGATCTGAACCGGGTACCGCCTCCGGACGTTCAGCAGAAGGCTTTACAGCCCGGACTGGTTCCGGAGCGTTCAACGATAAAAGAGGTTCCATAATCATCACCCTCGGGGTGAAAGACAGGCATAAAAAAGCCTCGTTAACCTCCGCATGGGGATGAAAAAGGAAACGAGGCAAAACTGGTATAAAACAACCTGAAGGAGTCGGAATCTTCACAAAACGGCCTGAATATCTGAGATTCAGGCCGTTCTGATCAGATCCTGACGACCACTTCATTGTGCGGTATCGCTATCCGAATCACTCTGGCGGTTCGATGATGTTTTCAGGGAATCCTCCAGCCAGTTATCTTTCAGCCGGGGCTTCATGGCATGGCTCAGTGTGCCTTTCAGGATAAACCCCGCGATCACCGAGAACACCATGACAGCGACGCCGAGATACCACTCCAGCAGGAGCAGGACCATGACGGTCAGGATCGTCCAGTCACTGCGGTCAGCCTGGGTGAACGGCTGATCAAGGTGCTTGCAGAGATACTTCATCGGAACCAGCAATATGCCCAGAGAAAACAGCGCAAACAAACCGATCTGCATTGCTGCCAGCTGCAGTAGCAACTCATGCTGAAAATGGCTGCCCAGACCGGCTCCGGCGATAATCACCGCATGGGGCAGGCTGAAGGCCATCGGGCCGCTGTTCTGAAAGGGAGAGCGCTCAGAAGGCGGGTGTTTCAACGATGAACCCTGAGCGGATTCCGGTACGAATGGTGTCATAGTGGCTGACCTCCTGATCAGTTCAGATGTTCGGGTTTGCAGGTTAAAAGGGGCAGAGGATCTTCTTTAATCAGCCCGACCAGATCTTTCAGAAACAGATCAAAATCGTCTTCACCCTTAACGGAATAGAGCATGCCCAGAGTGAGACTGGCGATGCTGGATGCGATCAGAATCCTGTCCCGGTCGCAGGCGGCGTCATTAATCAGCGTCCCGACCGTTTCAACAGAGCCGGTAATGATCTGATCCTTCAGGGCCTCAGCGTCAGAACACGGAGGCTGCGGTGCATTCTTCATAATACAAATCCTTTAAAAA
The DNA here is from genome assembly GCF_014164585.1 of Oceanospirillum sediminis. Taxonomy (GTDB): domain Bacteria; phylum Pseudomonadota; class Gammaproteobacteria; order Pseudomonadales; family Halomonadaceae; genus Oceanospirillum; species Oceanospirillum sediminis. Next base: position 1,352 of record NZ_JACJFM010000056.1, on the reverse strand, counting down.
GGCCCCGCTAACGCCTGATCAAGGAGTTAAAGACGCGCAGGGCAAACCGTGGACAGTGGGGTATCCATGTGCGGTAAAGAGGGGAAAATCAGGGTGCTGGATGTATATCCAGTATGGCAAAAACAGGTTATTCAGCAGGCGGTTCAATGGGTGTCAGAACCCGTGGAGGATGAAACCCCTGAACAATGGCCTGCAGGTACACACCGGCCATAGAACGATGCACCGGCGGATAAACATCCAGAGGTTTGCCGTTATGCATCCGGGTCAGCTGGATATGGTTGCCGTCTTCTTCAATTAACCAGCTGAGTTTAGGTGGCCGGGATTCGATCCGTTTTCTCAGGCGCTTCTGCTGAAGCTTAAAATCATCGGCGCGGGCAATCAGCAGAGCTTTCTGATCCTCCCGGAGGGCTTTCTCTGCCTGCTGCCGGAGCAGGTTCTCTTTGGCTTCCAGCATCTGCAGATCAATCTGATCCAGTGAGGTCACTAACGGCGGTGAAGGAACTTCTGACATAGGGCATTCTCCTTGTCTGGTACAGGTCCGGTATGAGGTGAATAAAGGGGTGTGACGATAAAAAAAGCGTGGAGCAGGCACAAAAAAGCCCGGCTTAACAGCAGGGCTCAGATGTAAGGGAAAGCTGAAAGATGAAGTAGCAGGTTCAGTTATCCAGGCGTTGCATTGCTTTCTGGTAAACCTCGCTGCGTTCACGTTTGCCAACGGCCAGAACGGTCACTATCACGACATCATCCTGTACTTTGTAAACCAGCCGGTAGCCAGACTGACGCAGCTTAATTTTGTAGAGGTTATCGGCCCCGGATAACCGGGCAGAGGGAACATGGGGATTATCCAGACGTTCAGCCAGCTTCTTTTTAAACTGCTGCTGTACCACCGAACCGAGCTTTTTCCACTCTTTAAGGGCGCTCGGTTTGAACTCAAGATTATAAGTCATCCAGACTGACCGGGATGCCGGGTTCTGATTCACGGGCTTTGGCCAGCGCGACCAGTTCCAGATCTTCCAGCCTGTCCATCAGAGCTTCATAGGCCTCGGCAGGAATGCAGTAAAAAGCCGGTTCATTGCGATTCAGTACCGCGACAGGCTCACCACAGGCGCTGCTGACAACCTTCATCGGGTTCGCTTTAAGCTCTGTAATGCTGGCGGCGACATCCGCCAGAATACGATGTGTCATATCAACTCCTTAACAGGTCTTTTAAATGGACGCTGAAAAGATCATTTTAGATAGCCTGATCGGTGATAACAAGCGGATAAATAGTCAGCCCTGAAAAGCCCTTAATAGACTGTTTTTAAAACAAATTAGCTATTCAGGCATGGATCATTTCGACCAGGAGCGGTAAG
>NZ_JACJFM010000055.1 GCF_014164585.1 Oceanospirillum sediminis | reverse complement strand
CTGATTGCCGTCCATGATTTATCCTCTCTGAAAAAAGTGCTTATTTTGCTACAACTCTCAAACAGGAATCCACACCTAACGTCGAGGAGCCAATTAGCAGGCTCATCATCAACGATGAGTATACTTCTTTTGGGAGGAGTTGATACTGAGAGCTTCATTGTTTCATCATCTGAATTTAGTGACAGCTTCAGGTAATCTGACGATTGGCTTGACATAATAATTCTCTTCAAAAGATATATCTGGTTATTAACAGATTGTTAAATCTGCGTCTTGAAAAAGTTTATTAATATTGGTATATATTATATGTGGCTATTGCCTTGTTGATTATAAATATCCAGATGTTAACTGCTGACCTGGCAGAGTGAACTTAAATCATGAAGGTGTTGTAAAGCCTGTTCATAATCGAATTGATGAACTGAGTTAATAAAGTTATTCAACTTCAACTGTAGTTCTTCATCCTGATTGTCGGATTGTGTAATAATAGTTGACAGAATTTCCAGTTCTTTGTCTGTGATCATTTCATGATCAGATAAAGCCTGTTGTAGGCGGGCTATCTCAGCACTCAGTGTCACACCCTCCATAAGCTCAATGACGGTTGGGAGGGTCTGGTTGAGTGACTGATGTTTCAGTATAATATAGCTTTGTTTCAGGTCATTCACGGCCTGAATGAAGTCTTGAATGGCTTTTTCATCTATGCCGTCTTCAGATGATAATGCGTCATAAAGCTGTCTGGTACTATTGTATAGTTCATTTGCTGTAAGGTTTCCACTGGTACCTTTAATACTATGTAATTTTTTCAATAATTCACTATTTTCTGTACTGTTGAAACGGTTATTAAGCATTATCAGGAAATCATCAGCCTGAATTAACAGCTGTTCAATGAGATGGATGAAAAGTGACTGGTTGTTGTTTAGCCGCTTTAATGCTGTCTCAGGATCTATTACTGTAATATTATCATAGGCTGGCAGAGTTTTATTATTGAAAACAAAACTAGCGGGCATTCTTTCTGGCATGGTCATAGGTCGCTCCTTATATGATAATTCTGATCGTTTAGGTGTAATCTCAGTATCAGATAATCGCTTTAACGGATGCCAGCGTTGTAATGTGGAAAATAACAGTTCAGCATCGACGGGTTTTGTCAGGTAGGCGTCCACACCGGCGTCCACACCGGCGTTCAGACTGTCTTGCCTATCTGCTTCAGAAGCGTTAGCCGTCATGGCAATGACTGGTAAAGCCTGCCATTCCGGATCGCTACGGATAATTCTTGTTGCTTCAAGACCATCCATAACCGGCATCTGAATATCCATCAGGATGGCATGAAACTGCCCTTGTTGTTGTTCTATTGTCCGGATGGCTTCTTTTCCATCTTCAGCAATCATGACCTGAGCGCCTTCACCTTCCAGCATGGCTTTAGCCACTTCCTGATTAATCTGATGATCTTCTGCAAGAAGAATTCTCATACCTTGTAATCGGTAGGAGGATGATCGTGTCGTGATATTATTTTCGGTTCTGAACAGATGGATAATGCTCTCAAACAGGTTAGATGCTGTAATGGGCTTAACCATCAGGTTGTCAATCGACTGCTTATGCTGTTGTTCAAGCAATTCTCTGCCATAAGCCGTTTCCATAATAATAGTAGGCATTTTATCGGAAGGAGAAAGCGCCTTCATCTTGCTGGCTGCTGTCAATCCATCCATATCAGGAAGTCGCCAGTCTATTAGCACAAGGCTGTAGTATTGTTCTTGTTGTATCGAATGTTGAAATATTTCAAGTGCACTTTCAGCACTGTCTGTTGCTGTAAACTGACAGCCGAAGCTATCAATGATATGGCAGAGTGTTTCTCTGGCATCACTGTTGTCGTCTACGATAAGTACGTTCAATTGGCTGATGGTATTCAGATCATAAGTGGAATAAGTACTGGTAGCATCCGGGTTGAGCCTGAACGGCAGCTGAATATTGAAGAACGTTCCTTTACCTGGTTCACTGTTTACCTGAATATGCCCCCCCATTAGTTTTACCAGCTGGTATACAATTGCCAGACCCAGACCTGTGCCTCCGAACTGGCGTGTTATAGAACTGTCTGCCTGTTCAAAAGGAGTAAAAGCTCTGTCCAGAGTCTCTTCATCCATTCCTATGCCTGTATCCTGGACAATAAACCGAATGTAATAATGATTGGCTTCGGGACGAGCCTCTCTATCTGCTTGTATGCGGAGTGTGACGGTACCCTTATGAGTAAACTTGATTGCATTGCTCATCAGATTCAGCAGGATTTGTCCTAGTCGAACGGAGTCACCAATCAGGTTTTTGGGGAGTTTCTGATCACAGTCGATTAATACTTCAATGTCTTTGTCTCTGGATATGGCTGAGGTCATACTGGCAATACTCTCCAGCACTGCATCCAGGTTAAAAGGAATGGGGTCAATCGACATTTTACCGGCTTCAATTTTTGAGTAATCCAGGATGTCGTTAATAATGCCCAGCAGGGATTGAGCGGAACTATCGATCCGGCTAATCTGGCGCTGTTGTTCCGGGCTGAGGTTCGGGGCTTCCTGTAAAAGATAAGTAAATCCGACAATTGCATTCATCGGTGTGCGGATTTCATGGCTCATTCTGGCCAGGAATTCGCTTTTAGCCTGAGTGGCAATCTCGGCTGTTTCTTTTGCTGCCATCAGCTCATGAGTCCGTTCTATGACGGTTTTTTCCAGATTGGTCTGGTACTCACTGATCTGTTGCTCCAGTAATTGCCGTTCTGATATGTCAACAACGGTGGCGAGAATCATGGCTTCGCTGGAAACGTCAATTCTGGACAGACCCACTTCAATCGGGAAATGGGAGCCATCTTTATGGCAAGCCGTCAGTTTTCGGGAGTCAGTGGTCAATTGGTCTGTGAAGGTGTCTGGTTCAGGTAAGTCATCCAGTTGTATGTTATCGGATATCAGGGTATCAATGTTCTGGCCCTGCAGCGTGTCAATGGTATAGCCCATATCCCTGGCAAAACGGTGATTACAACGGATGATTTGCCCCCATCGATTGACCAGAACAATACCGCTGGGAACGGAGTCGAACAAACGAACCAGTTCCTGAGTGACGTCACTGAATGCAGTGGTTAGGGTGGCCGTTTCTTTATCATAAAATGCAGGAGGGGGGAGTGTGTCCCGATGCCCTTGCTTAATACGGGTTGCAATATGAGTCAGTTGTTCTATGGGGGTGCTGATTGATCGGGACAAAAACAGAGCGATAACGCCTATACCAAGCAACACAAGAAGAAAGATGATAATCAGGTCGTGTTTTAGCTGTTCGTAGTTCTGATAGGCTTCCGACTGATCTACTTTAGTCAGTACTCCCCAGTTGACTTCATTCAGATAGGTTGTGACGGCAAATACAGGTTGTCCTCGATAGTCGATAACATCATCATGAAAGGCGGACTCACCTCTCAATGCCCTTATAATGGGGATATTATTACTATCTGCTGGAATTGTACGGGAACTGTTCAGCTGATCCTCAAAGCGTAAAAGTGTCAGAAAATGAGCATCGCCATTTTCCTGTTTTTCAGCCAGTAGTGTTTCTCCCGTGCTCCCTAGTCCGGCATAGTCCTGAGTAATACGCATTAAGCCGTCGATAGGCATCAAAGCTGTCACTGTGCCTATGAAAACATTATTAAGCAGCATAGGCATTGTCATATAAAGAGTCTGCTGCTGTTTGTCCGGAGAAAAGCGAATTTGGAACTGTGGCGACAGATGCTCCTCAGATTGAGTCAAATCGGATACATCCTGAGGCGATGCTTCTATAGGAGATGTTGAGGCAAGGGGACGCCCCTCTGGTGTTGTTATGGTCAGTGAACTGAATAAGGAGACCGACTGCAGGGCGTCTGTCAGTATTTTTTGTATTGTTTGTTTTAATTCAGGTGAGGGTGCCTGCAGATAAGCTTTAGTGGCTGATTTAAGGCGTGTCCGGCTGGCAACCAGCTGTAATCCGGCTTTATTATAAAGAATGTATTCCTTGATTCTTTTGTGTTGAAAATTTGCTACTGACTGCAGATGAGAAGCGGTTTCCTGTTGGATATTATTCTTAAAAGCCCTGAGAGCCATCATACCGATAGACGCTGATGCGACAATCCCAATAAAAAACAATGCCAGCGATATTTTCTGGCGAATAGTGATTGTGGGTATCGAATGGGCTGTCTGGCCGGATTGCCTGTTTTGTGAGTGATATAATCGATGTAATCCCATCAGTCCAGCCAGGATTGCCAGGCCGATACAAGCCTGTAGTGAGGTTTGTGCCGGGATGATCTGCCGGGTATTTTGTGCCAGTTGTTCCCTGGATAATGTGTGAATCAGAGTGAGATGGCGATCAGGAGAAGAGCGAATAAACGGAATGGATTGTACGATGCGATAGAGCCCGGTTTTCTCATCAAATTGCAGATCTGTTGCCGGTGATCTGTCTGGATCAGGCCGTGACAGGGTTGCAATATTACTGAACTCCTGGCTAAGAGAATAAGGCGTTCCTCTATCGCTACCGAATGTTTTGTTTTCATCCGGATGTATCAGCCAGTCGCCCCGTTCGTTAGCCAGAAAAAAGTGGCTTTGATATGGCCGTATCAGCTCCCGTGTGTCATTCTGGATTTGCTTGAGTAGTGGCTTGATTTCAAGGTTAATTATCAAAAAAGCGAAAGAGATTCCATTGCTCTGAAATAATGGTTTGATCGCTCTTAAAGTGGGTTGAAAAGGATACTCCACCAGACCATGTTCTCTGTTCAGGTTGATTTCTGACAGATAAACAGAGTGATCGGACAAGTTCGAAGCAGCCCGAAAATAATCCCGGTTAGCCTTATCCTGCAAGTGGTCAGAGGTAGCAACAGTAATAGTACCCTGTTTGTTTTCTACCCGAATGAGTTCTGATCCTTGCTGGTTCAGTGCAATTAATCTGATTTGGCGGTATTCATCGCGTTGACTGGCCAGTTGTATAAATGCATTCGTCAGGGGACGCAATTCAGTCGTCAGCTCATCTGCTGTGAGTGGATGCGATAAAAAATCACGCTGTGCCATACCCTCTGATAATGCCACTGCAGCATTGGATTGGCTCAACTGCTGGATATCTTGTTCCAGCATCTGAATCTGTTGTTTGAAGCGTTGCTTCAGTGTTGTGATAGAGGTTCCAGCATCAAGAGAATATTGTTTCAGCTCCGACGTTTGCTGATTCATGTTCTGTAAGTAGATAAGTAACATGACCAGAGATAAAACAGCCATCAGTTTTGGCAGTGATATTCTGGTCATTTGTTGTATGGCGGCCTGTATCATTATCCCTTTCTCTACAATGCTGTAAATGAAACTCCAGATGCTGAGGACGCGATGTTAATGGAATCTTATAATCAGGGCATGGGCTTTCCTGTATAAGCTTTGCCATGTCTTTATCGCTTTGTACGGGGGCGTCTCAGAATACATCTGAACGTTTTATGTGGGGGTATCGTTAAGTGTAGTTGTAAAATAAGAGGGTGCAATATTAGGTGGTATTGAAATTTTGGCTGATAACGGTGGAGAGCCATGCGTGTGGCTCTCCATAATGAAGATTATATATCTCGTTTGTCCAGCGGGTATGGCAGAGGCTGAAGCTCTGCGACTATACTATTATGGTTGCTGACGTGAAGACTGTGCTCCAGTGCGCTATCTTTGATGACGGCAAGTAGCTCCTGATTGCCCTGTTCGTTCACTGCACTTAGCAATACTTCACCCACTTCAGGTGTATTGTCTTCCGAAGCGTAAATCAGAGTGCCGACTGCAATCGCTTCAGATTCTCGAATCACAAGGTGCTGAATACGTTTTTTAACTCCGCCCCGATACTGAGCCCTGGCGATGATTTCCTGTCCGGTATAGCAGCCTTTCTTGAAGCTGATGGCACCGGTGGCCTGATAGTTCAGCATCTGAGGAATAAAGGTATCGCTGTGTTCCTGTTCAACCAGAACTCTGGCCAGTCGAATACTAAGCAGGTGCCAGCCGTTCTCGTCGATCTGATTCAGGCTGTCAGTGCCCATAGACTGATCAGAGGGAAGGATTAGCAGGCTTCTGGATTCTTCGCTTAACGGATAAAGACCATCCGTTGTATCACCATTGCTTAATAATTGTTCTGTGGCAGCCTGATTTAATCCTGTAACCAGATATTGTTCAGATACGTCCTCTAGCTGGCAGCGATATAAGGGAGCGTATTTGCTCAGTGTCGCTTTAGTGGTTTCAATCGTTGAACGTGGCATGACAAGATCACAGTGTTCTCCCTGATGAATAACATAAAACGTCGCGTATATTCGTCCTTTGGGAGAGCAGGCAGCTGCAAAGCGGATATCACCTTGCTGCATACTCTCTATATGACTGGTCGCTTGTCCGTGAAGCAGTTTATGAGCATTAGCCCCGTAGACTCTCAGAACTCCCAGGCTGTTCAATATAGCTATGCCAGGGGTATCGTTAAAGCATGTATTAATCTGCGAAGAGGTTTGATGATCTGTCTGATTCATAAATATTCCCGAACCTTCTCAGGGTTACTGCTGCAGTAAATTCCGGTTATTATAGGCGGGTTAAGTCTTTGTTCCAGCCTATTACCTGAGTTTTTTTGTCTGGTTTGTTGGCAATTATTTTTTAAGTACTGATGTTGAATAAAAAAAGTCTGTGGGCAAATTATCTGAAGTTGTGGCTTATATCCTGCCTGATCACAGGCATGCTGCTTCAGTGTGTGCAACAACGGGTCTCTGATTCTGAGATTCGGGTTTTGTCATATCAGTCTCATTGGTTAGATAACAGTGATACGAGCTCCTTTCCGTCCGGTCATGGTATGAGTTGTTGTGATCAGGACAGTTCATCTGTAACGGTGCCGGAACCGACTTTTATCGTTTTTGTTACCCTTCTGTTTATCCTTTCTTTATGGTCGCAGGCGTACTCATACAGGATTTCTGGTTCTGTTTATCTTCCTGCTGATAATCGTCAGATATTATTCTGTTGCTGGCGTCATTAAATAGCCTCTTCTCTTTTTCACTGATGGCATGGTACAGGAAATACTTTTCTGGCCATTACTTTTCGAATATCTGTTCCGGTCTGATGGAGTGACTGTTGACCTGGATGGCTATCTTTGGTTTCTGGCTTTCAGGGTATCAAAGACCGTGATGTTATAAGCAGGTTTTGTTAATGATGAATAAATCAATATGGCTGGTGATGCTGGCTTTTGTTTTCCTGGTGGCGTGTTCTGATGATTCTGCTCAGAGTAAGCGTGTGAACTCAGTCAGCCATGATCGTTGGTATAACCAGAGCATGGTGAAGCAGGGGAAAGAGCTGTTCCAACAGAATTGTGCCCAGTGCCATGGTGCTTTTGGGCAGGGTAACCCTGACTGGCGTCAGCCAACAGCTGAGGGCCGCTATTTACCCCCACCGTTGAATGGAACAGGTCATGCCTGGCATCATCCTCTGAATCAGCTGCGGGATGTTATAAAAAATGGTCGAGGGCCTGACGTCCCCAGTGATATGCCCGCGTGGGGAAATACGTTGAGTGATGAAGATATCGATACCATTATTGCCTGGTTTCAATCCCGCTGGCCAGATGAGATTTATCAGGCCTGGAATCGCTCCGGTCATTGATAGTGCTATTGACTGAATGACACAATTGAGAGGGTAATTTGTACTGAAAAATCATAATTTGCCCATCAGAGCAGAGGCTTCTCTGGTTGTCGCTGTGTCTGTTTTTTCTGAATCAGGGTGAAGTCAGTATAATGGCTTGACTCTGTAGTGTACTTCAGGGTCTACACTGCTATAACAGCTTTGATTAATTTAAAGACGGCTCTTACAGTCGCCGTCATAACTGAACAGGTAGAGAGTTATGAGTAAAGAAACTGTCCTGACACTGGATGGCTTATCCTGCAATGGGTGTGTGAATTCTGTTACAGAAGCATTGTTAATGCTGGATGGCGTTGATATGGCAGAGGTTACTCTGTATGAAGCGATTGTGACCGGAAATGTCGATGAAAAAGTGCTGATTGATGCAGTAGAAGAAGCGGGTTTTGATGCGCAGGTGAAGCAATAAGAGTACAGGCCTTCATTGTGATTAATGAAGGCCATTTTTATAGTCATGCCTAGCTTGCGGATTGCGGTATGACTGTCATTTTGCTTCTGATTTATATCTCTTTCTTTTCCCCTGTGATCTGCTAAAAGCCAGAATAGGCTGGCTGATTAAGTAGTCATTGTTTGGTATCGGAGATCATCATGTCTCAGGCTCAGAGTTATCGTCTGGCGTTACGAGGAATGCATTGCGCCAGTTGTGTTCAGCAGGTACAGAGTGCACTGGATCAGCTTCCGGGTGTGAATGAAGCAGAGGTTAATCTGCCGGATCGATCAGCGCAAGTCAGTGCTGACTTACCCGCAGAGGTCGTGATTCAGACGATTGAATCGGCAGGCTTTGGCGCAACAGTACTGAATGATGAATATGGTGAGGATCAGCGCCAGGCTGAAGAAAAGCAGCAGTATCATCAGCAGTTGAAAAAGACGGCTGCGGCACTGACTCTGGGTATTCCTCTGATGCTGATGATGTTCTGGTCTGGTATGCCGATGCTGAATTCCGCAGGAGGGCAAATCTTCTGGTTTGTCACAGGCTTATTGACGCTGGGGGTTATGGTGTACTCCGGTGGGCATTTTTATCAGGGGGCATGGCTGGCTTTCAAACGCCATTATGCCAACATGGATACTCTGATTGCACTGGGAACAGGTACGGCCTGGTTCTATTCTATGCTGATTTCTGTCTGGCCAGATCTGGTGCCGGAGCAGGCCCGTCATGTCTACTTTGAAGCGGCTGTCTTTATTGTGGGGCTGGTCAATCTGGGGCAAGCGCTGGAAAGCCGGGCCCGAGGGAAAGCCTCTCAGGCGATTCGTAAGTTACTGAACCTGCAACCTCAGACTGCACGCCTGATTCGTCGTGAGGATGGTGAAGAGGTTGATATGCGCATCGAATCGATCCATAAACGGGATATGATTCGGGTGCGTCCCGGAGAAAAAATTCCGGTAGATGGCAAGGTGATGGACGGCGAAACCCTGGTGGACGAGTCGATGCTGACAGGTGAACCTCTGCCTGTTGTGAAGAAAAAAGGCGATGAAGTCACCGCAGGAACCCTGAATCAGAGTGGTGTGCTCAGGGTACGTACACTTCGGGTTGGTGACGATACGGCGCTGGCGAGAATCATTGATCAGGTGCGTCAGGCGCAGAATGCTAAACCAGAACTGGGGCGCCTGGCAGATAAAATTGCAGCTGTCTTTGTACCTGTAGTGCTGGTTATTGCCGTTCTGACTGCACTGGCATGGTTTAATTTTGGCCCTCAACCCGTATCGGCTTATATGCTGGTGACGACCATGACAGTGCTGGTGATTGCATGCCCCTGTGCCCTGGGGCTGGCTACACCGATGTCGATTATGGTGGGAGTAGGCAAAGCGGCCGAACAGGGAATCCTGATTCGACGAGGCGATGCTTTACAGCAGACGTCTGAGGTGAATGTGGTGGTTCTGGATAAAACCGGTACGGTCACTCAGGGGAAACCCCGGGTTACTGACCTGGTAACCGCTCCCGGAGTCCATGAACACGAGATATTACAGAATGCTGCAGCCCTGGAGCTGGCCTCAGAGCATCCTCTGGCCAGAGCCATTCTGGATAAAGCCTCGGATGCCGGTATACAGCCTTTATCGGCAGAAAATATTAAGCCAAGACCCGGACTGGGAATTTCTGGCTCTTTGAAAGATAAAATGCTGCTACTGGGAAATCCTGAGCTGATGCAGTCTGAAGGTGTGGATATTCAATGGGTTGAAGCTGATCTGCTGCAGTTGTCAGAGCAGGCAAAAACCCCGGTACTGTTAGCTGAGGATGGTCGTTTGCTCGGCATTCTGGGGATTGCCGATCCGATTAAAGATGACTCGGTAGCTGCTATTGAACGTCTGAAAAAGCAAGGGGCGCATGTCGTTATGCTGACCGGAGATAATCCGGTAACAGCACAGGCGGTAGCCCGACAAACAGGAGTTGATCAGGTCATTGCGGGTGTATTGCCCGATGGCAAGGCTGAGGCGATCCGAAGCTTACAAGCGGATGGGCGTAAAGTGGCCATGGTTGGTGATGGCATTAATGATGCGCCAGCTCTTGCACAGGCTGATGTCGGGATGGCAATCGGTACCGGAACTGATATTGCTATTGAAAGTGCTGATCTGACGTTGATGAGAGGTTCTTTACATGGCATTGCTGATGCGATGGAAGTTTCCAGACTGACAGTGAGAAATATTAAGCAAAACCTGCTGGGGGCCTTTATCTACAACAGTATTGGGATTCCTCTGGCTGCGGGGTTGTTTTTCCCTTTAACCGGCTGGTTATTGAATCCGGCATTGGCTGGAGCGGCGATGGCGCTATCTTCTGTCACTGTGGTCAGTAATGCTAATCGTCTGCGTTTAATACCTATCGGACAAAAGGCTCAGAAGAGGGAACAGGTATGAGTGTTCTGGTTAATCTGGCAGGTTTTCTGGCCATAGGCTTTATTATCTGGTGGTTCTGGGTCAAACGACCACAATAAAGGTGCCAGTTCTGGCGTTTTGCACGCTTCGCTATTCGTTACTGTTTGTTGATGAATCTGGTTCAGTAAATGACAGGTAGTAACTGAGATGAATAAGTGCAAAGCAAAAAGCGGGAAGCAAAGAACGCTCCTGTTCGGAGTTGGGCAGGGTTCCTGTTCTGAGCTTCCCAAAGCGCCTCTTAAAGGTTCGGGTTTAATCTTTCAGTCTTTCCACTCCGATCATTTTCAGAATCTGTTTTTCATAGAACGGTTCAGGGTTTCCGGTTTTCATCTTACGAATGAAATATTTTTCAAAGGCTACTTTGGCCAGGTGAACCCATTTGCCTTTCTTAAACCAGTTAACGTTGCGAGGAGGGATCTGAGGCAGAGCAACAAAGGCTGCTCCGGTATCGCCCATATCTGCCAGACAGATCGCATTCCAGGTGGCATTGGCATAAGGCGCTTCACCTTTAAGTACAGCATCTATGTTTTCAACAATGGCTGTAATCATAGATTCAATCATATAACCAGTTTTGGGTACTCCGGTAGGTACCGGGGTTGCTTCTGCTGGAGGGATCGCAATACAGACTCCGGCTGACCAGATTTCCGGGTATCTGGGGCTGCGCTGGTGTTCATCAACAATGACGAATCCTCGAGGGTTACACAGGTCAGGCACTTCGGCGACGCAGTCCACACCTTTAAATGCAGGGAGCATCATTGAGTGTTTGAAGGGCAGTTCATGCTGCTTGATCACTTCACCCTGGTCGTTGTGTTCATCAACGTACATCATGTTTTCTTCAACATGGCTGACTTGAGCATTACAGATCCACTTGATGTGGTGCATGCGCAGGTCGGACTCCAGCATTGATTTCGAATCACCGACGCCACCCAGTCCCAGGTGCCCTATATAGGGTTCGCTGGTGACAAATGTCATCGGCACCTTATCGCGAATTTTTCTGTTCTGTAGTTCTTTGTTCAGAATGAAAGCGTATTCATAAGCCGGGCCAAAGCAACTTGCACCGGCCATCGCGCCAACAACAACGGGACCGGGATCCTTGCTCAGAGCCTCAAAGTTTTCAAAGGATGTCAGTGCATGAGGCAGGGAGCAAACAGATTGAGTGTAGCCATGATCAGGTCCTGAACCTGGTACTTCATCGAAGGCCAGTTCAGGGCCTGTGGTGATCATCAGGTGGTCATAGTGGACAAGCTCTTCACTTTCCAGTGTCAGAGTTTTGTGTTCAGGATTAATTCTGCGGACTTTCTGAGCGATAAAATCAATATCGTGTTTTTTCAGATGGGGGGCAATTTTAAAGCTGATCTCTTCAGCGCTACGCCAGCCAACGGCAACCCAGGGATTGGAGGGGACAAACTGAAAACAATCCCGCTCATTAATCACGGTGATTTTATGTTGTTTTTTTAATTTATGGCGCAGTTCATAAGCGGCTGCCATACCACCTGTACCAGCACCCAGGATCACTATATGAGCCATCGCAGGCCTCCTTCGTTTTTGTCATTGTTGTAGCCTGCGACCTATTATTAGAATTTATTTATATAAGTAAATAATAATTTAAGGTTTCTGGTACTTTTCTCCCCAGACTTGCTTCAGACGTTTGTCTCGTCCGCAATTGTATCGATAAAAAGTATAACGAACCGGGTTATTCAGATAGTAATCCTGATGGTAGTCTTCGGCGGGATAGAACTGTGTGGCAGGAATGACTTCAGTGGCAATTCGGCCTGATGCATTGAGCTTATTAGCGATGTTTGTTTTACTGGCTTTAGCCAGTCTCAGCTGTTCTTCATTGTGTGTGTAAATGCCGGTTCGGTACTGGCTTCCTGTATCGCAGAACTGGCGATTGACGGCATAAGGATCAATGTTTACCCAGAAAACATCCAGTAAGGTCTGATAACTGACTTTATCCGGGTCGTACTTAATCTGAACGGCTTCTGTGTGGCCGGTGATGCCTGCTGCAACTTCTCTGTAGGTCGGGTTGTCTTTATGACCGGCAATATAGCCTGAGGTCGTCGAAATAACGCCATCCAGGTTGTCAAAAGGGGGCTCCATACACCAGAAACAACCCCCGGCGAATGTGGCTACGGCTGTACCAGCCTGAGCCGGAATAGTTGCCAGAGTTGTCAGTACTAATGCAGCTTTCAGGCCTGCTGACCAATAATGTCTGGTTCTGTTATACATATTCTGATTCTCCATTGGAGGCATAATTAAACGCGTATGTCAGAAATACGTATCTCAGAGTGAACTGGTTTCAGCTGAAAAGTCTTTGCTGAGTGATATCGGTGCAGAACGATCTCTGACATAGTTCAGTGTATGCCCGGATCAGGTTCGTCTACTGGAAGGTACTCTGTCAGAGCCTGACGAATCTGGCGAATGTCGACAGGTTTGGCAATAAATGCCTGCATGCCTGCATTAAGGCAGAGTTCTCTGTCCGCAGATTGTACATTGGCTGTCAGTGCAATCACAGGCGTATTCTGGTTAGGTCCGGAGGTCTGTCGAAGCTTTTTACAGCAGGTAATGCCATCCATACCAGGCATCTGGCTATCCATAAAAATAAGGCCGTATGTTTTCTGACTGCATTTTTCCAGAGCAATATGGCCGTTTTCAGCTACTTCGCAGGCATAGCCCAGGCGTTTAATCATCGTTTCTGCCAGGCGGGCATTAATATGATTGTCCTCTACCACTAATACGGATAGTTCCTCTTTTGACATTGAGTATATTTGCTCTGAATCTGACTGATAGAGAGTGTCTGAGGCTGGAAAGGGGGGCACAGATAGTTGCTGTTCTTTTTTGACAGGTTGCCCGGAGGGGGGGCTGGAAGGCTGTTCAGTGACAGCGGCTCTGGTTTGTAGTTCGAACCAGAAAACTGACCCCTGGCCGGGTTCACTGGTGGCTCCTATCGTTCCACCCATAGCGGTAATAATTTCTTTGCACAGTGATAGCCCCAGACCACTACCGCCATAATGTCGGGTAGTAGAATCATCTGCCTGAGTGAAAGGCTGAAACAGACGTTCAATGCTTTCTTCCGAAAGACCGATTCCCGTGTCGCTGACTTCTACTCTGATCCGCAAATCGTGCTGATTATTCTGCTCAGCCAGGCTGACCCGGATAGTAATCGAACCCTCGTGAGTAAATTTTACAGAGTTTCCTGCCAGATTAATCATAACTTGCTGGATTCTGAATGAGTCACCGTAAATTAATGGAGGAATAGAGTTGTCATAGGCTGAGTTCAGTTGTAGCCCTTTCTCTGTCGCTGGGCCATTAATGACAGACAGCGTCTGTTCCAGACAGTTTTCCATACTGAAAGGGATACTCTCAAAATGCATTTTATGTTGCTGTACCCGGGATAGATCCAGGATAGAGTTGATCAGAGTGAGTAAATTGTTTCCACAATTTTCAATATCTTTTAACAGAGCGCTGGTGCCAGAAGAGTGGTGTTCCATTTTCATCAACTGAATAGAACCCAGTATCCCGTTAAGTGGGGTTCTTATTTCATGACTCATGTTCGACAGAAAGTTGCTTTTTGCTTCATTAGCGGCTTCCGCAGCCTGAGCCAGACGCTTACTACGCTGTAATGCCCTGTAGTTTATCCATGTAAACAGGCTGCTAATCAGTAGAACGATGAGCAATAATATAGCCATCAATCGGTAATTCTGCTGAACTTTGAAGGCAAAAGTGCTTTCTACATCAGATATAGCAGACGCTATAGTGCGAGAGGCATGCATAAAGTCAGGAATAAAGACTCTGAACTGCTGTTCAAATAGTCTGGCTTTTTCCGGTGTCAGAGTTTCCAGGGAGTCTTCAAAAGACTGGAGTTGTATCTGTAATCTGGAAGCCGTATTCAGGATATTCTCATCGACCTGAAGTATCAGTTGCTGGGTGCTGCCCCGGCTTATGATATCGACTCTGCTCCATAAAATTTCCATACGCAGACTCAGGTGATCAAGATTCTCTGTATCAGGTGAGGTAACATACAGGTTTAGCTGATTCAGAAAACGGTGTAATTCGACTTCAACCCGAGTGCTGCTCCAGTAGCGCTCATCTTTTGTGAACAAGCCAAACTCATCTGTTTGCTTTTCCAGACGGATCAGAGAAAAAGTGATCAGTATGACCAGAGTAAATAATGTTGCGGCCAGTATAATGGGCTGAAGTCGATGGAAGTCCTTCATGGTTTATCTGACCCTGATTTTTCTGAGCTGCCAGATAGAGTGAGACTGGTAAAATGGGGTATTAATTTCAGGGATGTCACTGAATGGATAGAGTAGCCATAACGGACCTTTATTCCTGATTTTCATCTCCATACCATCCTGCTCATAGGCAATAAAAGCCTTATGTCGAGTCAGTGTTTCAATGGGCACTTCGATCGTATAATCATTCAGTGCTGTCATACTGAGTGTGCTGCCTTTCGCGCTGGCTTTTTCCAACAGGGTACTAAGGAGAATACCTTTGTATTCGTGTGTCTGGTTGGTCCAGATGGTTTCCGTGTTAACGGTGACAGACGGCAGTGACTTCAGTTTATCCATACTCAGATGAATGGGGGATCGTACTCCCTCACCCTGAAGGCTGAGAATAACTTTTTCTGCAAAGGCCGGTTTTATTATCAGAGTACCGAGCATTACCGTGATAAGTATTATTGCTCTTTTTGTATTGTGTACTCTGGCTCTCAGTTTTCTGCTCATATAGGACCGCCTTTTCTGATGTATCTGTCATTATACTATAGGCGTAATTATAAGATTTGTTGTCTCTGGGAGTCAGGCGTTTTTACTCTTTGTAACGTTTGGGCGCGCGGGATAAAACAAAAAAACCGGGACTATTATAGCCCGGTTTTTTCTGAGGCAGATGAAATTATGCTGCAAAGTTAGCTGCTGCAAATTCCCAGTTTGCCAGAGCCCAGAAACCTTTCAGGTAATCAGGGCGCACATTGCGATAATCAATGTAGTAGGCGTGTTCCCACAGATCGACTGTCAGCAGAGCAGTCTGACCATTGGTCATTGGGGTGGCCGCATTGCTGGTATTAACGATTTCCAGAGAACCATCAGCATTTTTCACCAGCCACGTCCAGCTTGAGCCAAAGTTGTTTACTGCTTTGTCATTAAACTCTTCCTGGAATGCAGCGAAAGAACCCCATTTAGCGTTAATGGCTTCAGCCAGTTCGCCAGAAGGCTCACCACCGCCGTTAGGAGACAGACTGTTCCAGAAAAAGGTGTGATTCCATATCTGTGCTGCATTGTTAAATACAGGGCCTGCAGGTGCTGCCATGATGATCTCTTCCAGAGACTTGCCTTCAAACTCAGTGCCCGGAACCAGACCGTTCAGTTTAACCACATAAGTGTTGTGGTGCTTACCGTGGTGGAAATCCAGAGTTTCTTCTGAAATGTGTGGTGCCAGTGCAGTTTTTTCGTAAGGCAGTGCAGGTAATTCAAATGCCATGGTTGTATCTCCATCAACTCACGTCGTAATAATAACGAGCTTTAACAGCCCATGAATAATTCTTTTCTGCAGCATTCTGAATGATGTTCAGGTTCAGGATAATGCTTTCAGGTGGCTAAATAATAGCACTTAGTTTCTGGGGTTTCTATTCCCGAGTGAAATAGTTGGTATTCCCTTCAGGTTGTTTTTTAGTGAACCGA
The DNA here is from genome assembly GCF_014164585.1 of Oceanospirillum sediminis. Lineage (GTDB taxonomy): Bacteria > Pseudomonadota > Gammaproteobacteria > Pseudomonadales > Halomonadaceae > Oceanospirillum > Oceanospirillum sediminis. The sequence continues at coordinate 13,396 of NZ_JACJFM010000055.1, read as the reverse complement.
TGCATCACTCAGTGATTTATTTCCCCCGAGCAATGTAATAGTCTTAATTGCCAGCATAAACATGGGGTTATGATCTGCTTCTGATTTCTGTTATTTCTGCAGTTTTTCTGATGTAAATTTACCCTGAACAGATCAATACCACTCGACTATATCCGAATCCGACCAGCCAGGAGTGTAACCAGGCAATGAGCACCGATCATGATAATCTGAAAATTATTCCGGAAAGGGATGAGATGGTACCTGTAAGAAAACCAGTTCAGGCACATAGCAATGGGCCTTTATGGGGAGCTGTTGCCTTATTATTTGCGGGAATTGCAGGTCTGGGTTATCAGAATATGGCGCTGACAAAACAATTGCATGCTCAGAACGATGTTATTGCGAAGCAGGTTTCCGAGCAGCTTACTCCGGTTTCAGAGAAACTGATTGCACAGGCACAGCTTCTGGAACAGAGTAGAGAAAAAACAGAAGGGCGTCTGGCGGCACTTGAAAATACACTGGCGGCTACAGGTAAAGACCTGTCCGCTTCCGGGTCTGCTCTGGAAAAACGAGTTAAAGATTCTGAACACGAAATTCGAAAGCTCTGGGATCTGAGTAACAAACGAAATAAGGCTGATATTGCGCAGCAGAAAAAAGAGTTTGCAGAATTAGCAGGCACTCTGACGCAATTGGAAAAAGATTTGGAAGATGGCTTCGAAAAGACAGAACAGTCATTAACTCAGCTGAAGGTTGATAGCCAGTCGTATAAAAGCAAGATGAACAGTCTGGCATCACAGCTGGCTGATGCTGATATCAATATTTCTGAAGTAAAATCTGTTCAGGCCGACTATCAGAAAGACGCTAAAAGTTTACGGGAGCAATTATCCGGGCTGGATGAGCGTCTGGATTTGTTGAAAGGTGCCCTGTCTGTCATTCAGAAAGAGCAGAAAGGGCTTACAGGCCAGAAGCAACAGCTGTCTAAGCTGGAGCAGCAGATGATAAAGCTTGATAATCATGATCAGACTGAGGTGAAAATCCGGCTTGATGAATATGCTGAACGTCTGGATGCAATTGACGCAGCCAGAAGACAGCTCACAACCCATATTACACGCTTGAATACCGATGTGAATCGTATTCAGCTTACGCTCAAATCAATGACGGCTAAATAACCTATTATAAAATCAGATATCTGTTTTAAGGCTCTGAAAAGTGGATATCATTCGCATATTTTGTAATGAAATGTTATCGGGTGTCGCTTCAGATAGCTGATAACATGTTCTTATCACATTCAGAATACAGGGCCGGAGCTTAATGAAGGTGCGACATATATTGACGCATACTGGTTGAAAGAAACTTTACCTGATTGATTTATATATATGTTTTATATGTAATAATTTGTAAGGTTTTTTTGGTTGCCTTTTGACTGTATCAGAGACAGAATGCGTCCTCGTTTGTATGTTTTTGTAAGTTTCGGACAGTGTTTTTCAGTATGGCTATTGTCTTGCTTATCAGAACAATTAAGACAAGTAACAAGAGCTGGCTTTATTCCGGAGGCGAGTAAGTGAAATTACTGCTGTTTCAAACTGGGTTGGTGTTTCTGCTGGCGGGATGTGCCTCCTCTCCTCATATGTCTGATGATGCTGTGCCTGTACCTGAAATTGGTGATCAGCACCCTTCTGTCAAAAATGAAGCCGGGCAGGTTAAGAAACTGCCAGCGGTTACTGTTCCCGATGATAAGTATTTTGGCCGGTGGTGGCGCTACCTGGGCAATGATGAGCTGGTTATGCTTATTGACCGGGCAATTATTAATAATCAGCAATTGCAAATTTCTGCTCAGCGCGTTGTTCAGGCAAAAGCCAGGGCTGGCCAGGAAGCCGCGGCATCGTTGCCTGTGCTGGATTTTCGAGCGGGGTATAGTGTTGAAGCTCCTGGAAGAGGGATAGGCTCCGTACCCAAAGGTCGCTCACCTAACGGTGATGAAGAATATGAACTGAAGCTGGATGCTTCCTACACCGTCGATTTATGGGGGCAGCGCAAGAGTCTTGCAGATTCTGCTGAGTTGAAGTTACAGCAGGCTGTTTATCAGTATGACGCCCAGCTTTTGCAAACGATTACTGATCTTACAAAAAATTATCTGCAGTATCTGTCAATTAATGATCGTATTCGTAACGCTCAGGAGAGTGAAAAAGATCTGATGTCGATGCTGCAAGGGATGAAGGATCTGTATGAGCAGGGGGATGCTACTGTTGTTGAGATGGAGATTCAGAAATCCTCTGTTTACAGTACGCGTACAGTCTTGCCTACTTTGTTACTGCAAAAAGCTCAGCTGGTTAATCAGATCGCTATTCAGACCGGGTCGGCTCCTGGAGCCTTGCATTTGTCAGACCAGGGATTGTCTTCTGTCAGTTTTCCATCGGAAGTCACCGGAATCTCTTCTTCATATGTTCTGAGGCGCCCGGATATCAGAGCGTTGGAATCAGCGATGCAAGCCGCTGATGCTGATCTGGAAGTGGCTCGTACAGAAGTACTGCCGGCTTTAAATTTGTCTGCGGGTATTGGTTACGGAGCCAGAAAAGTATCTGATTTACTGCAGCCCCATACTCTGATGTGGGACTTTATTGCTAACCTGACTCTCAATGTTTTTGATGGCGGACGTCAACAACAGCAAATCAGACTGGCTCAATCTGTCAGGTCGGAACTGGTTGAAACTTATGTTTTTAATATTTATTCCGGTCTGCAACGAGCAAAAGACGCTTTGTTCGAAATAGACTTTACCCATAAACGCCTTCAGTTACAGGACGAATCTGTTCGGGCTGCAAAAGCGGCTAAGGAATTGGGATTTGAAGCTTATCGTGCTGGAGGAATCGATTTTCTGACATTCCTGGATTCAAGTTTGTCATATCAGCAGCGTCGGGACGAGCAATATAATAATAATCTTGAATACTATCTTGCTTTTGTTGATCTGTATACGGCTCTGGGGGGAGGTATTCCTTACCGTGAAGTTCCGGGTACGGTTTCTCTGACGCAATGGCAGGATGAGTTTGGCTGGCAGGATAAACCGTCAGAATATGAACCTGAAGACGATGCCTGGTTTGTCAGAATATCCGGTGTTTATGATCGTTTCGCTGTAGAAGCTATGCTGAGGGATTTTGTTCGTCGTTATCCGGCTGATATGAAGTCTGATCTGAATATTCTGGTTCAGCCTTTAGTGGGGGATAGCCAGAATAACCCTCAGCAGGTCTGGTACGTGCTGAATGTTGATGGCTTTGATGATGAGGGACAGGCACGCCAATGGTGTGAAATGCTGCGACAGTCTTTGCAACGCTGTTCGGTGTTCCAGCCTGAAGATGACTTCAGGCTATCAGCCCGTTTCTCTATTGCAGAAATGTCTTCTGCTGAACATGAAGCTCGCTTGCCTCCAGGGGACTGGTCACCGGTGTCACCACAAGCAGGTGGTATGCTGACGGCTGAGGCCAATTATATTTCTCGTGCAGGAAAGCCGATGAAAATCAATTTCGGTAAAGCGTACTCGCTGCTGAAAATTGAAAATGGGACTGCATGGCTGATCGGAAATAACACTCACAGGATATGGAAAGTCAATGTCGGAGATGATCTGCATTATAACGGGCGTGTTGTTGAGATCAGTGTTGATGGTGTGGTACTTGAATTTTCCGGCAAGCACTATTTTCTGAAACCTGTTTATCAATTGCAGAGTACTGTTCTTGCCCCGGATGGACGCTGGATGGCCCACTTGAGGTGGGGTGGGGCCAGTAATAAGCTCTTTACTCGCCGGGTTGGCGATAAGGTCTATGGTTCAGGTGTTATAAGGGTGATCAGCGAGACTGGGGTGATTATTGAGTGGGGTAAACGCAGTAAACACCTGATTGATCTGAAAACCGTTAATTAATCATGCTGTCAGCGTAAGGAATGCCGATGTCAACAGATATTAGCCAGGAATCCGGGGGATCAGAGTCTTCAGAGGATGCGGATAAAAGTGTTAATGCTGTTGACGTCAGATTGACTGTTCGTCAGCGACAGATTCTCAGATTAATGAAGCAGGGGCTGGTAAATAAGGAAATTGCCCGAGAACTGGATATCAGTCTGGGAACCGTTAAGCAACATATTGTTGCTTTGTTTAAAAAGCTGAACGTAAAAAACCGAACAATGGCTGTAGCTTGTAGTGATCACTTACTGGAAGAGACTGGTCCGTTGGCAGAGCAAAGACCAGTGCCAGTAAAAAAACTGGATGCGATTCATGCGCGCAGGCCATCCGTTACACTAAGCTTTCGTCTGGAAACTGAAAATATTCAGGACTATCGTACATTCCACAGGGTGCTGTCTGCAGCTTCCTTTGACTGCAATGCTCATTTCATCAGTCACTCTCATGGGAATGGTGATCTTGTCTTTGGCATTCACCGGTCGTCAGAGCACGATCTGCGAATTGCTTTAATTCAGTCCGGGATGATTTTTGATCAGCTGCGTACAGAGCTGGGTGAGGGAATTGCCCTGTATGGCGGGATGAGCGCAGGCTATATCTCTGTCAGCCAGAATCGTTATGGTGGCTGGTCCGGAGATGCAATTGCCCGTTCTGTGATTGAGAAGGCCCGTAGTCTGCTGGAAAAAACAGAAAAAAACAGTCTGTCATTTAACTCTGATGCTCAGGGTATTATGAATGCTTATGATACCGGTATTGATGGGCAGTCTGTGAATACACTCGCTTTTTCTGATATTGATCAGCTGATGTTCTGGGATATGGGGTTTGATTCTGAGCTGACAGGACGAGAGAAGGAAAAAAATATTATTTTTCAGCTGATGGATTCCAATAGCCCTCACCGAATTTGTTTGCTGGAAGGTGAGGGGGGGATGGGAAAGTCCCGACTGTGCCGGGAAGCAGGGCGTCATGCGCTGAAAGCGGGTATTTCGCTGAGTTTTTATAAAATGCTGCCCGGAGCTGTCTGGGATTCAATACACTGCCGATTGGTTGATGCCGGTATGGAGTGTATGTTTGAAACGATACGGGCTGCATCGGAAAATGAACAGCCACATCTGGTGATAATGGACGATGTCCACTTATTATCGGCTGTCAGGAGGGAGCAGCTGAATCAATTATTGCAAGAAGCTCTTCCGGGGACGTGTTTTTTGCTGAGTGGCCGTCAGTCATCTAAAGATGTGCTGCAGGAGCACTCTGGCCTGCGAAATATTCATTTATCCCGTATGACAGAAAGTGAAGCTATGGCGTTGATTGAACATCTTGTTCCGGGGTATCGGAACACGCAACCTGTCATTGAAAAATCCAGATGTGTGCCCCTTTTTATTCGGGAAATAGTCAGAGAGTCGCCAGATGTAATCTCCATGGCGCTGGTTTTAACCGTTGCAGCCCGATTGGATCGCATGCGTGTTGACTGGAAGCTTTTGTATGCTCTGGCTCTCGGGCAAAGCTCTGTTGATGAATTACCCGGTGTGTTAAACGATTCACGTGAGCTTGCAAGTCAATCTTTACAGCGAGCAATCAGTTTAGGTGTTCTTTGCGAAAAAGGGGGCTACATTTCATATCGAAGCCCTCTGGTAAAGGAAGTGGTTGCGTTTCTTTTTTCAGATCAGCTGAAGCCAGAATAGAGTTATGACAAAGAAAAAACAGAATAAAGATACGCGGCAGGGTCCAGTGCCGCAAAATAATAAAGGCCAGGGCTTTCTGCACTCTCTGGGGAAGATATTATCCTCACCTGATTTGAAGAAACTGCTGCCTTTTATCGTCCTGACTTCTTTGGCCGCAAATATTCTGGCGTTGGCTTTACCGCTGACAATGCTGCAGATTTTTGATCGGGTGCTTAAAAGCCAGTCGATGGAGACGTTGGCTTTTCTGACCATTGGTGTTGTTCTGGTGTTGATACTGGAGGAGCTGCTCAAGTCTGTTAATAGCAGTGTAACCAACTGGCTGGGAGCCCGGTATCGCCATAGGACCAGTCTGAGTATTATGGAGCGCTTTTTTGTTACGCCTATGCGCCTGTTCTCTAAGGATGAACCAGGAGCTTATGCTGAAAAAATGCAATCGATCTCGCGTGTAGCAGATATGTATTCAGGGCAGGCCTTACTGGTATTGCTGGATCTGCCATTTATGTTCCTTTTCCTGGGGGTTATTTACCTGATTGCTGGCAAGTTGGTGCTGGTACCCCTGGCGCTGCTGTGTGTATTTGGCATTGTCGTTGTATTGTTTGGCCGCTGGATGTACAAGCAGGTTCAGCAAAAAGATATTAATGATGAACGGCGTATCAGTTTTCTGACCGAAGTTCTGGCAGGGGTACTGTCTGTCAAAACGATGTCAGTTGAAAATATCATGTTGCGCCGATATGAGCGACTGAAAGAAGCCAGTGCTCAGCAAGGAGAAGGATTATTTTTCGGTAATGCGTTTGCCAGCGGGCTTGGCGGAGCCATGTCTCAGGTAATGATTGTGCTGGTAATTTTTACTGGTGCAGTTCTGGTGCTGGAGGGAGAGATGACCTCTGGTGCACTGGCGGCTTGCATGATGCTTTCCGTACGCTCTCTTCAACCTTTGCGTAAAGGCCTGGGTGCATGGATGCGTTACCAGTCTTTCATTGCCGGAGACAGTCGTGTTGAATCCATTCTGTCTATGCCTGTGGGTGAAAAGAGTGGGCTGAAGCCATTGAACGGAGTTCACTCTTCAATTCGTCTTCAGAATATTACATTACGGTACAGCAATGATGGTGCTGAGATATTTAAGAATCTGTCATTACTTGTTCCGGCGGGTAGCTGTATCGCTATTAAAGGGGATAGTGGTAGCGGTAAGAGTAGTTTACTGGCTCTGATGAATGGTCTGGAGACGGTTGATGAGGGGGCTGTTCTTATTGATGAGGAACGATTATCCGATTACGACCTGGATTCAGTCCGAAAGAAAGTGGCCCTGTTGCCTCAGGTCGGTACTGTTTTTGTTGGCTCCATTATTGAAAATCTGACCATGTTTAACCCGGATCTTGAGCCTCAGGCTCTGGAGCTGGCAGAGAAAGTGGGCCTGGATGTTATCGTTGCCGGAATGAAACAGGGATATCAGACGCCTCTGGGGGAAAACTCAAGTGAGACTTTGCCTATGGGGGTAAAGCAGATGATTACTATCGTCCGGGCTCTGGTACATGACCCGGATGTGATTCTGTTTGATGAGGCGAATAACTCTCTGGACTTTGAGGGCGACAAAAAACTTCGGGTCTTTCTTGAAGGCCTGAAGGGGAAAAAGACTCTGATTCTGGTCGCTAACCGCCCTTCTCTGGTACGTCTGGCTGATACGGTTTATAAAATCAAAGATGGTACGCTGGAGCTGGATGAAGATAAACGCCAGTTTTTCAATAATGACCAGGATTATGACTTTCCGGACAGGCCTGCAGTTAATGATGATTTTGAGGACATCATTGCAACCAGGGTCTTTAATACCTCTGATCTGTCCCGTTCATTAGTTCCTCTGTTGCATAAACTAGGCTGGAAAGGAACACCAAGAGAGTTAGCCGATGCTTTACCCCATCTGGCTGACCATGTTGATATTTCCTATTTCTTCAGTACCCTGGCTAATCTGGGGTTCAGCTCTCATTATTATGGTAGTAGTTTCAAGCGTTTTGATAACCGGCTATTGCCTTGCCTTTATGTTCCTGATAATAAGCCGGCATTGGTTGTGCTTGAAGAGTTACCTGGTAGCCAGTACCGGATTTTTGATAGTGCCACTAATCAGGAGCGTGTTATTTCCGGTATTCAGGGCAAAGGGGCTATCTATGTCTTTAAGGCCATTAAGGCCGATGATGTTGCGCCGAAAAAACAGTCCTGGGTCAAAGATCTGTTCTGGAAATTTAAATCCCACATTATGCTGGTTTTCCTGATCACCATCATCAGTACTGTCATGGCTGTTGCACCTTCGTTATTCGTGCGCTCAGTTTTTGACTCTGTATTGCCTACTGCAGATGTCAGGATGGGAATATTCCTGTTGTCAGGGGTGCTGATCGCTATTTTACTCGGCTGGTTTTTGAATACGCTGCGCAGTCGGTTGTTAGCGTATATCGGAGGTCGGATAGAGTATGTTCTCGGTGGTGGTATTTTTGACCGGATCATACGTTTACCTGCGTCCCAGCTGAATGGCGTATCGGTCAGTCGGCAGATTGGCAGAATACGCAGCCTGGAGCGGTTGAGAGATCTGTTTCTGGGGCCATTGGTGTTATTGGTGTTTGATCTGCCTGCCAGTATTATTCTACTGGTTGTGCTCTTTATTATTAACCCCTGGGCAGGTTACGTCATCCTGGTATCGGTATTCTGTTACGCCGTTTTGCTGTATGCCGTTCGTCCTATGTCTGATCTTGCTTCGGATGGCGCTTCACTGAAAAATGGCCGTCGATCCGAGCTGATTGATGAAACCTTGTCTTCGATGAGGGCTTTGAGGTCGGTTGGTGGGAAGAATATCTGGCTTGAACGCTTTCGTAATCTGAGTGGTGAAGCGGCAGTTTCCGGTTTTAAAGAGCAACAGGCTCAGGGTAAAGTAGGAAGCCTGGCACACTTGATTGGTAGTATGACCGGGGTCAGTGTTCTGGTGATGTCTGCTTATATGGTTGTACATAATGCGATTACTCCGGGAACGATTATGGCGACTATGATTCTGACCTGGCGTCTGGTTGCTCCCCTACAGAACTTGTTTATGGCTCTGAATAGCTGGTCTACCGTATCGACTAATATACGCCAGGTTAATCAGCTAATGAAACTGACTCTCGAATCCGATGGCACTACCTCTCAGGCAAACCGGTTTGTCTCTAAAGGCGATATTGTGTTCTCCAGGGTATCCTTCCGCTACGCCGCACACCTTGATCCGGCACTTCTCGGGATTAGCTTTAATGCTACTCCGGGACAGATTCTGGGTATTACCGGACCGGATGGTGCGGGCAAATCAACATTGCTAAGTCTTATTGATCGTATTTATTCCCCTCAGGCTGGTTCTATCAGAATTGATACGATTGATAACCGTCAGGTTTCTGTTGAGCATCTGCGTTCAATTATCAGTTATATGCCTCAGGAGTGTGAGATTTTCTACGGTACGGTCTCACAGAATCTACGTCTGGTGCATCCGGCTGCAACGGATGAAGAGTTACGCTGGGCTGCAGAAATGGCCGGTGTTCTGGAAGATATTGAACATCTGGACAGGGGCTTTGAAACCCGAATCTCAAACAGTCGTGCCGACCAGCTTTCTAATGGTTTCCGCCAGCGTTTATCTCTGGCCAGAACGATTCTGAAGCCTGCTTCAGTGGTTCTGATGGATGAACCCGGAAACGGGATGGATGATGCCGGTGAAGAGGCTCTGGTACGTTGTGTGAACTGGCTCAGAGGCAAGGTAACCCTGATTATCGTGACACCAAGGCCGAGTCATCTGAGAATGGCTGATCAGATTCTGTATATGGAAAATGGTTCTGTAACAGCCCGGGGTACTTACCCTCAGGTAGAAGATAAAATTATGGCAGGTTTAAGCTGATGTCCGCTAAAAAAGCAAAAAAACAAACAGAGTCAGATGTTACTCTGGGGAAACGACAGCGCAGGCTATTATCAGAGACTGTTCAGATTGAAGATGAACTGATTCCTTCTTACACAAAGCCTGTCTTATATCTGGTTGCTACCATGATGATACTGTTTACTGTCTGGGCGGCAGTGACAGAATTAGGGGAGGTGACTTCTGCACCTGGTGAAATTATTCCGTCAGGCCAGATCAAGGTCGTACAGCATCTTAATGGTGGTACCGTCTCTGAGGTGCTTATTCAGGAACGTATGCCTGTTAAAGAAGGAGATGTGCTGGTGAAGCTGGAAGATCAGAAGGACCTTTCCGATCTTCGGCAGATTCGATCCCGACTGGCTTCTCTCAAGCTGCGTGCAGAGCGTCAGCAGGCTTTTGTCTCTGGAAGGGAGCCGGATTTTTCTGCTTTTGAAGCGCAATATCCGGTTATGGTTGATGTACAGCGTCAGCAATTAAAGAACCAGATTTCTGTTCAGGAGTCGACGCTGGATGTACTGCAAAAGCAGATTAGTCAGAGGCAGTCACGTCTTGAACAGCTGGAAGAGTCTTTACAGTCAGCATTAAAGCAAAGAGATCTGACAGCCGAGATGTTTGAAATGCGTGAGCGCATGGCTGAAAAACGTCTTGTGACGAGAATTACTTTGCTTGAAACTCAGCGAGCAGCTGTGACGGCACAGGGTGAAGTGGATCGTATCCGCAAAGAAATTAATTTGATTTCTGAGGAGCTGGCAGAGTCCAGAAGTCGTTATTACGAAACGCGAAATCAGTTACTGGAAACACCTCTGAATCAGATCGACAGTCTGAAAGCTGAAATTGCCGAAACGGAAGAAGAAGCGGGACGGATTGAGAAAAGGCTGCAGGACTTGTGGATCAGATCTCCGGCAGATGGCCTTATTTTCAACCTGGAAGTTAATACTAAAGGGCAGGTCATTCAGCCCGGTTCTGTGTTGATGCAGGTTGTTCCCAGAAATGTTGAGTTGGAGGCCGAAGTGCGGATTCCACCAGAAGACATTGGTTATGTCAGTATCGGCCAGAATGTGAATGTCAAAGTGACCAGTTATGATTTTTCTCGCTATGGGTATGCGACAGGGAAGCTGACCAGAGTTTCAGCCTTCAGTACGCTGGATGAAACCGGCAACCCTTATTTTAAAGGATGGGTGCGCCTGGATAAAACCTATATGGGGTCCGATGAGCAAAGATACCCTCTGTTGCCAGGTATGACGGTAACCGCTGAAATTCTGACTGGTTATAAGACTTTGATGGCTTATTTATCAGATCCGATCACAAAAGCACTGGCGCAAGGCTTCCGGGAAAGATAATGCATATGTTTACTCTCAATTCATAATCACAGGTTTTCTGATGCGTATCTGAACCCCTGCTGATGTAATGTCAGCGGGGGTTTTTGCTTTTATTCATGTCAGGTTGATCACATGCTGTATTTTCTGCTTCTGGGATTGATCGGGTAGATAAATTTCGTACAAGTGTTATTTAAGCAATATAACTTTTGGCTGAATGTTTCTTGTTGTTGATAAGCGATACTATTCAGAGTAATTACTCTTAACGTGTATTCAGTCTGCATAATTTTTAAAGGAATATGAGCCATGGCGAATCTGTCTGATAAAAACTCCGAGCAGAAAACAGAACAAAATAATACTAATGAAGATGCTCTTCTGTTTGATGAATCAACCATCCTGAGCCGCAAAGAAGAGGACAAGGATGAAGAAGAGATTTTTGATAACTCGGGTGTTTCTGGAAACGCTGAGGATTCCGGTAATGAAAATATTCAGACAGATGTGCCTGATGATGTCGTACTGCTGGCACAGAACCTTGATGAAGGTCGGGTTGATGAAGAAGATCTGAGTGAACGTCAGGACTCAGATAATGGTGGCAACGAGCGTGACTCCGATACCGATCAAAGTACAGGCGGACAGGAGCCTGTGCCACCTGTGGCTAGCCCACTGACTGAAGACTCGGTCAATCGCAGTCGAGGTGACTCAGTATTAAGTGGTGATAGTGAAAGTGAAGTCTCTTCGAATATTGATGAAGAAGATTCGGCTTCAGGCTTTAATCGCTCTTCTGTAATTGACGATTCTGATTCAGATAGTGAATCCCCGGCTGCAGCAGAGCCAGAACCTGAGCCAGAACCAGAACCTGAGCCAGAACCAGAACCAGAACCTGAGCCAGAACCAGAACCTGAGCCAGAACCAGAACCTGAGCCAGAACCAGAACCAGAACCTGAGCCAGAACCAGAACCTGAGCCAGAACCAGAACCAGAACCAGAACCAGAACCAGAACCAGAACCAGAACCAGAACCTGAGCCAGAACCTGAGCCAGAACCTGAGCCAGAACCAGAACCTGAGCCAGAACCAGAACCAGAACCTGAGCCAGAACCTGAGCCAGAACCTGAGCCAGAGCCAGAACCAGAACCAGAACCAGAGCCAGAACCTGAGCCAGAACCTGAGCCAGAACCTGAGCCTGAGCCAGAACCTGAGCCACCGACTATTGATGCCCGTATCACTATTGATACGATTGCTGGTGATGATGTTCTGAACGTAGAAGAAGCAGCTCAGATTCACACTACGATTACAGGTACTGTGGGCGCTGATGTTGTTGCCGGTGATGAAGTCACGCTGACCATCAATGGCAATAACTACACCGGTGATGTCTTTGAGAATGATGCCGGTAATCTGGTATACAGTATTGATGTGCTGACTGATGATCTGGAGGCAGATAATAGTGTTGATGCACAGGTAACGGCGACAAACTCTGAATGGGGTATCAGCGCTACTGCAACATCTGAGCGTGAAATCAATACCGAGTTCAGCTTTAAGCTTTTTGCTGCTGATGAGCAGGGCGAAGTGCTACTGGATGATGATGGTAACCCGGTTGAGGCAACGGAGATTGTTGAGCCGGGCATGGAAGATGGTGAGTCAACAGCTTTTTATATTGTAAAAGCCGTTGATTCAGAGGGTAAACCTCTGGCCGAACAGCCTCAGGGTAATATTGATATTACCTTTACTAATGGTGATGGCATCTCTGATGATGATTATTCAGGTCCGGGTTCGAAAACAGTTACTGTTAATGAGAAGTTTTCAGCGACGGCTAATGATGATGCTTTCTCAGATAGCGGCGAAAACTTCATCGTTTCTCTGAATGATGGCAGTTTCAGTAATGCTGATGATTTCGATAGCATTGATTATGACGATGGCACGGTAACTACCACTATTCTGGATGAAACCAGTAATGACCCGGATTCGCCAGAAGATAACGATAGTGCTTTCACTCTGAAGCTGTTCCCGGCAGATGAAGATGGCAACATCATCACTGATCCATCTGAGATCCATGAAGACAGTGATAATGGCAGTACCACGGCTTTCTATGTCGTCAAAGCTGTGGATGCTGATGGCAACCCTCTGGCAGAGCAGCCCGGCGGTACTGTTGAAGTCACGTTTACCGACGGTACGGCGAACGCCAGTGATGATTATACCTTTGGTAATACTACTGTTACGGTAGGTACGGCTTTCAGCGCCCAATCGGTAGATGATGCTCTGGCAGACAATGGTGAGAACTTCGTTGTTTCTCTGAACGACGGTTCTTACAGCGAAGATGCTGCCAGTACTGCGGATGGCAGTGGCCGCTATGAAACGGTCGAGTATGCACCGGATACGGTGACCACGACGATTCTGGATGAAACGGATAATGATCCGGCAACACCGGAAGATAATGACAGTGCCTTTACTCTGAAGCTGTTCCCGTCAGATGAAGAAGGCAACATTATCAGTGACCCTTCTGAGATTCACGAACAAAGCGCTAATGGTAATACCACGGCTTACTATGTGGTCAAAGCTGTCGATGAAGAGGGTAACCCACTGGCAG
>NZ_JACJFM010000054.1 GCF_014164585.1 Oceanospirillum sediminis | reverse complement strand
TGTTTTTGTTAATGGCGATCTGGTTGGGGTAACGGGTAGTAATTTTGGTACTGATGGTTTTATTAAAACTCATGTTAAAGCCGGTGAAGAATATGCTGCGATGGCTGTAAAAAGTGGGCTTAGTGATACAGAAATAATTACTCCAAAAGCCATGGGAATAAATAACTTTGATTTGATTTTATCTGATAATCAAAGTGCACCGATGGCTGTATTCTCAGCAAGTAAGACATATTCTGCAGATGCTCCCGAAGGAGCATTTGATTTGTATCACAGAAGTGAATACACGCCGAGTAGAGATTATTATTCTTTCTTAGATGAGAAAGTTAAAAGAGGAGTATGGATAGGGATGTGGGGGCAATCTGTGACAGTAGAAGGTGCTCAGAATCAATGGTTACAAGCTGATTTTCTTTCACCAATAACTATTTCCGGCTTTGCACCGATTGGCACGAGTGAAAGACCGGGTAGAACTCCGGATACAATCACGGTCTGGATTGATCAGGGTAATGGATTGGAAGAATACCAAACCTTCAACATGGATAATCAGCTCTATAAAGAGATATGGTTCGATGAATCATTAGATAACATCAGATCTATCAGATTTCATATGAATGCTTCACAGGGGCTTCAGCAAGATAGTAAATTTACTATGGATTCAGATATTTTGGCTATTGATGAAATATTTATTCTTAAATAAGTGCTTGGGCTATACTTCTGCTCTGGTTTGTGGTGAGGAAATTAGTTGGTTAATAACCTACCCATAATATCGTTTAACGATGTAAATGATAAAAGAAGAAGGGATTTTGCCCCTTCTTCTTACAGAATTTCCTGCGGGAACTGGCTCATAAAGCAGCAGCAGATATTTTCACCAATCATAGTACGTGGGCCTAATGGGTGGCCGATATGGCGGTAAACATCATGGTGGTGATGGCCATGTTCTCCATGGGAGTGCCCGTGTGAATCATATGGCTGTTATCAAAGAGATCAAATAAAGCGATTCCCTGAATAATATGTCTGTCGAGATACCATCTATAGCGCCATTTATGCTTTGCCTGTGAGTGAACTGAAAAAGGAACTGATTCACTTCTTATGCCATGTTCGTTTAACAAGTAAGCCCAGATGTGGGAGTGATGGCTAAGCATGCAGAGATTAATTAGAAGGTAGGTGTGGCGATTTATTTTTTAGATCCTCATAGCCCAGGCAAACAGGAGCTAATGAGGACATCAATGGTCTCATCAGGCTGTATTTACCCAAAGGAATAGATCTCTCGAAAGTCACTCAGGAAAAATTGGATAGGATTGCTTATTCATGAGGCAAGGGAAGCGGCCCGGCTTTAAATGTCCGATACAAATGATGATGGAGAAGTTGGAGCTAATAAGCGAAGCACCTGATCAATTAAAATAGTAGTGCAGTCATATGCTGTATTCACCCATAAAATATTATTAACTGACATTGTTTTATTAGTGGTGATATACACTCTCTCTGACTTAGGCTGAATGCAATAGTAGCGAAAAAAATATAAAGTAATTTCCAGGTAAACTATAAGGCTGGTAATAAAAGTAATTTTTTTCACCCGGTTACAAAATCTTATAGATTGGGCATGCAGTTGCCTATTCATCATGCTTAAAAAGGAAGTAAAGAGGCATCGACTCAAAAAATAATACTATTTCTTGGACCTGAAGATTCACCATTGATTCCATGGTTAATCGACAGTCTTGAAAAGGGGGTGTTGATCATATTATTGGCTTATATGATTTGTATTTATATCCGGGGTTATGAGTGTTATTTTTAATAATCAAAAGACTGTTTGATGGTTTTTTAATTGTTGCTAAATATTTTTTATTTGAGTCAATATATGCACGATTTATTTATATGAATAAACTTTTTATTATCTTTTTGGAACATTATTTTACAGTGGTGGTGGAGCTTTTACTTATAATGGTAGATAAATAATGTCGCATCAGATAATGGAAGGTCTGATTAAAGGTATGGATACTGTTTGCCTGAATAAATATCTTCCCTGATGCATTCTATTAGTACTAAAAAAAGGAAGTAGTAAGAATGCAGTTTTCTAAATCCCTTTTGTCCCTGGCCATTATTGCTACATTAACCGGATGTAATAGCGAAACATCTTCGAACGCATCAACAGAGGATAACTCTGCTTCACAATCCGCTGCAAGAGTCAGTGTACCTGTCGACTCTTCTTTTACATCAGTATATCGGGGCAGAGTTAATCATAATGCTGATGTCAGCAATAGCAGAGAACGAAAAGAGCGTGATGTCTCTTATTTTGAAGGCACACTGACGGCAAAAAATCTGACTACAGGGGATGAAGAAAGTTTCGACTGGCCAATCACTATTGATGAAAATGGAAAAGCCAAGTCAGAAAAAACAGTCACTGTATTTCCCGGTACATACGACTTTACACTGGTTGTAACCAAAGGCTCTCAGCAATATACCTCTGTGCTAACCTCTGAACTAATTGAGGATGAAGGAGAGTATCGCTTAAATATGGATTTAATTCCTATAGCGGGAGAGACTGTCGTCAATGTTGATAGTATTAAAAACCTGTCACGCTTACGACTGGAATTCCCTGCTGAAGAATTTGTTAATATTGCCGCACCACAAATAGGTCTGGTAATTGATGGCGTTGAAACTGTCTATGAGATCAGTAAGGGAAGTGGATTAGCAGAAGTTATTCTTAACTTGCAGGATGGCATCCACTCTTATGATGTTAATCTTTATGATGGTAATACCCTGATTGGCCGGAGTAAGCTTGGAGCACAAAGTCTGGATCTGGTACAGGGCGATGACCTTAATATCGATATTATCAGTCTACAGGCTGACATCACTATTGACTTTGCTGATGCTGAAAATGCCCGTTTTGTAGTTAATATTCCTGAAGAAGCGGTTACCGATGTAGGCGGTATGGAAAATCTTAAGCTCCTGGTACGCATTACAGATGGTGATGATGTCGGTGCTGCGGTTCAGGAAGCAGTACTTGATGTTCAGGAAGTTAATGGACAGTACTTTGTTGAACATATATTTGATGAAACAACTAATAACGATATTGCAACCTATATTGAATTCCGCGATATGTCGTCAGGTACTGCTGAAACGATTGCCACATGTTCCGATAGTGTTACTGTGCTGACAGTTAATACTATGGCCTGTGGTATTGGTATACCAAAAGATTATATTGTAGGAGGTAACTTATTAGCCACACTGGCTGTTAATGTGCTGGATTATAATAAAGTGGCTGTGCCTGGAGCCAGTGTTTTTGTTGATGGTATATTGAAAGGTGTCACAGGTAGTAACTTTGGGACAGATGGCTTTATTAAAACTCATGTTAAAGCAGGTGAAGAGCACACTATCAGAGCTGAAAAAGATGGCCTGGAAGATAGCCGCACATTAACTCCTGGCGCATTGGGTATCCATAATTTTGATCTGATTCTTGCTGATCAAGGAAGTATTGTTACGGGTATGACATGTAAGAGTATTCTTGATGCAGGAGGTAGTGTCGGGTCAGGTTTATATACATTGGATGTTGATGGAGCTGGGCCATTGGATAGCTTTACAACATGGTGTGATATGGAGACTAATGGCGGAGGCTGGACGCTGGTTCAGAATAGGGTTAAAGGAACTCCTATGAGTGTTAAAGGGAACCTTACAGGGCCGCTGTTTACTAATGGTACAACGGATTTCTTTTCTGATAGAGAAGGGGCTATTACGGATGCCCATTGGAATGCATTACGCTCTATATCAAATGATATACAAGTGTTTTCAGTTGTTCCGGGTAACATTCCAGACCCTCAGTATACGACAATAGAAATACTCACATCATCTGCCCCCGCTTGTAATTCATGGGAAGATGCCGTGTCTCTGTTAGAACCTAAGCTGGTACATTACGAAGTTTCAGGCTGTAACTTTCAGAATGGGGATTATACATCTATTGGCACAGGCGCTACTAATATTGGAACAGTTACAACAAATGTGAGCTCGGCATGGATTACTAATGGCATTTATGCCACCGGTGACGAAGCTTTGTCTTTATATTTACGCTAATTAATTTATGAAATAGCTGCCTTATGAATTACATCATTAGTTGATACGGGCTTTATAAGGCAGCTTAGCAAGTAGTAATTTTAAACTCTTCTACGTTGCATATGGAGTTACTTATGAGCTAACGCTTCATCCGGGCAGTTCAACGCTACTCTTTCTGCTTCTTCATCCAGAATTTCCTGCGGGAACTGACTCATAAAGCAGCAGCAGATATTTTCACCAATCATAGTACGTGGGCCTAATGGGTGGCCGATATGACGGTAAACACCATGGTGATGGTGGCCATGTTCTCCATGAGAATGTCCGTGACTGTGATCGTGTGAGTGATCATGGCTATGAGAATGATCATGTGAATGACTGTGATCATGATGGTGGTGACTATGTTCACCTTCAGCATCCGGGTTATATTCCGCATGGTGGTGATGCACATCCACTTCACCCGCAGCCAGACGACGCTGGAAAGATTCCATCAGTGTTTCGTCACCGGAAGGCTTTTCACCCGGTGCCAGATCCATAATTTCCCGCACTCGAATTTCAAACGCATCAATCACTTTTTCATGATCATTCAGGTACTGTGTTTTAATAAATTCAACATCAGGATACTGTTCTGCCACATGATCTACATAGCCGTAGATACGTTTGATCAGACGACCAGTGAACAGGAAGTAAGGTGCAACAACCACACGCTTATAGCCAAGCTTTAACAGCTTCTCCAGACCAACACCCACGGATGGATAGGTGACGCCAGAATACACAATATCAGCCCAGCCAAAGCCCATATTCTCATTCACAATACGGGTCAGTTTTGCGGCTTCTGCATTGGCATGAGTGTCCGATGTGCCACGACCAACCACCACCAGCATTGTATCGTACAGGTTCTCTGGCGGATTCTCAGGGTCAAGACCCAGAGATTCATAAATACGGGCCTGGAAAGCCTCAATCATGGCATCGTGCAAGCCCAGTTCACTGCCGTAGGACACTTTCAGGCCTTCGTTTTTCTCTCCGAAAGTGGTCAGTACTGAAGGAATATCATTTTTAGCATGGGTGGCTGCAAACAGCATACCGGGCACAGCATAGATTTCATCCACACCCTGATTCAGCAATGAGTTCAGACCCATATGGATATTAGGGGCTGAAAACTCCAGAAAACCATATTCCACCGGGATATCCGGGAAACGCTTTTTCAGACCTTCGGCAACACGGCCAAATTCCCGCTCGGCATCTTTATCCCGACTGCCATGTCCACATACCATAATGCCTTTTTTCGCCATGATTATATCTCTCATCTTCTCAATCTGATGGGTCGTGATCCGACCACTATTTTCATTCAGTTTATCTCTGAGCCTGTTGGCTCAGATCATGTTTTATCGTTTGTCTGATCGGTTGACTGAGGCCAGTAGTTTTCAAATAAAAACTCATCCAGAGGTCTTTCTTCTGCCCAGTTTTCCTGTACCAGCATCGGTTGCTGATAAAACTCGGGTACATGGCCTATGCACAGTACGGCAACTGGTTTGCTGCCTTCCGGCATGCGCAGCAATTGCGCCAGTTTGTCCGGATCAAATAGTGACACCCAGCCCATACCGATCCCCTCTGAGCGAGCTACCAGCCACATGTTCTGAATCGCGCAGGACAGAGACGCCAGGTCCATTTCTGGCAGGGTCCGACGGCCAAAGACATGCTTTTCCCGGCCATCAGGCAATGCAGCAACAACCAGCTCTCCGCTGTCCCTGATCCCTTCCACTTTCAGCTTCAGAAAGTCGTTTTTGCGCTCACCCAATTGATCCGCTGTTTGCTGGCGCTCTTCTTCTACCAGACCGGCAATCTGTTCTCGTAATGCACTGTCGGTGATACGCATAAAGCGCCAGGGTTGCATCAGGCCGACACTGGGGGCATGGTGCGCTGCTGTAAAAATGCGCTGCAGCACGTCTGTATCTACAGGATCTGATGTAAAGTGGCGCATATCACGTCGTTCTGCTATTACTCGCTGAATCGCTGCCTTATCGGCATCGGAATAGCCTTTAACTGTGTTCTGGCTCAAATCGTCCTCGGTTTTCTTTTATCTTGCGTTATTCAATGCTTAATTATTTAACCGCTAATCTTCAGGCTGCTGATTGCTATCTCTGAGATCTGATCGCTAGACGTTCAGAATTCAGCGGTGTTATCGGCTCTTTCGTTCTGTTCATCCAGTTCCAGCAGCAAATGCTGCAGGCGACGGGCATATTCACCGGGTTCCTGCCATAGTCCTCGCTGTGTCGCTTCCAGCAGACGCTCTGCCATCTCTTCTAAGGCATGAGGATTATGTTGTTGCAGGAAGTCCTGATTCTCACGATCAAATACCAGAGCATCAGCGACTTTTTCGTATTGATAGTCATCAATCAGATCTGTCGTAGCATCATAGGCAAACAGATAATCCACACTGGCCGCCATCTCAAACGCGCCTTTATAGCCGTGTTCACGCATGGCGTTGATCCATTTCGGATTCAGTACGCGACTGCGAATTACCCGGTTCAGTTCCTCTTTTAAGGTACGAATTTTCGGGGCTGCTGGGTTGGAATGATCACTGTGGTACACCTCAGGTGCTTCACCTCGAAAGACCCGAACCGCGTTATTCATACCGCCCTGGAACTGGTAATAATCATCAGAATCAAGCAGATCGTGTTCCCGGTTATCCTGGTTCTGCACCACCACTTCCAGTTGGGACAGTCGATGCTGAAATGCCTGATGAGCCGCAACACCATCACCGGCCTGATTACCGTAGGCATAGCCGCCCCAGTTCAGGTAAGCTTCTGCCAGATCACTGCTCTCTTCCCAGCATCGTTCATCAATCAGACCCTGCAATCCGGCACCATAAGCGCCCGGTTTGCTGCCAAATACCCGGTAACTGGCCTGACGCATCGCCTGCTCTGGCGACAGCCCCTGCTCAATCAATGCTTGTTGGCGAGAGAGAATATTGGCTTTGATCGTATTGCCGTTACCCGGCTCCTCCAGTGCTGCAATTTTCTGAACCGCTGCATCATAGAGCTTCATCACATTAGGAAACGCATCCCGGAAGAAACCCGAGACACGCAAGGTGACATCCACCCGAGGGCGCCCCAGGCGCATACAGCTGATCACTTCAAAGTCGGTAACGCGGTTTGATCCTGGTGCCCAGATTGGTCTGACACCCATCAGAGCAAATGCCTGAGCAATATCATCGCCACCGGTACGCATGGTGGCTGTGCCCCAGACCGATAAACCGAGTTGTTTCGGGAAATCGCCGTGTTCCTGCAGATGGCGTTCGATCAATGCCTGTGCTGAACGCTCACCAATGGCCCAGGCCGCAGGCGATGGAATTGAGCGATTATCGACAGAGAAGAAGTTACGTCCGGTGGGTAGAGTATCCAGGCGGCCACGAGTCGGCGCACCGCTAGGGCCCGGTGGCACAAACTGCCCGGCCAGGCCATTTGTCAGGGCCGATAATTCCTGCTCCGCACTTTGCTCTAACGCGGGGAGCAAACGGGCTCTGGCGTATTCCAGCTGGCGGGCTGTGCGTGGCAATTCATCTGGATTCACCGGACTATCAAAACCAGCCCGGCTGTCAAAGTTAGCCTGGCTGTTAAAATAGACCAGGCTCGATTGCGATGACTCTTCTAACAACAAGGTTTTAACCAACTCCAGAGCCAATAACTCAAGGCGCTCACGGGTATCTGCAGCGGTTCGCCAGTGAGTGTCCTGATCAACCGTCAGTAGACATTCTGGACGCTTGCCCTGCCAGGGTTGAGTATCTGCAGCCAGAGGATCAAAAAGTTCACCGGATGCTGTGCGCAGATCCAGATCCTGACTCAGGTTATGCAAAATTCCCTGGCTTTCGGCATCCGCTCCACGGGGCAGGCGCAGCAAGGCAACTAAAGTGTCTGCCAGTTTATCTCTATTCGGTAACTGCCCCAGAATATGCAGGCCATGACGGATCTGAGATTCTTTAATCTCACACAGGTAAGCATCCAGTTCGGCCAGCACTTCATCATCAGATGATTCTGCCGTTGCTTTGCCCAGCTCCTCCAGCAGATGCGTCTTGCGCACCTGCTTCATAATTTCGTCGCGCAGCCATTTCTCCCGGCGCTCATCCATACCCATCGCCTGATAGTATTCGTCTACCAGACTTTCCAGTTCTGCCATTTCGCCGTAGCTTTCCGCACGGGTCATCGGTGGCATCAGATGATCAATAATCACCGCCTGAGTACGACGCTTAGCCTGAGCGCCTTCACCGGGGTCATTGACAATAAACGGATAAAAATGGGGGATCGGTCCTAAGGCAATATCCGGCCAGCACTGATCAGATAAAGCAGTTCCCTTACCGGGTAGCCACTCCAGATTACCGTGTTTGCCCACATGGACTACGGCTTCTACCTGGTAGCAGTGACGTAACCAGAAATAAAATGCCAGATAATTGTGAGGCGGAATCAGATCCGGGTCATGGTAGTTAGCCGCCAGATCGATATTAAAACCACGGGCAGGCTGAATACCGACAAACACCTCACCTAAGCGAAGCCCTGACAGCATCAAGCGGCCATAACGACACTTAATATCCTGCTCTGGTGCTCCCCAGCGTTCCAGCACCGCTTGCTGACATTCCTGAGGGATCTGGCTGAAGTGATGGCGATACTCATCCAGTGCCATACTTTGCCAACAGGGTAACTGATGCAGGGTGTTCGGGTTATTGGTTACGGATTCCAGTAACCATTCGATCAACTCAGTGCCGGTTTCAGGTAGCTGATCCAGCGGATAACCCGATGCTTTTAACGCTTGCAGAATATTAACCGCTGACTGCGGTGTATCCAGTCCAACACCGTTACCAATACGGCCATCTTTAGTTGGGTAATTGGCCAGAATAATCGCCAGTCGTTTATCAGCATTGGCTTTATCTGATAGCTGACAGTAACGCTGGGCCAGCTCAGCAATAAAGTTCGCTCGTTCCTGATGCAACTGATAACGCACTACCGAGACCTGACAGCGTGGATCGAACCAGGATTCTGCTTTAAAACTGACGGCACGGGTGATCACTCGACCATCCATCTCTGGCAACACCACCTGCATGGCGATATCACGACTACGCAGCCCCTGGTTATGTTGTTGCCAGTCCTGTTCCGTACTACCGGACAGCACCAGTTGCAGCACGGGGATCTGACGCTCAAAGGGTGAGGCAAACTCAGTCGGCTCGGAACTCAGATCAGGGCTGTCTACGCGGTTACTGGCAAAGCCTGTGGTGTTGATAATTAACCGGGCATCATGTTGCTCTGCCAGGTGATTCATCAGAGCTACGGATTCATCGTCTTTTAACGAAGCTATTGCTACAGCAACCGGGTTTAAGCCCTGCGCCTGTATGGCTGTCATCAGGCCATCAAAGACCTCGGTATTAGCGCTTTGCAGATGGCTGCGGTAGAACAGCAGTAGACATGTCTTTTGAGGCAGCTCTGAGTTTTTAAAAAGCTCTGAGTCTTGAGACTCACTTTTACTGCCTTCCCTTCCCACCGCTGGGAAATAACGCATCGCATAGGGCAGTACTCTGGGTTCCTGCCATTGCTGCAGATAGGTAGTCTGCTTCTGGTCAAAGTTTGTCTTTTCACTCTGCAGACAAAATTCAGGCACCCAACCGTTGCCCATTAACAGTTCCTGAGTTAAAAATCGCAGCAGGTTTTCACTGTTTTCAATACCGCTCTGACGCAGGTAACGCCAGACTTTCTGGCAGGTATTCAGATCCTGAGTCGATGCGGCAAACAACTCAGGATCAGGGGTATCATCCCCCGGCACAATAATCAGCTGACGGGCACGTCCCGATGGTGTCTGGCCTTTGCTCCACTCCACCAGGCGCTCAAAACCATATTCCCAGTAGTTCTGCCCTCCTAACAAGGACAGTACCACCAGCTCAGCCTGTTCCAGCACTTTATGCTCGTACAGATCATAAGCAGCAGGTTTGAGTAGCTGCATCCAGTTGGCTAAACGGATCGCAGGCGTTGAGTTTGACTCTTCACTTGCTTCTTTGACCTCTTGTTTCGCTTTTGCAACGCTATCGCCTGTGTCTGATCGAGAAACATCGCGATAGAGCTGCTGATAAAAGCGTCTGGCCCCTTCAGATAAAGCCGCCAGAGAGGTATCCGCTGCAGAAAGAATGATGATATCGCCGGGAGTCTGATCCAGGTCGATAATCCCCTCATCATCCACAAAACCACCGGGTTGTGCCGCCAGCAGGTGCATCTTACGCCTCGCTTACTGCAGGCTCAGTCACCTGAGCACTGGCCAGAGCAGCGGTAATCTCTGCTTCAGAAATCCCTTTACCGATAAATACCAGCTGAGTTTTGCGAGCTTCTTCAGGTTGCCACAGACGATCAAAATGGATATCCAGACGTTTACCCACTGCTTGGAATACCTGACGCATCGGTTTATCTGGCAGAGCAGCAAAGCCTTTGGCCCGGAAGATGTTCTGAGTGTTAATCAGTTCGTTCAGTGTCGCCTGCAGACGATCACTGTCCACTTCACCCAGAGTCACCACAAAGGAATCAAAGTGATCATGAGCATGATCGTGCTCTTCACCGTGATCATGGTGGTGATCGTGATGGTTATGAACATGGTCGATACGGGTTTCAGAAGCTGCATCCAGGCCCAGCAACAGATCCAGCTGCGCTTCACCGTTATGGATATAAACGGTTTTCACAGAATCCGGGACACGAGCATTCACTTTGTCTGCCACGTTAGTGCGTTGCGCTTCATCCAGCAGATCATTTTTGCTGACCACAACCAGATCAGCTGCGCTCAACTGATCTTCCAGCAGTTCCTGCAGCGATGGATCATGATCCAGGCTTTCATCTGCTAAGCGCTGTTCCTGCACTTTATCTTCATCATGGGCAAAACGACCTGCAGCAACTGCCGGACCATCCACCACGGTAATTACCGCATCAACGGTGCAGTATTCTTTAATGCCCGGCCAGTTAAATGCTTGCACCAAAGGCTTTGGCAGCGCCAGACCACTGGTTTCGATCAGGATATGATCGATATCATCACGACGCTCGACCAGTTGCTGCATCACTGGCAGAAACTCTTCTTCAACTGTACAGCAGATGCAACCATTGGCCAGTTCGTAGAAACCTTCTGAAGATTGCTCCACAGTCTGGCCTTCCTCTTCGCACTCCAGCGGGCAGGAGCGCAGCAGCTCAGAATCGATATCCAGTTCACCGAACTCGTTGACGATTACGGCAATGCGCTTGCCAGCTGCCTGCTTCAGTACATTGGATAACAACGTGGTTTTACCGCTGCCCAGAAAACCGGTGACAACAGTGGTCGGGATTTTATTTAACTGCATGATTATTCCTTGTCGGATCTGTAGCTGTTTATTATTTAGTGATTGTCTGGCTATCGGCTTTTGCTTTTTTACTGGCTTCTCTTTTCGCCTTTCTTAACCTTTTGCCTTTTTCACTTTAGGGCGGTAAATATGCGCCTGATCCTTGTGATACAGGTAAGAATCCGCAAAGTCGTCGCTGTCCAGTACATGCCCCACCAGAATCAGTGCCGTACGGGAAAAGCCTTTTTCACGGACCTTAGCAACGATATCTTTCAGCGTGCCTGTTACTTTGTCCTGATCTGGCCAGGAAGTGCGATAACACACTGCTACCGGACAATCCTCCCCATAGTGAGGCAACAGTTCTTCAACAATTTTGTGGATACGGGTAATACCCAGATGAATTGCCAGAGTAGCCCCACTTCGCGCCAGTTCAGGCAGGCGTTCGCGTTCAGGAAACGGGGTTTTACCTTCATAGCGGGTCATAATGATGGTCTGAGATACGCCGGATAGTGTCAGCTCTTTGCCCAGATAAGCAGCAGAAGCTGCTACTGCACTCACGCCAGGAATAATCTGGTAATCGATCTCTTCCTGCTCCAGACGACGAATCTGTTCGCCTATGGCTCCATATAGTGATGGATCACCAGAGTGCAGACGAGCAACATCTTTACCTTCTGCGTGAGCTTTACGGATATAACCCATAATCTCATCCAGATTGGTCGTTGCAGTATCGACAATCAGCTCTGCTTTATCTTCGACTGATGCCAGAATCTCACGGGGCACTAATGACCCTGCATACAACACAATCGGACATTGCTGTAGAATACGCTGACCTTTAATGGTCATCAGTTCAGGATCACCGGGACCGGCACCAATAAAGTAAACGGTCATGACTGTGCCTCTTCTTCTGACTTTTGCTTTGACTCGTCTTTTGACTGAGAAGAATCAGCAGAACTATCGGCAGCCTGGCCCAGTTTTTTGCGATAACCGCGAGGGGTATAAACCCACTCTTTACTGCCATTAACGATATGACGGGATTCACTATTGCCCACACTCACCAGAGTGAACATATCCACGTCTTTGGCATCCAGTTCATCCAGTCGGATAATGCGAATGCTTTCATCTTCACGGGTCAGCTGGCGTCCCAGCAGTACCGGCGTACTGGCCGGGCGATACTGCAACAGAATATCTCGTGCGGTATTCAGCTGCCAGTCCCGTTTACGGGATACCGGATTGTAGAAAGACACGACAAAATCGCCCTGGCCGGCACTATGAATACGCTGTTCGATGGTTTCCCATGGCGTTAACAGGTCTGATAACGAGATGGTACAGAAATCATGGCCCAGCATAGCGCCAACACGACTGGCACCGGCTTGCATGGCAGAAATTCCCGGAATGACTTCGATCTCAACATCCAGCCATTCCGGGTGATTTTCATGGCTACTGCCAGAGCTGCCCTCCTGAAAAGATAGCTGCTGATCTAATAGTTCAAATACCAGCGTCGCCATGGCGTAAATACCGATATCACCACTGGAGATCAGAGCCGTAGTTTTACCGCTGGCGGCCAGATTCAGTGCTAGTCGGGCACGACCAATCTCTTCGCCTAATGGCAGATCGTGGTGAGTTTTGCCCTGACAGACATCACCTAACAGATCCAGGTACAAACCATAAGCCACCAGATCGCTACTGGCCTGAATGGCAGTTAATGCTCTGGGTGCAACCAGAGACAGATCGCCGGGGCCAGTGCCCACAACAAAGAGTCGACTCATACGTTTTTATTCCTGGAATCTGAAGTGTTCGATGTTTTAGCAGCGCTCTGTTGAGTAGATGCTGCTGAAAATGAAGACGAGGATGAAAACAAAGCTTTATCTGTAGCCGGATAGATACGGGCAATAGCGCAGGTGGCTTTGCGTGTTTTCTGTTTAACCAGAGCCAATTCAGGTTGAGAGCCTGGCGATACCTGTTGCGAAGAAGATGGATTGTTTGAAGTCTGATGCTCGCTTGTAATCATTTCCGGAGCAGTATCTGGATCTGATTCGATTAGAGCTTGTTGAGCACCATATAAAGCGGCAGACTCCGCCACGCCATAGACTCCCACTGTATTAAATACATACTCAGATCGGGAGTTCAGCAGATGATCCATGGTATTCAGCTGGTCTTTATGCCAGGTCTGAAAAGGCTTATTCAGACTCTGGGCCAGTTCAATCAAACCAACCTCATCCGACTTTATATCGATGCTATTAATCGAGCTGATCTGATCAATGCTCAGGCCCGCTTGTTGCAAACAATCCTGCAGTAATCTTTCCAGCTCATCCCTGGGGCAATGACGCTCGCAGCCCATGCCTACGGTATAAATAGGGTTCAGATAATGGCCCGCTGTAGTAATCACTGCTTGGGCATTTAACAATCCGGCAATCTGGTTCGCCAACTGATTAGCACCACCTTCGTGACCCGACAGCAGAGGAATAACAAATCGCCCCTGCTCATCCATCACGAGTACGGGAGCATCCTGGTATTTATTTTCCAGCACAGGAGCCAGCGTACGCATCACAATGCCTGTGGCACAGATAAAGATCAGCATATCCTGCTTCTGCTCAGCCTGAGAAAAAACATGCTGAACCGTCTGCTTAAACTGTATGGGTTTATGCAGAATCTGGCATTCAAATGATCTGTCTTCTGATGCTGCAGACGCGACCGTTTCTAATTGATCCCGCAGCCGGTAAGCCAGCGTTTTGCCTGCGTCAGTCAGAGTGAAAATAGTGATCAAAGGGCTTTCCCCTTACTGCTATCACCTAAACGCTCCGACGACTGACGGTTAATCACGAACAGTGAGAAATAAGGCCCTGCGTGATCTTCCAGCTGATCCATATCGGATAAAATGCGCTGATTTTCACGACCGATATATTCCAGGTAGTGGGCATCATCACGTCGCCCTGTCTGACTCAGTAAAGACAGAATTCGCTGACGGGCTCGTCCGGCTTTCATAATCACCACACTGTCATGATCCAGTAATGCCCGGATAATCTGAGCATCACTATGACGACCACTCACAACGGCAAAAGATTCTTTCAGTAGCGTCAACGGTTGTTGCAACGCTGAGGCTGCAGCATGGACAGAGGAAATACCCGGCACAACCTGGCAGTTAAATTCACTGTCCAGACGTTGCAGCAGATAAGCAAAAGAGCCAAAAAATAGCGGATCACCTTCACACAGAAAGATCACGTCGTTGCCTTGACGCAATTGCTCTGCAATCTGTAAAGCACCTTCGTCGTAAGCTTGATTTGCCAGAGTACGATCCGTACTCATCGGCATAGCAATCGGGATTTCCAGTTGGTTTTCTGATTGCACAGGCGTTTGCAGAGCAAAGGCTTCCCGTGCAATAAAACGTGCCTGAGAGCGGTAGACAGGCTGCTCTGCTTTCTGAGCCTTGTTATCATCTGTGCGATCACTTTTTTCAGCGCTGGTCAGATAGCTAATCACTGGTGCTGACTGAATCAGGCGCAATGCCTTAAGCGTCAATAGCTCAGGATCACCAGGGCCTACGCCTACACCGTATAAAGTGCCCATTGTTGTCGTTTCAGTCATTAGCTCTACCCTGATAGTTATCATCTATGACTTGTTTTTCTGGTTGGGCTTTCTTTTCAACTACTGCCTGCTTTTCAAAGCGGAAAAGTGTGACTGGTAGTGTCGGGCGATACATCAACTGCCCAGCCAGTTCAGCCCCTTTGCTAATTGCCACTTGTAAAGTGTCTAATTGAGCATCAGTTGCTTGCTGCCGTTGCTGATAGAAGTTCAACAGATGCTGTCGGGTGTTTTCTGTCACGGCACTGGCTACCAGTACGCCCTGTTCAGGTAGCTGCTGCCAGCAAAGATCGAGAAGTTGTGGCAGTTCACCATCACTACCGCCGATAAAGACCTTGTTGGCCGTTGGCAGATTGTTTAATGCTTCTGGCGCGCGCCCGGAAACGACTTTTAAATTGCTGACGACACCAAAGCGCTCCCGGTTAGCTTCCAGACAGGCTAGTCTCTCTGGATGATGTTCAATGGCCCATACCTCTGCACCGGGTTGCCAGTAACTCAGTTCAACGGCAACACCGCCACAACCCGCACCGATGTCCCATAGCACATCCCCTTTTGCTAACTGGAGTAAAGAGAGAATATTCAGTCTGGCTTCACGTTTGGTGATCATGCCCTTACCGGCAGGGCCATCAGTAATAAAATGCTGGTCGGGAATACCCGGAAACTCAGGCAGGTAAACCCTGTCTGGCTGGGACTGTTCTGATTGAGCCTGGCTAGACTGTGCTAGGTCAGCCTGAACTAATGTAGGGCTAAGTTGGTCGTCAGGTCGAACCTGTTTTAACTGCAGTACAGACACATGCAGAGGCGAGACGTCACTCAACGCCGATAAATCTATCTGTTGCTCAGATGATACGTCTACTGTGGTCACTCGTTCTTGCGGGTATCCCAGGTCTTCGCAGATCGTCAGAGTGAAACCGGTAAAACCTGCTGTCAGGCACTCTTGTGCAATCGCTTCGGGGTATGAGTGCTTGTCAGTCAGTATCACCAGTGTTTGATTCTGTTTCAGGTGACGTCGAAGACTGATCAAGGGACGACCATGCAAGCTCACGACCTGAACATCCTGCAGAGACAATCCCAATTTGTGACACGCGGTCTGAATGCTGGACACTGCGGGATAGAAGCTAATACCCCATTGTTCAAAGTGTTGTTTCAGCCAACGGCCAATACCGAAAAACAGCGGGTCGCCGGATGCCAGTACGCAAATCGTTTGATCATTGGATAAACGATCCGTCAGTTGATCCTTTAACTCGGAGAGTTTAGGCAATACGCATAAGTCAGGGACAATAACAGTAGACTGAGATACGCCGTTATCATTTAAATACGTAGTCTTATCTATTCCTACAGCATCTGTTCCTGCACTGCTTTCTGTACATATAACGTTTCCTGAAAAAGAAGCGTCTTTTGAACAAGGGACCAGATAGCCTGATACAGTTGCCAGTTGACGATCAGAGCCATAAACCACATCACAATGTTGTAATGCCGCAACGGCTTCATCACTTAAACGAGCGGTCTCACTGACACCTAGGCCGATAACATGCAGCATCAGTAAATCTCACCACGGTTACAACGCAGTAAAGCATTGCAGGTTGCCGATGACACCGCACTGCCGCCCTGTCGGCCCAGCAAGGTAATACACTCAATACCTAATTTCTGATGTACTTGCCATAGCGCCTCTTTCGATTCAGCTGCACCAACAAAGCCTACCGGCATACCAATAATCACAGCAGGCTTATCTGATCCTTGTTCGATCATCTCTAATAACCGAAATAGCGCCGTTGGTGCATTACCGATCACCACTACACTGCCAGCCAGATGTGGTCGCCATAATTCCAGAGCGGCCATTGATCGGGTTTCCCCTTTCTCTTTGGCAATCTGCTGAGTATCTTTATGATTCAGAAAGCAAAGCGGTTCCTGCTGGATCATCCGTTTGGTAATCCCCTGCTTGACCATATCTACATCACACAGAATCGGGGCATGATCAGCCAGTGCCTTTAAACCGTTTTCACAGGCGTCATCACTAAAACGCACCTGTGCCGCCACCTCCGGCATACCTATGCTGTGAACCACTCGCATAACGACTTGTTGCTCAGGCTGAGTCAGCCCATCCAGCTTGGTTAATTGACGAATCTGGCGGAAACTTTCCTGCTCAATAGCAACAGGATCGATGACATAATCAAACGGCATACGTTGGCTTTTTCCTTTCTTATCGGTGTAAATCTCTGGCCTGGTCAGAGGCTGAAAATTTCAGCAGTTATCGGTATCAGTTGTTATAAATAATCGTGGTTACAAGGACCCGGACTGAGTCCTGGAAATCAATTCGGCAAACACCTGATCCGGATCGCTGAAGCTGCGTGTTGCTTCGGGTAGTTCCGGGCGCTGCAACATAAAGACTTCAATACCTAATGCTCTTGCCGCATCTAATTTGCCTTGAGTGGCTTTGCCACCACTGTTTTTGCTGACTACCACCTGGATACCATGTTCTTCCAACAAGGCTTTTTCATTGCCAGCATCAAATGGACCGATTGCTTTAATCCAGTGAATCTCTTCCGGTAACTCGACACGACTGGGCGCTGCAGTGCGCATCACGATTCTTAATGGTTCAGGCTCTGATCTATCCAGTGAACCCTGAGAAACTTTTCCATGGGAAAGTTCTGTGGTTTTAACTGCGGATTGATTCACTGCATCCATCAGTTGATCCAGTTCTGACTGAGTCAGCTGCCCTGTTGTCAGCAATACACCACCTTGTCTGGATCTCAGCTGTTGCAGCATCTCGTGCCAATCAACAAAAGAAGACCAGCGGTCACCTTCTTGCATCTCCCAGGCTGGGCGGTGGAAACGCCAGCATGGAATCTGTTCGGCTTCTGCAGCCTGTACTGCGTGAGTGCTCATGTTCACGGCATAGGGATGAGTAACATCCAGAATCAGAGCAACCTGTTGTGTCTTCAGAAAACTCACCAGACCGCTAACTGATGGGTTATGCTCTTCTTTATCTAAGACTCGTTCAGGAGCAAATTGACTAAAACCACCCGAGATTACTTCGCAATCCAGTTCCGGCATACGCACTAAACCGGCGACACTGTAGATCACCTGGAATCCAGCTTTATGCAGTCGGGCTGCCAGCTTGCGGCCATCAGAAGTGCCGCCCAATAATAGGATCTTGCTCATAGCTGTTTCTTAATCCGGTTTAAAAACTATGTCGGATGACGCTCCGCTTATCCGACCTACCTGTCCTATTAAGCTATTTGCTCAATTCTGGCGGGATAACCACCAACAAAATTGCCCTGACGATCAATCGCCAGCACTTCCAGCTCTGTACCTTCTGGCAAATACTTACGTGCTTTCTGCCAGGCGGTTTTGCATATCTGATCACCAAAGGGCACACCTGCACTCTGGCATAGCTTTAATGCCTGAATGCTGGTATTACAGTGCAGAATTTGCTCGCACAGAGCCTGATCTGCCCCGGCCAGTCTGGCCTGTTCTACAAGGTGCTCAAAACTGATCGAAGAGGCCCGGCTGTTCAGATCCAGATGCCCTTCTGCCAGCTTACTGAACTTGCCAAAACCACCGCATAGCGTCAGTTTCTGCATAGGCACTTTTTTCAGATACTTCAGCACTGCACCGACAAAATCACCCATCTCAACCAGTGCCATTTCAGGTAATCCATACAGATCCGCCACTGCTTTTTCACTGCTGCTGCCTGTTGTCGCGGCAATATGGTGATGGCCATTATGTTTCGCCACACTGATCGCCTGATGAATCGAAGCGATATAAGCCGAGCAGGAATAAGGCCGAACAATGCCCGTCGTACCCAGGATGGACAATCCACCCAGAATCCCTAACCTCGGGTTCATTGTTTTCAGTGCGATCTGTTCACCTTTTTCCACGCCAACGGAAACCTCAAAACCGCCCTCGTACTGCCAGGTATAAGCGGCTTGAGTGAGATGCTCAGTAATCATTTTTCTGGGTACCGGATTAATCGCTGGTTCACCCACAGCTAATGCCAGACCTTCACGGGTTACTGTGCCGACGCCATTAGCGGCTTTAAACTCGATACCCGGTTGTTCCGTCAGGCGTAGTTCTACGTAGACAGTTGCTCCATGAGTCACATCCGGGTCATCCCCTGCATCTTTAACTGTGGCAGTACGAACTCCTGATGCTCTTCGTCTGATCGACTCTCTTGTTGCCGCTCTTTTTACTTTTGCGGTCTCTTCCGCTGCTATTTCTGATACCGCTTCGGGTGACTGCAGTTCATTCGTATCCAGCCAGCAGTAATCACTGATCGGAAGATTTACTTGCTGCCCTTTGGGCAACGTGATCTCGACCGACTCGGGCTGACGCTGAGCAAACAGAGCCTGAGTCGCTGCCACACAACAGGCTGTTGCACAGCTGCCGGTGGTTAAGCCGGAGCGTAAAGGCTTTGGTGATTCAGAACTCTCTGGCCACATAATTTATGTCCTGGTGTTCAACCTTCTGACTAACAGCCCGTCACTAACAAACCGCTACTGACAAACTGCTGATGGCGTAGCAGCAGATGCAGATGAGGAAACCGAAGATACAGAAGCAGCAGACTGCTCAAAATCGCCCCCAAAGATCCGGGCGATAGCTTCCGGATTGGATGGGAAGAACAGATGCAGATAACTGGCCGTCAGGCCTTTGCTGCGCCAGATGCCTTCACCCGGTGCGGGATGTCTCTGGCGACGTCCATGGGCAATGGGTTCATCGGTATCAAAACAACGGGACCTGTGATGAGCATGGGCCCGTATTTCACCTTCAGGCAAAGGCGCTGTTTGCATACCTTGACACCCTCGCTTACCTCGCATCGCACCATGCCCCGTCAACAAGCCTAGTAATGGATACTGGTTGTCTTCCAGATCAGTTAACGTTTCCAGGCTATATAAGAAGCCGCCACACTCTGCCAGAATCGGTTTACCAGCCTGATGAAATGCCTGAATTGTTTGAAGCATGGCGGTATTTTCAGAAAGCTGTCTGGCGTACAGTTCCGGATAGCCGCCCGGTAACCAGAGTGCATCGGCTTCTGGCAAAATTTGATCCGTTAGCGGTGAAAAGAAACGGTATTCAGCACCCAGTTCATTTAATAAACGCAGGTTAGCGTCATAGATAAAGCTAAACGCCCGATCACGGGCAATGGCTACGGTTTTACCTGCTAGTGCTTGGGATAACTTGACGGAATCCGGAGCAGATTGGTCTGTTTCAGTGGCACAATCTTCAGTAACACAACGTTGCTCAGTTTCAGCAGCATAAAAAGTGACTGCTGCAGGCAGCTCAGTAATCGGTTGATTATTCAGCCAGCTCACACCGGCATTAAAGCGCTGTTCCAGTTCTTCCTGCACTTCTTCTGCCTGAACCAGCCCCAGATGACGTTCAGGCAAAGCCACTTCAGGATCTCTTGGTAAGGTTGCCAGCAAAGGCAGGCTTTCAGGTAGTGCATCTCGAATCAGCTGTGCATGGCGTTCAGTGCCGCAGGAGTTCGCAATCAAGCCTGCTACCTGAATATCATCACGGAAATTAGCCAGTCCCATCGCAATGGCGGCAGCCGTTTGCGCCATGCCTTTGACATCCATCACAATAGCCAGTGGGATATTAAAACGTGCCGCCAGATCGGCACTGGAAGGTTCGCCGTCAAACAGGCCCATCACGCCTTCCACCAGAATCAGATCAGCATCCTGTGCTGCCTGATACAGCATTTGCTGACAGTAGGCTTCGCCGGCCATCCACATATCCAGCTGCTCAACCGGTTGACCGGATGCCTGAGCCAGAATTTGCGGATCGAGATAATCCGGCCCGGTTTTAAAGACTCGGACCACCTTACCCTGTTGGGTAAAGGCCCGTGCCAGCGCCGCTGTTACTGTGGTTTTACCAGAACCTGAACCCGGTGCCGCCAGAAACAGAGCCGGACAACTTGCTGAGGCGGTTGTGGTGTTTTTCATATTCATGCTTCCAACTGTGCAACGGGTAAATATTGAGCGCCTAACTGTTGTGCCAGTTCTTGCCCCCGGCCACGTTTTACGACGCTTTGTTCAGTGTCTATCAGGACGGTTTCTCCAGGCAGCTCCAGATCCTGCAATGAACAGGTACTACGGCCATCCGTCAGCAGATAACAGCGACTATGCAATCCTGGCTGACGCTGTATCGCTTGCTTTAAATAAGCTGTGGCATCTTCTATCGCCTGACGTAACGGCGTACCGCCACCCGCAGTTAACGCCTCAACCCATTGATTAAGCTCTTTCGGTGCTCTCTTACGTGGCAATAACACTGTGGTTGTTTCATTACCAAAACCCAGAACCGCTAACTGCTGACGCTTCAGATACGCTTCCTGTGCAATGGCCAGCAAAATGGCTTTGGCTTTCGCCAATCGGCCGGACTTTGCGATACCTGTCTCTGGGGCTGCTTTATCAAAACCAGTTCCATTAAAACCCGGTCTATCGAAACCGGCTCCATCAAAGCCGGGTCCATCGAAACTCAGTACAGATGCTGAGGTATCCAGCAGCACCAGATGCAATACAGGTTTTGCCTGACGTCGGGGCTGAAAGATCAATTTTTCGAACGTACTTTTGCTTCGGTTATGCACCAGAGTTTTAAACCAGTTTACCGATCTGGACTGGTTCTGTGCTTTACTTGTGTCTGCTACCCGGTAGCTGCCTGAACCACCAGTACCTTTCTCTTTACCTGCAGGTTGAAGCAATTGATGTGATGATTCTGATGTACGATAACGAGCCTGCGATTTGTCCGCTGGGTTATCGAAAATCTGGTTTAAACCAGAGAAGGATATTTGTGAGGTAATAGCCTGATACTGAGGTGTGGTTCCAGCTCCTGCTGTACCTGATGACCGGCCATAATTACCTTCATGTTCTGATGCTCCAGTATCATTCTGACCCGATGATTTTCCACCATTATGATCTGATAGTTCTGTACCGTTGCTGTCACTATTTAGCGGATCTGATGTACCTGAATCAGAATGCTGCTCGGAATTCCATTCATTGGATTGCGTTGGACGACGACTGCCTTCTGGTCGCTTAAAGGGATGATTAGTTTTCGATGGGCGTTGATCCGTTGAATCATTTTTAGATTGCTGATTAGTATCTGAACCCAAGTCCCTCGAAGAACCACCAGAAGAGCTATCAGTATTCTGATTCGATCCACCGGAACGTACCTTTCGACGATGTACCAGTACCAGCTCTTCTGTCGCCAGAATATCGTTCAGTAAAACGTGACTACGCTGGTTCAGTGCTGCATGAGCAACCGCTGCCCGATACCAGACAATATCTGCCCTCATACCATCAACCTGAGCCTGACAACAAGCTTCAGCAATATGCAGACGTAAATCATCAGAGCACTGCACATCAGCCAGCAACTGTCTGGCCTGAATAATCTTCGCTGTCAGTGCTTGTTGCTCTGCCTGATAGTGCTGATAAAACGCCTCGGCATCCCGGTCAAAAGCTTCACGACTTTGAACAATCCGGACTCGTTGTAGTGGGTCGTAGAGATTATCCAGTTGCACGCAAAGACCAAATCGATCCTGCAGTTGAGGCCTTAACTCACCCTCATCCGGGTTCATGGTGCCTATCAGCATGAACTCTGCAGGATGGCTGTGACTGATACCATCTCGCTCAATGCGATTGATCCCGCTGGCCGCCACATCCAATAGCTGATCCACTAGGTGGTCCGGCAATAAATTCACTTCATCGACATATAACACGCCGCCATGAGCCTGATGCAGTAAACCGGGATGAAAGCAGACATCCTGCTGGTTCAGAGCTTTTTGCAGATCAATACTGCCTAACAGGCGTTCTTCACTGGCTCCCAGTGGCAGGGTGATAAAAGGTACGTTATCCGTTTGCTCCGCAGAATGGCCTATGTCTTTCTTCTGGTCTGGATCTTCATTCTGGTTATGTGTACCGGCTAACTGATCCTGAGCAGGTAGCAGGTCGGCTAAACCTCGTACCAGAGTGGATTTAGCACAACCTCTCGGCCCACTGACGACAACACCACCGATACCCGGATTAATCGCGGCTAACAGCAGGGCTAATTTAAAGTTGTCCTGACCGGCCACTGCGGCAAAAGGGAAGTGGATGCTCATGCTTCTGCATCCTCTTTTACCAGGCTTTGTCTATCCGATTGCGCTTCGCTGCTGTCAGAAACTGCATTAACTGCTTGTTTTGCCTCATCCAGCGCTTTAGTCCCATCCAAAAGCTTGCCTTCACTTAATACCAACGTTCGGGTTGCCAGCTGAGCCAAGAAATCATGATCATGGGAGATAATAATCATCGCTTGCGGCAACGATTTCAGAGTGTCGATCAGTCGCTGGCGCGCGGTTTTATCCAGCGCATTGGTCGGCTCATCCAGCAGTAAGACTTCCGGTTCCATCGCCAGCACACAAGCCAGCGTAATCATACGCTTTTCGCCACCGGATAACTGATGAGTGATGCTCTCTTCAAACCCACTCATACCTAGGCAGGCCAGAGTATCTTGGGCGATTTTCAGTGCTTCATCCCGGCTCTTACCCAGATTCAGCGGCCCAAATGCTACATCTTCCAGCACTGTGGGACAGAACAATTGGTCATCCGGGTCCTGAAACAGAAAGCCAGCTTTTGCTCTGACTTCAACAAACTCTTTTTCTGCACGTCGGGGTTGGCCAAAGGCGATAATTTCACCTCCTTTGGCTTTTTTCAGCCCCACTAACAGATGCAAAAATGTAGTTTTTCCTGCACCGTTAGCTCCGGTCAGCGCAATACGCTCTTTCGGATACAGGGCAAAATCCACTTGATCCAGTACCACACCACGACGAGGGTAACGATAAAACAGTCCCTTCGTTTCGATTAACGGCTGGTTCACAGCATTGGTTAATGCGTTAGCAGAAGCTGTGGCTTGTTCTTGATTGCCTGCCGTATTTATCTGAGTCATATACTTAATCCTGCTAACAGAGCAAACCAGAGTGCAGCGACTGCAGCTGCCTGATAATCCAGTCGGGTCAGTGTCATCTGATCCAGCAGATAAAACCGCCCTTTAAAGCCACGGCATTTCATGGCGGCCATAATGCGCTCGGAACGTTCCAGAGAGCGCACCAGTAACATACCGATCAGATAGCCTACGGAACGCCAGGTATGCCAGTTCGTGCCCATCACAAATGCACGGGCCTGCATCGCCCGGCGCATACGTTTAAATTCTTGTCCGATAACATCCAGATAACGCACGGTAAACAACAGCAGATGAACCAGTTTGTCCGGTACTTTCAGGTGAGCCAG
Source organism: Oceanospirillum sediminis (assembly GCF_014164585.1). Classification (GTDB taxonomy): domain Bacteria; phylum Pseudomonadota; class Gammaproteobacteria; order Pseudomonadales; family Halomonadaceae; genus Oceanospirillum; species Oceanospirillum sediminis. The sequence continues at coordinate 6,708 of NZ_JACJFM010000054.1, read as the reverse complement.
TGTATGACCCAGCAAGGTGGCATTCATGGTTCCGATCAGGGATAACAGACAGAGCACACTGGCGTTGGCTTTCAGACCTATCATAATGGCGTGCAACAGACCTTCCTGGCTGGCGCTCAGTCCCATAATGGAAAACAACTCGGTGCCTGGTGTGGTAAATGGCAACATGATCAGCAGGCCGACAATAAACAGATCCATCGCGATGACCCGACGCAGGGTACGCTTCAGATTCAATCGAGCCAGTATTGCCAATGCGAATGCGGTGATCAGTCCGATAATCAGCACTGACAGCTGATCGGATAACACAATAAAAAACGCAAAAAGAGCGGCAGTTACCACTCTTAATCTGGGATCAAGCTGATCAATCAGTGAAGGCTTGTGCTTCAGCTGCTGGCCTTTCCAGGAGGTTGCGCTGTGTTCCAGAGATTTAGGCATGATCCTTCACTCTGTCGCTGTCTTGATGCTTGGGGGAGTTAGCCCGCTTTGCTCGTTTTCGCTGTTGCCACCAGATACCTAAACCGCATAAACCAAAGATATAGCCGATGCCTCCCAGGATATCCTGAAAACCGGCTTTTTCTTTATAGGCCGCCAGTTCCTGACGTAAGGGTTTTACCTGACGCGCCACTGCCTGTTCGATCATTTTCTGTAGCTCATCCGGACTGACGACGGCCGGATTGAGATTATTTATTCCACTAGCAGGCGCGTACAAATTGACCAGGCCTGTTGATTCCGTGTTGGCTGTGACCGATGCTGATGCCTGCTGAGCAGCGTCGCTATCCTGTTGGATAGTTTGTGCTGAAAGGTTTTCTGGTAATTCATCCGCTGGCAGCACCAGATTCAGCACATGACCAGCACTCATATCAATAATAAAGTGATGATCGATTTGCTCGCGTGCTTCAAAGACAAAAAAACCTTCTTCATCTGTTTTGGTTTCACCCAGTTTGCGACCATCTTTGGCCTGAATCAGTACCAGAGTTCCGGCTTTGGCCATATCGCCATTGGAGAAGCCAGCTTCCCCTTCAATGGTACTACCAATGGCATACACGCCACCCAGCACGTTATGGGCCAGAGCCTGTACAGATAAAGAGGCTCCGATAACGAATGCTGCGATCCACTTTATAACAAACGTCAGTCTGATTAATGACTTAGCCATGCCGGGCCTCCTTGCTAACCGTATCGGGTGCAGAAACAGAGCGAGATGCAGAATCTGAGACTGGAGTCTGCTCAAACCAGTCTTCTGACAATTGCAGAAACTCAGGTTTCACTTTTCTCAATAGCAGGACTGCGGCACCAGTGACAAAGCCTTCCACCAGCATCACCGGAATGTGGGCTATCAGTGTTAGTTTAGCTGCTAGCCAGAATGCCTCTCCTGACAAAGCCAGCGCTGCTGCAACAAACAGGGTGGTGAGTGCCACCGCCCCGGCGCCACCAATAAAACCCCAGATCATGGCATTACGGGGAACTGGAGAGGTGATACCTTTGCGACACAGATAAAACATGATCACAGCTGGCAGTGCGATATTAAGGGTATTCACTCCCAGTACCAGAAAACCGCCAAAACCAAAAAATACCGCCTGCAGAATTAAGGCAACCAACAAAGCAGGAAATGCAGCCCAGCCCAGCGCCAGGCCAATCAGGCCGTTCAGAATCAGATGCACACTGGAGAAACCCAGCGGTAAATGAATATAAGACGCGACAAAAAATGCAGCAGACAGTACTCCGACCTGAGGCAAGTGATCGTAGTCCATTTTCTTCAGGCCCAGACCAACACCGGCTACAGCCAGTGCTGCGCCAATGGCCAGAACCTCTCCCGATAACGCACCATCAACAATATGCATAATTTGCTCTCTTACATTGCCAGGGTGCTGATTTCAACTTCCCGGCGATCGGTTTGTCTGCCGCTTATTTCTTATCGCGTAATCGTCTTTGAACCGGATGGCTCAAACGACTTAATTAATAATTCACTGCTGAATCAGTTGCTCATTACCGGGTGTGCCTGCACCCAGATCACGGCATCCTGTGATAGTTCTTTGCCGTTATGCTCGGTATCCGGGCCTACACCCAGAGCACAGAAACCCCATTGACCCGCTTTTGGTAAGGCAAAAGTGAAAGTACCGTTAGCATCGGCTTTAATGGTCATGGTGACAAAAGCATCCGCAGGAGGATTAATATTGGCTTTATCAGCAAATTTATCCGCTGCCATATCCGGTTCGTAGTTGATGTATTCCACTTCAATCTCAGCAAATGGAACCGGTTTGCCCTGACTTTTAACGATGCCAGTAAAGCTGCCGCCTTCATACAGAGCGTAAGGTTTGGTTAGAGGTACAATTTCTGCTGGCAGATTCAGTTCTGCATCCCAGTCTGTTGGCAGGCTACCCACGTTAACGATGGTTTTGGCAAACTGCTGAATATAAATATCTTCAGACTCTTCCAGATAAGGCGCGCTTTGCAGGACAAAAATATTGTCACCCAGACCACGCAGGCGTACATCGGCCTGATAAGAAACACCGGTATTTTCGGCACTGGTCCACTGAGTGGCTTTTACCTGATCCAGCAGATCTGTTTTTTTGCCTTTACGGATCTGATAAAACGCTTCTGGCTGGTCAATGGTCATCACATGACCGCTGGCTGCCGGGTGGGTAAAAGGCATTTTCAGAGATAGCTGACCACCCCGTTCCTGAAGCAACTCAGGGGTATAGATCATCTGAAAATGGGCTTGCGCTGTCGAGGCAGACAAGCAGCCTGCAGCAACAGTAGATAACAGCAGTTTACGCAGTGCTGAAGAACGATCAGAAAAACAGTTAAACACGAAGATTGCTCCGTCTGATGAAATAAACAGGCGGAGTTGGGGAGGAAAAGCATATTCAGATCTGAGTGTGATTTTGCTCAGGACGGTGTGTCAGGAGCAGAACGCCGAACAAACTGATCTGCGATTGCCAGGTGAAGCCCTCCGCAACACCAATGAACATCATGATCAGGCTGGTATCCGGACTCACTGGTGAGCAAAGTTCAGTCGCTCGGTTATTTCGCCTTCCCATCTGGTTGAATAGCAGACAGTGGCCCATGAAATAACTACACCAGTTTACCGTTGCGGGGGCAGTGTCGGGATTATCCACAGACTGATATAAAGTGAATGCACCGACTTCCCAATTATCGCTCTGTTGATGAAAAACAGAGTGACCTGATAACCGGCGCAAGATACCTGTTGATGACTTTCAGGTCAAATGAGTCGGATTCAATTCTGTATGAAATAATTGATGTCAGATTGACGGAACAGATTATGACGGCTGGGGTGGCTGCTCTTTTACTTCTGATTTCTTATCTCATCCACCGGTGTTCAGCGAGCCATAAATGAAGTATTCATAGATCAGAATTGCTGGATTCTGGTCAATATGAAAAAAATAAAAATTCATGCTTTACAAGCGGTTAGAGACTCTATACAATGCGCAGGCGTTGGAGGGATGGCTGAGCGGCTGAAAGCACCGGTCTTGAAAACCGGCAAGGGTTAATAGCCCTTCCAGGGTTCAAATCCCTGTCCCTCCGCCACCTATTCAGAAAACACCCGCCTTGTGCGGGTGTTTTCGTTTCTATCCTTCAGAAAATAAATTTTCTGCACTGATCTCTCTTCTCTGGCTTATTTCTGCAACGTTTTGCCAGCAATATGCTATCCATAGATATATTTCACTTGTGCTGTGTTATCCACAATACCTTACCGTGATGCTGGTGCCAGAAGGGTGTGAATAACTGCACATGGGCATAGTTAACAGAAGGCTACACGTTTTCAGGCTCTGGTTTTTTATGTTCAGACTACAAGACGTCACGGATTTGACTTTGCCCGTTGTCAGATCAGCGATATGCTGTTCTGAATACTGCTTGCTCACGAAGGCCCGATAATGACCAGCCGGACTTTAGATCAGAACTTTTATCATTTCCCGGAGTTACCCTGGCTGGAACTCAGGCGTACGGAGTTCAGTACCCTGCACTATAAACCCCATAGTCACCAGCAACTGTCTATCGGCGCTATTCTGGATGGCAGTACTCAGGTTTGCTATCAGGGGAAAATACAGCAGGCTGAAAAGGGGGATCTGGTGATTATCAATCCCGGACATATTCATTACTGTAATCCGGAGTCCGGGCATTTTCGAAGTTACTATATGTTATATCTGGATGCCTGCTGGTGTCTGCAAAAGCTGTCAGCATTATTTGATCAGAGCAGTGATCTTGCCGATCATTCGACTGTTCCCGTTAAAAGCACATCTTTCAAAGATGCTGCTGGCATCGTTGCATCAAAGAATCTGCAGATCTTTTGTCCGGATATGACGCTTCAGCAGCCCGCACTATTGCAGTTATATCTGGAGACCGTTCATCACTTACTCAACCAAGAATTATCTGGAGCTGAGCAGGCACTGGATCAACTGATTTTTAACTTATTCAGCCAGTTTTTTACCCCGATCTCTGGGCAACAGGAAGAGCACCGCTTTACCCGTTACTGCCGACAGCGATTACTGCAGGATATTGTCGGGCCTCCGGCCATTGAGCGTATTGCAGAAGAGCTGAACTGTCGTACTGAAACACTGATTCGCCGGTTTAAAAAAGATACCGGTATTTCTCCTAAAGCATTTCTGAATAATGCCCGGATAGAGCAAGCTCGTATTCTGCTGAAATCAGACCTGCCTCTGGCAGATATTGCGCAGATGACAGGTTTCAGCGACCAGAGCCATTTTCATAAAGCCTTCGTCAGTCACACATCATCGACACCGGGACAATATCAGAAAGCGGACTTTCGTTAATCGGCCCGGCTTCTGACCTGTTATTGAATTCCAGCTCCGGGCCTTTACAACCCGCTATTTGTTTATGCCGTCTGTACAGAAGATTTAAAGCTCAGGTCAATTTCTGACAATACCTTATCTTCTGGGGTGATTAAGCTGAACTTTGTTCCATATTCAGATTTTAAACACTATGAGGCTGCTTATGTTCTGTCGCTTATGGCAAAGCAATATGATCGCTCTGCCCCGCCCTCCGGTGAGCTGAGGGGATCTCAGTTTTTCTGGTGCTTTTATTACCTCATCACATGCTGATAAAGAGAATTAACAGGAGTTTATATGACGTATCAATTGGCTCAGATTAACATTGCCAGAGCTGTTGCCGGGCTGGAGTCTGAACAGATGGCTGGATTTGTCGCACGTCTGGATGAAATCAATGCCCTGGCGGATCAGGCGCCAGGTTTTGTTTGGCGCTTGCAGTCAGAGGCTGGCGACGCGACCTCTTTTCGGGTATTTGATGATCCGTTGATCCTGGCTAATATGAGTGTCTGGCAGGATATCGGGTCATTGAAAGATTATGTTTATAAATCCCTCCATGTTGAACTAATTCGGGACAGGGATGCCTGGTTCAAAAAAATGACAAAAGCTCATCAGGCGCTCTGGTGGATTCCGAAAGGGCATATTCCGTCTCTGGAAGAGGGCAAAGAAAAACTGGAATACTTAGCCCAGCATGGTCCGGGGCCTTCCGTTTTTACCTTTGCCAGAGCGTTTCCTGCGCCCGAAAAGTAATTACATTTCCCCTGTTCTGGTTTGTCATAACAAGGTATTACAACACCAGACAGGGCAGAATATATTCTGTTTCGTTATGCCTGAAATCGCTATTCCGGTCAGTTGCAGCTGACCGGAAAGCGTATGATTACCGCAAAGCCCTTCTCCTCCTGATGATCCAGTCTGATCTGTCCGGATAATGCCTGGGTCACCAGGTTATAAACTATGCCCATACTCAGCCCGGTATTCTGACGGTGGCAGATCTCTTTATTTAAGCCTGTTCTTCTTTCACTGAAGAAAGGATCAAAAATATGCTTTTTTCCTGCTTCGCTCAGACCACAGCCGTTGTCCCTGTAGTGCAATATCAGATCAGGTGATTCATAGTGGGCTTGCAGCCAGATACCAGGATTATTTTGTACAGAGGGGGATATAAAAGCGTGACAGACTGAGTTTTCTATCAGGCTCAGTAAAATTTTGCTGATAATGACCGGATAGGTGATCAGGTGGGACTGATCAGAACCCTGGGTATGCAGCTGTATACCGCTGTTGCTCAGATAGCCTGCTGCCAGCCTAATGACATCCTGCAGGAGTTCATTGATTTTAATTTCTGCTGGTGCTTCGCCTGAGTAAGTGGCTCCCAGCTCTTTAAAGCGTTGAATTAAGGCAGAGGTGCGTTCGATATTGGTTGCTACCAGCAAGCCGGTATCCTGGCTTTGCCGCAAAAAAGCGCGGAGTTGCTCTGCTGATAGTGTACCGGCATTCAGGCTTTCTTCTATCCGGAAACTCTCAGCCTGCAGAAAACTGGCTGCTGTCAGGCTGACTCCCAGAGGCGTATTCAGTTCGTGGGCTACGCCTGTGACCAGAGAACCTACGGATGCCATTTTTTCCTGTTCAATCAGCAGATCTCTGGCTGTTTTCAGATAGTCCAGTGACTCTGTCAGGTACCGGGTATGATGTTCTGTCTGTTGTAACGGATCTGTCTGGCCGTTTGCCGGGGGATGCCTTAATTCCGTCACATCCAGGCCCATCATAAAAAAGCCGATAATATGATTTGGTTTAATCGCAGACTGGCTCAGATCAGGTACATAGTCAGCCCTGAAAAAGTCAGGTTTCTACCTAACTGAGTATCCGTTGGCTTTATTGCTTCAAGAAATAAAGCCAACCGACTTTCTGCTCC
>NZ_JACJFM010000053.1 GCF_014164585.1 Oceanospirillum sediminis | reverse complement strand
GGAGCAGAAAATCAGTTGGCTTTATTTCCTGGAGCAATAAAGCCAACCGATGCTCGGTTAGATAGAAACCTGACTTTTTCAGGGCTGACTAGTTAACTGATTATTAACCAACCCAAGCATACCACCTATTTGTTTAAGCTTTGAAAGACTTTTTAAAGAAACAAGCTTATTGGAAGATAAAGAAAAACTAGCACCAATAGATTTAAGATCTTCAAGCCCCTCCAGGGAATCCAGGCTATTGTGATGAAGATATAAAGATAGGCCTACATTTTTTAAACCTCTCAAAAAGCTAATACTGGTTAGCAATTTATTATTAACAATTTTAATATTACCAGGCACTCTTGATTGACTGATAAAAAGATTACCAAACCCTGTAATTGATTCTAAGCTGGTATTTTTTTCGATAATTAAAGATCGAATTTTGGACAGGCTTGAAAAACCAGAAATAGATTTTACTTTATTATTATTGACAATTTTTATTACTCTTACTGTCTTCAATCCATTCAGACAGTTAAAGTTTTCATGTTCAAAGTTATGAAATTCCAAATCGCCTTCTATCGTTTCAAAACCTTCCAGGATATCTAGCAAATAATTATTGTTTTCATCTAAAGTAATTTTTTCAATTCGAAGTGATTTTTTACCAGGGTTAATAATATAATCAGTGTACCCTAATTGATCCAGAACACGATGAGCAGCACTGTAGTCAGTCATAAAAAATGTATCCATTTATTATGTAATAAGTGAAATGTATTTTTACATTCTAGTAAAAATAACACTTCTTTACAAAGGATACATTTCGTTATGTTGTTTCAGGACAATTAACACCCCATAATCATCTACTCCATTCTTTGCCAGAGTAATAGCATCCTGCTATACAAACAGACAACATGCTGGACAGAATCAATTCTGAACCACTGACGGGTATACTTCTGACGAATCCCTCCTAATGCTCTGTCAGGTCGTTTAACCGGATAAAGAGTCAGATCAGAATTAACCAGACGCGCCAGAGACCAGGCACCAAGTTTCAGAACCTGCCACAGGTATTGTTGTTTCTGTTTATCCCCCAGCTTAACAGCTAACTCAAAAGCAGCCATAAGTCCTTCCAGTCTGGCCCCATCAGTGAGAGGATAATCGCCGTACTGATTAAAGAAACCTCCGGCATAGTCAGGATACAGTGCATCATCAGCCCGATACATATGATCAATCAGTTTTCGGGCATCACTGAAAACAAAGTGAGAGTAATTTTCTTGTCTGAATTCAGGGTAATCCCATAATTCCACAATGGCATTCATCAACCAGCTATTGCCTGGTAAAGCAGGATATTCTGCTGCTTTTTCTACCGGCCTTATGTTAATCAGGAAATTCAGTGCCAACTGAATCTTCTTCCGTATATAGCCTTGCTCTTGCTCAGGGGCATATGCCAGATATTTTGCTAGCCCACATAGTGCTTCTCCTGGATAATAGAGTGAGAAGTGCTTGTCATTATCTTCCGGCTCGACCTTCTTCCCATGATCAATAATTCGGTAAATAAATTCACCAGAAGAAGTGATCTGCCCTATTAAATGCCAGGCCAGAGCAGAAGAAAAAGCATCATAACTCCTGTCACCGGTTAAAAGCTGATATCTGGCTACCAGATAAAGCGCCAATCCACTCCCTCCCAGACTGGCAATTTCTTCATTATAAATGTAGCCACACTTGCGACCAGCTTGCTCATAGAGCACTGTCCTTGTCTTCAAGTACTCAATTGCCTGTCTGATCGTTTCAACAGACTCACCGGACTGAAAATAGTGCTCATAAAAAACACAGGCCAGCCCACCACCACTATGCCGCAAGATATTGTAATAAGGATTACTGACAGGATCTCTTTCAGGGGACTCAAAGTTTTTATATGAATCCAGAGCCGGGTCATAGAAGGGCAAAAATCGTTTATCCTCCCGAAAGTTTTTCAGGATATTACTTATCGCCGATAAACAACTATCCTCCAGCAGCTTCTTATTAATGGTACCTTTATCAGGAAGCCCTCTGTATAAAGGAGAAATTGCAAAGTCAGATAATAAAAAGCTATTACTTCTAAAGCGTTCTATCTGTGCTGAACGAATGTAATCATCACCATATTTCCCTGCCAGATAGTTCCTTAATTGCTTCATTCCTGCTATCGATCTGACATAAGCATCTCCCGGAAGAAACAAATTAGTTTTATTATCACTTCCAATGACAACCAGGCCATCAACGCCTATTTCAAAATGTCCAGCTCCTCTTTTAGCCAGTCCGACATTGAAAAAGTTTATTACATCAGAAGGAACTTCTGAAAAGTCAACCTGCAGATAAAAAGGCTTAGCATTAAACTGAGGTAGCCTTTTGTGAGTAATTAAACGTCTCAGGACATTAATAAAAGACCAGCGCCCTGATAAAAACCGGCGAGTTATCAGAATACGACTGATTCCTGGGGCATAAAGAACAAGGGACAATCGATCATAGCGACGAGCAAAAAAGCTCCCTGAAACAACCTGTTCAAGCTCTGTCAGATAGCTGTCAGAATCAGCCCCTGCGGCTGCCAGTGAAATAATCTTAAGAATAGCGTTTTTTATATCAATATCCTGTTCTGAAAAGGTATATTCCGGAAGGTTTCTTTCCGGGTATTTAAAACCGGATATTTCTGATATAGCAAAATAACTATCCATAACTATCAGCCTGAATTGAAGGTAAATTTATACATTTTAAAGCAAATTAATCAGCTTATGAAGAGACACACTTTGTCAGGCTTTACTTCACAGGCCTTTTATATATAGAATTCAGAGATTTTTTTCAGTGTAAATGGATAAAAGCACATGGTCCAAAGGGCAAACGACTGGCTGTATTCTGATCTGGCTCAGGTTGCGGTAACACCACTGTCGGCCAGTTTTCACTGCGAACATGTAAAAACCGGACAAAAAGGCCTTATCTGCCTGATGAACAATCCTGCCCACGTCAATCTTCTGAATGACCTGGTATCCCGACTTAAAGCAGCACCTTTTTTCAACAATGCGGATCTGCTGGAGGTTTGCAAAAACCAGAATGGACAAAGTTACTATGTCATCAAACGTAAACCGGGCTGCACACTGAAAGAGCTAATCAGTAAGAAAGGATCAATGAATGCCCACAGTGCATACAAACTCTTTCTTCGTATTACCAGTGCTCTTGCCAGAATTCACAAGGCAGGCTTTGCCCACAATGCCCTGACACCAGAGGCCATTTATATCACTCACCAGGGAGTTGAACTGTGCCAGCTCCAGTACAGCCAGTCTCTGTTGGAAGGCAACCGTATTAATAAACTGACCATCCCAATGGAATATTGTGCACCGGAACTGTTTCAGGGGAATTTCAGCCGCGCATCAGATATCTATTCTCTGGGACTCATTCTGCGCTTTATCCATACAGGCGACATCCCCTATCACTTTGCAGAAGAGAGCAGCCCGGCATACCGTCCTGTAGCACACTTCTGCGAAAAACTTGAATTTGCAGCGAAAACCCACTCTCTGATCCGACAACTGATCCTCAGATGCTGCTGCAAAAAAGTGGACAATCGTCCCTCTGTCGTGCAAATTTTGAAACAGTCCTATAGCAAAGCCCCTGAACCGGCTAATAGCACGCTGAAAAGTTTTCGTCAGATTAGTCACGAATATTCTTTTCTACGCTACGGTGCAATACAGAATATACCTTTTTGCTGTTATCAGCTGGGCCAGGAACTACTATATAAAAACAGGCCACATGAAGCTGAATACTGGCTGAATAAAGCCTCCGGCTCAGGTTATCATAGCGCCATCTACCTGCTGGCCAAATCATCAGAACAGCAATTGCCTGTAGAAAAGGTTGTGCCTATGATGGAACTGGCTTACAAACAGGGTAACACCAATGCCGGGTACTGGCTGGCCTGTGCCATGATCGACAGGAAAATTGGAAACCCCTCCCGAGGACTGGAACTCCTTAAAGCCGTTGCCGAAAAAGGAGATCGCCGGGCCATGTTTAAACTATCCCTGGTGTTCCGTTCATCAAAAACGATGCAAAAGCATGCTGATGTCTACCTCAGGGAATCAGCGCTTCGGGGCTATCTGCCAGCTATTGATATGCTGTAGATAATATGATGGGCAGAGTAATCGGAAACAGCTTTCAAACCATACTGGTCTGCGAAGTTTCGTCACTACATCCAACAGCCTTACGTAAAAAATGCTCCAGATCTCCAGCCGATAAGGGTCTGGAGAAGTGGTAGCCCTGAAAACGATCGCAGCCAAAACGCTGCAACATTTCCATCTGCTTCTGATCTTCAACACCTTCAGCCAGCACGACCAGATCATAATTCTTACCAATGGCAATAATATTCTGAATCATTTTCTGATCGGCCCGGTTATCAGAAATACCATCAACAAAGCTTTTATCAATCTTCAGTTCATCAATCGGTAACTGCCTGAGCATACTAAGAGATGAATACCCTGTGCCAAAATCATCCATTGATATCTGTAACCCCATATCATTGATCTGTTTCAGCAAAGGGATAATCTGATCCAGATCCTCAATAAACAGGCTTTCCGTAATCTCCAGAGTAACCATCCGGGAAGGTATCCCAGAGCCCATAATTTCACGGGTCAGGATGGTAATAAAATCAGGTTGCAGAAACTGACTGACAGAAATATTGATTGAAATATCAAAGTTCAGTGACATTTTTTTCTGCAACGCTGCCAGCTCATTCAGCGTCGTGTGTAGAATAAAATTCCCGAGTGCAGGCATCAGTCCGGATGCTTCAGCCACTGGAATAAACTGATCAGGCGGTACAAACCCCAGGTCCGCATTATTCCAGCGTACTAAAGCTTCAACACCGCATAACTGCCCGGCACAATCCACCTGCGGCTGATAAACCATAAAGAGCTCTCCCTGCTCTAAACCATGACGTAATTTTTGTTCAACCAGTACTTTATTCAGGTAACTATCCTGCATATGGCTGGCAAAAATCCTGGCACTGTTTTTGTGTTTTTTGGCTTCATACATAGCAATATCAGCCGAGCGAAGCAACAAATCAGGACTATCGCCATGCTGAGGATAAAGAGCAACACCAATACTGGCCCCTAGCGTAAAGCGAATACCATTGACGTCATAAGGCTCTGACAAGGTCGTAATAATCTGCCTGGATACAGATAACAGCACGCTTTCATCCACCACAGGACCCAGAGCAATAAACTCATCTCCACCCTGCCGAATCAGGGTAATATCTTCAGGAACAGATGCCGTTAACCGTGCCGTCAGCTCCTGAAGCACCTGATCACCAAAAGCATGACCAAAGCTGTCATTGACATGCTTAAAGTTATCCATATTGATGTAGAGGATACTGAATGGTCGGGTTCCTTCATCAGCCCAGCTTGCTGATAGCTGTTGCAGATATCCTCTGTTAGGCAAACCTGTCAGGGTGTCATGAGTTGCCTGATATACCAGATCCGCCTGACGTTTTTCTTCAGCACTGGCAATTGAAGCAAACAAGCGGTAGAACAATAATAGCCCTGCGAGAAATAAAGCAAAATAGGCACTGATTGCTTTCAAAAATTCAGCAACAATGTATTCCCGATCAATTTCAGAGACAATCCACAATTCAAAATATGGATCATACCAGGCAACAGCCTGAGTCACTTTGCCACGATTTCTGATAGCAAAATCAAATAACTGGTCATGCTGTTTTATTTCATCAACCGGAATATTGTAGTTCAGACTGATCTGCTCCATCGCGGCCTGATAGACAGGTTCGACAGAGACAGAAAACATGCGCTCAAAATCATTATAGATGGATGAACGATACTGAATTCTGTGATCAAACTCGCGAATCAGTGTGACCATATTAAAATCACCCAGATGCAGCTGATCACTGAAAAACCGTGAAGCTCCCTGAATACGCAACCCCGCCGTCATTACAGCAATCACATCGCCGTCACTATCTCTGATAGCTTTGCGAATCGGAATAATCCAGCTGTTAAATGACGCCACAAAATAAGTCCGGCCCAACACCATATGATCTGACTTAAGAGCATGCAGAAAGGACTCCCGGGTTATCTCCTGCTCCATAAGATTCGGCAGCTCAGCAATATCCAGGTTCGAACTGGTATAAACAAAATAACCATCGGGAGTCGTCAGACCAAAACCAATAATATCCGGGTTCAGCCTGATCAGATCGTTGAGAATAGCACGCGTCTGGGATTGCTGAGGGTAAGTATGATCCCTGACCAGTTCCTGTCCAAGAACATCCAGCATCAGCTCCTGGTTCATTAACAACGAATTACTGGCCGTTGATACCAGCTGGACCAGGTTATGCTGCTGCTGACGATATTCCTCGTTAACAGATTGCCATTTCAGCCAGGTTGCCAGCAGAAAAAGGGCCAGAACAGAAACCGACAAGACCAGAAAAAGTGTCCAGATATTTTTTCGAAACAGGGCCATAAATCCCCCCAACTCCTTATATTGACCCGGACCAGATGCCAGCCTGAATAACTTAAGCAAACATCGCGATGTCTGCCATGACGCAGAAAAAGCGCGATATTACACGAAATGTAAGGTTTTTTGCTATAAGCCTTCTAGAAAACCACGATTTTTGTTGAAGAATACCGTTTTTCAGCAGTCTGATCCCCTGGTTAAATAGCAGAAAACCCTTGTTTTTGTAATACTTTGTTAGTAACGTGGATTCAGCACTTCTTCTTTAAGATTGGCAAATATAAGGAGTAGTAAAATGCCTGATTCTTCTGTCGCAGAAAACATTGAACACAAGGAAGCAGCTGAAAACCCCGTGTCTTCAGAAAAAGCCAGTGTCAAACCCAGCAACCACCCTCTGGATAACCAAATGTCTGATCTGTTATCTCCTCCACCACCTTTGAGCAAGGCTACAAAACGCCCTAAAAAACGCAACCTGCCTCTGATCAGAACATACCCTTATCGTCGCCGTATGCGCCGGGCGGAATATGAAGCACGTAAGCAGGAGCTTCAGATTGAACTGCTGAAAATGCAGAACTGGGTCAAAGAAACAGGGCAACGTGTGGTTATCCTGTTTGAAGGACGTGATGCGGCAGGTAAAGGGGGTACGATCAAACGTATCATGGAACATCTGAACCCACGTGGAGCACGAATTGTTGCTCTGGAAAAGCCCAGTGAACAGGAAGCAGGGCAGTGGTACTTCCAGCGTTATGTCAATCACCTGCCAACAAAGGGTGAAATTGTACTGTTTGACCGCTCCTGGTATAACCGTGCTGGCGTAGAACGCGTCATGGGTTTCTGCTCCTCAAACGAATATCTGGAGTTTATGCGTCAGGCACCGGATCTTGAACGTATGCTGGTCCGGGATGGCATTCATTTGTTCAAATTCTGGTTCTCCGTTAGCCGCCAGGAACAGTTACGTCGCTTCCAGGCTCGCCGTATTGATCCGTTAAAACAGTGGAAACTGAGTCCGATCGATCTGGCTTCACTGGATAAGTGGGACAATTATACAGAAGCCAAGGAGGCCATGTTCTTCTATACAGATACGGCTGACGCGCCCTGGACCACCATTAAATCCGATGATAAAAAGCGCGCACGTATCAATGCTATGTTACACATTCTCAATAGCGTGCCTTATCCGAATAAAAATCTGGATGTTGTCTGCCCACCTGATCCGCATCTGGTTGGTCGGGCTTCTGATGTCCATGAAGTAGATGAGCAGGTTCTGAGCCATGCACCAATCAGCACAGCTCCAGCACCGGTTCAACAGGAAACCGTTCTGGAAGAGGTTGTTACTGAATCATCATCTGCTTCTGAAGAACAGAAAGAACCAGTAGAAAGGGCTCATGCCAAAAAAGAAGAAGAAATTCAGGCCGCCATTGAAGAAGAAACCAATGCCCTGAATGAGAATTCAGAAGTTCCTGTGAGTGAAGCTACTCAGGGAGAACAGGCATGAGTGAAAACTTCCAGCAACATGCTGCCGATCTGGTTAGTACCTTCAAACAGCAGCTAAGCAACAGTGCTATTGAGCATGTCGGCAAGGCACATTTTGAGCAGCTCGAGCTGTTAGTTGAATCTGCTCTGGCCAGCATCAGCCTGAGCCAGATGGAAAGAACAGCGGATCAGGTACAGGCGCTTGCCGAAGCGCTACGCAACCAGGCAGAAAATACCCGCCCGGCATGATGGATTAGTAACAACTCTTCTCTGATATTTCGTAACACGGATATCAGTCTGGCAGCCGGATCACTCCACTATCCGGCTGTTTTTTTATGCCAGCAGTTTCCCCGCAAATTAAGCAGAACATAAAAAAGCCGACAGAAAAATACTGTCGGCTTCTTATTCATATCCGCAGAACAGATCGCAGATATCATTCAGATATCATCACCATAAATCTGTGCCGCCAAAGCATTCAACTGTTGCTTCAGTGACTCGCTGTCTTCAGCCTGCAGGTTAACGTGCCCCATCTTACGATTAGGTTTAACGGACTTGTTATACAGGTGCAGGTAGGCATTCTCAGCCAGCGCATCCTGAGCAGTCACATCAACACCCAGCAGATTCACCATGCCGCCGTTCTTAGCGGGAGTTGTGCTACCCAGAGGCATGCCAGTGATGGCACGCAGATGGTTTTCAAACTGGCTGGCGATACCGGCATTCATTGTCCAGTGACCGCTATTGTGAACACGAGGTGCCAGTTCATTAACGATCAGCCCCTGTTCTGTCACAAAGCACTCCATCGCCAGCACACCAACATAACCAGAAGCATTCAGCAGCGTTGAAATCATACGCTGGGCTTCAGCTTCCTGCTCTTCTGTCAGTCCCGGAGCCGGTGCTTCAGAGATCAACAGAGTGCCACGACGGTGATAGTTTTCAGTCACAGGATAGACAGCCACTTCACCTTTGCTGTTACGAGCAGCAATCACAGATACTTCTGTGCTGAAGTTAACCATCTCTTCCATGACGCAGTCCTGAACACAAACACTGTCATCCAGATCCTGAATGTCCTGCTCTGTTTTCAGACGCCACTGATTATAACCATCGTAGCCACCAGAACAGGTTTTCAGAATAGCGCTGCTGGTAAAACTGTTCAGTGCATCTGTAATCTGTTCGCGATTAGCCGTGACATGGTAATTAGCCGTGGCAATACCCTGCTCATTGATCCAGTTTTTCTCTCTGCCACGATGGCGGCAGATATCAATCACATCCGGATCAGGATAAATCGGGCAGTGACCCTGCAGCTGACGCAGCAGTGCCGTGTCTACCTCTTCTTTCTCAACAGTAATCACGTCTGGCTTGCCCAGCGCTTCGTACAGGCTGGAAACATCGGCATGATCTTCCAGGAAAACAATATCTCCCAGGCCTTCAATACAGGAGGTGTTTTCCTGCTTGCTACCGAAAAAAGCAAAGCTGAACCCCATAGGCCAGCCAGCCAGAGCCATCATTCGGGCCAGCTGCCCGGTGCCTTTAATGGCAATTCTCATTTTACGATCTCGAATGGTACGTTGTCGGTTTGTTTCTGACGGTATTCCTGCAGGCGCTGACGCAGAGCTTCATCTTCAATAGCCAGCATCTGTGCTGCCATCAGGCCTGCGTTCATTGCACCAGCTTCGCCAATAGCCATTGTCGCAACAGGAATACCACGCGGCATCTGCACGATAGACAGCAGACTGTCCATACCTTTCAGATGACGGCTGGCAACAGGTACACCAATCACAGGTACCAGCGTCTCAGACGCAATCATACCTGGCAGGTGAGCCGCACCACCGGCACCCGCGATAATGACCTTAGTTCCATTCTTATGAGCATTGCTCGCAAACTCCACCAGACGCTGTGGGGTACGATGAGCAGAGACGATACCTGCTTCAAATTCAATACCCAGCTCTTCCAGAGGTTTAGTTGCGGCTTTCATTGTTTCCCAGTCAGACTGAGAGCCCATAACAATGGTAACCCTGGCAAATTTCATGATCGTTGTTCTCCTTAATGGTCAGGTTACCCTGACCAGTAACGTGTCAGGCCCAGGTAAAGGGGGATTCCGACTATGACGTTAAATGGAAAAGTAATAGCCAGAGACGCGGTTAATGACAGGCTCAGATTTGCCTGAGGCAAAGAAACAGCCAATGCTGCGGGAACCGCAATATAGGATGCACTGCCTCCCAGAACTGCCATAAGAGTCACGCCACCGGTACTCAGACCCAGTAAATAGCCTAGTATACCACCGGTTAACGCTCCAATCAGCGGCATTACGACACCAAAACTGACTAAGAAGGCACTCTGACTCTTTAATTCGTGTAAACGTGAGGCTGCTTTTCGCCCCATTTCCAGAAGAAACAGTGCCAGCACACCATGAAACAAAGTACCAAAAAACGGCAACACACTCTGTACACGGTCACCGGCCCAGAAGCCGATAATCAAACCGCCCATCAGTAAGAGTACCCCCTGATTGAACAGCACCTCATGGGCAAGCTCCTTCACCCTGAGCTGAGACCGATTCTGAATCGCCAGTAGCAAACCAACGGCAATAGCCGGGGCTTCCAGTAAAGCGACAAACAATGGGAAGTAAGGCTCATAATCGATACCCTGAGCTTCCAGCACAGCAACGCCAACCGCATAAGTCCCCACACTGACTGAACCATAATGGGCAGCAGTTGATGCCGCGTCCACTCGTGACCAGCCACCAACCCAATAAAGAATGGGGAAAGCGATTAATGGCAACGCAAAACCAAAGCCCAGCACAGCTAAAGACTGAGGTAACAGATCCGCTCCAGAGAAATTACTCAGGGCATAACCGCCCTTCAGGCCGATAGCCAACAGCAGGAAAAGTACGCAACTCTGGTACAGACCTTTGGGAAAATCGATTTTAGCGCCAACCAGAGTGGAAAACATGCCCAGAATAAAGAAGGCGACAACAATGTCCAGTTGCATAGATGCCTCTCAGAAAAAGGTCAACAGGGATTGAAAGTTCAGCAGAAGGAAGCTTACGCTGAAACAGAGCGATACAAAGCCTGGTGTGTTAACCAGGCTTCACAATAAAAGGATTCAAACATTATGAGCCAGAAGGGTGAGCCTCTGGCTGATGAGTGACTGTGGCCATTGCCATGGCAGATTTCTGCTGCTGGCTTTTTCTTGTCATCAGCCAGACGATAAGGTTCAGTACAATCATGGCACTACCAGCCATACTTAACAGCCATGTAATAACATTTTCTTTAGCCAGAAATGCACCTGAAATGGCAATAACCAGACCACTGATCAGACCAAAAATAAGCTGTCGGTTTGTCATTTTTCTCTCCGGGATAACGCTGTGATGTAACGGTAATGAGCAGCCCTGCAGGACTCTCATTTGACAGGGATTATTTTCTACAGAATCATAAATAGATAAAAATAGATATTATCTGTCTTATCTATAGATATTTATCTATACTTATTTTTACTCTGCAGGACAGAGAACATTTCTATGGCATTCTCAACAGACACCGGAAACACTTAATGTTTATCAGTGCTTTTGGTGAGTTATAACGTAATACCTGAAAAACAGAGCATAGAGCACTACCATGCCGTCACGATTACATGCGCGGGTTGGTACTATCCGCCAACTGGAAATATTACTATCTGTCTATCGGACAGGCAGTATCACCGCAGCAGCAGAAGAGCTGCACCTCACCCAGCCAACAGTTTCCATGCAGCTCAAGAAACTGTCAGAGGCTATGGGGCTTGCTCTTTACTATCAGGCTGGCCGGAAGCTGCATTTTACTGATGCCGGCAAAATCGCAATATCCAGTGCTGCCGAAGTACTGGATTGTTTTGAACGACTGGATATGAGTTTATCCGGACTTCAGGGGCTAAAAACCGGTACGCTTAATCTGTCTATTGTCACTACCGCAAAATATTTCATTCCGCACCTGATAGGCGAATTCAGTAAGGAATACCCACAAATAGATACTCGCTTCAGAGTGGGCAATCGTCAGCAGATTATTGATCAGCTGGCAGTCGGGGAAGCAGACTTTTATGTATTCAGCCACCCACCGGAAGGTATGGATCTTGAACTGACCGAATTTATGCCTAACCGACTGCAGGCTATTGCCCCACTGGATCACCCCCTGGCTGGTCAGGATATGGTTTCCCTACAGCAGTTCTGTGAAGCTCCTTTTTTAATGCGAGAGGAAGGTTCAGGCACACGACATGCCATTGAAGTACGTTTATCCCGCCTGGGTTATCGGCCTAATATCCATATGACCATCGAAAGTAATGAGGCCATTAAACATTCAGTGATGTCAGGATTAGGGGTTTCCATATTATCGGAACATACGCTGGCATTTGGTGAGAGTTCAGGAGTGGCTGTACTCAACGTTGAACAACTCCCTATTATCAGTCACTGGTATCTGGCACGCCTGAAAAGCAAACCTTTATCTCCGGTGGCCACAGAATTCCTGGAATATGCGCATAAATTTGATCAGGGACAAGTACTCGGAGGATAGTCTCAAACTTACTACCGGTATTTTTTCACCAGGTATATGATCTGCCACCCGGTGTTTTAGCAAAAAATATCAGCAGGTGATACTATTTGCGGCGCTAATAGATGATGCTATAAAAAAACAGGTAAGGATTCGGATCGCAGACTATTTTTAAATATGCTCTGAATTCCAGCATCTTCGCAACAGATTCTCTGAATCCGGTCGATAGAACCAGTTTGTATCGTTTTATTGTTTACAGGGAAGTACTATGACATCTGAAGCGTTTTCTTCTGCCGATCTGGAGCTGTTAAACAGCGTTGGCAAAAAGCATAGCCTCTTCAGAAGAACCCTGATACTTTTTTTCCTGATCATCGCCCTGCTTTCATTCCCTCTTATTTTTTTCCTGGAGAAAGACTACCAGTCGTTTATTACAAGAATGGAAGCAAATGACCATTACCTGCTGGAAAAAATGGCATTCCAGACCTCATCAGACCTTAAGGTACTGATGTCTGACATTATTCGCTTGTCTGACTTTGTAGAATCCGGCATTACAGAACATAATGGCAGCCAATGGATTGCCGATGAGTTTATGCAATTCGCCCGATACCGTCTGCATTATGATCAGCTGCGCTTTATTGATGCCAGTGGACAGGAAAAAGTCCGTATAGACTGGGATAACGATGGCAAAGTATCACAATCAGCTTCAGTCCTGCAGAATAAGGCCCATCGCTACTATTTTTCAGAAAGTATCACTTTGAAGCCAGGCCAGGTTTATCTGTCTGAAATCGATTTTAACCGGGAAAACGGGAAAATTGAGATCCCCCGTAAAATGACACTGCGTATGGCATCCCCAATCCAGTCTGTTGATGGCACTCCGAAAGGCATCGTCGTGATCAATTATCTGCCCGGATATCTTTTCAGTGCATCAGGCAAAGACAAAAACAACGAACTGGAAGGCCGCCTCCAGATCATTGACTCTCATGGCCATCAATTGATACAGGAAGCGGATATACCCTCCTGGAATATTCAATCAGATGAACTGAGCGACAAATATCAGTCACTGATACAGCAAAGTGAGGACCGCACACACAGCCTGCGTCAGAATAATCTGCTGATATCCGTGCTGCGTGTTCATTTTAATTTCCTGAATACCTCCCTGAAGTCCACAGACTGGTTCTTTATTCGTGAAACCCGTCTACCCGGACGCCTTGAGGTCTGGTTCAGTAAACAGGGAGAAGCCCTGTTATATGGCTCCTTCGCTGGTGTCTGCTTATCCGTACTACTTGCTTTTTTGCTCGCTCGAAGCAGAAGAGACTACCTGAAAAGAAATACATTACGGAAAATCACTCATATCTGCGTCAGCCAGAGTCCCAATGCCATTATTATCGCGGATGCCCAACAACGTATTGTTTATGTCAATGCTTCATTTTCTAAGCTTATGGGATACAGGTTTGATGAAGTCAAAGGTAAAACCCCCGCCTTTCTTCAATCCGGTAAAACCCCCGAATCAACTTACTCCGCACTCTGGTCTCAACTCAGCCAGGATGAGGTCTGGCATGGTGAATTTATCAATCAAAAAGCAGATGGCAGTCTGTTCTGGTGCAAAGCCTCCGTCAGCTCAATATATCCCGAAGGCGATCAGAATAAACTATATGTCTGTATAGAAAGCGATATTACCCCTTTAAAAGAGACAGAAGAAAAACTGAAATACCAGGCGACTCACGATCCTCTGACCGGCTTAGGCAACCGTGACTACCTGTTTACCCGAATGGAACAGCAGCTTCCGGGATCAGACAAAGCCTGTTGCCTGGTTGCTGATATTGATCACTTTAAAAAAGTTAACGACACATACGGTCATAATACAGGAGATCAGATCATTAAAGGCGTAGCCCGGCTGATCACAGAACATGCCCGACAAAGTGACATTGCAGTTCGTTACGGTGGAGAAGAGTTTGTGGTAATACTTCCTGGTACAACAGAAGATCAGGCACTGAAAGTAGCAGAACGCTTAAGATACTCGGTCAGCGAAACACTATTCAGCAGCGATACGACAGATTGCTCTGCAGGTATTCAGATTACCATCAGTATAGGATGCAGTCTGTATCCTTATCCGACCAGTGAAGCGGACTTTGAACGCATGATACATAATGCAGATCAAGCACTGTATGAAGCAAAGAACAACGGCAGAAACAGTGTGATTGCATATCGATCCGATAGTGAATCAACACAAATAACATCAGCAAGTTAAGTAAAAGCTTACACTTTCAGGGTATGCTCAGGAACTTAGCGCCTCCTAAGGCGTCATAAACATCGGAACAACAGCTTTTCTGTATAATGGCTGCCGGATTCTCAACGGTCAGGCTGAAAAGATCGAAATACCTGTGTTCAGGTATGTATAGTACGTTAATCAATTTATATTGACACCGATCTGAAGTCTGGTGCTTAATGCCAATATCTGCTGACAGGACTCTGATAGTGCGTATTGTTATTTTTCTTATGATATCTCTGATCTTTGGTGCTTATAGCAACCAGAGTAGTGTGGTATTTGCGGAAAACAGTCAGCACGCTTCTGCTGTCACATCCTTCTCAGATCAACCAGATCAGACCCGCACACATTGCAATCAATCCCATCATCAGCCCTCAGACAACCACCATTCTTCTATGATGAACTGTGATATTCAGTGTGCAATGATGAGTTGCGTCAGTGGTAGTCATCCTACAAACCTTCAGTTTTATCACTGGCCTCTGACATCTCATCTGCTATCAGGTCATCGTTCAACACTTCAGCTTCAGAGTCGATCTGAGCCTCTTTTCCGACCTCCTATTACCGCTTAAATCGTTTAGCTTCTGCGCTTGAACGTGTCTATGTGCTAATGCCCGACAGGGCGTTTTTGTATTGCGACAGAAACCTTCTGTGAACGCTGTATAAAAAACCTCCCAGATCAGAGGCTCACATAGCACTTCGTTTTACGTTTTCATCGGTAAGGACGTGTTATGTCTGCACGCTTTTTATGGCTGGCTGTTGCTATAACAGCCAGTAATCTGAGTCATGCTCAGGTATTTAATTTAGATCAGGCTGAGGAAAAGGCTCTACAACAGGACTTTCTCCAGCAAACATTCAGCTATCGCCAACAAAGTATACTGGCACAAGGTGAAGCCGCCGCTCAGTGGTCTGATCCTACGTTTAAAGTGGGTTTAGCCAACATCCCAATGGATAGCCTGCGTCTGAATGACGACCCTATGACCCAGCTTGTTCTCGGTGTATCCCAGGCTCTTCCTCGTGGAGATAGTCTGTCGATTAAACGCAGTGCTGCTCAACTGAAATCATCCCAGTTAAGCGAACAGAGTGAACTGCGTAAGCTTCAGGTGCGGCAAAAGGTCAGAACACTCTGGTTCGATATTCATTACCGAATCAGAGTGCAGCAGATTCTGAAGCATAAACAGCAGGTGATTCGCCAGAACCTGGATAATATGGTCAGTGGTTTTGCCCTGGGAGCGATGCAAAGCCAGGATCTGCTGGAAGCTGAACTGGAACTGGATCGTATCCGTGAAAAAATCATGGCACACCAGCAAAAAGAACAGGCTCTGCGAGTTCAACTTAGCCGCTGGACCGGCCAGCCAGCAGACCAGTATCTGCAGACCGCCCTGCCAGACTGGACATCAGCAACACTGTGGCAAAGCCTGAACAATCTTACAGAACAGCAGCAGATGCTGCTGAATCACCCGGTCATTCGTCAGATTCAGACTGAAGTTCGCTACCAGCAGAATCAGGTGGAACTGGCCAGAACAGCTTACGACCCGGCTTTCAGAATAGATATCAGCTACGGACATCGCTGGAGTGAACTGCCCAATGGCAGTGACCGGTCGGACCTGCTCAGCGCATTTGTGACTGTCGACGTTCCATTATTCCCGGAGAAACGTCAGGATCGACAGTATCAGGCAGCGGTTTATCAGGTCTCAGCAGCCCAGGCAGAACGTGATGAACGTCTTCGCCAGTACCAGGGCGAACTATCCGAAGTACTCACTCAACTACAGTTTATTCAACAACGGCTCTCACTTTATCAGGACAAACTTCTGCCTCAAGCCAAGTCTCGTATTCAGGCTTCTGAACAGGCGTATCAGGCCAATACCGGTGTTTTTGATCGCTTAACTCAGGCCTATACCCAGGAGCTGAATCTCAATCTGGAATATCAGAAGCTGCGCACCGAACAGGCGCAGTTACAGACGCGGTTGCGCTTCTTTCAGGGGCTTTAACAAGACGTAACTTCCAACAGATCAGTCATCAGATAACAGATGGCTAGGCGAGATAAGTACCTGATGCAAAAAGATCAATGCATCGGTTCGATACGAGACAAGTGAGCTTGATATGAAAACCATAATGATTTCAGCGCTGGCATTAGCCATTGGTGTCGCGGTTGGCAGTGTAGCAACCCATCAGGGTTTGCTGAGTAAAATAATGCCTATGAGTAGTGCTCAGGCAAAACTATCTGATCATTCGGGGCATGTCGGTGACTCTGATGTGGTGGCAGAAGATAAAGCTGGGCCTTCAGCTAATAAAGAACCTCTGTACTGGGTTGCGCCGATGGACCCTAACTATCGCCGCGATAAACCCGGTAAGTCGCCTATGGGGATGGATCTGGTACCAGTCTATGCCGATGGAAATGAAGATGAAAAAGCCGGTACGGTAAAAATCTCCCCAGTGGTGGAAAATAATCTGGGGGTACGAACGGCAAAGGTCGCCTTTGATCCTCTGATCTCTGAGGTCAATACGGTGGGTTATCTCTCTGTGGATGAAGACAGTCAGTGGCAGCTGAACAGCCGGGTTGCTGGCTGGGTAGAGAAACTCTATATCAAATCCGCTGGGGAGCCGGTAAAAAAGGGACAACCGTTACTGCGTTTGTACTCTCCTGAGCTGGTTAAAGCCCAGGAAGAGCTGATTAACGCACTGCGTATGTCACAGCATCAGAATCTCATCAGTTCAGCTAAACGACGTTTACAGGCGCTCGGTATGGATCAGTCCCAGATCAAAACCCTGGTTCGCAAGCGTAAGGTTGAACAGGAGGTAACCTTTTATGCCCGTCAGGACGGTTATCTCAGCCAACTTAATATCCGAGAAGGTGCCTATATTTCCCCGGCTAAAACACTGTTGGAAGTGGTATCTCTGGATAGCGTATGGCTAAAAGCGGAGCTGTTTGAATCCCAATCGTCATTAGTGCAGGTGGGCAGCAAAGCAGAGATTCGTTTGGATGCTTACCCCGGCGAACGCTGGCTGGGTGAAGTGGATTTTATCTACCCAGAGCTGGATGCCAAAAACCGAACCGTGACGGTGCGTTTACGTTTTGAAAACTCGGACCAGCAGCTTAAACCCAATATGTTTGCCCAGGTCCGCTTGATGTCTGAAGCACCTGCGCCCTCGTTACTGATTCCCCGTGAAGCCTTGATTCGTTCCGGCAGTATGGAACGTGTGGTGCTGGCATTAGGTGAAGGGAAATATCGCTCCGTTCGGGTAGATGCGGGTCGCGAAAGCGGTGCTCAGATTGAGATTCTGGATGGTCTGATGCCGGGACAAACTGTAGTCACCTCTGCTCAATTTATGCTGGATTCCGAGTCCAGCCTGACTGCTGATTTCAGCCGTATGGAGTTTGGCTCTCAGGCGATGGGGCATGCCGGTATGAACCATGGCGGTATGGATCACAGTGGCATGAATCACGGCCAGATGAATCATGAGGGTATGGATCACAGCGGCATGAATCATGAAGGTATGGATCATAGCTCTATGGGGCAGGGCAAAATGAACCACTCCATGATGAACCAGCAACCGTTGGAACTGCCAGAACCAACAAAAGCCGATGAAGACCTGGATTGGCTGGATCTGGATGATGAGGAGACCGGTCAATGATTCATCGTATTATTGAGGCCTCCATTAAAAACCGCCTGTTGGTGTTACTAGCCGGTATTGCACTGGTAATTTATGGGGCCTTTACTGTTAAAAACACCCCCGTGGATGCGATCCCCGATCTGTCCGATGTGCAGGTGATTATCAAAACCAGTTATCCGGGCCAGGCACCGCAAGTGGTCGAGGATCAGGTGACCTATCCGTTAACCACCGCCATGCTCTCGGTGCCGGGAGCAACCGTGGTGCGGGGTTACTCCTTCTTTGGTGATTCCTACGTCTATATCATTTTTGAGGATGGTACGGATATCTACTGGGCCCGTTCCAGAGTGCTGGAGTATCTGTCTCAGGTGACGCCTAATCTGCCCGCAACGGCTAAACCGGCCCTGGGCCCGGATGCCACCGGTGTGGGTTGGGTTTACGCTTATGCATTGACCGACCGCTCTGGTCAGAATGATCTGAGTCAGCTGCGCAGTCTGCAGGACTGGTTTCTGAAATATGAATTGCAAACCGTACCCGGAGTAGCGGAAGTCGCGACTGTGGGCGGTATGGTCAAGCAGTATCAGATTCGTATTGATCCGGAAAAACTGCGCGCCCATGATCTGCCGCTATCGGCTATCACTCAGGCAATCCGTAAGGGCAACCAGGAAACCGGTGCCAGCGTCATTGAAATGGCAGAAGCGGAATATATGGTACGGGCTACCGGCTATATCGATTCCATTGATGACCTGAAACGTCTACCCGTTAAGGTCAGTGCCCAAGGCACACCACTGCTACTGGGGGATATCGCTGATGTGGTGCTGGGTCCTCAGATGCGCCGTGGCATTAGTGAACTCAATGGTGAAGGTGAAGCTGTGGGTGGTGTCATCGTGATGCGCTTTGGTGAAAATGCCAGTGCGGTGATTGACGGTGTAAAACAACGTCTGGATGAACTGAAAGCCAGCCTGCCGGAAGGCGTTGAGATTGTGACCACCTATGATCGTTCAGATCTGATCGGTAATGCCATTAAAAACCTGCAGGATAAACTGCTGGAAGAGTTTATCGTCGTCGTGCTGGTGTGCGCGCTGTTCCTGTTCCATCTGCGCAGCTCTCTGGTGGTATTGTTCAGTTTACCCGTCGGTATTCTGACCGCCTTTATTGTGATGTCCTGGCAGGGGATTAACGCCAATATTATGTCGTTAGGCGGGATCGCTATTGCGATTGGAGCTATGGTGGATGGCGCGATTGTGATGATCGAAAACGTCCACAAACATATGGAACGCACAGAGCTGACCGATGATAATCGCTGGCAGGTGATCACTCAGGCGGCCAGTGAAGTCGGCCCAGCGCTGTTCTTCTCCCTGTTGATTATTACCTTTAGCTTTGTGCCGGTCTTTGCTCTGCAAGGCCAGGAAGGCAAGATGTTTGCTCCACTGGCGTACACCAAAACCTATGCCATGGCCGCTTCGGCAGCCCTGGCGGTGACGCTGGTGCCGGTACTGATGGGCTACTTTATTCGCGGCAAGGTAATTGCTGAGCATAAAAACCCACTGAACCGTATGTTAACGGCGGTCTATATGCCAGTGCTGAAGCTGACGCTGAAAGTGCCTGTACTGGCGGTAGTGCTGACCCTTGGTCTGTTAGCCGTCAGTATCACTCCGATCAGTAAAATCGGTAGTGAATTTATCCCACCGCTGGATGAAGGCGATCTGATGTATATGCCGACCACCTACCCCGGCATCAGTATCGGTAAAGCGCGGGAAGTACTGCAACAGACTAACAAACTGATCAAAACCATTCCCGAGGTGGAAACCGTATGGGGCAAGGTGGGACGTGCTGAATCCGCTACCGATCCAGCGCCTCTGACTATGATCGAAACCTTTATCCAGTTGAAGACTAAGGATCAGTGGCGCGCGGGAGTCACCACAGACACCCTGAAGCAGGAGCTGGATCGTCTGGTACAGTTCCCCGGTCTGACCAATGCCTGGGTGATGCCGATTAAAACCCGTATCGATATGCTGGCAACCGGTATTAAAACCCCGGTAGGTATTAAGATTGCCGGTGAATCTCTGGCCGAGATTGAAAGAATCGGTAAAGAGCTGGAGCGAGTGATTAAAACGGTTCCGGGTACAGCCTCTGCCTATGCCGAGCGCGTGGCCGGTGGACGTTATATCAAGGTGGATATCAACCGGGAGCAAGCCGCTCGTTATGGTCTGAATATTCAGGATATACAAGCGGTTGTGATGACGGCCATTGGTGGTATGCAAGTCAGTCAGACTATTGAGGGCCTGGAGCGTTACCCGATTAATGTGCGCTATCCCGCGTCGTATCGGGATTCCCCGGAACGTTTAAAGAATCTGCCGGTCATTACACCTTCTGGTCAGCGTCTGGCTTTATCGGACGTAGCGGATATCGTACTGGAAGATGGCCCACCGATGATCAAAACCGAAAATGCCCGTCCTAACGGCTGGGTCTTTGTTGATATCGAAGGCCGTGATCTGGGTTCCTATGTGCAAGAAGCGCAGCAGGTGGTGGCTGAACAGCTGAAACTGCCACCGGGATATTCTATCGCCTGGTCCGGTCAGTATGAGTATATGCAGCGAGCCAAGGAAACTTTGGAAATCGTGATTCCTGCAACGCTGGGCATCATCGTGTTGCTGCTGTATATGGCCTTCCGTCGTATCGGCGAAGTACTGTTGATTCTGGTGACACTGCCACTGGCGATGATCGGTGGTGTATGGCTGATGTACTGGCTGGGTTATAACTTCTCCATTGCAGTAGGCGTAGGTTTTATCGCTCTGGCTGGGGTTGCGGTTGAGATCGGTGTGATTATGTTGCTCTACCTGAACCAGAGTCTGGATGAGAGCCTGAATACATATCAGAAGAAAGCCGAAGAAGGTGATAACACGACACTGTTTGGCTTACAGGATCTGCAACAAGCGGTACTAAAAGGCGCTGGTTTGCGAGTACGTCCGGTAATGATGACTGTTGCCACCGTAATTATCGGCCTGGTACCCATTATGTACGGTTCAGGTACCGGCTCAGAAGTGATGCAGCGTATCGCTGCACCTATGATTGGCGGTATGGCTTCTGCTGTGTTGCTGACACTGCTGGTGTTGCCTGCGATGTATTATCTCTGGAAGCGCATTAGTCTGAGAAAAATAATAATATCAAAGACTTAGTATATTTCTTTGTTTCAATAACCAGGCTATGTCAAGCTGCGACATAAGCGCGCGCCAGCTTGTCATAGCTCTGGTGAACCTGTTTGAATAAACACCATAAATAATAAGGAAAAAACGATGTTTAAAACGGTAAAAAACAGCTTGATAGCTTTGGGTACAGCGGCGGCACTGCTCGCGGGACAGGGGGCTTTTGCCCACTCGGCTCATTGTGAGGACACACCACTGGGTGAGCTGATGGAAGGGATGAAAACCGACCTGAAAGCTTATGTCGGTGCGTTTAAATCCTCTGACTCCGCTGCAATGCAGACTGCTGTTGAGCAGTTACTGGCAGCATCCTTAAAAGCTAAAGAGTATGTGCCGCTGAAACTGCAGGATAATATGCCGCAGATGAGTGCAGAACATCACGCTAAGATGGGGGATATGAAACATATGCCGAATATGGAGGGCATGTCCCATGCGACTCATATGAAGCATATGAAATATCTGCAAGGGATCGATAAGCTGAACCAGTTATTGACGGAGCTGAAAGCGGCAGGAGATGACAAGCAAGCGATCAAACAGCTGTTGGGACAGATTAAACAGCACAGTAAATCCAGTCACGAAGCCTTCCGTAAAGATTGTGACTAATATCATCAGCATATAATCCAAAAGCGGGGTTTAGCCATACGATAAAGATATGCGTTAAGCCCTTATTGGTCCACAGCTCACCTGGCCTTCAGATAACGGCAATACTCTCTGGGGGTTATATGATTAAAGGCCTTAAACTCACGACTCATATGAGCCTGATCAGAATAACCCTGCTGGTAAGCAATTTCAGTAAGATTGCTTTCTGGCGACAACCTGAGTTGCTGAAGCACCCGATTAACCCGCAGGATACGCTGGTAATATTTGGGAGACACCCCGATATAGTGTTTAAACTGGCGCTCAATCTGGCGGAAGCTGACACCGGGTCTGATCTGATCCAGTTTTTCCTGTCCTGCAAGATGTTCAATCTCTGTCAGAGTCTCAGATAATGTATCCGGTAATGTGTAAGGGTCTAGCCAACGATCAATCCAACGGTACAGAACAAGCGCCTGACGCCAGTGATTATCAGAAGCAGTTAAAGATTGCTCCAGTGACTGCCAGGGCAGATAGCTATCCAGGCTATATAACTCTGTAGGATCCGTAACTCGTTTACCAAAAATAGTTGTGGATACCCCTGGAGGAAAGCAGATACCAATCAGAGCAGTACCCGGATGGAGTGTTATTCTGGTCGATTCAGTGTAAGCGGGAATGACCACAGGACTAACGGGCTGAAGCTTTCCTGCCAGCTCAAACCGCCCTTTTATAGTAAGTACCACAGCAGTATACGCCTTACCCCGAAGCCAGCGTGACTTCGGGGCAGGCAGGTCATATAAGGCAGATGCGAACCATACCGCCTGAACGATCTCTGATGAAGTACGTTCAGGAAACATCAGGGTCAGACTGATATCATTAATGTAACTGCGGTCAGTTCTGCAACGGGCTCTGATAACCACCTACCTCTGGTTTAAACGTGCGAGCAATGCGATTCCAGCTGTTAATAGCATTCACCGCGATGGTCAGATTAACGATATCAGCATCACTCCACATATCTTGTAATGCTTTCATCCTATCATCATCAATATCCTGATTTAATGTCAGACTCTCCGCCCAATCAAGTGCCAGGCGCTCCCGGTTACTGAAAAACGGGGCATCGCGCCAGGCCGATAAAGCATAGATACGTTGAGGAGATTCTCCCATCGCCACAGCATCTTTGGTGTGCATATCGATACAGAAAGCACACTGATTAACCTGTGATACTCTAAGCTTCACCAGCTCTAACAGGGCCATACCTAATTCAGCAGAATCAGAAAAACAGGCCTTAAGATATTCTTCCTGATCCAGCAGAATTTTTATCGCTCCGGGTGCCTGGTTATAAAAATCAATTTTTTGCATAGTCATACTCCTTAGTGATGCCTTTCAGCTTAAAGAGTAACCATCACCGATAATTGAAAAAAAACGACATCAGGGCATTTCCTGGACAGATAGAATGACCTGTAAAGCCTGCCCATCAGAAAGCTCTCCCCGTATTGAAGGCAGGGATTATCAGCCTCCTGTGCTTCAGGCATACCCGAACATACCCCATCGCCCCCCTTAGCTGACATTCTGAAAAGCAGCTCAAACACTCAGGCTCAATGAATTGCCGGGAATAAAACAATGACTGACGAATGAATTATATCCTTCTGCTCTCGGGCTGAACCTGGCGCTAATAACCAGAAAAAAACCTTTTAACCTCACCATCCCTGGTATCGGTTAAGGTCATAATATCCCGCCTGCCGGGGCTGTTCAGACTCCATATAATAGCGAAAGCTGTGGAATATCTCCCAGAAGTTGGGATCAGTTCTGCGTACTCCCCAACGATCTACAACTTTGCGGCGATCCTGTATATGCTCCATTTTCGCAAGCTCACTCACAAATGCAGAAACGTCTCGCTGCGGCACCCTGAAAATAAAGTTAGGGTAGCTGCCAACAGGCTCTCTGAAAATTGTGACACTATCTTTCTCTGGTTCATAGCGAAGCTCTTCGCCCAGCATGAATGCGACATTGGAATGTGCCCGGTTACGTATCAACGTATAGACGGTGAAAGCACCGCCCGGTAAATCAACTCTCAGAAAACTAACATCGGGCAGCAGATCAATACCGGGAATATCCTTTGCCCGACCTTCGGTCAATGAAGCCAGCTGTTTATCGATCTGGTTTTCATGCGTCAAACCCAAACGTAAACAATCAGGATCACGACACCCATCAAGGGTGCGATTATCAATGATATGACGATTGGCATGCCAGATCTGCTCAATAATCTGCAGTTTGGTATCGCGTCGCGAAGACAGCAACATCGCTGAAGGAGTCCTGGTATCAAGATCATGGTAACTGATCAGCGTTTTAATAATACCGCTATAGCGATACCAGTCTTTATACATAGCCTCCCTCTCCTGAGGCGGGGCCAGGCGGAGAAAATTGGTTTCTCCGCCATTACGAATAAGATCAAAATAAAGTCGTGTCTGAGCCTGATGAGAAACACTACCAAATACATTGAATCCCACTACCAGCTCATAATAGGTACGCTCAAATAATGGGTAATCCATCAGCCAAAGCGTGTGGGGTAATGCCCCTTGAAACCCTTTCATAACTGAAGCGCTGTCATGATGTCGGAAGACCGACAGAAAAGCGTTATCATTATGACCATCGCCATCCCATATCTGTTCGACAGACGCCCCTTTGGGGAAGGCCTTGCGGTACTGCTTCTGGCGATGCTCCAGATATTCATTGCGCTTACCACTGTATTTGAACCAGGCAGAACCCAGCGCCATCATGTCCGAATTTTCACCGGGTAATCCCAACAGGTTCATCACTTGTTCACGATAGTCTGGCTGGCTGACATACTGCTCATAGTCTGGATCTTCAAACATGACCCAGAACTGATCGCGGATCACATCAGTAGCGATCTGACCACGGCAGACAGGGCCTCGAATGAAGTTACGAACAAAATACTCCGCTTCATCCAGCATAAACTGATAGCGGGATCGTGAGGGAATGGCCGCAAAGGTAACGAACGGATTCGACGCATATTCATAACCGTAACCGGGTAATTGATCGACTCGCCATTCGGTCTCCAGAAAAAGGGCTCGGTAGCGATCCATCCTGTCTTTGCTCAACTCGTAAACGATATGGGTTTTATGGACAAGGGTGTCAACCAGAGGGCGCAGACGATAGTAAAACTTGCCGCCCGGATCTCCATTCGGACGGACTGTTGCGACTGGAACAATTTTCCCAGGCGCTGCGGTTCGTGATCTCACCAATTGAAAATAGGTGCCAGAGTGATCGCCTTTAAAATACAGATGCCCCAGAAACAAATGCTCAAACAAATAACGGGCAACCAGTTGATAACGTTTATCGTCGTGATTTAAAAATGCTTCCCACTGATTTACCTGATCTGTTGTCGCTTCTGATATTACTAAAGAAGACTCTTCGATCTCTGCCCCTTGCTTCAGCCAGGTGGTAAGACGATGATATTCATCATCCGTTAGTCCCGTCACCCCATAGGGCATTCCGGCGAGAGGATAGTTCTCACGATAGTCGGCAAAGTCTTCCGGTTTGGGGCACTGGTTTTCACGGTATATCCCCAGAGAATAGTCATCTGAAAGAGGCTGACCGGGCGCAACAGGGTTCTCCCTGCCCAGCTTCAGCATATCGAATAGCAGGGAAGAAGCTCTCTTATCTTCCTCTGTATCGCCGTCAACGGAACGTATAATGGAGAAAAAACCTTTTTTGCGCCAACCTTCCTCTGTCAGAGCATCCAGGTGAAGCCGCGTAGGACTCATATCATCAGTTCGGACGCCATTGTAAACCGACGCCTGACTTGCACCCCGACGAACCCCGGAAGCGGACTCCAGCTTGAGCTGACAGGGCGCATCATAGCAGGCATGACAGGCAATACATTTCTGATCAAAAACAGGCTTTATATCACGGCTAAAAGAGAAAGCCTCTGCAGGAGCCCCTATTGCAGCCGGGCTGGCAATGATGAGTAAAACGGATGAAAGAAAAACGACTAAATACAAGACCGCCAGACGCCCTATCTGATAAAAACTCCACATAAACTGACAACTCCTGTCGGGATGGTGTTTCTGGCGGCTTTCATTTCAGGATCTCAGAAAAATCAAACGCCCAAAACGTCACTATCATCAAAAAGCCCCATCCAACTGGAACCTTTTAAGACATATTAACTGCAAAATCATACGTAAGTTTATGACTCAGTACAAAATAAAAAGCCCGGCAGGCAAGGCTTAGAACCTGGAAGTGATGATAAAACAGGCCACTCATGGGCCGATACTTATACTTAATCAATGATCGGATCAGCACCTATTAGTTACCTGACAGCTGTTCGGGAGTTGAAAGACATTCGGCAGATTAAACAGCTGCCGCTGCGAATCGCATTCTCTTACGCATTAACACTGTCAATGGATGATCTTTTGTGATGCCAGCACTCGCAGTGCCATTCGGATAGCGAAATAGTCAGAAACAGCAGCAGTTAAGCAATTTCGTTCTAGAGATAAACTCTGGCTCTGCCCTAAACTGAGCTTATCGCTTACTTACAGTAGTTCATCCGGGTATCAGAGGTATAAGCATGAAACACGATAACCAGTTCCAGTTTGCCAGAAGCCAGTATCTGGATCAGGTTATGCTGCTGCAGGCTCAGATTGACGACTTCTCCTATAGTAAACATGCGCATGAAGAGTATTCATTTGGTGTCACTCTGGCTGGGCGCCAGGACTTTTTCTCCAGCGGTGCATTTCATCGCAGCCTGCCTGGCAACATCATTGTATTCAATCCCGGCGAGGTACATGACGGCCATTCAGGTACAAATGACGCTCTGCGTTATCGTATGGTCTACATTCATCCGGGCCAGTTAGAACCTATGTTGATGGCTGCAGGCGTAAAAAGCAGTCGTGATTTTCAGATTACCGATAACCTGATTCATGACTCTCTACTACGCCGACATATTCTCAACCTGGCAGAACTGATCGAACAGCAGGATAACAAGTTACAGCAGGAATGTGAGTTATACCAACTGGCAGCACGTGTGGCTCAGCGCTACGGTCAGTATTCCCCTGACCGGATAGTACAGAGAGTTGATCGCTTGCTGCTTAAGGCCAGAGATTATATTCACGATAATCTGATGACAGAGATCTCTCTGGATGACATTAGCCAGCAAGCCAGTCTGTCAAAATATCATTTTCTCCGGATGTTCCGGCAACAGTACGGCATTACGCCCCATCAGTACATTATCAATTGCCGGATCAACAAAGCCAGAGAAGCACTGGAGCAGGGTTCATGTCTGGAAGATATCGTTTTTGACTGTGGATTCAGTGATCTGAGCCACCTGAACCGGCGCTTTAAACCCATCTACGGCATGACTCCTCGTCAGTATCAGCAGCACTTTTCAGGTAAGTAAGCTCTCACATCTCATCCTGAATATCTGCTTATTATATTTTTCTCTACTTCCAGGGTTTCACTATGGTTGAAATACTCGCGTACGCCTTTGGCATTATGTATACCCCCGGACCAGTCAATTTGCTGAGCCTGAACCGGGGATTGAATGGACAATATCGCTTCAATTTCTGTGCTGGAGTGGGTTGTGCCATGCTATTGCTATTTGTGCTATTCGGATACAGTGGTGCTATGCTGGTTTCTGATCAGTATCGAATACTGCTAAGCGCAGCAGGCTGTCTGTATATTTTTTATCTGGGTTATAAAATTACCGTGGCAAATGTTACCGTTAGCAAACGGCCACAAACAGACGAGACGCTGACCTTTCGTTCCGGGTTTCTGATGCAACTGCTGAACCCTAAAGCACCTGTCGCTATCCTGCCAATCACAACGGTGCAGTTCCCTGCGGTTGGTATCAATGGCTCGATGGTGATGATCTGGTCTGTCGTTCTGGCCACTCTGGCATTTGGCGCGCCTTCAGTGTACATGCTGATGGGGAAACACCTGAGCCAGTTCATTTCCAGGCCGCAGTACTTTCGTCTGCTGAACGCAGTTATGGCTTTATTATTATTCTATGTTGCCGCTGATATTGGCTGGAACCATGTAGTGCTAAGAATACAGAGTGTCTGACTTTAAAACGGAGAGACAGGACAGCAAAATATGATTTGCTGTCCCTGGCAGTGCTGCAGTATCAATTATCTGTTTTCAATCTCATCCAGCAAGCTGATATCAGGTTGCTGACTTTCAATCTTCTTACCAATAAACTCTTCAATTTCAGGTAGAACAAAAGCATCTTCTTCGCCGATAAAGCTGATTGAAACACCCTGAGACCCCGCACGGCCTGTCCGTCCGATACGGTGTACATAATCTTCAGGATCGTCCGGCAAAGTAAAGTTTACGACATGACTGATATCATCAATATGGATACCTCGTCCGGCTACATCTGTCGCCACCAGCACCTGAATCTCACCATTACGAAATTTTTCCAGTGTTGAAATGCGCTTACGCTGCTCAACTTCACCAGACAGCATCGCTACACTGACATTCGCTTTTTTCAGCTGGTCACACAGATCCCGTACCCGATCACGACGATTAGCAAAGACAATCACTCTGTCCCAGCCTTCTTTTTTCATCAGGCTGACCAGTAGTTTTTCCTTATCTGCATCCGCTACGATATAAGCATGCTGCTCAACATTAGCGTTGGTTTCTTCTTCAGATTCAATTTCAATCCGCT
Organism: Oceanospirillum sediminis; assembly: GCF_014164585.1. Lineage (GTDB taxonomy): Bacteria > Pseudomonadota > Gammaproteobacteria > Pseudomonadales > Halomonadaceae > Oceanospirillum > Oceanospirillum sediminis. Next base: position 2,792 of record NZ_JACJFM010000053.1, on the reverse strand, counting down.
CAGGGTTCCAGGTCCACATCTGAGCCAGGTTTTCGACATCCTGCGGATAAGTAGCGCTGAACAGGAAGGTCTGACGCTCTTCTTTCTTAGGTGTAGCACGAATAATACGCTTCACATCCGGGATAAAGCCCATGCTCAGCATACGGTCTGCTTCGTCCAGCACCAGTACTTCTGTCTCTCGCAGATCCAGATCACGTTTCTGATGGAAGTCCAGCAAACGCCCCGGAGTTGCCACCATGATATCAATTTTACCTTTCAGCTGATCACGCTGCTTCTGGTAATCAATACCACCAACGATGGTCACCACATTAAAACCACAGTACTTGTTCAGCTGATGCGCATCTTTGGCAATCTGCATCACCAGCTCACGGGTTGGCGCAATAATCAGAGCACGTGGTGCCCCGTCTTTCTGCATACCGGGTGCTTCTTCTTCCAGGAAATAACTCAGAATACTGATCAGAAAGGCTGCCGTTTTACCGGTTCCGGTCTGAGCTTTACCAATCAGATCTTTACCCAGAAGTGTATGATCCAGAGATTGCCCCTGAATTGGCGTACAGTAATGGAAGCCAGAGTCACAAATAGCACGCATCAGAGGCAGTGGCAGATCGAAGTCATGGAAGCGCTGTTGACCTTCAACCTCAGGCACCTCAAACTGAGACAGATCCCAGTTGTCATTTTCCGGACGGTTTTTCTTAAAGGAAGGACGGCGGCGACGCTTATAATGCTTTTTACGATTCTGCGGACGACTGTTCTGATTTTCTGTTGGGTTAGACACGAGTTTCTTTACTCCCGAAAGCCCTGAGCGCATCAGGGCTTAATTAAGTCTGGTAACCAGGGTTACCGGTACAGTCTCAGGGTCAGGTCTTTATTGAGTCCTGATCAGTTTTTATCCCTGAGAGGAATATAGTTTCCGGGGTACAGGTTTGCCAGATTCTCTGACAGTCCATTCTCTGTCACCATCTGCGCATGATGGCGTTTCAGCTCCCGTGGCTCCCGGACACCACAGGAGTGGGCAATAATGCCAATCTCATTGATCAGGTGATCATGATAATTTTTCACCCGGACCTTCTTATCCGTAGGGTCCAGTCCCTGTTGCAGATCCGGATCATGGGTTGCCACACCGGACGGACAGGTATTTTTATTACATTGCATGGCCTGAATACAACCCAGTGCAAACATATAACCCCTTGCTGTTACACAAAAATCTGCACCAACGGCCAGTGCCCAGGCTACATTGGTCGGTACCATTAGTTTACCAGAAGCTACGACCCGAATGCGCTCTCTCAAACCAAAAGCTTTCAGCATATCCACCAATAATGGCAAACTCTGCTTCAAAGGTAAGCCCACACTATCCATCAGAGGCATAGGCGCAGCACCTGTTCCGCCTTCTGCACCATCAATGGTGATAAAATCCGGCGCTGATTTCTCCCCCCTGTGATTAATCTCAGTGAAGAATTCATCCAGCCAGGCATGAGTACCCATCACAAATTTAATACCAACCGGTTTACCAGTCACACGGCGTACTCTATCGATCATCGCCAGCAGATCTTCAGGGCTTTTAATGTCCGGATGACGATTCGGGCTAATGGAATCAGTCCCTTCAGGGATACCTCGAATGGCAGCAATCTCTGCCGACACTTTTTCGCCAGGCAGGATACCACCTTTTCCTGGTTTCGCCCCCTGACTTAGTTTAATTTCGAACATACGAATCTGTTCAATCTGCGCCAGAGCCTGCAACTTTTCGTCACTCAGATTACCTGCCTCATCACGTACGCCGTACTTGGCGGTACCAATCTGATAGACGATGTCACAACCACCTTCCAGATGATAAGACGAAACGCCACCTTCCCCGGTATTCATCCAGCAACCGGATTGTTTTGCACCATGTGACAACGCCTGTACAGCAGGCTTCGACAGCGCGCCATAACTCATACCGGATATATTAAAGATAGACTTCGCGTTAAAAGGTGTCCGACAGAAAGGGCCAATCTCCAGAGGCGGAGATTCAACGGCATCTTCTTTCAGCGTCGGATAAGGCGTATTCAGAAAAATAATCGCCCCTGGCTGATGAATATCTCGCGTGGAACCAAACGCCACCGTATTATCTACATCCTTTGCAGCACGATACGCCCAGCTGCGTTGCGCCCGGTTAAAGGGCAGCTCTTCTCTGTCCATAGCAAAAAAGTACTGACGGAAGAATTCGCCCATGTGTTCAAAAAAGTAACGAAAGCGTCCTAATACAGGAAAGTTACGCCGGATAGTGTGGCGGGTCTGGTTTTTATCGACATAATACATCACAGCCACAGTTATCAGGCCAGCCAGCAATACCAGCCCAAGCAGAATCACTGCGATATCAAGAATCAGAATTGCAAAATCGTCCATAGTTTTTCCTCATCAGATGCTGAGCAGACTTATTGATATATGCAGTGCCCCAATCATAACCCCGCATAAAAAATAGCTAATATCCGGAACAGGGAGTCAATGCCGGTCTTATTATTTATCGGATTATTTAATTTTTTATTTCTCAATAAAAGACGATACACCCTGCCTCTTATTTGCAGGCGATCAGGAGCACTGCCTGTTATTTTGCTCTGCAACAGGCATCATATCTGATTCTTGCCAGATAACCGACCTGATCTGTCTCTGTTTTCTCAAAAAATAACATTTTCTGATTCGCTATATCCTTATAAAAAATATGGCTCATCACTGCTGTCCGGTTAAATATAAACCAGTTCCATTGACAGCTGATCGGGGGCTTCTGGAGGTGATGAATATCCAGCTGAATCAGGGTG
>NZ_JACJFM010000052.1 GCF_014164585.1 Oceanospirillum sediminis | reverse complement strand
GTAAACAATCGGTATCAGCAAGTAATGCCTTAACCCTGTTATTTTGTGGGCAGCTGCCAGATATCTTTGACCGGGCAGCTGAATAGTTACGATGGCGGTTTCTTAAAACTGGTCGGCTCTAACTCTCCCGGTAATGTGAAATCCACTTCCAAAGTTGGCCTGGCCATTGTTGAAGAACCCGACGATACCGCTGATAACGTGGCGGATCAGGGCGATGCCATCGGCCTGCTGGAAGAACGCCTGAAACGTTATGTCGGTTCTAAGCTGATTGTGGGCGGTACACCGGCAGTTAAAGGCCTGTCGAAAACAGAAAAGCGACTGGAACAAACCGATCAGCGCGTACTGCCGGTGGTCTGTCATGAGTGTGGCCTGAGCCATGTGCTCAAGTTCGATAACGTCGTCTGGGATACTGCCAGCGGCACAGAAAATCATCCGGTTTTTGGCCGGGCCGATCCTTCCTCTGCGGTTTATATCTGCCCGGAATGCGGCACCGAATGGGACGACTGGCAGCGACAGGAGAACATCCGCAACACCTGTTATCAGGCGTATGAAGCCGGTGACAAACTCTGCGGCTGGACACCCACCGCCAAAACCGGCAACCGGGTGGGGTTTATCGGCCTGAATGAGCTGTATGTCTGCATTCCCGGTACGTCGCTGGGCAAGGTGGTGGAAGATTATCTGGCGGCGGTGCATGCCCAGAAGCAGGGTGATGACACTCTGATGCGTAAGTTTATCAACCAGAAACTGGGCGAGGCTTACGAATACAAAGACGATAACGTCACCGCCGACGAACTGCGCGAGAAGGCCGAAGACTATCAGGAACTGCTGATCCCGCTGGCCGGGCTGATTCTGATTGCCGGGATTGATATTCAGCGTGATCGAATCGCCATCATCATCCGGGCTTATGGCAGGGGCAATGAATCCTGGCTGATTTACTGGGGCGAGATCTGGGCACACCGGGATATTAATGACATCAATGACCCCTGCTGGATAGAGCTGGATCGGATGTTGTTCGGCGGTTATCAGCACGAAAGCGGCGCCATTCTTAACATCACTGCCGCCAGCCTGGATACCAGTGACGGTGTGACTCAGGGGGCGACATACCACTATGTTAGAACCCGCGAGAACAAAGGCGTCAACCTGATGGCCATTAAAGGGGCGCAGTCTGCAGATGCTCTGCCAGTGGCGGTGCCTCGTTCTAATGACCTGAGTGTTAACCGCAGTAAGGCCGACAAACTGGGCCTGAAGCTCTGGCGGGTAGGTACTCAGTTGATTAAAGACGGCTTAGCCTCACGGCTGAAACTGCAGGGCAACGGCCCTAACCGGATGCATATTTATCAGGGTGTCCGGGCGGATTACTTCGAGCAGATGACCGGCGAGGTGAAAGCACCGGGTAAACAACGTAATCAACTGATCTGGCAGCCTAAGGCCGGTAAAGCCATTGAAGCCTGGGATTGCGAAGTGTACTGCGACCATGCGGCTCGGGTAGAAAAGCTGCAGATGAAAAAAGCCACCTGGTGGGATCACAAAGAACACACCGTACTGCAGGTGGATCTGTTAGCGGCAGAAGCACAGGACGTGATTGCGATGGTGGATCACTATCCGGGGCAGGATGAGCCTGAACCAGAAAACCGCCGGGCATCACCAGAGAGAAGGGCAGAGACACCGGCAGGGCCAGACGCGGTGGATCGTCAGGCAGCAGCTCAAACGACTGATGCTGAATCCACAGAGCACAAACCGGCAGACAGCCAACCCAGAAGACCACGCACCCTGAAGCCCAGAACCAGTACCCGCAACGAACAACCTGAGCCGGAACCCACAGAAAACAACCCATCAGGCAAAGCCAGAACACTGGCAGAACTGGGCCGCATGATGCGTGGCAAAGATTAAGACAGAGGTTAAAAAACGTTATGGCCACACAGCAACAGTTAGACGAAGCCCGCAGTGCCTATCACACCCTGTTGACCGGCAAAGCCGTTGTCAGCATCCAGAAAAATGGCCGTAAGGTGGATTACACCCCGGCCAACCGGGCAGAGCTACAACGCTATATCAGCCAGCTGGAAAGTGAACTGTCTTACCAGCAACGGCGCAGAGCGTTTCGGTTCCGCTTCTGATCGCTTTTCAGTACCTCCTTACATCACTTAAATAACCGCAGGACATCACCATGCAAACAGCCACACCGGCACCGGCCATTCTGGATGCCGCAGGCCAGCCTATGCGCCCGACCATGAATTATCAGGGAGCCGGTGCCGGATTTGGCGGACAGCTGAGCCACTGGCAGCCCGGCCTTAAAACGGTCGATGCCGCCCTGTTGCCCAGCCTGAACCTGGGCAACGCCCGTGCGGAAGACGTGGTGCGAAACAACGCCTTTGCCAGCAACGGCGTACAGCTGCACGTGGACAATATTGTCGGGGACCTGTTCCGGTTGTGCTACAAACCAGACTACAAGGTGCTGGGCATTAGTCAGGAAGAAGCCGCCGCATTCGCGCGGGAAGTCGAAGCCGCCTGGCATGAGATAGCAGAAGACCCCACCGGCTGTTATCTGGATGCCGAACGCAAGCGCACCTTTACCATGATGATTCGGGAAGGAGTCGCGGTGCATACCCGAGTGGGGGAAGACATGTTTGCCGCAGAATGGATCGACCGGCCGGGATCACTGATCAAAACTGCCATTAAATCCATCACCCCGAAACGGGTCTGTAACCCGGATGGCAAAGCGGATACCCGCAGCCTGAAAGCCGGTGTCGCCATTAACCGACACGGTGCTGCAGTGGGCTATCACGTTCGTAGTCCGGGAGATCTGGATTTCGGGCTTGGCAATGGCCTGGGCAGTACATGGCAATACGTGAGCCGGGAAACCCGTCATCGTCGGCCCAAGTTTGTGCATATCTTTGAACCCACAGAAGACGGCCAGACCCGAGGCGCTAACCAGTTTCTGACTGTGCTGGAACAGATGCAGATCCTGCCGAAAATGCAGCACACCAAACTGCAGAACTTTATTGTGAATGCCATGTATGCCGCCACCATCGAAAGTGAAATGCCGCCCGATATGGTAATGGGCCTGATGGGCGGACAGGTTGAAGGGGAACAACTGCTCAATTATATGGGCGTGGTCAACGACTACCATAAAGAACTGGACATCACCATGAATGGCGTAAGGGTGCCGCACCTGATCGGCGGTGAACGCCTTAACCTGCAAACCTCTGGCAATGCCGATAACGGCTATGTGGATCTGGAAGGCTCGGTACTGCGCTGGCTGGCCGCTGGTCTGAACCTGCCGTATGAAACCCTGGCCAAAGACTTTAAACAGATCAGCTACAGTGCGGCACGGGCCAGCCTGGGCGAAAACTGGCGCTACTTTATGGGCCGACGAAAAATCATCGCCGCCCGCAAAGCCACCATCATCTTCCGGCTGGTACTGGAAGAACTCCTGTTCCGCAATCTGGTATCCATGCCCAAAGGTGTCACCCGCGACTTTTATCAGGCAACGAATGCCTGGACCCGCTGCCGCTGGATCGGCTCGGGCCGACTGGCCATCGACGGTCTGAAAGAAACCAAAGAAGCCATTATGCGGATCGAAGCCGGGCTAAGCACCTACGAAGACGAAATGGCTCTGATGGGCAAAGACTATCTGGAAGTATTCGACCAGCAACAACGGGAAGCGGAAGAACTGGAAGCCAGACAACTGCCCGCCAGCCTGATGCGGCTGAATGCTATGCGGGTGCTGGGTGTGGCGGCTGAAGAGGATGACTCCGGGGAAGAATCATAAGGGATGGTTATAATGACTACCCCTTCAGAATGCAGGAGTACGTTATTTAAATAATGTGCTATTCCTAACAGCGGGTATGTCCATGATGGACATACCTTTTCTAAAGTTAGGGTTTTCCCTTGGGCGCCAATGCTCTCGACCTGATAAATTTCCTGCTGAAAAATGTGGATGTCCTGCATTAACCCTATCAAAGCTCTTCTGTATGATTATTTAATCCCTGCTGTTTTGCAAAAACTTGGATGTTATAATAGATAAAATTTTTTGGATTTAGTGTTCGCAATATGCGGCGAAGCGCTTTTTCTATCGTTTGGAATAGGTCTTAGAATGAAATTATTGATCAAAAATTTAGGCATTATTTCAAGGGGAGAGGTGAAGATTGATGGGCTCACTGTTATTGCTGGAGAAAATGATGCTGGCAAGAGTACTGTAGGCAAACTGTTTTTTTCTTTAATAAAAGCTATATCTAGATACAAGGAAGATGTTATTGAAGATAAAGATGATGGTATTGCTGAACGTATAGAGGATATTTACATTACTCTTCGGCGATTGATAAATGTAAATGAGAATACTGTATTAAAAGAAACGTTTAACCCTAACTTTTTTTATAGAGAGGTAAGGGAGGATGAATTAGAAGCGGTTGAATATAGAATTGATATGTTGGAATCTCTTCAAACTGAAAATAAAGCTTCTCGTTTTATTTTAAAGGGAAAATTGATTCGCAAGTTAAATAATTTAAAAGATTATATTTTAGAGCCAACAGATAAAGAGAGCATTATAAGAAAGGCGATTAGTAAATCTTTGTACTCGGAGTTTAAAGGAGGGCTTTTTCCTGCAGGTCAAGATGAAAATATCCAGTCTGGTATATTTATTAAAGATGGTGAGTCTGAGGTTGTTGATATACTATGGGGTAAAGAAAAAGTAGATGAGGTATGTTTTTATGATGATGTTGGACTAGGATTTAAAGATGTGACTTTTGTCGATGATACTTCTGTCCTTCAATATCATGAGCTGTTTTTATATGATAATGCAGTAGGTGGAGCAGAGTATAAAGCTATTCCTTTTCACGCAAGGGATTTGTCTGAAAAACTGAAAATAAGAGTGTTTGATGAGCTGCTTACAGAATATCGAGGTTTGAGTAGAAGTCTATCTGATATCTATAAAGGTAATATGCAATATAACAGACAGGCATCAGATTTTTTTCTTGACCGAGGTAACTATAAAATACCTAGCGCTAATGTTGCAACAGGGATAAAATCTTTAGGTATATTAGATTTATTAATAAAATCAGGGGCGTGTAATAGTGATAACTTACTAATTCTAGATGAGCCTGAGGTTAACTTACATCCCAAATGGCAAATAGAAGTTGCTCGAGTTATTGTGGGGTTAGTCTCGCAGGGAGCAAAAATAATAATAACAACACATAGCCCATATATGTTAGAGGCCTTGGAAGGGTTTAGTCGAATGGAAGCTTTAGATTCAAACTTCTATCTTGCAAAAAAAATCAATGGGACGTCAGAGATAGTAGATGTTTCAGGTGATGTTGGTATTGTTGTTGAACAGTTAGCACAACCATTATTTGATCTTCATGAAGAGCTTGAGAGGTTTGAGTATGGCTCTAAAGGAGAGTGAAGTATATAAGGCATTATTATCCTCGTATGGTAGTGAAGTTAAGAGTATCTCTGAGTTGAGTTATGATAGTTCTAATCAGAGAAGCTTTATAGATAGCTATGTGTTAGGCTTGGATTTTGATAGCATTGCTAATTGTAATGGAAGGGCAAGTAATGAAAGGTCACCAGATTCTCTTTTTTATAACGATGGGGTGCTATATTTTGTAGAGTTTAAGTCGGGTGTTAATGCAAAAAAAGAAGATATAAGGCTGAAGATACATGAAGCATGTGCAACACTGTTTTTTTTCTGCAAAGAAAATATTGAGTCGTTTGAAAAAGATGATTTTTTTAGGCTGAATATAAAATATGGTGTAGTTTTTAGAGATAAATCTAAAGGGCGAAAAGCTATGTATAATGCTCTTTCTAGATCAGTTGCTAAGTATAGTCTTAATAATCTAGAGGGGTATATAATAAGCGAAGCAGCTACTGTAAGTAAGGGGCAATATATTCTAAAAATGTTGAGAGATGCAACAGGATGGAAAGTTCCTTATATTGAATTGCATTCTGGGACAAATATTAAATTCTTTTGTTAGTTTGGTAATGCTTTTTGAATATTGATTATCAATAATAAATTCTCTTCAAGCGCTTGACACCCGCCCCCTCTCAGCCCTACCCTTGGGGCTGAGGCGTCGAAACCTCTTTACCCAAAGCGGAGCTACCCAACCCCGATAGCGTTGGTTTTTTTGTGCCTGAAATTTGGCAAAATCCCTATCCGAGTTGCGCTCGTAATGCGCCAGTTCGGCCGGGAGGGCAGTGAATAAAACACCTTTCGAGGAAATAAGCTCGCGGTACTTTGGGCCGTTTCGAACCTCCTGGCACCCACGTCGAAATGGGGCGATTCATTCGAAAAAACCAAAGGAGGCTATTATGGCCGCTCATCTCGTTATCTTCTCTCATGATATTCGTTCTGTTGATGGACTCTTTTCTCTCAATGATCTGCATAAAGCTTCTGGTAGCTTAAACAAGCACAGTCCTCGTTATTGGACCTCTAACGAACAAACCAAAGAATTGATTTCAGAAATTGAAAAAGACGGAATCCCGTCTATTTCCAAAAAGCCGAGGTTAGGCACGTGGGTCTGCAAAGAACTCGTTTACGCCTACGCCATGTGGATCAGTGCTAAGTTTCATCTGGCTGTGATCAGGGCTTTTGATCAGATGGTGACTCAGCCGCAATCCGACCAGGCGATTGGTACTAATGGAATGGATATTCTTTCATCTCTGGTGGACGGTAAGATTTCCCATCTTAAGGGCAGGGAACGTGCATCCGCTAAGGCACGTTTCTGGAATCAGATTCATGCGGGTTTTGATGTGAGATCCGGGGCGGATATTCCCGAACGTGAGTTTAACAATGCCCGGCAGTTTATCAGTGAGTATGTGCTGGAAGGGGATTACCTGCCAGCCGATCAGAAGCAATTGCCACTCAAGCAGGCCCCGGAATACGAATATAAAGAATTCGGCAAGTCTTACGAAGATGGTCAGATGATCCTGAAAGAGATGAAGCGACTTCTGCCGAAAGAGGCCCATTCACTTATTGGGCAGATGGATGCGGTTCTGGTGCATGGCTGGACAGTGATGGATGAAACGCTGATGCGGTTGAATATCAGCCAGAAAATGCTGACCCGCTGGCGGGGGTGAGTGGGTGCCGGGAAGTTGTATCCAATATGGGTACAGCTTCATCGGATGTATGGATAACCACTAGGCGATATTATTTAGTTGAGAATAAGAGTGCATGGGTTATCATTAGAAGATAACTCTTAGTGAGTGTGCAGGTGCTTTAGAAATATGAATGAAACAGATTACGGGCTGGAGACTCTGCTGGCTCTGAACGGTGAAGTGTTTCCGATGGACAATGGTTACTGGACGAAGTTTGAAGCGCGTTCGGTAACGGCCACAGAGCATATTCCCCATGGCATCAGTTACTCACTGACACTGCATGACAGATCGAATGTCAGGATTTTCGGCATTGATAATGCCCATGGTTTTAAGCCCAAAAAGAAAAAATTCGGGGCAAGAATTGTGACATGGGATCACAAGCATAAAGAAAACCGTGTGCTGAATTATGAATTTGAAAGTCCAGGGCAGTTACTGGAAGACTTCTGGAAAGAAGTAGAGCTTATTCTCAACGAGGTGTGATCATGAGGACTAAGGTTCTGACAATTGGTGTAATGTCCCGGCAAGATTACATGAAGCGGACTATTGCCATTGCAAAAGGTGAATACAAACCGAGAAAGAATGAACCCAAGGTCTGGTTCGAGTCGGTTCAGTCTATGGCTCAGGTGCTGAGCAGTGAAAATCAGGAGCTGTTACGCATTATCGCAGAGCATAAGCCTCGTTCTATTACAGAGCTGGAACAGATTTCTAACCGCAAAAAAAGCAATCTGTCCCGTACTCTCAAAAGTCTTGAGAAATACAATATTGTTGAGCTGTGCAAGGGTGAAAATGGTGCGGTAGAGCCAAAAGTAAAAGCGACGGATTTTAAAGTCGAGTTTGGTTTGCACTACAGCCATCATGATAGCTCGGTTGCTGTCGCTGTTTAGAAAGCCTGTTAAGTGAGTGGCAGAAATATGAAATATGCTGGTTGCCGTACTTCTCCAGCTCAGGAAGCAAAACCTATCACAGCGAAAGAGCTGATTGAGTTCGAAGAGAAACGTCGAAGAGAACGTATGTTCCGTTCAAAAGAAGGTCGGGTTAAACGTCCAATTCGTCGAATGAAGATGGCTTAAAATGCCGACCAGATAATCCCAGAGGGTAGTCAGTTGACTGCCCTTTTTTTATGCCTGCAATTTACCCCATCCAACGGAATCACCATGAACAATTTCCCCCATCTATCAGCCAGAGTGCTTAATCAGCCTCTGTTGCTGGAACCCGGCTATGCGCGGGTGTTTTTTAGTGCCCTGGCAGATCGGCTGGGGATTGCCCGTTTAACCGATGCCGAAGGCGAGGTGTTAACCGGGCAGAAGATCCATCTGCCATCCAGCGAGTTCCGGGCAGAGCATGAACCGGCTGAGGAACGCTACCGGCCTTATGAGCTGGTTAAGGGTGCAGCGGTGTTGCCGGTGTCCGGGTCGTTACGCCACAAGTATGGTTATGTTCATTCTTATAGTGGCAGCACCGGGTACGACGGCATTATTCATCGGGCTGCGGATGCGTTTTCTGACCCGGATGTAAAAGGTGTGCTGATGGATATGGACACGCCTGGCGGTGAGGTGGCGGGTTGTTTTGATACCGCGCAGACCCTGCGCCAGATGGCGGACCAGTCCGGTAAACCGCTCTGGGCTTTGTGCTGTGATATGAATTGTTCCGCCGGAATGGCGCTGGCCAGTGCCGCTCATCGCCGGTTAATCACTCAGACCGGGGTAGCCGGTTCTGTGGGTGTAGTCATGGCTCATACCAATTACGGTCAGTTAATGGATAAGGCCGGGATTGAAGTCACCCTGATTCACTCCGGGGCCAATAAGGTGGCCGGTAATCCTTATCAGTCTTTATCGGAACAGGTGCTGGCTGATTTTCAGTCCTCTACCGATCAGCTCCGATTGGAGTTTGCACAGCTGGTGGCAGGGTTTACCGGTTTGTCCGTTGAGGCCGTGCTGGCCACCGAGGCCGCCACTTATCGGGGCAAAGCCGCCCTTGAGGTGGGCTTTGCTGATGAGCTGATTAATGGTCATGATGCGCTTTTAAGTTTCACTGATTATTTATCCAGTAGTAGCAAAACCCTTTCTTTACCGTCTTCTTTAACCACAGGAAATACTGATATGACACAACAAACCCAGACGCCTGCAGCGACAACTCAGGTTAATCAGACTGATCCGGCGCAGCCTGCTCAGACACAAACCGCTCAGACGCAAACGACCCAGGCCACCGCTCCTGCTGAGATGACCGCCGCCCAGATGCAGGCCCGTATCGCGGGTATTCTGGGGCTGGAAGCGGCTGCAACGCATCAGGCCACAGCACAGCATCTGGCGTTTCATACTCAGCTGAGTATGGAAGAGGCCAAAGGTATTCTGGCCACATTGCCAGAGGCCAGCAGTCAGGATCGGATGAGTACATCGCTGGATAAGGTGATGTCAGAAGAGAAACAGCCCGATATTCCTGCAGATGGCAACGAGTCTGCCGGGCAGTCGCCGGGCAATACCCTGCTGGCCGATTATGAGCTGGCCACGGGCGATAAATAAACCATCAGAGGTAATGCGTTATGGAATATTTTGTACCGAAAAACTGGGTCACGGGTTCAGAACAGGTACACACCACAGAGGGCCGACTGGCCGCTGGTCAGCAACTGGCAGAGCATGCTCCGTTAGGCCAGAACCAGACCACCGGGGAGTATCACCTCTGGGACCCGTCTGCCTCAGACGGTACGCAGCTGGCGACCCGCATTGCCCCTCAGTATCTGGACTCTTCCAGCGGAGCGGTGTCGGTGCAGTTAATTAAGAACGGTATCTTCAACCCGGATGAGGTGGCCTGGCCGGATGGCACCACCGAGGCGCAGAAGCTGTGTGCATTCTCCGGCACTCCGATCAGTCTGCAGAAACCACTCTGATCCGTTTTAAAACAGTCTCTCCCGAAGGTCGCGCAAGCGGCTTTTTTTGTTTTTGGAGTATAAAAAATTATGTCTCTTGATACTTACGGCACAGCGGATTTAATGGGCGTTGTGCAGGCAAAGTCGAAGTTTCAGACCCTGTTTCTGAACCTGTTTTACCCTCGGGTGTATTTCTCCGGCTCAGAAGAAATCAAGCTGGATGAAGTCACCGAAGAAACCAATATTGCGGTCACGGTGTCGCCGGTTGTCGGCGGTAAAGTGCTGGCCAGTCAGGGTTATGGCACCAATACCTTTAAAGCGGCTTACGTTAAGCCTAAGCATGAAGTCAACGTAAAGCAGCTGATGCACCGCCGGGCCGGTGAGCGTCTGACGGGCGAGCTCACCAAAGCTCAGCGTCGGAATGCGACCATCGCCAATAACCTGCTGAAAGAAGAGAAATCCATTCTGCAGTATGAAGAAAAGCAGGCGGTAGACGGCATTCTGTACGGCGGTTACACCGTGTCTGGTGAAGGCTATGAAACTCAGCATGTCAGCTTTAACCAGCGGCCAGAGAATCGGGTGGTTCTGGGGCCGGGTGAACGCTGGGCCGATAAAGACCCGGACACCTACGACCCAACCCACGATATAGAAGAGATCTGTCAGGCATCGGATGGTGTGATCAGTCTGGCTCTGATGGACAGCGAAGCCTGGATTCTGTTCAGCAGTTTTAAAAAGGTGCAGGAAAAGCTGGATACCCGTCGGGGCAGTACCTCCAGTATGGAAACCGCCCTTAAAGATGTGGGCGATGTGGTCAGCTTTAAGGGCTGGTATGGCGATGTGGCCATTATGGTGACACGTCATTTCTATATCGAAGGCGGTGTTAAAAAGCGTTATATGCCACCGTTTACCATTCTGTTTGGTCATAGCAGTGCGCAGTGTGTGCGGGCGTATGGTGCCATTCAGGATATTCATGCGGTACGTGAAGGCATGGAACAGACCGATCGTTACCCCCGCAACTGGATTGAACAGGGCGACCCGGCCAGAGAGTACACCATGCTGCAATCGGCCCCGCTGATGATCCCACTGGATATTAATGATTTTGTTGTGCTGGTGGTCGGTACTAAATAACCCTCTTTCCCCCCTTCTTGTTTACACATAACGAATGCCTGCCGCTGCGGGCTTAACCTGCTGAGGAATAACTGATGGAACCTTTAACGAAAGCGGAATTTGAAGCGCTGCCTGAAGATAAGCAGCTGGAAAAATTACAGGAACTGGTCGATCTGACCGGGGCTGAAATTGATACCGGTGGTGATAAATCCCTAGTGGATATTTATCTGGCTCATCTGCCAGACCCGAAAGATAAAAAGCGGATGGCTGTCAGAGCCTTGCAGAGTGTCCGATTTCTGGATGATGACAAAAAGCGCCGTACCCTGCTGAAAGATTCGGTAGCACTGGTCGGCGTCAACGTTGCTGAGCAGCTTAAAGCAGAAGGGCTGGTGACAGGAGCGAAGGTGTGAGCTTCGATAGCGAGTTCAACCGCCTGATGGCCGGGGCGGATCAGATGCTGATGGATCGTTTCGGCACTGAATGCGCCTGGCTGAAAACCTCTGACCCGCCAGATACAGAGCCAATCCGTATTCTGGTGGATCTGGAAACCGGATTAACCGCGCAGGAGCTGGGCGAACGGGGCCGGGCGGCCAATGGTTCCCGAGTGAATCAGATGACCCTGGGCACCTTTCTGGTAAAAGATCTGCCAGCGGATCTGACTCAGGTGGTGCTGATCGTGAATGGCCAGCGTTACCGCCTGACCGAGCCGGTCGATAACGGCGGTGAAATCGAGTGTCTGTTACTGCCGGATATACCGACAGATCAATCCGGCAGTAAGACATCCTCTTTCCTCAATATGCCCTGACCTGCAGGAGGCTGAACGATGACCGATTTTGAATTCAGTATGGGCGGTACGAATCTGGATCAGGTCACAGAGGATCTGGCCGGGCATCTGCTGGGCTTAGAAAAGCAGGTCGAAACGGCCATTAACCGGGCGATTCGTAAACTGGGTGCCTGGCTGAGAACTCATTCTGTCCGTGAGATCGGCAAGCAGCTGGGCATTAAACAGAAGGTGATCCGCAATCGCTATCGGTTATCCCAGGCCACAGAAAACGGACACCGGGTACTTAAAATCTGGGTGGGCCTGCTGGAGATCGCCGCTCATGAGGCCGGTAACGTCTCTCAGAATAAACAGGGTGCGAAGGTCGCCGGGCGCCAGTTTAACTCAGCCTTTAAAAAATCCATCTTCTGGTCAGGCGAGCAGATCTATATCCGGGCGAAGGCCAACCTGCGCCATAACCATTCTGTGTTATCGGATTCTGGAAAGCGGAGTCAGCAACGGGATGCCGAACTGGCCAAAACTGGCGGTGGTCGTTTCCCGGTGCAGGTGGTTGCCATTGATATTTCTGATATTGGTCTGGATGTGCTGCAACGGTACGAATCCCGCCTGAATAGTCGTTACAGGGAATTATTAACTCAGGAACTGAATTATGTCCTCAATGTTGAAACCTGAGATCCATCAGCCCTCGGAACTCTATGATGCCATTGTGCAGTATTACCGAGCGCAGATCGCAGCCGGTGACAGTGCCGATGTGGTGGTGTCCGGGCATCATGATTTTATTCCAGAGCAGGCCGCCAGCCGTCAGATTCTGGTTGAGGTCGGTTCAGCCGAAAGCGGCCCGCAAAAGAACGATGGCCGGGTGTGTCTGGTCTTCGAATGCACTCTTTATGGGGTGATCAGTAAAGCCGAACAGGATGCGGCTTATCAGGCCATGAATCTGGCCACGGCACTGGCCCGCCATCTTAAGCATCAGAGCTGGGGATTCTCCGGGCTGGCGGTGGATGACCCGGAACAGATCAAACTGGCTGAGTCCTTTCTGATTAACGGCACGGATAAACACGCCGGGTTTGAAGCCTGGGAGGTGCGCTGGCAGCAAAAAGTAAACCTGGGCAGTCCTCAGTATGAAGATGAGGTGGTATCCGGTATCTGGCTGGCGGTGAACCCTGACGATCCAGACGATATAAACGAGTACCGGGAGGTAACAGACCTGTGCTTGAACAATTCGATCAGCGAACAGAGTTAATTGTCCGCCAGTGTCTGCGTGAATATGACGACAAAATCGCGGATCTGGAAGCCCGGCTGGAAGAACAGGCCCGGCGTATCCGCAACATTATCCAGCCCGCGAAAATCTCTCAGATCCACGACAGCAAACAAAAAGTAAAAGTGACATACGGGCGTAATGAATCCCCCTGGCTGAAGTGGTTTTCCACCATGCAGGGCCAGATGAAGGAATACCGCTGCCCGAGTGTGGGTGAACAGTGCATTCTGATTAATTACGGTGGCGGGGATAACTCGACTCAGGCCTGGGCATTGTGTGGTGTCTGGAGTGATGAGTTTCCACTGCCGGATAACCGACCCCACATTCATACGATGGAATGGGCACCGGGCTTCCGGCTGGAGATCAACACCCAGACCGGCAAAGTAGACTGGTGGGTGCCAACCAAAGTCACCTTTCATACGCCACTGGTTCACGGCACAGAGCATGTGCGGGACTTTAAACGGACGATGCAGGAAGACCGGGATATTTACAACGATCACGGCCATCCGTTTATGCCTAAACCCAAGCCACAACAATAATCGCCTGAGGTACTTATGATCGGACTATCCCGAAAGACCGGGCAACTGTTGTCCGGCTGGGATTATTTCACCGAGCTGGCAGAAGATGCCCTGACCACTCAGTTAGGCAGCCGGGAGAAACGCCGGGATTATGGCAGCCGTCTGCCAGAGTTGCTGAGCCGCATTACGGGGGATGATGTGCTGATGCTGGCGAAAGTTTATGCCGCACAGACTTTTGTTCATCCACCCAATAATCTGGCGCACTTTTTTAAGGCGGATCGTATTCTGGCCGGGCGTCATGATACGGGCCTGTGGTTAAAAATCTCCGGTATCTGGCAGGGGAAGCCGGTTCAGTTTGAGGTATCTGTTTATGCTAACCGACCGTAATTATCTGCCCGATCCGGAGGCGATACACCGGCCAAAGTTTGAGGATCTGGTTCAGCAGTTTAAAACCGACTATATCGCCAATGTACGGGCCACTGATCCGGTACTGGCCGATGAAATTGAAAAGACACTGGAACAGCCCGGTGAACTGCTGACTAAGATGTGTGAGACCTTTACTCAGCATCTGTTAAACGAGATCGAGCGCCGGAACCAGCAGGCTAAGCAACTGCTGCCGGGATGGAGTCGGGGCAGTAATCTGGACAATATGGTCGCTCATCAGGGCATTCAGAGGCAGGTGTTAGACCCCGGTGATCCGGATGCTTTTCCGGTGATTCCGCCGGTACAGGAATCTGACGACCATTTGCTGTTACGTTACCTGCTGCAATCTCATGCCCCGGCGGCAGGCAGTCGGATGCAATACAAAGCCAGTTGTCTGACACTGGATGAAAGCGCGGTGGTGACAGTCACTAAGCCCGAATTCAATAAAGTACAACTGACTTACACACTGAACCCGGAAGGGATCGCTGCTCAGATTAAAGACGGTAACGGCCTGATGCCGATACCGGGTCACGTTACGGTAACGATTCTGGCCAGAGAGGGTGACGGCACCGCCTCTGATTCATTGCTGGATAAAGTGCGGGAACACTTCTCCCGTCCGGACGTGGCACCGGGTACAGATCAGATCACGGTGCAGGGGGCTGAGATCGTGCCTTACACCATTAAAGCGGTGGCGTGGATTGGTCGTGGCCCGGATGTACAGATTACGGAACAATCCCTGATAACAAAGCTACAAGCCTACGCGGACCAGCAGCATCTGTTAGAAGCCAAAGTGCTGCCCAGCTTTATCACTCATATCCTGCATGATGCCGGAGCACTGGAACGGGAAGTGATTGAACCGGCGGAAGAGATCCGGTGTTTGCCCCATCAGGCACCGTACTGCACGGGGATTGAAGTAGAGGTGAAGGTGCTATGAGTACGGAATCTCTGTTACCCGATAACCGAACGACACTGGAAAAAGCCTTAGAGCAAACTTTATCAGATCACCTGCTGGCTCTGGACTGCCCTTACCCTCAACTCTGGGACCCTTACTCCGTGCCAGAGCACATGCTGCCCTATCTGGCCCATGCCAAAGGCGTGACCGACTGGGGCGGTGAAATTAATACCGATGCCAAACGTCATACCGTGGCCAGTATCTGGCCGGTACAACGGCTGGCCGGAACCGCAAAAGGCGTGGCAGATGCCGTGGCCGGTCTGGGCCTGACCGCTGAGTTTATACCCGGTTATAGCTGGGGTGGTCCGGCATACACCTTCAGGGTGGATCTGATCGGCGGGCTGAATGGCCTGTCTGCTGATCGTGTTCAGCACCGGATTGAAGCGGCCAAAGCGGAACGGGACGGTTACAGCATTCGCCTGGTGTATCAACCGGTGCAGGATTTAAAGCTGGGTGCGGTGGTGCATCAGTCATCAGGTGCCAGGGTGAACTATCGGCCTCCGGAACAAACTGTATCCCCGGCCACGGTTTATCGGGGCGGTGTGGTGTATCAGTCATCTGGTGCCAGGGTGAACTACCGGCCTCCGGAACAAACCGTATCACCGGCCACGGTTCATCGGGGCGGTGTGGTGCATCAGTCATCCGGTGCCAGGGTGAACTACCGGCCTCCGGAACAAACGTTCTCTCAGACTCAGCGCTGTCTGGCCGGTGTGGTACATCAGTCACCACAGGTGGCCGTGAATTATCAGCCTCCGGAACAACGGTTATCCCGGACTCCGCTGTATCAGGGCCGTGTGCTGCACATGACCCGAAACATCATCATTCATCGTTAGAGAAATCCCTATGGCAAATTTTAGTTCTATGCGGCTGACGTCTGCAGGGTTGCGGCTGCGTGCTGCTGCCGAAGTCGGGCAACGGCTGGAGATCACCCGGATCGGGTTAGGTGCCGGTCGTGCGCCTGACGATATATCTGCCCTGAATGCACTGGTGGATGAGCGCCAGAGTGCTCCCGTGGCCAGCTTTGATGCTCAGCCTGATGGCACCGGGCGGGTGCGATTCCACCTGAATAATGTGGGCCTGAATACCGGCTACCCGTTACGGGAGATCGGGGTATTTGCCCTGGACCCGGATACCGGGGAAGAGCAGCTGATCGACTACACCAATGCCGGGGATGATTACGACCTGATCCCGGCAGAGGGCGGGGCCACGGTGGTGGAACAGATGATCGACCTGATCACCGTGATCAGCCCCACAGACAACATTGTCGCGCAGGTGGACAGCACCGCCAGCGTGACACGTGCGGATCTGGAGGCACTGCGGGTACTGCCGGATGGCGGTGAACCCGGACAGACTCCGATGCTGGATGACACCGGCCATGTCATCTGGAGCAATGGCGCAGACCTGATCAGTCTGGCGGCACTGGCCACCTCCGATATTGAAAATAAAACCGCGATTCTGCGGCAGGAACAGTACCTGATTCATCTGGATCAGCAACTGCAGCAACTCGCAAACCCATAAGCGTACCCGAAAGGGGCGTTATCTCTCAGTAAGTAAAAAGGAAACATCACTATGTCAGAAGTAACGATCACTCCGGCTCAGGCACTGGCTTCTCTGCAGACTGCGGTCGGCGCGCTGGTCGGTCAGGTACAGACCAAATTTGGTCAGATCGACGGCAGTATTACCGCACAGCTGAATGCGTCTATCTCGGATCTGCGTACCCAGCTGACCGGCACCGCCGATGTGGACAACGATACCCTGGGTAAGGTGGCCGGGCGTATTGATCAGCTGGAAGCCACGGTTCAGGCGCTGGATGCGACCTACGCCACGGATGCTGATCTGGCGCAGAAAATCTCCGATATCAATACAGCCTGGGCGGCGGCAGACAGCGATGTGCAGGCTCTGCTGGCCAATAAAATTGACGCAACGGCAGCACAGGCGCTGGCCGATGACTCCGTCGCTGCTGCAAAAACCTATACCGACCAGCAACTGGTGATTGCCCTGCAAGGGCTGACCACTGCGTTCAATAACGGCACGGCAACGCTGACGGCTCAATAACAATGGCCCGGTCACGGGTAATGATTAACCGGCAGACCTTCGGGTCTGCTCTGACAGGATAACGCTATGACGGAAGAAGAAGTCACGCTGTCAGGCCAGATCGCCGCACTGATTGAAGCGGTGGGTGGCTGGCAGTCTGAAGCGATGAAGGCTTTGCAGGATGCGCTGGCCAGTGCCGGTGGGGTGGATCAGGCGCAGCTGGCCACACTGATCAGCCAGTATTTAAACAGTGCCGGTACGCTGGATAATATCGCCACGGTGGTGGTTCAGAGCGAAGCCAGTACACAGAAGATTCAGCAGGAAGTGGATCAGCATCTGGCTGCCCCGGAAACGCTGGATAATATTGCCACGGTGGTGATTCAGAGCGCAGCCGGTACACAAAAGATTCAGCAGGAAGTGGATCAGCATCTGGCTGCCCCGGAAACGCTGGCAGCGGTCGCAACCGCTGTCGTGCAAAGCGATAGCACCGCACAGCAGATACAACAACTGATTGATCAGTATTCAGCGGCTGACGTCACCGACGCCGTGCGCCATGTTCTGCAGTACCTGCCGGATACCTCCGGTGCCACCGGAACCACCCTGGCCGATAATTACAGCAACGGGCAGAGCGTGACCTTCAGCCCGTCCGGGGCCAGCACACCATCGGGCGCTCCTGTGACCTGGCATCTGACCGATCTGGTCGGGGTGACTGCCGGATCAGCAGAAATCCCGGATGGCCAGAGTACACAGCTGACCTTTACCGGCCCCGGCAGCATGACCCTGACCGCGATGTCGAATAACGTCGCCGCCGTGCCACAGGTCTATACCTGGGGTGTCAGTGCCGGGGTGATGGCGAAACCATCTATTACCAGCCCGACCGCAGGTCTGACCGGTGTGGTATTACAGCCTGCGATTACCGCCAGTGCGTACTCTGTATCTCCGACGGGTTATGACACGCACCAGAAAAGCCAGTTTCAGGCATTGAATACCAGTGGGGCTGTGGTCTGGGACAGCGGCGAGATTGCCGCCACCACAGAGATTGCAGTAACAACAAACTGGCCAGCTGAGACAGAGCTGGATATTCGGGTGCGTTATCAGGGTTCGGTCCTGGGCTGGGGTGACTGGTCTGCTCTGGTTCGTATAACCACCCGGACTGCCGGAGGGCTGGGTTATGTGTATCCGGATGGCGGGATTGGCGGGCCGGTGGTCAATGGCTATCAGCTGATTGTTGCACCGTATGATCAGCGCAGTGCCGTCCGTCATGGTCTGTATTACACAGACACAACGTTACTGAATATCCACCGGGCGGATCTGGCTGATCCTCAATCGGGCTGGGACAACACGAATGAACTGATTAACGGTTACAGTGATGTCAGAGATAACTATGGCAGTACCGGGCCAGAGGCGGCGCTGTACTGCCGTAGCCTGGGGGCCGACTGGTTCCTGCCAAATAAAGAAGAACTGATTGCCATTTTTGCCGTTGCGGCAGAGATTGATGCGGCAGACACAAGACAGGGGCTGTCGGATAGTAGCCAGTATTTCTGGAGTTCCACTGAATATGATGAACTCAAAAACTGGTGTGTTAGCCCCAGTGATGGCTATCCTGATAATACTCTTCACCGGATGGGCATGAATCAGGTGCTTCCCGTTCGCCGCGAACCGGTCTGATCTCTCCGGCCTCTCCTGACATCTCTCCCTGATTCCCCAATCCAAGGAACCCTTATGAAATACGGACTGATCCTGAACGGTCAGATCGAATGCGACCCTGTGTCTGATCATACGATCCTGACCCGCAAAGCCGCCCAGATGGGCTTTAACCTGACTGAAACCACTTTTACCGAAGCCGTTGTCCAGCGCATTGCCAGCCGTGCCCTGTGGATTGTACCGGGCATTGAAGAGCGCCCACAGCCACCGGCCCCGACCGGCTATCGCGGCACTCTGACCGGCTGGCAGTACCAGCCGTCACACCCTCGCCTGCTGAGAACCATCACCTATACCGCCATGCCGTTTGACGACGCAGTAGCCGACACCCTGAATCACATTGCGGAACAACAGGACACCGCCCTGGCCCGTATCGAACACGGCTACACCGAACAGGAAGTGAAGACCTGGGCGCAGCAACAGGCGGAAGCCGCCGCCTGGACGGCAGACCATACCGCCAGCGTCCCGCTGATCGAAGGGCTGGCCCTGCGTCGGGGTGTCACCGTGGCTGTGGTGGTAGAAAAGATCAATGCCAAAGTCACGGCAGCCGCGACTATGACCGGCATTGTACTGGGCGATGCCCAGGCGGCGGGTGATCAGATTAATGCCCTTAAAGTACAGCATGAAACCGACACCCTGCCGGATGACTGGTTTGATCAGCTGCAGGCGATGGCCAGCGGCTGGCGTAAAAACTGGCCACCGGAACTGATGTAGCCACATCACCACAAAAAAACAGAACACTCACCATAAGCCCTGCGGGATAACCGGCAGGGCTTTTTTTATACCCGGAGTAAACATGGCTAAAACAGCGAAAGCCCCTCAGGTAAAAGAACCTGAAGCACAACCTGCAGAAGTGCAGCCCACAGAATCAGAACAGCCTCAGGTGGAGCCAGAACCCGATGACGGTAAAACCGTTTACATCGTTAATCGTGCCCACCGTGTAGGTGAACCCCAGCGCTGGTACAAACCCGGTGACACCGTCCGCCTGCTGCCCTGTGAAGCGCAATTCAGTCTGAACCGTGGCTGGTTACGCCGTGAAGGTGATCCGGCCCCGGTTGAAAAGAAACCGCCAGAAGATAAAGCCGATGCAGAGGAACAACCAGAGCCTGAGCCAACAGACAAGCCCTCTGCCCCTGCCACCAACACCAAACCCAAGGAATAAGCCATGCCATTAAATCCCGCTTTTGAACGCAACGGCATCAGCATTATTACCTCTGAGCCGTTCCCGCCTCTGGGACCTCCTGGGGCCGATGTGGTGTGCCTGATTGGCACCGCCCCGGACAAACACGCCTCCGTGCAATACAACGTGCCAGTGCGTATTGCTAACTCTGGCCACTGGCGTCTGATTGACAGCACCGGTGATGAACGGGGTTCCCTGATTCACGCCATCATGAAAACCCATGAGCAAACACAGGTGGTGATTTATGCCATCGTGGTGGAAGAGGGCGCTGATTTTGACGCGACCACCGCCAATATTATTGGCGGGCGTGACCCGACCACCAATCAGCGTCTGGGTATAGCGGCAGCCCGTGAATGCACAGAGCGCCCGACGATTATTGCTGCACCGGGTTTCAGCCACCAGAAGGCGGTTATCGACCAGATGGCAGCAATGGGGGCTGTAATGCGCGCCCGAGTCGTAGCCGACGGCCTGTCCACTACGCCAGAAGAGCAAATCGCTTTTCTGGAAACGCTGGGCGGCGAAGGCTCCAACTATGACCGGGTTTATATGGTGGAACCGGCGGTCAGTATCTACAGCCGAAAAGCCAGAGGTGACATTTTAGTACCGGCCTCTGTGGTGGCTGTCGGTGCACTGGCATCGGTTAAACAGTGGGAATCACCGGGTAATCAGTCGCTGCCTATTAACGGGACTGCTCATACCATTGAATACGGCATCATGGATGAAACCAGTGAAGCCAATCTGCTACAGAAATATGGCTGTGCGGTTATCTGTCATACCAGCATGGGGGGCTGGTCCCTGATTGGTAATCGTACCGTAACGGGTAAATTTATCAGTTACGTCGGTCTGGAAGATGCCATCTGCCGCAAGCTGGAAGAAACCAGTCAGCGCTACATGGCTAAGAACATGACGAAGTCATTCTGGGATCAGACGATCCGGCGCATCAATGGCTTCCTCAAAGACCTGATTGCCTCTGAAATTATCCCCGGCGGGGAAGTCTACCTGCACCCTGAACTGAACACCGCCAGCCGCTATCAGAACGGCAGCTGGTATATCGTGTTCGATTATGGCCGTTACGCGCCGAATGAGCACATGATCTACCACGTAAACGCGAAGGAAAAATACGTGGAAGAGTATCTGGAAAATGTATTAGGAGAACAGGCTAATGGCTGAGGTTCGCGCAATTGAGGCATTCCGCTGCCTTATTAACGGCCTGCCTTTTATGGCTGAAGTGGAAGGCTACACCCCGCCTGAAGTCAAAAAGAAAATGGAAGAAACCCGAGGCGGGCGTTTTGTGGTCAACAAAATAATGACCGGGCTGGAAGCTATGGAAGGCCAGCTGACTCTGATAGGGGCCACGGATGAAATGCTGCTGTCCTTTGGGGTGGAAGTGGACAGCTACTCAGAAATTACCGTGCTGGCATCCTCGCTGGATCAGCAGAAAAACAAAATCCCCCTGCGCTGGGAACACACCTGCGAAGTCACCAATATTAAATCGGAAACGATTAAAGGCGGGCTGTACAAGCACACCATCGACTTTACCTGTCGGGCTTTCAAACACATGGATAACGGCAAGATCATTCACGACATTGACGAACCCACCATGAAAGCCGTGATCTTCGGCAAAGACCATATGGAAAAACACCGGGCCAATCTGGAAATGTAACCCTGCCCGTTCGCCCTGTTTTAGCCGGTCTCAGCACCGGCTTTTTTGTATCTGATGATTAAGGAAACCCTATGGAACCCATCTGGCAAGACCTGAACATTACCCTTTACGTTCCGCTGCAGCGGGACAACGGAGAAAAGCACGACACCCTGACCCTGAAAATGATAACCCGGAACCAGCATCAAACCCTGCTGAAAGAACACGAAGGCGACAACTGGAGCTTTTACCGGGCGCTGATCAAACTGGGAGCAGAACTGAGTGATCAGGAACTGAATAACCTGACCGGCCCGGACTTTAACAGCCTGTGCGAACAGGCCGACCTGGCCTATGGGATGGGCAGTGATTACTGGTTTGAAAAACTGATCTGGGCCGACCTGCCAAAAAGCGAACAGAAAAAGCAGGAACGCAAATACCACACCCCGGACTCACTGCCACTGCTGATACCGGTGCAAACCATAAAGCACGGTGAAACGGACTACCTGCCGCTGACACTGCCCACAGTGGGCGCAATCAACGCCATGTACAGCGTACCAGAAGACCAGCAGGAAGCCTTTATTATCCAGAGCGTCACCGGCCTGATGGAAGATGAACTGGATAACCTGAGCGTACCAGATGGCAAAAGCCTGTACCTGAGGGTGGCTGATTTTTTGTCAAAAACCGGGGATCACTTCTCAGCCCTGACGACATCGAAACCCTGACCGACCTGATCGTGCTCAACACCCCGGCCAGTGATGAACAGATAGCAAGCTGGCCTGCCGATACCGCATTAAGACGTTACCACCAGTTGATCAAACAGCTAAAACACAAGAGACAATAAATAACCGGTGCAACGGCTTATCATTGAAGTGAGCAATCAGGCTCAATTGTGCTGAACACTCAGTTTCAAACCTAACGCTGAAACCACCTTTTGAACCGTTTCATAACGAGGCTTAGCGTCCGCATGCAAAGCTTTGTACAGGCTCTCTCTCGACATGCCGGTTTGCTCGGCTATAGCCGTCATACTGCGTGCTCGGGCAATGGTGCCAAGAGCCTGTAAAAATGCGCTGGTATCCTCTTCCTCTAAAACAGCGGTCAGATACTCTGCAATAGCTTCTTCGCTATCCAGATAATCAGCGGCATCAAAGGGCTGTAACTCATTCATTGGGTTATTCCTTAATCTCTTTGGCCAGCTTTTTGGCCTGTTTTATATCTTTGACCTGTGTGCTTTTGTCGCCACCACAAAGCAGCAAGTAAATAACCTGTCCCCTTTGCGTGTAATACACCCGATAACCGGGGCCTGTATGGATACGCATCTCATGGACACCATCGCCTACAGGCTTGCAATCACCAAAGTTTCCTTGTTGCGCTTGCTCAATACGGCGAACGATACGCGCTCGGGCACCCAGATTCTTTAAGCCCATTAGCCACTGGTCAAAAACATCCGTTCTTAAAAGAGTATTCATGCTTTAAGTGTATCCTACTGGATACAGAGTGCTCAACTATTACCATCAACTAATCAAGCAGCCTGAAAAAGGAGACTGCCACTATGACCATCGCATTTTACAAAGACACAGGTATTCAGTTTGAAGAGATCGAAGGACAACCTTGCGCCACCGCTCAGAATATTGGTGAGGTGCTGGGCTACAAAAATGCTGACGAAGATATTCAGGCACTTTACCAGCGTCATCAAGATGAATTCGATCCCGATATGATTCAAGAAGTGCCTGTTATAACAGCAGGGGGTGTGGAGCATACAAGACTGTTTTCACTCCGGGGCGTAAGCCTGCTTGTTATGCTGTCAGAACAGCAAGAAGCCGGAGCCTTCAGGGAAAGGATACTGAGTTTTACTGCTGAGCAGCTGAGCCGAATGTGCTAAAAGTATGCCCGCTACGGGCATACCAGCCTAAAAAAGTCTTCCCTTTGATCATCATTTTGGAGTGTTATGATAATATAAGGAGTATGTTTAAATAATATAATATCAAGGATGCAATAAAATGAAGCAAGAGTTCTTCTGGCCAATTTACTCGCAGATTGAAAAGGAATTTATAGAAGTCAGCTACTGTATTAATATTGATTGCCATCAGCTGAATGTTTATTCAATAAAGATTGCAGACCTCATACTGAGGACTGTTTCGGAATGTGAAAATATAGCAAAAGCTATTTGTAAAAGAGAAGGATCTGAGTTTTTAGATAAAAAAGGCAACCCGATTAGAAGAACATATTTTCCTCATTATATGGACGCTATAGACAGTATTTTTTCTATAAAATCAAAGCTGGTAAGCTTTGATTTTGATAATGCGGATGAGAATACCTTTGATCAAAAATTAATGCCATTCTACAGAGAAAAAGATGGTGACTCTCTTAAGAAATGGTCTTGGTATGATGCTTACAATGCTATTAAACATGATAGAGTGGAGAATTATAGAAAGGCAAATTTGAATAATCTTATAAATGCTATGGCTGCTCTTTTCTTACTTAATATTTATTATAGCGATAAGGTTGTCTATGATGCAGATGGGTTTGATTCTTATAAGCTAATGGAGCCAATTGATCAGCTTTCTAAAGTGTTTTCTATTCAATGGTCAATAGACCTATCTTCTTATGATGGTCGAAGTATAGGTGACGATAAAGTCGGCTTTTTTGATCCTGTAAGTTATGCTAGAGTCGCGTCTGAGTTTTCAACTTATCTTATTAGCTATGATCAGTTTGTAAAAACAGATTCGGATAAAGGGTATGATTTCTTACAGCAGCTTCAATCTTCTATAGTGATAGCAAATGAAGACGGATCTTTTACGAAAGCGTATGAGGATATCGAGCCTACTGATAAGAAAACACTAGTCAAAGCCGTTGCTCGTATTCCTAGGGCTAAGTAGGTACACAATATTTTTTCCTACATACAGCCCGTATTTTCCGGCCTCATCGGCCGGAAAATATTGGAATATTTATGTTTGGGTACTTAGTGGGCCGACATTTGACATCATTTATCGATAGCCCTAATATCAGGGCTGAGGCGTGAGAACCTCAATACAAGCGTTCATCCAGCCACGATAGTGTTGGTTTTTTTATGCCTGAAATTTGGCAAAATCCCTGCCCGAGTTGCGCCCGTAGTGTGCCAGTTTGGTCGGGAGGGCGACGAATAAAATACCCTTCGGGGGAATAAGTCCGCAGCTCTTGTATGCTGTTCTCAACCTCCTGACATCAGTCTATTTCCGTGAGAAGAAATACAAGGAGGCCTGCTATGGCTGCTCAAATCTCTACCGTGAATTTTCATGGTCAATCTCTTTCTGTAATCTCCCAAAATAATCAGCTGTATGTCGCTATGAGACCGGTATGCGAAAATATTGGGCTTCAATGGCAATCGCAATTTAATCGAATAAAACGTGATGAGGTTTTGAATTCAACTGTATTCATGATGAATACAGTTGCCGAAGATGGTAAGAACCGTAAGCTTCTGTGTTTGCCATTGGAGTATTTAAATGGCTGGCTTTTTGGTGTTGATGAAAAGCGAGTCAAGCCAGAAATCAAAGGTCGCCTGATTCAGTATAAAAGAGAGTGCTATCAGGTTTTAGCAGATTATTGGCAGGGCAGCTTGCCACAGAGTTCTCAGCGCTTAATCGGCAAGAAAGGTCATAAGTGTCTGTCGGATTTGATTGAGGGTAAAACCAGTCATCTGATGGGTAAGGCGAAAACGTCGGCTAAGTCGAGACTCTGGGCGCAGGTGCGTAAGGCGTATGGGGTGGATGTGGCGGCGGATATTCCTGCGGATCAGTTGGATAGCGCCCGGCAGTTTGTAGGCAGTTATGTGCTGGAGGGGGATTATTTGCCTGCTGAGCCTCAGCAGGTGGCGATGCCGTTGGAGGTTACGGCGTTTTCCCCTAAGCGGATGCCTTCTGAGTTTGATCGCAGGCATGGCCGTTTAGCCGCTGAGCAGTTGCATGATTGTGGCTGGAATCTGGATCTGTTATGGGCCGTGAAATGGCTTAAAGAGCATGAAGGTCAGACCGTCCGGTTAGAGCCTGGCATTGCCGATCAGTTATCACTGGAGTTGAATTCGGTATTGTACTGGTATGAGAGTTACCGCAATCGCCTGTCGTCTATTTATCAGGAAGCGAAAATTGCCGCCCCGCGTTCAGCGTTGATTCGGTAAGTGGGTAAACATGAAACCCGCCTCGGCGGGTTTTGATAATCTCTGATTGAAAATTATATAATTAAGGTATAATTTTTAAGCTATGAATGATTTTGAGTTCGACGAAAACAAGAGCGCTTCTAATCTGGATAAGCATGGTATTGATTTTGTTCAGGCTCAAAGGTTGTGGGATGACCCAGGTCTGATTGAAATTCAGGCAAACTCTGAAGGTGAACCCCGTGCGTTAGTGATTGGTAAGATCAGCGAAAAACACTGGTCTGGGGTAATCACTTATCGGGGCGATAATATCAGGATTATTTCCGTCAGGCGTTCTCGTAAGTCAGAGGTGATGTTGTATGAAGGCTGAAGAATTTGATGCAAAGTTTGATGATGGTGAAGAGGACATCATCGGTGATCTGGATCTTTCCACCCTCAAGCGCCCTAATCAGGAACAGAAACGTGTGAATGTGGATTTTCCTGCCTGGATGGTTGAGTCTCTGGATCAGGAAGCGGCTCGGATCGGGGTTACTCGGCAGTCTATTATTAAGGTCTGGCTGGCTGAGCGATTAGAACAGCAGGCTGCGAATAAGGCTGCGTTACGGTCTGGTCATTAAAAGTTCAGTAGTGTGATAGAAACCCGCCGAGGCGGGTTTGCTTTATGCGCTGGCAGCCAGTGGGGTGATGTGGCTGAGTACTGTTTGAAGTTTTTGTTCTTCTATTTTCAGGTCATAAGCCTGTTGCAGGTTAAGCCAGGATTGAGCGTCACCACCAAAATAACGGGCGAGTCTTAGTGCGGTATCCGGTGTTACGGCACGCTCCTGTTTTACAATGGCGTGTATCCGGGTGGCCGGTACTTGTAAGGCAATAGCCAGTGCGTTAGCCGACATGCCCAGAGGTTCCAGGTATTCTTCCTGAAGGATTTCTCCGGGGTGAATGGCTCTCATTTTATTGGTTGGCATAATTCGTCCCCTTAGTGGTAATCAACAATTTCGACATCAGCCGGGCCGTCGTGATCCCAGCGAAAGCAAATTCTGAATCAATGCCTCTGTAATTGTAAGTTTAGTTTTCTTACCGAAAGGCTGGCGGGTCGGTCGGGGGATGGGTTAGTATTACTTGTATTGGTTGTTGAGTCTCTAATGTAACAACTTTGGCTGATACAGGTGATCCTATGATTTTTAACAGAATGGTATTTACCGCTAAATCTGCTGTAGCCGGTTCAGGGCTGGCCTTTGCTGTGGTGGGTGGTATCAGCTTTGCTGTAGCGTTACCTGATTCCGTATTTTTTGCCGGTGCTGCCTTGGGTGGTGTGGCCGGTGCGGTGCTGGGTCTATCGGCTCGTGACGTCTGAGGCGTTAGCGTTTATCTATCGCCCGACCGGAGCGGATGAGATCGGGCAGTTCTATACTTTTTGGTTTAGTCTGTATTTTTCTATTCATGTTATATGGGATATTGTGTCCCGACATACGCCACCATTCTTCCTTGATAATCTTAAAAGCAAAGTCTCTGAAACCTTTAATGCGCTGACCTTCACGTCCAGTCTTTATATTATTTTCCTTGTTGTTCAGGGGCGTTATAACTCGCTGGGAACGGATGCTATTTTGCCGCTGTTCTATTCTGGAGCCATTGGTTTAGTGGCCTCTGTATCAGCCTTGCAACCTTATGATTCAAAACAAGTGATAGCTGAACAGCAGCAATCAGAGAAAGAAGATGCCTGATAAATAAAATCTTCAGGCAGATCAAATCACAACCCGCCATCTGGCGGGTTTTTTTATGCCCGGAGAAAAGTATGAGTGCCACTAAATACAACCTGACGCTGGTCGGCGTAAACAAAATGTCTCCGGCGATTAAGGGTGCGGCAGCCGATGCCAGAAGCCTGACCGATATTCTGAAGGAGCAACGGCAGGAGGCTAAAAAGCTGAATGCCACTCAGAAGAGTCTGGCTGAGTATGCGGGCCTGCGTAAAAATCTGGCGGCAACCCTGTCGGATTTTCGTAAGAACCGGCAGGCGTTAAAGGGGCTGGCCACAGAAAAAGAGCTGGCTGAAGGCAAGGTGAAAAGCCTGGCTCTGGAAAAGTCGAAGCTGACCCGCAAGCTGAAACGTCTGTCTGATGAGATGGAAGGCGGGGCGTACAATGCGGCTGAGTTGTCAGAAGAGTATGCGCTGGTTCGTAAGCAGGCCGATGCCCTGGGAGATCAGCTGGAGTCAGAGCGGGCTAATATTAAAAGACTGGGTGCCGCTTTCGATGAGGCCAGTCAGAAATCCGATGATTTTAAAAACAGCATTGATAAACAGCGTCAGTCCCTCAACCGGTTAGAGGATGAGTTGCAGGATGCTGGCATCGATACCGGCAATTTAGCCCGTGAGCAGGCCCGGTTAGAGCGGGAGGTTAACGCCAGTAATCAGGCACTGGCCACTCAGAAAGACCGGCTGAAAACTCTGTCTGCGGCCCGTTCCAGAATGGCGGTGGCAGATACCCGTATGGCCGATGCCCAGTCAGATACTGCCGGGGCGGCGGCGATGCTGGCCACGGCGGTGATTCCTGTGGTCAGAGCGGTGACGATGGAAGCGGCGATGGCCGATGTCACCAAGGTGGTGGATTTTGACGAGGGGGAGGATAAAGCCTTTCAGAGCCATCTGCAGCGTTTAGCGGTGGATGTGAATATCCCGCCAGAGCAGCTGACTCAGATTGCCTCGGCTGCCGGTCAGTCCGGTATTAAAAAAGAGGATCTGGCCGGGTTTACCGGGGCCGCTGCTCGTATGGGTGTGGCCTTTGATATGGAAGCGGCAGAAGCCGGTGAGACGATGGCCGCCTGGCGGGCCGGTATGGGACTGAACCAGCAGCAGGCAGAACAGCTGGCTGATGCGGTGAATCATGTCTCTAACAACATGAACGCTAAGGCGCGGGATATTTCCGGGGTGCTGAAACGTCAGGGGGCTGTGGCCACGGCATCTGGTATGACTGAAACCCAGACCGCCAGTTTAGCCGGTGCTCTGCTGGCCGGTGGTGCGTCTGAGGAAGTCGCGGCCACCACTCTGAAAAACCTGCTCGGAGCATTAACTAAAGGCGAAGCGGCCACCAGTGGCCAGAAAGATGCCCTGGCTGATCTGGGGTTAGATTCCGGGGCGCTGGCCGTTGATATGCAGACCGATGCGGTCGGTACAGTAAAAGAGGTATTCGCAGCGCTGGCCGATGCGCCGGTGGAAAAACAGTCTGCCCTGATCAGTCAGATCTTTGGTGAAGAATCCAAAGGCGGGATTATGCCCCTGCTGAAAAATCAGCAGTTGCTACAGCAAGCCTTTGAACTGACCTCAAAAAAGAGTGAGTACGAAAACTCAGCGTTAGAGGAATACGAAAACCGGGCCAGTGTCTCTGAGCACCGGCTGGGTTCCGCCTGGCGGGCGATGGATCGACTGGGTATTGTGCTGGGGGATTCCATTCTGCCGGTGGTGGCTCCCGTGGCCGATGGTGTGGCCTGGGTCGCTGGTGGTCTGGCGGATGTGGCTGAAGCCGGTGGTTTGGTGACCACGGGTGTGACCGGATTGGCTGCCGCTTATGTCGGTTATAAAACCATCATGTTTGGCTGGCAACTGGCATCCGCTAAGGTGGAGCAATGGCGGGCACAATCAGCCCTTAAAACCGCTGAAAAAGAATCGAAACTGGCCGATGCCACGGATGAAACAGCAGATAAAGCCTGTCTGGCCACGCGGGCGCTGGAACGCTTTAACCGGGCGTTAGGCCGTACAGCCAGTATTGAACCGGGTGGAGGTGAGGGGCAGAAAGAGTCAGACCGTAGGCGAGGCGGTGCTACTGAGCGTGATCTGCCGGATGGGAGGGATAGCCGTGATGGTAATGATAGCCGTGGCCATAGAGACTCTGACCCGGATCGGCGCGGACGGCAGGATACAGAGCCGGATAAAAAACCGGGTCAATACGATGATTCAGGAGAGCGAAAAGAGACCCGCAAGCCCCGGAGTAAACGGGGTAGACTGGCCGGATTAGCCGTTAAAGGCTGGGCCGCTGCTAAGGATCTGGGACATCTGGCTCTGGAGCAATTAGCTGGAGGGCTGGCTGGCCCGGCATCGATGAGCAGCTTTGCCGGTGGTCGTGGTGCTGATCATCGTTCGACCTCTCGTTCTGAAAGACAGCATACATCGGAGCGTCACCGGGCGACTGAATCGCACCTGTCATCGGAGCGAACCTCCCAACCCCATACCGAAAGTCGTCATGCTTATTCCTCTGCAGAGGCGACAAAAACCAGCAACGAATCCAGTCACAGCACTGAATCCAGTAACAGCACAGAATCAGACCGTTATACAGAATCCGAAAGCGAACACACCAGTGTTTTCCGTCGGGCGGTGGACTGGCTTAAACCGCTGGCCGGTTTAGGTGCCGGTGCGGCCACTATGCTGGTCGCTCCGGAAGCGGTGGCCGATACGCTGGATGCTGCCGGTGATTTTACCGGTACGGCCACGGATGTGCTCGGGGCCTTGTCTGGTTCAGCCGGTGATCTGCTGGGCATGGCCGGTAAGGTGATCCGGCCTTTAGATACGGTAATTCAGTCTGGCAGTCTGGTATCGGCAGTCGCTTCCGGTGATGAGATGGAAGCCGCTGCGACCGTGGGGGATATAGCCGGTGGCTGGGGAGGTGCTGCCGGTGGTGCCGCTGCCGGTGCGGCCATTGGTTCTATCGTGCCTGTGATTGGTACGGGCATCGGTGCGGCCATTGGTGCCGGTCTGGGTGGCTGGTTTGGTGGTGATGCCGGTAGCTGGGCGGCGACTAAAGTAATGGAATGGTTCCGTTCAGATTCTGAGAGTGAAGCCAATAACGCCACGAATCAGACCCTGATCGCGGATCAGTCGTCATCGAGCACGGCTGAATCATCTGCAGAAAGCACACAGACAAATACTGTCAGCCATCTTAACACCGGGCTGAAAACTGCTCTGAAAACAGAGTTGCGGGATACTCCCCTGAAACAGCAACTGGCTGAAGCTGATGAAGAGGCCGGATCAATGGTGACCGGTAGTGCCCTGCAGCAGATCCATCAGGAGATTCAGCAGGCAAACGCCAGTCAGCAAAGTACCGCCAGTGATGAAAAGGTCGTGAACTTTCAGCCGAATATTACCATTAACGCGGCTCCCGGAAGCAATGCCGAACAGATCGCAGAACTGGCCCTGCAGAAAATGCGGGAGCTGATGGCTACGCAACTGTTACCGGCCCTGAATCCAACCCTGCCCGGAAGACTGGATGACAGCATGGAAACCATGTCATGAGACAACAACTCGCCATTGGCGATTTTATCTTCAGTGTCTATCAGGACACTGACTACGAGACCTGGACCCGCACGGCAGAATCCGGCATCGCCACCATTGACCGGGCGGGCCAGCATCCGGCCACACAGCGAACCGGAATGCCACTGCAGACTATCAGCCTGAACGGGCAGATTCTGGGCAATACCGGCAGCAGTAAACTGGATCGCCTCCGGGGTTTTATTAACAAAGAACCTCAGATGGTGGTGAAAGGGGATGGCACGGTGCTGGATCTGTGGACGGTCACGCGCGTGACAGAAACCGGCAATCGTCTGATTGATGACGGTACTGCCCTGAAGACTACCTTTCAGGTTGACCTGCAGGAGTACAAACCCTGATGAGCGGAATATATAAAACTATTCGCACGGTTCACGGGGATACCGTGGATCGCCTGCTGTGGCAGGAATTAGGCCGTAATGATGAAGAGATTACCGATGCTTTCTGGCGACTGAACGAACAGGCGGCAGAGCAGGGACCCATCTTTAACAGCGGGGTGATCCTGCATCTTCCGGAACTGCCGAAAGAGCCTGAAGTCACGCGCATTATGTCATGGGATTAGGGGCTTGGGATTAGAAGCTTGGGATTAGGTGCCTGGATTAAGGAGAGAATATGGCAGAGATCAGAGACTTAACCCCGGTTTGTGAGATCACCGGCGCTGTGGCCGCTATTGCCCAGCCCCGGTTGATTAGCTGTACTGTGGTAGATGCGGCGGGCATGGAATCTGACAGCATTACCATTGTCATCGCCGCTGGAGACATTGGTGCCTGGCCTGAGACCGGTCAGATTATCGGCTGCAGAATGGGATATAAAGAAGGCAAGGTGGTGGATCTGGGGCGGTTCAAACTGCAGCGGGTCAGTCAGACCCTGTACCCGAACACTCTGACCATGACGGGCACGGCTGCGCGGTTTGATGCCAAAGACCCAACTGAGTTAAAACGGGCGCAGTCGAAAAGCTGGATGAATACCACCATTGGCGGCATCGTCAGCGAAATTGCCGGGCGGCATGGCTTCAGCCCGAGAATACACGGCAGCTTAGGTGGTCTGCCGGTTGAGCATATGGACCAGACAGAGGAAACGGATCTGAAGTTTCTGCACCGGCTGGCGGATCTGCATGATGCGGTGTGTAAGCCGGTGGATTCATTATTAGTGTTTGCTCCCCGTGGACAGGTAAAGACCATGACCGGCAGAGTACTGGAGCCGGTTAATATCCAGCACCCTCCGGAAAATACACCGACTCATCCGGGGTATGTTACGGGTACGGTATCCGGGCCAGAGAAGCGCCAGTTTAATGGTTGTACCGCACACTGGTACGACAATGAAAAAGCAGAGGAAATAAAAGAAGAGGTCGGCGGTACACCCCGTAAAAGGCTGCCGGATCGGTATGATTCAAAAGCAAAGGCAATGGATGCGATTAAGGCGGAGATGCACCGGATAACCCGGCAGGGTGATCACCTGAGTCTGAACTGCCCTGGTAATCCTATGCTGGCAGCAGAATGCCTGCTCAGCATGAGCGGTTTTCCTATTGAGAGAATGTCTGGCCAGTGGTCGATTGATCGGGTGACGCACACGTTTAACGGGAGTTACCGGTGTAGTGTGAATGCTACAAGGCCAGTGTAAAATGTTGAAGGATATTGCGGTGCTTTGAGATGAAGGGTTTTGTCAAAAGGCATACGTAACCCTTTGATTTTTGTAGGGCTGGCGAGGTGGTTTTTGAATGGTTGGTAAGTATCTCTTACGTGATTAACTTATTGATTTTTAAGGCTTTGCTTTCTGCCCTGTAATCATAAATGGTCTGTACGGTACATTGACCGTAACCTATTGATTTTATAAGGGGAAATTTCATACCCCAAAATCCCCCCAAAATAACCCCAAAACCCCTCCTGTGAAAAACAGGAGGAAGTTTTTCTGGGGCAGCAACATAATCCATCCTTATTCCAATCCAGTTTTTACAATGATGTAGTCATGACCACGGACATCGGCATAAGTAGTCAGCCCTGAAAAAGTCAGGTTTCTATCTAACCGAGCATCGGTTGGCTTTATTGCTCCAGGAAATAAAGCCAACTGATTTTCT
>NZ_JACJFM010000051.1 GCF_014164585.1 Oceanospirillum sediminis | reverse complement strand
AAACAATCGGTATCAGCAAGTAATGCCTTAACCCTGTTATTTTGTGGGCAGCTGCCAGATATCTTTGACCGGGCAGCTGAATAGTTACAAACAAAGAAGTACGCTATGGTAACGCATACTATTGTGCAATCCGGGAGTCTCGAAATATTTTTGCTCCACTATGTATAATCGGTACTGGTTATCCGATTCATCTGAGTTATTTTTGAGGGCTTTATGTCTGATTCCAGCCTGTCCGTTCGCACCTATCAGGGCACCACACCAGAACTGGGTGAGCGTGTATTTATTGATCCTTCCGCTGTGGTACTGGGGGATGTAAAACTGGGTGATGATTGCTCAGTCTGGCCGTTAACCGTGATTCGGGGTGATATGCATAAAATACGGATCGGTGCCCGTACCAGTGTACAGGATGGTTCTGTCCTGCATATTACCCATGCCGGCCCTTTTAATCCGGACGGCTTTCCTCTGATCATTGGCGATGACGTTACGGTTGGCCATCAGGCGATGCTACACGGCTGTACTATTGGTAGCAGAGTGCTGGTGGGTATGGCCTCAATGGTAATGGATGGTGCCGTTGTCGAAGATGAGGTGATTATCGGCGCTGGCAGCCTGGTACCACCGGGTAAGACTCTGGAATCCGGTTATCTTTATGTTGGCAGACCGGTAGAGAAAAAACGTCCGCTAACCGATAAAGAGCGTAGCTTTTTTACCTATACAGCCGGTAACTACGTCAAACTGAAAGATCAGCATATCGCTGAGAACTACTGATATGCTTTTATGTTGTAGCTGCTGAACCTGAATAACAGGTTATCAGCGATACCACAGCACCTATCTGCTTTGTTCTTTTACCGGCTGAGCAACAGAAAAAGAACAGCCGACACTCCCAGAGCAGTACTGAATCACTCAGCCCTGCTCTTTACACAGCCTTTACGCCCTGCTGACACACACTTTGCACTGTACTCCCTATACTGGTCTCATCAAATAAACAGCAGGAGCACGCACCATGAACCTGAAAAAATCACTGTTAGCTTCAACTCTGGCCGCCATACTGATGAGCACACCTTTTCTGGCTTCAGCTGCAGGATCAGATTGCCATCAGAACCGCCACATGTCGATGCAGAAAGCAGGCTTTGCTCATCCCGGTGGATTGATGGACCGGGATATGTTTAAAGCGCTGGATCTTAGCCGCAGTCAGCATAAAGAAATTCGCAGCATCATCGAAAAACACCGTAAAGGATTTGCTGATCAGCGTGAAGAGATGAGTGACCACAAAGCAGAATTTATGCTGGCACTGCTGGATGGTGCCGATGAAACGACGCTGAACAGTATGATGTCGGAAAAAGTCCAGCTGATACAGAACCGTATGCAGCAGGGTATCCCGATGATGCAGGAGATTATGACCGTGCTGACCGATGAACAGAAAGACAAACTCCGTCAGCGTCTGCAATAACAGGCAGATTTACCAGATCAACTGATCAGCCTCTTATTCAGGCCTGAGTAATCACCATCCGATCCTTCCCCAGGTATTTAACAGATACCGGGGCTTTTTTATCTGTCCTTTTGAGAATATCCTGCCCCTGTTAATCGGTTTCAATAAATAAGACCAGAGAACAGGCTGAACTTTTCGCACTGATTGCGGATAATAGCAATAAAACCCTTTCAGTATGCAGGTGCAGAACAATGCAGATCAGTAAGAATAACACATGGATTAAAATCTCTATGCTGGTGGGATTATCCAGCCTGGTGCTGGCAGGCTGTAGCACATCTCCCACTGGCCGTAGCCAGCTGAAACTTTTCCCGAGCACACAGATCAATCAGATGGGTATTCAGTCTTTCGCTCAGATGAAAGAAGATACCCCGGCCAGTAAAAGCGGGGAAACAAACGGTTACGTGAACTGCGTGGCACAGAAGGTCATTGCGCAGGTTCCGGCCAAATACGGTATCTCCAACTGGGAGGTGGTGGTTTTTGATTCGGAACAGGTTAATGCTTTTGCACTGCCTGGCGGCAAAGTAGGCGTTTATACCGGTCTGCTGGAAGTAGCTGAAAATCAGCACCAGCTGGCAGCAGTCATTGGTCATGAACTGGCCCATGTACTGGCTGAGCATGGTAACGAAAGAGTATCAACGGCTTTTGCCACTCAGACAGCGATGGCAGCAGCCTATCAGCTCAGTGGCGACGTAAAACACAAACAGGAGATTTTTGCTCTGCTGGGTGTCGGCGCTCAGGTCGGTATCTCTCTGCCTTTTGGCCGTATTCAGGAAAGTGAAGCGGATGCGATGGGACTGGATCTGATGGCTAAAGCGGGATTCGATCCGAAAGAATCGGTAACCCTCTGGCAGAATATGGGGAAAAAAGCAGGTGGTAAAGCTCAGCCAGAATTCCTGTCTACTCACCCATCGAACAAACGCCGTATTAATGACCTGAACAAACGCATGGCTAAAGTGATGCCTTATTTTGAACAGGCCAGAGCCGAGGGACGCAGCCCTCAGTGTAAAGCCTGATCCGTTTTACTCTTTGCTCAGTAAGATATAACAGGCTGTCCCGGCCTGTTATATCTGTTAACCGGGTTTTAGCTTTCCACAGGATATATACGGTTTGAACTTTTCCATTCGCAACCCCTGGGTCATCGCAGGCTTATTACTGATGACAGTACCTTCCATCATTATGATGTCCGCTTACTGGTCTGAACTGATGGATGCACAGGCCTGTATTACGGCGGATCAGGGCTTCGATTACCGGACAGGTGAGTGTATTCAGGGCAATACGATCTTTGTGGCTTTCTCAGAACGCCATCCGTTACTGGTCAACTCCGGTATCCTGCTATCTATGGCCGGACTGATAGCCTGTCTGGTAGGGCTGTATCGCAGAAAATAGTCTTTTCTGCACCAGCTTCATCTTCACATAGCAAAAGCCGCTGTTCTGACTTCTCTGCCAATTAAAGAGGATCGTCAGAAACAGCCGCTTTATACTGAATACTGAAAGTGAAAGATACCGCACTCAGCCCTGATTCAGCTGTTCCCGGAGTGATGCCATAACCGCTTTCGTATCCGGTAGAACCCCACGCCAGATACGAAATGACTCTGCAGCCTGCTCGACCAGCATCCCAAGCCCATCAATGGCTTTATCAGCACCATGATCCAGCGCCCACTGATTAAATACCGTAATCTCTTTGCCATACATCATGTCATAGCAGGCTGCTTTTTCTGCCAGCAGGTCCTCCGGTAGCGGCGGTAACTCACCGGCCAGGCTGGCAGCAGTACCATTGATTATCACATCAAATGCCTGTCCGTTCAGATCGGTAAAACCACAACCGCTGATATTACCCAGGTCAGCAAACAGTTCAGCCAGCAGTTCTGCTTTACTGACGGTACGGTTAGCGATCACCAGTTGCTGTGGAGCATGGGCCAGTATCGGTTCAATCACACCCCGTACTGCACCACCGGCGCCCAGAATCAGCACACGCTTACCCTGCAGGCTGACCAACTGATTTTCAGTCAGATCCCGAACTAAACCGACACCATCTGTAGTATCACCATGCACCACACCCTGTTCATCCTGCCACAAAGTATTCACAGCACCAGCCCGCTGAGCCCGTTCGGTCAGTTGTTGTGCCAGCTCAAAGGCATCCTGCTTAAAAGGCACTGTGATATTAGCCCCTTTGCCCTGATCACTCAGAAACTGATGAAAACTACCGGCAAAATCATCCACCGGTGCCAGTAAGGCGTCATAACTCAGATTCTGGGCTGTCTGAGCAGCAAAAGCAGTGTGAATCTGCGGGGATTTACTGTGAGCAATAGGGTTACCAAAAACGGCATAACGGTCTGTCATAGGGTGTCCTTTCAGGCGTATTAGCGGTGTCTTGCAGATAACATCTTGTTGATTAATAAGAGAAAATGATCAGTCACCAGGCTGTTCAGTCACTTCAGCCACAACAGCAGCCAGTTCAGCAACCAGCGCTTCCGGGCGGTCGTAATACATTTCATGCCCCAGTTTCTGATAACGGCCCCGATACTTAATCGCCAGAGTTGGAAAACCTTGCCCCTCTGCGGCAGTAAGCATGTTGCGCCCCTGCATAAAGAGCGCTTCTGTTTCTTTATCCCAACAGGCCGGTGTTTCCAGCAGGTATTTCAAATTGGATGTATCTTCCAACAGGCCTTCTGCGGCTCCCAGCAGAATGTCAGCTTCAGTCAGGGTACAGCCATCGCGAAAGTGATGATTCTGCAAGCGCTGAATATAATCCAGTGTGTGTTCCATGTTTCCCTGCAGAATCAGTTCGCGAATAGCGATACTGGAAGGCCGGGAGTCCAGAGCACTATCCGGTGTCTGAATTAAGGCTTTAAATCCGGCACCAATGGTCTGCCCGGTCAGTTGTTCGATACGATGGCTGGCAGTCAGAATATGGTCCCGGAATCTGGGCCCCAGCACCCGGCTTTCAGGCATCAACCCGCCGAGATATACCTGCCACTGCAGTTTGTCACCATATTCTGCTCGTAACTGGTCAATAATGGGTGAGGCGGCATAACACCAGCCACATACGGGATCCATGATATAGGCAATCTGCAAACGAGCCATAATTTACTCCGATGGTTGTCCGGAACAGATGATTGTTGTTATTCAACAGAAACCGAACAACAACCCTTTACGGTACCTGCCGTCTGGTAAAGACACTCCACAGGCACCGCCATCTATTCCGGCAATAAGAATAAGATAGAAAAACAGGTCAGAGGATGATTACACCCAGTCACGATGTGGCAGGAACGTCTCATACAGTTCCGCTTCCGGAGTCCCCGACTCAGGTTCATAGCCATAATCCCAGTGTACTTCTGGAGGCAGAGACATCAGAATCGATTCTGTACGGCCACCGGATTGCAGACCAAACAGGGTCCCCCGGTCAAACACCAGATTAAATTCCACATAGCGTCCCCGGCGATAGCACTGGAATTTACGCTCCCGCTCACCAAACGGTGTCGCTTTACGGCGAGCAACAATCGGGCGATAAGCTTCCAGATAACTATCACCTACAGCACGGGTAAACTCGAAACACTGCTCAAAGCCACCCTCATTCAGATCGTCAAAAAACAGACCACCGACACCACGGGCTTCATCTCTGTGCTTCAGGAAGAAGTACTCATCGCACCATTTTTTATAACGTGGGTAGACATCCTCACCAAAAGGATCGCAGGCTTTCTTTGCGGTTTGATGCCATTCAACACAATCCTGTTCAAAACCGTAGTAAGGGGTCAGATCGTAACCACCACCAAACCACCAGACGGGTTCCTCTCCCTCTTTTTCAGCCACGAAGATACGTACATTCATATGAGAGGTTGGTACATAGGGGTTTTTCGGATGCATAACCAGAGAAACGCCTGCGGCCTGAAAACTACGCCCTGCAAGTTCAGGGCGTACAGCCGATGCACTGGGCGGTAGCTGACCACCAAAGACATGGGAGAAGTTCACCCCTCCTTTTTCGAACACACCACCATTGGTAATCAGGCGGGTGCGGCCACCACCGCCTTGTTCCCTTTGCCAGTTATCCTCCATAAAGCCGACCTGACCATCTTCATCGGTCAGTCCTTCACAGATACGATCCTGAAGACCCATCAGATAACGTTTAACGGCATCAAAATCGACCGCACTCATAGCACTCTCCTGTCCGCTTCCGTCTTTGTCTGACTGATACGATTCGGGCAGATATCGCTCATAACAGGCAGATAAAAACGCAGTAAATTGGGCTTATTTTAATGGGGCCCCATACTAGAAGCTATTGCACAGGATCACAATGCCACCTTACGGACGCAGGGTTTCTCCGGTCAGCAGATTACGTATCGTACTGGGATTGTCAGCCCCACCCAGCTCTCCGGGCAGAATAAAGTCCAGCTGCTCACCAAAATAATCTGTAACCTGTTGCGCAGACATTGCCGGAGCCTCACCGGCCAGATTAGCGGAAGTGGAAACAATGGCACCACCAAACGCCTGACACAACGCCTGTACCAACGGGTGTGCCGTAACCCGGACTGCGACCAGAGGGTGCTGGCCTTTAACCAGAGAATGAACCCGACCTGATGGCGGCACCAGCCAGGTATTGGGGCCTGGCCAGGTTTCATCCAGACGCCCCTGCTGTTCCGGGGTAATCTCTGTCATCAGAGGCAGTACCTGATCCGTACTGGCCGCAATCAGAATGACCCCTTTATTGGGATCACGGGCTTTCAGTGCCATCAGCTTTTCCAGCGCCTGCGTATTGGCAGGATCACACCCCACCCCCCAGACCGCTTCGGTCGGATAGGCAATGACACCACCCTGTTGCAAGGTATGTACTGCCTGTTCCATGGCCTGAAGATGGTATTGTGTTGTCACAGAAAAATCCCCACAGATGAAAGAATGCGTCGCACCAGTCTCTTACTATAATCGGAAGGCCAGAATGATAAAAACCCTGATGATATCCACATGAATCCATCCAGATTACAGAAATACACCGGGGTAT
Source organism: Oceanospirillum sediminis (assembly GCF_014164585.1). Lineage (GTDB taxonomy): Bacteria > Pseudomonadota > Gammaproteobacteria > Pseudomonadales > Halomonadaceae > Oceanospirillum > Oceanospirillum sediminis. The sequence goes on along the minus strand of NZ_JACJFM010000051.1, from coordinate 28,215 downwards.
AGGAACACACAGCACAGAAAAAGTTTCTGCCCTGTTCTGGCTCTGACATTAGCCCCGGTTTAACTGATAGAGTCCTTCTTTCTGCACCAGGACGCCCTGTAACTCCAGCATCAGCAATTGCGTCTGTATTTCTGTAGCAGACAACTCTGTCGCCATCACAAGAGCATCCACATGACCGGCTCCGTTTCTGATCGCTGCAATCAGAGGCTGATATTGCTCAGCAATCTCAGGGAAAGGCTCAGATTCAGCATGAGGCTGTGCAGGAGACTCAGTGCCGGAAGTTCCTGAAGCTATAATCGGGTTCGGCTTATCAGCAGTTTTTTCTTCACCATCAGCTGCAGGCACCACAGGTGTTGTACTGGTAGCCGTCGACGGGAACAGACAGGCCTGTTCAGGGCGGTACATGGCATTGAGCGTACCGGATTCAGGATCACAGGCCATTTTAAACCAGTGCTGCAGCTCAGCATGAATGTCTTCGACATTCTCTGTCAGCTTAGCACCCTGTTTAATCAGCTGATGGCAACCTTTGTTCTGCGGCTGATGAATTGAACCCGGAATAGCAAACACCTCTCTGTCCTGCTCTGCCGCCAGCCGGGCACTGATCAGGGAACCACTTTTTAACGCAGCTTCCACCACCAGAACACCGACACTTAAGCCACTGACAATGCGGTTACGTTTCGGAAAATTAGGCCCTCTGGGAGGTGTCCCAAGAGGATACTCGCTGACCAGCACACCCTGCTGCCAGATCTGTTCAAACAGCCCCTTATTACGCGCCGGATAAACCCGGTCGATACCGGTACCCAGTACAGCAACCGTAGCACCACCGACCTGCAAGGCTCCCTGATGTGCAGAAGCATCAATACCATCTGCCAGCCCACTGGTAATCGTCCAGCCCAGTTCCGCTAACGCCTGCGCAAACTGGCGAGCATCGTTAAAACCGCTGGCAGTAGGTTTTCGGGAGCCGACAATTGCCAGCTGTGGCAGATGTAATAATTCTGCATTGCCTGCCAGAAACAACACCGCAGGCGGGTCCGGGATCTGCTGCAACAACCAGGGATAAGCTTCCTGTCCCAGACAGATTAACCGGTGTTTATCATGCTGAAGCCAGTGCAGTATCTGATCCCGTTCTGGCCAGTGGACTGTAAACGGCGCCTCCAGGCGTTTAAGGCATTCTGTCAGCCCTTTCTGCGCCTTGATCAGGTAAGGCAGGGTTCGTATCACTTCCAGCCAGAATGTCTCATCCGTCACAGAGCAACCGGTTTGCTGCTGAATCTGTTCGGTGAAACTTTTCAGGCGCACGCTGCCAAAGCCATGAACCTGACTCAGCGCCAGCATTCTCAGGGCCTGCATCGTTTCGATATTTTCTGATGAAGAAACAGATAAAGAGGTATCTGCCGTCATTTGCGGCAGGACAGGGGCATCAGACATATCCATGTATCCTTTCTCAGATCTCTGAAAATGCGGTCAAAACCGCAGAGAAAGCCGGTATCCGTGGCTTTCTGGTAACAAAGAGCGTTGCTACAGTGGAACCAGCCACCTACAATACCAGTCAAATTGATCAGAACACAGTATTCTGACTACAAAATCTCAGCTAATTTTCACGTGAAAGGCTCATCATGGCACTGTATCAGATCCTTGAATTTCCTGATGCCCGTCTGCGGACGGTCGCGAAACCTGTTGAAGAAGTGAACGATGATGTTCGTCATATCATCGATAACATGTTTGAAACCATGTATCACGCGAAAGGAATTGGTCTGGCTGCTACTCAGGTAAATATCCACCAGCGTATTATTGTGATGGATGTATCTGAAGATAAGGACCAGCCCTATGTACTGATCAATCCGCAATACACACCGATTGATAGTGATACTGAAATGATGCAGGAAGGCTGTTTGTCAGTGCCGGAATACTATGCCGACGTAAAACGCCATCTGCGAGTAAACCTGAAAGCACTGGATCGTGACGGCAACCCTTATGAAATGGAAGCCGATGGACTGCTGGCCCACTGCATTCAGCATGAAGTTGATCATCTGGATGGCAAACTGTTTGTCGATTATCTGTCAACCATGAAACGTAACCGTGTACGTAAGCTTATGGAAAAACGCCAGCGTGAACTGGTTCGCCAGGCCTGATCTGTATTCATTCCCTGTTTTTTATCAGGCCAGCCTACGCTGGCCTGATCTCGTTATGGAGATCCCATGTCCACTCAGCCTTTACGCATTATTTTTGCCGGTACACCCGACTTCGCTGCTCGCTCTCTGGAAGCACTACTGGAGACTCCGCATGAAGTTATCGCAGTATACACGCAGCCGGACCGCCCGGCTGGCCGAGGCCGGAAACTGACTCCCAGCGCTGTTAAATCCCTGGCCCTGACTCAGGATATTCCTGTGTATCAGCCTCTGACCCTGAGAGATGAAGAGGCGCAGCAAACATTGGCAGCTCTGAATGCGGACCTGATGGTCGTGGTGGCCTATGGCCTGATTCTGCCTCAGGTGGTACTGGATACTCCTCGCCTGGGTTGTATTAATGTGCATGGCTCTCTGTTACCTCGCTGGCGGGGCGCAGCACCGATTCAGCGTGCTATTCATATGGGTGATAAAGAAACCGGTGTCACCATTATGCAGATGGAAGCCGGGCTGGATACCGGCCCTATGCTGCTGAAAACCTATCTGCCAATTGAAGATACCGATACCGCCCAGAGCCTGCATGACAAACTGGCCTTACAGGGTGGCGACGCACTGAAAGACGCCGTTGATGGTCTGGCTGCCGGTACCCTGACTGCCGAAGTCCAGGATGACAACCTGGCCAATTACGCTGAAAAACTGAGTAAAGCTGAAGGTGAGCTGGACTGGTCAAAGCCTGCGATTGAGCTGGATCGAACCGTACGGGCATTCAATCCCTGGCCCGTGGCCTGGACACTGCTGGATGGCGAAACCCTGCGTATCTGGCAGGCCCAGGCAGAACAAACCGGGCATGATCAGACACCTGGAACTGTGCTCAGCGCCGATAAAACCGGTCTGGTGATCGCCTGTGGTGAAGGTGTACTGCGCATTAACACACTGCAGATTCCGGGCAAAAAAGCGATGGCAATTACCGATATTCTGAACTCAGGTAAACAACTGTTTACCGCCGGTGAAACCCGTCTGGGCGAATAAACAGGAGCATCAATCAGATTATGGCACGTCCCAATGTTCGGGTAGCCGCTGTTCGCGCGCTACTGCCTGTGGTTAATCAGAAAGAATCTCTGTCCGCCAGCCTGCCTGCTCAGCTGGAGCAGGTGGCAGAAAAAGACCGGGGATTGCTGCAGGAACTCTGTTTTGGCACCCTGCGCTGGCTGAGCCGTCTGGAAGGCCTGCGCAATCAGCTACTGGAAAAACCCTTTAAGTCCAAAGACAGAGATGTGGATCTGCTGCTGCTGCTGGGACTGTATCAGCTGATTTATACCCGTATTCCGGCCCATGCCGCAATTAACGAAACCGTATCCGGTGCCCAGCTGCTGGAAAAAAGCTGGGCAAAGGGTGTACTGAATGGCTGTCTGCGTCGCTTCCAGAGGGAAGAAACCGCTCTGACAGAACACCTGCAACGCTCTGATGCCGCTCGCCTGGCCCATCCGAACTGGATTCTGAAACAACTACAGGAAGACTGGCCGGAACACTGGAATGCTGTGGTGGATGCCAATAATCAGCACCCACCTATGATTCTCCGGGTTAATCGCAGTCAGAGCAGCCGGGACGATTATCTGGCATTACTGCAGGATCAGGGCCTGGATGCCTTTGCCTGCGATTATGCCCCGGACGGAATCCGGTTGAGTAAAGCGACGGATGTCACCCGTTTACCCGGTTTTGAGCAAGGTATGGTCAGTGTGCAGGATGAAGCTGCTCAGTTATCCGCTGATCTTCTGCAGCTGCAACCCGGACAAAGGGTACTGGATGCCTGTGCGGCACCCGGCGGTAAAACTGCTCATATGCTGGAGCGGGAACCCTCTCTCTCCGTCGTCGCCGTGGACAGTGAAGCCAACCGACTGCAACGCGTGGAAGAGAATTTTCAACGCCTGGGGTTATCGGCTGAACTGCACTGCTCCGATATTACCCAACTGGACAACTGGTGGGATGGACAGCTGTTCGATCGGATTCTGCTGGACGCTCCCTGCTCAGCCACCGGAGTCATTCGTCGTCACCCGGATATTAAGTGGCTGCGTCGTAAAACCGATATTGCGGCCTTAGCTGAACTACAGCAATCAATGCTGCAGTTGCTCTGGAAAACACTTAAACCCGGCGGCATCATGGTTTATGCTACCTGCTCCGTTTTAGCCATAGAAAACACAAGGAATATTCAGCAGTTTGTGACTAAATCTGACGCCAGTCTGATTGGTCCGGTCAACGCTGAATTCGGAATCGAAACCGGCTCAGGTCAGCAGCTGTTTCCTCAGCCTGATGGCCATGATGGTTTCTTTTACGCCGTACTGCAGAAGCCAGACTAACTGATGCAACGGACTGAGACTCAACCATGAAAATTATTATTCTGGGTGCCGGACAGGTTGGCGGCACCCTGGCCGAGAACCTCGCCATTGAGGAAAACGACATTACCGTCGTCGATACCAATGGTGCCAGGCTCAGAGAACTACAGAACCGGTTTGATATCCGTACGGTTCAGGGTAAAGGCTCTTACCCTAATGTCCTGAGACAGGCTGGCGGCGAAGATTGCGATATGCTGATTGCCGTTACCAACAGCGATGAAGTAAACATGATCGCCTGTCAGATCGCTTTCACTATGTTCCGCACCCCTACCAAAATTGCCCGTGTCCGCTCCAACGCCTACTCTGGCCGAAAAGGTTTATTTGGCACAGAAGCCATTCCGATTGATGTTCTGATCAGTCCGGAACAGGTGGTGACCAATCATGTGAAGCGCCTGATCGAATACCCGGGAGCTCTGCAGGTGATGGACTTTGCCGGTGGTGTGGCTCAGCTGGTCGCCGTACGCGCCTATTATGGCGGTCCCCTGGTAGGACAGGAGCTGGGTTATCTGCGCCAGCATATGCCTAATGTCGATACCCGGGTTGCTGCCATCTATCGCCGTAACCGTCCGATTATCCCTCAGGGTAATACTGTGATTGAGGCCGATGATGAAGTCTTCTTTATCGCCGCCCGTCACAATATCAAAGCAGTGATGAGTGAACTGCGTAAAGTGGATCACCAGTACAAACGCATCATGATTGCCGGAGGAGGCAATATTGGTGAGCGTCTGGCGGAAGCACTTGAGCATGAGTACCAGGTCAAGATAATCGAATATGGCCTGCCCCGTTGTCAGGAACTGTCTGAAAAACTGGGGCGCACTATTGTCCTGCATGGCAGTGCAACCAATAAAGACCTGCTGGTGGAAGAAAATATCGACGAAGTGGATATTTTCTGTGCACTGACCAATGACGATGAAGTAAACATCATGTCGTCCATGCTGGCGAAACGTCTTGGGGCCAGCAAGGTACTGACTCTGATAAATAATGCCGCTTACGTGGATCTGGTTCAGGGAGGTGAGATTGATATCGCCGTATCCCCACAGATGGCGACTATCGGTAGCCTGCTGACTCATGTACGTCGTGGCGACATTGTCAATGTTCACTCTCTACGCCGCGGGGCTGCTGAAGCCATTGAAGCCATCGCACACGGCGATCAGCGCAGCTCTAAAGTTGTGGGTAAAGCGATCGAGGAGATCGACCTGCCAGACGGCACGACTATCGGCGCCATTGTACGCAGCGGAGAAGTCATTATTGCCCATGATGATGTCGTTGTTGAGCAGGATGACCATGTCATTCTGTTTATGGTCGACAAGCGCAAGATCCGGGAAGTTGAACGCCTGTTCCAGGTGGGTCTGGCATTTTTCTGATGGGATTAAGCACCTGAACAACAGTGTATCTGTTTAACACCGCCGTATTCTCCGGTAGAGCTATGCAGAATATCAACACACTTTTGTTCAGGTATATATTCTGGTCATCTTTAATCGATTGATCCACAAAACAGGTTAATCAGCCTCTATGAATATCGTAATTACGATGCGTATTCTGGGCATTCTGCTGATGCTGTTCAGCTTCACTATGATGCCTTCTATTCTGTTGTCAGCGCTGTATAAAGATGGTGCCCATGTCGCTTTTATTACCGGCATGGCCATTACCTTCTTCACCGGCTTCTTTACCTGGTTACCGGTGCGCCGGGTCCGGAAAGAACTGCGTACCCGTGATGGCTTTCTGGTGGTCGTACTGTTCTGGACCGTACTGGGTCTGTTCGGTGCTATTCCTATGTATCTGGCTGAGCACCCCGGACTGAGCTTTACCGATGCCGCATTCGAATCAATCTCTGGCCTCAGCACTACAGGAGCAACCGTGATTACAGGACTGGATCTGCTGCCAGAGTCTCTGTTGTTCTATCGCCAGCTACTGCAGTGGTTGGGGGGGATGGGTATCATCGTACTGGCCGTTGCGATTCTGCCGATGCTAGGTATCGGTGGGATGCAGCTGTACCGGGCCGAAACTCCAGGACCTGTCAAAGATAACAAACTGACACCGCGTATCACTGAGACCGCCAAAGCGCTCTGGTATATCTATCTGAGCCTGACCATTCTGTGTGCCGGAGCTTACTGGCTGGCCGGTATGAGCCTGTTCGACGCCGTCAGTCACAGCTTTGCCACGGTTGCCATTGGTGGCTTTTCAACCCATGATGCCAGTATCGGTTACTTCGACAGTCCGTTAATTGAAGGCATCTGTGTTTTCTTTATGCTGATCTCAGCGGTCAATTACTCCCTGCACTTTATTGCCTGGCGAGAGCGTTCCTTTGCCCATTATGCCAGCGATCCTGAATTCCGTTTTTTCTTCTTCCTGTTGCTGGTTATTTCAGCCAGTGCCGGTGGCGTACTCTGGCTGACAGAGACCTATGACCCTATGGCCTCTTTGCGTTACGGCATCTTTGAAGTGGTTTCTGTAGCCACGACCACAGGCTTTGGCGTAGCCGATTTTTCTCAGTGGCCCAGTGTGCTGCCCTTCACTTTATTTCTGGCTGCCTTTGTCGGGGGCTGTGCCGGTTCTACCGGTGGTGGTATGAAGGTCATTCGTATCCTGTTGATTCTGAAACAGGGCATGCGTGAGATTAAGCGGCTGGTACACCCTAATGCGATCATTCCGGTCAAACTCGGCGGCCGCAGCGTACCAGACCGGGTGATTGAAGCCGTCTGGGGCTTTTTCTCGGTTTATCTGATGCTGTTTGTGGTCATGCTGATTGGCCTGCTGGCTACCGGGCTGGATCAGGTTACCGCCTGGTCAGCCGTTGGTTCTGCACTGAACAATCTGGGGCCGGGTCTGGGAGAAGTAGCATCCCACTACGGCAATATCCCGGATACTGCGAAATGGATTCTGATTATCGCCATGCTGCTGGGACGTCTGGAGATTTTCACCCTACTGGTGCTCTTTACTCCGACATTCTGGCGGCGCTGACCCTGATCTGATTTTTCAGGACAGTAAGTAAAACGGAAAAAGGCAGGCCCGAAGGCACTGCCTTTTTCTTTATCTGTACCGGTAACAGACACCGAAGTACCTGACCTGAACACTATTTTCGTCTGGGATATAAACCAGGCTGGCCTTCTGGCCGACGTTTAAAGCGTTTATATTCCCACTGATACTGATCCGGAGCCAGTTCAACCAGGTTTTCAACCATACGATTCACACCAGACACCGCGACCACATCATCACTGTCATACACCCGCTCATCAGCCGGGATAAAGTGAATATCAAAACCCTGTCCATCCGGCAGTCGCCTGGCAAAACCAGCCACCACACGGGCTCCGGTTTTGCTGATCAGCCGTGTCACCAGTTTCGGGGAAAATGCTTCAACCCCCATAAAAGGCGCAAACACACCGCCGGAAGGATCATCCGGTTCCTGGTCAGGAAGATTACCTACCAGCTCACCTTTCTGCAGCTGCTTAAGCAGCTTAGCCACACCTTTCATACTGGCTGGTACCATCAGCATGCCGGAGCGACTACGACCATCAGTAATGATCTTATCCAGTGCGTCAATTTTGGGCACAGCATACATGGCCGTCATCTCATAGTGATGACTCAGAAACAGACCAAATACCTCCCAGTTGCCCAGATGAGGCCCCAGGATAATCACTCCGTGGCCTTCAGCCTTAGCCGCTTCCAGATACTCCTGACCATGCACCTGACGCACAGATGCGATCAGCTGATCAAAGGGAATCATCCAGCTCCAGCCCAGCTCCAGTCCCATGTTTGCGGTCTGTAAAGTACTGGCTCTGACTTTCTGTTCCCGGGCATCATCTGACAATTGAGGATAACACAGAGCAAGATTGGTTCGGGTCACCTGGATATTACGCCCATTCATCCAATACAGCACTTGTCCTAACCATCGCCCCCAACGATGTAAACGGGGTAATGGCTGCTTACTGCAAAATGACAGAAAAGGCACCAGTAACCGGTTAACGGCCTTACTCTTCAACTGTTTGCGCTTGTTCTGACTCATTTTTCCTCTGTTCTGCCGCTATCAGGCTGGTACGGATCAGCTGGAATTGCCGCTCCAGTGCCCCTCGATTTTTCTCAACAACGGACAGGGCTTTCTGTCCCATCTCTTCTCTGCGTTCATCATTACTCAACAGGTCTGTTATCTGCTGAGACAAATCACCACTGTCATCACACCGGATCAGAGCCTCCTGCTCATCAAACAGATCTGCTACATCCTGGAAGTTGAACAGGTAACCACCGGATAATACCGGTTTACTCAGACAGGCAGGTTCCAGAAGATTGTGCCCTCCGACAGGCTTCAGGCTACCCGCCACAAAAGCAACATCAGACATCGCATACATCAGCATCAGCTCGCCCATGGTATCAGCCAGCAATACACTGTGTTCATCAGTAAAGTCGTTATCAGAAGAGCGGCGGGTAAACGCGACCTCTTCCCGCTCCAGCAGTTCAGCCACACTGTCAAAGCGCTGAGGGTGTCGAGGTACCAGAATCAGCACAGCATCCGGATAGCGCTCCCTGACCAGATCATGAGCAGCAAGAATGCGCTCGTCCTCTCCCGGATGAGTACTGCCTGCAACCCAGACAGGACGTTCAGCAAACATCTGCTCCCGCAATGCACTGGCTTTATCTTCCAGCCCAATCGCCGGAACAACATCAAACTTAATGGTTCCAGTGACTATCACTTTTTCTGCCGGAGCACCAAGTTCAACAAAGCTGTGAGCATCTTTATCTGACTTGGCCGCAATTGCAGTAACCTCCTTCAGTACCTCAGCAATCACAGGCCCCATACGATGCTGATAATGATGCATGGATTTTTCCGACAAGCGGCCATTGGCAATAATAAAAGGGATCTCCCGTTTATGGCAGCCATGAATCAGATTAGGCCAGAGCTCAGTTTCCATAAACACCGCAACTTCCGGTTTAACATTATCCAGAAAACGGGAAGCGACCCAGGGCAGATCCAGAGGCAGCAGTAGATGAGTCCCCTGTCCCTTCAGCGCCTTTCTGGCCTGACGGGCACCGGTTGCGGTCATCGTTGTCACCAGCAACAGATGATTTTCATATTCACGCTGAAGTTTATGAATCAGTGGTGTGGCTGCGATCACCTCACCAACAGAAGCGGCATGAAGCCAGATGACAGGTTTAATAGGCAGCGCCGGGGTATAGCCCAGTCGCTCTGAAAATTTATTCTGCTCGGTGCCTTCTTTGCTGATTTTCCATAGTAAAACAGGAGAAATCAGCGTCAGTAACGCACTATACAGACCTCGGGTCAGCTTCATTACAGATTCCGTTATCCAGGTGAATTTTCAATCTTAAATTACTTCAGTTATCCGCTATATATACCTGAAAAAGTATTCTGATACCCTACAGCCGAAGTCTGTACTGCAGGATACGATAACTTTTACTCAGCTATTTATGACCCAGCTTATATAAAAGCTGTATTCAGTGAGAATCTGACTGTTTATGACGCATCAGACGATCGATCTGATCCAGTACAGCCTGAATGCCAATCACGGTCATTGCTTCCGGATGACGCACTCTCTGTCCCCAGCTCAGCTGATCGACAGACTTTGCCATATATTTTTCAGCCGCCTGAGGGTAGCAATTGACCGCCCACTCCCGCCAGCGATAAGGTCCGGTACGATCAACATTGGATGTTGCAAACAAGCCAATCACCGGGGTATTCACAGCATTAGCAAAATGCACCGGCCCCGAGTCAGGAGCAATAACCAGCTCGGCAGTATCAATCAGTGCCACCAGTCCCTGAAGGCTGGTATTGTCGACCAGACTGAGTACCGGCGTGCTGGCCCTCTGGCAAATACTCTCTGCATACTCGCGTTCAATATCCCGGTTGCCTCCGGTAATAACCGCCTTAATGCCGTAGCGATGATACAGGTGTTCAATTACCGCCACATAGCCTTCAATCGTCCAGTTGCGAAAATTTCTGGCTCTCTGACTAGAGCACGGAGAGATCACAGCATAGCGTTCAAACGGGCATTTCTGTCCGGCTTCCATTCTGGCCTGATCTGAAACCGGCAGATGCCATTGCATCTGCTCCGGTGATTCCGGAGCAATACCTAAGGCCTGCAGAAAATCATAAAACCCTTCTGCCACATGGCCGTTATGTCGGGCAGGTATTTTCTGGCCGGTAAACAGCCACTGCCAGTCTTTGGCTCTGGCTTTATCAAAACCCAGCCGGACTCTGGCTTTAATGCCGACAGATAACAGCGATGCTCTGAGCGCCGCCTGCATATGCAGTAAGATATCAAAACGAATACCGGCCAGATGCTTCCAGATCTCCCGCATGCCCTTAAGGCCTGTTTTCTTGTCATAGACAATAAACTCGACCCCGTTCAGCCCCTTCAGTAGACTATGCTCCGCTTTACCTGTAATCCAGGTGATTCGGGTCTGTGGCCAGGCTTTTTGTATCGCCAGTACCACAGGCACTACATTACTGACATCACCTAAAGCAGAAAGTCGAAGAATACAGATATGTCCGGGCGGGGAAGTCAGAGGCAAGGTCATGGAAATCCAGCTTTATCAGAAAAATAAACACCGCATTCTATATGATGCAGACCACCACGCCCAGATCACAGAACACTGGTTTAATACCGACTGGTGGCAGGAAAATCAGGCTATCATCAACGAACCTGATGGCGGCAGGGGCCAGGCCTTTTTTATCAAACCCGATAAGGGAACAGAGCTGGTACTCCGGCATTACCGGCGCGGTGGTCTGATCGCCCGTATCAGCCAGGACCATTATCTTTATACCGGGCTGGAGCAAAGCCGTCCCTGGCAGGAATTTCGTCTGACCTGCCAGCTGGCCGAAATGGGCCTGCCAGTGCCCAGACCGGTTGCGGCTCATCTGTATCGTACAGGCATCGGTTACCAGGCTGACCTGCTGACCGAACGCCTGCCCGGTGCCCGGCCTTTCAGTCATTATCTGGAAAACCCGGATCCTCATTTATGGCAGGCCACAGGTCAGACACTGGCCCGGTTTCATCGGGCCGGACTGAATCACAGCGATCTGAACGCCAATAATATTCTGGTGAATGACAGCGGTTCTGTCTGGCTGATTGATTTTGATCGTTGTCAGCTGGAAAAGAAACCAGACAGCCACCAGCAAGAGTGGCAGAAAAGCAATATTGAACGCCTTAAGCGATCTATTCTGAAATTAACCGGACTATCCGTTCCACCTGCTAACTGGTTTTCTCTGGTGAACAGCTATGAAGCCCTGCTGAAAGATGGTTAATACTGAACCAGACAATGAACGTTTGTTATATAACAATGTAAAAGAGTCAATCATCTGGCTCGCGATACTGCTGAGTCCTGTATATCCAATTGTGATAACAGGAACCGTAAAATGATATGACCTGTATAAATGCATATCGTCAGCACTCAACCTATAACTTACTGATACAAAATGAAAATAATAAAAATATTCAGTGCAGTGATGTTATTCAGCCTGTTGCCCTGTACCGCCATCGCCGGTGAAACCTCGTCTTTTTTTAAAGGTCTGAGAAATGACCTGAGCGACAATTACCAGCAGTTTTATGCCAGCGACAATCTCTCCTGGCTGGGATCAACTCTGGCACTGGGAGGGGTGATGGCCAATACCCGTATTGATCAGAAATTTCAGGCTTTTTATAACGAATCGATACGCTCCTCCACAACGGATGAGATCGCCAGAATCGCTAAGATGCTGGGAGACCGGGAAATCGTACTGCTCTATGCCGGCCTGACCGCTTACAACCGCCTTTATTGTGATGACAGGGATTGTGGCCGGATACCAGAATGGGGGGATCGGACTCTGCGGGCCATCCTGACCGGCTTACCGGCAGTGTGGCTCTCCCAGGCTCTGTTAGGCGGGGCGCGCCCCCATAATGGAGACTCAAAGTGGACACTGTTCCGGTTCGACAAAATGCATGCCGTCAGCGGTCATTCTTTTATCGGAGCAGTGCCTTTTCTCACTGCAGCACAGATGACAGATAATGATGCCAGTAAAGCCATACTCTACTCTCTGTCTACTCTGACCGCTTTATCCCGTATCAATGACCAGAAACATTACCTGTCTCAGGCCCTGATGGGCTGGATGTATGCCGCAAAGGTCACCGATGAACTGTATATTCCGCTGAACCCCGGCGAGAGTGTGGTTCTGCCCTACGCAGATGATGACTCCGTCTCTCTGACCTGGGTGAAAAGTTTCTGATCATTCCCTCCATTAGCCAATCCGGGAATTATCCCGGATCATCTGCACAGTTTTACGATATATCTACAGAAACTGCGCCTATCTGCTCCGATCTGACTGATTCATAAGAAAAAAAGCGATCTTTCCTGCTAAAGCCCCCTATCCGGCATGCCCGGCCAGCAGGTATACTTATTTGTTTATATGAATTCATTAGCTCATGATGGTGGCTAACTGAGATGAACCAATCGACACCCGATGTAAAAACCTTTCAGGGCCTAATTCTGGGCCTTCAGCAATACTGGGCCGATCAGGGCTGTGTAGTCCTGCAGCCTCTGGATATGGAAGTTGGCGCAGGTACGTTCCACACCGCCACCTTCCTGCGTTCCATTGGCCCTGAGACCTGGAACGCCGCTTACGTGCAGCCTTCCCGTCGTCCGACAGATGGTCGTTACGGTGAAAACCCGAACCGTCTGCAGCACTACTACCAGTTCCAGGTCGTAATGAAGCCTTCCCCGTCTAACCTGCAGGAGCTGTACCTGGGCTCTCTTCAAGCCATGGGTATTGATACTCTGGAGCATGACGTCCGTTTCGTAGAAGACAACTGGGAATCCCCAACACTGGGGGCCTGGGGTCTGGGTTGGGAAGTATGGCTTAACGGCATGGAAGTGACTCAGTTCACCTACTTCCAGCAGGCCGGTGGTATTGAATGTTACCCGGTAACTGGTGAGATCACTTACGGCCTGGAACGTATCGCTATGTACATCCAGGGCGTAGACAGTGTTTACGATCTGGTCTGGACCATAGGCCCTGATGGTACACCAGTCACCTACCGAGATGTATTCCACCAGAACGAGGTAGAGCAATCGACCTACAACTTTGAACATGCGGATGTACCTATGCTGTTCAAAAACTTTGACCATCATGAGTCGGAGTGTCAGAAGTTACTGGCTCTGGAAACCCCACTGCCACTGCCTGCCTATGAGCAGGTACTGAAAGCATCTCACACCTTTAACCTGCTGGATGCGCGCCACGCGATCTCGGTGACCGAACGTCAGCGCTATATTCTGCGCGTTCGTACTATGGCCCGCGATGTGGCACATGCTTACTTTAACGCCCGTATGGCTCTGGGCTTCCCGCTGGCAGAAGATTCCATCCGGGAAGAAGTCATGGCTCAGTTCAAAGAGGAAGAGGCATAAGATGTCTGAAGTACGTGATTTTTTAGTTGAACTGGGTACCGAAGAACTGCCACCCACCGCACTGAAACGTCTGTCTGATGCCTTTGCTGAAGGTATTCGTGCCGGTCTGGAAAAAGCGGATGTGCCTTTTGCCGAGGTCAAAGCCCTGGCCTCGCCACGTCGTCTGGCTGTACAGGTAAAAGATCTGGCTGTTGCTCAACCAGACCGCGAAGTACAGCGCCGTGGTCCGGCATTGCAAGCGGCTCTGGATGCCGACGGTAAGCCAACCAAAGCGGCTGAAGGTTTTGCCCGCTCTTGTGGTATTACCTTTGATGAGCTGGAAAAGATGGAAACGCCGAAGGGCACCTGGCTGGTCTTTAACAGTGTACAGAAGGGTACTCAAACTACTGAGCTGCTGCCAGAACTGGTGAACAAGTCCATCAACCAACTGCCCGTGCCTAAGCGCATGCGCTGGGGCGCAAGCCGTACAGAGTTCTCCCGTCCGGTACAGTGGCTGGTAATGCTGTTTGGTAACGAAGTAGTTGAGGCGGAAGTGCTGGGCCTGAGCTCAGGTCGCACGACTATGGGCCACCGTTTCCACCACAACGAAGCAATTGAACTGGCCTCCAGTGCCGATTACGTCTCCGCGCTGGAAAGTGCTTACGTACTGGTGGATATGGAACAGCGTCGCGAAACTATTCGTGCCCAGGTTGAAGCAGAAGCGGAAAAACTGGGTGCTGTTGCCGAAATCGACGAAGAGCTGCTGGACGAAGTAAACGGTCTGGTTGAGTGGCCTGTGGCTCTGACCGGTTCCTTTGAAGAGCGCTTCCTGGAAGTCCCATCAGCGTGTCTGATCTCGTCGATGAAAGAGCACCAGAAGTATTTCCACCTGGTGGACAAAGACGGCAACCTGAAGCCGAACTTTATCACCATCTGCAATATTATCAGTAAAGACCCAGGCCAGGTGATTTACGGTAATGAGAAAGTGATTCGTCCACGTCTGGCCGATGCGGCATTCTTCTTTGAGACCGATAAGAAGAAACCTCTGGCCGACCGTATCGAAGCACTGAAAACCGTGACCTTCCAAAAGCAGCTGGGCAGCATCTACGACAAGTCACAACGTGTCAGTCAGATCGCTCAGTTTATTGCTGACCAGATTGGTGGCGATAAGACTAAAGCGGCGCGTGCAGCGGACCTGTCCAAGTGTGATCTGGTATCCGAAATGGTACTGGAGTTCACCGATCTGCAAGGCATCATGGGTGCACACTACGCCCAGAATGATGGCGAAGACAGCGAAGTCGCTCAGTCTCTGAACGAGCAATATATGCCTCGTTTCGCCGGTGACGAACTGCCGGAAACCCAAACCGGTATGGCACTGGCGATTGCTGATCGTCTGGATACCCTGGTGGGTATCTTTGGTATTGGTCAACGTCCAACCGGTGATAAAGATCCGTTTGCCCTGCGTCGTGCCACCATCGGTATCCTGAGTATTCTGGTACACAAGCAGCTGGATGTGGATCTGAAAGATCTGATCGAACTGAGCATCGCGCAACACGGTGATCTGCCTAAAGCGGAAGGCCTGGCCGATGATGTCCTGAACTATATGCTGGATCGTTTCCGAGCCTGGTATCAGACGGAAGGTATCGCTGCAGAAGTGTTCCTGTCGGTACGTGTCCGTCCGGTTAGCAACGCTTATGACTTTGATCGCCGTGTTCAGGCAGTAGCCAACTTCAGCAAACTGGCTGAAGCAGAAGCCCTGGCCGCAGCGAACAAACGTGTCAGCAATATCCTGGCGAAGCAGAATTACCAGGGTGATGCTCAGGTTGATAGCGCACTGCTGTCTGAAGAGGCTGAGAAGGTACTGGCAGAACAGGTTGCGGCGAAGCAAGCTGAACTGGCTCCTCTGTTTGCAGCGGCGGACTACCAGGCGGCACTGAACAGCCTGGCAAGCCTGCGTGAAGCGGTAGATAACTTCTTCGATCACGTCATGGTAATGGCGGATGATGAAGCGGTTAAAAACAACCGTCTGTCTCTGCTGGCGTCACTGAGCAATCTGTTTATGGAAGTGGCGGATATCGCCCAACTGCAGCAGTAATCCTCGATTACAGACTGTCACCATAAAGCCTCAGCAAGGCTACAATTAGTACTTGCTGAAAAAGAAAAAGAGCCGTATTTTTACGGCTCTTTTTTATGTCTGTTATATTTATAAAGAACAGAGTTCTATACTCAGCCATCAACCAACCATGACCACAGATTAGCCACAGAACAGCCCAATGAACAAACTTATCATTCTGGATCGCGACGGCGTAATTAACCTGGACTCCGACGCTTTCGTGAAAAATGCCGAAGAATGGATTCCTATTAATAACAGCATCAAAGCGATAGCCCGCCTGTATAAGTCAGGGTATCAGATTGCTGTTGCCACTAATCAGTCCGGCCTTGGACGTGAATATTTCAGCCAGCAGGATCTGGATGATATGCATGCAAAGATGGTTCGGCTGGTTGAAGCAGAAGGAGGACAGTTTGCAACTATTAAATATTGCCCGCATAAACCGGATGCTGGCTGCGATTGCAGAAAGCCCCTGCCTGGCCTGATCGATCAGATTAAACAGGAACTTCAGCTGGATAATCTGGATGGCGCTTATATGGTCGGTGATAGCCTGAGAGATCTCCAGGCGGGTGAAGCCCGAGGCTGTAAAGCCGTACTGGTACGTACAGGTAAAGGTGAAAAGACTCTGGCTGCAAATGAAGGCCTGGATAATGCTTTAGTTTTCAGTGAACTATCTGAGTTCACCGACTGGTTACTGACTCAGGATGCGGAGCGCCGTATCGCCTGATCTTTCGTTGTGAACCTGGCAAATAGAAAAAGCCGCTCAGAGAGGATTCTGAGCGGCTTTTTTATTATCAGTCAGCAAGTCCTGTTCTCCATAAGAAGAGAAGGACTATACCGGTATCAGACGTCCAGGTTTTCTACCGTCAGTGCATTGGTCTCGATAAAGTCACGGCGGGGCTCTACTTCATCTCCCATCAGAGTAGTGAAGATCTGATCAGCCGCAACAGCATCTTCAATACTGACTCGTAGCATGCGGCGGGTGTCCGGGTCCATCGTCGTTTCCCACAACTGATCCGGGTTCATCTCGCCCAGACCTTTATAGCGCTGCAGTGTCAGACCACGACGCGCTTCACCTAACAGCCATTCCAGAGCATCAGCAAAGCGGGTTACGTCTTTCTTGCGTTCACCACGCTGAACAAAAGCACCTTCCTGCAGCATACCATCCAGCTCATGAGTCAGTATGCTGATTTTGCTGTAGTCCAGAGACTTAAAGAAGTCCAGGTTAAAGCGATAATCGGTTGGTACTCCGTGAGCAGTAATAGTCACTTCCGGCAGATAGACACTGCGCTCCTGATCATGCAGTACACGCCAGCTGAAGGTCATAGATGGATGGCGTCCACCGTTATCATCCAACAGGGATTTCACGGTATCCACCCAGTTCTGCACTCGCGCTTCATCCGACAGAGCGGCTTCATCCAGTACCGGTAACTCCAGCATCAGGTCGAGTACCGGCTGAGGATAAGCGCGGTATAAACGCTTGATGCGTCGGGATACATCCTGATAGTCCGCTACCAGTTTATGCAGGCCCTCGCCACGAATCCCCGGCGCATCCGGCGTGACAAACAGAGCTGCATTATCCAGTGCCGTTTGTGTCAGATAGTTTTCCAGCGCCAGTTCGTCTTTAATATACTGCTCCTGTTTACCACGCTTAATTTTGTACAGCGGTGGCTGGGCAATAAAGATATGACCCCGTTCAATCAGCTCAGGCATCTGACGGAAGAAGAAAGTCAGCAGCAGGGTACGGATGTGAGAACCATCCACATCCGCATCAGTCATGATAATGATCGAGTGATAACGCAGTTTATCCGGGTTGAACTCTTCACGACCAATGCCACAGCCCATAGCAGTAATCAGAGTTCCCACTTCTGCCGAAGACAGCATCTTATCAAAGCGGGCTTTCTCAACATTCAGGATCTTACCTTTCAGAGGCAGAATCGCCTGAGTCTTACGGTCGCGCCCCTGCTTGGCAGAACCACCGGCTGAGTCACCCTCCACCAGGTAGAGTTCTGACAGCGCCGGATCTTTCTCCTGGCAGTCCGCCAGCTTACCCGGCAAACCGGCAATATCCAGGGCACCTTTGCGGCGGGTCATCTCACGGGCTTTACGGGCGGCTTCACGGGCACGAGCCGCTTCCAGCATTTTGTTAACGATCGCTTTAGCTTCGTTCGGATTCTCCTGCAGGTGATCCGACAGTAACCGGCCCATCTCCTGCTCTACCGCTGATTTCACCTCGGAGGATACCAGCTTGTCTTTAGTCTGAGAGGAGAATTTAGGATCAGGCACCTTAACAGAAACAATTGCTGTCAGACCTTCACGGGCATCATCCCCGGAAGTGCTGACTTTATCTTTCTTAATTTTAGGGTCCTGCTCCATATAGTTGTTCAGGGTACGGGTCAGAGCCGCCCGGAAACCGGCCAGGTGAGTCCCGCCATCACGCTGTGGAATATTATTGGTAAAGCAGAAAATGCTCTCCTGATAGGAGTCATTCCATTGCAGAGCCACCTCAACCCCGACACCATCTTCACGCTCGGAAGAGAAATGGAATACACTATTCAGGGCTGTTTTATTCTGGTTAAGGTATTTAACGAAAGCACTCAGACCACCCTCATATTTAAAGTTATCTGTCTTACCCGAGCGCTCGTCGATCAGAGTAATGCTGACACCTGAGTTCAGGAAGGATAGCTCACGCAGACGTTTGGCCAGAATATCGTAGTGAAATTCGATATTGGAAAAGGTTTCAGGGGATGGATGAAAACGGGTTTCTGTACCGGTTTTAGTGGTTTCACCAATCACCTTCAGTGACTCCTGGGGCACACCATGTACATAAACCTGCTCATGGACTTTGCCTGCACGCCAGACGGTCAGGGTCAGTTTTTCTGACAGGGCATTCACCACCGACACCCCTACTCCGTGCAGACCACCGGATACCTTATAGGTATTATCGTCAAACTTACCACCGGCATGCAGTACCGTCATAATCACTTCTGCAGCCGATACGCCTTCTTCCTCGTGCATATCAACCGGAATACCACGGCCATCATCAGAGACCGTAATCGACTCATCCGGGTGGATGATCACTTTAATATCGGAACAGAATCCGGCCAGCGCCTCGTCGATGGAGTTATCAACCAGCTCGAACACCATATGATGTAAGCCTGTACCATCGTCCGTGTCACCGATATACATTCCGGGACGCTTACGGACCGCATCCAGACCTTTCAAAACTTTAATACTGGACGAATCGTATGATTGTTCACTCATATCCACTGTTCCTGTCATCACAACCCGAGTGGGCCATTATTGTTCTCTGACCTCACCATGTTTCACGTGAAACACAGTAAGTGGTGTGTGCTCCGACCAGCAATTGATCAGAGAATCAGACTCCACACTGGTAATAAAAACCTGGCACTGCATCTGCTCCAGTACCCGGCATAAATATTTACGGTGCTCACCATCCAGCTCAGCTGGCAGATCATCCACCAGATAAACACACTGTTTTCCGGTTAGTTTCTGCAGCAATCGCCCCTGTGCTAATAGCAAAGCACAAACTACAAGTTTCTGTTGACCTCGGGATAGGACATCAACGGCCATCAGCCTGTTTACCCGGATTCTCAGGTCGGCTCTGTGTGGGCCGGATTGTGTAAAGCCCTGCTCCAGATCTTTTTGTCTGCTCTCCTGCAACATGGAGAAACAATCGATATCACTATCCCAACCACGGTAATAACTCAGCTCAATCCGTTCAGATAAATTAAGCTCGGACAGGGTTCGGTTAAACTCCGGAATCAACTGTTCCACGTAGTCTGCCCGTTGCAGAGCAAGCTGTTCGGCATACTGAGCCAGTGACTGGTCCCAGATATCAAGCTGCTGAATAGCTTGCATTTTACCATATTTCAATAGTTTATTGCGTTGTTTCAGGGCTTTTTGCGACGCCTGCCACACCGGGAAAAAACGATGTTCCACGTGAAACACTCCCCAGTCAATAAACTGGCGACGTACTTTAGGCGAGCCTTCCAGCAACTGAAAAGAGTCCGCATTAATAATCTGCACCGGAAGCAACTCTGCTAACTGAGCAGCGGAGCGAGCCTGCTGACCGGCAATGCGGATCTGCTGCTCCCCTGCCCTGTCACGGGAAATACCAATGGGCACAATGGGCTGGGTCTGCAAATTCGGATTAAAAATTTCAGCGAACAGAGTATAGGAGGGTTGTTCAAACTGAATAATCGCCGGGGTACGACCAGAACGAAAGGAACGTCCTGATGACAAAACAGAAATCGCTTCCAGTACAGAGGTCTTACCGGCACCGTTGTCGCCGGTTAACAGATTGATTCCTGCATCAGGACGGATGCTGATTCTGGCCAGGTTTCTGAATTGAGCAATATCCAGTCTGCGTAAACTCATTCACTCCGGATTCCTGATAGATAGACAGAGAAGAAATAAAAGATGGTGTACAGAACAAAACACCCGGACAGGTAAAACCAGTCCGGGTGTCTCTGTCTCGATCTCAACAATACCTTAAAAAAAGTATGAGAAGGCAAGCCGATGTTACAGACGCATCGGCATAACCACATACAGAGAGTCATCTGCAGCTTCCGGGTTATGCTCTTCTACTAAGGCACTGCTGTTGGCATCCAATGCTGTAATCTGAATTAAATCGTTATTCAGCACATCCAGCACATCCAGCAGATAGGTTACGTTAAAGCCTACTTCCAGTACATCACCGGAATAGTTCACCGAGATATTTTCTTCAGCTTCTTCCTGTTCCGGGTTGTTCGCAGTAACCTGCAGATTACCATCGCTCAGAACCAGGCGAACACCACGGTATTTTTCATTGGACAGAATAGAAGCGCGATGCAGTACTTCACGTAACTCCTGACGATCTGCGATAATCGTCTTATTACCATTACGAGGAATAACTCGTTCATAATCCGGAAACTTACCATCTACCAGCTTAGAGGTGAAAATATAGTCTCCGGTTTTGATCCGGATATGATTGCTGCCCAGGACCACCTGTGCAGGCATCTCGCTGTCATCAAACAGACGGCCTAGTCCCTGAATACCTTTATGAGGCACAATTGCCCGAACCTGGCTGGCAGCATTATGCTCCAGGGCCAGAGAGCAGGTGGCCAGACGGTGGCCATCAGTAGCCACACTACGCAGCATGCCCGGCGTTAGCTCCAGCAGCATACCATTCAGGTAGTAACGTACATCCTGTTGCGCCATAGCAAATGAGGTTCTTTCTAACAGACGTTTGAACTGGCCCTGGGTCAGCTCGAAACTCAGATCCTGCTGACTTTCCTCCACTTTTGGGAATTCGGCTGCCGGCAGAGTCGACAGCGAGAAGCGACTGCGCCCGGCACGGATGCTGACTTTCTGTTCCTGAACTTCAAAACCGATCTGACTCTGATCCGGCAGTGACTTACAGATATCAAACAGCTTTTTAGCAGGTACGGTAATCGCTCCGGTCTGTTCTACCTGCCCGGCTTCCAGAGGCAGATGACTGACAATTTCAACTTCCAGATCTGTACCAGTCAGTGACAGACCCTGCTGATCTGCTACTACCAGAACATTAGATAATACCGGCAGAGTCTGGCGGCGCTCAACAACACCATTTAACAGTTGCAACGGGCGCAACAGGGCTTCCCGGGAGATTGAGAATTTCATGAGCAGATCATTCCGTTTTTGAATCATTTGTAATTTTGGATTATAGCACCAGAACGATACGTAAAACTTATCGTAATTTATTACGTAATAATGGCAATCCAAAACAATACATTACGTTATTTTATCCGGCCCTGCACCCGCAGGGTATTCGATCCGGATTCAGTATTATCAGCCAGCCAGACCAGCCGCCGTTAATAATGATTATCCTGTAAAAATAATTATCAACAATAAAGCATCCTATCACAGCAATGATGCTGTAATCGGCCAGTTTAACTCATCAACGCTATCAGCTGGTCAGTGCTCTGAGCAGATTTTTATAATCTTCCCGGATTTCAGCACTTTCTTCCTGCAGCTCTTTTACCTTACGACAGGCATGCAGCACCGTAGTATGATCTCGTCCACCAAAAGCATCACCAATCTCCGGCAGACTGTGATTGGTCAGCTCTTTCGCCAGTGCCATAGCCACCTGACGCGGGCGAGCCACAGAACGGCTACGTCGTTTAGACAACAGATCAGGCACCTTAATGCTGTAATACTCCGCCACCGTGCGCTGAATATTATCAATCCCGACCTGTTTGTCCTGTACGGCAAACAGATCACGCAGGGACTCACGAATAAAGTCCGTAGTAATCGGTTGTCCGCGGAAATGAGAGTCCGCAATAACCTTTTTCAGTGCGCCTTCCAGTTCACGTACATTGGAACGGATTTTCTGGGCAATAAAGAAAGCCGCATC
Organism: Oceanospirillum sediminis; assembly: GCF_014164585.1. Taxonomy (GTDB): domain Bacteria; phylum Pseudomonadota; class Gammaproteobacteria; order Pseudomonadales; family Halomonadaceae; genus Oceanospirillum; species Oceanospirillum sediminis. The sequence continues at coordinate 5,826 of NZ_JACJFM010000051.1, read as the reverse complement.
ATCCGGTAGCGTGACTCTGGCCTGATCCGCTTTCTTTTTCAGAATCGCTACCCGGGTTTCAAGCTCCGGTGGGTCAATGGCTACCGTCAGTCCCCAGCCAAAACGGGACTTCAGACGCTCTTCCATTCCGTTGATCTCTTTCGGATAGCGGTCACTGGTCAGGATCATCTGCTGACCACCTTCTAATAAGGCATTAAAGGTATGGAAGAACTCTTCCTGAGACCGCTCTTTTCCGGCAAAAAACTGAATATCATCAATCAGCAGAGCATCCACACTACGATACAGGCGTTTAAAGTCATTAATAGCATTCAGCTGCAAAGCCTTCACCATATCGGCCACAAAACGTTCTGAATGCAGATACATCACCTTGGCATTCGGATTCTGCTGTACCAGAAAATTCCCCACCGCATGCATCAGGTGAGTTTTACCCAGACCAACACCACCGTACAGAAACAGAGGGTTATAAGCTCCGCCCGGGTTTTCAGACACCTGACGAGAGGCAGCCCTGGCAAGCTGATTCGACTTACCTTCCACAAAGGTTTCAAAGGTAAAATTCGGATTCAGTGAACTCTGATGTTTCAACGCACCATCCACCTGTACCGTGCGCTCAGGCTTGGCCGGTGTTTTAGCCTGGGTAATCACCGCCGGTGCATCCTGATCAGAGGCTGTCATCTCATCAGCAAAGCGATTTTGCCTGCTCAGCTCCATCTGTGGATTGGCATCCTGATAACCTGAGTGGGAGCCAAAAGAGGGAACAGAAACCGAATCTGACCTCACCGGTCCCTCTTCTGTCGGATCAGACAGAAAGTCAGGACGGGGCGGTGTCGTACGTACGATCACGTTAGGCGGTGTTGCTGCCGGACGCGACATCATCTGAGGGTTCGATACCGTGCGCTTACTGCCAATCTCCAGAATAAGCTGTGGAGGCTGCCCGTTACTCAGTTCCGACAACAACTCAGAGATACGAGCAACATATTTATCCGAAACCCACTGGAGTACAAAACGGTTAGGTGCCAGCAGCTTAAGACTCTGACCTTCCAGTTCCGCCTGTAAAGGGCGTATCCAGGTATTAAATTGCTGTGAAGGCAATTCATCCTGCAAATGACCCAGACATTTCTGCCAAAGCGTAAGTGACACGGCAAATCCCCGAAAAAAACAAAAAGCTATTTTATCGGTTCATTGCCAGGTTATCCACATCTGCTCCAGGAAAGTTCCCATTACAGCGTTCTTTGGCTTGTGGATAAATCCAGGTGTTTCCCGATGACAGAGCATAGGACAGAGACAGGGATAAATCGGGCTGTGCATAACTGGCTATTTCATCCACAGGTCACCCTCAGCTCAATGACAGGAGACTGTCAGTTAATCTAATTAGTTATACAAACCTGAAAGCCTTATATCATCAATGATCAAGGCAGTTATCCCCAGAATGTCTTTTTCTATATAAACACAAACATTATTATCTTTCTTCTTTAAAAAATTAACTTAGTAGTCTCTGTTTATATCCTGGTTTGATTTATACTTAAGTCGGATATTTCGAAAAAATCGTAAGGTACAGATTCTGATCAGTGTTCTGAAAATTTCATGCTGGTTGCTCATAAAATGAGCAGAAATCGGAAAGAAAAAACTGGAATGAAAACAACAAGAAACGGAAAAAAGTTATGCACAACCCCTTTTTTTACAAAGAAGGGTTTGAAGTCCTGGACGTAATTCACTAGAATTCCCGCCCTGATCTAAGACCAGGCGCACTTTCTGCGCCAAATCTGTAAGTGAAAGTGTGGGAAAACAGTCATGAAAAGAACTTTTCAACCTAGCGTTCTGAAGCGCAAGCGTACTCACGGCTTCCGTGCTCGTATGGCTACTAAAAACGGCCGTAAGGTAATTACTCGCCGTCGCGCTAAAGGCCGTGCTCGCCTGAGTGCATAATTTCTGGTTAGCCTGATCTGAATGACCAGTTACGGATTTCCCCGGGATGTCAGACTACTGACAGCCGGGGATTACCGCTCCGTCTTTGATGACGTCCAGATAAAAGTCTACGGTCGTCGTTTTCTGATTCTTGCTCATCCCAATACCCTGTCACACCCTCGACTGGGGCAGATCCTGGCGAAAAAAAATCTTCGTCGTGCAGTGGATCGCAACCGTATTCGCCGTCTTACCCGTGAGTCTTTCCGGCTGAACCAGCACCAGCTGCCAGCTATGGATCTGGTCTTGCTGACCCAGAAGGGACTCAGTGACCTGAGCTCAGAAGAGTATGCTGAACAATTGGCTGTGGCCTGGAAAAGGCTGATTAAAATGAGTCAGAAAAAGCAGAATAAGGGGAACCGGTCCGGGCAGAAAGTATCAAAGACGGGCACAGAACAAGCTGAACCGAAAAACAACTAGATATTTAGCTTAATTCCCCTGAGAACGGCTTGCGTCACAGGCTTTCCGCACTCAGAATAACAAATCTTTTTTAACACGAATCCGGTAAGAGCATACCCAATGGACGTGAAACGTTTAGTACTGATCGTCTCACTGGCTTTAGTGTCTTATCTGATGGTGGTTCAGTGGAATAAGGATTATGGTCCTCAGGCAGTTGAGCCTGTGGCTCAGAATGTCCTGCCTTCTTCTGCGCCTTCAGCAGGTAACAGTACCAGTGATGATATCCCTCAGAACAGCAGCAAGGCCGATCTGACCGACAGCGCAACTGTCAGCGACAGTCTGATTGAAGTCCGTACTGATGTACTGGATCTGCGTATTGATCCAAAAGGCGGTGATATTGTTTACGCTGCCTTGCCTCAGCACAAATTCCGTGTCGACACCCCGGAAGTGCCTTTCGTTCTGCTGGAGCAGAATAAAAACCGCACTTATGTTGCCCAGAGTGGCCTGGCTGGTGCTGATGGTCCGGATGCATCTAAACAGGGGCGTCCTCTGTATAAAGCAGAAAAGACACTGTTTACACTAGCGGATGGCAGTGACGCACTGAACGTTGACCTGACGATAACTCAGGACAGTGGTGTTCAGATCACTAAGCGCTTCACCTTCACCCGCGACAGCTATGATATTAAAGTCAGCTACCTGATCAACAATACCAGCGACAAAGTATGGCAAGGCTATTTCTTTGCTCAGCTGAAGCGTGATAATACGCCAGACCCTTCTCAGGGCGAAGGCATGGGTATGCAATCCTATCTGGGTGCGGCAGTTTCCAGCATCGAAGAGAACTACGAGAAGATCACTTTTGAAGACATTCAGGAGAAGAACTTCCGTCGTGAAACTGTCGGTGGCTGGGCAGCAATGATTCAGCACTACTTTGTCAGTGCCTGGATTCCGAACCAGAACGAAAAACAGATCTACAGCACCCGTACTAACTCCCGTCAGCAGAATATTGTCGGTTTCACCAGTCCTGAAACTCTGGTGCAACCGGGTCAGCAGGCTGAAGTCAGTGCTAATCTGTTTGTCGGTCCTAAAGTACAGTCCCGTCTGGAAACTGCAGCTCCGAACCTGGAACTGACGGTTGATTTTGGCTGGCTGTGGTTTATTGCGCAACCGCTGTTCTGGATGCTGAATGTACTGCATGGCTTCCTGGGTAACTGGGGTTGGGCAATTATCATCCTGACCGTTATGGTTAAAGCGGCATTCTTCCATCTGTCTGCTTCGGCTTACCGCTCTATGGCGAATATGCGCCGTATCGGGCCTGAACTGCAGAAGATGAAAGAGAAGTATGGCGACGATCGTCAGAAGATGTCGCAGGCCATGATGGAGATGTATAAGAAAGAGAAGATCAATCCGATCGGTGGCTGTCTGCCGATTCTGGTACAGATGCCGGTATTTATCGCCCTGTACTGGATGCTGATGGAAAGTGTGGAACTGCGCCATGCACCATTTATGCTGTGGATTACTGACCTGTCGGTGAAAGATCCTTACTTTGTACTGCCGATCATCATGGGCGCATCCATGTTTATTCAGCAGCTGCTGAACCCGACGCCTCCGGATCCGATGCAGGCGAAGCTGATGAAAGCACTGCCTCTGGTGTTTACTATCTTCTTCCTGTGGTTCCCGGCTGGTCTGGTACTGTACTGGGTAGTGAACAACATTCTGTCCATTGCACAGCAGTATGTGATTACCAAACAGATTGAGGACGGTGCCGGGAAGAAAACCTGACGCTGACCACATGTGGTAACAGAAAGCCCCTTCAGGGGCTTTTTGCGTTTTAATAGAAACCCTTTGCTTCTGATAGCCTGTCTGAAAATCGGTTATCAGCGGTATAAGCTTTATCGTTCCGCCTTCAGTGACCGAAACCGATCAGGAGAAGACACCATGACCACAACAGACCAGGACACCATTGCCGCCCAGGCGACCCCTCCCGGACGCGGTGGCGTGGGCATTGTCCGTATTTCAGGCTCTCGTGCAAAAGATGTCGCACAGAACATACTGGGTCTGCTGCCTGAGCCCCGTTATGCGCACTACGGCCCCTTCTATGATCAGGGTGGTGCCGCAAACGGACAGGTGCTGGATGAAGGTATTGCCCTGTATTTTCCTGGGCCTAACTCCTTTACCGGCGAAGATGTGCTGGAGCTGCAGGGGCACGGTGGTCCTGTCATTATCGACCTGTTGCTGAAACGGGTACTGGAGTGTGGTGTTCGTCTGGCCCGTCCGGGTGAATTCTCTGAACGGGCTTTTCTGAATGACAAAATGGATCTTGCACAGGCTGAAGCCATTGCCGATCTGATCGACAGTGTGTCAGAGCAGGCCGCCCGCAATGCGATCCGTTCTCTGCAGGGGGAGTTTTCCGGCAAAGTCCATGACCTTGTGGATAAATTAACCCAGCTGCGTATTTACGTGGAAGCCGCCATTGATTTCCCGGAAGAAGAGATCGACTTTCTGGCAGATGGCAAAGTGCTGAATGATCTGGAAGCGATACAGCGTGAATTGCTGACCGTCAGAAGCAGCGCCAGCCAGGGGGCTCTGATGCAGGAAGGCATGACCGTTGTGATTGCCGGTCGCCCTAATGCCGGTAAATCCAGCCTGCTTAATGCCCTGTCCGGACGGGACAGCGCTATTGTTACCGATATTGCAGGCACTACCCGTGATGTATTGCGTGAACATATTCACATTGATGGCATGCCACTGCATATTGTCGATACGGCGGGTCTGCGTGAAACACCGGATCAGGTTGAACAGATCGGGGTACAGAGGGCCTGGGATGAGATCAATAAAGCGGACCGGGTACTGCTGATGGTAGATAGTACCAGTACTGCCTCGAACGATCCTCACGAGATCTGGCCGGATTTTGTTGACCAGTTGCCCCGTACTGCGCGGATCAGTGTGATACGCAATAAAATTGATCAGAGTGGTGAATCTGCCGGCATTGATTTATCCACAGGGGTATCGATACTGCGACTTTGTGCGAAATCTGGAGAGGGTGTGGATAACCTGAAGCAGCACCTGAAAGAGGTGATGGGTTATACCGGAACCACAGAAGGAGGCTTCAGTGCCCGCCGTCGCCATATTGATGCTCTGAATCAGGCTGAAGAATATCTGAACAATGGCCACTATCAGTTAATGGCGATGGGAGCCGGTGAATTACTGGCAGAGGATCTGCGTATGGCTCAGCATGCGCTGGGTGAGATCACAGGTCATATCAGTGCGGATGATCTGCTGGGTAAGATCTTTGGCTCTTTCTGTATTGGTAAGTAAAATCAGTACTGTATAAAAATATAGTTCGTGTGCTGTAGTGACCACCTGGCACTACAGCACATTACGTAGTCAGCCCTGAAAAAGTCAGGTTTCTATCTAACCGAGCATCGGTTGGCTTTATTGCTCCAGGAAATAAAGCCAACTGATTTTCTG